>NZ_JBREXD010000003.1:0-1503688 GCF_052920985.1 Pseudomonas sp. HK3
TGAATATGGCTCTCATGCCATTCGGGTAAATGCGTTGGTGCCCGGCGGAACAGATACACCAATGGCGGAAGAATTTGGCACTGCACCGGAAGTGGTTGAGTTTGTTAGGCAAATACATGCCCTAAAGCGTACCGCTGCACCAGAAGAGATGGCAAAATCGGCGCTATATCTTGCTTCGGATGACTCAAGTTTCACAACGGGCACTGCTATGCTGGTTGATGGTGGTGTGTCTATTAATAAGACTTAAATAAATTGTTGATATGCACAACGAATGTAAAAAAGGTTAAAAAATGGCTGATACTCAACACATAAACTATGAGCGTATTGCAGCTGCTATCGACTATATAAAGTTGCATTTCAAAGATCAGCCATCTTTAAATGAAATTGCCGGTGTGGTTGGTTTAAGCGCTTTCCACTTTCAGCGTTTGTTTTCGCAATGGGCGGGTGTTAGCCCTCAAAAGTTTATTCATTATTTAAGTATTGAATATGCCAAGCAATTATTAAAAGACAACCAATCAACGTTACTTGATACCGCTTATGAAGCAGGATTATCCGGTACAAGCCGATTACATGATTTATTTGTCAATATTGAAGGCATGACCCCAGGAGAATTTAAAAACGGGGGCGAAAATCTTGTGATCAACTACTGCTTTGCTGATAGCCCGTTCGGAAAACTGATCGTAGCTTCTACAGCCAAAGGCATATGCCAAATGTGTTTTGAAGAGGATGAAGCTCAAGCACTATCTAATTTGAAAGCTCACTTTCCTAATGCTAAATACCACCAAGTGGTGGATGCATTTCAACAGAGCGCGTTACTTATTTTTCAAAAAGATTGGCAGCAGCTTGATCAAATTAAATTGCATCTCAAGGGTACGGATTTCCAATTAAAGGTGTGGGAAAGCTTGCTGAAAATCCCTTTGGGTACGGTTTCTACTTATGGTGCAATGGCTGAGAGTATTGATAGACCAAAAGCGTCAAGAGCAGTAGGGACAGCAATAGGTCGTAATCCGGTGGCATTTTTAATTCCATGTCATAGGGTCATTCAGGCGAGTGGTAATCTTGGTGGTTATATGTGGGGTGAGACACGAAAATCAGCCATTGTGGGCTGGGAAGCAGCGAAGGTTAATACTTAAAAATAAACAAAATGGCTATAAAGATGAAAGCAGTTATTGAGTAGCAATGCTATTTAATATGTGAAATGTTGCTGATTGATATCAAAAAGTGATTATAGAATGATGTCTTTTCGCTTGGTTGTCAGGGCATGCTTGGGAATACATAAACCATGAAAGACTCGAAGGCGTTTTGGGATGAATCGGCAGAAAAGTATATTAGCGGTGCCACCGCCATTTGTCATGCGCCTCATGTGAAGCATGTTGTTGGTACGGATATATCTGACAAGATGATAGAGGCGGCAAAAAAGAGGGCGATCGAGGCTGGAGTAACAAATATTACATTTCAGCAGGGTACGTTAGATAACCTGACATTCAAAAATGAAAATTTTGACGCTGTTTTGGGCTTGAATGTATTGCATCTTTTGGAAGATGTCGATGATGCGATTATTGAAATTTATCGCTTGCTAAAACGTAATGGTGTGTTTATTTCAAGTACATCGTTAATAGGGGAGATCAATTTTGCCTTTCGGTGGTTGATCTCTGCGATGCAGTTCTTTGGTTTAGCGCCTTATGTTAACCGTTTTACTAAAAGTCAGCTTATTTCTAAATTATTGACGTCTGGCTTTGTTATTGAGCGAGAATGGCAGGTTAGTTATGAGTCTGTCTTCATTGTCGCAAGAAAAATCTAGTTGCGATGTTGAGTCAAAGCAAATCATTTATTTTCTCTGCTCTTTTCTCTTTTCTCTTTTGTTCTCTGGTGTTGTTTCTGGCGCTTCGCTTGTTTAAAGCGATCGCTTGGCCCAGTGCCAGTCTAGTGCTGTGACGCCTATGTTCGGCTGCCGGTTGTTCCATATCTAAAGTACACATTACTAGCTATTGAAAAAATATGTGTATTTATGCATATTGATCCATATTTATTAATCAATATGTATAAATAAACGGTTTATTTGTTTTATTTTAATTACCTGATCAGGCTATCAGCTCAGTACTGGCGAGCCTTGGAGAGGTGTGTCGGTGAGCAAAGCCATACTCAAGGGGCATTGGCTGACATAAGCTGAGGCGCGGCGCAAAACATTGAGCTTGATCAGCTACTATTTTGTTTAAATATTTATTTTAACTTGAATAAATATGTGTATTTATGCATATTGATCTATATTTACTAATTAATATGTACAAATAAGCGGTTTATTTATGTTATCTGAATTACCTGGTCAGGCTGTCAACGCAGTGCTGGCGCGCCTTGGAGAGGTGTGTCGGCAAACTCGTATTGAGCAAAGCCATACTCAAGCAGAGCAAGCGGCATTGGCTGAAATCAGCTTACGCGCGGCGCAAAACATTGAGTCTGGTCAGTCTGGGCAAACTGCAATTTTGTTTAAATACCTATTCTCATTGGGCTTGCTTGATCAAATTCATACGGCCTTGCCAGACCCTGATGCCGTATCGCCCATTGAGCAATTAGCAATGGATAAGGCAAAGCCTAAAAAGCCGCAGCGAGTGACGAAGCCTAAGATGGCAGGTAAGCCTAAGCCAAAATGGGGTGATGAAAAACCAGCCAGTGCGCGGCCTATGGCGGGTAAGGATGATAACTAATGGCCATTGAACTTGCAGAGGTGGTGTTGTGGGGCACAACCATTGCCGTTGTGCGCTGGGATGAACAAGCCAGTGTTGCTGACTTTCAATACACGCCAGAATTTCAAAACTTTGGTATTGAATTAGCGCCAGTCGCTATGCCTGTACGGGCCGCGCCGTATCGGTTTGCCAACTTAAACAAAGAGACCTTTAAGGGTTTACCGGGTATGTTGGCTGATGTGCTGCCTGATAAATTTGGTAATGCCTTGATTGACCAGTGGTTAATCAAACAAGGTCGCAGCCCATCTGATTTTAATCCTATCGAGCGTTTATGTTATACCGCTGACCGTGCCATTGGTGCGTTAGAGTTTAAACCGACCCAGCGATATTTTGACCACGACGAAGGCTCTCAAATCGAGCTGGATAAAATGGTGCGCTTGGCCAGTTTAGTGTTGCAAAAAAAGCAGTTTGAAATTGACAGTCATGACTTAGATGGCGAGGCACTCGAACAGATCTTACAGATAGGGACATCCGCTGGGGGCGCTCGTGCAAAAGCCATTATTAATTGGAATGAGTCCGAAAATATTATTTTACCAGGCCATGTAAAACCGCAAGCAGGGTTTGACGGCTGGTTAATTAAATTTGATGGCGTGAGCGAAAATCGAGATAAAGAATTGGCTGACCCATTAGGCTACGGCCGTATTGAATATGCGTATTATTTGCTTGCACAAAAAGCAGGCATTGAAATGATGGAAAGTCGGTTATTAGAAGAGGGGAATCGCGCCCATTTTATGACTAAGCGTTTTGATCGCGTTGATGGTGATAAATTACACATGACCAGTTTATGCGGTTTAGGGCATTTTGATTTTAATGACCCAACCTCTACCAGTTATGAGCAGGCCTTTGTATTGGCAAGACAATTGAAAACTCCCCGTGAGCATGTGGCGCAATTATTTAAACGCATGGTGTTTAATTTGGTGTTTCGTAACCAAGATGATCACACTAAAAACATTGCGTTTTTAATGGATCGTAACGGTGATTGGCAATTAAGCCCAGCGTTCGATGTGGCGTATAGCTATAACCCAAAAGGATTGTGGACGTCTAAACATCAAATGAGCGTTAACGGTAAACGTGATGATTTTATCTTGAGTGATTTGTTGTCAGCGGCCGAGCAGACGGGTTTATCTAAGCAAAAAACAAAACAAATTATTGATGACGTGTTGGCGTGTTTACAGTTTTGGCCTGAATGTGCAGAGTTGGCTGGTGTGAAACGCGAGATGATGGTTTCGATTGGCAGTACATTCAGATGGTTTAATTGATCTTCTTTTTGCTTTTAGCGTCGAATTTTATTGATTTTTTCTAGTGAGTGCGTGAAGCTAAATTTTTAAGCTCACATAAAAGCGTGTTTGCGTCTGTGTTTTTTTGTATCGCAAACCAAAGTATAGATAGGTATTCCATTTGGAGTTTTGCATGATGGAGTTGAGTTAACGAATATTCACCATAAAAAGCTAGAAGCTGCTCTTCTTCTTGTGTGTTTAGTTTTGCGCTGTCACTGAACACAGCCAAGTCCCATATTGGGTTGCCACGTCCTGCGTATTCCCAATCAATTAAATGCAGCTTTCCGTCGGAGTCTTTGATCCAGTTATGAATATTGGTGTCCATGTGGCACAAGGCAGTTTGTGGATTGTCTATTTGTAATGCGTCATCAAGTATTCGTTTGAGTCTTAAGGCCTCAGGTGTATTGATGCTTGGTTTAGGTAATATTTGTTGCCAAAAATATTCGGCGCGCTCAATAATATCCACGCTTGGCCAGTGTGATTTTATTGGTTGCTTGTGTGCTTGTCTTAATATTCTAGCAATGCTGGCCAGTTCATTGTTGATGTTAAAATCATGTGCTTCTAGCTCGGCTAATGTGTGGCCATCAATGTAAGGGCGCACCCAATATTTAAAGCTAGGTTCTTTGTACAAAATAATAGGGCAAAGGTCTAATGCGCTAATACTTTCGACTATTTCATATTCACTTTTGTGGTCAATATTGAGCGATTGTGCGTTACTCGCATTAATGCGAATGACAAATTGTTGAGGTGTTTCTAAGACTGAGTTTTGTGGAGTAAAGTCTTGTGTATCGCTACTGTGTATAAGCGATAGTCTAACTTTGCTAAGGGTGACCAGCCAGTTTTCGTTCGTTAGACCTTGTTCTAGTGGTGTAAAGGTACAAGCTGCTTGATTACATTGGTTTAAGATTGGCCATAGCGACCAATCTTGTAATGCTTCATTAAGGGCTTGTGACTCTATTTTCATATTTATGCGGGCTGTGCTTTGGTTGTTGTTTGTTTGTGCTTTGTATATTTTTAGCCATGCAGCATAACCGAAGACTACCATAACCACATATACGGCCATGAGTAGCGCGGTTAAATATAACTCGCGATCTATGTATAAATATATGGCTAAAGCATCAATGACAAACCAGTAAATCCAATTTTCAAGTACTTTTTTTGCAACCATATACGTTGTGACTACTGCACCCCAAGTGGTAAATGAATCTAGGTAGGGCATGACAGCAGTCGTGTTTTCGCTTAATAAGAAGCCACTTATGAGCGTCATGACGAGTACGCCACCAATGGTAAGTGTATGCTGTTTTCCAGTCCATGTGGTAATGGGAAGCTTAGGTGTTAATGAATTTTGCATTGCGGAGTTTTGTGGCTTTTTGTTCCAGATGTACCAGCCGTATATTGCCATAGCTAGGTAATACACATTTAATGCGGACTCCATAACTAGACTGACATCAAAAAACAACCAACTAAAAATAGCCGTACTGCCGAAGGCTGCATACCAGCATAGGCTGTTTTCACGCATGGCTAATACTAAATACGCAACGCCGAGTAATACAGCGATGACTTCCCAGTAGCTCATGGCCTGCGCGGCGGAGATGACACTTTGGATAAACGTATCGGCGAAAGATGTGGGTGCTTGAATATCAGCTTCCATAATTAGACCTTAGTTGTCGCCATGTGGATTAAGTGCAGGGTCTAGATTCGCACCAATAAATTTGCACGCAAAAATCGCTTTACCAAATTGCTCATATGAGCGTTTCATTTCTTTACTTAAAATAGACATGACTAAATCGTATTCGCCAAAAATTTGCGTGCTCATGGTGTTGCCCACCACGCTGATGCCATCGGTGGCATTTAAGCGATCGATGAAATCTTTAATGGCCGGAATGTAATCATCGGCCAATGGATATTTGCTGATCTCAACGGATAGTTCCATGTGGGCTCCAGTTTTGCGTTAATGTAGTAGGGCAGGCATTGCCTGCCGAGGTTTTTGTCGGGCGGTGCCCGACCTACGGTTTGTTAAAAATGCTGAGTGGCTTGAATAGTGATTAAGCGTGGCGCAGCAAGTTGAGTGTAGGTTTTTGCAGCGTAACCGTCTCGTGGGTCATTACCAAAGTAGAACCCTTTAACAGCATAGTCTTCATCCGTTAAATTGTGGCCATGTAAACTTATGCTGCTATTGCCTTTGGTGTAGCTGAGTGCGGCATGCCAAAGTTGATAGCTTTCTGATTTTTGGTCGTGGCTATTAGAAAAGTAATAGGTGTCTTTGTATTCTGTTTCTAATCGCAGTTTTATTGATTCTGTAAAGCTAATATTTAAAGCGGTTGCACCTGATATTTCCGGTGCGTGTGCTTGCGAGCGGCCATCTTTATCAATTGTAATAACGTTGCCGTTGCTATCTTCTGATTTGAAACTGTAATTGTTTAGTTTGGTTTTTAGGTAGCCAAGTGATGCCTGGCCGCGTAAAAATTGCCGCTCAAGCAAGACGGTATCTCCGCTGGTGAGGGATTGGGCAAGGCCTGATTCATCGATGTATATTTGATTGCTGCCGATTACCGTTTCGAGAGTGTTTTTCTGCCATTCAAATTCTAGCCAAACCCCTTGGTGAGTATGAAACTGATATAGCGAAGCATGAACATCTAGATCAATGTGGTTAGTGCTTTGCTGTGCTCGCGCTTTTGGGCCTCGTGCCATCCAGCCTGTTGGCTGTTTTCGGTAGGCTTGCATATCAAGTGAGGCACCATAGGTTTGCTCTTTGTCGTCAGCGGTATCGATAAGGTATTGGTGTTGAATTTGGTTAATACCACTATAAACGCCGAAAAACTCAGCCCATGAAGTATGGCAGTGCAGAATAACGGAGAGCGCAAGCATGTAATGAAAGGGTCGCATCATAGAATATATATCGACCAAGCCCTTAAAATATTCACTTCTGTTACATAAGTTTACAAAATACCTTATAAAAGAAACGGTATTGACTTAAGTGCTAGGCTATATTAGCCACATCAGTTTTGTTTAAAAGCTGATCATTGTGTGACTCCTTATTTTATTTGGCGCCTTTTAGGCGCTTTTTTTTTGCCTTTTATCTAAATAGAGGTGGGTTTAGAACTGTACTAATGGAGACGCAGTGTTAAACTTGCGCCAAATTTTTAGATAGGGTTCTGGCATGACTGAATCTGCTGAACAACAACTGACTAACACCACTCAAAAGCGTATTTTAAGCTGGCTAATTTTATTAGCGGGTATATATGCGATCTTACTCTCGGTGGGCTTGGTCGGCTCAGGCTTTAAGTGGGTATCGGGTGGCTCTGAAGGCGCAAGAGAGCTTTTCGCCTTTGCTACAAATCCATTCCTCGCACTTCTAATCGGTATTCTTGCAACATCCCTCGTACAAAGCTCTAGCACCGTTACTTCTGTTATTGTTGGTTTGGTTGCTGGCGGCTTGCCTATCGAAATTGCGATTCCTATGGTCATGGGTGCCAACATTGGTACGACTATTACCAATACGTTGGTGAGTTTAGGCCATGTGCGCAAAAAATCGGAATTCCGTCGTGCTTTCGCAGCCGCTACGGTTCATGACTTCTTTAACCTTATGTGTGTGGCGATTTTCCTTCCGCTTGAAATTATCTTTGGCTTCTTAGAGAAAGCCAGTGCTTGGCTTTCAACGCATATGATTGGCGCAGATTCTATGAGCATGAAGGGCTTTAACTTCATCAAGCCCATTACCAAGCCTGTTATCAGTGAAATTAAATCACTGTTAGGTGTGTTCCCTGATAAAGTAGCGGCAATTACGCTTATTGTTTTGGGTATTCTATTAATTTTCGTATCCATTACGATTATTGGTCGTGTGCTTAAAGGCCTTATGGTTGGTCGCGCTAAGAAAATTCTACACGGTGCCATTGGTCGTGGCCCAATCTCTGGTATTGCCAGTGGTGCGGTTGTGACTGTGTTGGTTCAATCGTCTTCAACGACCACCAGTTTAATGATTACCGCTTGTTGGTTCTGGCGTATTTAAGCCTCGCGATATTTATCCGTTCACATTAGGTGCTAATATTGGTACTACCATCACGGCGTTATTAGCGGCAACGGCTGTATCAGGCGTTGGTGCAGTGGTTGCTCTGCAAATTGCACTTGTACACTTAATGTATAATTTGCTGGGTGTCATAGTGATATACGGTATTCCTTTCCTCAGAGAGATACCTTTAAAAGCAGCCGAGCGTTTAGCCGAAGTAGCAACAAAGCGTCACTCTTTAGCGGCACTGTACGTACTGAGTGTATTCTTCCTGCTGCCGGGCTTGTGTGTATTTATTATGTCTAGCATGAGCTAAGGAGATAGCTATGGGTAAGAAACGAATTAAGGAACTGCAAAAACAGGTCAAGGATGCAAAATCGACGCTGGCTGATTTAGAAAAAAAGGCCAACAAAAAGATTTTAAAAGCGCAACATAAAGTGATTGAAGATCTCGAAAATATGATCGGTCAAGAAACTTTGCGTCGTGAAAGCTTGTTAGAATTAAGCGAAGAAGCTTGGCAAGAAGCCAAAGAGCTTATGGATAATTTAATTCAGAAGGTTAAAAACGTAGTGAAATCGAATAAATAATTCGATTTCACTAAAAAAGCCCCTAAGTAAGCAGCTTACTTAGGGGCTTTTTTTTTGCTCGTCGAAAATGGATTAATTTAGGCCCATAAACCATTGCTTGTTTTGAGGATGCTTAAAGCTGATGTCCGTAGCGAGCTGTTTGACCTTTGGGTCGGTGAGGTAAAAATGAATTTGTTGTGTAATTTGCTGAGCGATATTGCCGTAATTAAAGCTTAAAAAGTTTTCACCATCATGAAACTGCACACTGAAGTCGTCAGTGGTATGAATGCCTTGGTGCTGTAATTGTTTTGCTAGGTTTTGAGTGACGTTACGGTAGGCCAGTTCTTTTAATAAAAAAGGCAGGCAGCCGGGTATATTAAAAGACCATGCCTCACGGTAGAAATCAGCGTCTAATGATTTTGCTTGTTCAATAAATAAGTTGGTAATGCGGCTACCTGCATTTGCTTCAAATGGAATGCTGCTTGGGCAACGATAACGGTATTGGATGTTATGGCTGGCGTCGTCGTTGACATGGGTTTGCATGGATGCAATTAGTTCGTTGTCTAAGATGACCTTGAAGCGAGTCGGCCATAGCTTGTCTTTTGATGTGTAGACGCGGATTTTTTGAATTTTATTGAGGCCGTGCTCGCAGCGTGCGGCATTGTCAGCCAGTGTGACACAAAGATATTCTGCAAAGCGGTCAAAGTCGTAATGTGCATTTAGGTTGGCCATGTTTCCTCCGAATGAATGGGAGTCTTATTCTTAAACGTAATAATCAGACGTTTTTTATAATAAGATCTACTCTGTCTGTGATTCAAACTTAAGTATAGACAGAGTAGCGTAACAGGCTTATTTAGATGAATAATTTAATTTATTCACCTTTTAAGTAGTTCAATACATCCTCGTGGTGAGTCTTGGTTTTGAACTTGTCCATAATATGAATCAGCTTGCCTTTCTCATCAATAATAAAGGTAATGCGGTGAATGCCATCATATTCACGTCCCATGAACTTCTTAAGGCCCCACACGCCGTATTTTTCGGCAATCGTGTGGTCCTCATCCGATAAAAGGGTGAAGTTAAGCTCGTCACGTTCTTTAAACTTTAGAAGGCGAGCTGGCGCATCAGGACTAATTCCAAGTGTTACGACATTCAGCTTATCGAGTTCTTTTTTGCTGTCTCGTAGACTGCACGCTTGTGTGGTGCAGCCAGGCGTCATGGCTTTAGGGTAGAAATACAACACGACGGTTTGCCCACGAAAATCCTTCAAGGCTACTTTGCTGCCGTTTTCGTCTAGTGTGGTGAAGGCAGGAGCTACTTTACCAATGGTAGGGCGAATCATAGGGTGTCCTTTCGGTGTTTAAGTTAACCTTTAAGCTTGAGTTTTAACGCAGTCTTGGGGACGCAGCAGCAGGGTAATATCTCACCTTCATTGATCCAAGCCATAGGCTCTTGCAGGTAAGCCACTTTGCCTTCGACTAAGTCCGTGCGACAACCACCACAATAGCCTTCTCGGCATTGGTAGGGCAGTTGAACACCTTGTGCCTCTAAGCTTTCAAGTAAATTATTGGCATAGTGAAACGCTAAAGGCTCAGCGATGCCGTCTATTTGCAGATTGTATACGGGTTTCTCGAAGCCTTGGATTTCAAGTTGTTGGTCATCTTGAGGGGCTTCTGGGTTGCCAACCGGCAGGTACAGTTCAGATTGTGGGCGAGCCTCGTCAGAAGATGAGGGCGCCTCAGGACTTTCAAGCTGAAAGTCCTGATGGTCGATGGCATCATCTTCAAGATGAAACTCTGAGTTTGACTCTTTTGATTTATCTCGCATTGCCAACATAGTTACGTCGAGCTTAAAGTTCGATATCGCTGAAGTCTTCTAGTGATAATGCGCTATCAATGGCACCCACTAGGTAAGAGCTAATTTCAGCTTCTTGTGGGGCTACTTGCACATTGTCGCTCACTAACCAAGCGTTGATCCACGGCAGTGGGTTTTGCTTTGTTGTGAAAATGCTATCAAGGCCAACCGCAGCTAAGCGCTGGTTTGTAATGTATTCAACGTATTGGCAAAGAATATCTTTATTCAGGCCAATCATGCTGCCGTCTTTGAATAAATACTCAGCCCATTCTTTTTCTTGCTCGGCGGCTTCACGGAAAATCTCGATCACATCGTCGCGACATTCTTTGGTGATTTCACCCATTTCTGGGTCATCTTTACCCATGGCCCAAATTTGCAGCATGTGCTGAGTGCCCGTTAAGTGAAGCGCTTCATCACGAGCAATCAATTTAATGATTTTGGCGTTGCCTTCCATTTTTGCACGCTCTGCAAATGCAAAGCTGCACGCAAAGCTCACATAAAAACGAATGGCTTCTAATACGTTTACAGAGGCAACGGTTAGATACAGTTTGCGTTTTAAATCACGCAGGCTTATTTCGACGATTTTACCGTTTATTTCATGCTTACCTTCACCCAAGTTTTGGTAATAAGTTACGCTTTCAATAAGGTCGTCGTAATATTTGGTGACGCTTTCTGCACGCTTGGTGATGTATTCGTTAGAAACAATGTCGTCAAATACGGCGGCAGGATCACTGATGACATTACGAATAATATGCGTGTAAGAGCGGCTATGAATGGTCTCACTGAATGACCATGTTTCTATCCATGTTTCTAGTTCAGGCAAAGAAACAATAGGCAGTAACGCTACGTTAGGAGAGCGCCCTTGAATACTATCGAGTAATGTTTGGTATTTAAGGTTGCTTAGGAAAATATGTTTTTCGTGCTCTGGTAAATTTGCAAAATCTTTACGGTCAGTCGAAAGATCCACTTCTTCAGGGCGCCAAAAGAAAGACAATTGCTTTTCAATTAGCTGTTCGAAAATTTTATATTTTTGTGTGTCGTAGCGCGATACATTGACGTGTTCGCCAAAAAACATAGGCTGGCTAAAGGTGTCGAATGTATTGCGATTAAATGTTTGATAAGCCATGTTTTACACTTCTGAAAATGACAATAAGTTTTCACTTATTGAATAAGGGCAGTATGTAAACATACAGCCCTTAATGATTTGAAAACCGAAAAGCCCGCTAGGGCTTTAGGTGTACTAGATTTTACAAGCACCGCCTGCACAATCGTCTTCTAAGTCTTGTTGAGAATCATCAGCACCGTCACGGGTATTGTGGTAATACAACGTCTTAAGACCCAGTTTGTAGCTGGTTAATAAGTCTTTTAATAAGACTTTCATCGGCACTTTACCGCCATCAAATTTAGATGGATCGTAGTTTGTGTTGGCCGAAATGGCTTGGTCAACAAACTTCTGCATCACACCCACTAGCTGTAAGTAGCCTTCGTTGTTTGGCCACTGCCATAACAACTCATAATTACCTTTGATATTTTCAAAGTCAGGCACAACTTGTTTTAAGATGCCGTCTTTGGATGCTTTAACACTGATGTAGCCACGTGGTGGCTCAATACCGTTGGTGGCATTACTGATCTGAGACGATGTTTCAGATGGCATCAATGCGGTTAGTGTTGAGTTACGTAGGCCGTGGGTTGTAATGTCATTGCGCAGGGCTTCCCAATCGTAACGAAGCTCTTCTTTGCATACGGCATCGAGTTCTTTTTTGTAGGTATCAATTGGCAAGATACCTTGTGAGTAGGTTGTTTCGTTAAACTTCTCACATGGGCCAACTTCTTTCGCCAGCTTGTTTGATGCTTTTAACAGGTAATACTGAATCGCTTCAAAGGTTTGGTGAGTTAAGCCCAGTGCGCTGCCGTCGCTGTATTTAACGCCATTCTTAGCAAGGTAGTATGCGTAGTTAATGACACCTACACCTAATGTGCGACGTGACATGCTTGAAATTTCAGCCGCAGGCATTGGGTAATCCTGATAGCTTAATAAGTTATCAAGGGCACGCACAATAATGTCAGCCAGTTCTTCTAATTCGTCTAGGTTTTCAATGGCACCTAAGTTGAACGCCGCTAGCGTACAAAGGGCGATTTCACCTTCAGGGTCGTTGATTTCTTTTAACGGCTTAGTTGGCAGAGCAATTTCTAAGCATAAGTTTGATTGGCGAATCGGCGCAACGGTTGAATCAAACGGGCTGTGAGTATTACAGTGATCGACGTTTTGAATGTAAATACGACCAGTACTGGCACGCTCTTGCATCAAAATAGAAAACAGTTCAGCCGCTTTAATGGTTTGCTTGCGAATATGTGGATCGTTTTCGTACTTAATGTACAGCTCTTCAAATTTCACTTGGTCTTCGAAGAACGCATCGTATAAGCCTGGTGTGTCAGATGGGCTGAACAATGTAATGTTGCCACCTTTGATCAAACGCTCATACATCACTTTATTGAGCTGTACGCCGTAATCTAAGTGACGTACACGGTTTTCTTCAACACCGCGGTTATTTTTAAGAACCAATAACGATTCAACTTCCATGTGCCAAATAGGGTAGAACAACGTAGCAGCACCGCCGCGTACGCCACCTTGAGAGCAGCTTTTAACCGCTGTTTGGAAGTGCTTATAAAATGGGATACAACCAGTATGGAACGCTTCACCGCCACGAATAGGGCTACCCAATGCACGGATACGGCCAGCATTGATACCAATGCCCGCGCGTTGCGATACGTATTTAACGATGGCACCCGCGGCTGCGTTGATTGAGTCTAGGCTGTCGTCGGTTTCAATTAATACACATGAACTGAACTGGCGAGTCGGAGTACGTACACCCGCCATGATTGGCGTTGGTAGTGACAGCTTGAACATAGACACCGCATCGTAAAAACGACGAATGTAATCCATACGAATTGACTTATCATAGCTGGCGAATAAACACGCACCAATTAGGACATACAAAAACTGAGGGCTTTCAAATACTTCACCTGTCACACGGTTTTGTACGAGGTATTTGCCTTCAAGTTGTTTAACCGCTGCATAGGCAAAGTTAAGGTCGCGGTTATGGTCAATGAAGTTGTCCATCTCTTGGAAATCAGCTTCGGTGTAATCTTCTAGTAAGTGGCGATCATAACGTTCGCTATCGACTAAGCGAGCGACTTGATTATATAGAGTAGGTGGCTCGAATTGACCGTAGGCTTTTTTACGCAAATGGAAGATGTTTAAACGCGCAGCCATGTATTGATAATCAGGCGTATTCTCTGAGATTAAATCAGCCGCCGACTTAATAAGCGTTTCATGAATATCAGAAGTGGTAATACCTTCATTTAGTTGGATTTGTGCGCGTAATTCAACTTCAGATACAGAGACGTTATCTAGACCCTCTGCAGCCCATGTAAGCACCTTATGAATTTTATCTAAATCTAAAGGAGCACGATTTCCGTCGCGCTTTGTTACATGAAGTGTGCTGTTCATTTCTGCCCCTTACCCATACAAAAACATCGACTCTAATAATAGAGAGGATAAAAAAATTGGTTTGTTGAAGTTCCGAATGAAGATTTGGCTGCCAATTGATCACTTTGTTCTTATTTTAAGTAATTGTGTTCAAAATGCGAGCAATCAATACTGCTCAAACTCGGAATAAGCACAGGATATTGTGCTTGGGAAATAGAATCAACCTATATGTTGTGTTTAGGCGGAAATGAACTTGTGGATAAATTGTGGGTAATCGGTGGGTAATAAGTGTGTAAATAGAGGCTGTTAGTAGTGGCTAACGCCAGAGTGTCGTTATCAGTAATATCAACTAATCTTAAAATGTGGGCACATGATCTTTCAAGCAAAAGCTGAAAATATTTACAAGATTGGGCAGGATGCCGACAAGAGTCTAAATTAATGTATATTAAAGTTACTTACCTATTCTAGGATGATCTATGGAACAGACACAGCAATCTGATGAAGCGTGGCAGATTTTAATTGTTGAGGATGACGAGCGTTTAGCGGGCTTAACGCAAGAATATCTCGAATCCAATGGCATGCAGGTGTCTGTGGAGGGTGATGGCTCGGTTGCGGTTGGTCGTATAAAAAGTGAGCAGCCTGACTTGGTCATTTTAGATCTTATGTTGCCAGGTGAAGATGGCTTGTCCATTTGCCGTTTGGTGCGTCCATATTATAACGGCCCGATTATCATGCTGACGGCTCGAGATGATGACCTTGATCAGGTGCTTGGTTTAGAAATGGGGGCTGATGATTATCTAGCAAAGCCGGCGCGTCCGCGCGTGCTGCTTGCACGTATTCGAGCATTACTGCGTCGAGTGAAAGAAACCCCTGATCATAACGCGACTAAAGCCGGAGCGAGCGGTGAACAAAACCGAGTGACCTTTGCCAATCTTGTGGTTGATAACAGCATGCGAGAAGCGTGGTTAGATGAAGAGTCGATCGATTTAACCAGTGCCGAATTTGATCTGCTTTGGCTGCTAAGCTCCAATGCTGGGCGAGTACTCAGTCGTGAAGAAATCTTCACGGCGTTACGGGGCATTGAGTATGACGGCCAAGATCGTTCTATTGATGTTCGTATTAGTCGTATACGGCCTAAAATAGGCGATGACCCGTTGCAGCCCAAAAGAATTAAAACGGTTCGCAGTAAAGGTTACTTGTTTGTAAAAGAAATATAGGCACAATCGTTTTTTTGCAGGCAGGAGAGACACCATTTTTTCTCGTGTGTATATCGGGGTGTTAACGATTTTATTGTTGGTCTCCATTTCGACGTTAGGTTCGTTGTGGCTGGTTGATCATATAAATCATAAGCAACATCAGCAAAGCATCATGGGCGGTATTTTGTTACTTGCTACGGGCGAAATTAAAGCCTCTAAAGGCGACGTTGCGTCTGTTTCTAAATTGTTAGGCGTGCCGCTTACCCTAACGCCTATCAAACAATCTAATTTAAGCTCAATCGATAAAGCCAGACTCGAAGACGGCCAATATCTTTTAACGAACACAGGCGATGGCGGCCTAAAGGTGCAAGCAGGTGTCGCGTTAAACCAAACCCGATATCTTTTAGAAGGTACGTTCCTAGATTTCCGCACGACCCATATTCGTGGTGCCGCCTCTTTAATTCGTCAGCTTGTTCAGCGTGAAGAGCAAGGATTGTCTGAATTGATTGCACTGTACTCCAATGTAAATAATTTACCGGTACGAGTGTTGGATCAAAGTGAGGCGGCTCAATATGAAAATGAACGGGCCAATATGATCGCGCCAAATTACTCAGCCTTTTATGACTTAGATGGCAGCAGTGGTCGATTTTATACTTATCTACCGGAAACCCAGCAGACCATTGAAATGGGCCCGATTGTTTTTCGCCAAGGCTTGTCATTGCAGTCTGTTTTTGTGGTGATTGCCTTGGCCATTATTTTAACCGGCATTGCCGTTTATTGGTTGGTGTATCGTTTTGAAGTGAACTTGCAGCGATTAGAGCGTGCAGCTACTCGTATTGCGACAGGACACTTGAACTCACGGGTGAAAGTGGAGTCGCAAGATGCATTTGGTCGACTGGGTGAGTCGTTTAACCGTATGGCCAGTCACATTCAGAGATTGATGGCGGTGCAAAAAGAAATGATTCGCGCGGTGAGCCATGAACTGCGCACCCCCGTTGCGCGCATGCGCTTTGGTGTGCAGATGCTCGAAGACACCACCACAGATGATTACACGCAAAAACAATTGCATGAAATGGATCAAGACCTGCAAGAGTTAGATGAACTAGTTGATGAAATTTTAACCTACGCTCGCCTTGAAGAGGGCGGTCCAATTTTAGAATTCAAGCAAGCCAATATGCTGGACTTGGTGGATCAAGTCGTGGAAGAGACGCGCAGACGCACAGACAAAGTTGAAATCAATTGGCATAGCCAAACTGTGAATGAAGACCAAATTTTTAGTGATGTCGAATACCGGTATATGCATCGCGCCATACAAAACTTAGTGGGCAACGCATGCCGCTATGCCAAAGGCCAAGTTTGGTTAGAGTACAGTTTTGATAATGGTATTTGCCGCATTGATGTTGAGGACGACGGCGAGGGCATTCCTGAAAAAGATTGGCAACGTGTGTTTTCACCTTTTACACGCTTGGACGATAGCCGCACTCGAGCATCTGGCGGCTATGGCTTGGGTTTGTCGATTGTACGTCGGATTATCTATTGGCATGGCGGTCAAGCCTTTGTTAATAAGAGCCGCTGGGAGGGTGCAAAAATGAGTTTGCTGTGGCCGCAAAATCATCAAGTATCCATTACTAGATAGACTAAATTTGAAACTTGGTTAAAAAAAAGCCTGATTTTACAAGATGTTACAATAGTATACATTTCTGCTACAGATAAGCATTTCAATAGGTTTCATGATGCATTCGTGTTTCCGTAAGGGAGTACAGTGAGAATGTAGCGAGAACTTCGGTTCTACTTTTAACCCGCCTTTGGCGGGTTTTTTTTGCTCTAAAAATGGGGTTGGACATATTTTTTTGCAAAAAAGCGCTAAAAAAGCGGGTAAGTTGATCGTTTGGTCAATTTGTTGTCGCCTGTTTTTCCTGTCTGTGACAAAATTCGCATCATCGCGTTAAACTGACTCTGGACGTCGTTCCATTTAATCGGTCAGTGCACACATTTTCAAAGTTCAATAGAGGTTCCCCATGAGCGTATATGAAATCAGCCACCCTCTGGTTAAGCATAAACTTGGCTTGATGCGAGCAAGTGATCGCAGTACTCGTAGCTTTCGTCAGCTAACGGGTGAAATCGGTAATCTACTTACCTATGAAGCGACCAAAGACTTAGAGCTCGAAGATTACACAATGGATGGCTGGTGCGGAAAAATTACGGCACAACGTATTCGTGGTAAAAAAATCACCGTCGTGCCTATTTTGCGTGCTGGCCTTGGCATGCTCGATGGCGTTTTGGAATTATTACCAAGCGCCAAAATCAGCGTAGTTGGCTTGTACCGTGATGAAGAAACCCTAGAGCCTGTAAGTTACTTCGACAAACTAGCGGGCGACATTGATCAGCGAATTTCGTTGGTGATTGACCCAATGCTTGCCACAGGTGGCTCAATGATTGCCACCATCGACTTATTAAAAGAAGCGGGTTGCGAAAGCATCCGTGCATTAGTATTGGTTGCTGCACCAGAAGGCATCGCAAAAGTACAAGCGGCACACCCTGACGTCGACATTTATACTGCATCCGTAGATAGTCATTTAAATGAGCAAGGCTACATCATCCCAGGCTTGGGTGATGCGGGCGATAAAATCTTCGGTACAAAATAAGAAGTAAGGGTGTTTAATGAGTAATCAAGTTGAAAACAAAACCTGGCGAACGGCCTTAGCGGGCTTACAAATGCTGTTTGTAGCATTTGGCGCATTGGTATTAATGCCGTTAATCACTGGCCTTGACCCAAGCGTGGCGTTATTCACGGCGGGTGTGGGCACACTTATATTTCAAGTGGTCACAAAGCGTAGCGTGCCGGTTTTCTTAGCATCGTCGTTTGTGTTTATCGCGCCGATTGCCTTCAGTGTGCAAACATGGGGAACGCCAGCCACCATGGGTGCGCTTTTTTGTGCGGGTTTAGTGTATGTAGTATTGGCCAGTATTGTGGCGATTCGCGGCCCAGGCTTTTTGCATCGTATTATGCCGCCAGTGGTGACTGGCCCAATCATTATGATTATTGGTTTAGGTTTAGCCCCAATTGCGGTGAACATGGCCATGGGTAAAACGGGCGATGGCGCCGCAGAATTGTTCCCATATGGCCAAGCGCTTTTGGTTTCAATGTCTGCTTTAGTCAGTACATTAATTGTGGCTGTGTATGCCAAAGGTATTTTTCGTTTAGTGCCTATCTTAGCGGGTGTTGCGGTAGGTTATGCGGTTGCGGGTTTCAGTGGCATGCTCGACATGGCGCAAGTGAACAATGCAGATTGGATCGCCATGCCAAACTTCATTGCACCCGAATTTCACCTTGCGGCGATTTTGTTCATGTTGCCAGTGGCGATTGCCCCTGCCATAGAGCACGTGGGTGATGTATTAGCGATCAGCAGCGTAACCGGCAAAAACTACGTTGAAAAACCGGGTTTACACCGTACTTTATTAGGTGATGGCTTAGCCACATCAGCGGCATCTTTATTTGGCGGCCCACCAAATACGACATATTCAGAAGTCACTGGCGCCGTTATGTTAACCCGTTCATTTAACCCCGTTATCATGACGTGGGCGGCGGGTATCGCTATTTTGTTAGCCTTCATTGCTAAGTTTGGTATTTTGCTACAAACCATTCCGACACCTGTTATGGGAGGCATTCTGATTCTACTGTTCGGCTCCATTGCCGCAGTGGGTATGAATATTTTGATTAAAGCAAAAGTTAACCTAAACGAGCGCCGTAACCTTGTGATTGTATCGACCACGTTAGTGTTTGGTATTGGCGGCATGGCGTTTACCTTTGGTGACTTCAGCTTACAAGGCGTAAGCTTATGTGGCCTTGTGGCAATCGCATTAAACTTAATATTGCCTCATACCAATGATGACATCGACGACCTGCACGAAGAGCAAGAATTGATGGATCAACTGGTAAAAGACGATTAATCACTCGTTAGCTTGAAGCGTTAATTATTAATGAAAGATAGGTAGAGCAATAAATAAAAAGAAAAAGTCGCTTATGAAAATAAGCGGCTTTTTTTATTTTTGCTTTATGAACTTGGGGTTCAGTGTCATAAAAATAGATGTGCATTATTGCGACAAAGCAGGGTGGCTGAAGTTTTAGATTAGATTGCCATTCAATAGGTGTCGCATTTATTTGTAGGCATCACATTGTTAGCTTAACCGCTATGGTGGACAGCTTGTGCTAGAGTTTAGGTTGATATATGGACTGCACAAAGGGAATGAAATTCAATCATATATGTATTATGCATATGGTTATCAGTAATATATAACGTTGCATGATGTAAGATGAGTATTGTCATATACAAAACATTGGCAGATGTAATCTAAATGCTTTACAGCATGATATGCAAAAAAATAAGGGCCTTAAGATGAAGGCCCTTATTCAATAAAGCGTCTATTGATTATTTAAATGCAGCAATTTCTTTTGTTACTAGGCTGAGAGCTTTTTGTGCATCGGCGTCACTGCGACCACATGCATAGCCCGATGTGCAAGTACGATCAGGGTCAGAGAAAACAGCTAACTGATTAGTTGTATTGAACTCATGAGGGTATCCCATGATGGTTGAAAACTCATAATCGACACCATAGCCAACACCGTATTCATAAACACCACCAACGGCACCTTGTCTGACAGAATGGCCTAGACCCATGTTATGACCAAGCTCGTGTATGAACGTCATGGTTGGGTTGCCGCAGTCGGTTGACGTAATGTTATAGGCATAGCTTTGATATCTTTTATAGTCAGTAGGATTGATTGCCATGCCATATATATCACCTGCAATACCACAAATATAACCGCCACCAGGGAACGAAACACGAGAGCCTAACACAGCAACAAAATCAGCCTTGTATTCATCTCGCCATCTTCTGATCGAAGAATTTTTATAAACACTTTCGATGCCGTCGGCAGAGCGGTCAACGCTTAGGTTTGATGCTACATAATTAGTTGATAAACCATAAGGCTTAGCGACTAATTTTAGTTCTATCGATAAGCCACTATCTGCATAATATTGGTTGGATGTTTCAATCATATTAGATATCTCGGTTTGGATATCAAAGCTTCTGCTTTCTGCCTCAGGAGTATAATAAACATCAATCATCACATCGGTTGCTACAGCAGGTAGGCTTACTAATGCTGAAAGAGATAAGCCTAACAAGTTTTTTCTGGTTATTGCGTTTATCATGGTACTTTCCTTTTCATTATTGTGGTCTTGCATTTTTTCAATCAAAATTGAATTGAAAAAGGGTGGTAACACTTATAAGTTATAGGAAATCACAGAGTGACCATCTTATTGACAGATTGAACACTATTGATTACTTCACCTTTTTATTCATATTTTTCTTTTATGAAGATGTCTTAATTTCACATAGGGTCCATGACCGCTTCTTTACTTAGGTCATTAGTTTCGGCCATCCAGACATATTGACCATTGCCTTGCATTACATATATGCCATCAGGTGTCGATACATTTGCATAAATGGCGCGTTCATTGATTGTAAAGACAGATCCGTATGCTGCATCTTGGTCTGATAGGTGTGCTTTGACGGTTTTATTGCCAAACTGATCTTGGTAGGCCTCTTTTACCTCAATATCATGAAGTATGTTTAGTTCTGGAATATCTAGCTTAAAAGTGTCGCCCTTGGTTAATCCTAGTAATTGCGCCGCATTAATTTCTAAATAAACTTCGCCTGCTAGATCTGGCCGTAATTTACCGGACGCTTTTAAAAACTCTTCAGCTTTTTGTGATGATGTGAACATTAGGTCGTCAATATGAACGGGTTCGGTTCTCTTAGTGTGTTGCGGCTTTTCTGGAGGCGTAGCGATTGTTTTTCTTTTTTCGATAGGTTCTTGCTTGGTTACGGGTTTTGTTATGTCGATTTTTGAGGGGGTAATCCCCATGTTGGCTACCATATGGATATCACTATTACTTGAAAGGTAAGCGTAAGAGCCGATAGCGACAGCTGTAATACTGATGAAAACGATTGATTTTTTATTCACAGATAATAACCCTCTAAAAATTAAGTGTTTTGTTTTTATATTGATGTGAAAATTAATGCATGCTTGCTGTTTAAATGACTAAGTCATAATCAGGTCATGTATTAAAAGCTATACTTTTACTGGTTAGTGTTTGGTTTTTTATTTTTAGTGAATCGTAGTGGTGTTGTTTATATGTTTTTTATTGTAAATAAAAACAATTAAATATTTAAAGTGTGTAACAGTAGACTATTTTTAATGGTTTTATATTTTGGTTGTGCAGTTGATACTGTTTATTTTTGGTTAATAAGTGGTGTTGAGCGGTGTAGATGTAGTGTTAATTTAATAATGTTCATGAAAATTTATATTAAAAATATTATCAATTTTGTTTTTTTTAAAGTTTTTTGCAAGTGATCGAAATCTACCTTCATGTTATATAAATGTAAATACTTATTATCTGTAAAAATTTAAGTTTTTTTAATTTATAAATAATGTTTTTTTAATGTTTAATTAAATACTACTTTAATATTAGATTTAAATGTAATTGTAGTTAAAAAGCTCAGTAAATATTAAATTTTTTAATGCAAAGTGTGATGAGGATCTCTTTGATAGTTGTATTTTAAATTGAAATAAAATTTTTTTTATATAGTTTTAATAGTTGAGGGGTTTATTGAATATAAATTTTATATGTTTTTTTCGTTTAGGCTGGTTGGTTGTTGGGGAAGGTTGGATGAATAATATTTTTCACCTAGAATTTAGATTTAATCGTATAAGTTAGTGAGATGCTGTTCTCATTAATTGTGTTTTGTTGCAGTTAAGTTTTTTTATGATTTTGTAAATGATTTTAATTGGCGGAATTAGTGTGTTTTTCTATTTTTAAGTTTAACTTTATTGCTAGAGCGGTGAGTAATGCACTATTTTAATGAGTAAATTGTATGGTGAGTTTAAAGTTAGGTTGAATTATGCACCATAAGATACTCGGTATTATTTTAAATCAGAGTTTTTGCCTTATTTTAAAGCACAAACTATATATGGCAGAAGAGGAATGAAATATTAGTAATGGTTAGGTATATTTTTTGAGTTGATTTGTGGTGAGTGATGTTAAGTTTAATCGAAAGTAGTAGTGATAAATATGAAGTCCTAGTATCAATTGTTTCTTTCGCAGGGACACAGCTTTCATGCATTATGTTGAGAACTACATGAAAATAACACTTATAGCTTTAGTACTATTATCAAATATTGTAAATGCCGGCGATATCTGTTCAAAAAGTGAAAGTAGTATTGAGCCTAGCCATCAATGGGAAGAAAGCGCATTTACAAAAGATGCGGCATTAGCAAGCCTCAAAGCCTTAAGTGCTGCAGTAGAAAAGGGTTGAAGATATAGGAACCTATCACTTACCAAATTCAATTACTTTGTTGGAAGGCTATATCTTAAAGCGAGATGCGCTGAAGGCCATGCGCAGCAAAAATACACCGAAAGGGATTAAAGAATTCTATAAATCAGGATTCTGCGAATTTCTAAGTGGAGCAGTAATATATGATTAACCATAATAAGGTTAGGTATACTCGCTTTAGGTTAGATTTTTAATGTGGCACTTTTACACAAAACATATGAGTCCCAATTACCTGCGATTAATACTAGCGGTGGTATAGGCTCGCAATAACTTATAATGGTCTATAATCGAAGTGGCTGCGATTATTGTCGTGCTAAAGGATCATATAGTGAAGAATGTGACCCGTGCTTTTGGCGTGATTACGGTGTGTTTTTACTGACTATTTAGACTTTATTGTAGGGGAATGTATGTATAAGAAATTATTAGTGTTAGTTTTCATCCAGGTTTTATCTGTAGGCGTTTCTGCAGAATCTTTAGAGCTGACAATAGATAAAAATATTGATTACAATGATCCGCTAGGGATGGATGCATATAATTTCAAGTCACAGTTTAAAGGTAATTTTGAAAATTCAGACGTTGATAGGGGTGAAAAGTCAGTTTTGCCTGTTGTGCTGAGTGCTTCATTTTTATTTATGAGTTTGTATGGGGATAACTCTAATAGCTCAATGTATAGGGTGGTTGGTGTCGCTGCGACGGTTGTCTCATTTAGTTGGTATTTTGATTAACTTTGATAGTAAGGCTATTTAAAGTTTGGCGAACCATAGAGTAGTTTGTATGGTATTTAATATCGCCTTTTATCGGTAGGCGTGAAGCAATATGAAAACAAGTATACTAATCTGCTCTCTATTCCTCGTCAGTTGCTCTAATTTAACCCGAACAGAAAACCAGCTTCCGGGTTATTGGGTGTGGGAAATTGAAATTAATGGATATAAAGAAAAGGGATATCTTGATCTTAGGCATGATCGAACTTACGGTACGAACTATGTATCTTCTAACCCAGCCGAAACATTAAAGTTTAAGCATGAGTACAACGAAATATCATATTGGCGAGAGAAAAATAAAAAGGTTTGTATTGCCAGTAGCTGGGAGGCAGGTAATTTTATTTATAACACTACAGTTAAAGAAGAAATCTGCTTGTGGGATATAGTCGAAGGTCCAGCGGGTCGGATTTCACTTAGGTTTACAGCGGGTTTTATACAAAATGGTGTTTTTGCCAATAAAATAGGTGATTAGACCTAAGGTAAGTGCATTGGGTGGAACAGTTTTGGTCTTTTTTGTGTCGTAGTAAACAAACTGCTTGTTTTACAAAATGTAGATGTTACGTGAAGGAGTATTAATAATCAGCCCAAGTAGTCATTTATTGATGAGTTGGCTTTCATCAAATCTAATCAACGGCGGTGTTAGAGAGCGTCGAATAATGACAGTTTCTGGTATTGCACCAGATATAGATGGGTTTGGATTGTTAATTGATCCGGTTTTGAAGGTGTTTGGCTACAGCTCAAATTTATGGGGAGAATTTCATCATGCTCTTCATAACCTAGGCTTTTGCTTGCTTGTTACAATTGCTGCATATTTATCGGCAAGCGTAAATAAGTTAAAAGTTGCTTATATGGTGTTCATTATATTTAACTTACATATATTTTGTGACTTAATTGGTTCTAGAGGCCCTGATGGGTATCAGTCGCCGATTGCTTACTTTGAACCATTTTCTGGTGCGGTAGAATTAGGCTGGCAGTATCAATGGGAGCTCAATGCATGGCCTAATATTACTGTAGGGTTAACGCTGTATTTAATTGTATTTTTGTATGCAAAGCGCTCTCGAAAGTCTCCATTTGAACTTGTGTCGAAAAAAGCAAATCGTGCATTTTTTAGAGTATTATCTGGTTGCGGTGTTAAGTCTCGTTAGGGGATTACATGAGGTTTGGCTTATTGTCATCATCGGACTAGCAAGCACGTGGCAGTATACCGATATTGCTTCAGATAATCGGGTTTATAGTTTATTACTGCCTATTGTGTTTTATCCTTTTTCTTTCGGCGTTTATTACCCTTATTGCTAAATTCGGTAGGTAGTTGTGATCACAATGACGGAGCCGACACTGGGTCTGATTGTAGTAGTGACTAAAGGGGCTGTAGTCACTTTTAATGTCACAGTATTTAACAGCGCGAAGTTAAGTGGTTTTATTCTGAATTCTTTATTTATAGTACTGGGGTTATGACTTAACAAGGATCTGTTCTTATGAAATGTGCTCATCATTCGTTATTGCATAGTATATTTTCAAAAATAGTTTCGTTTAGTCAGACTGAGTGGGACAAAGGCTTGCCTGCTTTTTCTTTTCATACATACGCACCAAAAGAGTGTGTTTTTTCTTGTGGTGATAAGCCTAAAGACGTTCATTTTGTTATTACGGGCATTGGACGATATTTCTATATTGATAAAGAGGGTAAAGAGCGTAATAAATCCTTAGTCCGCAGCGGCGGTGCATTCGCGAGCCTCAGCACCGTTATAGAGGAAAGCCCAAGCCCCTTTTTTGCCCAAGCTATTACACAATGCACAGTAGCAACAATAAAATACGATGCTCTTGTTGTGCTCTCAGAAAGTAATGCCCAGTGGGGTGCTTTTTTACGAAAAATTTTAGAGCGTCTTGTTCTCAAAAAAGAAAAAAGAGAAGCAAGTTTCTTATTGATGTCTGCAAAAGAGCGCTATGAACATTTTTTAAATGAATTCAAAGAAGACAGCCAGTTTATACCGCTTCGCCAGGTAGCGATGTATATTGGAATCACGGATGTTGCGTTGTCAAGGATTCGAAGAGAGATGGGCTTAACATAGGTTAAGGTAACGGCGATCAATACTTCCTAAAATGATGAATCACTTTTATGGAGATTTGATATGAAAAAGATATTACCGCCTATCTTGTTTGTTATTTTTGTTGTGCTTATGGTGGCTGTTTGTTGGGGGATGGGCTCCCAACATAACGTGGCATACCCTTATAACTTGATAGGGCTCGTATTTATTGTTGTTGGTTTGCGGCTTGCGATGGCAGGTAAAAAGCTGTTTAAAGGGCTAGGCACCAATATTATGACCTTTGAAAAGCCAGACGTATTGGTCACCGAAGGCGTATACAAATACAGCAGAAACCCAATGTACTTAGGTTTTGTAATTGCCTTGCTGGGTTTCTCTTTTCTGATGGGGGCAAGCATCTCATCTTTTGTATTAACCGGCTTGTTTTTCATTATTACGGATAGATGGTACATAGGGTTTGAAGAGCAGGCCATGACAAGCAAATTTGGTTCTGAATATAAAGAATATTGCTACAGCGTTAGGCGGTGGTTATAGCGGTATAGTCTGATTTTAAAAGAGGGTGGCGCACGGGTGTTCCGTCCTTAATTGGCTGTGATGGGTCTTTTAGCTATGAGTTTTGATATGTACAGGATTGGTATTGTTAAGTTTAATGTTATGCCGCTTATTTTAAATAATGATTTCTTGTTATTACCTAAGCGTTATGTGAATGGAGTCAAACTTGACATCAATCCCTCAAAACAAGCAAGAATTAGAGCAGGCTATTGAACTTTCGTTTGATAAAACTCTTGCTGATTATTTAAGTATTCCGAATGAATTGTCACGAGAAATAGGTGTAGAAGGCAATATTAAGGGTGCTGAGGTAAGTGTCTGTGACACACTTGCATATTTAATTGGCTGGGGGCGGTTGGTTCTTAAGTGGCATCGCCTTACTCAGGCTGGTCAACCTGTTGATTTTCCAGAAAAGGGTTATGCATGGAATGAGTTAGGGCTGTTAGCTCAAAGCTTCCATACTGAATACAGTAAGTGGCATTACGCCGATTTGATTACTGAGTTTAAATCAACCATAAACGATATATTATTGCTTGTTCACTCATTGAGTGATCATGATCTTTATCATGTTACTTGGTATGAAAAGTACACATTAGGCCGAATGATGCAATTCAATACGTCCTCACCAATGAAAAATATTCGCACTAAAGTGAGAAAGTTTAAAAAGAGCAATGGCATAAAATAAATATTTACATAGCAAGTGGCTTAAATATTGGTGAATGCTTATTTCCTCTTAGTGATATCTTATGTCTGCTAAAGGTTAATATGAAAATTGATAAGACGACAAAAAATGAATATGAAGATCTGATTGAAATTTGGGAAGCATCTGTTCGCGCGACTCATGACTTTTTAAGTGAAAGCAATATTGCATCGCTTAAGCCATTAATACTTGAACACTATTTTGATGCGGTTGATTTGCGTGTGGCTAGAAATGATGAGCACAAAATTATGGGTTTTATTGGTGTGGCCGCTGAGAATATTGAGATGCTATTCATTTTACCAGATGACAGAAATAAAGGCATTGGCTCGTTATTATTGAACAATGCAATAGCCAATCAATCCGCTAATAAAGTTGACGTAAATGAACAGAACCCAGATGCGGTTGGTTTTTACAAGCATTTAGGTTTTAGTGCGGTTGGCCGTTCACCACTAGATGGGCAAGGTAATCCTTTTCCATTGATTCATATGAAATTACTAGAAACATAGCCAAAATATAAGCAGGAATGAAATTGGCATGTGTTTTTAAGGGAATAATATGAACTTAATAAAATGCCCAGCATGCGGTGAAATAATTGATAATAACGCGATTAAGCGTGGACCTAAGCATAGGAACCCGTTTAAACGCCGCGTGATTCAATGCGATAAATGTAAGGTGGCTTTAAAAGCTTCGCGATTCGCATTTTTATTAGTTTGGTTGCTGTTAGTTTCTGGGCCATTCGCAGTAGTCCGTTTGGATTCGTATGCAATAGCGCTTACAATTGGCGGTGCTTTGATATTGATATTGTTGATGACAGAGGGTTATGCCTTTAATCTTTTAGATGATTAATGACCCTTTTATAATAAAAAAAAGCGGCCCCAAAAGGGCAGCGTTTTTTTTAATTTAATTATTATGAACTAAATGAAGTACGCTTTTAACGGCGGGAAGCCATTGAATTCGATGGCCGAGTAAGTTGTGGTGTAAGCCCCGGTTGAAAACCAGTACATACGATCGCCCATTGCCAAGTTAAGTGGCAGTTCATATTTGTAGTCCTCGTACAAAATATCCGCGCTGTCACAGGTTGGTCCAGCGATGATCACTTCTTCTGTTTCGCCTTGTTTTTCAACGTACACTGGGTACTTGATGGCTTCGTCCATGGTTTCGATTAGGCCGCCAAATTTACCAATGTCAGTGAATACCCAGCGGTTTAAACCGGTGCGGTTTTTACGGCTGATTAATACTACTTCACTCACTAAGACACCTGCGTTAGCGATTAATGAGCGACCTGGTTCCAGAATGATTTCTGGGAAGTTATCGTCAAAGTCTTCGCTCAAGAAACGGGTGATTTCTTTTGAGTAAGTTTTTAAGTCGTTTGTTCGGCTCATGTAGTTAGCCGGAAAACCACCAACCAAGTTTGCCATTTTAAGCTGAATGCCGTGCTCTTCTTGTAAGCGCTCGAAGATCCATTTTACTTTAGCAATGGCTGAATCCCATGCACCAATGTCACGCTGTTGTGAGCCCACATGAAACGAAATACCGTAAGGCACTAAGCCAAGTTCCTTTGCTAATACGCAAAGGTCGAGTGCCATGTCAGTTTGGCAGCCAAATTTACGCGACAGCGGCCAGTCTGCGGTTTGTGAACCTTCGGTTAAAATGCGCACAAATACGCGTGCACCCGGTGCAGCTTGGGCAATGTTACGTAAGTCGGCTTCTGAGTCAGTGGCGAACAAATCAACCCCTTTCTCATGGAAGTAGCGGACGTCTTTCGCTTTTTTGATGGTATTGCCGTAGCTAATATGATCACCTTTCACACCAATAGACAGCACTTTGTCGAGCTCATAACGTGAGGCCACGTCAAAGTTACAACCGCGATCATCCAAAATTCTTAATAGCGCTTCAGCGGGGTTGGCTTTAATTGCGTAGTAAGTTTTTGCATAAGGAAAGCACGCCATTAATTCATCTAGTTGGCGAGCAAACATCGCGGTGTCGATCACTAAACAAGGTGTGTCTAGTGTGTCAGCGTGCTTTTTAATGCGTTCGAAGGTATCGCCTTCGTAGTAGTCCTTAGGTTGAATCTGCATCAGTGTGTGATGCTCCTACTGGGTTAAATTTAATGAGTGTTCATTGATGGGTGTGAAAGTGCGGAATATAGGCTGATTGTGCGTGCAGTACAGCGATAAATTATTGCCTTTAAGATTACAATTTTTAATCAAAGTGGCTTTGGTTTGATAAATGCGCTCATATTGATGGGCTTAATGTGACATTAGGGCCTGCTGCCTACAATGTTGGCGCATTTTGTTGTATAAACCGCGGCAAATATTCAGTCTATTCTTAGAATATCTAATTAACTTATTGAGAGAGCCATGAGCGAGAGCAACCCATATTTAGGTCGTGCCCAGCGTTTTGTTGGTTTGTTAAAGCATTGCCAGGTGTTAGGCATGCAAATAAAAGAGGCGAGCAAAGAAAGCCTTACCATTGAGCTGCCTTATAATGAGCAGCATGTGGGCAACCCATCCACGGGGGTGATTCACGGTGGTGTACTGACCACATTAATGGATACCGCCTGCGGCACCATGGTGATCAATGCATTGCCAGAGTTTGAGCTGTGCCCAACGTTAGATCTGCGTGTTGATTACGTGCGCGCGGCGGAGCCGAAAAAGTCTATTTTTGCGTTTGCCGAAGCATACCGTGTGAGCCGTCATGTGGTGTTTACCCGTTGCACGGTGCATCAAGGTGATGTGAATGAACCTGTGGCCAATTGTGTGGGCACGTTCATGCGTATTGGCTCTCACTTATCACCACCTGATTTTAAAAATGCCGTTTTAGGTGCCAGTCTGCTGGATGCTAAGCAGGGGGCAGGGAAATAATATGTCGAATTTTAAAGCACTTTTACAAGCCGCCCACGAAGGTGGTGATTATAAACCTGTGGTCGATGCGATTCCGTATGCCCAGTTGATCGGCATTGATTTTCAGCGCTTTGGCAATGATGTGATTTTTAAACTACCCGATAACCCGAGCAATATCGGCAACCCAATTTTGCCTGCTGTGCATGGTGGTGTCGTGGGCGGCTTTATGGAGATGTCGGCAGCGATTCATTTATTAATGATGCTGGACACACCAGCCATGCCGAAGATCGTGGATTTCTCATTGGACTATTTACGCGCTGTACGCGGTGGTCGAGATACTTTCGCCGAGTGCCAAGTCATTCGTCAAGGTTCCCGTGTGGCTAATGTGATCATCAATGCTTGGCAGACAAAACGTGAAGAAGCCGTTGCCACGGCCCGTGCGCACTTTTTATTGGCACCTTAGGGGATTAACTGGCTTTGGCGTCATGCGTTTTTCAGGCTTGCTTTAATGCAAGGTAGTGGCAGTGTGGTCGGTGAGCTTATAAGTGTATTGAATATTGCTGGTGGCAAGTGTGAGATTGCGGGTTCCGCTGGTTTATTCAGCTCATAACTGAGCGATTGCGCGTGCATACTCCGCATGGTGTATGCATAACATACAGCTTATTAACAACTTATCGGCAGACGGCCTTTAAACAGGTGATTCTCACCTTCATTGAAAAAATCCCCTTGAATTCCAAATTCCTGCCCATATATAAGTCCCTCAGCGTTTTTTTATAAAGGACAGTGAGGCTTTATGACAACAGCTCAAAAAGAAACCTTAGGCTTTCAAACCGAAGTGAAGCAAATGCTTCATTTAATGATTCACTCTCTATATTCCAACAAAGAGATCTTCCTACGTGAATTAATTTCGAATGCATCGGATGCCTGCGATAAGCTGCGCTTCGAAGCGTTAAATGATGATAGCTTGTTCGAAAGCGACCCAGAGATCAAAGTGAGCATTCAGTTTGACGCAGAAGCCAATACGGTTTCTATTTCAGATAACGGCATTGGTATGAATCGTGATGAGGTCATCGAGAACCTAGGTACGATTGCGAAATCAGGTACGTCTGCGTTTTTAGAAAAATTATCAGGCGACGAGAAAAAAGATGCAAACATGATTGGCCAATTTGGTGTGGGCTTTTATAGCTCGTTCATTGTGGCGGATAAAGTAGAAGTATTGACTCGTCGTGCAGGTAGCGATACAAAAGAGGCGGTTCTTTGGACGTCAGCCGGTGAGGGTGACTTCACGATAGAAGCCACTGAAAAAGCCGGTCGTGGTACGCAAATTACGTTGCACTTAAAAGCCGATGAAAAAGAGTTCGCAGATGGTTTCCGCCTGCGTAATCTTGTTAAAAAATATTCAGATCATATTGCTGTGCCTGTGCAAATGATTAAAGAGCATACTGGTGAAGACGAAGCCCCTGCTGAAGACGAGTGGGAAGCGGTAAACAGTGCCAAAGCGCTTTGGGTACGTAGCAAGTCTGATGTTAAAGACGAAGAATACCAAGAGTTCTACAAGCACATTGCACATGACTATGAAGACTCATTAACGTGGTCTCATAACAAGGTAGAAGGCAAACTTGAGTACACCAGTTTGTTGTATGTGCCTAAGCGTCCACCGTTTGATCTATGGAACCGTGAAGGCAACCGTGGTTTAAAATTGTACGTTCAGCGCGTCTTTATCATGGACGATGCAGAGCAGTTCCTACCACCTTACTTGCGTTTCATTAAAGGTGTGGTTGACAGTAATGACTTACCGCTTAACGTAAGCCGTGAAATACTACAAGAAAATGCCAGCATTACGTCAATGCGTACTGCGCTGACAAAACGTATTTTAGACATGCTGAAAAAGCTGGCTAAAAAAGACCCAGAGCAATACCAAACATTTTGGGATGGGTTTGGCCAAGTGCTTAAAGAAGGCCCAGCAGATGATTTCGCCAACAAAGAAAAAATTGCTGAGCTATTCCGCTTTATGTCAACTAAAGGCGAAGACGACAAGCAATCGGTATCACTAGATACTTACCTTGAGCGTGCAGACGATAGCCAAGATAAAATTTATTACCTAACAGCTGAAAACTATTTAACGGCTTCACGTAGCCCGCATTTAGAAGTGTTCCGTAAAAAAGGTCTTGAAGTTCTATTGTTAACCGATCGCGTTGATGAGTGGATGATCTCTCACCTAAGTGAATTCAAAGGCAAAACCTTTGAAGACATTACTAAAGGTGATCTAGCATTAGACGACACCGATAAAGCGGAACAAGAAAAAGCTGAAAAAGAAAACGAAAGCCTAATTGGTCGTATTAAAACCACCCTAGGCGATAAAGTTGAAGATGTACGTATTTCAACTCGTTTGACTGAATCGGCTGCGTGCTTAGTGGTGGGTAAAGATGATATGGGCATGCAAATGCGCCGTATGATGGAAGCCGCCGGCCAAGCATTACCAGAAGCTAAGCGTGTGCTTGAAATAAATACTGAGCACCCATTGATTGTGAAAATGGATAAACAAAGTGATGAAGCCCGCTTTGCTGAAATGGCAGATATCATTTATGAGCAGTCGCAACTAGCAGAAGGTAGCCAGTTGCAGGATCCGGCAGGTTATGTGGATCGCATCAATAAACTATTAGTTGGTTTACTAGACGACTAAGCATTGATGGCCTGAAGAATGGCTCGCAGAGGAAATTCTGTGAGCCATTTTTTTTGTTTCAAATCAGCCTACTAGTACGCAATCGACGACTAGGTTTATGCTTTGTCATGTCGTATCATAGCGCCATCTTTCATTTACAAATTTATAATAAAGGTGATTCATGAAATTGCTGCGCCTATTGGCCCCAATCTGTTTATTGATGAGTTCAACGGTTTATGCCGGAGGCACGCTGGATTTAAGTATTAATGACAGCATGGCGGGTCTTGATTATGACGCCACGCGTATGGGTAGCCCTATGCATGTTTCCGCTGGTTTTTTACACCATGAAGATGACGGCGATTTAGTGTCTCTTGGTTTAAATGCAGTTGACGTTCGTAGCCAGCAAAGCAGTTTGCGCATTGGTGTAGGCGGTAAGTTTTACGGTTATTTCACCGATGCCAATGACAGTGGTGCATTGGCCATTGGTGGTTTTGCGCGCTATATGCCACCTGAACTAAACGGTTTGGGTTTTGGCGGCCATTTATATTATGCGCCAAGCGTGTTGTCTTTCTCGACGACTGAGAACCTAATTGATGTGGGTGCCCGTGTCGAGTTCATGCTGCTGCCAACTGCGATGGTGTATTTGGGCTACCGCTTTGTTGAAGCGGATGATGAAAAGGGTGACATTGACGTTGTGAATGCGGGCCATTTTGGCTTACGCATCAACTTTTAATCATGAGCCCAGTTAGCCGTACCAATCAGGTGGTGTTCTTTGCTCGCTCTTGCTTAAAGCAAGCTGAGCAAAGCGCTGACCAAGAGAAGCGCCAGCAAGAAGAAGCTGCGTTGTCGCATCTCTACGCTGGTTTGATGTCTTTCTCTAATGAGCTTGTCGCTCAATATCGATTACCGCCTTTTGGTACGTTGGCTGAGCTATTTGCCCGTAAAGAACTGCCGGCTGAACTGTATGAATTGAGCCTTTTAAGCCAAGAGCCAAACAGTTGGTTGGCGGCATTATTGACGCAATATAACCGGATGTTGCTGACAGGCTTTGATGAAAGCGCGGTGGTACAGTCTGTACAATTAATTACAACCCAGTCTGACTATGTTGACTTATTGCGTAACTGGTTGATTGAATTAGAAAAAACCATTCAGCGTATGCGTTTGCACTATCAAGAAAACTAATTGCTGATTTTTTAGGCGTTGGAGTGCTTGTTTTGCAGTGATATACTCCGCACCCTTTATATCGTGTCACCAAGTTTCGAGAGTTATTATGGCTGCTGTATTTGAAATTGTAGAATTAGACGATGGCGACATTGCGCTAAAACGTAGCGATGGTGAAGGCGAGCCATTAGTACGCATTACCTTTTCGGGTGATGCGAAAGACAGCTTCCCTGAGCAACATGTCGAAATTGCGAAAGCAATGATTGAAGCGGGTGTGCGTAAAGTAGGTGAGCTAAGTGGTGTGCATGTTGAAGATACATCCGCCATTGCCGATTATGAAGAGCGTATTTTTCATTAAATAGCCCGTTTTCAGAGCAAAAAAACGCTGCCCATGCAGCGTTTTTTTATGCCTAGTGTTTAGGGTAGGCTAGTGCATATGTCGGCGAATAACCCCAACATAGAGGCCTTCAATCTCTAAAGATTCTGTTTGCAGGTCAATGACAATTGGTTGAAAGTCTTGATTCTCAGGCAGTAATTGCACGATGTGTTTGTCTTTTTGAAAACGCTTAACGGTTACTTCTTCACCTACACGGGCCACAACAATCTGGCCATTGCTGGCTTGGTTAGTTTTGTGCACGGCAATTAAGTCGCCATCCATAATGCCAATTTCTTTCATGCTCTCGCCATGCACTTCAAGTAAAAAGTCTGCACTTGGTTTAAAAAACTCTCTTGGTAATTCAACATAACGCTCGACATGTTCTTGCGCCAATATAGGTTCGCCTGCTGCGACACGACCAATAAGTGGGATGCCACTTTGATCTTCTGCTAAGCGAATGCCGCGGCTAGCACCGGGTGTCATTTCAATTGCGCCTTTACGTGCAAGTGCTTTTAAGTGTTCTTCAGCGGCGTTAGGGCTTTTAAATCCCAACTCTTTTGCAATCTCTGCGCGTGTAGGGGGAAAGCCGGTTGTCTCAATGGATTGTTTAATTAAATTCAATACTTCTTGCTGGCGAGCGGTAAGTTTGATCATTATGGCTTCTTATCTGTTTTTATATACATATTGTGATTATATACAGTACTGTACATGTGTAAAGTATTCAAAAATAGTTTAATGATTAACAGTTGACCTTATTGGCTAATATCTTTAAATTTGACGTCGCGTCAAAAAATGACAGCGTGTCAAAAAATAATAAAAGTGACAATCAATTGAAATCAGTACAAGCAATAAGCCATAAAGATCAAATGCGTATGGAACGTGAAGAATTAATTCTTCAGGTGGCTTTGTCGTTACTAAAAAGAGATGGGTTTCATGGTTTAAACATGCAAGCGATTGCTAATCAAACCGATTACTCAAAAGGAACCATCTATCAACACTTTAGTTGTAAAGAAGATGTACTTGCGAAATTAGTGATTCGCTGTGGTGAGCGCTTAATCTCGCTCATAGATATTGCACTTAATAATAGTGCAGGCTTGCGCCATAAAGTGGTGATGGTGAGTTGGGCATTTTTTATTAACGCTGAACAAGAATCAGAAACAGCGGGTCTGGTGTCTATGGTGAAATCCCCCGAATTCCAGAAAAAAGTCACCGAGTCACATCAACACGCTATTTCAATCATTGATCAAAATATTTTGTCCCGTGTGATTGGCCTTTTTACGGATCAAACTGATATCAGTGCCGATAAAATTAAAGTGGGTGCGTTTGGTTGGTGGGCCATGAAATGGGGAGTACAAGATGTACTGGCCAACGACTGGGAAATGTCAAAATTCGGCTTTGACGATCCCAAGCATTATTTTTTTGAATCTTTACATATTTTTTTAGATGGTCTTGGTGCTAAGCGAGACGATGTTAGTCATGATTTTGCAATGGTTCAGGCACAAGCTAAACAAATCTTTTACGTTAAATAATACAAATATAACAATAAGGAAATCACATGATTGAAAAAATAACCTGGTGGCTTGTTCGTCACCCTTGGGCGGTTGTGTTGTCCGCCATTTTGCTGGTTGGTGCCAGTGGCTATGGTGCGAAAAATATCAAATTAAATGCCGATTATCGCGCATTTTTCAGTAGTGATAATCCGCATTTACAAGCTTTTGAAGATTTGCAAGACCAATACAATAAAGTTGATAATATCCTCATTGCCATGGTGCCTAAAGATGGTGAAGTCTTTAATACCCGCATTCTGACATTAGTCGAAGAACTGACCGAAGAATCATGGCAGGTGCCTTATAGTCGTCGAGTTGATTCGATTTCGAACTTTCAGCATACCTATGCTGAAGAAGACGACATGATCGTTGAAAGTTTATTTGAATATTCGGCTGATTTATCCCCAGAAGAGATTCAAGCGAAAAAAGCGGTTGCCTTAATAGACCCAATATTAGCCGGTAATCTTATTGCGTATGACGGTAAAGCAACGGGTATTAATATTACCATTAACTTACCCGGTATTAATCAAGCACAAGAAGTGCCTGAAGTAGTGGGTTTTGTGCGAGAAATGGTGGCCAAATATGAAGAAGCCTACCCAGAGGTGGGCTTTTATTTGACTGGCGTAACCATGACCAATAACGCATTTCCTGAAGCCAGTGCGCAAGATATTAAGCAGCTTTACCCTATTATGATTTTACTCATTTTAGTGTTGTTGTTTTTCTCTTTAAAAGGCATGTGGGGCACATTGGCAACGTTTAGCATTGTTGTGTTTTCTAGTGCCGTTGCAATGGGTTTATTCGGCTGGCCTGGTCCTGAAGTGACGCCAACCACATTGTCGGCGCCGGTGATGATCATGACACTTGCCATTGCCGATTGTATTCATATTTTGATGAGCTATTACCATGGCATAGCCAAAGGCGAATCGAAGCAAGCGGCAATGGTAGAAAGCATTCGTATTAACTTTCAACCTGTTTTACTGACGAGTGTGACCACGGCTATTGGCTTTTTGACGCTTAATTTCTCTGATGCACCGCCATTTCATGATTTAGGCAATATTGTGTGTATTGGTGTGTTAGCGGCGTTTGTTTTAGCGGTTATCTTTTTACCTGCGTTAATGATGTTGCTGCCATCTAAAAGAGTATCTGAATCATTCAATGAAAATAAAAAAATGCAGATGATTTCGGATTTTGTGATTAAAAATTATCGTGCGCTGTTGGTTGGTTTTTCAATTGTGATTGTGGTGTTAATTGCACTGATTCCGCTGAATGAGCTAGATGATAATACGATTGAATATTTTGATTGGAGCATCAAGTTTAGAAGCGACAGTGAAATGATCTCCGACACCTTGACTGGTGTACAAAGTATGAACTACTCACTGAAAGCCGATGGTGAAATGGGTGTCATTGATCCTGATTATTTGAATACGATTGATGCGTTTGCTGATTTTTTACGTACCCAGCCTGAAGTGCGTCACGTGAATAGCTTTAGTGATGTGATGAAGCGTTTAAACAAAAATATGAACGCGGATGATGAAGCCTATTATAAAGTCCCAGATGATCGTCAACTGGCTGCGCAATATATGCTGCTATATGAACTTTCTTTACCTTATGGTTTAGATCTGACCAACCAAGTAAACGGTAATAAATCAGCAAGTCGTATAACGGTACAAATTGACAAAATTACAGCTCAAGAAATTATTTCTTTGGATCATCGTGCGGTTGCATGGTTAGAAGAAAACGCACCGTCATATATGGTGACAGAGGGTGCCAGTACCGCCGTGATGTTTGCACATATAACCGAACGTAACATCAAAAGTATGATTGGTGGTGTTGTGGGCGCGTTATTCTTGATCTCATTTATTATTATGTTGGCAATTAAATCAGTGAAGCTTGGCTTTATTAGCTTGATCCCTAATTTAGTACCAGCAGGAATGGGCTTTGGGCTTTGGGCGGTATTCGATGGGCAAGTGGGTTTGGGCTTATCGGTAGTGATGGGTGTGACCTTGGGGATTGTGGTTGACGATACCGTTCACTTCATGACGAAATATGTGCGCGCTAAGCGAGAGCTTGGGTTAAAAACAGAAGCGGCAATCGAGTATGCCTTCCATACCGTGGGTGTTGCGTTAACGGCGACCACGATTGTTTTGTGTGCTGGCTTTATGGTGCTGGCGTTATCGCCATTCGCGATCAATACACACATGGGTATCATGAGTGCGTTAACCATCGGGTTGGCCTTAATTGTTGATTTCTTTTTCTTACCCCCTTTGCTGCTAAAGCTGGATAAAGATGACAATGAAGATAGTACTAATGGTTCGAGCGAAATTGCGTCACCTGATCATAAAATTAAAGTTCAAGCATAATAAATAAGGAGTTTTAAGATGATGAAATACCTCTTAGTAACAGTGTTGTTAACCCTGTTTAATGTATCTGTTTTAGCACAGACCCCAGAAGAAAAAGGTTTGGCGATTGCGGTTGAGGCTGATAAACGCGATGAAGGATTTGCGGATACGCAAGTCGAATTGAAAATGGTGTTGGTTGACAGCAAGGGCGATGAAGCACCGCGTGATATGCGTGTAAAAACACTAGAAGGTGTTGGTGAAGAGGGCGATAAATCACTCATGATTTTTGATACGCCAATTGACCAAAAAGGTGTGGCTATGTTGACCTACACCCACAAAGAAAAATCAGATGACCAATGGTTGTATTTGCCTGCGCTTAAGCGTGTGAAAAAAATATCGAGCAAAAATAAATCGGGCCCGTTTGTCGGCAGTGAATTTGCCTTCGAAGACATTAGTTCACAGGAAATAGAAAAATATACCTATAAGCACCTACGTGACGAAACGTTTGATGGCAAAGATTGCTTTGTGGTTGAACGTATTCCAACGGATAAATATTCAGGTTACACCAAGCAAATAGCTTGGATTGATAAAGCGGAATATCGTGCGTTAAAAATCGAGTTTTATGATCGTAAAAAAAGCTTGCTAAAAACATTAGAAAATAAAGACTACACGCTGTACTTAGAAAAATTCTGGCGCCCAGCTCTAAGCGTGATGAAAAATCATCAAACGGGTAAAGGCACTCGCTTAGAATACAAAGGCTATGAATTTAAAGTTGGCTTGAATGACAGAGAATTTACCAAAAATAGCTTAAAACGAGCTAAGTAATATGAAGGGTTATTCTTTATTAGCGAGTTTTGTACTGCTAACGAACGCGGCTCAGGCTGAGTTAAGCGTGACGACTCAGGTTGATTATGAGGTGTCTGGTTACTTTGCAGATAGCCAGAGCAGCGACAATGATACTCGTATCAATAACTCGGTCGCATTGCGCACCGAGTTATATAAAGCGTTTGAAAATGATCACTCCGTGACGTTTAAACCGTTTTATCGCTTTGATGAAACAGATGATGAGCGTACACATGGTGATATTCGCGAATTGATCTGGCATAAAGTCGCTGACGAATACGAACTTAAAGCGGGTATTGGTAAGGTATTCTGGGGTGTGACTGAGTCACAACATCTAGTGGATATTATTAACCAAACTGATGCGGTTGAAAGTTTAGATGGCGAAGAAAAACTGGGCCAGCCCATGGTGCAGTTACTGCTTGAGCGGGACTGGGGGAATTTGGATTTATTTGTGTTGCCGTATCATCGTGAGCGTACGTTTGTCGGCGAAGACGGGCGATTAGGCCTTGGGCAAAATTATGCAGATGCGCAATACGAAAGTTCAGATGAAGAAAACCATGTAGATGTTGCTGCGCGTTTTTATACGTACATTGATGAGTTCGAATACGCGGTATCGGTATTTCATGGAACCAGTCGTGAGGCGTCCCTCGGTGTCGATGGGGTCAAATCCTCTTGCTCCTGAGGTGTTGCCTTATTACGCTCAAATCACTCAGCTTGGTCTTGAAATGCAGTACCTAACAGAAGGTTGGGCCTGGAAGTTTGAAGGTGTATTACGGGATGGCATGCCAGAAAATGACATGCTTACACCAGCTGGTAAGTGGCCTGTGTTTTATAATGGCATGAACTTAGCGATTGGCGATGACGAGCAATACTTTGCTACAACCGCGGGATTTGAATATACCCAAGTAGGTATTTTTGATACGCGAATTGAGCTTGGCTGGGTGGTTGAGCACTTGTATGACTCTCGTCAAGATGAGGCCAGTGCAGGGGCCTTTGAACATGATGTATTGTTGGCGACCCGTTGGGCGGCTAACGATGCGGCATCTTCTACGCTGTTGGCAGGTATTTTGGTTGATTATGAGTATGGTGATTATAGTTTGAGTATCGAAGGGGATACGCGGGTGTTGAATAACATGACGTTATCAATTGAGGCTCGTGTGTTTGCGCCTAAGGACGACAATCCTTTATGGGGTTTTCGTGATGAGGACTTCATAAAGTTAACCATGTCTTATTATTTGTAAGAACCTGTTTTTAGTCAGACTTTTCTTTTGGGCTCATTGGAGCCCATTTTTTATTGTGTATGTGCTATAAAGTGTGAGGCAATGTGCTGAAAAAGCAGTGTGTTGGCTTGATTACTTGACATGATTTTGAGTTAAACGTATGTTTCAAACAGTTGTTTGTTTGGGTTTACACCATGGCACAAGTTGATACGGTTACACGGATTTTAGACGCGGCAGAAGAGTTGTTTGCAGAACATGGTTTTGCAGAAACGTCTTTGCGTACCATAACGGCTCGTGCTGATGTGAATTTGGCCGCGGTCAATTACCACTTTGGCTCAAAGAAAGCTCTTATTCAGGCCGTATTTGCTCGCTTTTTAGGCCCGTTCTATAAGCTGGTTGAGTCCAGTCTTGATGCCCATGAGCAACAACACCCAGATACGATTCTATCGATTGAAGATATTTTACGCTTCGTTGCACGGGCTATGGCCAGTGTGACGCAAGGTGATCGCAGTCGTTTGGCTATTTTTATGCGTTTATTGGGCTTGGCTTATAATCAGGGGCAGGGGCATTTACGTAAATTCTTGCAGACGGAATATCGCAGTTTATTCCGACGCGTCATGTCACTTATCACCAAGGCTACACCTGATCTGCAACCAGTAGAGCGTTTTTGGCGTTTTCACTTTATGCTTGGCTCCGCAGCATTTACCTTATCGAGCATGGAAAACTTGCGTGCCATTGTTGAGCATGATTTCGATACTAAATGCACAGAAGAAGAAGTCGTTGGCTATCTCTTGCCTTTCCTTGCGGCAGGTATTCGGGCAAAGTAAGCATCAAACTTTGCTAGCGAGTAATCCAGTGCGTTATTTGCACATTTCAATTCATAATCAAACATTATCGGCATTCGAAGATCAGCAAAAGATCTTCGAATTTTCCGTGTCTACGGCTTTAAATGGTGCCGGGTGTGATGAGGGCTCAGGCAAAACACCGGTTGGGCCGCATTATATTCGTGCAAAAATTGGTGAAGCTCAGCCGACTAATTCTGTTTTTATTGGGCGTCGTACCACTGGCGAAATTTACTCCCCGCTATTAGCAGAACAGTTCCCTAAACGAGATTGGATATTATCGCGTATTTTGTGGCTGTGTGGTCGTGAGGTGGGTAAAAATCGATTGGGGTCGGTTGATTCAATGGCTCGGTATATTTATATTCATGGCACGCCTGATAGTGAGCCAATGGGCGTGGCAAAAAGCCATGGTTGCGTTCGTATGCGAAATTGCGATGTTATTACGTTATTTGATTGGGTGCCGATCGGTTGCCCAGTGATGATCGAGGTGTAAATGCAAGTAACATTCATAACAGATGTGCAGTCATCAGCGCTATCTGATGAAGAAAGGCAGTGGCTCAAGCATCGCTTTTTAGGTGGCATTATTTTATTTACTCGCCACTTTCAAAGCCGTGATCAATTAGCCGCGTTAGTTAAAGAAATTAAAACGATTAACCCTCGGTTATTGATTACGGTTGATCATGAAGGGGGAAGGGTTCAGCGTTTTCGTGAGGGCTTTACGCATGTCCCGGCTATGGGGAGAATTGGCGCTCTGTATTCGCATGACCCTGATAAAGCGGTTGCGTTAGCAAAGTCAGCGGCCATTGTTTTAGCGTATGAATTACAAGAAGTTGGCATCGACCTCACATATGCGCCCGTATTAGATATTAATTATGATCGCAATAATGTTATTGGTGACAGAGGTTTTTGCGCGGATAAAAATGTGATTAAAATTCTAGCGGCCAGCTTTATGTCTGGTTTAAAAGAAATGGATTTTGCCGTCGTAGCAAAGCATTTTCCGGGGCACGGTTGGGTTAATTTAGATAGCCATGTTGCGTGTCCGATTGATGAGCGCAGTTTTACAGAAATTGAACAGCAAGACTTAGAACCGTTTAAGCAGTTACTACCCGCTATTGACTGGATGATGCCTGCGCATGTGGTGTATGAAAGCGTTGACAGTGAGCCTGCGGGTTTTTCACAGGTGTGGCTCAAAGATATTTTAAGGAAAAAAATGGGGTTTGAAGGGCGTATCGTCAGCGATGATTTAAGTATGGCGGGTGCGGCAGTAAAAGGTGATTATCAGCAGCGTGCGTTGGCAGCGGTTAACGCGGGTTGCGATATTTTATTGGCGTGTAATCATGCTGAGGCCTCCATTGAAATTTTGAAAGGGTTAGAAGCTTTAAGTGTGGAACCTTTTAGCTTAGAGGCTTACAAACCTATCGCATCTTTAAACGAAAATAAGCAGGCATATATGCATGCTTTAGCATTGTTAGCAGAATTGGATTAAATATGTTGGAAATGTTGGATATTAAAAATTGGATGGACTTACTAGAAATCTGGTGGGTGCAAGCCTTAGTGGGGTCATTGGTCGGTGGTATTGTATATATTGTGGCCAAGGTGATTGTTGGTCAGCTGAAGAGAAAGGCCAGCAAGACCCGTAATTTATTTGACGATGCCGTTACCGGCGCACTTGAGGCGCCGGTTCATTACGGTATTTTAACGTGCATCCTTATTTACGTGCTGTGCATTATTCAAATGGAGTTTGAAGTTAAGTTATTGCCTAAGGCAAGCCATTTATATGTAATTGTGCTGTCTGTATTCTTTTCATGGTTTGTCATGCGGTTAATTCGGATACGTGAAGATCAAATTTTAAAAGGTGACGTAAAAACCAAGGCAGACAAGACAACGATTACAGCAATTTTTAAATTGCTGCGCATTTCTGTTATTACCATTACATGTTTGGTTGTGTTTCAAACGCTGGGTTTGTCGGTTAGCGGTATTATTGCATTTGGTGGTGTGGGCGGTGCGGCTATTGCGTTTTCAGCAAAAGATTTATTGGCTAACTTTTTTGGTGGATTAATGGTTTATTTGGATAAGCCATTTGCGGTAGGTGACTGGGGTTCGTAGTCCTGATCGTAATATCGAAGGCACAGTTGAGAACATTGGCTGGCGCGTAACCCGAATTCGTACATTTGATAAGCGACCTTTGTATGTTCCTAATTCAGTGTTTACACAAGTGAGCATTGAAAACCCATCTCGAATGAGTCATCGCAGAATTTATGAAACAATTGGTGTGCGCTATGGTGATTTTGCTCAAGTGCATACAATTTGCGATAAAATTGAAGCGTTCCTGCAAGGCCATGACGAGATCGATGAGTCGCAAACTTTGATGGTGAATTTTAATACGTTTGCAGACTCGTCTTTAGAGTTTTTCATATATTGCTTTACGCACACCACCAACTGGGAAGCGTTTCATTCTATCAAGCAAGAAGTTTTGTTTAAGGTAGGTGAGATTATTAATAATGAAGATGCTGAAATTGCATTTCCAAGTCGAAGTATTTACATGGAAAACAATGTGCCTTTACAGAATGTTGATCGTAATGACGCAGAGCATGCTCAGCATAAGGCACAATCGGGTAAATTATTAAAGACAGATGAATCAAACCGCACCGAGCATAAAGGAAGAAAAGTCAGCAAGAATGGGCCGGATGTGGGTGAGTCAGATGGCGGTAGTGATTAATAATAGGGCAAACTTATGACTCAATTAGCATCATTAACCGCCATTATTGGTGGTACAGGCCTGACGGAATACCCAGGTTTAAATATCACTCATGAACAGCGTATTTCAACTGATCTAGGCGACGTAAGCGCGCCCTTGATGTTTGGCGAGCTAATGGGACAGCCTGTTGTGTTTTTAGCGCGCCACGGGCATCCACATAAATTACCACCACATAAAGTGAATTACAGGGCAAATTTGTTGGCGCTCAAAGAAGCCGGTGTGACAGAAATTATCGCGGTAAATGCGGTGGGTGGTATCACCGAAGCCATGGATGCTGAGGCCATTTGTATTCCTGATCAAGTGATTGATTATACTCACGGCCGTGAAGATACTTTTTATGATGGTGTTTATCTGCCATTGGATCACGTAGATTTTAGCCATCCTTATGATCAAGATTTATCATCTAAATTGTATTTTGCCGCAGAGTCGAAAAACATTATCACTCAGCACGGAGGTGTGTACGCAGCAACACAAGGACCGCGCTTAGAGACCATCGCTGAAATAAAACGTCTAGAAAATGATGGTTGTGATGTAGTCGGTATGACAGGTATGCCTGAAGCGGTTTTGGCTCGTGAGCTTAATATTCCATATGCCAGTTTGTCTTTAGTGGTAAATAAGGCAGCAGGTAAAAGTGATGAGCTTATAACCATGGATGATATACGACGAGTATTGGATCAAGGAATGCACAAGGTGCAGGCGATTATTGCTGGTTTTCTTGCGTCGAAATAATGTGTTCTTTTAAATTTTATAAAAAAGCCCCTTATTTGAACTGCACCCCAAAGGTTGGATTGAGTGTCCAACTTTTGGGGTGCAGTTCAATTGATTAATCACTAAGGGGCTTTTTTTATTTATAGACGAACGTTTAAAGCTGAGTCTAAGGTTGGTTTGGTGTTTTTTCGTCCGAGTGGGTGCTTAACAGGCAGTATGCGAATGATTACGCCGACTAATGGGTGATCTATGTAATGAACTTCTTTACTGCGCATGCGGCGACTTTGTTGAAGGCTGATGAGGTCCGTTGATGTATTGGCGTTTTCGGGAATAAACTGTAAATCAATTTTACTGTGCAAGTATCGAGAAACATGCAGATAAAATAAACCTTTTAGCTGTGGGGCACCAAGGTGTTGTATGGAGCTTTCAATGTAAATGGGCAGGCTATGTTTTTGGTCATAGACAGGTTGCTGCCACTGCGCATTGTACAAAATAGGTTGCTTGACTGGGTCGAGTTTTGACATTTTATCAGCCCAGTCTTGATCAATGGTTTGCTCTGTAAATGCAAGGTTGTTGGCGTTTTCGTGATGAAAAGCCAATGTTGCATTCATACCTGAGTTTGCGAGGGGCATTGGATGGTTACTTTTAAGCTTGACGATATCAGCCATATCCATTGGTAGGGGAGTAAAACCAAATGATTCATCAAGGTGGCTATCCTTTTTTTGTTGGAATAGCGTTAAGTTAACTTGATACCATCTGGCTTCTTTTACCGGAGCTTCATCTTCGGCTGCCACTAATGGGCTTAAAATAAGCGAAAAAATCAATAATAAGCGAGCGATCATGGCGTACCTGGTTGCGAAAGCAAATCTAAAACGTGGTTTATGGTGCTGAAGCGTGTTTGTGCGTCAGGCATGTCAAAAATAAATTTAAAGGCATTTGAGCCGTCCAGCTTATAGCTTGCTGGTTTTGTTTGCACCATGCGCACCATGGTGTAAGGATCAATGGTGGTTTGTGAACCAAATTCCATTCGCCCTTGGCTGTCTCCGGCATCTAACTTCACTATGCCTAATGTTGCAAGTTTGAATTTCAATTCTGTGACTTGGATAAGATATTTGACTTGCTGAGGTAATAAGCCAAAGCGATCGATCATTTCCACCTGTAGATCTTTAAGTTCGTGGTTGTTTTTTGCATTGGCGATGCGCTTGTACATGATGAGTCGGTTATGAACATCAGGCATGTAATCTTCGGGAATAAGGGCTGGTATGCGTAGATTGATTTCAGCTTGATGCCCGGTTGGGTTGTCTAGGCTCAGTTCACGTCCGTCCTTGATGGCTTCAACCGCACGATCAAGCAACTCCATGTATAGACTGAAGCCGACGTTTTGAATATGGCCGCTTTGTTCTTCGCCCAATAGCTCACCTGCACCACGAATTTCTAAGTCATGCGTGGCGAGCATAAAGCCTGCGCCAAGGTCTTGTGCATTGGTAATGGCATCAAGACGTTTTTCGGCATCTTTGCTGACTTTCTTTTCTTGCGGGGCAAGTAAGTAAGCATAGGCTTGATGATGGCTTCGGCCAACACGACCGCGTAACTGGTGGAGCTGGGCTAAGCCAAATTTATCGGCACGCTCAATAATAATGGTGTTGGCGTTGGGAATATCAATACCGGTTTCAATGATGGTGGTACACATTAGCACGTTGAAGCGTTTGTGATAGAAGTCACCCATAACGGACTCAAGTTGGCGCTCAGACATTTGCCCGTGCGCGACACCAATGCGTGCTTCAGGGATCAATTTTGCTAAGTCCTCAGCCGTTTTATCAATGGTTTTTACTTCGTTATGTAAAAAGTAGACTTGTCCACCACGTAAAATTTCACGCAGTATGGCTTCTTTAATTAAGTGTTCGTCCCAGATTTTAACAAAGGTTTTTACCGCTAAACGGCGGGCCGGTGGTGTTGCAATGATAGATAAATCACGCACACCAGACATGGCCATATTGAGGGTTCGCGGAATCGGTGTGGCGGTCATGGTAAGAATATCGATTTCAGCTCGCAGTGCTTTTACTTTTTCTTTTTGCTGAACGCCAAAGCGATGCTCTTCATCAATAATCAATAAACCAAGATTTTTAAATTTCACATCGCCTTGTAATAGCTTGTGTGTGCCGATAACAATATCGGCGGTGCCATCTTCGAGCATTTTAAGCGATTTGGTTTTTGCTTGGCCGGTTTTAAAGCGAGATAAGCTTTCTACTTTTATTGGCCAGTCTGCAAAGCGGTCACTAAAGGTTTCGTAATGTTGTTGTGCCAAAAGGGTGGTGGGCACTAATACGGCTACTTGCATATCATTTTGAATCGCAATAAACGCCGCGCGTAATGCGACTTCTGTTTTACCGAAACCCACATCACCGCAAACAAGGCGGTCCATGGGGTTGGGTTTCATCATGTCGGTGATGACGGCATTGATGGCACTTTTTTGATCGACGGTTTCTTCAAATGGAAAATCTGATTTGAAAATTTCGTAATCGTCTCGTGGAAACTTGAAGCCATGTCCTGGTTTTGCTTCGCGCTTAGCGTAAATTTCGAGGAGTTCTACGGCGGTGTCTCGAATTTTTTCCAGTGCTTTACGACGCTGTGCGGACCATTTTTCTGTGCCCAGTTTGTGCATGGGTGCCATGTCAGTATCGGCACCGCTGTAACGGCTGATAAGATGTAGCGATGAAACCGGTACGTATAGTTTGGCTTGGTCTGCGTATTCAAGCATGACAAACTCAGTGGCGTCACCATCTACCTCAATGGTTTGCATGCCACGATAACGACCAACACCGTGGTCAATGTGTACGACAGCCGCCCCCATTGTGAGTTCGGTAAGATTGCGAATGACATTTTCGCTTTGATCTTTCTCTTGTTTTTGGCGGCGGCTTTGACGAATTCGCTCACCAAATAATGCGTTCTCGCTTATTAACCACGCGTTTAGTTTTTGGCTGTAAAAGCTGTCTTCAATGGGGGCGGTGGTAATGGCGAATTCAAAATCGTGCTCGTTTAAATCAAACCAAGAATCAATGATTTGTGGGCTGATATTGATGCGTTCAAGTAATTCAAGTAAGGCTTCGCGGCGGCCTGCACTTTCAACACAACAAAAACAACTGTCTCGCTGTTGTTCATTAAAAATGATTCAAGGGCGTCTAGTGGGTTATCTTGTTTATGATTAACTTGCAGCGACGGCAATATAGGCAGTGCGAAGTTATGGTGGCCTGCTTGCTCTTTTATGCTGTCTGTAAAGGTTTTGATTCGGCCGTAGTGTTTAAACTGTGCAAAGGTTTGGTTGTCGTTTAGGTAAATTTCATTCGGTGGCAAAACCGGGTGGCGAATGTCATGGCGACGCTCTTCATAGCGGTGTTCTATGTCTTTCCAGTTATGTTGCAGGCTTTTCTCTAGGTCTTGATTAAATATAAGTTGGCAATTTATCGGTAAGTAATCAAATATTGTGGCAGTTTCTTCAAAAAATAACGGTAAATAATATTCAATGCCACCCGGTGCAATTTGTTTTATCACATCCATATAAAGTGGTGACTCTTTTGGGTCACACTCAAAGAAATCAAACCAACGGTGTTTGAATGTCCGGATGCCGCTTTTATCCAAGCGGAACTTCTTTTGCTGGCAGTAGTTCGATGCTATCTGTGGTTTCGGTTGAGCGTTGGGTTTCAGCGTTAAACCAGCGAATGCTTTCTACTTCGTCATCAAATAATTCAATTCGAAACGGTTGCTCAGAACCCATTGGGAAGATATCTAAGATAGCCCCGCGCATGCAAAACTCACCGTGTTCAAATACGCTGTCCACGGCTTGGTAGCCTGCAGAAATTAATTTTGGCTTTAGCTCGTCTATGTCGAGTGTTTGGCCTGTTTTTACCGTAAAGCTGTGACCCAGAATGTAATTGACGGGTGGCAGTTTAAGCTGAAGTGATAATGCAGGAATAACCAGTATGCTGTTTTTTGCCTGAGGTAATTTTACCAGAGTGCTTAGGCGCTCACTTATGATGTCTTGGTGCGGTGAAAAATAATCATAAGGCAGGGTTTCCCAGTCAGGCAGGTTGAACACTTCACCTTGAAAAAAGTAACGAATTTCTTCTGTTAGTCTTTGGCTGTCACTGCTGTTATTGGCAACGACAATGGTTAAGCCTGAATAGTCGTGAGCAGTATTTGCGATGGCGTGTGCAAGGTGAGAGCCCTGAATATTACCCCAAGATAAAATATCACCAGATTTGCTTGGCACAGGAGGGTTGGCCACCATGACTGTCCTTAGAGAGTTTTAAAGAGGGCTAGTGTACTCAAAGCAATAGTGCGTGTTAAGGCTTGGTGCATGGGATTGAGTGTATTGTTTGTTTTTAGTGGATAATTTTTAAAATTGTGAATTCAAGAGTACTTTGCTTACACTTAGCAGGTGTTGATTGCTTAAAGTGTGAACAATGAGGTTCAATGCTTTGAGCGGAAGCCATTAAAGCGCGCATAATTATTGAGATTGACGGGCTTTGTGGGCATAATACCGCACAATTTTTTAGCTTAGTGTCGGGGGTGTATCCGTGAGCCAAGATGTTCGTGAAGCCAGCTTGTCTGATTGGACGTTGCGTGAAGAAACCGCAGAATCCATGATCCCATTAATTGGTGGTTTGTACCGTAAGAACAACGTTGTGTTGTCTGTGTACGGTCGACCTATGATCAATCGTTCTGTGATTGATATTTTAAAAGCCCACCGCTTTGTGCGTCAGGTAGAAAAAGAAGCGCTTTCTGTTCAAGAAACTTGCCCTGTTATTACTATCTTGAAAGAGATGGACATTAAATCTTGCCATATCGATATTGGTAAGATGGCGGTTAACTTCCGTAATAATGGTAACGGCGCTTCTTTAGAAGCATTCGTTAAAGAACAGTTAGCTGAGTTAACGGCTCAGCAAGCGGAAGCGTCTGAAGGTAAAGATGTTGTTCTTTATGGTTTTGGTCGTATCGGTCGTTTGCTTGCACGTATCATGGTTGAGAAAGCCGGCGGTGGTACAGGTATGCGTTTACGTGCGATTGTTGTACGTAAAGGTAAGGGCGATGATTTAGTTAAGCGCGCAAGCTTGCTGCGTCGTGATTCTATTCATGGTTCTTTTAAGGGAACTATTCAGGTTGATGACGAAAACAGTGCACTGATCGTTAACGGTACTTACATTAATATCATCTACGCCGCTAACCCATCTGAGGTTGATTACACTCAATACGGCATTAAAGATGCGCTATTGATTGATAATACCGGTGTATGGCGTGATGCCGATGGCCTTGGCCAGCATGCGGCCTGTAAAGGTATTGCACGCGTATTGCTAACGGCGCCTGGTAAAGGCGACATTAAGAATATCGTTTATGGTGTTAACGATCGCGACATGAAAGCAGAAGATACTATCCTTTCTGCTGCGTCATGTACGACGAATGCGATTACCCCTGTATTGAAAGCGTTAAACGATGAGTACGGTGTTGATTGTGGTCACGTTGAAACAGTTCACTCTTATACCAATGACCAAAACCTAATTGATAACTACCACAGTGGTGATCGTCGTGGTCGTGCAGCTGCATTGAACATGGTTATTACTGAAACAGGCGCGGCGAGCGCGGTTGCTAAAGCACTACCTGAACTAAAAGGTAAGCTAACAGGTAACGCGATTCGTGTACCAACGCCAAATGTTTCAATGGCGATTCTATCTTTGACACTTAATAAAGAAGTGTCTCGTGAAGATTTGAATGCGTTCTTACGTGATACGTCGTTGCATTCTTCTTTGCAGAAGCAAATCGATTATGTTGCTAGCCCTGAAGTGGTTTCTAGTGATTTCGTTGGCAACCGCTGTGCGGGTATCGTCGATGGTGAAGCGACAATCGTGAGCAAAAATCGTGTGAATGTGTACGTTTGGTATGACAATGAGTACGGTTATAGCTGTCAGGTAGTGCGCATTGCAGAGCAACTATGCGGTGTTAATTACCCAGCCTATCCACTGGTTAATCAGTAAAAAAAGAGCCGCTGCAAGACAGCGGCTTTTTTGTATGATCAAAATATGCGCAATCTAGATGACTCTGGCTATACTTATTCCCAATTGCTTTGAGAATATTGCTTAGTTATAGCTAGTCACCTTGTTATTGGATGATTATACTGGCAGACAGTTGAAATAGAGCGTTTACTCGGCTTATAACTGTTTGAATAATAAGCAAAAAAGCAGCGTCATGCGACGCACACAAAGATTTTTTTCGAAACTGTGATTAGGCAAGGCATATGATTAATATCAAGAAAGGTCTTGACCTGCCAATTGCTGGACAACCGGAGCAACACATTACTCAAGGTAATGGTGTCTCTAGGGTAGCATTGGTGGGTTTCGACTACGTGGGCATGAAGCCTACCATGCTTGTGCAGGTAGGTGACAAGGTCAAAAAAGGGCAACTGCTCTTTACCGATAAGAAAAACGAAGGAGTGCAATATACGGCTCCTGCCTCAGGTACGGTTGTTGAAATCAACCGTGGTAAGCGTCGAGTATTTGAGTCGCTTGTTATTGAGGTGCAAGGCAATGAAGAAGTGACGTTTAACAGCTTCAGTGCTAACGAACTCGCCTCTTTAACTCGTCAACAAGTTGAGTCTCAATTAATCGAGTCCGGTTTGTGGACAGCGATCCGTACGCGTCCATTTTCTAAGGCGCCAGCACCGGGAAGCGAACCGAGTTCTATTTTTGTATCAACATTGGATACAAATCCATTGGCGGCAGACCCTGCAATTGTAATTGCAGAGCAAAAAGAAGCGTTTGCGAATGGTTTGGCTGTTTTATCGTGCTTAGCGAAGAAGCTATTTGTGACGAAGTCACCTGCTGCCTCTGTCCCTGCCGGTAAAGCGCAAGTTGTTGATGTAACTGGGCCTCACCCGGCTGGTTTGGTGGGTACGCACATTCATGAACTTGATGCGGTTAGTGCGACTAAAACAGTTTGGCATGTTGGTTACCAAGATGTGATCGCAATTGGCCAGCTGTTTACGGAAGGTAAATTGAATACCGATCGGGTTATTGCTTTGGCTGGGCCACAAGTTAATAAGCCTCGCTTAGTACGTACTCAATTAGGCGCATGTTTGACTGAACTTACGGCAAGTGAACTGAAAGACGGTGAAAATCGTATTATATCTGGTTCTGTTTTTGGTGGTCTGACGGCTACTGGGCCGACAGCATACCTAGGTCGCTTTGCTAATCAGGTAACGGTTTTAGAAGAAGGGCGTGAGCGTTATTTGTTGCATTACTTGCGTGCAGGTATCGATCGCCATTCAATTAAAAATATTTATCTGTCTAAGCTTTTACCTAAAAAGTTATTGAGCCTAACGACTTCTACCAATGGTAGTGAGCGTGCGATGGTGCCAGTAGGCGCTTACGAAAAAATTATGCCGTTGGATATTCTTCCGACTCAATTACTGCGTGCATTAATTGTAGAAGATATGGATTCAGCCATTAATTTAGGTGCACTTGAATTGGACGAAGAAGATTTAGCGCTTTGTACTTATGTGTGCTCTGGTAAATATGAGTATGGTCCAATTTTACGCGGTAACCTTGAGCGTATTGAGAAAGAGGCATAATTATGGGTGTAAGATCGTTTATAGAAGGCCTCGAACCGCATTTTACGAAAGGCGGTAAATTCGAGAAAATGTATCCTCTGTATGAGGCGATTGATACGGGTTTGTATTCTCCGCCGTCAGTCACGAATAATACATCTCATGTGCGCGACGGTATCGACCTTAAGCGTATTATGATCACTGTTTGGTTGTGCTGTTTCCCTGTTATGTTTTTTGGCATGTGGAATCTTGGTTTTCAAGCAAATAATGCATTAGATAGCATGGGCGTAGCTGAAATTGAAGGCTGGCGTGGTGCGATTATCTCTTTGATTGCAGGCTATGACGCTAACAGTATTTGGGATAATTTAATTTTTGGTGCAACGTACTTCTTACCTATCTATGCGGTGACGTTTATCGTGGGTGGCTTCTGGGAAGTGCTATTCGCCACTATCCGTGGTCATGAAGTCAACGAAGGTTTCTTTGTTACATCGATTCTTTTTGCATTAATTTGCCCACCTGATATTCCATTGTGGCAAGTGGCCCTTGGTATCAGTTTTGGTGTGGTAATTGGTAAAGAAATTTTTGGTGGTACGGGTAAAAACTTCTTAAACCCTGCTTTAACAGGTCGTGCGTTTTTGTTCTTTGCATACCCTGCGCAAATTTCAGGCGATGCAGTATGGACAGCCGTTGATGGTTTCTCTGGTGCAACGCCGTTAGGCCTAGCTGCGACAGGCGGTATTGATGCCGTTGTTGCTTCAGGTTTGACTTGGTTTGATGCATTCTCAGGCACGATTCAAGGCTCAATTGGTGAGACCAGTACCATTGCTGTGTTTATTGGTGGTGCGGTTCTACTGGTTATGGGAATTGCGTCATGGCGTATTGTTGCCGGTGTAATGATCGGTATGGTGGCACTGTCCACATTACTAAACTTTATCGGTTCTGATACGAATGCCATGTTCGCTATGCCTTGGTATTGGCATCTAGTGGTGGGTGGTTTTGCTTTCGGTATGATTTTCATGGCTACTGATCCTGTGTCTGCATCCATGACAAATATCGGCAAATATTTCTTTGGTGCCTTGATCGGTGTGATGGTTGTGTTGATTCGTGTGATTAACCCAGCTTTCCCAGAAGGCATGATGTTGGCGATTTTGTTTGCAAACTTATTTGCACCATTAATCGATCATTTTGTCGTTCAAGCAAATATCAAGCGGAGGGTTGCACGCAATGCCAGTTAATAACTCTATCGCTCGAAAAAATATGTCTAAGTTAGTTCAAGCACTAATGTCTGAACGGAGGATGGCTCGCAATGTCGGCTAAAAACGATAGCATTCAAAAAACCATAATGGTTGCCGTGCTGCTTTGCCTTGTCTGCTCCATCATCGTGGCAGGTTCAGCGGTTGCATTAAAACCGATTCAAGTTAAAAACAAACTTGAAGATAAAAAGAAAAATATCTTGGCGGCGGCGGGTTTACTCGTACCAGGCAAGACCATTGATGAACAGTTCAAGCAAGTTACAACTCGTATCGTTAACTTAGAGACAGGTTCATACGCATCTGATGAAGAGTTAAGCAAGTTGGCGTCTGCTGGTTTTCCAGTTGAAAAGTTTGATCAGAAAAAGTTAGCAAAAAATCCTAAGTTCAGTGAGAAGCTAAAAGGCAGCGAAGACATCGCGAGCATTAAGCGCCAAGAAGACTTTGCTGCAGTTTATCTTGTTGAAAAAGACGGTGCGATTGATCGCATTATCTTGCCTGTCCATGGTTACGGTTTGTGGTCAACCTTGTATGGCTTTGTTGCTTTAGAAGGTGATGCTGAAACCATCGCTGGTTTGGGCTTTTACTCTCATGCTGAGACTCCAGGGCTAGGTGGTGAAGTTGATAACCCATCTTGGAAAGCGCAATGGCAAGGCAAGCAAGTTTATAACGCTTCAGGTGACGTGGCCATTGATGTAATTAAGGGCAAAGTGGACCCTGAATCATCAAAAGCTAAGAACCAAGTGGATGGTTTGTCTGGTGCGACTCTTACAAGTAAGGGCGTTGCTAACTTAATGCAGTTTTGGCTTGGTGAGCAAGGTTTTGCTGCTTATCTAGCTGGTTTTAAAGAGCAGGGGGTTTAACATGTCGACATCTGTTAAAGAAGTTTTAACTCAGCCGTTACTGCTTAATAATCCAATTGCAGTACAGATTCTGGGTGTGTGTTCAGCGCTAGCTGTAACCACAAGTTTAAATGTAACGTTGGTAATGTGTATTGCATTAACCTCGGTTACTGCGTGTTCGAACTTTGCAATTGCTCTGATTCGAAATCATATTCCTGGCAACATTCGTATCATCGTGCAAATGACGATCATTGCGTCGTTAGTAATTGTAGTTGACCAAATATTGAAAGCGTATGCATACGAAATCAGTAAGCAGCTTTCTGTATTTGTTGGTTTGATTATTACTAACTGTATCGTAATGGGTCGTGCTGAAGCGTTTGCAATGAAAAACCCACCGGGCTTAAGTTTTCTTGATGGTATCGGTAATGGTTTAGGCTACAGTGTTGTGCTTATTTTTGTTGCTATCTTCCGTGAGTTACTAGGTTCAGGATCATTATTTGGTTTTGAGATCTTACCGCTTGTCACCAATGGTGGTTGGTACTACAGCAACGGCTTATTGCTATTGCCACCAAGTGCTTTCTTTATTATTGGTTTATTTATTTGGGCATCGCGTAGTTTGATTCCTGCTCAAGTGGAAGAGGCTGATTTTAAAATTCAACCAAACACTGAAACATCAGGGGCCCACTAATGGAACATTATCTATCTCTATTTGTGAAAGCCGTATTTGTTGAAAATATGGCGTTAGCCTTCTTCTTAGGTATGTGTACCTTTTTGGCTATCTCTAAAAAAATCCAAACGGCCATTGGTTTGGGTGTTGCCGTAATTGTTGTATTGGCGATTACGGTTCCTGTGAATAATTTAATTTATACCTACTTACTGAAAGAAGGTGCTTTGGCTTGGGCGGGTTTCCCTGAAGTAGATTTAAGCTTTCTTGGCTTATTAAGCTACATCGGTGTTATCGCTGCGATTGTTCAAATTTTAGAAATGTTTTTGGATAAGTACGTACCTGCACTTTATAACGCCTTAGGTGTGTTTCTGCCTTTGATTACTGTGAACTGCGCCATTATGGGTGCGTCTTTATTCATGGTTGAGCGTGACTATCAATTCGGTGAGTCAGTGGTTTACGGTATTGGTGCTGGTGTTGGTTGGGCGTTAGCCATTACCGCACTTGCCGGTATCCGTGAAAAATTAAAATACAGTGATGTGCCAAAAGGCCTTGAGGGCTTAGGTATTACCTTTATGACGGTAGGCCTAATGTCTCTTGGCTTTATGTCATTCTCCGGCGTATCTCTATAAGGACGGTGACAGAGTATGGGTGAATATACAGAAATTATTTTAGGTGTATTTATGTTCACAGCCATGGTACTTGCCTTGGTTGCTGTGATATTAAGTGCGCGTGCCAAGCTAGTAAGCTCTGGCGAAGTGACAATTGAAATTAATGGTGATCCAGAGAAAACCATTAAAGCGGCAGCGGGTGATAAGTTGCTGCAAACCCTTGCAAGTAATGGTGTGTTCTTATCATCAGCTTGTGGTGGTGGTGGTACATGTGCTCAGTGTAAGTGTTTGGTGACAGAAGGCGGCGGCTCTATGTTGCCAACTGAAGAGTCACATTTCACTAAGCGTGATGCTCGTGAAGGCTGGCGTTTGTCTTGTCAGGTACCTGTTAAGCAGGACATGAAAGTAGAAGTTGAAGACGAAGTCTTTGGTGTTAAGAAGTGGGAGTGTACGGTTGAGTCTAACCCTAACGTTGCTACCTTCATTAAAGAATTAACGCTTAAACTACCTGAAGGCGAGAATGTTGATTTCCGTGCCGGCGGTTATGTTCAGCTTGAGTCTCCACCATTTGAAATTAACTTCTCTGATTTTGATATCGAAGAAGAATATCGTGGCGACTGGAATCACTTTAAGTTCTTTGACCTTAAAACCGTTAGTAAAGAAAATGTGATTCGTGCTTACTCTATGGCTAACTACCCAGAGGAGCGCGGTGTGGTGAAATTCAATATTCGTATTGCGACACCGCCTCCACGCACTGAAGGTATTAATCCAGGCATCATGTCTAGTTATGTATTTAACATGAAGCCAGGCGATAAAGTGACAGTATACGGCCCATTTGGTGAGTTCTTCGCTAAAGACACCGATGCCGAGATGGTATTCATTGGTGGTGGTGCGGGTATGGCACCTATGCGTTCACATATTTTTGATCAGCTTAAGCGTTTGAAGTCTTCACGTAAAATGAGCTTCTGGTATGGTGCACGTTCTGCACGTGAGCTGTTCTATGATGACGAATATGATGCATTGGCTGCTGAGTTTTCTAACTTTGACTGGCACGTTGCTATGTCGGACCCACAGCCTGAAGACAATTGGACAGGGTTAACGGGCTTTATTCACAATGTATTGTTCGAGCAATATTTACGTGATCACCCAGCGCCAGAAGATTGTGAGTACTACATGTGTGGGCCTCCAATCATGAACCAGTCTGTGATTAAAATGCTTGAAGATTTAGGTGTTGAGCCTGAAAATATCATGCTAGATGACTTTGGCGGTTAATAAGTTATCGTAAAAAAAGGCCCATAAAACTTTGTTTTATGGGCCTTTTTTGTTTCTGATTGTTTTGAAAGGTTAACCGAATATGTGGCTACAAAAAGAAATAGTATTAGATGTGAAGCCTTATGGGTTTCATTTAATTACCGATGAGCTGCTGAAGCAATTGCCAGAATTAAAAGGCCTTAAAGTTGGGCTTGCGCATTTACTTCTTCAGCATACCTCGGCTGGTATTACCTTGAATGAGAATGCTGATTTTACGGTTCGCTCGGATTTATTGCAGTTCATGAATCGTCTGGTGCCTGAAAATTGTGATTACTTCGAACATGTTGATGAGGGCCTAGATGATATGCCTGCGCATATTAAAAGCAGTTTATTGGGAGCACAATTAACGGTTCCAGTGACAAATGGCCAGTTTAATTTAGGCGTGTGGCAGGGGATTTATTTAGGTGAATATAGGAAATCTGCTGGGAATAGGCGTCTTTTGGTCACAATTATGGGGGAAACTGAGAACTCGATTGCTATTTCTAGTAATTAAGTATGTGATAGGAGTGCTATTTTTGTTATAAATTGTATCAATTGTTTGAAAAATGAACGATCTAGTTTATTACTTATATTACACGCATTGGTATATTTTTTGACATATGACTATGAACGCGATTAGCCAAACCATATCGAACCCATATTTAACGATTGATGCAATGGCATTAGATGGTTCTCGTACGTACTCTCTTTCGGGTAGTCAAATTACTCCGCGTGGCGTTTGTGTCTGCTGTAATGAAGAAGAAATAACGTCTCTTCATGGGAGTAGCAGCTTTGAAAGCCAGCCTAAATTCCCTATTTTAGTGATTTCATTAAGTCTCTATTTTACATCGGGTGAGATCATACAGCTTGAAACTCAGGCCCAAATACAGAGTATCAGACGAGTTTCTCAAGAAGATTTTGAAGTTCACATGGGCTTTAACGACATGATACAAGATGGTTATCGTCACATTGCCCGTTATATCGTTGAGCGCGATAAAGTGACTGAATAAGGTAGCTGAATCTCTTCGCCTACGGGAATACGTGCGGTTAAATTCACCTGGCTTGTGTATGTTGCGTTAATAATGTCACCGCCTACATTCGTAATAATTCTTCTAATTTGTGCTTCTTGTGAAAACTCAAACGTATAGTTTACTGTTTCCATTTCTACAAAATCCTGAAGCTCTAGTGCTTCAAGCGTTATTTTAGCCGCTTCACTGTAGGCTCTGGCTAGTCCACCTGTGCCGAGTTTGGTGCCGCCAAAATACCTAACCACCACAATCGTTATTTCACCAATATTGTTGTGTTTTAGGTGAGAAAATATAGGCATACCTGCTGTGCCGCTAGGTTCGTTATCATCAGAAAAGCCATATAAATTGCTGTCCCAAGGTGCTCCAGCCATGAACCCGTAGCAGTGGTGTCGTGCATCTGGGTAGCTGTCTTTTAGCGATTGAATAAAATTTTTGGCGGCTTGTAGATTGGGGGTGTGTGCAGCGAAGCCTAAGAATTGGCTGCGCTTAATTTCAATTTCACTGTGGCATGGCTTGGCAGGGATGCGATAACTAGCCATGAGCACTTAATAAAACAAACTTGGGATTAGATGCAATTTGCTCAACCGATTTGAAATATTTTTTTAATGTTACGTGATATTGCAAATGCCTGTTACCAACGACGATCAGTTCTCCATGAGGGTTTAACGCAGCTTTACTTTGTTTAAATAATCGTTTTGCGATGTGATCGCCAACAGTATGTGCTTCATGAAAAGGGGGGTTGCACAGAATGAGGTCGTAGGTGTTTGCGTTACCGCTCAAGCCATCGGCCCAAATGAAATTTGCCGGGTTGTTTATATTGTTTAGCGGCCAAGATATTTTTGAGCTTTCGACGGCCATGAAGGATTCATCATAAAAGTCGACATTACTTTGCGGGTGCTCTTGAGCGTATTTAATGCCTAATATGCCGCTGCCACAGCACAAATCCGCTATATGTGAGGCATTAGGTAAACGTTGAAGATTCTCAATAAAAAATTGAGCACCGGGGTCGAGCTTATCTCGACCGAATACATTGGCGTGGCTTAAAAGCGTGATGCTTTCAAAATGATTTTTCTTTGGGTATGAATCCGTAGTGGCTTTTTCTACGTCTAATTCAAATACGGTGGCTTTTTTAACAAAGGGTAATCGCTTTACCGTTCCGAACTTCTGTAATTGATTCAGAATTGTTTTAGGCAGATGTTTCATCATGCCTGCAAGTAAGATTTTTGTTATACCCAGTTTTACGCATTGGTTTAGTTGGAACTCTAAAAAACTGGTGTTTTTTGGAATTTTCATGATTGCTAGTTCTGCATCAGATTCGATCGTAATTGAATCAAATTGCGATCCGCTAAGTGTCAGGTTGTTACTTGCTAGATTTTGATTTAATGCATCTTTTGCGCAGAAACTGTCTGATGACCAGGCGCTAATTTGTTTATGTAGGGCGCACGCTAATGCACCAAATTGATCATTGAGCACCAATAATGTTGAGTTTGAATATTCAGTGTTGATTAAGTTAATGAGGTATTCGTCAGCGGCATCCCAAGCACGAAGTGGTTGCTTGGGGTTTGCGCCAGGGCGAGTGAGGGAGTACTGGCCACTGGTGCAGTCTAATTGATCTTGTTGCATAAGATAGAAAGGTATCTTTAGAAAGTATCGTTATTTTGCGGTTTTTCTAGCTGATCCCATAAGGATTCAGTTGTCTCGGCTGGTTGATGAACAGTGCGCTCAATAAATATCGCTTCGGTGACAATCTCTTGCACTTTTGCGGCTTTAGGCGCGTGCTGTTTTTCAACGATACCGTTTTCGTCTATGAATTTTTGATAGACAGAGCGTTGGCGATTACTCTTCATAGGGTTCGCTGCTTTTTGTTTTGCTTTACGCTGTTTGTTCTCTAATTTTGTACGTTCTTTAGAGCCTGTTTTAACCCCGCCAGTAACGCGCTTTAGAGAGCGTGATTTTTTTAATCTAGACATGATAATTACCTATAAATATTGCGGCGCATTCTAGCATATCCAATACCACAAATGAATTGTTTGTTTATTATACAGGCCGAATAATCTGAAACTGCTACAATGCGCCTTTTTTGGGTGGCTTTATGGGGTATTTAGGGGCGTTAGAATATACATTATCGGTAACCGGCCCTGTTTTTATCATTGTGTTTGTGGGTCTGTATTTGAAACGCAAAGGGCATATCGATACTGGCTTCGTAGGACAGGCATCATCACTGGTGTTTAATATTTGCCTGCCGATTCTGATTTTTCTATCCATGATCGATAATGATTTACATTTATCTGATCAACTCCCATTAGTTTGGTTTTGTATGGGCGCAGCGCTCGTTACGTTTGTTGTCTTTTGGTTGTTTTCAGGTATGTGGGTCGCGCATGAGGACAGAGGTGTTGCAGTGCAGGGGGCTTTTAGAAGCAACCTTGGTATTGTTGGGATTGCCCTGTGTGCAAAAGCATTTGGTGGTGATGGTCTTGCGATCGGCGCGGTTATCTTGGCCGTGGTGACGCCCATATACAACATATTATCGGTTTATGCGTTAAATCGCAGCCTGCATGAGGGGCGTGCCGTTCAGTGGGGTAAAACGCTCAAAGACATTGCTAAAAACCCGTTAATAATTGCTATTTTTCTCGGCTTTTTTTGTGTTTGGCTAGATTTAAAGCTTCCTAAAGTCATGTATGATACGGGGCAGTACTTGGCCCGAATGACACTGCCTTTGGCGTTAATTGCCATCGGGGGCTCCTTAAGCTTGCGTGAGCTGCATAACACCAGTGTGTTGTCAGCACAGGCGGTCTTTGCCAAATTAGTTATAGTGCCCGTTGTAGTGGGTGTGGCCGCGTTTTTATTGGGCTGTTAATGGGGCTGAAATCGGCTGTGTCATTCTCATGTTTGGAAGCCCTACGGCTGCTGCGAGTTTTGTCATGGTGCGCGCAATGGGCGGAAACCATGTTTTGGCTTCAAATATTATTGCGTTGAGCACATTGATGTCAGCATTCTCAATTAGTCTATTATTGTATTTAGCTAAGGTATTAGCGTGGATTTAAAGCGGTATATAAGGATATGAATCAAAACACTCAGTCAACAGTCTTTATCTGTGCCGATCCTAAAGACACTGCAGATATTATTTACACCATCAACCGTGTTGTTATCCAGTTGGGCGGCTTGCCGATTTCATTTTATTTTACGCCAGATTCTGGCGACTATGATTGGCCAATGGTGCGTAAAACCATAGATTCTTCGGATGTCTTCATCTTATTAGTTGGCGATGGATACGGTGCACTGTCGGATAGTGGTGAAAGCTATATTCACCGTGAAGCCGTGTATGCCAAAAGCAAACATAAAAAAGTGGTCGCATTACTTAAAAATACCGAGCTTAAAGGCATGGTCTCTCAAGATGTGCAGCGTTTGCGCGCACTGCACCGTTTAACGATGTCTGGCATATTCAAGTACTGGAGCTACAAAGAGGATTTATTGTTAATTGCTCGTCAGGTATTGAGGGATGTGTTGAAGCCGCAACTTGGCTTGGCCGAGAGCAATAAACGTTCAGAAGTAGAAACGGTATCGAACCTGCATGCGGCTATTACAGACGCCTTGTTTGGCATGGAAACCTATCCAATGCGATTTACCGGCAAAGTCTTTGCCCATGGCAATTGCCATGAAGTAACAAGCAATATTTTGTTAACGTGGGAAATGGCGTTTTTAAGCATTGGATCCATGATGACATCGCCAGTCACCGAAGATCGAATGCGTTCCGTTTTAGAAGACTATGTCGAAGATAACTATAAAGAAGAATTCATGAATGCCATCAAGGACTCGCACGCTTTGTCTGGTGTGCGCTGTAATGACATCGAATTCCAGCGTTTGAAGGCTTATCTAAAAGGCGCAGGCGTGATTGAGAATGTGGCCAAAGAGCGTTCAGGTTTGAAAAGTTATTGGCAGTTGACGCCATCGGGCGAGAGCCGCTTGCATAAGTTATTGATACCTAATAATTAATTTATGTTTTAGAACGCCGTTTTGCTTTACCGATAGATAGAGGCTTTTGTATATATCCGATATACTTGCCTTTTTCTAGGGCAAGTGTATGAAGTTCGTATTCATTTTTCTCTTATCTTTTCAGCTTTTAGCCTGCTCACAACAACCTGAATCACTCGATAAGATCCATGGTTATACCATGGGCACCAGTTACAGCGCTCAGTGGCGTCATGTTGCCAGTGTTGATACACAGCAAGCCCAGTCGGACATTAACAAGATTTTACTGATGATTAATCAGCAAATGTCGACTTATCAAAAAGACAGCGAGTTAAGCATTTTTAATTCAGCAGATGCGCCCCATGAACAAAAAGTAAGCCCAGAGCTTTTTGAGGTCCTTGAGTTATCGCTATCATTACATGGCCTTACCTCTGGGTATTTTGATATATCAGTGGGGCCAGTGGTTAATTTGTGGGGCTTTGGGCCAGACAAAATGCCAACACGCTTACCAAGCGATGAGCAAACTAAGCAGGCTCAGCAGCAAGTTGGGTTAGAGCAAGTTAGCTTGGCTAATTTAAGTGTTCGTAAAACCGAGCAGCGCTACTTAGATTTATCTGCCATTGCCAAGGGTTATGGGGTTGATAAAGTAGCGGACTACCTTGAATCGAAAGGCATTACCCATTATTTAGTCGAAATTGGTGGCGAGATGCGTGTTAAGGGGAGAAAATCACTTGAAAACCCTTGGCGTGTGGCGGTTGAGAAGCCAGATGAGGGTCAACGCAGTGTTCAAAAGATCATCGAAATGAAAACGGGTGCCATGGCCACATCAGGGGATTATCGTAATTATTTTGAAATGAATGGTCAGCAATACAGTCATAGTATTGATCCTTTTACGGCTAAGCCGGTCAAGCATACCTTGGCTTCAGTGACTATTATTGATGAAACCTGTGTCCGTGCCGATGCGCTCGCGACTGCTATGCTTGTAATGGGGGCCGAAAAAGCCAAAGCGTTTGCCGTTGAACACAAATTAAAAGTCTATCTAATTGAGCGAGGCCCTAACGGCTTCGGTGAATACACAACGCCAGAGTTTGAACGCTGGCAAGCTAAGTGAGGTTTCCCCATGGAAATGATATTTGTCGTGTTTGTTTTCATGCTATTAATCATTGCTTTAATGGCAGTCGGCGTGTTGCTTGGTCGAAAGCCCATTAGTGGATCCTGCGGTGGCATGAGCGCCATCGGGATGGAATCAGCGTGCGATGTATGTGGCGGCGATAAACAGAAATGTGACACAGAAACGAAAAAAGTGGCTGGCAATGTAACCGCAAATTTAGGGTATGACGCAAGCCAAAAATAATATGTATAAGGAGTGTTGAATGGCTGATTACCATTATGACGTCATTGTTTTAGGAACAGGCCCTTCAGGCGAGGGTGCTGCTATGAACGCGGCAAAAAAAGGCAAAAAAGTGGCGGTAGTAGAAGAGGCTCCGGCTGTTGGTGGGCATTGTACTCATTACGGCACAATACCCTCTAAAGCATTGCGTCACTCGGTTAAGCAAATCATTTCATACAACACTAACCCGATGTTTCGTGATATTGGCGAGCCTAGATGGTTTAGTTTTCCGCGCGTATTAAAAACAGCTGAACGGGTTATCGCTAAGCAAGTTAAATTACGGACTGAATTTTATAGCCGTAATCGTGTGCATTTATATCATGGTCATGGCAGCTTTGTTGATGCTCATACGATTGAAATTACAGAAGGGCCCGCGTCAAGTACTCGCCTACATGCGGAGCAAATCGTACTTGCCACCGGTTCGAGCCCATTTCGTCCTGCGGGCGTCGATTTCAATCATGAGCGTGTTTATGATTCCGACACGATTTTAAAACTAGAGCATACACCGCGAACCATTATTATTTATGGCGCAGGTGTTATTGGCTCTGAATACGCCTCTATCTTTAGTGGTCTTGGTGTAAAAGTTGATTTGATTAATCCAGGCGAGCGCTTATTGCCTTTCTTGGATGATGAAATCTCAGACGCTTTAAGTTATCACCTGCGTGATACTGGTGTTTTGATTCGTCATAATGAGCTGTTTGACTCAATAGAGACAGATGAAAACAGTGTGATCATGCACTTTAAATCGGGTAAGCGAATCAAAGCCGATGCACTTTTGTGGGCGGCAGGGCGTAACGGCAACACAAAAAATATTGGGCTAGAGCATGTGGGTGTTGAACCTAACAGTCGTGGCCAAATTGAAGTGGATGAAAACTATAAAACCAGTGCCGACCATGTTTATGCGGTAGGTGACGTTGTTGGTTGGCCAAGTCTTGCAAGTGCCGCATACGACCAAGGACGAAGCGCAGCAGCGCATTTAGCTGGTGATGATGACTATTGGTTTGTAAGTGATGTGCCAACAGGTATTTATACGATTCCAGAAATCAGCTCGGTTGGTAAAACTGAGCGTGAACTGACCAATGAAAAAGTGCCTTATGAAGTAGGGCAGGCATTCTTAAAAAGTATCGCCCGTGCTCAGATCACTGGGGAAAGTGTAGGGATGCTGAAAATTTTATTTCATCGCGATACGCTTGAAATACTTGGTATTCATTGTTTTGGAGACCAAGCGTCAGAGATCATTCATATCGGTCAAGCCATTATGAAACAAGAAGGCGCGGGTAACACCGTTAGCTATTTTGTGAATAATACGTTTAATTACCCGACCATGGCAGAAGCTTATCGGATTGCCGCTCTTAATGGTTTAAATCGAATAGCGTAGTGCTGAGTGAGCATTCTTGAGTAAGCAAAAAAGCGAGCATTGCTCGCTTTTTTTGTGCCCGCGTTTTGTCTAAATAAAAAATGATCAAGATCTGAAAGTGTTACTTTTTAATGTCCTTATATACTTTATCTAATACCCGTTTTTATACGGACGATGGTCATGTTATTGCCCGTTATTGTTTGCTGATGATAGCTAATAAGCGCAACTGAATTTACCAGATCAAAACCTGGTTACTGCTAGTTAATCGATTAGGCAGATACGTTAAAACGAAAAAATGATGATTTATTTAAAATTGATATGTGTTGAAATGGAGGTGCTTAAAAAAGCAGTCGGTCAGGCAAGATTAGAGTTTAATTCTAATCTTATTATTACGCTGTAGGGAATTAAAATGATAATTGCAATTGTAAAAGCATCCATTAAAGATAATAAACATGAGCAACTAAGAACGATCGCCAACATACTTCAATTTGAATATGCCCCTAATGAAGATGGTTGTGAACAATACGAATCTTTTATTGATGGCAATACCTTTATCACCATTGAGCGGTGGCGTGATCAGGCATCTCTGGATATTCACTTAAACGCAAGTCATGTTGAGGAATACGTTCCCCAGTTAAGGGAGTGTGTTGTTGATGGTTGTTTTGATGTTCAGTTTATTGAAGCCAGTGGTATTAACTTTACGCGGGTGTAGTTTTGTCATGAATTTTCTTATTTAGTTTTTTGTCAGCGGGAATTGCTTTTGCAGACAAGTTTAAACTTACTCCGCTAGGTCAAGTAATTTTGATAAAAGGTTACTTGACAGTATCATGCGTTATTTATGGGTTCTGTGTTTAATCGCCTTATATAGCTGTGGCTTATCAAGCAGTATTTGTTAATGCTATAAATTTTATTACATAACGTTACATTTCACTTTAAAGCATGAGTCATGCACTTTTTATGTTCGGGTTTTGATCAAAAGGGCAATGAATAGCTAAAATTTGCTACTTCGTGCACATTTACCTGCTTAGTAAATATTATTATCTAGTACTATATGCTTAAATATTGTTCAAACTGAATTCTGTTGTAGTTTTAGATAATAAGAAGTGAATACCGATGGCGTTAATAAAATACCTGCAAATTTTAGCAAAGCATGATGGTTCTGATTTGTATTTGAGCACGGGCGCGCCTCCTAGTGCTAAATTTCAAGGAACATTAAAGCCGTTAGGTAAAGAGCCGCTACAACCAGGTCAAATTGCAAAAATGATTGAATCCGTTATGGATGCAGATCAGAAAAAAGAATTTGAAGCCGAACTTGAATTAAATATGGCCATTAGTTTACCAACTGGTGGGCGTTTCCGGTTGAATATGTTTCGTCAACGCAATGAAGTTTCATTGGTTGCACGAAATATCGTAACCGATATTCCGCGTTTTGATGATTTGGGATTACCTCAGGTACTAAAAAAAGTGATTTTAGCAAAACGGGGTTTGGTTTTATTTGTAGGCGGAACAGGCTCTGGTAAATCGACCTCTCTAGCGTCGTTAATTGATCACCGCAATACCAATGTGCCTGGGCATATTATTACAATCGAAGACCCAATTGAATTTGTGCATACGCATAAACGTTCCATTATCAATCAAAGGGAAGTGGGGGTTGATACTAAAAGTTTTAAAGCGGCGTTAAAAAATACGTTACGCCAAGCGCCTGATGTTATTTTGATTGGTGAAATTCGGGATCAAGAAACCATGGAGCATGCATTAGCATTTGCTGAAACAGGTCACCTTGCGATCTCGACATTGCATGCAAACAATGCCAATCAGGCATTAGATCGTATTATTAATTTCTTTCCTGAAGAACGTCATAAGCAATTGCTGCAAGACCTTGGTTTAAATTTACAAGCCATTATTTCTCAACGTTTAATTCCGACTGTTGATGGTAAGCGTGTAGCCGCAGTTGAAGTCTTATTGGGTAATAAAACCATTCAAGACTTGGTATTCAAAGGTGACACGGATGGCATTAAAGAAATTATGTCAAAATCAGAAAATTTGGGTATGCAAACTTTCGATGCCGCATTGTTTAAGTTATATCAAGCTGGGAAAATTTCATTAGAAGAAGCTTTAAAGAACGCTGACTCAGAGAATAACTTACGCTTAAGAGTCAAGCTAGCCGATGGCAGTGACTCAGATGCGTCGCAGGCAAGCCCAATGGCGGGTCTATCGTTACAAAAAACATCGGAAGAATTAGCGAAAGAAATACAAAAAGAACGTGAAGATAAAGAACTAGAAATGTTGATGGCTAAAACGGGTTGATGAGTCAGGCAGGTTAAATTAGTTGTTACACCCTAATCCGCAAGGGTTGAGGCTGTAGATAAATCTGTGTAACTGCTTATCATCAAAGCCAGAAATGGCTAAGGATAGGCAGCAATGAACAAAGAAGCACTAGAAGCCTTTGCCCGCGAAGCGGCAAAGGGTATTAAAACAGAACAAGACCTTAATGAATTTCGTCAGATGCTCACTAAAGTGACAGTTGAGCGGGCTTTAAATACTGAGCTTGATGAGCACCTTGGTTATGAACGGAATGAAGAATCCTCTAACTCCAATAGCCGCAATGGCACCACCAGTAAAACTTTACGCACCGAAGATGGCCAGTTTCAACTAGATACCCCTAGGGATCGCGAAGGCTCTTTTAATCCTAAATTAGTAAAGAAAAATCAGACTCGGTTTACCTCGATGGACGATAAAATTTTATTTTTATACGCCCAAGGCATGACCACACGAGAAATCGTTAAAACGTTTAAAGAACTGTATAACGCAGATGCCTCTCCAAGCCTAATTTCAAAAGTCACTGATGCGGTCATTGAAGAAGTGATTGAATGGCAATCTCGTGAATTAGATGCGGTGTATCCCATTGTTTATCTTGATTGCATCGTGCTTAAAATTCGTCAGGACAAACAGGTGATCAATAAATCAGTTTACCTTGCCTTAGGCGTCAACATGGAAGGCCACAAGGAGTTATTGGGCATGTGGCTATCTGAAAACGAAGGGGCTAAGTTCTGGCTAAATGTTCTGACTGAGCTGCAGAATCGTGGTGTGAAAGACATTCTCATTGCTTGCGTGGATGGCCTGAAGGGCTTTCCAGATGCTATCAATGCCGTCTATCCAGAAACGCAAATTCAGCTGTGCATCGTGCACATGGTGCGTAACTCAGTGAAGTACGTTCCTTGGAAAGATTACAAAGCCGTCACCGCTGATTTAAAGAAAATTTACCAGGCCGCGACTGAGGAAAGTGCCTTGCAATCACTGTCTGATTTTAGTGAGAAGTGGGATGGTCAATATCCACAAATCAGCCGATCTTGGCGTAATCACTGGGAGAATTTAAATACGCTTTTTAACTATCCTGCTGATATCAGAAAAGCCATTTACACAACCAATGCCATTGAATCTCTGAACAGCGTTATTCGAAAAGCGACGAAAAAACGAAAAGTATTTCCAACAGAAGAGTCGGCTAAAAAAGTGGTTTACCTTGCGGTACGACAAGCTTCGGAAAAGTGGACTATGCCGATAAGAAACTGGAAAACGGCCTTGAACCGATTTATGATCATGTTCGAAGACCGTTTGAAAGATTACATTTAAAACTGGCGGTTACACAGAATGGCTTACATCCTCCAAGGGTTAGGGTGTGATTTATGTGTATATTATTTAACTAAACTCACAAATTTCGCGTCGATATCTTTTGCGTAGTAAGCAAGGCCAAATTTGTTCATATAGTCTTCGCGGTTAAGCTCCATTGCGTTTGCTTGAATGTCATCTAGATCAAACTCAATGCTTTTTGCTGCGTATATTTCTTCTAAATATCCCATGTATGGATTCAAGTCCATAAGCATCACTACGGCACCGACATCGGTTTTTACACTGTTGTTGGTTTTATCATCAAGGGTTACTTTAATGATCTCTGGCGTTTCATCGCTTCCTGTGTGGACCTTACGAGCGCGTACTTTTTCAACGGCCCAGTAGTACGCTAATTCTTTGCTTTGAGTTAGGTATACAGGCTCTTTGCGTTCTGTGTAGCTGTTACCAATGGTCGCCATTGCCTTCTTGGTGGCTTGGTTGATTTCTTGGTCGCCAGAGCGTTTCAAGCCTTGTTTGATGATTTGTTGAGCTAGGCCAGAGGTGGTGCCGTGATACCAAGTGTTGCTTGTTTCAAAGCCTGTTTCACTTAATAGGGTTTCACTGTCTTTTAGGTGATTAGGGGTATCAATATTCGTGGTCATACATACTCCGATAGGCAGAGCCGTGTAACAATCGGTGTCACGGCTAATATGCGCGGCATTATATCAAAAAACGCCTTAATTGTTATCTCTTCACAAGAGGCTTGCTGGAGTGTGCTTTTTGGCCATATTTATGGGGGCTTAAAATTCAGAACGCAGGCGCTCTAGTCGACTGCGGTTTGCTCCTAGGTCACTGTATCCTAGGCGAGATGCTGAGCGCATATGTATCTGGGTGTCTGTAATAATGAACTCGACATCATCAACAAACCCCCAAAAAGACGAGGTGAACTCGGCTCTTATGTATTGAGGTTCGGTTTTTATAAGGGATACATTGGCGTGCTGGCTCAATAACTCATATAGGCGTTTATGCTTTTGCTCAATGCTCAGTGTTGACTCTATGGGGGCAATAAAGTGGCTATCATCTTTGTCTAATACACTTGAAACACAGTTGGGTGAGCTAGGACAGGGGGTAAGTGTTGAGGGGGAATCTGTGAAGGTTGGAGGCGAGCCAGCACACCCTGAAAGAATACTTGGTAGCAATGCGATGATTGCAATCTTGGTGTAGTAAGTGATGTGCATTAGAAGGTTCCTTCTTTATCGCTATATTGACGTTGGTCCACCTTATAGCAATATTCGGCTTTCAATAAGTTTTAAATAAATTTTATGATAAAGCTTGTTACGCTTTGCACAAAACTGTGCGTTTTTTCGTGTGTGAAATGGTGCTAGGTTAGGTTGTTATCAGTCGTGATTTTGTATGTAATCTAAAGCGGTCTGCCTAAAATAAGTCACTTGCCTGTAGGGCAATATAACGGGGTCGGGGTCAACAACGTAAACGTCTATTTTATTTTTCATGGCGATATCCAATGCGATGTTCGTGATATTCACACTGAATGATGTTCCCATGAATACGATTTTATCGGCTTGTTTCATTCGCTCTTGTGCTTGGTCAATTTGATATAATTGAGTGTAGTATTCATCAAATAATAAAACGAATGGCTTGTAGCTTTCATAAAGTTTGGGTGTTTGATTGATATTGAAATACTGCATCAGTGATTGCGTTAAATTAGATTCATCAATGGATTCCCAAGGGGCATCGAGTACATCAATGTTATCACCTTGTTCATGAAACAAAGTAACTTTGTCGAGCCTGCCGTGAATGGCTATGTAGCGTTGGTTTCCCGCTTTGCCATCTAAGCCATCGATATTTTGAGTGACTAAGTTTTTATTGGCCAGCCAGTGATGCACATCGTTAGGACCGTGGTGACGATAACTGGCGAAGCGATTGTAATACCAGGCTAAAAACTCAGCGGGTTCGTTTTGGTACATGGCACGTGTCGCCATTTCCATTGGTGTGTAGTTTTTACTGCCGATTGTCCAAAAGCCATCTTCACCGCGAAAAGTGGGAATGCCACTTTCTGCGCTGACGCCTGCGCCAGTAATGTATAGCGTGTTTGTGCTCATGTTAATTTAGGCTTCTTGTCTATTGAGTGGCGCAAGTACTTCTCTTGCCGCTTGTGGGAAGTCACTGATGATGCTGTCGACGTTGCAATGGAATAATCGACACATTTCATCGGCATCATTCACTGTCCATACGCTGACCTTTAACCCTTTGCGTTGTGCTTTTTTCACATAGCTTAAGCGAGCAAGACTCTTATTTAGGCATAAGTGTGTGCACTCTAATGCAAGCGCTGTTTTTAAGCCGTTAGGAAGTGGCCATTCTTGTACGTAGCCTCGTTCAATGTGTGGAATACTGCGTTTAAACGCACGTAAAATACCGATGTGCTTTGATGTAATGACGACTTTGTCTTGTAATTGAAAGCGCTCGATTAATTGAGCCATGGGTTGTAAAAAACCAGGGTTGCTCGACAGGGTTTTAATTTCAAATTGCCAATGAACAACGTTTGGACAAGCTGCAACCACTTGCTCAAGGGTTGGAATACCTTGTTGAGTGCCTTTTAATACAGTTGAGCCAAGTACGTGAGCCGTACTGCGGCTGACACGTAATTGACTATTGGCAAGGCGCATTAATTTTTCGTCATGAACGACCATGAGCTGACCGTCACTGCTTAGGCGAACATCAAGTTCAAAGCGGTCAATACCTTGGCTTGCCGCTAATTGAAAGCCCGCTAGGCTGTTTTCCATGGCTACCCCTTTGGCGCCGCGATGACCGTATATTTGCATAATGTCTCAAATTATTTTTTAAGGGTTGTATCTGTGTACGCGAATGCTGGGTAAAAAAGGATGATCTTCAATTTTACGATCGCTGCGTACGGCTCTTTGTCGTTCAGTAGGTGGATCGATTTCAGGCTCATTGTGTTGTGGTAATGTGTGCTCTTTATGGGCCTTAAACAAAATAGGTAATGAAATATTCATAGCGTGGCGTAAAGGTACTTCGCCATCATCATAAAATAAATTAGCCCGCATTGTGGGGGCTAAATTTTGCACTTTTGCTAGCGGCGTGTTGCTCGATAGTTTTGATACAGACGATAATTGAGCCTGAATATGCGAACTACCTGTGTCTAGGCGTGCCAATGCATCATAGGCTTGTTGCACCGAAATTTTTTGAATGCTTCTACCTGAGTGGTACCAATTAAAACCAATGCGCGTGGGTGTGCGATTAATAACCGTTATTGTGCGCCATGTTTGTTTTAAATGCAGACGGCTAAGGCCAGAAAAATGCAGTTGTGTTTGTAGTGTCGGGTGGCGGCGAGCCAGTTGGCCTTTGAGTTCTAACCACTGTTGTTTGTTTTGCTTTTGTAGAATTTGTACTTGTTGTTTAAGCGTATCTTTTAAATTATTAACAGTGTTTGCTAATGCGAGTGTGCTTTCCGGTACCGCAATAAAACCAAAACAGCTACGGGTTTCTCTGCCATCTTGCCCGTCTTTGTACCAAAAATCGCTGAGCATGTTACACGCTTTATTCAAAGCAGTGGTGCCGTTAGATTGCTCATCTTCAGTGAGTGGTAGCCAATGTCCTTGATGATTTGAACGAATACTAAGGCAAAGTGTTTGCGTTGTTTCAACCAATTCATCAAAGGTGTGTATGAGCTCTGATGTGTTCATTTTTATACCGTTATCTTTTTCGGTAAGCATAGCGTTATAAAATATGTTTGAACAGGTGTTATGCGATGATTTAATGGGTTTGTGTGTGACGTCATAAGCCTAGCATGCAGCTAGAATATGACAGTTAAATTACAGTTATTTAAAGCTCGATCAGTTGCATAACAATCATACGCAGCGCTAAAAGCGTCAGTATTGCTTTGAATAGGGTGCTAAAAAGGCGTTCTGGTAAAAAGCCTCTTAGCTTACTCCCAAGATAAGAACCTATTATGGCAGCGATGCTGAGAAAAATTATTGGTTCAATGGCGGGTAATACACTGACGCCGACTAAGCCAAATAAGATGACTTTACTGGCGTGGCTGGTACTCATAATGACGGCATTGCTTGCCACAATGGCATTTTTACTTAGTCCCTTAGCTAAGAGAATGGCGTTACCTAATGGGCCAGTAGCCCCCAATGCCATGCCTAGGCTGCCTTGAAGTATGCCCATGCTTAGCATGGGTTTTGGCAGCGAGAAGGGCATTGAGATACCTTTGCCCCAAGTAAGAAAAAGTATATAGACGCCTATAATTGGTTGCATCCAGTTCCAATTTGCAGTGCTAATAAAAGGGGTAATGAGTATCGCGCCGATTAATGTCCCAAATAAAATAGGTGAGATCACATGCCAATTGATATGGGGAATAGCGAAAGCCGCCCGACTGGCATTACTCGATAATTGAATAACAGCATGAAAGGCAATGAGTAATGGGGGGTCAATGTAAATGGCCAGCAATGCAAAGAGCATGATGCCACCGCCTTGGCCTAATATGGCCGCAATACCACTGGTTAATATTGCGGCAATTGTGAGTAAGCTCATATCAAAATCAGATATATTCATTACACACTCATTGCTTCAAAACATTTTATGATGCATTTCATTTTATTTTTTGCTGTGAATTCTAATTTAGGTTTTTATGACTCTAAATTATTATGGTTAACATGAAATACCCTATGGTACACAGTTTGCACTTGCCTTGAATGAAGTGTAAACAAGGCAAGTAATAACGTGATGGTTAAAACTGATAGTCGCCATTTTTTAATTCTGATATTAAATCAGCATTAATGGCTGTATAGCTATTTTCTCCTGGTAATAATACAAACACGGGTTCATTGAATGCTTGCGAATTAAACCCTTCTGTTTTTAGAGTTCCTTTTTTATATTTGAATGTGCCGGTTATCTCTTGTGTTGGCCTAATGCGAATAAAAATAGGCACGGCATAGCTAGGCAATTTACTTTTAAGATGTTGTGTGAACGCAGTGGTGTCAAATTGATTGAGCTCTGTGTTGAGTGTAATGGCCGTCATGCCAGCGCGGCCATCTGTGTTGGGGATTTGCACACCGTAGGCAACACTGTGTTCAACTTGTGGGAATTGGTTGGCCACTTCTTCGACTTCTGTGGTGGCAACATTTTCGCCTTTCCAGCGGAAGGTATCGCCTAGTCGGTCAACAAAGGCTACGTGTTTATAGCCTTGTTTTTGTACAAGATCGCCACTGTTAAAATAGACATCATCTTTTTTAAAGACATTTGTAAGCACTTTTGTTTGGTTGGCTTTAATATTTGTATAGCCTTCGTAAGGGCTGCGTTTGGTTACCTCAGCAATTAATAACCCAGTTTCACCTTTTGCCACTGGAATCATAAAACCTTGCTCATTGAGCACAGGAGCGTCTTGTTCAATATCGTATTTGATAACATTAAAACTCATTGGGCAAAAGCCTGCGGTTAAGTCCAAATTTAAGTTGTTTACAAATGCAATGTTGCATTCACTGGCACCATATAATTCCATAATTTGGGGGATGGCAAAGCGTTGTTTGAATTTCATCCAAATATCTGGGCGTAAACCGTTTCCACCCATTACTCGCACACTGTGATTGCGATCATTGTCTTTTTCTGGTTGATTAAGTAAGTAACGGCACAGCTCGCCGATGTAACAAAATGCTGTAACACCATAACGGCGACAGTCATCCCAAAATCTTGACGCGCTAAATTTACGTGCTAATACCATGGTGGCGCCAGCGCCGACGATGCTGGCCCAAGAAACGGTTAAAGCATTGTTGTGGTATAAGGGTAAGCAAACATAATAAACGTCATCTTTACGGATACGAAAAGCCGATAGCCCAAAAGCCCCCATGGCTTTAACCCACCTAAAGTGCGTTAAAATCGATGCCTTTGGTAAGCCTGTTGTCCCTGATGTAAATATATAATAAGCCGTTTGTTTCATTTGAATACGTTTAGAGCTTTCTGGGTTGCTTTTAGGGAAATCTGGGGTAACTGTATCTAAATCAATGAAACCATCTGGAGCGGGGGTTGATGACGCATCCGCCATATAGAATGTCCTAAATGATGAGTCTTGTTTGATCTGATCTTTAACCTGAAGATAGGCTTCTGTGCATTCTTCCCCAATGATGGCTATTTTGGGTGTGACGGTGGTCAGCGAGTGCACAAGAACATCGTCTCTTTGGGTGGTGTTAATCATGCTCACGATGGCACCTAGTTTCGTGATTGCGAGGACGCAAGCAAGGGTTTCAGGCCTGTTTTCCATCATGAGAGCGATAGTATCGCCGCTTTTGACCCCTTGGCTGCTAAAATAATGAGATATCTGGTTGCTCCATTGATTAAACGTTTGATAGCTATACTCAGTATCTTCGTAACGTAAAAAACAATGATTTGGGCGTTGAGCTGCGCGAATTTCGAACATTCGGCCGATGGATTTATATTTGTCCGGTTTGGCGCTGGCAAGGTGATAAACACCCTTAAGAATGCGGCCAATATCTGGCAATATACGCAAAGTACCAGAAAATACATTTATACCGGTGACAGTTTTGGGTTGCATAAGTAGGGTGCCTCGTAAGCATTTTTATTATTATCGCTTTTGATGGCTGGCAGCAATGAACTACTATACGTATCCTTAAACGAAATGAAAGACGTCCAAAGTCGCCACCCTGATTTGATGATGTAAGGAAATAAGATGTTAATGCTCGTCTCCCCAGCTAAAACGCTGGATTATGAAACGCCCCTGCCGTTTGAAGAATGCACGCAGCCTGAGATGCTAGACCAGTCTAAGTTATTAATTAATGAGTTGGTTGAGTTGACGCCTAAAGACGTGGCTAGCTTAATGAAGTTAAGTGATAAGCTGGCGGTTTTAAATGTGAATCGATTTCAGCATTGGTCATTGCCGTTCACTCAAGACAATGCGCGTCCTGCTATGTATGCCTTTAAAGGGGATGTTTATACCGGGTTAGATGCTTACTCATTTAAAAAAGCCGATGTTAACTTTGCGCAAAAACACTTGCGCATGCTGTCTGGTTTGTATGGGTTATTGAAGCCACTGGATTTAATGCAACCATATCGCTTGGAAATGGGCACTAAATTCGCTAACCAGCGCGGCAAAAATCTCTATGATTTTTGGGGTGACTTAATAACGGATAAGCTGAATCAAGAAGGTACATCTGACAAGGTTTTACTGAATTTGGCATCAAATGAGTATTTCAAATCAGTCAAAGTTAAACAACTTAATGCAAATGTGATCACGCCAGTATTTAAAGACGAAAAAAATGGGCAGTATAAAATTATCAGCTTTTATGCGAAAAAAGCTCGCGGTTTAATGGCGGCTTATGTGATTAAAAACAGAATAAAAGACGTTGAAAAAATTAAGCAATTTGATGTGTCTGGCTATCAGTTTAGTTCTGAGCAATCAAATGCTAAAGAATGGGTGTTCTTGCGCGATGAGCAGGGCTCAAATTAATTGATATTGTTAATGAACAATAAAGGAGAAGTAGAATGAAATCGTTTCTAAGTGGTCTTTTGGTCGTAATGCTGACAGGTTGTGCGGTGGGTCCACAATCTCTTAATGTGGCACCCGAGCTTCATTTTGAACAGTTAAAAGGTGTGGTTGTTCCTATTGAGTTGATCGTAACGGATAAACGTGAAAATACCGATTTACTTGGTTATCGTAATGCTAAAAACCAAGGGCCTATTCGTTTTGAGGATAGCTTGTCAAAATCGATCGGTGAAGCGTTGCAAACAGCAATGGTTGCCCAAGACATTGCCATGCAAAAAGGACCTGAACCACTTTCTAAGTTAGAAATAAGCATTGTTAAATTACGTTATTTCTCACCTGACGAAAGCTGGGTAAGTCATATCGAGCTAGAAGGCGAAATTGTGCTGACCATTAGTCGTTCAGGCTCAAGCCTGACAAAACGTTTTGCCGCAAACCGTGCGCAAGATGTTGCAACAGCACCAACGCAACAATTTAATGAAAAATACTTGAACGCGATGTTGACTGAATTATTTAATAAAGCATTGAATGATAAAGAAATTGTCAATTTTCTTAAATAGAGAACGATATGGAAGATAATTTTATTCTGAATCATGTGATTTGGAATCACATTTCTTTGTTGTATTTTTTTACAATATGGGTCGGATACAGCGCATTTTCTAAATACATGGCTAAGCGTACCCATTGCTTAGCCTCTGTATTGGATGTTCACAGAGTATCGTGGATGGAAAGAATGATGCTAAGAGAAAACCGAATAGGGGATGCGGCGCTATTGGCAAACCTAGAGCGCAATGTAAACTTTATGGCGTCTACTACGGTTATTATTGTTGCGGCTGTATTGACGGCGCTAACCTCTGCATCTAAATGGGTGTTGTTTGAAAGTGTTGGTTCTGGTTTTAATCAATATAAGCTTGGTTTGCTTTTATTTATTATGGTGTATGCGTTTTTTAGTTTTACATGGTCATTGCGCCAATATGGCTTTGGTAGTGTATTAGTGGGCGCCGCGCCAATGCCAGACCAAGAGGAATTTAATGCTCGTCAGCGTAAAGAGTATGCGTATTCTACTGGCAAGATATTAGATCAAGCAGGGCATGCGTTTAATCATGGTCTACGTGCCTATTACTTTGCTATGGCGTCTTTAGCATGGTTTATTCATCCAATAATATTTATGTTTGCATCATCTTTAGTGTTGGCCGTTTTGTATCGACGAGAGTTTGCATCTAAAGCACTAAAATTATTAGTAATGGATGCTCATATTTTGGAGGGTAAGGTGCGTTAATATAAATGCATGATTATATAAAGCATTTGTTAGAGCAAGAATACGAGACATAAAAAAACCACGCTGTGCGTGGTTTTTTTATGTCTCTAATAAGGCAGAGAACTATTTTTTAGTAATGGCGTTATTAGGTTTAGCCTTCATGAAATCTACGAGTATTTCACCACCTTCTACTAGTAAGGCATCTTCTGTTGCATCTTTCTTTTCAGGGTCTTCTGATGCGTCTTCTTCGCTTTGATCTTCTAACTTATCAAGTAACTTAAGCCCTTTGGCTTTGCGGCGTTTGTTTTCTAACGCTAAGCGGCGTGCTTCTGTTTCTAGGCGCTCTTTTTCACGAGTATCAATGTTTAATGAAATACTGGTGTCACTGCGCAACTCTTTTAAGAACTCAACTTGTTCATTAAGATATTCAAAATCAGGGTTGCTTTTAATGCGTTTTAAATGCGCTTTTTCCAGAGCAGGAACAAAAGGGCTAAGATTGCTTTGCTGCTTGTACTTAGAGGCATCAATTTTATCCCATGCCAAAGCTTCTTCTAATGCGCTTTCACCAATCTTTTCAATATCATAAATTTCAGGATATAAAATATCAGGAATAACGCCGCGGTGTTGAGTGCTTTCACCACTTACGCGATAAAATTTAGCATTAGTGACTTTCATTTGACCGCGAAATAACGGGATCAATGTTTGCACGGTGCCCTTACCAAATGTTTGGCTGCCTACGATCAGGCCGCGACCATAGTCTTGAATGGCGCCTGCAAAAATCTCAGAGGCACTGGCACTTAAACGATTTGTTAGTACCACAAGTGGGCCGGCGTACAAAACAGAAGGATCTTGGTCGGCAAGTACTTGAGTGTGGCCAAAGCTGTAGTGAACTTGTACGGTCGGGCCTTCAGGGATAAACAAACCCACAAGGTTATTTACTTCAGCTAAAGAGCCGCCGCCGTTGTTTCGTAAATCAATGATTAGACCATCAATGTTATCGGCTTTAAGCTTTGTAATAAGATTGCTGACATCTCGCGTTGTGCTGCGGAAATTAGGGTCATTTGCATTTTTTGCTTCAAAGTCTGCATAAAAAGCAGGGATATCAATGATCCCAAGCTTGTAGTCTTTGTCTTCGCGTTTAATATTAATAATGTCACTTTGTGCCGCGCGGTCTTCAAGTTTTACTTCATCACGTAAAATAGAAATAGTGCGGTGAGATTCTGTTTGGCCACTGCCAGAAATAATATCTAAGCGTACAATGCTGTCTTTTGGTCCGCGGATAAGGTTAACCACTTCATCTAAGCGCCAGCCAATAACATCGACCATTTTTTCTTTATCTTGCCCAACACCAACAATTTTATCGCTTGGTTTAAGTTGATTTGCTTTTGCGGCAGGCCCACCAGGGACTAAGCGTTCTACAATTGTATTTTCGTTTTCACTGCGTAAAACCGCACCAATGCCTTGTAAAGATAAACTCATATTAATATTAAAGTTTTCGCTGTTACGCGGTGACATATATTGAGTGTGCGGATCAAATGTATGGGTTAGGGCATTCATGTAAGATTGAAAAGCATCTTCAGAGTTAACTTGCTTTAGGCGATTTAATTGGCTCTCGTAACGGCGTTCGAGCAGTTCAATAATGTCTTTGTCTTCTTTTCCTGCCAGCTTGAGGTTTAAGACGGTATTTTTGATGCGCTTGTTCCATAATTCATCAAGTTCTTTGCCTGATTTTGCCCAAGGCGCTTTTTCTCGATCCAGTTCAAGGGACTGCTCTTCTTTGAAGTTAAATTGTTTGATGCCGCCTTTTAGCAGTGCAAGGGCATAATCTAAACGTTCAATTGCGCGTTGTTCATAACGATTATAAATTTCAAATGCTGGGTCTAAATTGTTAGTTTTGATGGCCTCATCTAATTTTTTACGGTATTGCTCAAATTGATCAATATCTTTTTGAGTGAAATACGAGCGAGTGTTATCCAGTATGTTGAGATATCGGGTGTATACTTTCTCTGAGAACTCATCGTTTAGATATTTACGAGAGTAGTGGTGCTGATACAAGTGCTGAACAACTGTGCGATTGGTTAAAACATGCTCGGATTCAGGTTTTAAGACAGGGACTTCAGTTGTGGCAGCGTGTGCTAAAAGCGAACAAAAAATTGTGCTGAGTATTATAAGATGACGCAACATTTACGTTATATTCCTTGTTGGATGACGCACTCAAGTAAACAGTAGGTTTATGCCTATTTATAGCACTTAACCTAGTTAAATGTGTGCTTTGGCCCAATGTTTCTAAAAAATAATGGCATAATAGCTTATGCATTCCTAACTTTCATGTGAAAAGCCATGCGTATTCGACTTGAATTACCCCAAACAGTTCTATTTTCAATAGAAGTTTCTGTTCGTGTGACAGATATCAATTATGCTGGCCATCTGGGCAATGACCGATTGCTAGTATACGCACAGGAAGCCAGAAGCGCTTGGTTTGCATCACTTGGCTTTAATGAACTTGATATTGAGGGATGCAATACAATTATGGCAGATGCGGCTTTACAGTACGTTAATGAAGCATTCGCAAGTGACGTGGTATCTGTTGATTTATACTTAGGTGAGCAGCACAAATATGGTTTTGATCTTTATTATTTGGTGCGACGTGGTGCTGATGAGATTTGCAGAATGAAGACGGCTATTTTATTCCAAAAAGAAGGGCGTCTTACCGCTCCACCTAACGGGCTGTTTAAGCGTTTTAAATAAACATAAAAAAACCCAGAATTTCTGGGTTTTTTTATGTTTCAAGTTTAGTGCTGAGTTATCCAGTGCAGTATTGATTATTAATGCTGAACAGGACTAATCACAAAGAGTAAATCCCCTTGGTTTACTTGCTGGCCTTCAGCATTGTGTATGCGCACAATTTTGTATTGAGCATCTGGGTCGTAAAGCGTGTTGCCTTGAGTATTGAACGATTTCAAATTCAACGGGCTAAACATTTTCATGGCTTCCATTAAACATAAGGTTTTAGCGACAGATATTGTGTCGCCTTCCCTAATGTAAGGAGGCTCGGTTGGAGATGGGGCGCTGTAGAAAATCGAACTAGCCGGTGCGAGTACTTTTAATTCGTTAGAGCCTTCAATCCGTAAGTGATCCAATGTAACGCTTTGCTTGTCATCACCTGCACTGGTCGCAATATCTTTGATCAGAGCTTGTTTGTCGATACGATTTAAGAAGTTAGGCAAGTAATTGGTATCATAATCGCCGTTCACAAATACATCATCGTTTAAGATGCGTTTTAGAAGCGGGATGTTGGTACTAACACCTTGAATAACGGCTTTATCCAAATATTTTTTTAACTTGTTAATGGTATCGTTGCGATCTTTACCGTAACAAATAACTTGCACCACCATGCTGTCGTAGAAGGGAGTGACTTCTTTTCCGCTATCAATTGATTTGAGTAAATGAATATTTTTATCGTCAGGTAATTCAAAGCGAGTAATCTTACCTGCGTTAGGAATAAACTGAACTTCATCACCTTGAAGCGTGGCTTTTTCAGCATTGATGCGCAGCTCCATTGCGTAACCTTTCGGTTTGTATTTTATATCTGCAATGCTTTCGCCACTGGCAATTTTAAACTGTAGACCCATGATATCGGTGTCGGTTACTAGTTCGGTAACTGGGTGCTCTACTTGGAGGCGTGTATTCATTTCCATGAAGTACACATCATTTTCATCTAGGTTGTAAATAAATTCAACAGTACCTGCCCCAAAATAATCAACCGCATTGGCGAGTTTTTCTGCGTAATCATAAACCTTATCTTCTAGGTTTTTTGGCAGCATAGTTGAACCAGATTCTTCGATGATTTTTTGGTTGTTGCGTTGAACCGAGCAATCACGTAGTCCTAGTACCTTGGTGTTGCCTTTACTATCGCGCAGTATTTGTACCTCGATATGACGAAGAGAGGTAACAAATTTTTCAAGGTAAACATCACCACTACCAAACGCACTGCGTGCTTCAGTTGAAATTTGATGGAATAGTTCATGAATCGTTGAAGGTTCATGTACCACTTGTATGCCTTTACCACCACCACCGTGAACGGCTTTTAATAGAACAGGGTAGCCAATCTCATCACCCACTTTTGCCGCCATGGCAGAAGTTGTAACAATACCATGGGAGCCAGGTACAACGGGGACGCCAGAGCTAATCGCGGTATTAATAGCGTTGGATTTATTTCCCATGGTTTCCATTGATGAAACACTTGGGCCAATAAAGTTAATATTATGGTTGCCACAGAACGCTGCAAATTGTGAGCTCTCTGATAAGAAACCAATACCTGGGTGCAGTGAGTCTACTTTTTCAAGGTCGGCAATTCGAATCACACTTTGTGCATTTAAGTAACTTTCATCCGGTGTATTGCCGCCAATGCATACTAGGCGACCTTTGCTGTTTAAGTTATCAGCTGCGGTACTGTTCATGTCTGGGTCGGATTGTACGAGTACGACATCGATATTGTTTTCTTGCGCTTTGCGAACCAGCTTTTCTGCGGTACAACCACGTGCATGGATGAGCACTTTTTTCACAGGGCGGAATAATTTTTCTTTATTAAGGTTGGTCACTTCTTTGGCTTTTGCTTTGCCTGGTGTCACATAACCTTTCAGTATGCGTGCCAGTACTTCATCAACTGTTTTACGTGCAACGGGAATGGCAGGGTCTATAGCTCGCAATTGACTGTCTAGATCGTCTACAAATGGATGTTTCACTAAGTCAGCCATTGATTGACGATTAAGTGATAAATAGTTCGACAAAGTAGACGTTGAAGGCAAATAAGATGGCACTACTATTTGCCCCGCAAATGGCATGTTAGTGCCGGAAAAATAGAAAGTTTGTACCATAGGGTGGGTAACAAAACTGGCTTGAGCGCCACCGGTACAGTCACCATAACCAAATACCACGATAGGCAAGTCGTTATCACGAACAAAACGGGTGATACGGTCGTTTACAATGGACATGGAGAATAGGGCAGATGCACCTTCTTTTGTTTGCATACCGCCAGAGCTTACAAAGCAAATGACAGGGTAGTTATGACGCGCGCACTCAACTAATAATTTACAGAATTTCTCAGCACTGGCCATATCAAATGCGCCAGCTTGGAAATCAAGGTTTGAAATAAGCGTGCCTACGCGTCGGCTTTCCTCACCAATTTGAATTGTGCCAAAGCCAGTTTTGACGCCGCATGGTGTGATGTCATTACTAAGTGCTTTTTCGATTGCACTTCTGAATCCAGGAAATTGAACGGGGTCAGCTGTCATTAAGTGGTCATTTATTTCTTCAAAGTCATGGAAGAAGCGATCAATGAATGCTTGGCTTTTAGTGGTTTTTTCTTTTTTGACATTATCTAAAACGTCTTGAATTAATAAGTCAAAATAAGCAATGGTTAAGCGGTTCCAAAAATCTTTTTTACGACCAATGCTATAAGGATTAATGCGACCATTATAGTTGGAACCATTATTGGATTCATAGAATTCGGCTAATAGCTTATCAAAGAAGAATGTAACGATAACAAAAAGCGTGTCACTTAGACGAGGGAAGCTATGTTTCTTCCATTCTTCCACTTGAATTAAGAATGCACCACGTTGATTCGATTCAACAAAGAATTTAAACCAGTTAGCAAATTCATCTTTATGATTTTCTGCGATGCTTAAATTGTTGGTGTATTCAAGACCTTTGTTAAGAAGGTCGCTAACGGCCATGTAAGATAGGCTGTGAGTTTCCTTTGCTTCTTTTGCAATGGTGCCAAGGTTGTGAATGACGTAATCATACAGCGTACCAAACATAATTAAATTTTGGCTGATGCTAATGAACTCGACACGTAGATCGTCCATTAATATGGCATCTAATACACTGGCATCTTTATTTAGGTGGTCGGCGGTATCTGCTTTTATCTTGATATAAGGCGCGAGAGCATCTTCTAATGCGCGGCGATTGGCTTCTAATGAACCACTGGCCACACTGTTTAATAGTTGCTCTGTGGCTTGGCTAAGTTTAATGCTCTCGGTGACGTCTTTTGGCAGTTTATCGGACGTGATGATGCCATTAAGGGCTTCTGTTAAGCCGGTGATGAGTTCAGCAGATGCTTTGCCTTTTGAATGTTTAGCTAGCAATGCTTGAGTATCATAGTTTAACGATTTTTGAATGAACTGAGCCAGTGCATGATCATTTGTTTTGATAAAGCTAATAATAGCTTGGCTATCAAGTAGATCGTCTTGGGTTAACAAGAAGCGGCTTTGCTGGTAATTCTCTAGATAACTGATTAATTCAATAAAATTGATGTCAGCATCTGACTTCCAGCGATTAAATAAATATAAGCCAAGAGCAAAACTAAAATCTTGTTTTGCTTTTATGTAATTGTCTTCTGGTTCGCCAAAAAATAATTTTGAAATAGAACCGCGAGAATCACTGCGGCCTTCTAGTTTTTGTAAATAATTTTTCCAAAGTTTATTAAGCTCTTCGTCATAGCGAATTTTATCTGGTGTTTGAAGCCATTTTTGGAATTTCTTGCGTTTTTCTTCTTCGGTGCGTTCGTTTAATTTACCTTTAGGTACTTCAACTTTTGCAAGGCGACTATAGTGGCCAGTAGTGGTAGAAGAAATACGATTGCGTAATGTCAGGTAACGCATGTAACGATACGTCATGCGAAATAAATTGTGATGCTCAGAAGGGGATGACGCTAGGTTTAAGCTTGAACCTTTTTCCAATGCGACTAGTTTATCGGATGGATTTAAATAACGTTCAACACTTCGCATGTAATGATCCATTAAATATGGATTCTCACGAGCAAAACTCTCCGCACCATTTTCAATGCTTACAATGCTGCTGGTAATTGCATTCATTAAGTTTTGTAGTTGATCGATACGATCGCTTGGTGCGTAATCAACGATGCCATCAATCACGTTGCGTAACTGAAGCTCATACGCAGACACGCCGACATATTTTGCACACTCTTGCCAAGACAAATTATATTTACGTGCAATACTTGCAAGCCCTTGTGGCTGAATGGTATTGAAAATACCATCACGTACTGACAATAAAATATTAGTAGATGCAAGTGGAATAGCACCACCAGAATAGCCGGCCCCTAAAATAATGCCGACCGTTGGTATGTCGATATTTGACATTTCTGTGATTAATCGAGAAATACTATGAGCTTGGTTGTCTAAGTTTGCCTGTTCACTGGCATCGGCTCCCGGTGTGTCAATTAAAGTGACAACAGGAATAATGTGTTTAGCAAATTGGCGTAATGATTTTACAGCTTGGCGGTGGTGTTCTGGTAACCAGGCACCGTTGCGTTCTGCGCGGTTTTGGCAAATGAAACCGACACGTCGTAATTGGTTGTCAAATGATAGCTCTACTTCAGCCACGTATAGTGGACCAAAATCCTGTTCTGTGATGAAACGCGTTGTTAATTTATGCACGAGCTGTTTTGCATTTAAGCGCTGACTTGATTCGCTCGGTGAGACAACTTCTTTAATATAACTATCAATGTCTAATTGTTTTAGCTCGTCGCTTTTTGCGCTGACTTGTTCTTGGCTCAATAGCCCTTTTACCACAGCCGCGGCTTGGTTTCCTTTGGCGTTAGGAAACAGAGAAAAGTCTTGGCTTAGTTTTTCTGCTATTTGAAATAGCTGATCGGTATTAAATTGCGACATAACTATTGGCACTTTTTCATTAGATTTATAGTGAAGCTGGCTGATGTTTAAAGCCAATAAGGACTACTTTATAACAGACATTTTATAAGAATACAGCTATCTTACTGTGAATCTTGAAATCCATCATATATTCAATTTTAACAAATCAAACCCAAGGTTTATCCTGAATCTCATCAAGACTATAATGGTACAAAAATGAGAGGTCTTTATGGGCTTAGACGAAATCCGCCGTAAAAACGCAATTGAGATTATGCACGAAAACGCATTGGACGAATTATCGTTTGCAATGTGTTTAGGCAAAGATGAATCTCAAATTACTACGTTAATGTTACCCAATAGTAAAAAATCCATATCAGACTCGCTTGCTCGATTAATGGAGCAAACCTTTAGTAAACCTAATCTTTGGCTTGATCATGAAGACGGTGATGAGCAAGCGCCAAGCTTTGACTTGTTGGGCTGATTGGTCGCTTTTAAGGCAAGTGGTACTGTACATAAAAAAGCCCAGCATTCGCTGGGCTTTTTGTTGCAATAATATGACTTTATGTAAGCCTTTATAATGAGCTTAAGGATTCCTAGGGAAGAGTAAATTAAATATAATCTGAGAGTTGTTACTTTCGACATTAATTGACCCGTCCCCTGATGAATAGATGCCGCTTTGTATATCACCACCTAGGTTTGGAATGATAAATTGGAAGCCCGAATTAGTGATGGTTTGCTGACCTCGAAGTGGATCACCGGAGGTTTGACCTGCAAAAGAGCTTAAATATTGGCCCATTAACTCTGGTGTTACCTGAGTGCCAGATGGGAGGCCAAGGCCATCTCGTACTAAGTTTTGGGCGTAGGTTTGCTGCGCTTGAGCCGCAGGACTCAGAGGTGACGGCACAAATAACTGGTTATTATTAGCTTGCTCAAGTTGCTGCAGCTGCTGCTCTGCTTGGCGCTGCATCAGGCTTTGATCGTATATGGTTTGCTGCGTTGCTTGTTGGTCAAGCTCTCGAACGGAGTCCGCTTCTGTTACTGCAGGCTTGCCAGCGCTCAGCTTAATACGGGCTTTATTCGTAGTCTCAGGCTTAGTTTTGGCATTCTTTTGTTTGATGATAATCGAACCATCTAAGATATACGCCTCAGTCATCTCCGTATTACTCAGTTCTTTGACTTCGGCTGATGCGCTTATGCTCGCTAATAATGCAAAACAGCCTATTAGGTATAGGGGGGCTTGTCTCATATTGACTCCTTAATCTCTACCTATACCTATACCTTAGCGTAATAGCAATGATTTACTAGGGTAAATTAGTCTAAGTATCGGCTTTGCAAACCGTTGTAGGCATCAATGCGACGATCTCTAAAATAAGGCCAAATACGTCGTGTTTGCTCGGTTTTATCTAGGTTGATCGTTGCGTCTATTAGGCAAGGTTCTTGATGATCAGCAAGGGCTAAAAACTCACCTTGTTGACCCGTTATAAAAGAGTGTCCCCAGAATTGAATGCCTGTGCTTTGCTGGCTTGGGTCAGCTTCGTGGCCGATGCGATTAATGGCAACAACCGGAAGGTTGTTGGCAATGCTATGGCCGCGTTGTACGCCAATCCAAGCGTCTTTTTGACGTGTTTGTTCATCACTTGTGTCTTCGCTGTCCCAACCAATAGCAGTAGGATAGATCAAAATTTCAGCACCTTTAAGTGCCATAATACGTGCACCTTCTGGATACCATTGATCCCAGCACACCATCACCCCCAGTTTACCGATACTGGTTTGAATCGGCTCGAAACCATTTGTGTCACCAGGGGTGAAATAATATTTCTCATAAAAACCAGGGTCATCAGGGATGTGCATTTTACGATAAAACCCGGCAAGACTGCCGTCACGGTCAAATACAAGTGCCGTATTATGATAGATGCCCGCAGCGCGGCGCTCGAAAATAGAGCCAACAATGACCGCATTCGCTTGCTTGGCTTGATTGCTTAAAAATTGGGCTGTGGGGCCGTCAAGGGGTTCAGCTAAATCGAATTTAGAGGGCTCTTGGGTTTGGCAAAAGTAATCAGTGGCATGCAGTTCTTGCAATACAATTAAATCTGCGTTGTTTTTTGCTGCTTTCTCGATAAACGATTGGGTGGTTTTAAGTGAAACCGACTTCTCAGGCGAACATGCCTGTTGAATACCAAAAACACGAATGTTACGGGGCATTAAATCTTTTCCTGTCGTTCAGCTGTCGGAATTTGCATGGTGAGGCAGTGTAAACTGCCATACTGACGCACGACCACAGAGCAATTAATTGGAATAATTTTGTGGTTAGGCAGTGCAGCTTTCATGACTTTTATGGCCTGCGTATCTTGTTTAACATTATAAATAGGCAGCAGTACCGCACCATTGATGAATAAAAAATTGGCATAGGTTGCGGGCAATCGCTGATTGGTGTCGCCTTCAAAAATGGCATCAGGCCAAGGTAGTTCAACTAACGAAAATGGCGCGCCATTTATATTGGTTAGTTGTGTGAGCTCTTCTTTCATGGCGTTTAGATCATTATAGTGATCGTCATCAGTGTTCTGGCAACCTTGAAAAATGATTTGGTTATTGGGTGCAAAGCGGGCGAGCGTATCGATATGTGCATCGGTATCGTCGCCGATAAGGTCACCATGTTTTAACCATAAAAACTTTTCGCAACCTAATGTGTCTTTTAAATACGCTTCAATTTGATCTTGGTTTAATGATGCATTGCGGTTGGTGTTCATTAAGCATTGGCGTGTGGTTAGTAAGCAGCCGTTCCCGTCACTTTCTATACTGCCGCCTTCTAATATGAAATTATGTTTCTCGTATGTATGGGCATGATAAGCCTGCTGCTGAAATAGGGATGAGGTTATTTCATTGTCGAGGCGAGCATCAAATTTTTTGCCCCAGCCATTAAATTGAAAATTCTGAATGGCTAATTTATTGTTCTCATAAACACTTACAGGGCCATGATCACGTGCCCAGGTGTCATTGTTATTGGCGATGTAAAATTCACATGTAAACGTGTTGGTAGCTAATTGTGAATTAATAGTATCAATGATATCTGCATTTGGGATGCTTAAAATGACGCTCTCAAATTCAGTAATCGTATTGATGAGTTCAATGTAGAGGGCTTGGATGTCATTTAAGACCCAATTCCAATCCGTTTCAGAATGAGGCCATGTAAGCTGAACCGCATGTTGAGGATGCCATTCAGCAGGGAGATATCGATTCATGAGTGTAGATCTTTATAATCAGTCAGAGCGGCTGACGGTGTGAATGACAGAGTTAGATTCAAAATATACGCTGAACTCAGGGTAATCCCAGCGAGTAATAGGGGGCTTGCCTTTTGCTGGGTGAACCTTAATCGCTTTGCCGTATTTAGTTTCAACTTGTTTCATGCCCATGCCACGTTTGGGGCCCGCTGAGTTCTTTTTGATGTCTTGCCCAGACAATGGAATAACGACTTCCGTTACCTTCGAACTTGTTTGGGTAAGGCTATCGTCCATGTTCTGTGCATAGGCTAATGAACAACCTAATACGAGTATTAAGCTGACGCAGCTGTAAGCAATTTGTGTTAACGATTTCATAATACTAACCATTATGTCCATTTATCCTTTGATTTTAGCGCCAAAAGCGCCATAAGACCATTTCAATTATGCGGTGAATTCTTTAGTCTTACGTTTTATTTTGCGGTTGTAACAGCGAATGCTTAAAATATTACCTATTTTGATCGGTTTACGATACACCGGCGCTAAGCGGCGTAATCATTTTATTTCTTTTATATCCGCAATCTCTATGGCGGGACTCACGTTAGGCGTAGCTGTTTTAATTCTTGTTCTATCGGTTATGAATGGATTTGATCGCGAGTTACGTGAGCGTATTTTAGGTATGGTGCCTCATGCGGCACTATATGCAAAGGATGGTTTACAAGATTGGCAAGTTTTAGCGAACGAAGTAAAAAACAAGCCCGGTATCGTAGGCGTTGCACCGTTCGTTAATATTCAAGGCATGATGAGCCATAAAGGGCGTGTTCAAGGTGTTATGGTGAATGGCATTGAACCTGAATGGGAGAAAAAAGTATCGATTCTCCCTGACTTTATGAAGTTGGGTGAATTTGATTCTTTAGTGGCGGGTAAATATCAGATTATTATTGGTGATTTATTAGCCAGAAAATTAGGTGTTACGTTAGGCGAAAAAGTGACGTTAATTATGCCTGAAGCCAGCTTGACGCCAGCAGGCGTGATGCCCCGTTTGAAACGTTTTACGGTAAGCGGTGTGTTTTCAGTTGGGGCGGAGCTAGATGCTAATTTTGCGTATATTCACATGGTGGATGCGGCAAAAATGGCGCGTATGAAATACCCCGCCCAAGGTTTGCGATTGAAAACAGAGGATTTATTTCAAGCGCCTCGTATTGCTTGGAATTTAACCTTTGATCTTGATGCGTCCATCACAAGCAGTGATTGGACCCGCACCCACGGTAATTTATTCCAAGCCATTCAAATGGAAAAAACCATGATTGGTTTATTATTGCTGATTATCGTTGCCGTTGCTGCGTTTAATATTGTGTCCACGCTTGTGATGGTGGTAACCGATAAACAAGGCGATATCGCTATTTTGCGTACATTGGGTATGTCACCTGGCAGTATCATGAAAATATTTATGGTGCAGGGGTCAGTGATTGGTGTTGTCGGTATTTTATTAGGCACAGGTTTAGGCATTATTTTAGCCCTCACTGTTACCGATATTATCGCGGGCATAGAGCGCTTGCTGGATGTGCAATTTTTAAATGCGAATGTGTATTTTATTAGTTATTTACCGTCTCAATTGAAATGGATGGATGTGATGATTGTAACGGGCAGTGGCTTAATGATGAGTTTTTTAGCGACCTTGTATCCAGCTTATCGTGCATCAAAAGTAAAACCGGCAGAGGCATTACGTTATGACATCTAATACAACGGTTTTACGCTGTGAAAGTTTGGTTAAAGAATATCAAGTTGGCCCTGAGCCAATCCGCATTTTAGACGAGTTAGAGTTTAAATTGTTCGAAGGGGACTGGGTGTCGGTGGTTGGGGCGTCAGGCTCAGGTAAAACCACATTGCTTAATATGCTCGCGGGTTTAGATTTACCCAGTAGTGGCCGTGTTATGTGGGGCGAAGAAGATATTAGTAGGCTATCTGAAGCGCAGCTTGGCAAATTACGTAATGCTCATCTTGGTTTTGTGTATCAGTTTCACCATTTACTGGCTGAATTCAGTGCCTGCGAAAATGTGGCGATGCCATTATGGATTCAGGGCGTTAATAAGAAACAGGCGCTTGTTAAAGCACAGGATATATTAGAAAAAGTGGGGCTGGGGACTCGTGTTAATCACAAACCCGCTGAATTGTCCGGTGGTGAGCGTCAGCGTGTTGCGATTGCAAGGGCGTTGATTACAAAGCCTGCACTTGTATTGCTGGATGAACCTACGGGTAATCTGGATGCCAATACGGCCCATGAGATACAAAAATTGATTACAGAGCTTAACCAAGAAATGAAAACGGCATTTGTAGTGGTGACTCATGACTTAGCATTTTCACGTTTGGCACAAATCAGTTACCAATTATTAGATGGTAAATTACAACCCTTAGAGGCGCTAGCTTAGCTAGCGTTTTGTTTTTTGGCTAAACGCTTTGCTTTGCGTTTTTTCCAATTGCTAATGACATGAAAGCGCCAAAATAAACGAATGCCGATAAAACCAATGGCAGAGAAGATGATGGCGCATAACAAAGAGCCCAATAATAACGGCTGCCAAATAGCCCCTAATTCTGTCAGTACCCAGTTTAGTGATAATTCAATTTCAAATTCTCGGATGGGTGTATCTAATAAAACCGTGCCGACTTTGTAAGTGAAATAGAAAATAGGCGGAATGGTGAGGGGGTTACTGATCCAAACCAAACCGATGGATATTGGAAGGTTAGAGTGAACCACAATCCCAAGCATAGCGGCGGCGACCATTTGAAATGGCATTGGCATGAATGCAAAAAACACACCGACAAGAAACGCACGTGAAACCGAGCGGCGATTCAAATGCCATAAATTAGGACGATGAAGCAATGGCCCTAAAAACTGCAAAGAAGGATGCTCTTGAACCGTCTTAGGGTTAGGAAATAAACGCTTAAGTGTCTGTTTTGGCATAGTATTCTCGGACACAATCCAAGGAGGATATTAATAATATGGAACATGTGTCCCTTGAGAAGGGCGCAATTATGCACGGAATGCATATGACATGCTAGTTATGAAACAGCCCTTTTTTGGCTTCATTATAGGTGGATTGTTGGCCTCTATTTGGCCGAGCTTAGCCTTATTGCTTGCGCCTTTGTGTTTAGTCGTAATCGTAATCGTATGGATTCAGCCTAGTCGAATTTTATCCGCCTTGTTTTTTATGGCGGGAATTATTTGGGTGAGTTGGCATTGGGTACATGTTGAAGGTGATGCGCTTGAGCTAAGTGCGGGAAAGTCCACCCAAGTTGCCACTGGATATGTGTCAGCGGTATCGCATCAATCCTATAAAACACATTTTGACTTCACCCAAGATGGGCACACTCAAGCACTAAAAGTGAGCTGTTATCGCTGCCCATTTATGTTGTCGGCGGGAGAGCGCTGGCAGTTTACGCTTCGAATTAAACCTATTTATTCATTTCAGAATCCAGGTGGCTTCAATTATCGACATTGGATGATGGCCAAAGGCTATCGCGCACAAGCTAGTGTCGATGTGAAATCACACTCGAATGTGCGTTTAACTAAAAATAACCGTGATGTTTTAAATCAGTTGTCGGCTCAGTTGCCATCGTCTCGTTTCCCCATATTACGGGCATTGGTACTGGGTGATAAAAGTGCGTTAAAGGGCGAAGATAAGCGGTTAATTAGCTCGTCAGGGATTAGTCACTTGTTTGTGGTGTCAGGCCTTCATGTTGGGATTGTGGCAGGCTTAGTGGGTTTAATTCTATATTGGCTACAGCGGCCCCTTTTATTGATCAACTGGCCGTATGCTCGATCGATTTCGGTAATGGCGGGCTTATGTGCGGCGATGCTTTACGGTTATATGACGGGCTTTCAGGTGCCCGCCATAAGAGCAGTGCTTATGCTCTTGTGTGGTGTATTCATGTTGTATCAAACCCGTTTTACGCATGTGATTCATTATTATGTCTTTGCGCTTCTGGTGGTCATGTTGATGAAGCCCTTGGCTTTTATGGATATGGGCAGCTGGTTGTCCTTCAGTATTGTTTTGGCATTGATAGTGGGCTTTTCTGGTTTAACACATACGTCTTGGTGGTCAGGGCTGCTTAAAGCCCAGTGGCTAGCGTTTAGTATGGGTGGGTTGGTGTTGCTCGGTTTTAATCAAGCGTTGGTGCCGTTTTCGTTATTGGTTAACTTATTACTGATTCCACTTTTTACAATATTAGTGATGCCTGCAGTATTGCTGGCCGTGACTTGGATGTTTGTAGTTGATGATCAAGGATTGGTATTACTCGAGTCGGGTTTATCCTCTTTACTGCTTGTCCTGCATAAGGTCGAAAGTGTGATCACATGGTGGTTACCGATCCATGAGCATTATCGTTACCTTTTCATGATTTCATTAATATTGGGTTTGCTGCCTGCTGTTTTCAAAACGCGGCCTTTGGCGTTGGCTATTGGGTTCGTTGTTTTGATATTACCGATAAACAAACCAGATGAAGGCGGTTTTGAACTCATTGTGTTTGACGTGGGTCAGGGCAGTGCCGCTTTGATTAAAACAGCCAATAAATATGTGTTGGTTGATACCGGTGCTCAATTTTTAAGTGGTTTGGGTGTGGCCGATTTTGTGATTTTGCCTTACCTGAGACAACAAAGAGTAAGGTACTTGGATATGTTGCATGTGACCCATGCCGATAATGATCATGCTGGTAATGCACAGTTGATGAATTCAATGGCTGGCGTATTGGTGGAGCAAAAACATTGTGAAAGTCGGCAATGGGAATATGATGGCGTGCTGTTTTGGCGTTTTCAAGCAGAAGGCTTTGTTCGAGGTAATAATGGCTCTTGCTTGTTAAAAGTGACGGCCGCTTCAGGAAAAAGTGTATTGTTTACGGGTGACATCGAAAAAGAAGCAGAAAGGCAGTTAGTCGTACAAGAAAACAACAAACTACAGGCTAATGTTCTAATCGCGCCGCATCATGGCAGTCGCTCATCCAGCACTGATCCGTTCTTAAATGAAGTAATGCCTGAGTTGGTGCTGATTTCTGCAGGCTTTCTAAACCGTTATGGTCACCCACATGTGCAAATAGTAAACAAATATGAGGCTAGAAACATGATGGTTTATACAACTGCTATGAAAGGTTCGATACAAGTTGCGTTTCCACCTAGACAAGAGGCGCTAGTTGTTTCAACATACCGCCCTAATTTTAGTATTACAGAATAATGATAAGTAGGAGTACATGAGGTGAAAGAACTGGTATTTGCTGGCGGTTGGATGATGATCCCCCTCATTTTGGCCTCTGTTTTGGCCGTTGCAATTTGTATTGAACGTTTTTGGACTTTGCGTTCTGAAAACATTGCACCCAAACATTTGCTTGCTCAAGTGTGGATGTGGATCAAAAATAACGAGTTAGACAGTGCAAAATTAAAGCAGCTAAAACAAGAGACTCACTTAGGCGCTATTTTAGCGGCAGGGTTAAGCAACTCTCGCCATGGTCGTGACATTACCAAAGAAGCCATCGAACAAGCGGCATCAAAGGCGGTCCATGAAATGGAGCGCTTCTTAAATGCACTCGGTACGATTGCCGCCGTTGCGCCATTAATGGGTTTACTGGGTACGGTATTGGGGATGATTTCCGTGTTTAATGAAATCATGGCTCAAGGGACAGGTAACGCAGGCGTATTAGCCGGCGGTATTTCTGAAGCGTTGGTTACTACCGCATCGGGCATGATGATCGCGATTCCTGCATTAATCTGCTATCGCATTCTTCAGCGTCGTATTGATGAGATTGTTGTGTTCATGGAGCAAGAAGCCATTAAATTAGTTGATGTACTTCATGGCGACCGTGAAGTTAGCGAGACGCCAGAGGGTTAGATTTGTGAACTTTAAGCGTCAAAACAAAGAAGAACTCAATTTAAACCTAACGCCTTTAATTGATATTGTATTTCTGCTGCTTATTTTCTTTATGGTGAGCACTACGTTCACCAAAGAAAATCACTTAGCGGTTAACTTGCCAGAGGCCGATGGGCAAGTGGCCGATGCACCCGATAAAATGGTTGAAGTTGTCATTGATCAGCACGGTACCTATAGTATTAATGGCAAAGCGTTGATCAGTCAAAAACTGGTGACACTTAAGCAAGCCATTGAAAAAGTATCAGCAGGAGACAGAAGTTTGCCCTTTATTATTACGGCTGATGCATCTACGCCTCATGAATTCGTCGTGCGAGCAATGGATGCCGCCGGCCAGCTGGGTTTTTCTCGGTTGAGTATTACCAGTAAGCAAGCTAAATAATCATGAAAGATACGTCAAATCTTACAGACTGGGCGCTTTACAAGCGCCTGCTCGGTTATGTTTTTCAGCAAAAAATTCTTTATTTTACCGCGATTCTGGGTTTCAGCATTTACGCATCTACTGCGCCAATGCTTGCTCACCTAATGGATTTAATTGAAAAAACCTATCAAAACCCGACAATCGAATCACGCACGTTATTGGTGGGAATGATACTGGGTATTTTTGCGCTGCGCGGGTTGGGCAGTTTCTTAGGTGATTTTTTCTTGGCCAAAGTTGGGCGTACGGTTGTACACAAGCTAAGAACCGCGCTGTTTAATCATTATCTTATTTTACCGAATGAGTTTTTTGATAAGCACGCAAAAGGTCATATTATTTCTAAAATCACGTTTGATGTTGAGCAAGTCTACGGCTCGATCACCAATGCAGTGACCAGCCTAGTGCGCGAAGGCTTAACGGTTGTTTTCTTGTTGAGCTACATGTTCTATATGAACTGGAAACTCACACTTATATTTTTTGCAGCCGCACCATTTCTTGCCTTTATTGTTAAAAAAGCCAATAAGTATTTCAAAAAATACAGCACAAATGTGCAAGGCAGCATGGGGCAAGTGACTCAGGTGGCGGGTGAGGCGGTTAATGCTTATCAAGAAGTAAAAATCTTCTCAGGTCATGAATATGAGCAGGGGCGTTTTGCCAAAGTGAGCGAAACAAATCGCATACAAACGTTAAAGTTTGCTCGTGTGAAAGCCATCAGTGTGCCGATGATGCAAATGATTGTTGCTATTGCCATTGGTGCGTTAATTTGGGTGGCACTGGATCCGCGTGTGATTGATGGTATGGATTTCGGTCAACTAATGGCATTCATGACGGCAGCAAGCACACTGGCTAAACCCATGCGCACGCTGGCGGGTATTAATGCGCTTTTACAACAAGGTGTTGTGGCCGCCAAAAGTATTTTTTCGGTATTGGGTCAGGATGCTGAAGACGATTCGGGCGACTTGGCCATTAAAAAAGCCAAAGGCGCGATCAATATTAATAATTTGAATTTTCATTACCCTGACTCTGACGAAATTGTGCTTAAAAACATACAGCTTGATGTTAAGCCAGGTGAAAGCGTTGCGCTAGTGGGTAAATCCGGCAGTGGTAAGTCGACATTAATTAATTTGCTCACTCGTTTTTATGAATTTAACGAGGGTGATATTTTATTAGATGGCCGCAGTATTAAAGAATACCCATTAGATGACTTGCGTCGCCAAATTGCTTTGGTGAGTCAGGGCGTGACGTTATTTAACGATACGGTTTTCAACAATATTGCATACGGTAGCTTGGCCGAAAAAACAGAAGAAGAAGTCTATGCGGCGGCAAAGGCGGCACATGCCTTAGAGTTTATTGAGCAAATGCCTGAAGGCATGGAAACCATGATTGGCGATGACGGTGTAATGTTGTCGGGTGGGCAGCGTCAGCGTTTGGCCATCGCTCGTGCTATTTTGAAAGATGCCCCTATTTTGATCTTAGATGAAGCCACCAGTGCGCTGGATACGGAATCTGAACGATATATTCAAAAAAGCATTAGATAACTTAATGAAAAATCGAACAAGCTTTGTTGTGGCACACCGCTTAAGCACCATTGAAAAAGCCGATACTATCTTGGTGGTGAGTAAAGGTGAAATTGTTGAGCGTGGTAACCATAAAACCTTAATAGAAAAACAAGGATTTTATAAAAACTTACATGATATGCAGTTCAGTGGGTAAGTGGTGTTAGAGCGTTTATTTAATGCATCGTGGTATGGCCGCTTTCAATGGACATGGTTATTACTGCCACTTGCCATGTTGGTGGCTGTGGTCACCAAGCGTAAGCGCCAAGCGTATATAGCTGCACAAACCCAATCTTATGCGGTACCTGTTATTGTGGTCGGCAATATTACCATTGGCGGCACAGGCAAGACTCCAGTTGTGCAGTCTATTGTTCGGTTTTTACAAACGCAGGGTTATCGCCCAGGTGTGATTAGTCGTGGTTATGGCGGCACATTGGCTAATTTTCCGCACTTAATAGAATCGAAAGATAGCTCACACGAAGTGGGTGATGAGCCTTACATGCTCTGCCAGTCGCTGGGTGTGCCAGTGGTGGTAGACCCTGTGCGCACTCGGGCGGTTTCATTTATATTGAATTCGGGTGTGGATGTTATTATTAGTGATGATGGTTTGCAGCATTATGCGTTGCACCGTGATTATGAAGTCTGTGTCATTGATGGTTCACGGGGCTTGGGTAATGCTCAGTTAATGCCAGTCGGTCCATTACGTGAGCACAAGAGCCGCCTAGAAAGCGTTGATTATGTCTTACGCAGTGACTCTGTGGTCTCGCGCAGCACTTTTCAGATCGAGCCGGAGTCATGGTGTAACCTTAAAACAGAGCAAGAGTACGAATTAAGCCGCTTTAAACTTAAGTCGAATGCTCTGGCAATAGCGGGTATTGGTAATCCAGATAAGTTTAAACAAACGTTAAATGAGCTAAATCTACACTGTGCTCATAAATGGTTTGCTGATCATTATGACTACAAAGCGCAGGATTTTTCAGATTTAAAGCAACAAGTACTGATGACAGAAAAAGATGCAGTGAAGATAAAGCCGTTTGCCGGTGATGATATGTGGTTTTTAAAGATATCAGCCTGTTTACCCGATGCATTTTTTCAGCATTTAAAATTGAAACTCGAACAGTGGAAGCGAGATCATGGATAAAAAATTATTATCACTTTTGGTTTGTCCTTTGTGTAAGGGAAACCTTATTTTAGATAAAGAAAAATCAGAACTAATCTGCAAATTTGATGGTATAGCATTCAAAATTGACGATGGTATCCCTGTTATGTTGCCAGAAAGTGGTCGAGCGTTAACCACAGACGAAAAACTCGCAAAATAACCGATTAAAAGTATAAAAAAGGATCTTGGGCTTTACCTTTGAAGCGAATTTCAAAGTAGAGTCTAGGTCGTTTGCCATCACCTTCGCCTACCGCTGCAATGAGTTGACCTTTTTCAACGTGGTCGCCTTCATACACATAATTAGAATAATTATTACCGTAGACACTGATTACATGATTGCGATGCTGAATCAATATTAAATTGCCATAGCTATTAATGGCGTTGCCGCTATAAATGACCTCGCCGCTGTCGATGGCCACAATCGGATCGCCTAATTTTGAAGAAAGCTCTATGCCATGTTTGTGGTGAGCGTATTCAACACTGCTCACATTTGGTTGTTTTTCTAATGGCCATTTAAATGAATGGCTTGCTTCATTTAGGCGGGTGCTTTGGTTATTTGTTTGTTTGAGTGCTGTTTGCAGTTCCGCATTTTGTTTAAGTAAAGGAATGAGCAGTGCTTGCTGATTGGCAAGATCTTTTTGGCCAGCTGAATTGAGTCCAAATTCCTTTAGACCCAGTGTGATGCTGGTGAACATTAAGAGCGCCAATACAAAGGTGAGGCCCAGTTCTTTGTAGCCGATATGGTGGCGTAAAATATGGTCAGCGGTCGCCTCTAATCGATTAAGGCGTTTGTCCATATGGCTCACGCGATTATTTAGCCCCAGCAAAAATCGTGCGCTGCCTTTAGTTTGGCTTTTAAGATTGATGGACTTATTTGTGCTGGATTCGGTTTTAACAAGCTTTGGTTGAGTTAACATAAGCGCTATCACAGTTTTATTTGTTTTTATAAAAGCATAATGTTTGCCAGTTCTTAAAAAGCAGTAAAATAAGGGTGTTATAATTTATTCGAGTCATATAGCGGCAAATCTATGCCTTTAAAGAGGCAGATGGAGGGTGTTTGATGATAAAAGTATTGTTCGTTTGTTTAGGTAACATCTGTCGTTCACCAACGGCTGAAGCGGTGTTGCGAAGTATGGCTAAGCAACAAGGGATAACGGTTGACGTTGATAGCGCGGGCACGGCGGCTTACCATATTGGTAAATCACCCGATTCAAGATCACAGCAAGTAGCGCTTAAGCGCGGTATTAGCATGATTGGGCAAAGCGCTAGACAAGTTATGCCTGATGACTTCTATGACTTTGATTACATATTTGCAATGGATAAATCGAATTACCAAGACTTACTGTCAATTAAGCCCGCGAATGCCAGTGCTCAGTTGGCGTTATTCTTAAATGAATTCGGCACACTGAATACAGACGAAGTACCAGACCCATACTATGGTGGGAATAGTGGCTTTGAATGGGTATTGGATTTACTAGAAGACGCCTGCGAGCAGTTTTTAAAAACAAAGGTTGTTTCATGAATATTCAGCAAAATGTATCGCTTCAAGCATTTAATACACTAGGTGTGCACTCTTATGCGCAATTTATGGCGCAAGTGAGTAGTGTTGATGAATTTAAAGAGGTCGCTAGTTTTGCAAAAGAAGAAGGCCTAGCGATTAAGGTACTCGGTGGTGGCAGTAATGTTGTGTTACCAGAAGCCGTATCTGGTTTGGTTGTTCAGTTTACAGGGTGCCAATACCATGTTTTAGAAGAGAATCATGATCATGTTGCTCTTAGAGTAGAGGCCGGTTTTAACTGGCATGAGCTTGTGATGTTTACTTTGCAGCAAGGTTGGAATGGTTTACAAAACTTAGCCTATATACCGGGCCTAGTAGGGGCTGCGCCTGTGCAAAATATTGGTGCTTATGGCGTCGAGGTAAAAGAATTTATTCGCGTTGTACATGGTGTTCATCTTGGCTCAGGGCAAGCGTTTGAGTTGACTAATGATGCGTGTCAGTTTGAGTATCGTGAGAGTATTTTCAAGCAAGCATTAGATAGCCAGACTCTCATTACAGCAGTGGATTTTATATTAAGTAAATCGCCAGTTGTGAATACAAGTTATGCTCCACTGGATCAAATGGCAGAAGATCGGGGTGTACCTACACCGTTAGAATTGGCCGATTGGGTAATTGGAGTACGTAAAAGTAAATTACCCCAGCCTGATGAATTGCCTAATGCCGGTTCGTTTTTCAAAAACCCAGTGATTAACGATGCTGAATTTGAGCGTTTGAAAAATAAATTCGCTAATATGCCGCATTATAAGCAAACAGTTGGGGTGAAAATCCCAGCGGGTTGGTTGATTGATCAGATGGGCTTTAAAGGTAAGGCATTTGGCGCGGTGAGTGTTCATAAGCAGCAAGCTTTAGTGCTGATAAATAATGGCGGCAGCGGGGGGGATGTATTAGCGGCTGCTCAAGCAATAAAAGAGGCGGTCTTTAATGAATATGGCATTGCGTTAGAGCAGGAGCCAAGGCTATTTTAGTTGGCTTAGGTTTACCTTCGCTGTTTAAATAAAGTGGTACGCATAAAAAAAGGGACTCAATGAGTCCCTTTTTTAGTTTCTAAGCGTTCAATTATGAATTGGACTCTTGCGCAGCCGCTTCACGTTCGCGTCGCTTAACTTCCCTTGGGTCGTTATAAGCACGTTTTGGCTTGTTGCTTGTTGCTGCTGTGTCGTGGGCAGAAAGTGTCATATCCGCAGGCTTAGGTGCAACAGGTGCTGCCTCTGCTGGCTTGCTTGTGATGACGTCTTCTTTGGCAGCTACGGGTGCTGTTGTTTTTTCTACTTCTACAGGCTTTTTAGCTTCAGGTGTCGGTTGTGCTTCAGGCTTGGTTGGTTCGGCCTTAACCTGATCGACTTTTGTATCTTGAGCTTTTGGCTCAGCTACTTTCTCAACTGGCGCTTTAACGGCTTCAACTTGCGTTGGCTTTTGCTCAGTCTGCTTTGGCTTTTCTGCTTTAGCTGCTTCTGCTTTAGGTGCTTCAACTGCTTTCACTTCAGATACTTTAGACTCAACCGCTTTCACTTCAGATACTTTGGCGCTAACGGCTTTTGTTTCTGATGCTTTAGGTTGAACGGCTTTTACCTCAGATACTTTAGATTCAGTATTAGCAGGTTTTCTTTCTGCTTTTACGGCTTCTTTCTCTGGAGCTTTAGGCTTTGTGTTTACGTCTTCGATCTTGCGTGCAACATTTTCATCAAGCTTGTTAGGCTGTTGATTGCGATTGCGACGACGAGCGGTATTTTGATTGCGGTTTTCATCACTATCATTATTGCGCTCATTTGAACGCTCGCTGTTGCGATTATCACTGTTACGGTTTTCAGTGCTGCGATTGTCACTGGTACGATTATCACTACGTTCACGACGAGGCTGCTCTGCGCGGCCTTCGTTGCGTTCATTACGTTTGTCATTGCGCTTGTTGTCGCTAGGGCGAGCGTCTTTTTTTGGCTCGTTGCGACGATTGCGATTATTGTTTGGGCGGTTACCGTTGCGCGCATTGGTATTGGTATTATTGCGGTTGCGGTTGTTGTTAGTTTTGTTATTGCTGGTTTTAGTGTCTTTTTTGACAGGCTTTTCTTCGCCTTCAAATAAACTTGAAACCGCGCTCGCAAGCTTACTAAATAAACCAGGTGCTTTAACCACCTTGACTTCTTTAGGGGTAGGAGCAGGCGCGCGTGCAGATGAAACGGCTTGTACTGCGGCGGCTTCTTTTTTCACTAGCGTATTTTGTTCGACTGCAAGCTCTTGCTCATAGTTGATTTCAAAGCTGACTTCATCAATTTGATTATCGCCAGCACGAACACGCGACACTTCAAAGTGAGGTGTGTGGAAGTTAGGGTTCGGGATAATCCAAATTTGTGCTTCGTGGCGCTTCTCAATAACCATGATTTCTTCACGCTTTTCATTCGTTAAGAAAGTGGCTACTTCTAATGGTACTTGAGCGCGTACTTGAGCGGTGTTGTCTTTGCTTGCTTCTTCTTCGATCAAACGAAGTAAAGATAAGCTTAGAGAGCGCATATCGCGTACAAAGCCAGTACCCACACAGCGAGGGCATACATGGCCGCTTGTTTCGCCAAGAGAAGGGCGCAAGCGTTGACGAGACATTTCTAATAAACCAAAGCGTGAAATACGACCGACTTGAACACGAGCGCGATCAATTTCTAGGGCGTCTTTTACGCGGTTTTCAACATCACGTTGATTTTTGTTAGACATCATATCGATAAAGTCGATTACGATAAGGCCGCCAATGTCACGAAGACGTAATTGGCGAGCAATTTCGTCAGCCGCTTCAAGGTTGGTACTTACCGCGGTGTCTTCGATGTCAGAGCCTTTTGTGGCACGAGAAGAGTTGATATCGATTGAAATCAAAGCTTCTGTTGTATCGATCACGATCGAACCACCAGATGGTAACTTCACTTCACGTTGGAACGCAGTTTCGATTTGCGCTTCAATTTGATAGCGGCTAAACAAAGGCGTGTTGTCTTCGTAAAGCTTAATTTTGTTTTCGTATTGAGGCATTACGTGTTGAACAAAGCTTAGGGCTTCTTCGTACACGGTTTTGTCATCGATCAACACTTCACCGATGTCTTGGCGTAGATAATCACGAATCGCGCGGATAACCACATTGCTTTCTTGTAATAGGAGGCAAGGGGCCTTACGAGTCTCTGATGCGCCTTTGATAGAATCCCAAAGTAGGCATAGGTAATCTAAGTCCCATTGTAAGTCTTCAGCCGCACGGCCAATACCCGCGGTACGTACAATAACGCCCATGTTATTAGGTACGGTTACATCACGCATTGCATCACGAATTTGGTTTCGCTCATCACCTTCAATGCGACGAGAAATACCACCAGCACGTGCGTTGTTTGGCATAAGAACCAAATAACGACCAGCAAGGCTGATCATGGTCGTTAGGGCAGCACCCTTGTTACCACGTTCTTCTTTGTCTACTTGAACAATGACTTCCTGGCCTTCTTCGATCACATCTTTGATGTTCGGACGACCCGAAGAGGAGGTTTTAAAGTATTCGCGAGAAATTTCTTTAAGCGGCAGGAAACCATGGCGCTCAGCACCAAAGTCTACAAAAGCGGCTTCAAGGCTAGGTTCTATGCGGGTAATTTTACCCTTATAGATGTTAGCTTTCTTTTGTTCGCGAGTTGTAGGTTCAATATCTAAATCATATAGGCGTTGGCCATCAACTAGCGCAACACGCAACTCTTCTGATTGAGTTGCGTTAATTAGCATTCTTTTCATTAACTTCTAGAGCTCATATTTGTGTGGTTCTGATATGAATCACAAGGGTTGAGCTAATCAAAATATTTATGCGTGCTTTGCATGGACTTCTATACCGATTCTAGGATTGACTGCGTCCAAGCAGGGGTGTTTAGCTAGTTTTGCTATGAATTTGCAAACACCGACACGAAACATAAGCTGATTTAGCAAGACCCCTTGCTCAATCAGAACGTATCGTTTTTCTTATTTAGCGGCAATTTGGCCGCTAAATGCCAAAATTCCGGGAAGTTTATATCTAACTTTCCCAAACTTACGTTATCATCCGGGCCCAATGTTGTTTGGGGCGCTTTAGCCCTGGGTACAACCGGAATGGCTGAATATAGCAAAGATTGGCAGTGCGTCAAACCGGTTTTTCTTAACTACGAGTTTTATATGTCTGAAAGTTCTAAACGCGAGGTCATTTTTGAAGAAGTAAGCCTAGATTATGCGGGTCAACGTCTAGACAACTTCTTAATGTCGCGTATGAAAGGTGTGCCTAAGTCAATGGTGTATCGAGTCATCCGTAAGGGTGAGGTGCGAGTCAACAAAGGCCGCTCTAAGCCTGACTATAAGTTGAAGGCAGGTGATTTGGTCCGAATTCCGCCTGTGCGAGTAAAAGAAGAGAATAAAATTGAAAATGTCCCCGATAAAATGGCCCATGATATTGAATCGGCCATTTTATTTGAAGATGACTATTTAATTGCGGTCAATAAGCCAAGAGGCATGGCTGTGCATGGTGGTAGCGGGATTAGTCTTGGTCTGATTGAGGCGTTGCGTGTAATTCGTCCTGATTCTAGTCGATTAGAATTGGTGCATCGCTTAGATAGAGATACGTCAGGCGTCATTTTGGTTGCTAAAAAACGATCCACTCTGGTTGCTTTGCATACTATGCTGCAAAAAAAGTCAGGAATACAAAAGCGCTATTGGGCACTTGTGTATGGCGGTTGGCCAAAGCATATGGGTGAAGTGACGGCGCCGTTATTAAAAAATGAGCTTCAATCTGGTGAGCGTATTGTGCGAGTGTCGCAACAAGGTAAGCCTTGTCAGACACGTTATTCCTTGGAGCGTCGCTTTGATGGATACACATTGGTAAATGCAGAGCCTGTAACGGGGCGGACGCATCAAATTCGAGTGCATTGTCAGTTTGCGGGCCATTCAATTGTAGGTGACGAAAAATACGCCACTGATGAAGAGTTAAAGCAAGCTAAAATAGCGGGCGGTAAGCGATTATTCTTGCATGCGAAGTCATTACGGTTTATTCATCCGCAAACAAATGAAAAGCTGATGATTGAGGCGCCACTTGATTCGTTATATGAATCATTTTTACAATCGCTAGTACCGATAAATTAATTGACGGTTCCTATGAAGTATCAAGCCATAATTTTTGATTGGGACGGCACTTTAGCGGATTCTGCGAGTCGTATTGTTGAATCCATGCAGTGTGCTGCAAAAGATTTTGATCTGCCATTTCGAAGTGAGTATGACGTAAAGCAAATTATTGGTTTGGGTTTACCTGAGGCAATTGTTAGTTTGTGGCCAAAACTTGAGTATGATCGTACCGTTGTTAAAGGTGTGGCAAAACAATATAGCGTTCATTATCAAAATGAGCAGCGCTCTGATGTGGTTTTGTTTGATCATGCGTTAGAATTACTTGATTTGATTGCATCGCTTGGCTTAAAAATAGCGGTAGCTACGGGTAAAAGTCGTGCGGGATTGGATCGAGTGTTGAATCAGTTTCAGCTTATGGATGCGTTTGATGATACTCGCTGTGCTGATGAAACTCGTTCAAAACCTCATCCGTTAATGTTGCATGAGTTATCACAGTCATTAGGCGTAGATAATGAAAAAATGTTGATGATCGGTGATACTCAATTCGATTTAGATATGGCGCATAATGCGGGTATGGATTCAATTGCAATTACCCATGGCGCGCATTCAGTTGAAAAACTAAAACAAAGCTCACCCATGTTAGTGGTGGATGATTTAAAGCAATTTGCTCATTGGTTGAGTCATCAATCTGAGCTTGCCGTTTAAAATATAGAAAGAGTAGGGATAGAACATGTATCAAGATCCAGTTGATCGCCCACAATCTGAAAAAGAGTGGAAGCTCATAGAAAAGGTTGTCGGTAGTGTAAATGTCGAGCAACGCCGTGCTCGACGTTGGGGTATCTTTTTTAAGTTAATGACTTTTGCCTATTTATTTGTTGTGTTGGCGATTTTTGCGCCAAGCAGTATTGATACAAAAGATTTAGGCATTGATGGCGAGTTTACAGCCATGGTTGAAGTAAAAGGTGTCATCGCTGACGGTGAAGAAGCATCGGCTGATTTTATTGTTACCGGTTTGCGTAATGCATTTGAGGCTGAGGGTGTTAAGGCGGTTATTTTACGAATTAATAGTCCAGGTGGCTCACCTGTTCAGTCTGGTTATGTTTACGATGAAATTATGCGTTTACGGGGCTTAAATCCCGATATACCAGTATATGCGGTGATTTCTGATCTAGGTGCTTCTGGTGCGTATTATATCGCTGCTGCTGCTAATGAGATTTACGCAGATAAAGCCAGTTTGGTGGGCTCTATTGGTGTCGTTGGATCAGGTTTTGGATTCGTAGGCACCATGGAAAAGCTTGGTGTTGAGCGTCGACAATTTACAGCTGGCGAGCACAAGGGCTTTCTTGATCCGTTTACGCCACTAAATAAAGAAGAGAAGACGTTCTGGGAAGGCGTTTTAGCCACTACCCATAAACAATTTATTGAACAAGTAAGAAAAGGTCGAGGTGACAGGCTATCTGAAGATGCTAAGCTTTTCAGTGGTCTAGTTTGGACAGGCGAGCAGGCGCTATCATTGGGGTTGATAGATGGTTTGGGTAGCTCAAGCTATGTCGCTCGTGAGTTGGTTGGTGCTGAACAAATAGTTGATTTTACGCCGCAGCCAACACCGTTTGAATCCTTGGTTGGGCGCCTTGGTGCGTCCATGGGCAAAAGCCTAGCAATGGCATTTGGGGTCTCAGACTCCCCGATTAGCTTGAAATAGGCGTTTGTGCTTGATTTTACTTGAAAAAACGTCAAATAGTTTTGACATCACCTAACCCCATGAGTACCATTGCGCGCACTATGAACCAAGGTTTATTTCCAGTACGAGTCGATCCGATTAAAAGCGTGGAACAAGAAGCTGAATTCAGCGGTTCCATTCAAGTCTCCAAGTTAGAACGGTTGCAAAACTTTCTACAGGATGACAGCGGTGAATCTCAAGTTGAAATCCAATTTGGTCATGACCAACAAGGTAACCCCTTGTTACGTGGCCAGTGTCAAGCGCAAGTACGCATGACATGTCAGCGCTGTATGAACCCGGTTGATGTGGAGTTATCCACAAACTTTGAGCTCGGTATCGTGTTTAGCGATGAGCAGGCAAAACATTTACCAAAGCAATACGAACCTGTTATTGCCCAGAGAGATGATTTAGAACTGCTGCCCGTGATCGAAGATGAGTTAATTCTCAGCCTGCCGATGTATGCTTATCATGCCGAGTGTGATGATAATGAATTAGTCGCAAAAGCTGAAGAAATGAAGCCAGTGCCGGTTGAAACAGAAGCGCCGAATAATCCGTTCAGCGTACTTGAGCAATTAAAGAAATAGTAGGAGAGCCTAATGGCTGTTCAAAAGAGCAAAAAATCTCGTTCACGTCGCGGTATGCGTCGTTCTCACGATGCACTAACTACTCGTGCATTGTCTATCGATCCAACTTCTGGTGAGACTCACATCCGTCACCATGTGACTGCTGATGGTTTCTACCGTGGTCGTAAAGTTATTGAAGTACAAGAAAGCTAATTATGGTCACCATTGCAATTGACGCAATGGGCGGGGACCACGGTCCCCGCGTGACTGTTCCCGCTGCGCTATCCTCTCTTGAAAAAAATCCTGATCTAACCATTCTATTATTTGGCAATCGCGCTAAGTTAGACCCTTATTTACACCAATCAACTGCTAGCTCTCGTCTTAAGGTCATTCACACCGATGAAGTAGTAAGTTCTGGTGAGCGCTCGTCTGCTGCACTTCGTAAAAAGCAATCTTCCATGCGCCTAGCCATTGATGCGGTTAATAATGCGGAAGCCGATGCTGTTGTTAGTGCTGGTAATACTGGGGCGTTGGTTGTGATCTCGCGCTACGTACTGAAAACCATGCTCGGTATTGATCGTCCTGCTTTAATCGCGCGTTTACCCCATATTAGTGGCTCAAGCTATATGCTGGACTTAGGTGCAAATGTTGAGTGTGACTCTGAAAATTTGCATCAATTTGCATTGATGGGAAGTGCATACGCTTCGTCACTTAGCGCAATTAAATCACCAAAAGTGGCTTTGCTTAATATCGGCAGCGAAGAAATTAAGGGTAATGAGGATATTCGTTTGGCAAATACTATGCTGAAAGAATCTGAATGTATCAATTATGTCGGTTACATCGAAGGCGATGACTTATATAAAGGTATTGCCGATGTTGTGGTGACCAATGGTTTTGCAGGCAATATTGCACTAAAAACCAGTGAGGGTTTGCTCAGTTTTGTGGTGCAGGTTATTCGTGATGCCTTTCAAAAGAATCTATTCACCCGATTGGTTGGTTTTATTGCGTTGCCAATTTTAGACAGTTTGCGCTCAGCCTTTGAGCCTGACCTGAAAAGTGGTGGCGTATTATTGGGTGTTCAGGGCATTGTCGTGAAAAGTCATGGTAAATCCCATCAATCTGCGTTCACTAATGCCATAGATGGTGCCTACCTGTTGGCAAAAAACAAATTGTTACAACAAATAGCTGAAATGCTAGATAGTGAAATGCTATAAACAAGTTACACATTTATTAAAACATCTTGTCTATTCAAAAAATAAGCCTTTCAGGATTTATCTATGTACAAAAATGCCGTTGTTTTCCCAGGTCAAGGTTCTCAATCTGTAGGAATGCTGTCTGACGTCATTACTGAATTTCCAGTAGCAAAAGAAACACTGCAACAAGCAGATGCAGTTTTGGGTTTTAAGTTAAGCGATATAATTTTAAACGGACCTGCGGATGACCTAAATAGCACCAACAATACTCAGCCAGCACTGGTTGCGGTCGAAGTGGCCTTGTGGCGAGCCCTTGGCGATAAAATAAAGCCGGACGTGATGGCAGGGCACAGCTTGGGTGAGTACTCCGCTTTAGTGTGTTCAGGTTCGCTTGCGTTTGAGGATGCACTTTTACTGGTACGTCGTCGTGGAGAGTTAATGCGTGAATCTGTTCCTAATGGTGTTGGTGCTATGGCGGCAATATTAGGCATGAAAGATGCCGAAGTCGAAGCAATATGCAAACACTGCGAACACGGTCAGGTGGTTCAAGCGGCGAACTATAACAGCCCTGGGCAAGTGGTTATTGCAGGGAATAAAGAAGCGGTTGAGCGAGCGGTCGCTCAATGCAAAGAGGCAGGTGCTAAGCGCGCTATTATGCTACCCGTAAGTGGGCCGTTTCACAGTGCGCTAATGCTGCCTGCGGCGGCTGATTTTGCTGGGTATTTATCGGGATTTAATTTAAACAACCCAAGCATTCCTGTGCTTCAAAATGCCAGCAATAAATTTGAGCAAGATGCACAAGTTATACGTGAAAACTTGGTAAAACAAATTGCAAGCCCTGTTCGTTGGACGCAATTGGTTGAGCTGTTAGCTGACAGCGGTGTAGAAAATCTGTTAGAAATAGGGCCTGGTAAAGTTCTAACCGGACTTAATAAACGAATTGCGAAACAGCTAAATAGCCAATCGATTAACTCGGTTGAATTGCTAAACGCTTTGTAAGGAAAAAATATGCAGCAAGCGATTGCCGTTGTAACAGGTGCAAGCCGTGGTATAGGTAAAGCCATTGCTCAATCACTTATTGAAGCCAATTATTTTGTAGTAGCCAGTGCGACCAGTGAGGCAGGTGTTGCCTCAATTAAAGAATATCTAGGTGAAAGCGGTACTGCGTTTACTCTCAATTTATCGAATAAAGATAGCTGCGCTGAATTTGTAAAAAGCGTGACGCAGTTAGGTGCGGTATCTGTACTAGTGAACAATGCTGGCGTAACAAAAGACACATTAATGTTGCGTATGAAAGATGAAGACTGGGATAGCGTGATCGAAACAAACCTAAGCGGAGCGTTTCGTTTAACCAAAGGTTTGCTTAAAGGCATGATGAAGCAGCGCTGGGGTCGTATTATTAATATTAGTTCCGTTGTAGGCGCTATGGGGAATCCTGGTCAGGCAAACTATTGTGCCTCGAAAGCGGGTATTGAAGGGTTTACGCGCTCTTTAGCCTATGAAATAGGCAGTCGGGGTATTACAGTGAATGCAGTGGCGCCTGGCTTTATTGCAACGGATATGACGGATGAGCTAACGGATGAGCAGAAGCAGGCCATGATAGCGAACATTCCGGTAGGCCGTTATGGCGAGCCACAAGAAATAGCGAAAGCGGTTTCTTTTCTGGCTTCGGATCAGGCTGCGTACATCACGGGCCAAGTATTAAATGTGAATGGTGGCCTAAATATGGGCTAATTTAGCCATTAATGGCTAAATTAGCTCGCAATTTCTGATAAATGACTTAATAATCAAGCGGTTAATGTCTATTTGTGGTCATATAGGGGAAACAGACAGTCTCTCTATATGGCGGAAAACATAGGTTTACCCCTGATCAAAGAGAGGTATAATATCGCCCTTTATTGATCGGGACTTGTAGGGCATACAGGCTCTATATAATAAACAGGATAAATTATGAGCAGCATTGAAGATCGTGTAAAAAAAGTAGTTTGTGAACAACTAGGTGTTAAAGAAGACGAAGCAAAAGGTACATCTCGCTTTGTAGAAGACTTAGGCGCAGACTCCTTAGACACAGTTGAGTTGGTCATGGCATTAGAAGAGGAATTTGAAACTGAAATTCCTGACGAAGATGCTGAAAAACTGACAACGGTTCAAGAATCAATCGACTACATTATTGCTCATAGCTAATTTGATGCGCATTGATGTTAAAGCCGCCCCTTACTAGGCGGCTTTTTTGTTTGTATACGTTAAGAAAATAGCAAAAGGAAGGGGATATATGGCTAAGCGTCGCGTAGTTGTAACCGGTTTTGGGGCTGTTACCCCTATTGCCAATGATGCCCAGTCCACTTGGCAAGGTTTAGTGAATGGCCAAAGCGGTATCGAAACCATTACCCATTTTGACCCTAGTAACCTTGCTACTCAATTTGCAGGCACCATCAAAGATTTCTCACTTGGTGATGTGATTAGCGCTAAAGATGCTAAAAAAATGGATACATTTATTCAGTATGGTTTAGTTGCTTGCGCCGAAGCAGTAAAGCATGCCGGTTTATTAGACGCTGGTTACGATTCAGATCGTATCGGTTGTGCGCTGGGTTCCGGTATTGGTGGCCTTGGTACGATTGAACACAACCACTCTCAATTATTAAATTCAGGCCCACGTCGTGTTAGCCCGTTTTATATACCGGCTTCAATCATTAATATGCTCTCTGGTCACTTGGCCATGCTTTATAATTTTACGGGCCCTAACTTTGCGATTTCGACAGCGTGTACAACAGGCACTCATAATATTGGCTATGCGGCGCGTACGATTGCCTATGGTGATGCTGATGTCATGATTGCTGGCGGAGCAGAAGCCGCTTGTACACCAAGTGGTATGGCGGGTTTTTGTGCCGCCCGTGCTATGTCGACTCGTAATGACGACCCAAAAGCCGCTTCTAGGCCTTGGGATAAAGAGCGAGACGGTTTTGTATTAGGTGATGGTGCAGGTGCTTTGGTACTTGAAGAGTACGAGGCGGCTAAAAAACGTGGCGCTATCATATTGGCAGAAGTGACAGGCTTTGGCATGAGCGACGATGCATTTCATATGACTAGCCCGCCAGACGATGGCTCAGGTGCGGCAAAAGCTATGGCTAATGCGCTAAATGATGCTGGCTTAGCAGGCGCTGATATTCAATATGTAAACGCCCATGGCACCTCTACGCCAGCAGGTGATGTGGCCGAAAGTCGTGCAATAGAAAATACCATTGGTAAGCATGTATTAGTGTCATCAACAAAGTCTATGACGGGGCATTTATTAGGTGCAGCGGGTGCAATTGAAGCCATTTTTGCGATTCAGGCGCTGATGAATAATAAGGTGCCGCCGACCATCAACCTTGATAATGTAGAAGATGATTGCAACTTAGATTATGTGGCAAATACTGCAAGAGATGTAGAATTAACTCACGTGTTAAGTAACTCATTTGGTTTTGGTGGGACCAACGGCTCGCTTATTTTTAGTAAGTTGCAGGACTAAATTGCATGTGGGTAATTGATGATCAGCAATATTTAGGGCAGCTTGACGGTTGGAGTCGAGCGGCACAATTTGCAGATGGTTTATTTGAAACCATGGTGATCAAACAAGGGAATATTCAAGCGTTTGATCGCCATGTAAATCGTATGCTAAGCGGTTGCAAGCGTTTAAACATTAAACCGCTTAATCACAATTTAGCGGAGTTGTTTATAGCTTATGGGCATAAGTTTGTTGAGTTATCAGGCTTAGAGTCAGGTGTATTAAAAGTGATGATAAGTCGTGGTAATAGTCAGCGGGGTTATGGCTATGATGATAATATTACGCCATGTGTCACTGCATTTTATAATTCGTTACCGCAATATGATAATGAAGTTTATGACCGTGGTGTATCATTAAAACAATTGACAACTCAGTGTGCAATTCAACCGCAACTAGCCGGTATTAAGCATTTAAATCGCTTAGAAAATGTATTGGCTAAAAAAGAATTAGCGGGCCATGCATTTGAAGGTTTAATGTTTAATCATTTAGGTTTTGCTATTGAAGGCACGGCTTGCAATGTTTTTTTTGAAAAAAATAATACACTACAGACACCACAGTTGAACTTATCCGGTGTGGCGGGTGTTATGCGTGAATGTGTATTGGCTTATGCAAATAGACAAAATATAAATATAGAAATTAATGATTTGGCTCAACCGCAGCTTGATCAATTTGAACATGGTTTTATCTGCAATAGCGTTATGGGTATTGTGCCTATTGCAAGTCTTGATGATCGTAAATTTAAAATAGGTCCTCTGACAAAAACGATGCAAACAGCTTGGAAAAATGGAGTTATATATGCGTAAGCGCTTTGGTTTATTGATGTTAATGCTGCTTATTTGGTTTATAGCATTAATGGTTTATAGCGTTTATCAATTAAAGCAGCCATTGCAAATAGATGAACCGAAAGTGGTTAGCCTTGATAAGGGCCGTCCGCTGTCTAGTTTTTTTGTGACGCTTGAAAGAGAAGAATGGCTAGGTGATAGCCGTTGGATCATGCTTATTGCAAAATTAACAGGCAAGGCGCGTTTAGCAAAAGCAGGGGAGTATAAGTTAACGTCAGAGATGGATAGCCTTGATATTCTCGATTTATTGGTATCGGGTAAAACGGTTTCTTATAAAATAACGTTAGTTGAAGGGCAAAATATCCGTGAAACACTAGCCCGTTTAGCGGCTCACGAAAAGTTAGTGCAGGATCTTCCATCGGATGTTGATCAATTAATGCCATTTTTGGGATTAGATGGGCACCCTGAAGGTCGTTTTTTCCCAGACACGTATTTGTTTCACACTAATACCCGCGCCTCAGAAATTTTAGTGCGTGCACAAATTCGCTTAGAAACCGTTTTGGCTGACGAGTGGCGCAATCGAGAAGACGGGCTGCCTTATAAAACCCCTTACGATGCGTTAATAATGGCTTCTATTGTTGAAAAAGAAACCGCAGCACCAGATGAACGAGAACAAATTGCAGGTGTCTTTGTACGTCGCTTAGGAAAACGCATGCGCTTAGAGACGGACCCAACTGTTATTTACGGTTTAGGTGAACGCTATAACGGTAATATTCGTAAAAAACATTTACGCGAGCTTACGCCATACAACACATATCGCATAAAAGGTTTACCACCGACACCAATTTCATTGGTTGGACGTGAAGCAATTTATGCCGCGTTGCACCCCGCAGAAGGTGAAGAGCTTTATTTTGTTGCCAAAGGTAATGGCCGTCATCAGTTTTCTGCAACGTTAGCCGAGCACAACAAAGCCGTGCGTCATTATCAAATTAATAAGCGCAGCGATGAATATCGTTCGACACCATTGGGCAGTAAATAATGATAGGCCGTTTTATCACCATTGAAGGTATTGAAGGGGTGGGTAAAACCACCAATATCGAATTTGTAAAAAGCTGGTTGTCGCAACAAAATATCGAATTTATTACCACACGTGAACCAGGTGGCACAGAGTTAGGTGAGCAACTGCGTGAGCTTTTACTGCATGGCGGTGAGGTGTGCAGTCAAGCTGAATTGCTCATGATGTTTGCATCGCGTGCGCAGCATTTAGAGCAAGTAATTAAACCGGCTATTGCTCAAGGCAAATGGGTTATTTGTGATCGCTTCACTGATTCGACCTATGCTTATCAAGGTGGTGGTCGCGAAATGAAAACAGATGTCATTGCTCAATTAGAAAACCTAGTGCACGGGAATTTTCAACCAAGTTTAACCTTGTTGCTGGATGCGCCTGTTGAAGTGGGTCGCGCCCGAGCCGCAAAGCGCAGTGCAGCGGATCGCATTGAAGCAGAAGACTTATCTTTTTTTAATCGTGTACGTGATATGTTTTTAAAGCGAGCAAAAGACGCGTCGCGTTTTGCCGTTATTGATGCGACGCAGTCACTAGAAGCCGTACAGATGAATATTCAACATCATTTAAATGCATTATTGACTAAGGCCAGCAAATGAAAGTTGCGCAAGCACTGCCATGGACTCAGCCCGTAAGCGATCGCATAGTGCAACAATATGCTGGGCAGCGCTTAGGCCATGCATTGCTATTGGTTGGCCAAGAAGGTGTTGGTAAACGTTTGGTTTTGCGTGAATTGAGTCAGTTTTTATTATGTACCAATCAGCAGCAGGGCCCGTGCGGTGAATGCGGCAGTTGTCATTTATTTAATGCGGGCAGTCATCCTGACCTATTAATGGTTGAGCCAGAAGAGAAAGGCAAACAAATAAAAATCGAACAAGTGCGTAAAGTCACTGAGTTTGTTAATACCACAGCACAGCGCGGTCACAGTAAAGTGGTATTGCTTGGTCCAGCCGAAGCCATGAATATTAATGCATCCAATGCGCTATTAAAAAGCTTAGAAGAGCCCAGTGGCAGTGTCACCTTGCTACTTTATAGTCATCAACCAAGTGGGCTTTTAGCCACTATTAAAAGTCGTTGTCAGCAGTATCCTGTGTATGGCCCAGAATTCACACATGCACTAGCATGGTTAAAGCAAAATACCGAAACGCAATTAAGTGATCAGGCGGCCAACAGTATATTGCGCTTAGCCAGTGGTGCACCGCTTAAAGCGATGGATATGATTGAGCAAGATATCCACGTGCAATACATGCAATTTTGTCAAAATATGATGGACCTACAAAACAGACAGGTACAATGGAATGAGCTTTTAACTAAATGGAAAAACTGGGATATGCAAAACATTCTCCAGTGGTTTTATGGTTTATTATTAGATGCACAAAAACACAAAGCAGGCTTAGCCAGTGATCAGACTTTGGCGCTTCTGGAGCTGTCGGCTCAAAGCCAGCAAGTGGCGCAACGTGCGCAATATGGGCAAATAGAGCAGGCACTGCAAAAGTTCACTGAATCCCAGCATGCTTATCGTGGTCAGGCGAATCCAAATGCGACTATGATGACAGAATCACTGCTCATTGACTGGCTTGCGTTATTGGGGCAATCTGCTCATTAATAGCAGTATTAGAATAATAAAGGTTAAATACTATGGCACCTAAATTAGGTCCCGGTAACGGCATACTTTCTCTTACAATCAAAGACAAAGCCGTCTTGTATGCGGCTTATATGCCGTTTATCAAGCACGGTGGCTTATTTATACCCACCAATAAAAGCTATACGATGGGCGATGAAGTCTTCATGTTATTAAGCCTGATGGACGAGCCAGAAAAAATCCCCGTAGCTGGTAAAGTCATCTGGATCACCCCAAAAGGCGCACAAGGCAATAAAGCGGCGGGGGTGGGCGTGCAGTTTGCTGAGAATAATGCAGCACGCAATAAAATAGAAACGCATCTGGCGGGTGCGCTGAATTCGGATAGGCCTACCCATACGCTTTAGTTATATTTGTATTGAGTGTGTTGCTTGAAAAGCCAGCTGTTGCTGGCTTTTTTTATGTGAAAATCTGCTAGAGCGTGCGTAATGCTGAAAGCAATGAATGGGAGCATTAAATCTTGTTATAGGTTGGGAGTCTTGTGTTGAAAATAAATTGCCAGTAGATCAAAAAATGCCGACAAAACTTTAATTAGTGTTGATGCTGATAGTGAGTTTTTCTCTTTTAATGAGTCTTGATTTCAAGCCTATGATTACCTGCTTAAAAGGGTGTGGTAAATAAATGCTCTGGTGGGTCTATTCAGTCAGTCTCTTTATTGTTGCAAAATAGCAACATTGTCCAAGTAGATTAATCAACTTAGCGGTATGCTCATTGATGCAAAGGTTTATTTCAATGGTTGAGATATGAAAACAGACAATCAGTTTCAGTATTTACGGAGCCCTTATCTTGATCAGGTGACAATGCTACGCGCTGAAATCAATGATTTTAGTTATGATAAACATGCTCATCAAACGTTATCTATTGGCGTGACTCAAAAGGGGTTTCAACACTTTACCAGCGGTGGTGCGGCCCATCGTAGTGAACCGGGCAATATTATGTTGTTCAACCCTGAAGAGGTCCACGACGGTCATGGTGAAAGTGGTAATACCTTACTGTATCAAATGCTATACATTGATCCTGATAAGTTTCACGCCATGTTATACGCTGCGGGTGTTAAAAACAGCGCTCATTTTCGAGTGAATGAAAATGTAATAGGCGATGGGTTATTAGGTGATGCTGTCATGCGGCTTAGTCACCTTATTGCCACTCATAATCAAGATGCATTAATGCAAGATTATTGGCTGTATCAGTTAAGTGCAAGGATAGCTGCTTATGAAGATCAATTTGTCCCCAATCAAAAGGTACGACGGGTCGATGGATTGCTATTAAAGGCGCGTGATTTTATTCAAGATAATGTACATCATGATTTATCCTTAACGGATATTAGTAATATGATTGGGATGTCGAAATATCATTTTTTACGATTATTTCGCTCTCAATTTGGCATGACACCTCATCAGTATATCGTTAATTCTAAGGTGAATGCTGCTCGTTCGAAATTAGAGCAAGGGGCTGCACTTAATGATGTGGTATTTGATTTTGGCTTTTCTGATTTGAGTCATTTCAATCGACGCTTTAAGCCTGTTTATGGTATGACACCAAAACAATATCAGATGTCATTTCTTTCTTAAATTGAGCAATTCTGTTCAAGCCTAATAGTGACTGTTTTCGTTATTCTGTCTGTATTGAACAGGAGGGTATCATGAAAATATTAATGCTATTGTTGACCGTTATTTGTTTTTTATTTGTGGTGTGGGCAGGGCGACTTTCTTTTGATGAGAGTGATGCTGTGAAAACCCAACATCAAAACTCATCGTACGATTGGAGTGATAACTGGATGGGGCCATAAGATTTACGTTTTGCTGGCTATATGATTGTTCATTTAGATAGAATTTTAAGATATTACGAATTTACATGTTGTTAATAAATATAACTAGATGTATTGCCAGTTCGGTTGGTCCAAAGTAATAGGGCTGTCTGGAAAATATGCTACATTTTTTAGTTGTTAGATATATCAATAATTAAAAATGCATCCCACGTCGCAAGATAAAAGTTTAGAGGTGATAACGTGGATATTTTTCTTTTTCTCGAAAAATCGTTATATTTATGTGTCATTCGTAAGTCAAAAAATAGAAGAGTTTTCTGATATGGTGATGAATCCATCTATCGTCTAAATTCGTATTCAATATCCACAGTGATGGTATCTTTGCCTAAATCCACTGGCATGGCCGGTAAAGGCTTGGCGCGCTCAACGGCATCTATTAACGCTTTGGTTAAGACAGCATGCTTAGCTTCATAGCGTTCGAATATTTTTACGACATTCCCTTTGTTGTCTATGGTAACAAAAATAGAGGCCTTACCTCGTTTTTTCAGCATGATGGCTTCAGATGGGTATTTCATTGCATCAATCACGCGCGCGCGGATAGATTGCATATATTTGCCAGCTTCTTCAAGGTTGTATCCACTGCCTTGGTTGATCATATGATTAGGGATTTTAGGTGACTTTAATACTTTTTGCTTTCTGCTTAATAAGTCAAATTTATACGTAACTGAGAATTCCCAGTGTGTTCCGCTTAATTCATCCGGTGGTAATAGCTTTTGTGCGGATACTTTAATTGCGCGCAGAACTTCAGACATTAGCATCTCAGGTGTGTCTTCATCTTCAAATGAAACATCCGTCACGATACCTTTACGGTTAACCTTAAATTGGGCGTCCACCACAACCTTCCTGATGGAATTGTCTTGCCCAAGCGGGGTACTGTACTTCGGCAAGTACTGCTTGACGTAACTTCCATTCATGTAGGTCTCTAAAGTAGTACTGAGCCAGTTGTGCTTCTTGTGCTTTACGTTCTTTGATTAACTTTAATTTTTTGATTCTAGCTTTTTCTGCTGCTTGTTCTCTTTCGAGACGCTTGGCTGCAGCGACTTTGGCTTGAGCCAGTTTTTCAGCTTTAATAGCAGACTCTGATTTCTCTAGACTTTGTTTACGGTTTAATTTTTGTTCTGCAATTCTTTGTGCTTGTTGCTGTTTTAATGCCGATTTTTTCTGACGCTGTTCTTCAATGCGTGCTGATTCTTCTGCTTTTTCTTTATCTTCAGTTGATTGTACAAACCAACTGTTGGTTTGTGCAATACGCGATGCTGTAACGGTATGTGTCATCATTAACTGTTTGTGAACAACAGATTCGGTATCATCTTGAAGAGATAGAATTCGGTTTTTAAAGTCACGTGATGGTGGCAGTTTGCCAATCCAGGTGTTTACTAAGTAGTTAAATAAACGATCATCTTGAGTGGTAATGAATTCAAGATTATTTAATTGTATTCGTGTCCCTGTTTGCGGGTAATACTCAATAACTAGCTCATCGCCATTGGTTAAGTCTTTTGATAAAAAACTAGTAAAATAGGCCAAATCTTTTTGCAGCTGGTTGTCACTGCTTAATAATGTGTTGTTTATTGCAATGTTATTTTGCCACTGTTTTTTCCACTGACGAGGGGACCAACGATCAGCGGTGACGATTAGTTTCATTTGCTTGTGGTTTTTGTATATGCCAATTTCAGCAGGGTCAGAAATACGCTCGCTCAATAAAAGACCGGCAATATAGTATTCTTTATTTAGTTCATTGTAGCTGGCAACACCATTTAGTTGTAATGCAGCCATGGTATGACTTGTTATTGAAAATAGACTAAAAGCCACTAAATATTTTAATGCATTTGATAATCGTGGGGGTCGGAATCGAATTCATATAAATAAATGCTGTGTAGAGTGACGAAATTTTTGGATGTTTTTTGAACGTGATCATGCAGATTGAAAGTGGAGTTACAAACATATTAAATCATCATTCTACATGCTATTAACGAAAGGGGTTGAGTGTTAAGCCCCGCGTATTTAAGTGTGTTTACTGCTCTGGCTCTCACAACACGCTTATTTTGCGGTATCTTACTTGTATTTATATCTATCGTACATACTGCAGTACAAAAAGTTCACTGCTAAAAACGGGTTAAGCATACTAATTAAAAGCCCGCATTTATGCGGGCTTTTAATTATCCTAAAGTTATTACTGTTTAGCAATAACGCGAACGGTGTTGTCAACGTCTTTTGCGTCGATGTAACCAATCATATTAGGATTTTTGGCTATGATCTTTTTCATTTCGGTGGCCGAATCAACTTCTTGATTAGGCTTGGCGCGACCTGTAAAAATCAATCGAGACCAATATGTATTTAACTGACTTGGCGTTTTTTCTAGGAACGTTTCGCCAAATTCATCACGTACATCACTGCCTTTCTTTAGATCAATAGCAATCGCTTCTTCATCGTTTGGAAAACTAGATACTTTTCCTAGGAAAATACGCGCAATAATGTCGCTGTCTAATTTAGCGATTTGGTTGTCACGGCTTACAATCACGGCAACTTCAGCATTTACTGAGGTTGTGGTAATCGCCAATAACACGGCTGAGGCAAATATTATTCTTAGTTTCATTTTTATATCCACCCCTTAAAAGATCATGTCAACAGCAACGCTGTACAGCATGCCGCTGTTGCCGTCTTGGCCGAGATGGGTTTTTTCATCATGGTGTTCCACTTCAAATTTCAGTGCGGTTCCTGCACTGTAATCGTAACGTGCACCTAAAATCATGCTCACGTCTTCACCATGTACTTTTAATTTCTCTTGAATGAGACCAGCATTACCACTATCAAAATCTGATTTAGAGGTTGAATAAGTCGCGTGTAATGTTACATCACTGATGCGGCGTGAAGCTGATACTAACCATGAATCGACATCCATTAGTAGGGCAGATTCATAAATGATTGAATTCGCTTCAGCTACCAGGCCGTAAGTGCCGTTGTTATAAGTGAATGCGGCGTCGTAGAAATTGGCTTTATGGCCATCAAATGTGAATTCTTCTTTTAATTCTTCACCAAATCCAAAAGCAGTAATTGCATTAAATGCGCCTGCTTGAAGTTTGTCTACTGAGCGATCACCTGTAGCGTCCATGTCAAAGGTAACTTCTGCTTGTTGAGCAGATAAGCGGAAACCAAAGTCTCCTCTGTTTAAGTCAGCTACGATGCCTACAATATTGGTCAAGTCAGCTTCGTAGTCATCGCCGTATAGGTCAATGGTCTCGGAGAAACGACCGTAGTTTAATTTAATGCTGCCGTCGAATTTGCCAAAAGAAAAACGCTTGGTGATATCAAAACCATCGAATGATGAGAACGGTAGGCTATAAACATCAGAAGGTGTGCGAACCCAGTTATATGCATAACCAACTTCTAAGAACTCTGAATAATAGAAAAACGGAATACGTAGACGACCCATACGTATATCGATGTCTTTAGTCGCATTGTATGTGACAAAAGCCCAAGCCGCTTCGGTGTTGTAGTTACTGCCACCACGTGAGACAAGCTGGCCCGTTGCAGACGTTTTATCGTTTACTTGTTTGGTGATCTGTAAACCGAAAATAGCATCTTGCTTAAAGTTACCAGACTCTTCGTCAAAGCCATCTAGGCTAACCGATTTACCGTAGTTGCCATTGCCTTTCTCAACGCGGTTATCTGTATCTAATACTGCGGCACCTACGCTTAAAAAACCGTAAATACCTAAATCGTCATCTGCTGCTTGTGCAATATTGACTGAACCAATCAGCCCTACAATAACAGCAGAAGCACCCAATTTTTTATACATGGTTTGCTCCTATTACTTAAGGGCGCGGAGTTTAACGGTAAACATAGAAAATTCAACCATTGTATCGTGTATTGATTTGTAACAGCGTGTAATTTTGTGATGCAAGTCAACTGGGCTTTTTAAACCCCTTGATTAATTGGCATTTTGCTTTATTCAAAGGCCCTAGTTTTAATACCTTTAAGGCATATGGCAGGCAAATTAATCGCTAATATCTTTGCTGGGGGGGGATTTTGATTACTTGGTTTCGCCATTGCCGAGCTTACTTTAGCGGTGTAACAAAGGGAGAGCTGTTTGTGGTGGGGATTCGTTGCTCAATTATTAGTAAGTGAATATTGGTAGATAAGAAAGCAACGCGCTGAGTTTGAGTTGTGTATCCTGTGAGAAAGGGGAACTGATTCTCATTTGTTTTTTTTACTGATTCTCATTTGGATGTTTTTATTGATACGCCTTTAAATATATTGCTATTTGTACAGGATCAATAATTGAAAGCAGCGTAAAGCCAATGCTAAGTATGACAGTTTTTATCTGTTAGGTTGAAAAAACCAGCCGTGGTGCTAGCTGGTTTTTTGATTGCGTTGTATTAGTTGTACTATTTAGTTTCCATTTCGATTTTCTTTTCGTCCGTATCGCTCCCAATGCTGAAGGGCTAATAGGTAATTATTTTCACCGAACGCTGTTTTTAAATCTTCATATCGATTTAAATAATTAGAGACATCAAAATTGTTGGTTGTTCGGCGACCTTCTTTCAGTCCGTGCCTAGCCCAGTGTTTGTGTGCGGCTAAATAGCCAGTAGAGCCGAAAGCATTCACTAAGTCACTGTGATATGAAAGGTATTGTTTTACATTGAATGAATAAGAGCTCTTACGGCCTTCATTAATACCATACGTTTTAAAATGATTAACGGCGCTGGCATAGTTTGAACCAAAAGCCGCTTTTAAATCGGAGTGTAATTCAATGTATTCTTTTACATTGAAGCTAGGCGAACTGACACGACCTTCTTTTTTGCCGTGTTTATCCCAATGGTTTCGTGCTGCTTTGAAGTTTGTTTTTACCAAATGCTCTTGCAACATCTTGGTTGTAATTCATATAGTAATCAGCTGAAAACAGAGGCAAATCGTCATGCGATGACAGTATTAAATCATAATTGCCGTAAAATCTTTGAACGGTTTCAATGTCTGTGGCGCTGAGAACACCACCTGCATTCCATTCTGGGTTGCAGTAGTTCATAACCGAATCAATATCCCATTGGCCAACAATAACATCGCCGTTCGTGCCTTGAGGGTCATTCAGGCATGTAGTAGGGGTGTCGGGTCTATTTTGTTCGTGTGCAAAACCTAGTGCGTGACCAAATTCATGAATAGCAATTGTTTCTGAACAATACTGGGCATTTCCTGCACAGCTTTGGGACCAATTATTGTATGTGAAATTGAGTACCATGCCATTTTTAAGGCCATTAAGGTATCGACCTAAAGCTTTAACGTGCGGGCCTGAATCTTCTACTTGTATTCTAATGCCGTCACTGTTGTCGTTACATAAGCCCCAGCCTTCAAATACGACCCTCGAGTTAGCAGGCCAGCTATTTTCGACTGCATTTTTTACCCAGCCTCTTTGTGTGCTACTCGAGTTGTTAAGCGATTCCCAGCACACGGGTATATTACTTGTGTTCCATATTGAATTTGATAAAACAAAACCTTCGTCATTAGCATTTGAAAAGCTTGATGCTATCGCGATTGATGATGTGAGTAAGATTGTGTGTATTTTTTTCACATTCATTCCTTTTGATTAGTGAATTTTATATAAAGTTGATGTTGCTTTTATAGGGTATCAGCAGTGTTTTGGTCCTAATATAAGCGGAACATATTGTTTAATTATCTTTGATTGAAGTTAATGCTCTATATGTCATAAATAATCTAATTATAAATGTGTATATGATGATTTTATTAGATGTTATTTTTGATGTTTAAAGTGGGTTTTACTTTATATAAAATGATTTTCATTATTTGATGGGGTGTCTTTTTTGATTGTGTTTATATAATAGAAAGCAGAGGGTGTTGAATGATGGATATAGTCAAATAAGTAGTATTTTCTATTTAATCTAAAACTAGAAAAAAGGCTCTTTTGTTGAAAGAGCCTTTTAATAGGTACTAAGCTTTTTAATGAAATTTTTATTAGATGCAAGTTAAGTTTTATAAATAACTCAAAGCCGCATAAATTTCACGATCAGTATCTTTTATTTCACGGCGACCATGCATGAAGCGCGTGTTGTCGATCATAACCACATCGCCGTCTTGCCAAGTTATTTCTTGTGTTTCTTTCTCTGTTATTTCTTTTATTTTATCTATGGTTTTTTCAGAAATAAATGAATCATCTTCAAAGGTGATGGTTGGTTTTTCATAGTTGAATGAAGGCCCGAGAATACTATTTGAAAATGAAAGGTCATCTGAGAAAAGCGTTTTATGTACAGCGCCAACGATAAACGAATAATGAAGGGACATATCATCATTTAGTTTGAAAATTTGACCGTCTAATGAATCGGAAAACTGTTTTAGGTGGTCAACGGTGACGTCTTCTGGCGACTTAATATTTGGCATTTCATAGGCAATGTATGCGCGCCATAGATTTTCAGGTACGTTACGCGAATACTTTATTTTTTTACTTTCAAATTCTGCTTTTATTTCGTCAGGTAAGGCCGCCCAAACGCGTTTACCGTCGCAGAATGTAGTTTGTGAACCGATTTTGGCGGCTTTTTTACAGTAGAACCAAATAAAGTGTGGCAATTTTGGGGCGTTGCCATTTTCGCAATGTAGGCCAACCGCATTTAGGCCTGCATCTACTTTTTGTGCATTTTCAGCATGAAAACTGCGGGCTGGGTCCAGTGTTACTTTGCTGCTGTTGTTTTCTACAAATTGAGAAAACGTATCAATATCACCAGAGAAACCACGGAATAAAAGGGTGCCCGATTTTGCGCATAGGTCTATGATCGTTTCTTTATCTAGGCTTGTGAGAGATTGCCCGTCTGAGCTTTCAACCAATTTGGTTGTGTCGTGTAGTGTCGAAATGTTAATGCTCATTTACTTCTTCCTTGTGAGTATTTTCTTGGTATACGATGGCCAGTTCTTCGCAGAATGCGTGTTCAATATTGTGTCGTTTAATGCGTCCATTCTCAGTTAGTAATTGGTTTTCTTTCGTGAAGGGCGTTTGACTAAATATAAAGTGTTTAACTTGAGCGTAATCCGGTAGTCGTTTATTGATGTCGTTTAAATTTTCGCGTGCTTGTGTTGGGTCTGGCGAGAATATAATGGCGGTTAAGAAGGCTTGGCTATCACCGAATACGGCGGCTTGTAAAATAGACGGAGTGGTTGTTAGTTCTGACTCAATCCATTCTGGGGCAATGTTGCGGCCGAATGAGCTGATGATTAGGTTTTTCTTTCTGCCGACAATATAAACAAAGCCATCATCATCGATGCGACCTAAGTCACCTGTGGGCCAAAAACCATCTTTGTTTGGTTGCTCATTTAGGCCTAAATAGCCGTTAAACAATGAGCCGGCAACAAGAATCTCGCCGTCGTCTGCGATTTTTAATGTGGCGTGTGCCAGTGGTTTACCAATGCTGCCTTTTCGTTCGTTATTTGGCTCGTTACAGCAAACCACAGAGCATGCTTCGCTTAAGCCATAGCCTTCATAAATGGGCAAGTTTAAAGCTTTGGCTTGTGCCATGGTATGTGCAGAAAGTTTACTGCCACCGACGGCTAAAAAATTTAATGCTGGCAATGTCAGATTGTTTTTTTCCATGTGGAAAACCAAAACCTGTAATAGCTGGGGCGTCATAATAGCGGTGTTGGCATTATGTGTTAGTAGGCTGTTGTACATTTTATCAATTTCTAAGCTGCTTGATCCGCTTAAACCCACATCAGCTTGAGGTGGGATGATAACGCGTAATTTATTAAGTAAGGCAACATACACACCGGCCACATTCTCTAATAGTGTACTTAAAGGCAATAAACAAACATGTGTTCCACCTGCATCAGGGTTAACGATTTTTGCGAGTGATGATGCCACGCTAATCATTGAACGCTCACTTAAGCAGGCGCCTTTAGGGCGGCCAGTGCTGCCTGATGTGTAAGTGATTTTGTGTGTGTTTTTAAGTGTGATTGATGGTTTGTTGTTTAAATAAAGTAATTCGTAATTTTGATATTGTTCTGAATGATTAACAGTCAGTAATGGCCTTACTCTTTCATCTGAAATATTAATAATAAGTTCTAATTGGGCTTGCTCAATAGAATGCTGAATTTGTTCATCTGAAAAAAACATTGGTAGCGGCACCAATGTAAGGCCGGCTTCAAGTGCGGCTAAGTCTGCGATCATCCAATCAAGTGAGTTATCACCGTATAGCCCTAGGCGTTTACAGCCCAAAGAATCGAGATACTGCGCCATTTTGGATACACGGTCGATGAGCTCGGCATATGTTAAGCAATGGCCTAGATGCTCTAGTGCGACTTTATCACTGGATTCTAGATGGGAAAGAAATGAGGTGTTATTTTCCATTGAAAATTCCTTGCTGGCCAAGGTTGTAGCAATACGCCATTAACCCGCCCATTGATTGCATGACTAAAGGATGATTTGAAAATTGTTCATACAAGGTGCTTATATGTATTGCATAGACGACAGGTTCGTTTTCATAGTATGAGCCCCAGTTTGCTATTTCGTTGACGGGGAGGCGGGTTTGGTTAGCGTCTGCTAGTTCTAGTAGTGACACACCTTGTTTACTAAAGGCTTTTTTTAAATCATTAGTGGCGGTGAGTGCTCCCCATTCGTAACCAGCACCTTGAAGCCAAGCGGCTGCCGCAATAATTAACCAGCCGCCTGCGCCTTTTCCGCTGCCAATGATGCTTCCAAGCTCAACGACATTTTCGCGAGAAATGGGCTGTTTTGCGACTTCTGAAATACATTGCTCAATTGGTTTTTCTAGGTAGTGTTCAAGAAAAGCGGGTGAATCTTGTATGTTGCGAATTCCAAAGCAAGCTGACGTCCGGTTGTTGTTGTCTTTGGTTTCCATGATTAATGGCATGAAAGATTGTGTGTTTGCATTAAATGACTTTTTAAAACCATTGCGTAGAAATTCTTCGACCTTTGATCTATCTTCCGATCTTTCGGTGTAAAAGTTAATGCTGATAGGCGGAGGAGAGAAAACTTGCTTTTGATTGGTTGGTTTTTTTTCTGTGGCTTGCATTGGTCAATGTCCTTTTTATTGACGATGTGTGTTTTATAGGTCGCAGAGAATATCGTTAAAATATTAAGATTCAATTAAAAAATTGAAAAAATAATTTTATTTTATTTTTTCAAAACTTATCAATGTTAGTTGTTACTTATTCTGGTTTTTAATGGGGTGGTATTGGTTCTTTTTTATTAGACATTGATATATTTTTTTATGGTTTTAAATTTTTTAGTTTCATTACTCTATTTATTTTAATCTTATGAATACTGTGTTTTATATTTATGTGTGGTGTAGCGGTATTTTATAAGGCTGTTATTTTTAAGGGCTTTGTTAATATTGATTGATTTGTTACTAATATAAAAGCATGGGGTTTTGTTGGTGATTCTATATTATTTCTTGAATCGGCAGATCGTGTTTGGATGGATGTTGAGTGGTGGGATTATAGTTGTTTTTTAATAATAACCATGCTTGAGTATTTAGTATAAGGACTCTACTATTTTACTTTTCCTGAGACTTTTTAATGAGGCTTTCTATTTCTCATGCCTAATAAAAGTTTAAAGAAGTGATAAAAACGCTAGGTTAGCTAAGGCTTAAATGCAGTAACATATTAAATTTAACGTTCGGTATTTATGAGTAAAAAATTCGCATATTTCTGATGAGTATTATTTTAAATTATGCGCTTGAGTGCCAAGTAATAATGACGATCATTTTTCACTAAATATATCTCACATAAAGTAGGCTTGGTTAAGTTGAATGTTAGTTACACCAAGCTGAAAACCCTTAAATAGCATTTCAGGAAATATTTATACTGAAGCGTTGATTTTTGCTTAGTGCGTGTGCTTATCGGTTTTGATCGATAGTTGTTTAAAATATGTTCACTGTACTTTAGAGGCTAATATTTTTTTATTTTCCATCTTGTTTATGTTAATGTGCGCCACCTCTTAAAGGTGTCTCTGAGTAACGTTTGCCCAGTTATTTGTGTAGATTAAATGGGAAGTATGGTGACAATAAACCGTGTTTGGCAGGTTTATTTATTCCATCGCTGCCCCCGCAACGGTAAGCATTTTTATATGTAAGCCCGATACCAGCCTTAAGATATGTTAGAAAAATGAAGCGGCGGGCTTCATAGAGCAATATCGTAAGTACTTGATGGATCCCATCAGTCGTGCTGAATAACTCTATATATCCTCCTCCTCATAATTATATAAATGTTGTTATCTAATGAGGTTTTTCTGTGTTTATCAAATCTACTGTCCTTTGTGGGCTGTTATTTCTATCGAACTCTGGCGTAACGTTGGCGGCCACCGTAAGCAATACTGAACTTGATCGGGTTCAGGTTGTGGGTAAAGAGGCATCAACCGGCCTTGGGTTAACCCAAGAAAGCAGTGCCGCCAATCGCTTGAACCTAAGTATTCTTGAAACCCCAGCAAGTGTTGAGTCTTTATCTAAAGAAGATATCGCAAAAAAGGCTGACTACTCCTCCTTGTCAGCGGTTACGCGCAGCACGGGGTTTGCATCAACGGCAACACCAGGCAATGGTGGCATGGCTATGTCTGTGCGAGGCTTTGAGGGTCACGGGTCGGTCGTGCAACTTTATGATGGTTCGCGTTTGTATGTGGGGGCTGGCGCGGTTACGTTTCCGGCAGATACTTGGACGTTAGAAAAAGTTGATGTGCTAAGAGGCCCAGGCTCCGTGACAAACGGGGTCGGCGCGGTCGGTGGTACGGTGAATTACATACCTAAAAAACCGATATTCTCGGATCAACAAAATGAAATAAATATCACCGCAGGCAGCTTTGGTTTGCGCCGTTTGGCACTGGGTTCAGGAGGTGAATTAACCTCTAACCTTGCATATCGCTTGGATGCAGTGACTCATAAAAGTGATGGTTACGTGGATCGTGCTGATAAAAAGCGCGATGTTATAGCCGGTAGTTTACTCTTTATACCGCGTGATGACGTTGAGGTGACCGTGAGCATGGACTACGCCGACGTTGAAGCTGCGCCGTATTTTGGCACGCCCTTAGTCGGTGGCAAAATTCAAAATAACACGCGCACTCATAACTATAACGTTGAAGATGGCTTGGTTGAGTACAAAGATATCTGGCCAAGAATGAATGTGAAGTGGAGGCTTAACGAAAACGTGACATTAACCAATGATCTTTACTACATGGAAGCCGAACGACATTGGCGTAACGTAGAGTCGTATAATTATAATCCCGTCACTGGGAGTGTTGATCGTCAGGATTATTTAGAAATTCTTCATGATCAATCTCAGCTAGGTAATCGGGCCAGTGTGACAGTGGATGCGCGTTTTTTGAATATTGGAAATACAGTGAACCTGGGTTTTGAAGTGAACAGTATTGAGTTTGAGCACCAAAACAATCGCCCATATATGGGCGGGTCAACGGTAGAATTAGATCAGCCGGATGTCGGCCAGTGGGCGGATGGTGTGTTGAGTGAAACCAGTAAAGATTTTAGCTCGGATACTCTGCAATATGCTGTGTTTGTAGACGATAAAATAGCATTTGAAAATAATGTCAGTGTGGTGGCGGGCCTTCGTCAAGATGTGATTGACTATAAGCGTAACGATGTTGAGCGCTCTAATGGCGAAGTGGTATCTAAAATCAAAGATGAATATAAAAGCACCAGTTGGCGTTTAGGCGTTGTCTATCAGCCGATTGATACGGCGAGTGTTTACATTCAAACCAGTCGTTCCGTTGATCCGCTACAGTCCATTATTACATCGACGAAAACCGATTTAAAATTAGCAGAAGGTGAGCAAATTGAAGTAGGGGTGAAACAATCCCTGTGGCAAGATCAATTACAATATTCATTGGCGTTTTATGATATTGAAAAGAAAAATCTATTAAGCAGTGCACCAGGTGGTGTGAAGCATCAAGTGGGCAAGCAAGCGTCGCAAGGGGTTGAGTTAGATGTTTATGCTAAGCCCACAGAGCAATGGGATATTGAATTTAATATTAGCTTGGTAGATGCAGAATATAAAACCTTTAAAAAAGGCGATAGCTTAGAAAATCTTGCCGGTAATCGACCTAAGAATATTCCTAAAATCACATCTAACTTATGGTCTGGTTGGCAGGTAGCGAATCAGTGGCGTCTTGGCGGTGGGGCGCGTTATGTTGCTGAGCGGTATAGCGATGATGAAAACACCCGTAAAATACCGTCTTATTTAATTTACGATGCGAGTGTGCAATGGCAGGTTCGCCCAGAAATGAAAATAAACCTACATGCAAAGAATTTATCGGATGAAAAAGACTATGCATTGGCGTCGTATGGAAATCAATGGATTTTAGGTGACGGCCGCAGTTATCAAATCAGCTTAAATTATCAATTTTAATATCGAGGTAAGCCATGGTAGCTGTACTGCCATGGTTTCAAAGTGCTATGCAATCAACCATTCTTAAAACCTGTCATGTGTCATTTGCTTACAAGCACAGTGAAAGCTTGATATTAAATGATGTGAATTTTCAGGTTAAAAAAGGCGCGTTTGTCGGAATAGTCGGCCCAAATGGTAGTGGTAAAACCAGTTTGATTCGCTGCTTGTATCAAAGTTTATTGCCTACATCGGGTCGTATTTTATTAAACGATCAATGCTTGACAGGCTATACCCGAAATGAGATTGCATCTGAGATTGCGGTTGTGCTTCAAGAGCAAGTGCTTGAAATTGGTTTGACGGTTGAATCAATTTTGATGTTGGGCCGAACCCCTCAACGGCGAATGTTTCATCGGCATCAAACGCAATTAACGCAATATGAATGCAATGTGATTGAGCGGTTATCGTTAGCGCATTTAATGGGTCGCAGTTATAGCGATTTATCTGGTGGCGAGAAAAAACGAACTATGATTGCTCGAGCACTGTTCCAGCAGCCTTCGATTCTTATTCTGGATGAGCCGACTAATCATCTAGACATAGCTCATCAAATTTCACTATTAAAGTTTGTGAGTGAATTAGATATAACCGTTATTTGCAGTTTACATGACCTGAGTTTGGCTGCGGATTATTGTGATGATATTGCTGTAATGCACCATGGCAAGATGATTAAGCAAGGGCCGCCTGAAGCGGTATTAGAAAGCCATTTAATTCAAGATGTATTTCGTGTCCATTCGGTACATGATCAACACCCTGTTCGCGGTACGCTGCGTTTGAGTTTTTATTAATATGAAACATTTATTTTTAAGTATTTTATGTTTGTTAGGTATGAGTGCCGCATATGGTGAGCCAGTACTTGGGTCATTACATGAGGCTGCGCTAATGAAAAAGGCTCCTGTTGTTTCTTGTGGTCGTGAGTTGAATATTGAGCAACCCCCTAAGCGAGCGGTATCGCACGATATTAATTTAACGCAAATGATGTTTGCATTAAATTTACAAAATCACATGGTGGGATATACCGGCGTGAGTGCGACTTATAAGCGCACCGTGGAGTTTATGGCCACGGCTAAGGGCCTGCCTGAACTAACGGAGCGTTCTCCTACCATTGAAAGTTTATTGGCGGTGAACGCCGATTTTTTCTTTGCGGGTTGGAATTACGGCATGCGGGTAGGCGGCCCATTAACCCCAAGTACACTCAACGCATTCGGTGTGCCTGTATATGAGTTGACCGAATCGTGCATTCATATTACAGAAAAAAATCCGGCGAGCTTTGATGATGTATTTAACGATATTCGCAATTTAGGTCGTATTTTTAATGTACAGGATCGAGCGATCCGCATTGTTGAAGAATTAGAAAGAAAATTATTTTCTATTCAATCACTTACTCAAAATATTAAAGAACCTGTACCTGTTTTTTTATACGATAGTGGAAAAGACGTTCCGTTTACAGCGGGCGCTTATGCGATGCCAAGTGCTATGATCCGTGCCGCAGGGGCGCGCAATATTATGGATGATATTCCAGCAGGTTGGGCACGTGCTAATTGGGAGGCAGTGGTAGATCGAAACCCAAGTTATATTATTATTGTAAATTATGGGCAGGTTACAGCAGAGCAAAAAATACAATTTTTGATGCAGCATCCTGCACTTGCCGAGTTAGATGCGATCAAATATCAACGCTTTATCGTATTGGAATACAGTGATGTAACCCCAGGTATAGGCAATGTAAACGCAACCCTTGCGTTAGCGCAGACGCTTCACCCTGAGATCATGCGTGCTTGGGTTTCGAAATAAAATGGCACTGATATTTAAAGATAAAATGCAGAGGTTTACATTATTTAATGCATTGCTAGCAGTGGCTGTGTTGTTGTCTATTCCGGCGGCTCTTATGTTTGGGACGATTAACATTGACTCTATGCAGGCTGTACACATTGTTTTGAATAAACTGGTGCCGGAGTATTCATTTACAGAATCGATTTCTATTGGTGTGCAGAATATTGTTTGGGAGCTGCGTGTTCCTCGTATGTTAATGGCTTGCCTGACTGGTGCGGGATTAGCGATTGCCGGATTAACCTTGCAATCTATTACTCAAAACAATTTAGCCGACCCGCATTTATTGGGTATTTCTTCGGGCGCTGTATTTGGGGCGGTGATTACGACGTTGCATATCGGTGAAATATGGGGCGAAATGACGTTGCCCGTTATGGCATTTTCTGGAGCGCTTATCGCCACCTTATTTGTAGCATTTATTAGTCATAGGGCCACGTTAGGTGGCGCGACAAAGTTGCTCATGTGCGGCGTAGCGATTTCATTTGTATTAATGTCGGCGGCGAATTTTTCTATGTTCTTAGGGGATACTCGTTCAAGTCATCATGTGATTTTTTGGATGCTGGGTGGGTTAGGGCAAACGCGGTGGGATCATTTGTTATTGCCATGTGTTATTTGTGTTGTGGGTTATGGTGTGTTGTATGCCCAGCGTCATCACATCAATGCGCTGTTGATGGGAGACGAAACGGCTTTAAGTTTGGGCATTAATGTTAAACGTTTACGGATTCAATTATTTATTACCAGTGCACTGGTGACATCTATATTGGTTGCTAATACGGGGGCGATTGGTTTTGTCGGATTAATGATTCCTCATATTGGCCGATATTTTGTTGGTCATGATGTGCATCGGTTGCTGCCTGTTTGTGCCTTATTAGGGGCGCTTTTTTTGTTGTGGGTGGATGTACTTTCTCGTACTGTACTGGCTCCTGAAGAGTTACCGATAGGTATTATTACAGGTTTGATCGGAGGGGTCTTTTTTGTAGTGCTTTTGTTAAGGCAATCAGAATAAGTTTACTCATCTAAATGCCATTGCCGTTAAAAATCAATCAGGCAAGGTGCCTTAAAATATTCACATTCTTGTCTTAAATGAAAATAACGCGCTTAAAGAGAGAGCGTTATTTTTCATGCTCTCTGAATTCCCCCGGTGTCATGCCTAGCCAGCTTTTAAAGCTGCGATGGAATGATCGTGGTTCGCTAAAGCCTAAGCGCGCGGCAATGTCTTGAATAGAAAGCTCGGTGCTGGTTAATAAATGCTTAGCTTGTTCTTGACGAACATCGTCCAGAATATTTTGGTAGCTGGTATTATGTTGCTGCAAGCGGCGCTGCATTGTACGTTCAGACATCCCCAGACGTTTAGCGACCATTTCTTTACGCGGAATACCTTCGACCAGTAATCCTTTAATGACATTTTTAGTTTGCATCGGCAGAGGTTGTTTATCGCTAATGTTAGCCATTAAAATATCAGCGTGATTCTCTAATGTTTTTAATAGTTGATCATCGGGCTGACGCATCGGGAGCGCCAATAGGCGTTGATCAATAATCAGTGCGCTGTATTCGCAATTAAATTCCATAGGACACTGGAACATAGATTGAAATTGCAGCATGGCGTTGTGGTCGGGTTGATCAAACTCAAAATAGATTTTACGCGGGTTGCCATTGGGCTTATCTACTAAAAAGCGAGCAAAATTGATCCACGAGCCTAATACATTGGCGATCATGTGGGGGCGCACGCTTGGGTTGGTGTAATGGCAATGCCAGCGCATCTCTAATGCGCCGTCTTCGTGCGTATGAATGTCGGTATGCCCCATGTCGCCCACTAATTGCTCATACACAGGTGTAATGCGGATGGCTTCTTTTAAGCTTTTGCAGTTCATGACCATATAGCCCAGCACACTATAAGAGCCCGCTTGCACGTAACGAGAGCTTTTTAAACCAAAGCAGGGGTCTTGCGTGTTTTTTGCAAGATAGGCGAGTATTCTTTGAAATTCTTCACCTGTGATGCGTTTGACATCATTATTTACTATTTCAAGACTAACTTGAGTCGCATTTAATATTTGCTCGGGCTCAAGCCCATAGTCGCTAGCCGCCTTTAAATATTGCAATATAGCGGGGGATGACGCATAACCTAGGTGATTCATGGTTAATAAAGTTCTCTTATGATTATTATGACTTTATTTGTACGAACGTTGGCATTTTTTGACAGTGTATCCAAATGAGCCAACGTTATGATGGTTGCTATGATAACGCCAGAAAAAATACGCGTCTATTTCTTACAAAAATAAATATTAGGAGTGGTATATGCGCCGCTGGAATGGTTGGGGTGATGATGGTTTTGAAATGGCCACCCCACAAAATGGTATTCAATATTTAAATCAACAAGTGGCACCTGGTCCAGTATTGCCTGATGCCAAGCTAGAAGCCGTGTGCGCCCAAGTACCGGCCTCTCGTTTGCCTGAACATCCTTTAATTAGCTCCGCGGCTGAAGACCGCGTACGTCATGCCCGCGGCCAGAGCTTACCTGACTGGTTGGCTATGCGCAGCGGTGATTTTGATGTATTCCCTGACGGAGTGTCGTTTCCGCAAAGTACTGAACAAGTTGAAGAGATTCTACAGTTTGCTTATATGCATGACATCGAAGTCATCCCCTACGGTGGCGGTACCAGTGTGGCAGGCCATATAAACCCGTTAGCCAGCGATAAGCCTGTGTTGACCATTGATATGGGACACATGAATCAGCTACTAGACCTTAATGTTGATAGCCAAATTGCTACGTTTGGTGCCGGTGTACCTGGCCCGCAAGTCGAATCACAGTTACGCGCGCGCGGTTATACCTTGGGTCACTTCCCGCAGTCGTGGGAGCTATCGACGTTAGGCGGCTGGGTTGCGAGCCGTTCAAGTGGGCAGCAATCTTTGCGTTACGGTCGTATCGAACAAATGTTTGCTGGTGGCACCATGGTTACCCCAAAAGGACGATTGGATATTCCTACGATTCCGGCATCATCGGCAGGGCCGGATGTACGTGAGATGATTTTGGGTAGCGAAGGCCGTATGGGCATCATCAGTGAAGTTAAAGTGCGTGTAACGCCGCTAGCTGTTCAAGAAACATTCTTTGCTGTGTTTTTACCCAACTTTGAAGCCGCAAAAAGTGCTGTTCGTTTAATTGTACAAAACAAAATTCCGCTTTCTATGTTGCGTGTTAGCAATGCATTAGAAACCGAGACGCAACTTAAATTGGCAGGTCATGAGAATTTAATTAAATGGTTAGAACGTTATTTAACGGTGCGTGGTGTTAGCGAAGGAAAATGCTTATTAACCTTTGGTGTCACCGGTAATAAACAACAGAATAAAGCCTCATTAAAACAGGCTTTCAAGTTTTTTAGGCAGTTTGGTGGGGTAAAAGGCCCAGCTATGATGGGTGAAAAATGGGCTGAAAATCGTTTTAAATTTCCGTATTTACGTGAAAACTTGTGGCTTGAAGGCTATGCAGTCGACACTTTTGAAACCGCCACAGATTGGCACCGTGTAACGGACTTAATGAACGACATGGAAGCCAGTGTGCGTAATGCATTAAAAGAAGAAGGCATTGTGCCTCACGTTTATACGCACTTGTCACACATGTACACACAAGGCTGTAGTATTTATACAACGTACGTTTTTCCAAACGGAAAAACCTATCAAGAGACATTAGCGCGCTGGAAAAAAATCAAAAAAGCGGCAAGTGAAACCGTCGCCAATGGTCATGCCACGATTAGTCACCAGCATGGGGTTGGTAAAGATCACGCGCCGTACATGGCCGCTGAAAAAGGGCCGTTAGGTATGCACAGCATTGAACTGCTTGTTGAGGGCTTTGACCCTAAACAGTTGTTAAATCCTGGCACTTTATTGCAGCGCAAAGACAAATAATTTAATAAAAATATGAAGTAGGCACAACATGGATACATGGCAGTCCCCAGGTCGTTTACACACTATACAAACCATTACACAAACCCAGCAGTGGGATATGTTAGTAATTGGTGGTGGCATAACGGGTGTGGGTGTAGCACGTGAAGCGGCTCGTCAAGGGCTCAACGTTTTACTACTGGAGCAAAAGGATTTTGCATGGGGCACGTCAAGCCGGTCATCAAAGATGGTCCATGGGGGTTTGCGTTATTTGGCGTCGGGTAATTTAAAGCTGACAAGCCACTCGGTTAAAGAGCGTGAGCGCTTGATGGATGAAGCACCAGGCTTGGTTGATTTAATGGCCTATAGCTGGCCTCATTATAAAGGGCAGTTTCCTGGGCCAAAAGTCTTTGCCATATTGCTAGCCATATACGATAAATTTGCGGGTCAAAAATATCGTCACTTTATTGATAAAGAAAAAACCTTGTACGCATTACCGGGCTTAAGCGAAGACGGTTTAATGGGTGCAACTCGCTTTGCCGATGCTGTGACTGACGATTCTCGTTTAGTGATGCGAGTATTAAACGAAGCACATAATGATGGGGCAATCAGTTTAAATTATTGCCAAGTTGAAAGCATGGTACATGAAAACAATCATGTGAGTGGTGTGGTTGCAAAAGACAATGTCAGTGGCGAGCAATACACGATTAAAGCAAAAGTGGTGGTAAGTGCAACAGGTGCTTGGGCCGATAAATTTCGTAAAGAAATGGGCCAAGAAGGGAAGATTCGCCCTTTACGCGGCAGTCACTTAATGGTCGCGTCTTGGCGTTTGCCGTGTGCGCAAGCCATTACCTTAAAACACCCAGTAGATGGCCGCAGTATGTTTATCTACCCTTGGGAAGGCATGACGGTAATCGGCACGACAGATTTAGATAACCCCGAAATGACCTCACTTGAGCCTTGCATTCAAGCCAATGAAGTCGAATATTTATTAACCGCTGCGAATCATCTTTTTCCCAGTTCTAAACTATTAAGAACCGATATCGTTGCGTCGTTTGCTGGCGTACGCCCGATTGTGTCAGGCGGTGCGTTAAATCCATCATCCGAAAAACGTGACCATACTATTTGGGATGACCAAGGTCTAATTACAGTCAGTGGTGGTAAATTAACCACATTCCGTTTAATTGCGCTGGATGTTTTAAAAGCGGCTTCTGTGTATTTGAAGGGGCTAAATTATAAAGATATTGGCCAGAATATATTTAATGCGGCACGCTCTGGGTCTTCTTTCTTTGGCATGCTTGACTCGCAATGGCAGCGCAGATTGCTGGGTTTTTATGGTCAGCAAATTGATGGAGTATGCGCATGTGCAAAAGAAGAAGGTTGGGCGCTTGTGCCTGGCACCATGACCTTTTGGGCACAAATTCGTTTTGCTGCACGAGCAGAAGCCGTTGTTAAGTTAGATGATTTGATGTTGCGCCGCACGCGTATTGGCTTGTGCTTGCCAGAAGGCGGTACACAATTTGAAGAGAAAATTAAACACATTTGCCAGCAAGAAATGCATTGGGATGACAGCCAATGGCAACAGCAATGGCAAGATTATTTATCGACTTGGCAACGTTATTACTCATTACCTGCAAGTTAACAAATATAACAATAATAAAACCGGATTCGTCGTATATGCAGTCTCAATATATTCTTTCCATTGATAATGGTACGCAGAGCGTGCGTGCCTTATTGTTTGATCTTAAAGGCCAGTTAATTGCAAAAGGTAAGGTTGAGATTGAGCCTTATTTTTCTAAACAACCCGGTTGGGCAGAGCAAGACCCTGAGTACTATTGGCAAAGCGCAGGGGAAGCTTGCCAAGCGTTGTGGGCATCCACTGATGTAACACCCGAACAAGTTATTGGTTTGGGGTTAACCACTCAGCGGGGCACGATGATTAATTTAGATGCCCAAGGCAAACCGCTGCGACCTGCCATCATTTGGTTAGATCAACGCCAAGCAGAAATCGAAAAGCCCATTACTGGCCTGTGGGGTGTGTTATTCAAACTGCTTAGATTAAATCCAGTCATCGAAGGGTTTCAGCGTAAAGCACAAGCGGCATGGATTGAACAAAATCAGCCTGACGTTTGGAAAAAAACCAATAAATTTTTATTATTAAGTGGCTATCTAACATACCGTCTAACTGGTGAGTACAAAGACTCGGTTGGTTGTACGGTTGGTTATTTACCGTTTGATTACAAAAACCACCAGTGGGCAGGTAAAAAAGATTGGAAGTGGCAGGTGGCGAATGTCAAAGACAGTATGCTGCCTGAACTGGTTAAGCCGGGTGAATCATTAGGTGCATTAACCCGTGAAGCGGCGAGCCATTTAGGTTTGCCGCAAGGTTTACCTGTAATTGCGTGTGCGTCTGATAAAGCATGCGAAGTGATTGGCAGCGGTGCACTTGACCCGCATGTTGCGTGTTTAAGTTACGGCACAACGGCCACGATCAATACTACGACGAAAAAATACGTTGAGCCTGTGCAGTTTATTCCCCCATACCCTGCGGCTATACCGGATTCCTATAATACCGAGGTGATGATTTATCGAGGTTTTTGGATGGTAAGCTGGTTTAAAAAGCAGTTTGGTTTACGTGAGCAGCAAATAGCGGCTGACAGAGGTGTAGCGCCTGAAGTGTTGTTTGACGAGCTTGTTGATTCGGTGCCAGCAGGATCGATGGGGTTAATGTTGCAACCTTATTGGTCGCCAGGTACACGTATGCCCGGGCCAGAAGCAAAGGGTGCGGTGATCGGCTTTGGTGACGTGCACACACGTGCGCATTTATATCGTTCGATACTTGAAGGTTTGGCTTACGGCTTGCGTGAAGGCAAAGAGCGAATTGAAAAACGCAGTGGTGTTAAAATCACTAAGTTGCGTATTAGTGGCGGCGGCAGTCAAAGTGACGCCGCGATGCAATTAACCGCCAACATTTTTAATTTACCCGCGGAGCGTCCAAGTACTTATGAAACGTCTGGCCTAGGTGCGGCTATTAACGTGGCAGTGGGTCTTGGTAAATATAAAGATTACGATTCAGCCATTGATGCAATGACATCGGTTGGCGAGGTGTTTGAACCTGATTTTCAAACAAGTCGACTATATGATCAGCTTTATAAAAATGTCTATCTTAAAATGTATAAACGCTTGCAGCCGTTGTACAAACACATCAAAGAAATTACGGGCTACCCTAAAGCCTAATCACAAAAAAGGCAGCGTTAAGCTGCCTTTTTTGTTTGATTTATAATCAAGGCTTCATATAAACCCTTGCCTCGCTCACAAAAAAAACCAATAACTAATACAGTTTGGCGCATTTGGTGTATCCTTCGCGTTTTTTTGCTATTGGTCAAAATAAGCCATTAGCGAATGATTTTGATGAAGAAATCAATGCAAGGTGCCGTGTTTTGAGTGTAAAAAATAAAATTTTAAAACCGATCGAGTTAGCCGTTATTGTTTCTGGCTTATCCCTAAGCAGTGCCATGAGCCATGGTGCAGAATTTTTTATGGATGTAGAAGGCAGTTTTTCTTCTCAGCTATCCATTGGTTCAAGCTGGAGAATGAGCAAGCCGGATGATGCTTTATTAATGGCGGGTAATAATAACGACGGTAATGCTAACTTTGACAATGGTGATGCATTCTCTCAAATTATTAAAGGCAGTCATGATCTGCATTTACGCAGCGGTGATCATGGAGTTTTTATCCGTGGTAAATACTGGCACGACTTTGCGCTTGAAGGCACAAAAGTAAACCACGGCCATGCTGCCAATGGTTTTGCTGAAAACGAAAAACTAAACGATAAAGACTTTAACCCGTTATCTAAATTTTCAGGCGCCGCATTGTTAGATGCTTACGTTTACGGCATGTATGAAGTTGGCTATACGCCAATTGATGTACGCTTAGGTCGTCAAGTAGTGAGTTGGGGTGAAAGCACCTTTATTTTAGGCGGCGTCAATTCAATTAACCCTGTTGATGTGAATGCGTTTCGTCGTCCTGGTGCAGAAATTAAAGAAGGTTTGTTGCCGGTTAACATGGCTTATGTCAACGTAGGCGCAACTGAGTTTTTATCGATTGAAGCGTTTTATCAATTAGAGTTTCAAGAAACGGTAATCCCAGGTTGCGGTACTTACTTTGCGTTTAACGATTATGCGCCAGAGGGCTGTAATAAAGTTGTGTTATCAGGTGCTGGTTTAGAAGCCTTAGATGATGCAGGTCGTGTAACGGCGGGATACTCCCTTGACCGTGACGCGGACGGTAATCGCCTAGCGAAAGATGATGGTCAGTTTGGTATTGCATTTCGTTACATGAGTGAAGCGTTAGGTGATACTGAGTTTGGTTTTTATGCTATGAATATTCACAGCCGTTTGCCTGTCGTAAGTGGTATTAAATCGTCTAGCTGGACGGCTGCGGCGAGTACATCTGAAATAGATAAAGGCACTGCTATTGGCAACAATAAGGCTGATACTCGTTATTATGTGTCGTACCCTGAAGACATTCAATTGGCGGGTGTAAGCTTTGCGACGAACATTGGTTCAGTGGCAGTGTCGGGTGAAGTGAGCCATAAAAAAGATGTGCCATTACAAATCAATGCAACCATGTTACTTGGCGCAGGTTTAACCGGCTTGTCAGCCTCGCCTGAATTAATGGCCGATGTAGCGGCAACGGCTGATGGCGCTGACTTTGAAGGTTATCGTTTGTTTGATGTGAGCCAAGCGCAATTCACCTTACTTCAATTCTTTGATCGCTTCTTAGGTGCCAGCCGTTATACCTGGATCGCTGAAGCTGGTTACACATTTGTACACGACCTTGATGAAAGTAATGACGCCATTAAATTCAGTCGCGCAGGCGTATTTGACGGCAAAGGTGATGAAGGATTTGTTACTGAAAGCTCATGGGGTTATCGCACACGCTTAGTAGGTGAGTACAACAACGTATTTTCGAGTGTTAATTTGAAGCCTACATTGGCTTTTTCACATGATGTAGACGGTTTTGCACCTCAGCCAGGTGGTGCCTTCAGAGAAGGCGAGCAATCGTTAGGGCTAAGTTTACAAGCTGAATACGCATCCATTTACAGCGCAAATGTCTCTTACACCCAGTATATGGGTGGTGACTACAATTTAAGCAGTGATCGTGATTTTGCCTCCGTCAGTTTAAGCGTTGAATTTTAAACGCTAAAAGCACAACCCGGAAAACGCTTCGGCCCACTCCTGTATCATGGTGTTATCGTGATACTGCAGTGGGCCGACTTGTTTGTAGTGAACCTATATTGCTTGCAGTAAATAGACTGTATGAATAGGCAGTATATTTTCAGTTTGGCGAAAAATTTACCCCCCTAGGCTCGAAAAGTCTGAAAATAGGGCTCGTTTTTTCCTAGTTAATAAATCATAAATGCTTTAAATTCATAAACTTACAAAAACAATAACCGAAATAACGAGACCCCGTTATTTTTAAATTATTTCGCGCGCTCGTTTTTACAGGCATGATTGATAAAAAAGTACTGGTAAGTGGCTGTTATAAATAGGCTTTTTGGGGGTTTTTTGAGTGTTTCTGAAACTGCAAAAATGAGCATGCGCACGATTAAAATGTTAGCTTTACCATTCCGACAATGGAGAACTTGAACAATAATGTCTAATTTTCCGGTTGAAAGTGATTTCGACTATCAAGCATTGCCAGCAGAAGACTCTAGAAGAATTCAAGAGTTATTTAAATTCGCTGAAAAACTATTTTTGCTTCGTAAAGACTTTGGGGTATTGGGTCATGGATCAAAATTTAACTATTCATTTGGTAAGCGAAGATTTATGTCTTGGTTAACTCAATATTGTAGCTGGTCAAAAGAAAACTTAAATATGGTCGGGTGGGAACGTCTAAAATTACACCTTGAATACGAAAATGCTATGCCAATGGGAAGTGGTTATGGCACTAGTCGACAGATGATTGAAACAGTTTTTGTTCGTCCATTTGAAGAACGAATTCATTCAGAGATTTTAGACATAGCAGATGGTGTAAAACCTATTATTGTTAATGAGCATAACGAAATGACTAACCTAAAAGAACAAAGTGCCTTAAAAAGTGCACCTGCAGGTGTTACCAATATTACTATTACGGGTGATAATGCAAAAGTTAATCAAAACTCGGTAGACAACTCTACAAATATTATTAATTCTAACGATATTAGTGATTTGTTAGTTAAGTTACGCAGTGAAGCTCTACATCACAATTTATCAAACGATAACATTGAAATTATCGATGCTATAGAAGCTAACGTAACATCAGATAAACCAAGTAAAGTGGTTGCCAAAACACTAATTGATTCATTACCCAATCTTGGTTCAATAGCCTCTATCGGTTCTTTTATTTTAGGGTGCCTGTAAAGCTAACAAGCTAATTAATAAGGACAAAAAATAGTTGGCTGTTTTCGTTCCTCAACATTTTAGCCAATAATTTTTTGCCCATTATTAGGGCGTTATAAGTCTTGAGAGATATGGAACATTTTCTAGAAGATAACAATATTTCCGTAAAAGATGATACTGAAGCATTTGGTTTTAGTATTGCTGCCGGTAGTAAAATCACTTGTACTTCAAAGCAAGGGGATTTTAACGGGCTAAAGATGCGCATCCCGCCTCCAGAGTTTGAGGCATTGATGTTCTTTTCCGCATTTGAGGCTGCTGCAAGATCGGAAGTTATAAAGAAAATGGTAAAGGTAAATAAGTCAGCATTTGACTCAATGTTAGAAATTGAAAGCTTCGATGTCAATCATAAGAATTTCTTTGCAGCGTGCCAGAATTCAATGGCGGCAGTTGCTTTCTCAATAAGCGCCATTGAGTCTTGGGTAAATAAATCTATTGAAGTCTATGGCTTAAAGGATGGGAAACCAACCGAGTTAATTTTACAACGGCCGGGAAAGTCAGATCGTAAGGTTTTAACGTCAAAGGTAGCTTCAGACTTGGCAATACCTTTGAGGGCAAAGCTATTTCAGCTAGTCCCTCAAGTATTTAATGTTCAGCCATTAAAAGCTCACAGTACATTACGATCAAATGTAAATGATCTGATTGATGAAAGAAATATAGTAATGCATATGCAGTCCAAATTGAGTCTGGAAGATCAAGATTTGGATAGGGTTTCTTACGCAGTTAAACTTTTCAAAACCAATTCCTTTCTAGCCCCAGAACTTGTATTAAAGTATGTTAAATTTATATATTCAAAATCAGAGATACCAATGGCTCCATGGGTAAATGTAGCCGGTGCTGAAATTGAAGCTATCAAGAAAGGTTTAAAATGACTTATAACAAGGTCGTGCAATCTGACCTCCGGCCACTGTCACCTTTTGTGCAAAAAACGCACAAAATCCGACAGTTGACGACGGCGTTACATGTACGGGTAAATATGCGATATATCTTTCTAATCTACATTTTATTTTCGTCCTCTGTCTTTGCGGGTGTCAATTTAGTAAAAGTAGATAAATCTGATAACAAAATGTACTTACTTGCTGATGGCAAAGTTGTTAAGGAATATCACGTAGCATTTGGTGAAACTCCGAAAGGGCACAAAGAACAGGAAGGTGATCAAAAGACTCCTGAGGGTACTTATACCTTGGATTATAAAAAAGAAGATTCATCATTCTACAGAGCAATGCATATTTCATATCCAAACGCTCAAGATGTTAAGAATGCGGAATCTAAAGGTGTGTCTGCTGGCGGTTTTATTATGGTTCACGGGCAACGTAATTGGCTTGGGTGGTTTTCTTCAATTACGCAAAAGTATAATTGGACAAATGGTTGCATTGCTTTGACCAATCCAGAAATGGATGAGTTTATGGATTTAGTAGAAACTGGAACCAAAATTCATATCCAGTGGTAGAACATGCTTATTCTCAACAGCTAACGACAGGACAGCGTATAGGGGCTTCATATATACGAACTAACGCAAAAGATCAGCTTGTCGGCTGGAGTTGTGCGCGAGGATTTTGGCGTATATGAAGAAACAGGGTTTTCTCTGGATGCCGTCTTTAGTGTTAGCTCTATATTTGATGTTAGTGTTTTCGCCGTCAATATCGGTGACGCAGAGCAAGTTGGCGCCTCATTAATTTATACATGGGCCAAAAGTAAGGAGTAGTGTTTAAATTTTGATGTTACTGACACCTTTAAATAACCTAAAGGTGTCTCAATTTTTAAGTTTAGCCCCAAAAAATTTCGTTTCACTTGAGTGAGTTCAAATCAAAGCGCTAAATTAAGCGGCTTGCATCGGCCTTGTTTGTTTTTGAATGCTATATAGCCATAAAAGAGACATCCCTCCTAACATGCATACCGTAATACTTAACCAGTGTGGTGCGCTTGCTACCCATATGAGGTTTACAACCAGTAGTGCATATTTTACGCATTCAATTAACCCGCTGTTGTGGCTGCTTTCTTGTACTTTCCCTAGGCTGTAAAGGGCAAAAGCAAGGGATAGACCAATGGCAATGCGTTGATATAAATCCAGAGTGTTTAGGTGGTGCATAAAGATAAAAATTCCTAGGGATGTGACCGCTAATTGTAAAATGACATACAGTTTTGCTGAAAAACTTAATGGCTTATCATATTTTTTAACGGCTTGATTACTTTTTATTATAGGGTACTTAGCGTCGACATCAGCTGGGCGATATCCCGTACGGCGAAACCATAATGTTAGTTTGTCTTTCCAGCTTTTTGTGCGCCAAGCGTCTTTACATAAAGCCGTTAAAAAATGTAAATTTCCCCAGACTGGATTCCAGCTCGCTAGTTGAGTACTAATACCAAATACGACTTTCTCTTCTTTTAGTTCGGCTTGATACGTACCAAATAGGCGATCCCATAAAAATACACCGCCGTAATTTTTATCAATATACCGTTTGTTTTTGGCATGGTGTACACGATGGTTGCTAGGCGTGACGAATAGGAACTCATACCATTTTGGCATTTGATCAATCGCTTGGGTGTGCACCCAAAATTGATACAACAAATTAAGAGAGCCAACGGATATTAATACGATGGGAGGAAACCCCATAAAAGCCAGAGGAATATAAAACACCCAGCCAATGACATTAGGCACACTAGTCTGACGTAAAGCAGTTGTGAGGTTGTATTCTTCGCTAGAGTGATGCACAACATGGCTTGCCCATGAAATATTCATGGTATGACCAATACGATGCACCCAGTAATAGCTAAAGTCGTATAAGACAAATGCAGCGAGCCATGTCCAAAGATTGCTTTGCCATTCAAATAAAGCGAAGTCTTCATAAAAATAAGCGTAAAAAGAAAACGGAACCGCAGCGTAAAGTATTTGGGTGATGCGGCTTAATATTCCCATGGCGATTGAATTTATTGCGTCATTGAGCCGGTAGACATCTTGCTTCTTGTAGTGTGCCCAAGCCAATTCAAGCAAGATCAGGACTAAAAACCCCGGAATGGCCATAAGTATGTAATTCATCAGACTGCTCATTATTATTGTAATGACACCATATTTGGTTAATTGGGCTATTTGAACAATGGCTCAAGCGGCCATTGATTGATTCCCGGTGCCAGATTGACGTTTTATAGCTATCTAGGGCTTTTGATTGCTTACAAGGAGGAGGCGTAAACAGAGCCATGTTTATTAATTGTTGTGTGCTATAGGAGGTATTACTGGGGTGTGAGTGATGGGCGATAAACAGAGTGGCTATAAGGACTCGGCTTGCGCATCGCTTTCTATTAAGCTTTGTTTGTATAGCTCGTTCATGGAATCTAAATTTAAGCCATAGCTTTCTAACTTCTCTTCTTGAAGTTCATCAAGCCGCGCTTCTTGAAAACACTTTGCGGTGTGTAACGCTAGTCCCAATGAGCCTTGGTTATTCATCAGTGCTTTAACCATCGGGTTTGGCAGTTTTAGGCTTTTGATGATTTCAAGAATGGGCCGATCAATAAACGCATCAAGTAATGAAAATAAGCCTACAGTGTAGTAATCATAAATAGAGAACTCGCCAATTTTCTCACCTAGCTTTTGGCAAATAATCGCACGCTCTAAGCTGGTTTGTCTAAGTGCTAAGGGCTTGTCTTCTAAGTTACCAAGCGCAAGTAATGACACCCAACTACGGATATGATTTAGGCCTAATAACGTAATGGCTTGCTGTAATGATGTGCATTTTTGCACGCGTGCAAAAGCGGCAGAGTTGACCAACTTTAGTAATTTGTAACCCATTTGAGGGTCACGACTTAATGTGTCTGTGAGCTCCGCAGCGGATACGTTAGGTTGTTGGATTTCTGATAAGAGTTTTAGCACCACCATTTTATTATCAGGGATGGCTTGTCCTTCGATATTTTGGGGTTTGCTTAAAAAATATCCTTGGAATAGCTCAAACCCTAACCCTTTGCAGAATTCATACATCTCGTGGGTTTCAACTTTTTCAGCGAGCAGGGTGAGCTTTCTTGGAATAAATACTTTAGCAAAACGTTCTATTTGAGATTCGGTTAAAGCCAGTACATCGACTTTAACAATATCAACTAAATGCAACAGTGGGGCGCTGTTATGATCAAGTATAAAATCATCCAGTGCCAAGCGTGACCCTTGGGCTTTGGCTTTTGTGAGGGCCTCAATCAAAACGGAATCGACTTCGATATTTTCCAGTATCTCGATCACATAGTGCTCTGGATCAAACGGCGGGAGCTCTAAAATCAATTTTTTAGTGAAGTTGATGTATGCGGGGTGTTGGCCACAAATACTTTCAAGACCCGCTTCTCCAAAGGCGTTAAGTATTACCTGGCTGGTGGCTTTATCCCCACAGGTAAATTGAGCCTCTTCACTTGTTGAGTGGCTTCTGAATAAGAGCTCGTAAGCCGATATTTCCAAACTTCTATTGTAAATAGGCTGTCGAGCAAGCAATACGTGGCTACTTTGACTCATGAAAACCTTAAATTTGCGCTCATAATAAATCAGCTTAGTTGAAAGTGGGCAAAGCTGTACCTTGGGCTACACTATTCATAGATTAGATAAAAGGTGTAACTTTCTATGGCAAGTGTGTTATCTAACGTCGACTCCCGAACTAAGCTTGTAGGGCAGAACCGCCTTGAATTGCTGTTGTTTCATTTTGGTCGTGGTCAGACCTATGCAATCAATGTGTTTAAGATCCAAGAAGTGCTTAGGGTGACACGATTGACCAATATTCCCGATTCTCACCCCGTGGTTAAGGGTGTGACCCATTTACGTGGCCATACGTTACCTGTGGTCGACTTAAGTCATGCGATTGGTATGCGGCCCACTGAAATCAAAGAAGATACGACGATGATCGTGACGGAATACAACCGTACGGTTCAGGCGTTCTTAGTAGCGGGCGTTGAGCGTATTGTGAACATGAACTGGGAAGAGATCATGCCGCCACCAAAGGGGACGGGGAAATCTCATTACCTGACGGCGATTACGAAAGTGGATGGCAAAATTGTTGAAATAATCGATGTTGAAAAAGTATTAGCTGAAATAGTGCCTTATGAAACGGGTATCAGTGATGATGTGGTGAACTTAGATGTGATGGAGCGTACAGCGCAATCAGGTTTGAAAGTGTTGACCGTTGATGACTCTCGTATTGCTCGCTCGCAGGTTAAAGAGACGCTGGTCAGTATTGGTATTGAAGTGATTCAAGCGGCTGATGGTTTAGAAGGCCTACATATATTAAAAAAACTGGCTGCAGAGGGGCCTATCAATAGCCAGTTATTAATGGTGATAACCGATGCTGAAATGCCATCTATGGATGGTTATATGCTAACCACCGAAATAAGAAAAGACCCAGAACTCAAAGACTTATATGTGGTGCTGCACACATCTTTAAGCGGCAGTTTTAATGAAGCAATGGTCGATAAAGTTGGCTGTAATGCTTTTCTTTCTAAATTCCAACCCGATAAGTTAGCTCAGGCTGTGGAGGTTAGGGCGAAACAATTATTTGGTTGATCGCTGCCTGCTAATAGTGAATATGAAATAGAGTCCATGGCTCTATTTTTTTTATGCTTTATAATCGTCTTATTTATTATGGACGATGCTATGACGATTCATGTTAGCCAATTATTCCACTTTCCGGTTAAGTCACTTAAAGGCACCCAATTAAATCAAATGACGCTCGATGCATTTGGCCCTCAGTGGGATAGACGTTTTATGCTAATCGACAGTAACGGACGTTTTGTCACCCAAAGGCAATGTCCACTAATGGGTCAAATATCCGTCAGCATTCTCGATGATCAATTAACGTTAAAGTATCAAGCGCAAGAGACGGGGTTGGACCTTGCCACTTTAAATCAATTTGATCAGTTTCAGTTGGTTAAGGTGTGGGATGATGAAGTGAATGCCCGTTTGATTGAAGGGGATATAAACGCTTGGCTAAGTGATATTTTACAGCGTGATGTTACGTTGTGTTTTATGGATGCAGATACCCATCGACAAGTAGACCTAGAGTTTGCACAGCTAGGTGATCGAGCGAGTTTTTCTGATGGGTTCCCATTTTTAATTATTAGTGAAGCATCGGTTGCATTTTTGTCTGATGAGTTAGGGCGCGAGTTATCAGTAGAGCGTTTTCGCCCGAATATTGTTGTGTCTGGTTGTGATGCGTTTGCAGAAGATAACTGGAAGCGAATCGCAATTAACGGTGTTGAATTCGATATTGTTAAATCATGTTCTCGTTGTGTGATCCCAACGTTGGATTTAAATACGTCAGAAAAACAACCTGATGTCATGCAGGTAATGTTAAAGCACAGAAAACAAGGCAAAAAAGTGATGATGGGGCAAAATGCAGTGCATCGTGGCCTAGGTGTATTAGAGGTCGGGCAGGTTATTGAAGTGTTGGCTTAAAACAACTCGACTTCGTCACCGCTTTGTTGGTCGGTGCCTTTGTCGGATGCATCAAAATGGTGACGATAGATTTCCAGCGCCTCTTCTATGCTGTGCCCAAGTAAAATATGTTCGAACATAATCCGCTCGGCTTCCATTGTGTAGGAGCCTTTAATTTCATTTTGTAGGTTCTTCCAAGACTCTGGGTTGTATAAGGAGTCTTTTTGGCTAATCAAAGAGCCTAGCTTATCCAGGGAGTTACACACGTGGTCGAGTCGTTGACTGATGCGATCGTAAAACTGAAATGCCATCACTGCATTATGGACATTGTGCTCTAGGTTGTTTGTGGTTTCACTGATAACAGCCTTATACCGATCAAGACTTTCGGGTGTGACTTTGTCGGTTAGGGTGCGAATTTGAGAGACGTACTCGGCCATATCTGTGAATGAAGCGGATAAGGTGCCCACGCTTTGTTCACCATCTTTCATGGACGATTCAACTTGAGCGACGGCCAACGCAAGCATGGTGATCGTCTCTTTGATTTGGCTCCAGTCTAGGTCTGGCTTGTCAACGCTTGAGCCATGCTTACTAATTGAGTATCGCTTATCAGAAGTCACTCTGCTTTCCTTTTGTTTGCTTATTACAGCATAGTCAACCTTTGCCGTTTTGCTTGATATTTGCTTCTGAAATTTGCAGCTCTTGTGGTTGTAAAAGGGCCCATGCGCTGATGGTTGTATCATCTAACATAGGCTCTAAATAACCTAAGCGGTAAGAATAAATAGTGCTGTAGGCGAGTACTCGTTTTACGTACTCTTTGGTTTCTTTAAAAGGAATATGTTCTATCCAGATATCAATTGGCCCCTGGTTTCGCTTAAGCCAGCGCTTTACATTACCAGGGCCTGCGTTATAAGCCGCGGTTGCTAATACCCGATTACCCTTATATCGCTTAAGTAGGAACTGTAAATAATGCCCGCCAAGTTTAATGTTGTAACTTGGGTCCACTAAACGTCTGCTTGAGTATTTAATGCGCATTCTTCGTGAAATGCTTTTGGCGGTGCTGGGCATGATCTGCATTAAACCTGTGGCGCCAACAGGGCTTCTGGCATCGTGCATAAATGCACTTTCTTGACGTGCTATGCCGTAAATCCAGTTCTTATTGATTTGGTTTTTTTGTGCAGCTTTTTCAAATAGGCGATCATGCGCCAATGGGAAGCGCAGCTGTAAATCGTGCCAGCTTTTTATTTGAGCAAGACTCATGATTGCTCGATCGGACCATTCTAAACGACCGGCTAAAATTGCCAGTGCTTGTTTGCCTTGTTCATCCTGTTTATCAAATACGGTTTGCCATTCGCGGCGCGCTTGTGGAATACGCCCCAAGTCAAACAGAGCAAGCGCACGTTTAACACCGTCTGTTAAACGCATACGTTGAATAATAGACGGAGGCACGTGTGTGGGGGAGTGATTCATAGTGGGGCTAATGCCTATTTTTTGGCTGGCTAAAAAACCATAAAAGTCTCTATGAGTTGAAGCTTGTTGAAAGTAGGGTTGGCTTTGTTCAATAGGCGCGCCTAGTGAACTAAGTGCACGGCCTTGCCAGTACTGCCATTTAGGCTCGCTTTTAATTTCTTGGTTAGCAAGTTTGAATAAGTGTGTATACAAGGGCCAATTTTGTTTTTTGAGTGCGCCTTGTAAAAAGGTTTCTTGCAAATGAGCGGACAACTGGTTGTTGGCTTTGGCTAGGCTATACCATTCAAAAATATTCTCCGGTGACTGCGCTGCGCTGGCTTCAATGGCAATGCTGAGTAAAACACGACGCTGTTCATCCTCAAGCCCTTTGAATACGTTGTGATCAGGTTGGGTTAACCAAGATTGAGGTTGTTTTTTTAATGCCTTGCTTAGAATGATATGGCGTTCTTGGGGTGTTAGGGTCAGCGCTTTTTTTTCTGTGAATACGCGTTGCGGGTAACGCCAGTAATGACTTAACAGTTTGGCTTTTGCTTTGTACTGTTTGTCTAATTTACGTGTTAAGTAACGCACTAACTTGTATTGCTTTTTTGGTTTTGCGTTAAGTAAGCGTTGCCAAATTAAATCTTGGCTTAAATACCCATAACGCTGCCATGCCTTGTAAACTTTGTCGCATGCTTTTGGCAATGAAACACCGAGTAACCACAGCTCTTGGCCTTCTTTAATGGCATCAAATTGGCGTTTAGTGTTTTCAAGTGCCTGAATGCGTTGGCAGCGTAATGTGTAGTTAGAGGTAGGTTGGTAGTAGGATAAAAAAAGTGACCATTCTTGTTTCTTGGCTAAATAGGAAAGCCATTGTCTATGTAGCTTAAGAGCGGGTTGTTCGTCTGAATAACGTTTTAAAAAACCATCGACTTCAGCAATGGGCTTTTTGTGAAACTGGCTGCGAATCCAGCGAGCTTCTAAATAGGGGGCGAGTGGGTGATGTTCTATTTGTTTGAAGGCATGTTGAAATTTTACGTATTGGCGTTTGCTAAGAAGTCGTTCAGCTTCGAGGAAGGCATCTTGATCGACGCTCATAGCCAATGAGCTAGTAGACACAGTCACTAGTAAGCATATGACTAATTTTAGCCAATTCCCCATAAATATCTCCCCTTCACTTATTTGAGCATAGTCGAAAAAGTGAAGGGGATATGAGTTTTAAGTCTCTATTTGAATGGGCTTAATTGGTGTTTCGGGTTCTCGTTGTTTCTGGTCGTACTTTTTTTGGTCTTTTAGTACTAGAAGACAAGGGGTCAATAATAATGTCAGCACTGTGGCGAATGACAGACCGCCAGCAATGGCGGTTGAGAGTTGCGTCCACCATTGAGAGCTAGGGGCGTCTACAAGTATTTCGCGTCCAACAAGGTCAATATTTAATTGATACACCATGGGTATCAAGCCACAGACGGTCGTAACGGTGGTGAGCAGTACCGGTCGTAAGCGTTGTGCGCCTGTTCTAAGGGCAGCATCCACAGGTGCGAGGCCATCGCGGCGCAATATCGAGTAAGTATCAATCAAGACGATGTTGTTGTTTACCACGATGCCGGCTAGGGCAATCATACCGACACCACTCATAACGATGCCAAAAGGCTCGCCACGAATCATCAGTCCCATGAATACGCCAGCAAAGGATAATATGATGGCGCTCAATACAAGGCCTGCTCGATAGATGCTATTGAATTGAGTAACCAAAATAATGGCCATAATGAAAATAGCCAAAATGAAGGCTTTGCCCAAGAAGCTCATGGTTTCAACCATTTGTTCGGCATCTCCTTTGAAGCGATAGTTCACCCCATTAGGTAGATCCGCTTCCTCGAGTGCCGCTGCAATTTGCGCACGTTTATAGGCATCGTTGACCCCTTCGACCACATCGGCTTCAATCATGTAGCGTAAGTTATTACCGGTACGTACAAGGTTACCTGTTTGTTGATGAGGTGACTTTTCAGTGAAACTACTGATCGGAATTAACTGCCCTTGATGGCTAATGCGCAGCTCATCTATTTGGTCGAGTGTTCGGCTGGCAGTAGGGAAGCGTAAACGAATATCAACTTCATCGTCGGCGTCATCAGGGCGATAGGAGCCCAGTTGCAGGCCTGAGGTAACCATTTTGATCATGTTACCAACGGATGAAATACTAGCGCCCATTCGACTGGCGGCTTCTCGGTCGACGTTAAGCTCCCACTCAATGCCTTCTAAAGGACGTGAATCTTTTATGTCTCTCAGTTCAGGGTCTGCTTCTAGTTTCTCGCGTATTTTGCTTACAACTTCGGTGAGCACTTGTGGGTAATCACCTGAGATTTCTAATTGAATGGCCGAACCACCTGCGGGCCCATCTTCTTTGGCTTTGGTTTCAATGATGATGCCAGGGATATCTTCGGTGCGCAGACGAATATCTTCAAGAATAGTGTTGGCGCGTCGGCGCAGCTGCCAGTCTTCAAGTTCAAGCTGAATACGACCAATTAGATCAACCGCAGAGCCACTTGGTGGATAGACAAATGATGAGGTGTAGAGCGTTCGAATCTCTTTCATATCATATAGGCGAGCTTCGACTTCTTTTACGATATCGTCACGCTCGCGCAGTGACAAGTTGCCTCTTGCGCGTATGTCTACGAGTGCGATCTCTGCATCCGCACTTGGGAAGAATTCGACCCCTTTACCTAAAACACCATAAAGCAATAATGTACCAATCATTAAACCGATTACCGCAAATAGAGTTTTAACCGGGTATTTAATCAGCTTTTGTAAAAGGGCGATGTAGCGACCGGTAAAGCCGCCTATTTCATCAAAGCGACCTTCTTCAGCGGCTCTTAATGTTTGTAACTCTTGTTTTGATATAGCGCCGGGTTTCCCGATCCAAGCGCCCAGTGCAGGAATCACAATGAGGGCCATAATAAGAGACGCAGATAGCGTGATGATGACGGTAATAGGAATGAATTTCATAAATTCCCCAACCGTATCAGGCCAGAATAACAAGGGTAAGAACACCGCAAGTGTGGTGGCCGTCGAGGCTGTAATCGGCCAAGCCATACGTTTTGCTGCTTCTTTGAACGCATGAAACTTAGAGCTGCCTTCAGCCATGCGCCTGTCAGCGTACTCGGTGACCACAATAGCGCCGTCCACTAACATTCCGATACTTAGAATTAGGGCAAACAGTACCACCATGTTAAGGGTGTAACCCATCAGGCTTAAAACCAGCATGCCTAATAGGAATGACCCAGGAATCGCCAAGCCCACTAATATTGAAGATCGCACGCCCAAAGACCAAACAATAATGATCATAACTAAGACGGTGGCAAAAAAGACGTTATTGAATAGGTCATTCAATGTGTTTTTGATTTCCTTACTTTGGTCTTGGTTGAACGTAATGTTAATGCCGTCAGGCCAAGATGCCTGCTGTTCTTTTACAACGGCTTTCACTTCATCAAGGGTGGCAATAATGTTACTGCCGACTCGTTTTGAAACTTCAATAGCAAGAGCGGGCTGGCCATTGATGCTGGCTTTGCTGATAGGGTCTTTGTAGGTACGTTGGCCGATGGCAATATCTCTAAAGCGCACAACCACATCACCATCAACTTTCACCGGCATGTTTAAAATATCTAGCGTGTTCTCAATTAAGCCCGGGACTTTAACGGCAAAACGGCCAGAGCCAGTGTCAAGGTTACCGGCTGCCACTAATTGGTTGTTGTTGTTAATTAGATTGTACAGCGCTAGCTGGTCAATGTTGTAAGCATCTAATTTACTTGGGTCGATGATGATTTCGGCCACTTCTTCACGGTAGCCTTGAATTCTGGCTTCGAGTACACCGCTTAGTGCTTCTAGTTTTTCTTTCAGGTCTTTGGCAATGGAGAATAAAACGCGTTCGTCTACGTTACCTGCTAGGCCAACCACCATAACGGGGGAAGAGGGATAGGTTAATCTCCATAACCTTAGGCTCGTCTGTCGCGCTGGGCAATTCGCCTTTAGCCGCATCAACCGCTTCACGGACATCCGCCAGTGCTTCATCAATATTGATGTCGGTTTGAAACTCCAGCTGTATCGCTAAGTGGCCTTGGCTGGCGGTTGCAATAATCTCTTCTAAGCCATCAATTGATTTAAGTTCTTTATGCATTGGTAAATAAAGAATTCGGTCTGCATCTTCAGGGCTGATGCCTTCATGGGTGATAGAGATATACACCATGGGAATAGTGATATCAGGAAAGCTCTCCTTTGGGAGATTGTTCATGGCGCTTACGCCCACGATCATGGCAAGACCAAACAGTAATACCACTGTGCGTATTCGACTTAAAGCCGCATTAATTAAGGCATTCATATTAGTGCGCCTCAGCGGTCAATGGCTTTGGGGAAGCCACCGACTCATCATCTTGGATGTCCTTAATAGGGTGCTTTTTAAAGACGGGCTTTACTTTTTCGCCAGAGCTAACAAAGCTTTGACCCGTAATAATTAAGTCAACAGGATTGGGTAGGCCAGAAATCCAAACGCCATCAGATTGTGCTTTTACAAGCTCAACCGGGGCAAATTCAACATGCTGGTTATCATTAACATATTTGGCGCCCAATACGCCGCTTTCGTTAAGGCTTAATAGGGCGGGTGTTACCAAGATAGCGTTGCTTTTCTCAAGTGGAATCATAATTTGAGCAGATACGCCGTTTACCTGACGCTCACTCGGGTTTTTAATCTCTAACTCAACCGCAAAGGTTCTTGAAGCCTGATAAGACTGGGAAGATACATAGCGGATCTTACCTGTGTAGTACAAACCAGATAGCGTTTTGCCTTTTGCTTTGGCGCCTACTCTGATTTTGTGCAGGTCTTTTTCTGCGACGTAGCCCTTTATGATAAAGGGGTTAAAGTCCATTACGCTAATAACGGATGTGCCCATTCTTAGGTAGGTGCCAACCTCAACGGTTCTGTTTTCTAATATACCGTCAAAAGGGGCTCTAATTTGTGTGCCCGTAATATCAATCTCAAGAGATTTAACCTGAGCCTTGGCGGCTTCTAAAAGCGCTTCACTCTCGGCTAAGCGAGTTTTATTTTGTAAACCTTGGCCTATGAGCTTTTCATTGGCGGCGTATTCTAGCTCGCGTTGTTTCACTTGAGCTTGCGCCTGCTTTAAGCGCTGAGGTTTATCTTGTGGGTCAACCTCAATAATAAGTTGATCCTTTTTAACAAAGTCCCCTTCGCGCGCATGTATCTTAACAACCTTACCTTCGACTTCACTGGTGATGTTTACATGGCGGTTAGCTTGTGTTTCACCGTGCAATGTAAGCTCTGGGATGATTTGGTCAGAAACATAACGCTCAACCTGCACAGCAAATACGTCATCGGTTTGTTTTTCTACCGGTGCTAGCGGGGCTTCATGGGGGGCACTGGATAATACGCCGCTCAACATCCAGATTGCGATAATGCAACTGGCGCCGACAGCTAGGTAGTGACTGCGGTTTAACTCCATAGATAACATCCATTTATTAATTTTATTTTGCAGGGATTATAAGGGTTTCATGTCATACCGAAACCCCCAAATTAACTTATGTTAAATGGAGGCATTTACTTGGCCAATTCTCACTCTAAATGACGTACAATGCGCGCAATTCTTACTATACAGATTGATTAGAGGTTCCATGGCAGTTGTCATATTAGATAACGTGGGCTTGCACTACGGCGAACAGGTGCTCCTTAACGGCGTGAATCTTACGATTAACGAACGAGACCGCTTGTGTCTTGTGGGTCGTAACGGCGCAGGCAAATCTTCCCTAATGAAGCTATTGCTTAAGCAAAACTTGCCGGATTCAGGTGTGGTGCGCATAGCGGATGGTTGTACATTGGCAGAATTGCCTCAGAGCCTGCCTGCAGCTGATGAGCGTAATGTGATGGACGTTGTACTCAGTGGTAAAGCGGAACTGGGTAGGGTGCTGCATGATTATCATGAGTTAAGCATGACGGCCTCGACCGATAAAGACATGAAAAAGCTTGAAGTTTTACAAGGTAAAATAGAAGCCGAAGATGGCTGGTTATTACAGACCAAAGCCGATGCGATTATTGAAAAGCTTAATCTGCCTAAAGAAAAGACCATGGCAGAATTGTCTGGTGGTTGGCGTCGTCGTGTAATGTTAGGCCGTGCGTTATTGAGCGAGCCTGATTTATTACTACTTGATGAACCCACTAACCATTTGGATATTCCTGCCATTGAATGGCTAGAAGAGCAGCTGGCGGATTTCCCTGGTGCCGTTTTATTTGTAACGCACGATAGAGCGTTCATGGAAAAAGTCGCTAAGCAGGTAATTGATTTGGATCGCGGCAATATTTTTCGCTACAACGGCAGTGATTTTGACGGTCTAGTTGAATGGCGTGAGAAACGAATTGAAGACGAAGAAAAAGAAAATGCACTGTTTGATAAGCGTTTAGCGGACGAAGAAAAGTGGATTCGCCAAGGTGTTAAAGCGCGTCGTACTCGTAACGAAGGTCGTGTTCGTGCACTAAAGGCCATGCGTAATGAACGAGGCGCTCGTGTTGATCGTCAAGGCAAAGCCGATTTCACAATGGATGCCTCGGATAAATCAGGCAAAATTGTAATTGATGCGCGTCATGTGAATTATGGGTTTGAAACCAAAAATATTATTGATGATTTCTCAACGCTGATTCAGCGTGGTGATCGCATTGGTTTATTGGGTGTGAATGGTTGCGGTAAGAGTACATTGTTGCGATTGCTACTTGATCAGTTAACGCCTCAAGCGGGCACAATTAAGCAAGGCACAAAATTAGAGGTCGCGTATTTCGATCAATTACGTGCAGGCTTAGATCTTGAGAAAAATGTAGTTGATAACTTAGCAGAGGGTCGAGAGTTTATCGATACGGGAACAGGACCTCGCCATATTTTGAGTTACTTGAGCGACTTTTTGTTTTCGCCTCAGCGTGCTCGCACACCGGTTAAAGCATTGTCTGGTGGTGAAACCAGTCGTGTCATGCTGGCTAAGTTATTCAGCAAGCCTTCAAACATGTTGGTACTCGATGAACCGACCAATGACTTGGATGTTGAAACACTCGAAATGCTTGAAAACCGTTTGATGGAATACCCAGGCACATTACTGGTGGTGAGTCACGATCGATCATTTTTAGATAACGTAGTTACCTCGCTTTATGCCTTCGATGGTGATGGCCAGATCTCTGAACATGTCGGCGGTTACAGTGAATGGTATGCCCGTGGTAATCGACTAAAAGACGAAGACTTATCGGTTCGAGAGGCGTCTAAGCAAGCAGCCCAAGCCAAAAAAGAAGAAGTGGTGCTTGAAAAAGCCAAGCCAACTAAAAAGCTAAGTTATAAAATTCAATTAGAGCTCGATAACTTGCCTGCTGAAATTGAAACGCTAGAAAGTGCGGTAGAGGCACTCACGGCGGAAACAGCTAGCGGTGACTTCTATTCAAAAGACAATGACTACGTCACCAAAACACTTGCAAAGCTTGAATCCACTCAGCTTGAATTAGACCAAAAAGTTGAACGTTGGATGGAACTAGAAGCCATGAAGGAAGGTGACGAATAACCCAGATTAAATACTGGGCTAAATCGCTAACACATAAAAAAAGGGCTAATCATTAGCCCTTTTTTTATGTGTTAAAATTATGTTTACTTTTCTTTGTTTGCATTAGCCATATAGCTATTATAAACCCAGCCGTAAGAGGTGTGAGAGCCTAGCACGCCGCCAAGTTCTGCACCTTTAGGGCTGCGCCAGTCATCCATGATTTCTGCTAGTACGGAACCCCAGGTTGTTACTTTTACACCAGCTTGTGTCATACGATGAATCGCTGCGCGTTGTACAGTGTCGTTCCACGTGCCGGATGCATCAACGACTGCGTATACATCATAACCTTCAGCTACTGCTGCAAGTGCAGGGAATAGTAGGCAAACATCGGTTACTAAGCCTGCCATGATGATTTTTTTACGGCCTGTTTTCTCAATGGCTTTTTTAAATTCTGGTGATTTCCAAGCATTGATCTCACCTTGGCGATTGATTACTGGTGCATTAGGTAGCATTTCTAAAATATCAGGCATGATAGGGCCATTAGGACCATCAGGGTAACTTGCCGTTATGACGCTTGGTAAATCCAAAACTTTTGCAATTGCAGTCAAACCTCTGATGTTATTTTTTAATAGCATAGGATCTAAATCGCGTACGCCGACTAGCAAACCTGTTTGGTGATCGATCATGGCTAAAACAGCATTATCTGGCGTCAGGGTTTCAGAAAACTTGTTATCTGGCGCATTATTATTTGCCCAGCTCATTGAGCTAATGCTGAGTGTGGCAGCTGCTAATACAGCGGTTAGTTTTTTAAATGATTTCATTGTTTTACCCTCGTTGTTATTGAATGTCTGTCAACGAGGAGAATCATATCCAATCGATAAAAATGGATATATAAGTCAAATTATACATATGAGTTCTATTTAAGGTAACAGTTGAGCTTGATCATTGCTCACGACTGAAGCACGCGAAGCCGAATGAAATTTTACTTGTGTGTTGAACTTGAGTGGATTTTAAAGTGTGTAATTTGTCTTTCTGGGCTGTCTGATATTAGGCGTAACGAGGTGAAAGGGGGGAGGTGAAAATAATATGCAGACTTAAGTCAGCACCCTGCATTACATAATCAATATCAATGCTAGGGTGTGATTGTGAAATGTTTGAATATACGAAATGAAAACGGTCATTTATTAATGATTAATTATCATTTTCGAGTGATTGCTTTTGTTAAGTAGCCCGCTAATGGGGTGACTAATAATGTGGTTGGAAAGGCCACTATGAGTGCCAGTAAAAAATCATTCATCCATAATGTTAGAAATTGTTCGTTTAACCCTGAATGAATACCCACTAGCACGCCAGACATAATCAAAGCCATGAACACTGACATCCAAAAAGCAAAAAGGGTTGCTGTAAAGCGTTTTGCAATCAACATTGTTGTGACTCCTATCGTGTTATGAATATCGTTATACCTAGATAGCAGCGAAGGTGCTGCTATCTAAAAACACAAAACGAACTACTGGGTGTATACCAATATAATCTTGCTGTCTGCTGTTGCTTTGATGTTTAAACCATTATCACGAACCAAGGTTCTTGATTGAATGGCTTCACCATTAATTATGGCAGCCCCTTTGACCACATAAGCCATTACGTCACCTTTGTGTTCTAATAGCTCCCCGGTTAATGGTTGAACAATGTCAATTAAAGTATGGCTAGCAAATGTATCTTGCTGGTTTTCATCACCACCATAAATTCTTAAACGTTGACCATTTTTAGGTTCGTATACTTTATAGTCTGCTTTTTCACCTTGGACTTCCGGTAAAACCCATAGCTGAATCATATTGTTTTCAGTATTGTCTGGGTTGATTTCGTTGTGCGAAAATCCTTCACCACCTGCGCGTTGGACTTGTACGGCACCAGCACTTAGCTGTTGGCCATGTTTTAACGATCCTGCATGATTAATACGACCATCAACCATGACTGAAATGACATCCACTTCACGGTGAGGGTGCATACCAGTTTGGCCTTTAGGCATGAAGTTAGCGTCTGCCATGTAAACAAAATTGCCAATGCCATCGGCTGCTGTTGGGTGAATCTGACCGCGATTCATTTTGCGATCGATCACCAGTTGGCGCTCTCTTAAACCTGCAAAACCACCTTTAGGTAAGTCGTTATAACGTAAAATTTTCATGTGATTATCTCCGTTGTTTAATTTGTAGAGGTGTACTCAATGTAAGCAGGTTATCTTATTGCGAATATGTGATATATAAGCTAATAAATACATATGTGTTCTATCTAAGGTAACAACTTGGAAAACTTAAATGACATGATGGTATTTGCCACCGTCGTAGAAAAAGGCAGTTTTACAGCGGCAGCATTGGCTTATGATTTACCCAAGTCCAATATCAGTCGCAAGATTACAAGGCTGGAACAAAGCATTGGTGCGCGCTTATTGGAGCGTTCAACTCGAACCCTGCATTTGACCGAGGTAGGGAAGGTGTATTACGACCATTGCTTACGTATTCAAGAAGAAATGGAAAGTGCTGAACTATCAGTGAGCTCGCTAATGTCATCACCAAGGGGGTTAATCAAGATATGCACGTCTATTGCTGTTGGGCAAAGTTTGTTATCGCCATACCTAGCTGAATTTAAAAGGTTATACCCTGAAATTAAAATTGATTTAACACTAACGAACAGACGTGTTGATTTAATCGAAGAGGGCTACGATGTAGCACTTAGAGTCGGAGAGTTACAAGACTCAAATCTAGTGGCTAAAAAGCTTTGCTCGAGAGAATTGCACTTGTATGCCAGTCCTGATTACTTGCAGTCAATGAACTTAAGTGGCAATAAACTTAAAAGCCCAGAACAATTGAGCGTGCTATCGTGTTTGATGATGCAAGGGTTAGGTAAAAAAAATCAATGGAAGCTGATAAACGGAAAAGAAGAGCATCTGGTTACGATTAAACCTGAATTTTATAGCGATGATTTCAGTGTATTAAGACAGTTAGCTCAAGATGGTGCGGGAGTGACGGTATTACCTGATTATATCTGCCAAGAGGCCATAAATCAGGGGCTATTATTACGAGTCTTACCACAGTGGTTATATAAAGATGTTGAAATTTATGCCCTTTATCCAAGCCATAAAGGTTCAACACCTAAGTTAAGGGCTTTGATTGAATATTTAAGCAGGTGTTTTCAAGCTACTTGAGTTGATTATTAAAGAACAGTAATGGCTGTACTACAAAAATCGATTAGTACAGCTATTTATAAAAATACAAAAAATTAAATTAAGAAAATAACCAGCGAGAAAATACCTTAATAACAATAGGCATAATAACAAAGGTCATTAAAATCACTATTAGCCCAATGGTAATCATTTCTTGAATCCAAAATGGTGCTGGTAAAGTATGTGCGATGATGGGGCCGAGAAAATGCACAAGACTCCAAATAGCAAGAAATGTAATCAAAGCCATTTTTGATCGAGCGGGTGTTTTTACGTTTTTATCAAACCAAAATTCTAAACTATGGTAATGCTCATAGGCTGATTCACTTTCACTAAAGTGACTGGTTTGAGTTAACAATTCTTTTCGCTTGTCTGAGTTCATCCAGTTCTCTAGATTTTCAAAATTATCAAACCGGAAAATACAGACATGCGTATTGCTGTTTGTATCAGTAGGTCGAATGAGTTCTGTACCTAGATAACCAGGAAACAGTTTGCAGCATTGACCAATTTCACTCATCCAAGTTTTAAATTCACTTTCTTTACCGAAAGTAACATCGTGTTTAGCAATAACCGTTACAGGGTTTTCAGGTTGAGCAATCATGAGTACTCCATGATTAATGATGTTTGAAATAAAAAATGGCGATGGTTTTTAATGTACGGATAAGTAAGCATTGGCGAGTGCTCGCCAATGCTTATTGTTTTCTGGTGTGTTTATTTAGGCGTATTTGCAGTTAAAAAACTGTTATAAACCCAGCTATAGGTCGTGTGGTCACCTAGTACACTGCCTAGTTCCATGCCTTTAGGGCTGCGCCAATCACGCATGATTTCAGCTAATACCGAAGCCCATGTTGTTACTTTTACACCAGCTTGGGTCATACGATGTAAGCTGGCTTCTTGAACGCCTTTATTCCAAGTACCTGACGCATCAATAACCGCATACACATCGTAACCTTCTGCTACGGCTGAAATCGCAGGGAACATTAAGCAAACATCAGTAACGATACCCGCCATAATGATTTTTTTACGGCCAGTGGAAACAATAGCCTCTTTGAATTCAGGGTTATCCCAAGCATTAATTTCACCGGGACGTTCGATGACTTCGTCACCTAAAATTTCAAGAATGTCAGGCATAATAGGTCCGTTTGGACCTTCCGGCATGCTGGCTGTCACAACGGTTGGTAAATCAATAGTTTTTGCTAGCTGGCATAAACCACGAATATTGGCTTTTAGTAGGTGCGCATCAATATCACGACAGCTTACTAATAAGCCAGTTTGATGATCCATCATCGCCAATACAGCGTTATCGGTGGATAAGCGCTCAGTAAATTTGTTGCTGCTCATTTTTATTACCCTCGTTTTGGTTTTTATTAAACGCTAGATATGAATGAGAATAAGTTGGCAATCTTCTGATGCTTCAAACGATAATTTTGAATCACGTAGAAGGTCGCCGTCAGTCACACTTATTCCATTTGCGGTACCTAGACCTGTGGTTATATAGGCAAGAAATTCACCTTCATGATGGAATTGCTGGCCTTTTTTGAATAAGCCGATATCTATAAAAGTACTTGCTGGAAACTTGGCCGTGGCATCGCCACCATAAATACGGGTCACGTCACCTTTTGCTGGTTGATAGACTTGATAATCAGCGCATTGCCCAGCTATTTCAGGTGTGACCCATAATTGAATCATTCTGTTTTCAATTGAATCAGGATTAATTTCATTGTGAGTAAAGCCTTGGCCGCCTGCTCGTTGTACTTGGGCATCGAATGTATCTAATGACTGGCCATGCTCTAAAGAGCCTTCATGTTTGATGCGACCTTTGACCATGACAGAAATGACATCAATCTCTTTATGTGGGTGCATCTTGGTTTCACCATTAGGTAAAAACCTTGCATCTGCGAGATAAACAAAATTGCCTATGCCATTCCAGGTGCTGTCTTTCGGCTGGTTACCAAATACTTTTGAGTCTTTAACTAGGCGATGTTCTAGTAGCCCTGCAAACCCACCCTGAGGAAGATCGTCGCGATGTAGTACTTCCATCGGTGCACCTTGTTTAAATTAGTGGTAATCGAAATTTATACTAGCTTTCTCCTATCGTTAGATATATAAGGGATAAATTATTTAACTGTTCAAAACTGTGAACAATAGAATTGAAGAATTTTAACGATAGAGAATTGTATTTGCCATGGTTGCCAGTAAAGGCAGCTTTACGGCTGCGGCCGATGAGCTAGATATGCCCAAGTCTGCGGTGAGCCAGAAAATAAGCCGATTAGAGCAAGAATTAGGTGTGCGCCTAATAGAAAGAACGACGAGGCGGCTTCATCTCACAGAAATTGGGACAATCTATTTTCATCATTGCCAGAATGTCATAAATGAAATGGATCGAGCCGAACTCAAGATCGGACAAATGCAATCAGAACCAAGTGGCTTATTACGAGTGACGACTTCAGTGACGGTAGGTCAGCAACTGGTACAGCCCATTATTGGTGAGTTCTTAAACCAATACCCAGATATTAATCTCCAATTAGATTTAACTAATCAGCGTTTAAACTTAATTGAAGAGGGTGTTGATGTGGCGATTCGGGTTGGAAAGCTTGAAGATTCTACATTGGTGGCTTTAAACCTAGGACGAAGCCATGTGCACTTTTATGCCAATGCAAACTGGTTGGCTGAGCAAGGAAAGGATCTGTCCGTAGTGGAATTAAAGAGCATGCCATTGCTGATTATGGATGATCACATTAGGCGAAATTTGGTTTTATTTAGCGAAAAAGATAAAACCACTGTTCCGCTTAATTCAAAAGTGACAGTTAATGATTTTGAAACCCTTTATCGTTTGACCATCGAAGGTGTTGGTATCGGATTATTGCCAGACTACATGGGAGACAAAGCAGTTAATAGCGGTGAGCTAGTTAAGGTATTGCCACAATGGCGAGCACACAGTGTAGAATTTAATGCCATTTATACTAGTCGGCATGGGGTTACACCAAAATTAAGGGCATTTTTAGATTTTTTGAATTTAAAGTTTGCTGAAAGATTAATAAGGTGATGAGCATTTTACGGTACGATAAATTATGAATAGAGGTGGTAAGAGATGACGGTATGGTTAGCGATGATTTTTATCGCGCTAGCGGTTATTGGTAGTGTGATGTGGGTTCGCCCAAGTCCTCGCGATCAAAAGTTAGCTAAGTGGCGACAGGAGGCATTAATGGCTGGTTTGAAGGTGCGCCTTCAAACATTAAAAGCTGAACCTAAAAACAGCGGTGTCCGAGAGGATGTTGAGGGTGTCACGTATGAGTTGTTTAACCCCGAGCCAGATAAATTAGATAAAACCACTTGGGCGATCGTGAGGGTGGATGCTTGGTTGAAAGATGGCTTGCCAGAAGGGTGGAGTTGGTATGGCCAAGAAGCTCAAATTGATTTAAATAGCGTAAAGCAAATAATTGATGCTTTACCTGTTGAGGTGAACGCCATTGAGCGAACACCCGTTTCCAGTCGTATTATTTGGAATGAATCAGGTAAAGAATTTGATGCCGTCAAATTAAAAGAATACCTACAAACTTTACAGGCTATTTCTTAGCCTGTAATTTTTGTGTGTAATATTCATTAATGGATTCTAAGTCGTGAGTAATGCGGTCACCATAGCTGCTCACGATAAATGGCACTGCATTTTCATTGTAATTAACAATCGACTTAGCAATAAACTCCCACTTTACTTCGACTTGATCGACTAGCTTGTAAATGCGCTTTTCGTTAGCCCCTTGTGCTTTTAGTTTTGTCAAAAGAGCCGTAAAGTTCTTTCCTTGGTTATCCATGCCGCCTTCATTAATACTGACCACGCTTACTTGGCCTAGGCTTGACGTGCTTCTTGCTGCGTATTCCGCAGTAAGGGTTTGTATGATTAGGCCCATGTCACGGGTTTGCTGAGTTAGGTCTGCAAGTTTTACCCCTGATTTCTCTATTAGTGCGGTGTAAACTTTGCCCAAGCTTTTACCTAGCGCGATGCCTTCGGTGCTGAGTTCAGATACTAGACGGGCATTTGCATAGCCTTGAGTCAGAAAATCAGCGCGGTTGGTTTCAAGTAGACGCTTAAAATTTTGCCATTCGTTTAACGCAGCTGCCAAAGTGGCAAGCTGGGCTGTTGGGGCGGTGCTGTCGGTGATTTTGGCTAGGCGGTCTTCAAACTGCTTAACATTAGATTCAATTTCACGGTTGTAGCGTGAATCACCCTCTAAGCCACTGAACATGTAATAGTCGCTTAAAATGGCAAACGTAAGGGTTCGCATCTCATATACTTGCTTTAGGGTGTTGTTGGTATCAGCGTCTGCGGTTGCTGGATTAGCGGCAAGCAAAAGGCACAAAGCGAATGCGCTGCATACTTTCTTCAGGGCTATTTTTATCATTTTGTATCCTGAGGGCATCTTTTATTATTTTAATCACAGTTTGCTTAATTTTACGGGTAAGTCAAAGAAGAGTTTGGTCTTTATCACATTTACTTATAAAAGATGAGTTTAATGGGCGTTTTTTCTTGACAAAAATGTAAAAACTCAAGTCTGTAATAATCAATATCAACATTTTTTACTACTTTCGTCTATGGTCATATATGCCATTACTTTTGCTTCATATGAAACAAAGTGGATAAAAAACAACCTGTTTTGGTGGGATTTTCAGTAAATAATACGGAAATGGTTGACATTTAAGGCCAGATTTACGAAGGTTCTGCTACCAAATTCAAACGGGCGTATGAATTAGGTTAGTTGGGTGTTTTTCAACCAAATGCCCGTAAGTAGCAGTTTTGTTTTTAAAGTACTTATTAAACCTTGTGTTTGCTAAGTACTTTTTATTCAAGCTGTGTTCACTCAGCTAATATTTAGCGTGGAGATTTGTTGATGATTTACGAAGGTAAAGCCATCACGGTTAAGCTACTCGAAGACGGCATCGCCGAACTAAACTTCGATTTACAAGGTGAATCTGTAAACAAGTTTGACCGTGTTACTTTGGAAGATTTAAAAGCTTCCGCTGCAGCACTACAAGATAATAAAGACGTTAAAGGTCTTGTTGTTACATCTGGTAAAGATTGTTTCATCGTAGGTGCTGATATCACTGAATTCGGTGATAACTTCAAACAAGAAGACGAAGTTATTATCAAATGGATTCTTGAAGCGAACCAGATTTTTAATGCAATTGAAGATCTACCATTCCCAACGGTTACTGCTATTAACGGTATCGCTTTGGGTGGTGGTTTTGAAATGTGTTTGGCAACTGACTTCCGTGTGATGTCAGAAAAAGCCAAAGTAGGTCTACCTGAAGTTAAACTAGGTATCTACCCAGGTTTTGGCGGTACTGTACGTCTGCCTCGCGTTATCGGTGCCGATAACGCAATCGAGTGGATCTGCATGGGCGCAGAGAGCCGTGCTGATAAAGCGCTTAAATTCGGTGCTGTTGATGCCGTAGTTAAAGCTGAAGTCGTAAAAGATACTGCTATTGCAATGGTTAAAGATGCAATCGCTGGTAGCCTTGACTGGAAAGCTAAGCGTGAAGAGAAGCTTGTTAAGCTTAAGCTTGAAGCCATGGAGCAAATGATGGTATTCGAAACGGCTAAAGGTTTCGTTGCTGGTCAAACTAAGGGTCAATACCCAGCTCCTGTTGAAGCAATTAAAACGATGCAAAAAGCTGCAAACTTCGGCCGCGATAAAGCGCTTGAAGTTGAAGCGAAAGGTTTTGCTAAGCTTGCTAAAACAACTGAGTCTCAAGCGCTTATCGGTTTGTTTAACAACGATCAGTTGTTGAAGAAAAAAGCCAAAGAATATGACGCCATTGCTACGCCGACTAAAAAGGCAGCAGTATTAGGTGCGGGCATCATGGGCGGTGGTATCGCTTTTGTTTCTGCACTTAAAGGCACGCCAATCCTAATGAAAGATATCGCAGAAGCGGGCATCGAATTAGGTTTGGGCGAAGCGAACAAACTTCTTGCTAAGCGTGTTGAGCGTAAGAAGATGAAGCCGCTTGAAATGGGTGATGCACTTAACCGCATTCGTCCTACTCTTTCTTATGCTGAATTCGGCGACGTAGATGTTGTTGTTGAAGCAGTAGTAGAGAACCCTAAAGTTAAAGGTATTGTATTGGCTGAAGTTGAAGGCTACGTTAACGAAAATACGATCGTTGCGTCTAACACTTCAACAATCTCTATCGACTTCCTAGCGAAGAGCGTTAAGCGTCCTGAAAACTTTTTAGGTATGCACTTCTTCAACCCAGTACACATGATGCCTCTTGTAGAAATCATCCGTGGTGCGAAGACGTCTGAAAAAGCAGTTGCGACAACGGTTGCTTACGCGAAGAAAATGGGTAAAACCCCAATCGTTGTTAACGATTGCCCAGGCTTCCTAGTTAACCGTGTACTTTTCCCTTACTTCGGCGGTTTCGCTTCTCTACTTAAAGACGGTGCTGATTTCCGTCAAGTGGATAAAGTAATGGAGAAATTCGGTTTCCCTATGGGTCCTGCTTACCTAATGGACGTTGTGGGTATCGATACTGGTAAACACGCTAACGACGTTATGGCTGAAGGTTTCCCTGAGCGTATGAAGGCTGACTTTAAGTCTGCGATGGACGTGTTATTCGAAAACGAATACTACGGTCAGAAAAACAAAAAAGGTTTCTACAAGTACGAAGAAGACAAGAAAGGCAAGCCGAAGAAAGTATTCGACGAAGCGATTCTTGAGTTGCTTGCACCTGTATTGGGTGAAGCTCGTGACTTCGATGCTGACGAAATCATTGCTCGCTGCATGATTCCAATGTGTAACGAAGTTGTTCGTTGTCTTGAAGAAGGTATCGTAGATACAGCTGCTGAAGCGGATATGGCTTTGGTATTTGGTATCGGCTTCCCTCCATTCCGTGGTGGTGCTCTACGCTATATCGACACAGTTGGTCTTGCTAACTTCGTTGAACTTGCTGACAAGTACAAAGACATTAGCCCTCTATACCACGTGACTGACAAGATGCGTGAAATGGCCGCTAATGGCGAAAGCTACTTCGGTTAATTGCGAACGAGACTAGGAGAATACATATGAGCTACGAAGATAACGATGTAGTTGTAATTGACGCCGTACGTTCGCCGATGGGCCGTTCTCGTAACGGTTGTTTCCGCAACGTACGTGCAGAAGACATTTCTGCAAACCTAATTAATGCGCTTTTTGAGCGTAACCCAAATGCGAAAGCATCTGATGTTGAAGATGTGATTTGGGGTTGTGTAAACCAAACTTTGGAACAAGGTTTCAACGTTGCGCGTCAAATTTCTTTGATGACAGCGATTCCAAAAGAAGCGGCTGCACAAACTGTTAACCGTCTATGTGGTTCTGCGATGTCTGCAATCCACACTGCGGCGCAAGCGATTCAAACTGGCAACGGTGATGTATTTGTTGTTGGTGGTGTTGAGCACATGGGTCACGTGAATATGCAGCATGGTTTCGACCATAACCCTGCATCTTCAAAGTACTCTGCTAAAGCATCTAACATGATGGGCTTAACCGCTGAAATGCTAGGCAAAATGCACGGCATTACTCGTGAGCAGCAAGATGCGTTCGCTGAGCGTTCTCACCGTCTAGCGCAAAAAGCGACTGACGAAGGTGATTTCGCTAACGAAATCGTACCTATGTATGGGCACGATGCAGATGGCAAGCAAGTGCTTATCACTCAAGATGAAACTATTCGTCCTGAGACAACGCTTGAAACTTTGTCTAAGCTTCGTCCTGCGTTCGACCCTAAGGCTGGTACTGTAACGGCGGCAACGTCTTCACAGATCACTGATGGCGCGGCAGCGATGTTGCTAATGAGTGGCAAAAGAGCGAAAGAACTAGGTCTTAAGCCTCGTGCACGTATCAAAGCAATGGCGGTTGCTGGTTGTGATGCTGCGATCATGGGTTACGGTCCTGTTCCTGCGACTAAGAAAGCACTTAAGCGTGCTGGCTTAACGGCACAAGATATTGATTTCTGGGAATTGAACGAAGCGTTCGCTGCTCAGTCTCTACCATGTGTTAAAGACCTAGGTCTTAAAGATGTGGCTGATGAAAAAATCAACATCCACGGCGGTGCAATTGCACTAGGTCACCCATTGGGTTGTTCTGGTGCGCGTATCTCTACTACTCTAATCAACGTATTAGAGCAGAAAGATGCTAAATTTGGTGTATCTACCATGTGTATTGGTATGGGCCAAGGTATTGCTACCGTATGGGAGCGTCTATAAGCATTAGCTTGTAGAAACTAAGGAGCTTTGGCTTCTATGTTAAAAAAAGGTTGGGCTTTGCTCAGCCTTTTTTTATGCCAAAACTATTGAGGTTATTATGATTAAGCCTGGCATATATAAACATTATAAAGGTGCTTTATATAAAGTGATGGGTGCTGCGCAGCATAGTGAAACACAGGAGTGGCTCGTTTATTATCAGGCTTTATATGGTGAATACGGTTACTGGGTTCGACCTTTAGATATGTTTACGCAAAGTGTCTTGGTTGAAAACCAAAGCCGTTTGCGATTTGAGTTAATAAAAGAAGACTAGTCCTTTTTTGCTTTGCCTGACATAACATTTAAGTCGGTAGGGAAGCCATATTCATCTACGGCATTTTCACTTTCAATTTGTTGTTCTATTTTTTCTTTTACAATATTGCCGAACAGTAATTGGTTTTTTCTGGTGATTTCTCTGATATGTTCATGCTTGCCATCAAAATTGATGTCAGATTCAATGAGTATTTTTTTTGCGTATTTATAGTAGTTTGTTGCCATCGCAGGATCTTTTTTTTCGCCTGCAATATCAGCAAGTTCTTCATAGGCATCTACTTCTAGCTGAATAAGTGTGAACTTTAAATTGTGTTTCATTCGCTTATAGGATTCAGTGTCAATGAATCTTTTACTTGCACAGGCACCCAAAATTTGGATTGTTTTGTTAAATGCTTGCTTGCATCGATTAATTTCATTATCGCTTTTTAACTCGATGATGATATCGTTCGGATTATATTGAGTTTTAAGTGTATCAGCTTGAGTAAGAAGCGCTGATGTATCGGTTTGAGGGTGTAGCTGTTCCCGCTGGTGTATGTAATGTTTGTAGTGCTTTAAGAGTGCATCAATGACATCGTCATATTTAATGTAGGAGCATGCGAGTGTTGCAATGTCAAAAATATCATTGGCACGCTGAAGAATGCGCTTGCATTTAGACTGTATTAGGCGCTTCTGGTGTTCTCTTTGGGCTATTTTTTGTGCAATTAATAGCGCCCCGATGCCGATAACGACAAAGATAGTAATCACTAAATAATTCATAAAGTTTGCAATATCCGCTTTTAACAACTAGATCTTTGTTTAAGTGTAGCAGCTGTATTTAGTATTAATACGTACAATAATTAAGCATTTTACGTTTAGCTTGGCACTTTCTTTGGTTTTTACTTGACCGATGAAAAACAGGGCCTTATATATGGGCCAGCCAAATTTAGGACGTACCTAGGGAATCGCAAGGTATATGGGAAAATCGCTCGTAATTGTCGAATCGCCGGCAAAAGCTAAAACAATTAATAAATATCTGGGCAATGACTTTATTGTTAAGTCGTCTGTGGGTCACGTTCGTGATCTGCCGACGGGTGCCAATAAACAGCCAGTGGATGCAAAAGAGCGTGCCCGCCAAGCGGCCATTACGCGTAAATTGTCGCCTGAAGATAAAATTGTCCACAAAAAGAAAAAGGATAAGACCAATCTTGTTAGCAAGATGGGTGTTGATCCTGAAAATGACTGGAAAGCCCAGTATGAAATTCTGCCGGGTAAGGAAAAGGTGGTTGCCGAACTGCAAAAGCTCGCCAAAGACGCGGATGTCATTTATCTCGCGACGGATTTGGATAGAGAGGGTGAGGCCATTGCCTGGCACTTAAAAGAAGTGATCGGCAATACCGGCGCTGAATATAAGCGCGTTGTTTTTAATGAGATTACCAAAACAGCGATTCAGGCGGCGTTTGAAAAGCCATCTATATTGGATCAAGCACGAGTAGATGCTCAGCAGGCTCGTCGCTTTTTGGATCGCGTCGTAGGCTTTATGGTTTCGCCATTGCTATGGGCTAAAATAGCTCGTGGTTTATCGGCAGGGCGTGTCCAATCGGTTGCGGTACGTTTAGTGGTTGAGCGCGAAGCTGAAATTCGTGCGTTTGTGCCAGAAGAGTATTGGGAGACATTCAGCCATCTAACGTCGGCTGAAAAAGACGCTATTCGGTTTCAGGTCACGAAAGAGGGCGGTAAAGAATACAAGCCAACCAATGAAACACACGCAATGGCAGCTGTGGCTAAATTAAATAGCGACCCGTACGAAGTTGTACAACGTGAAGATAAGCCGACTCGCTCAAAGCCGGCTGCGCCTTTTATTACGTCTACATTGCAGCAAGCCGCAAGCACCCGTTTAAGCTTTAGTGTTAAGAAAACCATGATGATGGCTCAGCGTTTATACGAAGGTGGCTATATCACGTATATGCGTACCGATAGTACTAACTTGAGTAAAGAAGCGGTCGAAGGTGCTCGTCAGTACATTACGACTAAGTTTGGTGAGAAATACTTACCTGCTCAGCCGCGCATATATAGCAGCAAGGATGGCGCACAAGAGGCTCACGAAGCGATTCGACCTTCTGATGTGCGTATGAGCTCTAATTTGCTAAACGCCATGGAGCCAGACGCTCATAAGCTTTATGACTTAATCCGCAATCGTTTCCTTGCTTGTCAAATGGCCGATGCCGAATTTACAAGCAGTACACTAACTGCAAAATGCGATAATTTTGAGCTTAAAGCCAAAGGCCGTGTGATTCGTTTTGATGGTCATATGCGAGCCATGAATGCCATTGCAAAAGGCGATGACGACACGGTATTGCCGGACTTGAAGTCAGGCGATGTACTTGGCCTTGATCATGTTGAACCTAAGCAGCATTTCACCAAGCCAACGGCTCGATTTAACGAAGCAAGCTTGGTACGTGAGTTAGAAAAACGAGGCATTGGTCGCCCATCTACTTATGCTTCTATTATTTCAACCATTCAAGATCGCGGATACGCACGACTTGAAGGGCGCCGTTTTTATGCTGAAAAAATGGGCGAAATCGTTACGTCTCGGTTAGAAGAAAACTTTGAAGACCTAATGGATTACAGCTTTACCGCCAACATGGAAGAGCAGCTGGATGACATTGCTGAAGGCCGCAAAAAGTGGAAACAAGTTCTTAACCAATTTTACGAAGGCTTCTCTATTAAATTAGATAAAGCCCGTAATGAAGACGGCATGCGCTTGAATGACCCTGTGCCAACCGACATCGAGTGTCCTGAGTGTGGTCGTCATATGATGATTCGAACCGGTACAACTGGTGTGTTCTTAGGTTGTGAGGGTTATGCCTTGCCGCCAAAAGAGCGTTGCACCAAGACGATGAATCTTACGCCGGGTGATGAAGCCATTAGCGCTGATGATGACGAAGAAGCAGAAAGCCGTCGTTTGCGTGAAAAGCGTCGCTGTAAAATTTGTAGTTCGGCTATGGAAAGCTACCTGCTTGACGAAAAACGCAAGCTTCACATTTGTGGTAACAATCCAGACTGTGAAGGTGTTGAAGTTGAGGGTGGTGAGTTCAAGATTAAAGGCTATGAAGGCCCAACCCTTGAATGTGATAAATGTAGTAGCGAAATGCAGTTAAAAAATGGCCGTTTTGGTAAGTATTTTGGCTGTATGAATGAAGAATGCAAAAACACACGTAAGCTTCTGAAAAGCGGGCAGCCAGCGCCACCAAAAATGGATCCTGTGCCGTGTCCTGAGCTTAAGTGTGAAAAAGTAGACGATACGTATATTTTACGTGATGGTGCGGCTGGTTTGTTCTTGGCGGCAAGCCAGTTTCCTAAGAATCGTGAGACACGTGCACCTAAAGTGTTTGAGTTGATTCCACATAAAGCTGAATTACCTGAGAAGTATCACTACTTAACGGATGCGCCAGTTAAAGATGGTGATGGAAATCCAACGACAGTTCGATACAGTCGTAAGACCGCTCAAATTTATGTGGCTACCGAGAACGAAGAAGGTAAGGCGACAGGTTGGAGTGCTTTTTATGAGGGTGATAAATGGGCAGTGACAGAGAAAAAGTCTACGGCTAAAAAAACATCCGCAAAGAAAACGTCGGCTAAAAAGAAAACATCGGCTAAGAAGTCTTCAGTTAAGAAAACCAGTGCTAAAAAAACGAGCGCTAAGAAAGCTAAATAATTAAGAGTAATAGCGATAAACCCAGCTGCTAGCTGGGTTTTTTGCTTTTTAGAGGAAATGAAGTTGAATACAAAAATTTATAAGCGCGTGACATCATTAGCTGAAAGCTTATTAAAAGCGGCTAATAAAAAAGACCAAGTGACGTTTGATGCACTTTATGCAGAATTGAACAGCATTTGTTTAGAGCATGAAGCTGATGAAAAAGATCACCCTGTGCAATGGGAGACACTTGCGGATTTTACGGACGATATTGCGCAAGCTGCAACCCTGTATCGTAAGGCGCTTGAAAAAGCAGAGGCGATAGAGTCGGCCGATTTTTGTTCATCAATACGCTTTTCTTTAGCAACTATGTTGATTGAACTAGGGGATACTCAAGAGGCTATCGAGATATTACGTGAAGCCAAAATTGTATCTTCTAATATCGAAGACAAAGCATTGAAAAACGAAATTCATGACTTGCTACAGTCATTGATTAATTAATCGCTAACTATGCAAGAAGTAGAGCGATATTTGGCTGGGTATGCTGAGTCGGTTAGGCAGCAAGTCACGAAATTAATTGAAAATGACAAGCTAGAGTCTTATCTGAATGCTCGCTATGGTCAGGCTCACAGGGTTAAATCTGACGCAGATTTGCGTCAGTTTGTTATGAGCTTTAAGAATCAGTATTTAAAAAAATCCTCACCATTAAGTAAGGTGGTGTATGACAATAAAATACATGTTATTAAAAATGCCTTGGGTACACACAGTTATATCAATCGTGTGCAGGGCAGTAAAATAAAAAGCAAAAACGAGATACATGTTAGCTCTGTTTTTAAAGTGGCACCTAAAGCGTTTTTAGAAATGATCGTTGTGCATGAGCTGGCACATATTAAAGAAAAGGATCATAACAAGGCGTTTTATCAACTATGTCAGCATATGCTGCCTGACTATCATCAGTTAGAATTTGATATGCGTTTGTATCTGATTCAAAAGGAACTGATGAAAGGCTAGGGGCGGCTCTTCTAGCCATTGCTTTCATTAAAACTCGTAAATACTGCCTTTAAAGTAGCTTTAAGCCCCAATAAATGGGGCTTTTGTCATCACCTTGTCATCACCTTGTCATTATTAGATACAATTAAAAAATCAAACTGCTGTGCCCCTGAACAAATAGGGCGTATAGTCCACTGGTTAGTCTTTCCCTGTAACGAGCCTACTGGCCATCACGCCTCTATCCTCCTTATTACGACTTTTATTTGCTAGCAAGCAAATATTCTAGATCCACTGCACCTGCCGTTTGCGCTTCTCAGTTTTATGAGAGAGTCAAATCTATAGATGATTTTTGTTCTTTTATGAATGAAGAATTACTGCGCTAAATATTTGTAGCGCGAAGACTGTGTGCCTTTAATCCTCAGAAAGCTTGTTAGGAGCATTATGACTACTGTCCAAATTGACGTTCAAGATCGTCAGCCCACCATTATTTCTTTTGTAAAAGATTTACCTAATATTTGCTCGCTTGCGGGCTTGGCTTGCACAATATTGGCAATATATTTTAGTGTCATTGGCGTTTATTACGCGGCCATGATTGGCATGATTTGGGCGGTTGCATTTGATTGGGCAGATGGCTTGGTTGCTCGAAAAATGAAAGGGCGCACCGGTTCCGATCGTATGTTTGGTGGCCAATTGGATTTGGTGATTGATATTGTCAGCTATGGTGTCGCGCCAGCGGCACTTGTTCTTAGTTTTGCGGGTTTTAACCCATTATTCTTGCCCTTGGCATTCGTCATGCTGGCCGCTGCCGCTATACGGTTAAGTTATTTTAGTACGTTTGGTTTGTCTGGTGAATCTAAATATACGGGCTTAGCGCTGGATAATAATAATATTGCGTTGGTCTTTATTTTTCTGTTTGAAAGTATATTGCCTGACGATATTTTTTCAGTGGTTTTTTATGTCAGTGCATTTGCGTTAGCCGTATTGAATGTTTCACAGATTAAAACCCCTAAACTTTCTGGTCATAAACATAATGTCTATTTGCTTGCGTTATATACGCTCGGAATAAGCAGTATCTATACTTGGAAGCTTTTTTAGTTCGAGGTAAGCCAGTAAATAATTTCATTTAATAATTTTATAGGAGAAATCAAATAACATATGATTGTATATACCGTAGGTACGTTTGATTTGTTGCATGTGGGTCACCTTGCTTTGCTTGAGTATTGCAAGTCACTGGGTGGTATTTTGGCTGTTGGTGTCGCGTCAGATCGAGTTGTTAACTCTTATAAACCAAATGTGCCGGTGATACCGCTTGAGCAACGCATGGAAATGTTAAGAGCATTAAGTTGTGTTGATATTGTGCGGCCTTATGATGAGCTTGAATATGTATCGGGCTGTAAGGAATTAAATGCGGATATTTTTGTAATTGGTGAAGACTGGGGTGATAAACCGCATAACCTTGCGGTTAGAGTCTTATTTAAAATCCCATGGCAAGCAGATAAAGCAAGTGCTTTATAATCCGCGCACGTCTTCTTCTGCCATTAAGCAAAATGTAATGGCCCAAAAAAGAATCGTAAACCAGTTCAAGATGGCAGCGGTTTAACGATTGTCGCATTGTTAGTGATATGTTCTGCCTGCGCAGTAAATAAAGCGCATAGTGGATAACGCATAAAGGGCTATCTGATATTTAAACATCAGATAGCCTTTTTTATGGGAAATATTTGATATTAAGCTGAATGTTTGCTGGTTATTTATGTGTTTATTGAGCGGATGTTGTTAAGTGTGATAAACGGCAGGTTAGGTGAAGACACATTAGCGGTGTGTGAATAACGTATTTAAATACGCTAAAGTAGTTGGCTAGATGCGGTTTCTTCGTTAGTTTAATACCCTTGTCAGGTGTCTTGCTTGATTGGCGCATTAAAATTATCGAGTTTAAGGAAAAAACAATGAAGGTATTAATCGTAGGAGCAAGCGGCGCAACAGGTCGGTTGGCGGTTGATCAGTTGCTTGCTCAAGGTGTTCAGGTGAGGGCGATTGTACGCTCTCTTGATGCGCTGCCTGAGCATCCCAGCTTACACAAAATACAGGCCTCTGTGTATGAGATAGCGCTTGCTGAAATGGTTGAGCATGTACGAGATTGTAGTGCTGTGATTTCTTGCTTGGGCCATAATCTGACGTTTAAAGGCATGTTTGGTCACCCCCGTTTACTTGTGACAAATGTGCTTATACGAATTTGTGATGCAATAAAGCTAAGTAATGGGAGTGATGCGGTAAAAGTCATTTTGATGAATACATCAGGTAATAGTAATCGAGACATACCAGAGAAAGCGCCTTTGAGTCAGCGTATTGTTATCTCGCTATTAAGATGCTTGTTGCCACCTCATGTTGATAATGAAAATGCAGCGGATTATTTGCGCACACAGATAGGCCAAAGTGATGCCTTTATTCAGTGGGTTGCTGTTCGCCCCGACGCGCTAATAGATGAGGGCGCTGTAACTGCATATGACGTGCATGAGTCACCAATTCGCAATCCAATTTTTGACTCAGGCCAAACCAGTCGAATTAATGTGGCTAATTTCATGGCAGAACTTGTTTCAGATGAAAGTAAGTGGCTAAAGTGGAAAGGGCATATGCCGGTTATTTATAATAAACATCAGCCTAAGTGATATAAAATCTGCGAGCGTGAAAGTGCGATTAGCAGATTTATAATTCATTTTATTGATCTAGATTTGCTGATTTTTAGCCGGTTCACAAGAGAGCAATTAGCGCTCATTTCTCATGTTTATTTGTTTGCGATAAAGCAGTGACAGCATAATTGCTGACCCCAACCCTGTTGTACCTAAAATCATAGTCATAATCATTATTTGGTAGCGCACTGCAACAAGTGGCGATACACCAGATAGGATTTGCCCTGTCATCATGCCAGGCAGTGCAACCAGTCCAACCGCCAATAGACTATTGATTTGTGGAATCATCGCGGCTTTAAATGCGAATATCTTTGCGTTTTGTGGGGTTGCGTTGTGAGCCAGCTCTGCATAGAAACGTTCTGTTGAAATACTAATGGCATTCATACTGTTGGCTAGATACATACCAGCAAGTGGGATTAAAATTTGTGGGGCGTACCAGGTTGTTACATCCAAAACTAAAAATAGAGAAATACCAAGGTGAATGACAATGGCAATAATCAATGCAGTGGCGGCGGGCAGTAAAATGCCTGATATATGACGCACAGGGCGAATAGCAATCCATGCGGCGACGCAAAGCATTCCGCTTACAATGATAATACTGATCCAAGGGGAGGGGTGATTAAATACGGCAACTAAAGCGTATCCCATTGCCAGTAATTGTATGAGCATTCTAGAAGAGGCATACATAATTTCACCGATGCTGCCTTGCCAATAAATATAAATACAACAAACTAATGCCACTGGTATTAAACACCAGCTTAATTCGAGCCAGTCGATAGGATTCATTTTTTATCTCTAAGAATTACGTGCATCGAATTATGCATTAAATTAGATGCGCATAGCTTACTGTTTTTAGCGTGTTGGTTTTTCGATTGAAAGTAGCTTGAAGCTAATGAAGCTATTTTTCGCAGGTAGGATTTTTTGTGTATAAAAAAAGGTCACCGAAGTGACCTTTCTTTGAAAACACACTAGGCCGAAGCCTAGTTAACTCATTCGCTATTAACCGAACTGGTTAGAAGTGTTTTTCGCGCCGCCTGCTTTAAGCGCGTTTTCACCAGCAAAGTATTCTTTGTGGTCATCACCCATGTCAGAACCTGACATGTTTTGGTGTTTAACACATGCGATACCTTGACGGATCTCTTTACGCTGTACGCCAGCAACATAACCAAGCATACCTTCAGCACCGAAGTACTCTTTAGCCAAGTTATCAACAGACAATGCAGTCGTGTGGTAAGTTGGAAGAGTGATTAGGTGGTGGAAGATGTTCGCTTCACGAGCTGTATCAGCTTGGAAAGTACGAACTTTATCGTCTGCATCAGCCGCTAGTTCAGTACCGTCGTATTTAGCATTCATTAGATCGCTACGATCGTATGCAGATACGTCTTGACCAGCTTCAACCCAACGGTCGAATGCTTGTTGACGGAAGTTAAGAGTCCAGTTGAAAGATGGGCTGTTGTTGTAAACAAGTTTCGCATCTGGAACTTCTTTACGAACTTCGTTCATCATGTCAGCGATATCTTTAACGCTTGGAGTTGCAGTTTCGATCCAGATAAGGTCAGCACCGGCTTTAAGGGCTTCAACAGAATCGAATACACAACGCTCTTCGCCAGTACCTTTACGGAACTCATAAAGACCAGAAGGTAAACGCTTAGGACGAACAAGTTTGCCGTTACGGTTGAAGCAAACATCGCCTTCAGCCATGTCAGCTACGTCGATTTCTTCAACGTCTAGGTAAGAGTTGTAACGATCGCCTTGATCGCCTGGCTCTTTAACTACTGCAGATTTCTTTAGTAAGACCAGCACCTTCAGAGTCAGTACGAGCACAGATAAGGCCGTTGTCGATACCTAGTTCTAGGAAGGCGTAACGCAGAGCGCGGATTTTCGCGTGGAAATCAGCGTGAGGTACCGTTACTTTACCGTCTTGGTGGCCACATTGCTTTTCATCAGCAACTTGGTTTTCGATCTGTAGGCAACAAGCACCTGCTTCGATCATTTGCTTAGCCATTAGGTAAGTCGCTTCAGCGTTACCGAAACCAGCATCGATATCAGCAATGATAGGCACAACGTGAGTTTTGTGACCGTCGATTGCAGCTTGAACTTCTTTTTCTTTAGCAGCATCACCCGCTTCACGAGCAGCGTCTAGGTCGCGGAAAAGACCGCCTAGTTCACGTGCGTCAGCTTGACGTAGGAAAGTGTAAAGCTCTTTAACCAAAGCAGCTACAGTTGTTTTTTCGTGCATAGATTGGTCAGGAAGAGGACCGAATTCAGAACGTAGAGCAGCAACCATCCAACCAGAAAGGTATAGGTATTTACGATCTGTAGTGCCGAAATGCTTTTTGATAGAGATCAGTTTTTGCTGACCTACAAAACCGTGCCAGCAGCCTAGAGACTGAGTGTATTTAGTTTTGTCTTCGTCGAACGCAGCCATATCAGCACGCATAAGATCTGCAGTGTACTGAGCAACGTCTAGACCAGTTTTGAATTTGTTCTGAGCACGCATGCGAGCAGCAGATTCTGGGGTAATGTCCCAAGAAAAGCGTGCAGCTTCTTGCGCAGCTGAGATAGATTTGATGTCGTCTTGAATCGCTGACATATGTCCAATCCTTAAAAAATAGGTTAATTGTCTAAAGCCGCCTATAAAAATAGCAGCTTTATCGAGGCTCGCCTCTTAAATGACGTGCGGATGATAAGGTTTTTGTGATAATTTATCTAATTTATAGTTCTTATAATGGGTATTCACGAGGTGAATGTGGACCGCTTTGATTTAAACTTGCTTATTTATCTAGATATTTTACTGCGTGAGCGCAGTGTGACTAAGGCCGCTCAGTGTCTTGGAATCACGCAGCCAGCCATGAGTAATGGGCTGAAACGCCTGCGGGAGCTGTTCGATGACCCGATTTTGGTTCGCACCAGTGATGGTATGAGTGCCACAGAACGAGCGCAAGCTTTACAGCCCTTAGTGCGCAATATATTGGCTGAAGTGGATGCCGCGGTTCAGCCAACGGGTGAATTCCAGTCTCTTACTAGCGGCCGTGTGTTCCGTATTATGGTGAGTGACTATGCAGAAGCGACTTTGGTGCCGGCTATTGTGAAGCGTTTACGCAACGAAGCCCCAGGTGTCATTTTGGATTTCCTCACGCCTTCGGATGTCACCTATAAAGATGTTGAGCAGGGCAAGGTCGATATGGCAATCAACCGATTTGACGAACTGCCCCAGTCTTTTCACCAGAAAACCTTATGGCGCGATGGCTTTGCCTGCTTGGTAAATCCCGCTAATCCATTATTAGAAGGCTTTAATCTTGATAAATACCTGCAAGCCAATCACATCTGGGTGAGTAAAACCGGTATGGGGGTTGGCACAGGGGTCAATCCGAGCAAGGACAAAGCAGGGCATCTAGGTTGGGTAGATGAGGCGTTGGCTGAAACCGGCTATAAACGCAATATCAGTGTGTTTACTCGCCACTATCAAATGCCAGCCTTATTGGCGATGAATAACGATTTGGTAGCGACATTGCCGACTAAGGTCGCTAAAATGCAGGCGCAATCGGGCGCATTGAAAATGGTGGAAGCACCATTTGAAATCCCAGCATTTGAACTTAAAATGGCTTGGAGCCCTCTACTACATCATAATCCACCACATCAGTGGATGCGTGCATTGATTACGGAAGAGTCTGAAAAGTTGGCTCGTAATTAGTCGTTGAATTAATAATTATAAAAATGGTTACCTCATGATGCGTTATGTGATTTTTTTCTGCTTGGCTGTAATAGTTGGCTGCAGTAACTCTGTTGATGAAAATGTGGGTGCATTGCCTGACATTGATATCACAGGCCTTATTGTTAATGGCAATGTCCGCGACGCCAGTGTTCAAGTGGTGGGGATTGATAATTATGGTCAACCTCAGCGTAACTCAAGCGGTGAAATTTACGCAGATCGCTTTTTTAGTGATGACAATGGTCGCTACAATTTATCCATTAATGGTGCGGCCACGGGTTCATTATTGTTTATTGTGAAAAGTCACACGTTAAGCGGCCACAATACTCAAATTCGCTGCAGCTTAAAAAATGGTTGTCTTGATGACTCAGGGGGCGCAGTTGCTTACGGGCAATGGTACGATGCAGCGAGCGATTTTGAATTATGGGCCGTTGTAAATGATGCGCAAAGCATGAGTAATGTGCACATTACTCCGTTGACACATTTGGCGGCCAAATTGGCATTTAGCAATTTCATCTCTAATGGCAGTTGTACGTCGTCGAACTGTGATGGTGTGTTAGCCAGCAACAATATGTTTACACCTCAGAGCATTCATGAAGCGAATACGCGTGTCCAAGCATTATTTAATTTAGCCTCAAATGTTCATGCCTTTATTGAGCCATTTTCTCCTTTTACTGATTCAACGCTAGATTCTGTCACCGCTGTGGATGCAGCTAAACACGGCTTGTTAAATTTAACGTGGCAGTATCAGGCCCGCGAAGAAAACAAAACGCTAAGTGCTGTATTAGCCAGCTGGTTAGACGATGCCTTCCTAAAGAATGGTGGCCAGCTATATGGTGATGATCAAACTAATTCACCTGCCCAATGGAGCTTAAAAACGGCCTTTACCAATGCTGAAATTGTAAAGAGTGAATTAGCGTTACCTGATAATGTCGCACTTACCTCAGCGGCAGCGGCTTTAAAGTTAATTGCTGATGGTTTAACCAACACCATTACGAATGAAAAGGGCAGTAACTATAATGATGCCTTAGCCGATAAAATACTTGCCGCTAAGCAATTTGTGAGTAACGCACAAAGTTGGATTGCTGATTATGAAAACAAGAGTTTTGGTAATTTCTTAGATGCTGATACCGCTGCTGAAGTAAGCGAAATGGAAGGTCAGTGGGAAGCGTTTCAGAAAACCCTAGGCCCAGAACTACAGTCTGTACTGTTACCTATGGTACAACTAGCTGACTACGCATTAATTTGTACCGCCAATGGCTCTTGTGCATCAGGGCAAGCGTACAGTTTTTCTGATGCAGCCGCGTCGGTTGCGTTTGTAAGTGCTGAAAGCCGTTTTACTTATTCAAGTTCAGCGCAAGCGAACACCGTTGTAAAAGGGCAGTTACTAAATGCAACGGACAGCGGCCTAATTAAAACGTTTACGTTTTCGCAAGATGTGAACGTAGAAAGCGCAACAGGTTTGGCCATAATACAAAGCCGAACCGAGAAAAAAGCCAGTATAAAGGTGTATTTAGATTCTGCGCTTAGACCAGGTGTTGAGCCTGCCATTAGACGCATTGAATTAAGCTTTCCTAAAATCACGTTAAAAGCAAAAACCGCCATTGGTGCCAGTACTTATCAAAACTTAGTGTATACAGCGGATGATGCTGTATTAGCGATGCAGGGAGTAAAAGACCCAACACGAGTGAATGAGCCAATTCATTTTAATTTAGAATCGGTATCGTTATTGGGACAGGTATCAGATGGCAGCGATGTGTTGGATATCGAGCTGATATTAAACGGCAGTAATGCAAGCCTGCATTATCCTGCGGAACGCTTTCCTGATTTAAGTTTTGCTTGGAAAAGTTCTGACTTTAAACGCTATGCTCAATTTGATAGCAGCGCTTTAAACGATGCAGACCTTGCTGGTTGGTTAGTTTTACCGAGTAATGTTGTCTTGAATGAAACGCTATCGTCTGTCGTGACTTATAATGAAATTGCTCAGTACGCGTCGCTACCTGCTGCACTAAAAACGGAATTAGTGATTGCTAGTTACCACCAATTTGAATTTGGTGAGTTGCGCTACCCTGGTGGCTCTACTGCGCTGGCTGTATATAAACAAAACGCCAGTGACGCAAAAACGGTTAAACAGTGTAACGAAATAGAAGGGGCTTGGTCTTGCTCCGGCGCGGTTACATTGGATCAGTTAGGTTGTGAAACCCCGTATTCAAAAGATTCAAATTTTAGTGCAAATGCATCCGTGGCGGATGCGTTTTTGTTTTTGAAAAACAATGTGAATGCCGATGGGGTTGGCTGTATTCCGCAGGTGAAAATTATCGGACGTGGCGTATATGTTATTAATTATGGTGCCATCAGCGGCTTTAATGACGGTGATACATTTGGTGCGACGTTAGATGCGCCCCATTACTTGGGCGTGTCATCATTTAATATTCGCATGCTGTCTCGTTTTGAAGACAATAATAAAAATTTAGATGAAACCCCAGTACTGCTAAACATGTTAGGGGCGTTTACCGACCCTGAAAATATTAGCATTGCGTTTTCTGTAACCCACGACTTTTTAGGTTACGGTAATTCTAATTCGCTAGGGGCGCTTGAGATTTTGCCTTACGGCGAGCGTACCTTGTGGTTTTCAATAGGCAATAGTGCTGAGGCGGAGCAAGATTCGGTTGTTTATTATATTTTAGATAACACGGTTTCATTGGTGATGACGGCGTTCGATTATACATCAGGCGATGATTACCATGATGCGCCACTGGGTTATATCCGTTATGCCAATCAACTCATCGGGACGTTAAGAAAAGAAAGCGGCCTATATGTTGTGCGCTATATTGACGGCAGTTGGCAATTGCTTTGATGTGTCGCGTTTTTTTTATATTGGTATTACTGCTTGCAGCGCAATGTGTTCGTGCTGAGCAAGCAGTAGGGTTGCGCAATCATATTTTACTTGCGAGCCCAGCCATGGAAATAAGCGAGCTTGATTCAAGCTGGCAAAATCCATCCTCAGGTAGTTCTGCCCAAGCAAGAGCCAGTATCGAAACCTATTTTAAGGTTAATAATCGGCTTGAGCTGGGCATAGAAAAGCGCTGGCACTACCTACTAAAGTTCTCTGAAGACACCGCACAGTTTTACTCACGCCTAGAAAACAATGCTGTGGCGAATGGCCAATATGATTTATCGCTATCGATTAATGCGGCCACCAGTGAAGGATTTTTTGCTCAGTACTTTATACCGTTATCTTCTGGTATTGATTTTTGGATAAAAGCGCATGTGCTCAAGGGCGGCCGAGTTCAAAAAGGGGAATTGAGCGGTAAAGGACAGGTGAATGACTCAAGCTTGAGCTACGACTGGCAGCTCGATTACGCCTATGATGAAAATCGTATTTTTGAGAGCCCCCGCAAATCCGCATCCGCTTGGGGTTACAGTTTTGACCTTGCCATGAAAGCCAAACTAAGTGATGAGCAGCGCTTATCTGCGTCACTAGAAGATTTAATGTACACATTACACTGGGACAAGCTAGACCAAGATAAGGGTTGCCTCAATAGGCCCCTAACGCCGGACTGCTCAGTCTATACATCCCGCTCCACATATACACAAAGGTTTCCGGTATTCGCAAAATTACAGTGGGCATACGATTTTGAGGCTGTTTCAGCAACGCTTGAGACGCAGGCTTGGCAGCGCTATCGGGCGCTGTTGTTGGGTATTGATTATCAAGGTATGCAGGTCGAAGTAGACGCTATTAACGAAATGATCAATCTTGGCTATGAATCTACTGTACTCAAGGTAAAATGGGGGTTCGATAAAATTAACTTCGCGCAAGCCAAACACTGGCAGCTTACCCTAGATATGAACTGGCCTATTTTATGATTTATGAACATTATTTTGCTCTAACCCAGCGCCCGTTCTCAATAGCGCCTAATCCCAATTTCCTTTATGCCTGTGGTCAGTACAAAGAAGCCTTGGCGGCATTAGAATACGGAATGCTGCATCGTGGTGGTTTTGTCTTGTTAACCGGAGAAGTGGGGACGGGTAAAACCACTCTGTGTAAATTCCTTTTGCAATCAATACCCCAAGATACAGAGGTAGCACTGGTATTACACCCTCAGCTTGACCGCCTTGAGCTGCTGCATTTAATTTGTAAAGAGTTTGGTTTAAATAGTCAGGGTTTGCTTAAAGAATCGCAATTAATTGATCTGCTAACTGAATTTTTATTGCAAGTTTATTCAAAAGGCGGATACAGCGTTTTAATTATTGATGAAGCGCAACATTTAGATGAATCCGTATTAGAGCTCATTCGCTTGCTGACCAACTTAGAAACCCATGAAGATAAATTATTGCAAATAATTTTACTGGGTCAGCCTGAACTAAAAGAGCGCTTAAATAAATATCAGCTGCGCCAGCTTAATCAGCGCTTTACGGCTCGTTTTCATTTAAATGGTTTAAGTTTTTTACAAGTCAGGTCATATCTTGACCACAGAGTTGAAGTGGCAGGTGGTCGAGACTCTTTATTCTCAGTGTCATCGGCTTGGCTGCTGTATCGTTTAACCAATGGCATTCCTCGTTTGATAAACGTATTGGCGGATCGCTGCTTGATGGGCTGTTACGCCGAACAGAAAAAACAAGTGACACCGTTTATGGTGTGGCGAGCAGCAAAAGAAGTTCTGCCATCCCGTAAGGCAAGTAAAAAGAGCCGGTTATGGGTTGCTATGGTTGCTGTTGTATTAATCGTGTTTGGTTTAAATAATGTATCCGATGATTTTAATAAATCGGTCGTACAGCCAGCATTAGAACATAATCTTGTTTCCCGTTTTACATCTGAATTCTCAAATCAATCTTCACAGTCAAAAAACAATCATGCGCAAACCAATCCGTGTAAGCAAAAAAATAATTGTTGGTCTGGGCGTCTTCCTTCTAGCATTGTTATGAATGCGTCCATGAGCGGTGATGTTTTTTCTGATGGTGAATGGGAAGAATTTACAGGTCAGCCGCTTGAAGGTGACGAAATAATGGTGGCGCTTGATAACATAGACGAGCGCTATATCGATGCTTTAATCAAACAATCAGATCAAGATGTGCTGATTCCTTGGGTAAGGGAAGTTTTATTATCACAGAATCAAACCGGCGACACCGAAGACTTTTCGCAGTGGCAAGTGATTGCACCTAAATCTACAACTAATAATTCGTCATTAATTTACGATGTTGTATTGCATGGCATGGTAAAAGCATTTCAACGTAAACATGGTTTGATGGTGGATGGTGTGCTGGGCCCGCAGACACTAATTAGCTTGTCTTTATGGGATCAGCAATCACAAATGGCGGCTCAATAATATGTCCTATTTACTTAAAGCCCTTGAGAAAGCCGAACAAGAACGCCAGCAAAATGTATCAGCCGAACAAGGTGAGCCTGTCATTCGTCAGCATAAAGCAAGCTTGCCGATGGGTCTGGTTGTGGTTGTCGTACTTATATTATTGCTTACATTGTGGCAGGCTTGGCCAAGTAAAGAGTCAGCTCTTTCTGATGGCGATATGCAAATAAATTCTGAGTTTCAATCACAAGAATCTGTCTCTCGTGAATCAATCTTTAATGAGTCAGCGTCGACTGAATTGGATGAAGAAAAAAATACAGACCCAACGTCACAAGCAAATAACGGCGTAAGCCAAATGCCTGTGCAGCCAATGGCGCCGCCAAAACCAAAAGACTTGTCGCAGCTAACAACCAATGAGCTCGCAATGATTCCAAGCTTAAATTTGGCCAGTCACATTTATTCTAGCGCGCCCGATTACCGATCGGTGGTAATTAATGATCAAACCTATAAAGAAGGCGCCTTGATTCAAGCGGGTTTGAAATTAGAAGAAATTAATCAAAGCGGTATTATTATTAATATTCATGGTCAGAGAGTTGAACTGCCCAAGGGAATTTCGTGGGTAGCCAGCAAACATGCTAAGTAGTGAAGCCAAGAGCAGTATTCAGTCTGGCTATAGCCAGATTCTTGAGAAAAAAAAGTTAAAACCAAGGCGCGGACAAAGGCAAATGATTGCCGCCATCGCCCGAACCGTTGGCAACATCAGGCAAGATGATGATGGTAATCGTATATCCGACCAACAAGTGTGTGTCATCGAAGCGGGTACGGGTACAGGTAAAACCCTCGCTTACTTAATTGCGACTATTCCGCTGGCTGCAGATTTAAATAAAAAAATAATAGTCTCTACTGCAACCGTTGCGTTGCAAGAGCAGTTGGTGATTAAAGATATTCCGGATGTGGCTAAAAATAGCGGTCTCAGTTTCAAATATGCGCTAGCAAAAGGGCGCGGGCGTTATTTATGTGTGCATAAGCTTGATCAAGAATTAAAAGATCAGCGCATGCAGGATGCAGCCATGGATATGTTTGGTGGCATTGATGCATCGGATGATCAAAAAGCATTATTCCAAAAATTATTAGATCAGTTTACCTCCGCTAAGTGGGACGGTGATCGTGATAATTGGCCGGAGCAAATTGATCAACAAGATTGGTCAATGGTGACAGCCACTCACCGAGAGTGCAGTAACCGTCGTTGCCCGCATTTTAATGCGTGCCCATTTTTCACTGCGCGAAAAGCACTCGAAGATGCTGATGTTATTATTGCCAACCATGACTTAGTGATGGCTGATATTAATTTGGGTGGTGGCGCCGTTTTACCTGAGCCAAGCAATAGTATTTATGTGTTTGATGAAGGCCATCATTTGCCTGACAAAGCCATTAGTCACTTTGCATCACAGGTGAAACTGCATCAAGAAGAAAACTTGCTTAAGCAAATATCCAAAGCAGTCGATACCCTTGGCAAGCAATGCGGTACGCCGATGGGCTTGTTGCAAGTGGTGTCGGCTATGCCCGAACACATCGGTCATATTAATGGGCAGCTAAGTTATGTGCGCCATTTATTGATTGATTTTATGGGTGATCAAGCGGACGCAGAAGGCACAGTTCAGCATCGTTTTCGCATGGGCAAAGTGCCTGAAGGCTTGATGGAATTAGCAGGTGAACTCAATAAAGCCCATAACAGCTTATATGGTTTGGTTGATAAAGTAGTCGAAGCGTTGAAAGCCTCCATCAGTAAAGACGATGGCGAATACAAACAAAGTGATGCCGAGCGTTGGTTTCCCATTATTGGGATGTTGCAAGCAAGGCTAGAGAGCGCAGGGTTATTATGGCTAAGCTATGCGCAAACCGATTTTGAAGATGCCGTACCGGTGGCCCGTTGGATTGATCGTATCAATAACGAATACGAAGACGACATTGGTATGTATTCAAGCCCCATATTAGCGGCAGAATTATTAGCGAAAAACTTATGGAGCCGCTGCTTTTCTGCCGTGGTGACATCCGCCACGTTAACGGCACTGGGTAAATTTGATCGCTTTAGAATGAAGTCGGGTATTGCGCGAGACAATCATTGTGAAATTATTGAAAGCCCCTTTGACTACCCAAATTTAGGTCGCTTGGTTGTGCCTAAAGACGCCGTCGAGGCGGGTCATGGTGATGAGTACTCACAAAAAATAAGCGACATACTGCAAGATCATTTAAAAGAAGGCGAAAGCACCTTAGTGTTATTTACCTCTCGCAGAATGATGAACGATGTAAAATATAAATTACCGTACGACGTTGCTGACCACATTATGACGCAAGATGATTTCTCTAAACAAGAAGTGATCAAACGCCATAAAGACAAAATAGACAACGAGTTGCCAAGCTTTTTATTTGGTTTAGCCAGCTTTGCTGAAGGCATCGACTTACCCGGTAATTATTTACAGCATGTAGTGATTGTTAGGTTACCGTTCTCGGTGCCAGATGACCCTGTTGATTCGACCCTTGCAGAGTGGCTTGAATCAAAAGGGCGTAACCCATTTATGGAAATCTCGGTGCCCGATGCATCGGTGCGATTGATCCAAGCGTGTGGCCGTTTAATTCGAACCGAAACCGATACCGGAAAAATCACAATTTTAGATAAGCGTATTGTAAGTAAACGATACGGGAGTCTTTTGTTAGATGGCCTGCCGAATTTTACGCGAGACTTGCATGCGTAAAATACTATTAGCTACTTAGTTCGTCTAAGTGGCTAATATAAAATTTATTCCTACCTGAATTTTTTGCTTTATAGAGTGCTTGGTCGGCCATTTTTAGCGCGAGCTCTTTATGATTTTGCATCCACGCACCTGTATTTATAATGTGGCAAGCACCACAGCTAATGGTTAACTTATTGCCAGTACTTGAAAGAACATGCTCTATGTTTAGGTCTGTAATGCTGGTGAGTATATTGGAGAGCAATTTTTTGAGCTGTTCTTCGTTATCTGACTGACAAATCATAACAAACTCTTCACCGCCATACCGTGCCAATAAATCCAATGCTCGACGTGTATGAGTTTGTAATGCATGAGCAACGGCTATTAATGCCTCATCGCCTTTTTGGTGGCCATAGTGATCGTTGTATTTTTTAAAGTGATCAATGTCCATCATGATAATGGCTAAGGGTAATGCGTTTCTTGTGCTTGCACGCCAGGTTTGGTCGTAATGCTCATTGAAGTGTCGACGGTTATATATACCGGTTAGCCCATCTGTTTGTGATTCGCTTTCGAGCTTATCTTGGTAAAGTTTGATTTTGGTCACTAGGCCATTAAACACTATTTGAAATGTTTTAAATTCAGAGACATGGCTTTTAATCGTTATGTTGGTGATCGTTCCGGAGGTTGACATGTTTTTTATTTGTTTAAACATGTTTGAAATTGGCGCAAGAAAAATAATCCAAACGGCAATGGTAATAAATATTGGTAGCATCAAAAGGGCGCTAAAACTGTAAATGGTAATGTTGTCAAACTTCTCAGGTATACTGTCTAATGGATATTCAACCTCAACAATACCAATGGGTTCGCTGATGTGGTTTGTTACCCAGATATAATATTTGCTGCGGGCATCGTCTATTTCGAATTCTTCACCATCGAGTAGTGGGTCTGATTCCATTTCGAAAAAATTCACGTCACTGAGTGCGTGATGGGTGAATTTTGCTTCGGTGATGTGACTAATTCGATTGAAGAATTCATAACTTAATAATTTAACAAAGATTAAAATGCCATTTGTATCAGAGGTCTCGTCAGAAGTTTGTATATGTGAGCTGGCGAAATACCCAAAATGATTATTTATGCGAATAAAGCCAAATTGTCGATCATGGGCAAGCAATGTTTCAATGTCTAAGTCTGGTGAGATATCGATAATCGATTGTGTTTCGACAAACTCATTGCCTTTTTTTTGTGCACCGTAAAGGAAGTCGCCATTTTTATCTGTGATAGCAAGTGCGTCTATGCCAGATTCTAAAAATGAGCCCGATATATTACTTGAAATAAATTTAGGCGTTTTATTTTCCGCGTAGTCATAAGTATCGTCCCATTTTGATAAATTCAAATTGAAGCGTACTAAGTTCGTTCTTTCGCTATTGTAGGCAGAATAAACCGCCTTTATATCATTGCTGTGCAGCTCGATGGTCGATTCAAGCAAAGCGGGGAACACCACCAAAAGGCGATAGCCAAGTAGGCTTCCACCGATTATTAGCGTGTAAGAGATAGCAGCTAAAAAAACTAAGGACCTTAGGCTCATGGTTCCTCCTGATTTTAAGCATAGCCACCTTTTTTAAATATGTGGTGTTTATGCGCTAAGCACGGGGCTTTGAGGCTTAGCTGATTGATTCCATAGCTTCTCATGAATATAAAAGGCCACCGTATTAACAGCGGGCTCAATTAAGGCCAATGCGCCACCAATGACAAGACTACCCGTCATGATGTAAGTGATAGTAAAGGCGACTGAAAAGTGAACAATGGCAAAGCTGATGGTTTTATTCATGGTGGTACCTCTTAAGTTGCAGTCATTATTTACGAATAGTTATCATTCTTAAAATCAATCGTAACTAAGAAGGGCATAGCTTTTTACTATCTTAGAGGTTATGTGTATGACCGTAGTCACAAAACGAACACGCTGGCTTTGTTATTCGAAAGGTTTAGTCGCAGAATAGCTAAGTATATAGTTTTAGGTGTGCTTATCGTGAATAGTGCCGTTACTCTTCAAGAACAATCTGCTGTTGATTCATTACCCCTTAACATTGAAGCCATTAAAAAAGCCTTCATTCAGTTAAACCTTTTGCCTGCGGCAAATGAACAGTTATCGCGTAGCCCAGCCAATACTACTCACGTAATGCGTGTTAAAGATTGGCTGCAAGACCTAGAGCGCAATTTGGGTGTAAAGGCTAAGGTAGTGGCATCACCACAAGCATGTGGTTTGTCGATTAGCGCCCCTGCAACGGTAATAGACAACGAAGCCGTTTTGTTCGCTAACTATATTGATAACCAAAAAGTGGCTTTAGACGTTTTCGAATACGCCGTGGTTGGTTTGCTGGGTGTAGAGCGTTTGTTAAAGCGTGAAAGCCTTTGTGTGCGTATTTTTGCCAACTTAGCCCAAGACACGCAAGAGTATCTGACAAAACGCCACGGCTTATCATCTGAGCAAAATGAAGATAAAGCGCTATTGGTTAAAATGTATCTAGCCGAGCTAGCTGGGCTAAATGTGCGTTTAACGTGGCTTGAAAGAAGAGACGCTTGGCAGCGCCAGTGTGTGCGGTTGTTTTATCCAAAATTAGGGTTTAATTCATTAGACCTTCATTACCTATTGTTAAAAGCCCGCCGCTTAATGAAAAAAAGCTAAACCGTATAGTGTAAAAAAAGCGCTGATATCGTCATATCAGCGCTTTTTTTATGCCTAGTGTTTTTCGCCAACTGCCTTATTTACCTAGAATAATATCCGCGGCTTTTTCTGCAACCATCACAGTAGGGGCGTTGGTATTGCCAGTGACTAAGTTAGGCATAATAGAGGCATCGACCACGCGCAAATTATGAATGCCTTTGAACTTAAGCTCGTTATCCACCACGGCCATTGGGTCTGTGTCTGGGCCCATTTTACAGGTGCCCACTGGGTGGTATTCGGTATCCGAATGGTTGCGGATGTACTCTTTAAGCTGCGCAATATTGTCGCGTTCAACTGGGTAAATCGTCTTGCCTTTTACCTTATCAAACGGCTTAGACTCAAGGATGTCGATGGTTTTTTGTAGGCCTTTTACCAAGCGATTTATGTCGTCTTCGTCGTCTAGGTAATTCGGGTCGATGAGTGGGTCTTTTAATGGGTCCTTGCTGGCAAGGCGCACACTGCCGCGGCTTTTAGGTCGCATTAAGGTCGCATGAGCACAGTAGCCGTGGCCAAGGTGGAACTTACGGGTGTGGTCATCCACGATGCCAGTAATAAACGTGATCTCAATATCCGGTGCCGGTACGTTTTCATCTGTGCTGTAAAAGCCCGCAGACTCCGCGAAGTTGCTGGTGAGCAAGCCGCGACGTTTAAATACCCACTGAAAAATCGCCTTCACTACGTCATAGCCGCCGCCTAATGAATAACCAAAGGTGCCTTTGCTTGGGGTGAATAGTTTGGTTTTATAAATTGGCACTACCGAAATATGGTCTTGCAGGTTGCTGCCCACGCCCGGTACGTCTTTCACTACCTTGATGCCGAGACTTTCAAGGTGTTGTTTAGGGCCGATGCCCGAAAGCTGAAGGATTTGCGGCGTGCCATATGCGCCTGCGCTCATGATCACTTCTTTGCTGGCGTTCACTGTGACTAAGTCTTTGCCTTGATAAAAGGTCACGCCCGTGGCGGTATCATTGCTGACGTCTACTTTTGTCACATGGGCTTCGGTCATCACCGTAAGGTTAGGGCGGGCAAGGTTAGGGGTCAGGTAGCCTTTAGCAGCGCTGCCGCGCTCGCCGCCTTTTTGCGTTACCTGGTTCATGCGACAGCCCGCTTGGCTGGCACCGTTTAGGTCGGGCTTACGGGGAATGCCATTTTGTTCGCAGGCATCTAAAAAGAATTCGTTAAAATGGCTAGGGTCACTTAGCTCGCTTACATTCAACGGGCCGCCTTGGCCGTGGTATTCATCGTGAAGGGTTTCGTTGTTCTCAGCTTTGATAAAGTAGGGCAGAACATCGTTATAAGACCAGCCATTGTTGCCTTGGGCTGCCCAGTTGTCGTAATCCCAGTGGGCACCGCGAATATACATCATGGCGTTAATAGAGCTAGAGCCACCAACTACCTTGCCGCGCGGCTGCATGCCTAAGCGGTTGTTTAAACCCTTTTGCGGCACGGTATTGTAATGCCAGCTAAAAATGCCATAAGGCACCGTGGCTGCCACACCCGCTGGGGCGTGAATAAAGGCTGAGTTGTCTTTTTTACCTGCCTCTAACAGACAAACGCTGATGTTTGGATTCTCAGTTAAGCGGCTGGCTAATACGCAGCCTGCACTGCCTGCGCCTACGATGACGTAATCGAACGTTTGGTTTTTCATTATTATTTTTCTATTTTAGTTTGATGGCATTAGTCGATGAGCATTAGTTTGCCAATTCTCATACTTAAAAACTTGCCTTTTCCAGACATAAACTTATCATCTTTGGCACATAAGCGGCCACTTTGACTAAGTAAAACCCATGACACAATTGGTAAGAAGCGAATCCTTAACTGGCTATTGCCAGCTAGTTGAGCAACTGGGCGGTAACCCAGATGCTTTATTGGCACCGTTTAAGCTCGACCGCGTCAAGCTCGAAACCGAAGGCTACATGTTCCCGTATCGCAATTTTGTGGGTTTGCTAGAGGCCAGTGCAAAAGCCCTAAAATGCCATGACTTCGGTATTCGCTGCGCCAACCAGCAAGACTTTAGCGTACTTGGCCCCATTGCACTGGCTGCTCAGCAAAGCGAAAATCTAGGCCAAGCATTACAACGGGTTTCAAGTTATTTGCATGTGTATACACCCGCTTTAGGGTTAAATGTCAGTGTGTTACCTGGTGGGCAAACCTTATTGGTGGCCGTAGAAATCTTGCTCAAGCCCTTGCCTAAATGCACCCAAGCGGTAGAGCTCACCATGGCGTTATCCGCCAAGATTATCCATATGCTAAGCGGTGGCCAAGCCGTGCCCCTCAAAGTTTTATTGCCTCATTCACCAGTGAATACCAATGCGGTTTATCGTAAAGCTTTTCCTTGTGAGATTGCCTTCAACCAAGGCGTATCCGGTTATGAGGTGAATGCCCGCGACTTAAATCTTCCCTTAAGCTCACAGCAAACCGAGCTAGGCGCCATGGCTTATAGCTATTTAGAAAGCCACTTTTTAGCCAAGCAATCTTCACTCAGCGAACGGGTAGAGGCACTTATAAAGCCCTTATTAATGGCTGAGCAATGCTCCAACGAATCCGTGGCCAAAGCACTCGAAATGGACGTGCGCCAACTGCACCGTTTATTAGAAGCCGAAGGTACTAACTTTCGTAAGATAAAAGACAAGGTGCTCAAAGAATTGGCTGAAATGTATTTAAAAGAAAAGGCCTTAAAGCTTGGGCAAGTTTCACGGCTATTGGGTTATTCGGAACAATCGGGTTTTTCACGCAGTTGCCAGCGCTGGTTTTTAATGGGGCCGCGGGAATATCGTAAACGGGTGGTGTGAAAAAAGTAGAAGACCCATTGATTCTCACTCATTCTATGGTATTAATTTAAACCAAGCGTCGTCTGGTCTGCATATCAATGAAAGTCAGAGCGAAGATGATAGCTATTCCAATCGGCTGTGCCGGGGTAAGGCTTTACGAATACCTTCCAGTATCTTGCTAAGGCCGACGCGTTTTTTCCAAAGCTTGCCATGAACCAAAACTTAATAGCAGTCAATTCGGTCACTTTGAAATAATTCAAATGTTATGGTCTTTGATTCGCCCGTGTCATAGCTGGTTATTTCAATCTTTTTGCGTAAGTCTGGCAGTAGTGGTTCAGCACCTGACTCGCTTACACTCCTAAGCCTTTGAGTTTCCCGTTTAGCAATAGACTGAGCTATACGGGCCCTTAATTGTTGGTACTTATTGCTACGACGGTACATAATCAGGTCTCCTTACCTTGTAAGGTTATTCTACCTTGCAAGGTAGGGAAGCTTGCAAGGTCTTATGAATAAAATGTTAAGCCTTTGTCTGTTATTTGGAATATACGAGAATTTAAATGAGTTTAATCTTTGCTAAGAAAGTTCAGGAAGGTGATATTTACATCGTTAGTGATACTAAATTAAGTCATGACATCAAGTGTAAGTTACCTCGTTAGTGATACTAAATTAAGTCATGACATCAAGTGTAAGTTACCTCGTTATTCTGATTATCAGAAAAATGGTGGATTGAAGTTATTTATAGTTAATAATGGGGCAGTCACTATTGCATTTGCAGGTACTGTTTCAATAGCTCAAGATGCTTTTGACCAAATTAAAAAAGAAAGTTGGGATTTACAAACAACTTTAAAGCAGTTACGGATTAGTAGTTTGGAAGATTCAAATTCCACAGATTTCTTATTATGCGATGCGATGCGATTGATAAAAAGATATACAAAATTGCTAGTGGAATTATTACGGAACCTGATTATTGCTACATTGGTGACTCTTATGGCTATAAATTATTAACAAAAAGCATCACGCAACAGTCGGATTTAAGTGAACTTGAGGCTGCTATGAATGTAGTTATCAAAGATTCCAGTATAAAAACTATTGGAGGGTTTTGTGTTTCAGTGGTTTCTGAAGGTAATTGGAGGCTGTTCAAAATTCTGTGTCAGTTAAATTTTCTACAGGTCGATGTGTTCATCCAGTCGACCTTCAAAATGAATCGCCAGCTGCGACAGCGTAAGATTCCAATTTTGCACGGGATGCGTCCAGCGCTCAGAGACTTTCAAAATACCCGCGTACAATAATTTCAGCAAGCTGTTTTCGTTGGCAAAACCGCCTTTGGTTTTTGTCAGTGTTCTAAATTGCCGATGTACCGCTTCAACGGCATTGGTGGTATAGATGGCTTTGTAGATACCATCTATAAAGTTTGTGTCAAGCTACATTGACCTGCGACTGATAGGCTGTTTGGTTCTTGATTACGCCAAAATAAATTTGAATCATTTTTCGCATTGCTGCACCAAGAGCTTGCATTTTTGACTTCCCTGCTCGAATGAGTCTATCTTTTTGTGCCACTATATCTGGGTTGTACTTGCTTGCTGAAACGGCAGCCAAGTAGAGTTTTGAGCGAATCCTTGATGGTCCTGACTTACTTAAACTTGTCCGCCCCTTAAATATTCCTGACTCGTTTAGTTTTGGAATAAGCCCAACATATGCTGCTACCTGCTTTGCATTATTGAAGGACTTTGTTGAGAACAAACAGGTTAGTTCTCTTGCCATTACGCTGCCAATCCCAACGATTGTTAACAATAACTTATGGTTCACTTTCATCTCAGGATCGCTATCGATTAGATCATCAATGACTTTGTGTAGTTCTTTGATCTCAGCCTTTAAAATTAATATTATTCGTCGTATAGATTCGATCACGTAGTTAGATGCACCGCTAATACTACTTGCTTCAAGACGATTACTTTCTCGCTGGTAATCCTTTTCTAGGGCATTTAACCTTCTTACTAAGGCTTTAATCTCCCTTGATTGAGGGGGTTCTGGCTTCCAAAGGTATAGATCGTTAGTCTGCAATGCCCCATATTTAGCCAACATTGCAGCATCAGATTTATCTGTCTTATGTAAAAGACCTAATGACTGGGCAAACTTCTTAGCTCTACCAGGGTTAGAAACAAATATGTTAAAACCTTCTTCATGTAAGAAATTCACAATTGCTTCATGATATACGCCGGTTGCTTCAACGGTTATCAGGATCTCACTGGGAGATATAAGAAACTTCTTGATCCAGCGACTCATATTTTTAAAGTCGGCTTTCTGATTATTAAATTGTTTCGATTTTAATTTAGTTGTAGTGTTACTGCTCATATAGCATATATCTAAAAATTGCTTACCAACATCTATTCCAATATATGCAATCATCTTTTTTAACTCCACTTGTTCATACAGCATCATCAGTCGTGACTGAGCGCTTGGATACCATCCAGTAATAAAGAGAAATGAAGCTAGGGGATAATCTACAATACAATGTCAGAGCATTATGTGGTCAAACATCCTCACTAGCTTCCAGCAGTGGAGATAGCTAATCACCCTCTGCTGAGAGATACAAGTGGTCAAGTAAATCTGGCCACAGTTTAAGAGGCTTGAAAGAATAATCCTTCTGCCTCATTTGGAGTCTTCCCATTATTATGCTGGTGTGGTCTCAACTGAGAATAATAACCTGCGATATAATTTGTTATCGAATATTCAGCCTCAGCAAAATTGCTATACCCATATTTCGGCATCCATTCTGTTTTTAAGCTTCTAAAAAAATCGCTCCATTGGTGCATTATCCCAGCAATTACCTCGACGACTCATGCTTTGTTTTATCTGGCAGCGCCATAGTGTTTGCCTAAACTTTCTACTGGTGTAATGCATACCTTGATCGGAATGGAACATCACTCCTTTAGGTTGCCCTCGGCTTTCATAGGCATGTTGTAAAGCTTTACTGGTTAACTGACTATCTGGCGATAATGAGAGCGCCCAGCCAATTAGCTTGCGGGCGTATAAATCCATTACAACAGCTAAATAAGCCCATCTTTTCCCGATCCAAACATAAGTGACATCACCACACCAAACTTGATTAGGTGCGGCCACATTAAACTGGCGATTAAGTAAATTGGGCACTGCAAGGTGCTCGTTATTTGCTTTCTTGTACTTCGGCGCAAAAGGTTGTTTGCTAATTATACCCAAGTGCTGCATGGCTTTTCTTGCCCTGTAGCGGCTTAATTTAATACCTGATTGAGTCACCATCGCACTGATTGTTCTCGCGCCCGCAGAGCCGTTACTTAGCCTGAACATTTCCCGAATTTTACTATGCAACTCAATCGTTTTAGAGGTAAGTTTTTCTGGGTGACTTAACCAATATTTAAAACTACTGCGATACACTTCAAATACATTGCATAGCTTCGTAACGGCGTAGCTCTCTTTCAGCTTCTGGACTAATGAGAACCTCTCATCGAGTCCGACATCAAGAGAGCGGTAGCCTTTTTTAGGATTTCTTTCTCTTCTTCAATGTCTTTAATTCTCTTTTCCAGCTCACGAATTTTGATTTGATCAGGGGTCATTGGGGATGCTGCTGGTATGCCACCATCACGTTCAAGTTTGAGCTGTCTTGCCCACTTATCGACGGTGGATTTACCGACATTCATTAACTCAGCAGCTTCGCGTACAGAATAATTTTTATCAACGATTAGTTGTGCAACTTCTAAACGAAATTCGGGTGTAAAATGCTTTCTACCTTGCTTACTCATATGTCACCTAAGATACTTATGAGGTGATGATATCACCTCTATTTAGGTGGCCAAAATCACTGTACCACTACAGATGTCATCTAACGCTGCAAAAGAATGGTCAGGCACCTTTAAGGAATTAGAAGAAAAGCGTGCTAAGTTAAAACGTCTTATCAACCATCAAATCACTGAACATAAACAAATCGACAAACATGAATCGCTAGGCGAAGAGCGTATTAAGCGAACAGAGCAAGCCATTGAAACCCTCTCTAAAGCACACGATAAAATCGATCGATTCCTAAAGACGTCTAACCCAAGGATGGGGCAAGGCAAAAAAATCAAGCAAGTTAAAATCAATATTACTGATAATCAATCAGCCAAGATGACCACCAGTAAAGGCACTATACAAGGCTATAATGGCGTCGCCACCGTCGACAAAAAGCATCAGATTATTATTGATGCTCAAGCCTTTGGAGAAGGGCAAGAGCATCATACCTTAAAGCCGATTGTTGAAAAAATTCAAGATAAATATCAGCGCCTAAAAATCAGTGAAAACATCTATCAAGACGATACCATTGTTACGGCGGATACAGGCTTCGCCAACGAAGCCAATATGGAATTCTTAAATGAATCTGGCATTAATGCTTACATACCCGACAATCAATTTAGGAGTCGTGATCCAAAATTCGCTGAACAAAAAAAGAAATACGGTAAACGCCATCAGAATGAAAAGAAGGCTGGTAGAGTTCGCAATGTGATTCCACCCAGTGAGTTTCAATTTGATCCAGTAAACCTTATCTGTGTTTGCCCAGCCGGTGAAACCTTAAGCTATCAAAATACAAGGGTATCGGAATCAGGTGCGCCTAAGGCCTTTTTTAATGGGCGCATCATGCAGTGTCGAAATTGCGAACTAAAAACACAATGTATGCAAAACCCAGCGTCAGCAGATCACCGGAAAGGAAGTGGTCGACAGGTGTCATTCACTTTATCGCACAAGCGCAAACCCAGTCATACAGATTGGATGAAACACAGAGTAGATAGTAAAGAAGGCAAACAAATATACAGCCATAGAATGTCAGTAGTAGAACCTGTCTTTGCAAATATTGGCACAAATAAAAAATTGAACCGCTTCAGCTTGCGTGGGAAAAAGAAAGTTGAAGCGCAATGGTAATTGTATTGTATGATTCATAACATCGAGAAGTTAGCGAATTATGGGCAGTTAGCAGCCTGATAAGAGTGGATAAAACGAGTTGTAAGCGTTTTTATCAATAAACTGATGAATTGAGTTGCAAGTTAGTAAAAATCTGGCAAATTGATGCGTAAATAAATTTAGAAAGAAGGCGTACGGAGTGGCTGTCTTAAATCAGGTTTTCCTAAGGCCTCGTTAACTGCACTGAGAAGAGGGTTTAAATGGAATTAGTAGTCGGTTTCCTCACAGGGATTGGCACATTGGTTATCTTGCTGCTTGCACCGGCGGTGTTGGCAGCTGAGTTCGCGTGCGTTCTGGTGTTGTTCTATGGCCTGTTTCTCAAGGTCTTTGATCCAAGTCAATATCGGGTGTTCGACCCGTTTAAAAATGGTCGAGTTGAACGCCTCTTGGTTTTACCAATATTTTTGACGCTGGCTTCCGCTATCTTCGAAGCTAGTCAACCATGTTGCCAAACGACGTTTGCTTCATTCTTATTTAATGTTCAGTTGGTCCTCTGGGGTGTGGGCGTAGCAGTAGTAGTTTTTGCGTTTGCCTTGAGGAAAATTGTAAGTTCGATTGAGATGTAACAGCTAAGAAGTTGCTGTTGTCTGACAATTTTCCCACCGCTACACGGCTCCAAAATTGCTGCAAAGCTCTGCGTTGAGGCTGTAGAAAAACCTCAAAGAGAAAAGTAGAGCGCGCTCTACGTTAAATTTCAAGGAAGTTTAATGGTAAAACCTATATGGATTTTAAACTGAGGCGTATTTATAGAGTGATTTTTACTCTATTTTCATAATGAAATTTAGGCTGTGTGTTTTTCTACAGCCTCGTTATAACATTTGGGATTAAACATAACTGTGGAAAAGCCAAAACTGCATCTACTTTATTTACAGACCTTGTTAAAGCTGGGGTATGGGGTTAATGTTGCCACTATTTTCTAAAACCGCATCTGAGCGCCCGAAAATTGCATTTAGTTCATTTATCCCCTTTCAGGTTATCGCACTAATTTCGTTGCCGATCTGGTTCTTTTTTTGGTTGCTTTTTAATGCCGGTAAGCCAGTTTCTGAACGAAATTTTTCGATTGTTATCTATTTCCTATTCGGTTCAGAGTGGAATGTGCCTTTTTTACTCTTTCTTTGTTCTGTAGGTATGTGGCTTGCTGTTGTTTTGCGGCTTAAACGTACGGCATTGATTTCAGGGATAGCACTCTGTCTACCGCTTTCCGCTTGTTTTATCATTTTATTGTTGCAATACCTTGAAGCTTATCATTGAAACGACCACATATTTGATACTATGGACCTGTAAGAGCTTTATGAAGCATTCATCTGTATATTGGTTTCGATATTTCTTCAGAAGTTTCAATAATTGGTTGATATTAATTGTTTTGCTTAGCGGTTGCACGAGTAGTTATCTGCAAAGTGAAAGTGCCAGGTTCTCTGAGTATTTCAATGGTCAGAACCTGGTCGGAAAACGTTTTGAAACCAAACTGCCAATTACAGTGTTTAAACTGGGCCATAGTCGTTTTGTGGCTCTTCACGACGTGCCTTTAGCTATTGTTATTTCAGACCAAAAGCCTAACGATTTAGTCTACTATGAGCCGCTAATAACGCTCCCATCTGGCACTGTGCTCGAGATGGTTGGCGAACTGGCTTGGCGCTCCTCAGCTATCAACGTTCAGCCTGCCGCGAATTTCAATTATTTTATAGTGCATGATATAGCTGAAGCGAGTGATCTGCTTTTGCCTTTTTCCAGCGGATTGACACAGGCTGGTCTTCACGGGCAAACGCCTCGAAAGCATATTCAGATTAATTTCCCAGAGCCTTTTCTGCTTGAAGTAGATGTACCATCTAAGTGGACATGTGCACGATACGATATAATAAATGGCGCCGAGTGGCACAAAGGTTTTAACTTGAAAATATCGAAGCGAGTTATACGGCCAGCATGTGACCTCTCCACACCTCAAGCCAGCCAAAAATAATTTGGCCAAAGTGGCAATTATTGATTGAATCTTAGATAAGAATTACAGTTGTTTAAAATGTGTCTTTGTAGTGGGCAGCTAGGAGGAGAAATTAAAAAATGTATAACCATCGCATTAAATCTGACTCCGTAAATTTGTCTTTTTTTTTGCAAAGCGATGTAAAAAAAGACGACAAGTTTACTCCGCAGTTTATGCGGGCGTTGAGACTGTAGAAAAACCTCAAAGAGAAAAGTAGAGCGCGCTCTACGTTAAATTTCAAGGAAGTTTAATGGTAAAACCTATGTGGATTTTAAACTGAGACGTATTTATAGAGTGATTTTTACTCTATTTCCATAATGAAATTTAGGCTGTGGGTTTTTCTACAGCCTTGTTATGCGGCGTCATGACTAAATGCAAAATTTCGAGAATATAATTTCACAATGAAAATATTAGCAATGACTTTAAAGATCATCGCTGTTGTATCGACTATCATAGCTCTAATGGCTTTTGGTAGTGATTTACTTCCAGTGGAGATTACTTTTGGTGGGCACGAATCGGCAGGCGGTGAGCACCAGTTCTACAAAATAGTTCTCACTGAAGGAGTAGATTCAACTCAAATTGGCATTTGTTTTTTACTCGCAGGGTTTAGCTTATTTGTAGTATCAGCGTTAATAAGAAAGTACTTGGTAAAATAGTTTGACACATAGCAAGTTTGTCCATTTGACGTTGAACTTCCCCCGATAATGTGGACACCTTTAAATAACTGATAATAATTAAGACACTCATGCTAATAAAATAGACTGAGTGCACGTTGCATTTAATCTTTGACCCATTAGCTGTTGCGCGTGAGGGTGATAGATTATTCTCATTAGCCTGATTTATTTATATGTTAGTTTTGATATGACGTGTTTTTGAACAATACTGACGACAGACATCCTGCCATAGATAGCATATTAGGTTGATTGTGACGTGAAATCTAAGCCAGTAAGGTTTGGAAATTTTTGAGGTTAGGTCGCCGCTTGCGATCAAGCAATTCAACTGCTTTGCCTAAAGCAGTTTGGCTGCCGACTAAATCTTTAAAATTTGACTCAAATGAAGTTGTTAATTTTAACTTCTTATCATGAGTGCCTAATTCTTATTACGTTAATTCTTACAGTTTTTGATCCAAGTAACGTTGCTACAGGTGAGGTGTTAATAGATATGGAAGAGGGCAGTTTTAAAGAGAAAATACCCATTCCTATCTCAGATATTATATTTACTACCGAAATGATTTTGTTGCTTTCAAAAATTTCAAAAAATTGATGGTATTAATTTAATGTAAAAAGCATGCTGAAAGCAATAATTAACGGTAAGCATGAGCCCACAAGGGATTGTTGTGATACTGCCTGTGCTGATTTTATGTTGTAAAAGCGAATGTGTGTACTTAAGTATTTTAAATATTAACGAGGTTATCGGCTCAACTAATTTTCACTCTCTGTTCATAAATAAAAAAATACGGCCTATAAAAATAGGCCGTATTATTTATTGCTGATTTTTTAGAATCAGTTGTTATTGCAAATTAATAAGAAGCAACAATACTTACGCCAGAGAATGTGTCGTATCCTCTTAATGTAATATAGTATTTACCGCCTTTCCCAGAGTTTAGGTTACAGCTTTCATCATTACCGTCTACATATGGACGGCAGTCATACTCTTTCGTTGTAGGTTGCTCACCTTTGCGAACATATAAGTCAGCGTCGCCCGTGCCACCAGACATGCTAATATTTAGCGTTGCATTGGCAGGTACATCAATGGTGTAGACGAGTTCTTGGTTGCGTGCGCCAGAAAGCCCAGTGACTGGTACGCCATTGGTTAAGCAGTTATCGTCACAGCTAGTGTCGCCGCTAAACGTGCCAGTTAAACTTACATCACTGTATTGGCTATAGCCATTGAGCATCACCCACCAATCGCCTGCTTGTGGATTAGTGAACGTGCAGTTTTCTGTGTTGTCATCTTTATATGGGCGGCAGTTGTAGTTAGTTGTAGAAGGTTTTTGACCGACTTGTACATACATATCAACATCGCCTGTGCCACCATTCGTATCAAATGATAGCGATTCAGAACCTGCAGGAACAACTAACTTATAAAAAGTATTTGTACTCTTGAGCGCCTGAGGCGTTAACACTTCGTCCATTGGTGAGTTCATTTTCTTCTGGTGGTACAACAATGCCACCTTCTAATGTGTAGAGTAACTCATTCGGTGAACCAGATTTTGCATCAGATACTTTGTTTTTAGCACTGCGCTGGTTGAGCATGGTTTCGATTTGTGATGGGCTTAAAGAGGGCGTTTCTTCAAGGTAGAGTGCAACCGCCCCAGCAACATGCGGTGAGGCCATTGATGTGCCACTGATGGTATTTGTTGCTGTATCTGAGTTGTACCATGCTGATTTAATACTTGAACCAGGTGCATAGATATCTAAGCAGTTACCATAGTTTGAAAAACTTGAACGGCTGTCGCTGCTGGTTGTTGAGCCAACGGTGATGGCACTCTCTGCCCGAGCCGGTGAATAACTACAGGCGTTTCTGCTGTCATTACCCGCGGCTACTACAAAACTAATGCCTGCTGCTACGGCATTATTGACGGCATCATCAGTTGCTTGTGAAGCGCCACCGCCTAAACTCATATTTGCAACAGAAGGGCCCGACGCATTATCTTTAACCCAGTTAATACCTGCAATAACCCCTGAGCTTGAGCCTCCGCCATTACAGTCCAGTACGCGCACACCTACAATGTTTACATTTTTAGCAACCCCGTAATCACCACCACCAATCGTGCCGGCAACATGTGTACCATGCCCGTTACAGTCTGTTGCATCTGAATCGTTATCAATGAAATCATAACCGTGAGATGCACGATTGCCGAATTCATTGTGGTTTATGCGCACACCGGTATCGATAACATACGCTGTGACGCCAGACCCATCAAAATCATAATAGTAATTTGAATTAAGAGGGAGGTCTTGTTGGTCAATACGGTCTAAGCCCCAGGTTGCATTTGGTTGATTTGCGTTTGTTTCCATTATGGGGTTAACCGACATCATTTGATCTTGTTCAATGTAATCAATATTCGGATTGCTAAGCATTTGTTGAATTGTTTTATCCGAGGCATTAACAACAACACCGTTTAGAATGCCGCCAAACTTCTGGACCACATCGATGTTGTATTGATTACTTAAATTCGCCGATTGTGAGCTGGCAAAATCTGCGATAGCGTCACTGCTTTGAATATTTAAAACCGAGGGCGTTTTAAATACAACGATATATTTACCTTCAATTGCACGACTTTTGTCGACAGACATAAGTTCTGCGGCATAAGTTGGCACAGCTGATAAGCCAACTAATACAGAAAAACTTAGAGTACTTAATTTACGCATTATTTAATCCTTTGTGAGTGGTTACTGTTTTGGATCACGCCCCATTAAGATAGTCTTGAATAACAATAAGTAAACATTTTTTTTAGTTTTAATTAAAGTTTAACTTCAATGTAATGTAATAAAATGTAATTTTAAATGTAATAAGTGTTTCTGTTTTAGGTTTTCTTGTGGCTTTGTTATGGGCCTAATACATTATTTTTTTTGTAAGTTTATGTGAGCTTAAGTATTTATAGTTTTTCACGTTGTGAGTAATTTAAGGTGATTATAATAAATTTTTTATTATTGTTTTCCGTAAAGTTCTTCAAGAAATTATGAATTTAATATTAAATAACACGACGTAAAAGTCAGGCGGTAGTTTTATGTTGGGCAGATTTATTAATATAAAATAATAAATTTTATATTATATTTTTTATTCTATTTTTTAATTTATACCATAGCAAAGCGCCTGAGATATTCAGGTGTGTATTTCATTTGCAAGCATTATAAATTAAGCAAGCAAGCTGTGACTAGACTGAATTCTTGATCGTCGCTGTCGGTTAAATTTGGTTGGGTCGTTATGTAGTGACTCCGGTTTACCAATCAATCCTTTAAAATTTGTCTCTATGGTTTGAGTGAACTCAATTCAGTTTTCAGTGCTAATGATTAAGCGTTGTAAAATAGATGGTAATTATTTTGCTGTAGCGCTTCGTTTATTTTATTGGATGATTCCGCCTGTCCAACCTAATCGTTCAAAATAATCAGTTAACTTAAAGGGTAAGCTTAAACGCTGATTAAGGGCAGAGTGAATGCCTACGTTTAATCACGTCATAAAATTATCAAGTATCAGCTTGCTGTTTGTTGATGTGTAAAGCCACATGACTCGGGTTCGACATAATCGTATAAGCCGTCATGTCGATTGCAAATACACGAGCCTGATTGTATGGCTCGTTTTAAACCCGTCATGAATATGTTTAAAGTTTTGCTGAGTGTTGATGTCAGTTCCGCAAAAAAAAGCACAGCGTGATGCGCAGTGGTAATAGATTTGTCCTCTAAACTCACTTGTTTCTTTCTGAGCTTTGGCATGTTGCGATCTGTTCCGATTTATTATTTATCATGGATAGGTATCAATTAAAGCGCGATAAGACGAATGTATGAGTAATTTTTAACTCATACTTTTCTCTTAATATGACTGTCTAGATAGTTTTAGATTTTGGTGGAATTAAGAGGATTTGATTTATATTTTGCGCGGTTTGACTAATTATTAAATAATATAATTAATGCTTTTACCTTACTTAATTCTCGTAAAAGGCGTCACGAAATCGTATGCTTTGAGATAAAATCGCGCGACATAAAAGTAAGGTAATACGTTGTATTAGTAATTTTATTTATATATTAAGTTAAGTTCTCACTATAAAAACGTATAAAAAATTACGCATTCAATGTCTGAGTTATATTCGAATTGCGCGTAAATTACGGATCGATACATTTACTGGGGTTATCTGAGGCCCTATGATTATTGGCTTGTAGAAAGTAATCGGGCAAGTACGTCATATTAAATACGTTAAGCAATTGAAGGTTCGGCTAGAATGCGACAACTTAAATTAACTTTTTATGAATTAAAAATAGGTTTGCTTGATCTAGCCGTATGTTCTTGTCGTGAGTGCTTTACATTTATGAATATTTTTAGAGTAATTTAACTAGATTCTCATCTTCGCTGCAATAAAATCCAAGACTACTTTAGTCTAGGGGGAAATAAGTCACGCTTTAAATAGATTACATGTGCGCTTAATGCCCAATAATGATTTGTTAAATCACTTACTCAATGTCGGTGTTATTGGCGAAGGTTGTTTGAATAAGCCGCGGCTATCGTTACGTTAAATAGTTGCTGTTCGTTTAATGTCTGTAAGATAATCGGTTAACTTGAGCAATTTACCGACTTCATAGTTAAGTACCGAGCAAAGCCAAAGGGGCGAAATCGCCTCTTTAGCCGCTCCGGTTTTTAAGCCGCTCGTTACAATGTGTCTCTAACAATTAGCTTATTTCAGTGCTAGCTTATAGTTTCCCATTAACGGATTAATGCTCATGAATACATATTACTTAACTATTCTCGCTTTAGCCCTCTCCGCTGTATTAACGACAAATGCGTTAGCTGACCGAGGCCCGATTCCTAATATAAATAGTGATTCCAAGTTTATTGTTTATTACGGGAATGATTTTTATACCAATACACAAGCCAACCCAGACAATTGGGTTATTAACCAATCTGTTATTAATACTTTGTCTGACTTTGATGTGGTTGTGGTTCAGCCAAACCAGTGGACGTTCACACCCGAGATTGTCCAAGCTTTAAAAGCGGGTGGTGTGGATAGGGTTTTGGGGTACATCAGTATTGGTGAAGATTATGTTAATCAATCCCTAGAATCTGCGCTAGGTAATGGTACGGGGATGAGAACGTACGATTCATCCTCTAATCAACTCCTAACCGTATCCGGTACAACACTTCAAAGCTTTTATATGGATGTTGATACGCAAACCGTTACTTATAAGGCAGACGGTAATGTTGAAAGTGTCACAACGGCGGCTCGATTCACACCGGATGGCGTGCCAGATTTAAACCCTCACTTTCATGGGTTTATGGTGTACCCCGATGCTAATTGGCGTTGGGTATTGGATAACATGCGAATCGGCACAGCGAATGTCGCTGGCCGCCAATACAAAGCAGGCTTGCAGCAATTAGCGGGCAGCAGGGATTCATCCAACCTTCGTGATCGTTCAGCGAACTTCGGTTTTGATGGATTCTTTTTAGATACTATTGATACAGCAGGGCCTTATGATAATGCCGGCTGGTATCCTTGGACCGCTCAGGCCATGCAACAAACCGTTAAATTCATTAGTGATCAGTATCCCAATAAACTCGTGATGGCCAATCGCGGTGCATTTTACTTTTCACCAGGGCTTAAAAGCCCCATCACGAATGAATATTCAATTGATTACAGCATTCGCCCGTATGTGAATGCATTTTTGTTTGAAAGTTTTCGCTATGACAGTGACCCTTCAAGCGACGGGGCAAATGGCGTGTCTGAGTACTACAACGAAAACCGCTTTAACTCCGCACCAAAAGTCATTGCTGAGTCGAATCGAGAAGACGGTTTTACGGTGTTCGGTTTAGATTATCAAAGTGGTCGCCTGAACGTTGAATCAGATAGCTTTGATATTGGCATCAGAGAAATGGGGTTTATTAACTATTTAGCACCGGATGGTGACTTGGCGACTCATAGCTTGGCCATGGCTAATTTTTTACCCGACAGTCAAAACGATAATGCGCCACCCAGTTGGGACAACACAGGTCATAGTTTATATAACACGCCCAACACAAATATGAGAGTGGGAGTTCAATCCATAACAGAAGGCGCAACACCAACGGATATTGTGATTACATGGGATACGGTGATTGATCAGTCTTATCCTATTCATTACGACATTTCTGTTGAGAACCTTTCAGCTGGTACCACTACTGTTTATGACGATGTTACCTTCACAACCAATCCTGCATGGTTACATAACCCCGCTAATAATAGTGCCAACCAAACCATCGTTAGTGGTTTGAGTATGGGCGATGATTTCCGCATCAAAGTCTATGCAGAAGATGCTAAGGGTAATCGGAACGAGGGGGATCCGGGTATGACGTATTCTCTTGCCACGCCAATTTCCAACCCAATTCTTAAATCGTCCATTACTCTAGATGGTTTACTAGGCGATTGGTCGACCATTGAAGCGTTTCCCTCAGACCCAGATGATATTGTGGCAGTCAGCGCTGCCGGCCACATTAGTGGTCAAGGTAATCAAGCTAATTGGGCCGGTATTCAAGTCGCTCATACGACCGATACAAATGAATTGTTCATGGCCTATACCAATCAAACCAACATCTATATTAGTTGGGGCTTTCAAGTATTTATCGATAGCGATGATGACCCCACAACGGGATTCAAAGGCAGTTTTGCTGGTATTAACGACTTTCCAATTGGCGCTGATTATCTGATCGAAGGCGTTAATGTTTACCAATATGCAGGCACAGGGAGCGATTGGAGCTGGATCGTTTCACCCAATAGTGGTGGTTATCAAATGGGACGAATTTGGAGCGGCAAGACGGGCGAGGTGTTTTTACCGTTACATTGGATCGGCAGCCCAACTAACGCGATGAACTTTGTTGTGTTTGGCAATAATGATTTTTATGTGAATGGCTCAACACCCATCGAATTTGATTGGTACCCTGATAACGCAACCTCTGGAGGGTATTTTCGCTATCAGTTTTGATGTGGTGGCTTTACTTTAAGTTGTAACTAAATTAGGCGCTCATGTTAAGGATTTACATGAGTGTCTTGAGACTTTACCAATAAGACCGCTCGGTGTTTAGTGCGTAATGAGCCGCTCGCATTTTATCGTGAAACTCCGCCTGTAATTTGGCCATGGATCATCCTCTTTAATACCCCCGAAATTGTATTGTGCTGTATTTATATGCATAGGATTATTAAGGATCAACCCGTATAACCATAATTTAAGAGATCTCTTACAAAGCGCTGTATCCCTTTCTATTAAAGGGCTGTAGCGTAGTTCAATATTTTTGATGATGATATACGGGGATATATCCATTTATTTGATTGACGTATTTTTTCGGTTAGGTAATATTCGCCAGCAATTAACATGGATGAGATAAACCACTGATGGCAAAGGGAAAGTGCTGATCACTTCCCCTCGCATATATAGATGGTTATCAAGATCCATCCGAATAACCAAATTGTTATATCTTCAAGGTGAATACATGCGGTACACACTTTTTGTAATCCTGTTTTTATCTGGGTTGGTTTCAGCAACATCAGCGCCAAACTTGTCAATTGGTCGTTTGCAAGTATATGCAGGTGTTGATCAAATTCAGGGCTGCAAACCTATAGCGGGACATATCGTAATTGAAGGTCCGGTAGTAATAATGCGATCGGTAACGGATTATGGGCACTGGTGTTGGGTTGCCAAAGACGATTCTTTAGATTCGATCTATTCATTATGGCTTACTGCAAAGGCTACAGGTAAAAAGATCAATATACTGTCAAGTTATGGTATCGGCGAATATGTCGAAGTAGTAACTGGCGTTGAATTAAGCGAATAAATATAACAATGCCTTGCATCCGAAAAAAACGGATGAAGGCGAAGTTATGTGTCAGGGAGATTGAGAGATCAACATTAATAGCCACTTCAAAAATGGAATCGAAGTTAATGGTTTGGCTATTCGTAGCACCGATCATCATCGGGCTTGGGCTTGCAATCGTTCTCCCCAATTTGTTGGCATCGCCCCAAGTAGATAGCTGCCTAGATTCTGGGGGCAGCTTCAATTACGAGGCATGTGAATGTGACTATGAAGTTAGTCATCCCTACAAGGAAGAACATCAGTGCAATTAGCAACACATAACAAAACGTGCAATGCACGCCAGCAAGCTGGCTGGACAGCTTTAAGCGCTGCTTCGCAGCAAAGCTGCCCATTCACTCAGCGTTATGTTCTTTTATTACTGTAAGGCATAACCATAGGTAGGAAGATTTGATGAGACTTCGATTACTAATATTACTTGCTGCATTTTTTCATCATAGTGCTAACGCTGGCGCTGGTGAATACACTGTAAATGTTTGCGGGTTACAATCTAGCGCTACGTCTGATATCGCATACCTGAGAGTTTGCGGAACATGGGCTTCAAAGAATAATTGTGTTGCCTCATCACATTTAGCATTTGATATGAATAAATTTCAAGGCAAGACAATGTATAGCACTGCTTTAGCAGCTTTGGCTTCGGGTCTACCAATTATAATGGTAGTTGACGGCATCTCAGGTAATTGCATCACTGGACATGATGCATTGTCTGTAATTGAAATTAGTAAATAGGTCCAAAGGCTTTTCAGTTTCCTGAAATCCATTGGTACAACATAACGACGGTGGGCTTCGGATCCCCGAAGCCACAGCAGTTATGTTTTAAAGGATTAGTTTTATGAAGTCAGCTTTTCAGATTTCAATTTTGTTATTCTCCCTATTTGTAACTGGATGCACAGCAACTCCTATAAAGTTATATGAAGGGTCTGATATGTTAGATCAAGACCTGTCAATTATAGAATCTAGCTGTGACGAATTATGCAAGGCATCTATTGAAGAAGAACTTTCGCTGGAGCGTTATGGCTTTAATGTATCACCTGTTAGTACAGTGGTCGTTGTATCGCTAAACGATATCATTGGTGATAATAAACATTTTAATAATACTGGTAGCTTTAACAATAGTTGGGATGGATCTTTTGTTCTAAAAACATTGCCAGGAGATCAGCGATTATTATTGCACATAGACTATTGGCGCACCCCGCACTTATTCACTGAGTTGATAAACTTCAAAGCAGAAAAAAATAATACTTATTTTGTTGGACAAGTACTAAATCTTAAAATGCTAGACGAGCAATTTCAATGGTCACCTGTTATATACAATAAAACTCAGGGAGTACTAATTTACCCGCCCAAGGGGAAGTCATGGATTAATGAAAAGAGTGTACCTTATACGCCTACTTACATTAATTATAGTAATTAGGAGCATAAGGTTAGAGTATTAAACAAAGAATAACTAAGACACTCATGCTAAGAAAAATGTATTGGCCAGTGTTTTTACATTAAGGCACCTTATAATTACGAGTATTTTAATAAGTAAATTGCTTTTAGTGTTGCTGTGATCGAGTTTAGGTTGGCGATATTCTGTATAAATCAAATTCTCAGATGCACCAAAATCACATTAAAGTGTTTTTGATGCTGGCTTGATGATTTGAGTTTAAGAAAACAGCGTTTTGCAATTATTAAAACTGGGTCGTCGCTTTCGATGTAATAATACAACTGCTTTACCCAAGGCACTGGGACAGCCTACTAAATCTTTAAAGTTGTTCTCGAACGATGTGGTGAGGGTTAGCCAGTTATTCGCTTCAATACCTAAGCGTTGTAAAATCGGAGGTAGATTGTTTGAAATGCTAGCGCGTTTGTCGTCACGAAAAATACGGCCAGTGTAATCAACCAATTCTAAATAATCTGTTAATTTAAATGGCAAGCCAAAAGCCATGTTTCGACAATTTCAGAGAGTTTATCGAATTCTGCTTGAGTTAATGTCTCGCCTAACTTGAAGTGTTGACTTAAAGCATGGCCTTTGTAAAGTTGATGCCAGTGTTCGATTATGTCTTTTAAAGGCCAATCATTGGCTTTCGCTTTATTAATATGCAACACAACATGATAGTGATTGGACATTATGGCATACGCAGCCATATCAATGGCAAACACTTGGGCTTGCTTGAGTAGCTCGTTTTCAAGCCAGCCACGGAGATGTTCGTAGTTTTCATTGGTCATTACATCCACACCACACAAAAATGCACGGCGCACACAACGTGAAACGCAATGATAATAGGGTGTGGCTTCTAAGCTGACTTGTTCCTTCCTTGGTTTTGGCATGGCATTCTCCTATTTGAATAAAGAATAACCATGGCTTTAAAAACTGAAATACGAATAATGTAGGGTTTATAGTGCTGATATAAAAAATAGACTTTCTTGACCTAGTGTTAATTTCTTATCATGAGTGTCTTGATTAACTTAGTGGCCGGATTTACTTGACCACTTGTATCTCTCCGCAGAGAGTGATTAGCTATCTACATTTAAGCATACTGCTCGAATACGGCCCGTTAAACCATTAATATAGCGCTTAATCGATTAAAAAATTTACAACCCATTACTCATTTATGCCAAAGGAATGTGCTTTGAATACGCCTTTTAAAATTACCTTCACTCTATTTTTCTTTCTATTATCTGGATGTGAGCTAGATATTTTTGAAGAAGATAAAAATGACCAAGATAATGAAAGCGATATTTCGGGGGTTTGGTCAGGCACTCAGCAAACAAGCATAAGTGTGTTCGATTCTGGTTTTAGCTCGTATCAGCAAAGCCAATCAGAATTACACTGGGTTATTAGAAGAAAAAGCGATGGCACCATCGAAATTCCAAATTGTTACAACGGCTATGAAGAAGTAGAAGTTATAAATAATGCTTTTACTTACAATAACATTGATTATCGCATCATTAATGAAGAACTGATCACCGCCTCATTTGAAATAAGTGGCTATACCAATATATCAACAACAATAGAGATGCATAGAAAGAGTAAAGATTTGAACCCTGTTGGTGAAATATCAGGCACTTGGAGTGAGTATGGCAGTCTTACTTCTACTACGCCTATCTACTGCGCAAACATTTCCTCAGTTAGCATTAGCACAAGTAACGGAGATAATTTTTCAGAGGACTCCATTATCGTTCATAATGGTACAGGCTATAGCCATCTATCTATTCGCACAGGTACAGATGCCCATAAATATATTAAAATAGAATATGATAATAAAGGTATGTATGGGTTTGAAAGAAACGGTTTTGAATACATAGAGATAGAGTTTCCTGGTACTGAAAAACCGTTTTTTAGCTTTTCAGCACAAGAAGGGACAAAAATTTTAGAAGGCCGGATTACGTTAAACAAGCCATTACAATAAGAGTTGCAAACGCCACTCTTTTACATCACAACAATGTAATGCCGTTCTTCAAATTTAATATTGAAACACATCTTAAATTTTGTATTGGGGGATACTAAAAACTTAGTAATAAAAACACATAGCAAGGCGCTCAAGCTATGGACGCTGTAAACTGCGCTGCTTGGCATGAGCGTTATGACCCCTTCATATTGGTGCACTTAGATGTTGAATTTGCACTTTATTTTTAGCGTTAACTATTTCGCCAGCTGTTTGTAGCGCGATAGTAACTCCTTATGTAAATCGGCAGCTAAGCTCATAATAAATCAATCAAAGTCGCCTTCGGCTGGACGCGTTAATATGCGCCTTTTTTTGAGGTGTGATACGAAATAAGATGAAAGCAATTATCCAAGTTCCAATTGTATTTTTAATCGCGATTGCTTTTTTGAAAGTGACGGGTTTTTCGGTTTAATTGCGCTTTTAGAATGCCAAGTTTAATGCTTAATACTGAGATATGAGAAAAAACATACATCGCTAGTGAAATGTGTCCGATAGAATGCGTGGTGTTATGTTTGTTCAGGGTGTCATAATTTTTTTGTTATTGTCTTGACTGGTCTGTTGCTTTTTTAATTCAAAGTGCGCTCAATATCAGCAGCTATGCCACACAAGTACATAATGTATTTAGAGGATCTTTCTTCTAACGCAATTTCTCACGTCGATTCCGGCCGTTCTAGTGAGACAGTGAAACGGACTCTCTAATAAGCATAGTTGTAAGGTTTAAACAGTACGATTCAAGATACTACGATTCCGCAACAACTAAAGACCCAATCAGGGTTTTGGAGGATAACGCCAGTGGGCTATCAACTAACAATAAACATCACTAATCACCCAAACTCGCAACACTACGATCTGAATGCCACATCCGGTGGCAGCGCTGCCGCAGGCACGCTTGTCATCTACGAAGAGGGTAAGAGTATTGCTAGCGGTGCGACGGCTGCACCTGCGTGTAAAGCTGAACGCTCGGGTAGCGGAGCAGGTGACGTGATTGATGGTTCTGTGCTCTACGAGCTGCCCGGTATCCCTGCGACCATGATCATCAGGTATGGCTCGAAGAAGGGGGATGACATCGGTGTTAGCCCTGGCTTCTGGGGTATCAGTGTCTTGGTCGAACTGCAGAACAACGACGGCAGCAATGTGGGATTCGATGATTACTTCGCGATTGTGAGTCAGCCGTGGGGCGGGTCGTCCAGCACCCAAGTGTTTGAGACGTCCATTGACCTCTATCAATCGGGTACGACGGACTATGTTCCTGTTCCCACGCACACACCCACAGACCAATATTATAAATATACGACTATCACGCTCTTTAATAATACCGATAAATGGGTCACCTTGAAGAACACTGAGAACGTACAGTACGGCTACGACTGCGTGACCGGTGGCACGACCTGTGTTCCCCCAGGTGAAACGCTGTTGATCTACTCCATTACTGAAGGGCAGCCCGACGCGACCTTGACTTACAACTTGACGAATGAGCACGAGCTCTACATCACCGCAAAATACAATAAAGAGCCATTCTACAGTTGGAGTACCCCACAAGGGGCTGGCTCGTACAGGCTTGATTGCGAAACAATTTCTTCTTCAGAGTACATATACACGCTGTCCAAGAACAGCTAGGAGCGCGCCAATGAACTCCCGTCGTGTAACCGTCCTATTAGTCTTGGTCGCTTGTTTTTTTCTAATCTCATATCAAAAATTGAGTTCACCTGACCGAGCGGCTATGGAGCCCTCGCCGGCAGCGGTTGGGAGTGTTATGAGCGGGTCTTTTGCTGTTCAGCAAGGAGCGTCCACATACACCCTTAACCTAGCGTTACCACCGGGTGTTGGTGAGGCCGAGCCCTCGCTCGCACTCAGTTACAGTAGTGGCCAAGGCAATGGGTCGCTCGGGATTGGATTTCGTATTCAAGGCGTAAGCGGCATCAGCCGATGTGGGACTGAAATTGCCAGTGATGGCATTAAGGGAGGAATTGCCTACGGTGGGAACGACCAATATTGTCTCGATGGCAAGCGGTTGATCAACGTGGGCACGGACGAGGCGCCCAGTTACCGTACTCAGCTTGAGAGCTGGCAGCGCATTGTACCCGTGACCGGAATCTGTGATGTCGACCCATGTGGATTCCGACTGTCTCGCGGCGATGGCACGCTGGTGACCTTTGGTGTCGATGAATCCGGCAGCACCCAGCATGGCTCTGCAGTGAACGCGCTTGGTGCCAGCGGTATTCGTGTATGGATGCAGGACACGGTACTCGACCCCAACGGAAACCGGGTGACCTATCGCTATTCACAGCAGCCAACGCTTACTTCAGGGGATTCATCCGATCAGAGCGACAGTGGTCAAAGTTATCTCGATCAGATCAGTTACGGAGAAAACGAGCATGAGACCCGCCTAGTGGAGTTTTTCTATGTCCAAGGGCGGCCAGACACTCCTGTGACTTATTTGGGTGGCGGTTTGATCAAAACGGCGCTGTTGATGGGCGAGATTCGAACAAGTCTCGTCTTGCCTGCTGCTCAGCCGGTGATGCGCTATACCTTGGCCTACGAGAATGCGCCGACTACAGAACGAAAACGACTTAAATCGGTGACTCAATGCACGTCGTTGGGTGTCTGCTTAACACCCGTAGCGTTCACTTGGAGCAATGGCGGGGACAGCTTCGAATATCAAAAAGTGGAAAGCGCCATTGCCGATAATACCGATGCTTTTCTGGGGGACTTCAATGGCGATGGTCTTACCGACATTCTGTCGATGGACGATGATCGCACAATCTACCTAGCGAATGGTTCGGGCTTTAATACTAAAAGCACTTGCTTGCCGGATAACCTACGAAAAATGTTATTCGGTGACTTCAACGGCGATGGCATCACCGACCTATACGGGACGTTTGGCGAAAGCAACAATGGCACCCTTTACGTAGGCAGCCGTCAAGACAAGAGCTGCGCCTGCAGCAAGACCTGTCCGACCATCACGGGTATTGATGATTCCGACGACCTGTATGCGGCCGACTTTAATGGCGACGGGCTGACAGACCTATTGGCTTCGAGTCCGGGCTCGTCGCAGATCTATCTAGCAGACGATAGCGGCTTCTCTTCCACCAGCCAGCAAGGACAGGGGATGCTGAACGGGAATGGCGAAACCTTGTTTGGTGATTTTAACGGAGATGGTCGAGCAGATGCGCTTTTTGTCACCAATGATGGTGATGGTACGCTCAACTTCTCGGATGAAACCACGGGCGGCGATACCAAGGACCCGTCAACTGGAAACACCCATCTTGGTGTCGGAGTTCCGCTTCCAAATGCCAAGCTAGGGGGAAAAATGACTTGGGTGGCCGACTTCAATAACGATGGCTTGGTTGATGTTATGACGGGTGACATTAAAGCACCTGGGGCCGTCAGTGCCTACATCAATTACGGAACCGGAACCACGCTCAAGGCGGGTCAGGGTCTGACGCTCACATTGTCTAAAGACAGCTATGTCGGCGACTTCAACGGCGACGGCCTGCCGGACATTTTGGTTGTTCAAGACTCGGGAATCCTTTACCTCGGTGATGGTACCGGTTTCACCTGCGTGGGTGGAGAGCCTTGCAGTGACGTGAGCGTAGGGGTCGATGTTGACAGTAGCTTTTTTGGTGACTTCAACGGAGACGGCCTGACCGATATTTTTACGGGCAATGGGCAAAGTAGCGCCTTTCACTTCGCCGGCCAGGGCAATAAAGTGCTGCCGTCCAATCGTGCAGCCGACATGTTAGAGTCGGTTATCGACGGCTATGGCGGCCAGACGCACATCACCTATCAGCCCATAACCGATTCAAGCGTGTACGCGGCAAGCAGCTCGCGCATCACGGCTCTGGGCAACCTGTATCATGCCATACCGCTGTCACCAACCTTCGTGCAGTCATACCCAGTGCGCGCGATTCGCAGTGGTCAATACGTCGTCGCGAGCTACGCGCAGACCTACGACGCGACCATTGAAAGCCAGAGTTACAATTACAATTACAGTTATTACTACGAGCACGGCGAACTCAATCTTTTTGGGCGCGGCTGGATGGGCTACTCGACAATTACCAAATCCGACCCGCAGCTTCAGGCACAAATCACCACCAGATATAGTCAGGACTTTCCTTTCAATGGGCGACCAAACCAGCGGACGACTTGCGACCTACCGACAAACCCAGCACAGACCACATGCGCAGACAATAATGCGCTGCAGACTGTGATTGCCAATTGGCGGTGTGTTGATTCCCAGAACCAAAGCGCGTGTAACGTCTATAACCAAGGCTACGCCGAAGGCAGCACCGAGGTGTTTTTTGTAAGTGCGCAGAGCACAACAATGAACGACGCAACTTTGGGTAGCAGTCTTTCCACGAACTACACTCATGATGCTTGGGGTAATTTGCAGGTCACTGGCGCACTCGCTGACGCCAGCGACCCTGATAGTGTCCCACTGTATACCTGCAGTTCATTCATGCCTCCCGACAAAGACGCATGGGTTTTTAACTACCCACAGTACACCAAGAAAACGACCAATGATGGGTGTACGACCGACATCGATACATGGGATCCAAGCAATGATTTGAAGTTGACGTACCTCGCCTATGACGCGAATCACAATCGCAGTCATCGCATGAGCTGGGACGACAAGAACAATCAGTGGCTCGGCGCTTATATGACGTACACCGAACAGGGCCTACACGCGACTGCGACCGAGACTTATGGCGCGACAGTTAATGCCTTGAAGTACGATAAAGACGCCGTATTCACAGCAACCTATGATTCTGCCCATTTGGGCTACCTTACTTCGCTGACCACGCCTGATCCGGGCAATGGAGCCGGATCACTCACACTCGGATTCGCATACGACGCCCGCTTCGGCACCTTAGTGTCTAAGCAAGATCCAAACGGCAATATCGTCAATCATTGTGTCGACGACTTCGGTCTCTCGGTGGCGACACAGGGGCCGGCTCAGGGCACAGCGACGTCGATCAATTGTGTTGACGGTAAAACCTACCCCTATGTCGACACGGCATTCATTAACAACAAAAGTGTTGTTACCACCCAGACATTGACCTACGGCCAAGCTGGGTCGGCTGTCAGTGTGGCACAGAGTGGTCGTAGTTCTTGGGATGATGACACCACCGAGTGGACGTCATTGACCCGTATTCTTGATGGCCTCGGACGCACTGTAGCGATCAACTACGTTAATGATCAGGGTGCTTCAATGACGCGACAAACTGTCTATCAAGACCCCAGTTTGGTCCAGAAGCAATCTATGCCCGGCGAGAGCGCCGATGATTTTCTCGTCTATTTCTACGACGCGGTGGGCCGGGTCACGAGCACCACTCAGCCAACCTGGGATCTCACCGGAGCCAAGTCCACCAGCGCTAATAAATACCAATACGGCGCAGGCAACACTCTGACAGTCACTCAAGCCGAAGGGGCTCCGAGTGTGTTTAAACAGACCCGGGTAATGCGTTATTACGGCGGCCAGCCGATGGCGCACACCGCAACCACAGATGATGGCGCAACGACCACCATAGACTACGACGGGCTAGCGCGTATCAATCGTGTGACCAGTCCGGTGCCAGCGAGTGGGGCGGCGGTCACCGACATGCTGAAATACGATAGCCTCGGGCGCATCGTGAAGCGTATCGATAGCGAGACGGGCACGCGCACCTACAGTTATGGCCCGCACGGCGTGCTCGACTACGAAATCGACCCCATGGGCCAAAAGATTGTGTTTGGCTGGGATGTGCTGCACCGGCAGACATCCCAGCAGACCTACGCGCTGGTGGACGGCGAATTCGCGCCCGAGTCGTTGGTGACAGTCACCTATGATGTTGGCTTTGGAAGCAACCTGAAAGGGCAAGCGGCAACGGCTAGCGTCACACGAACATTGCCTTTTGAGGTTGACGCCATTAGCTACGGCTTTGGCTACGACGCTTGGGGTCGACAGGCCTCACAAGCCGTAGCTATTGGCGGGAAAGATTTCCCTTTCGATCTAACCTACGACCCGATGGGACGCCCATTGAACCGAACGTATCCGTCTGTTAATGGTGCGCGTCCGCAGGCAACGTACAACTTCTGGGAAAGCTACGGCGGCCTGAGTACAGTTGGCTACACCTCGGACAGTGCTGTGTCACCGATCACGTACATGACATTCTCCGACTACAACGCTCGCGGTCAGGCTGGGGCCGCGACTTACGCCAATGGCGTGAATGAGCGCTGGAACTACTTCAATAATGGCTTGCTTATGTCGCACGAGGTGACAGAGGCGTCGAATACGCAATTGATCAACGAGCGCGCAGGTTGGAATCAAAGCAACCAGCTTAGTACGGTGCTGGACTGTAATCACAGTACACAGCTCCCGTGCCCAGCTGGTTCAGGTGGTTCTGACACAGACCTTGGTGCCAGTTATACCTATGAGCTGCTGCGATTACACACCCTGCAAGACGCCGATGGCACCCAGACCTATTGCTATGACAATGCCGGCAATCTCGTGCAGAGCGACGGAGTGGTATTCACCTACGACGGCAATCAGGTCATAGACGGAACCGACGCGACCACTCCAAATCAATGCGACAGTGATGGTCAAGGTGCCGTGTTCTCAGCGCAGTATGACACCAGCGGTCATCTGTATGACCGCACGATTCAGGACACTAATCTGCGAGTCACCACTGGCGTTGAGGGCTGGCTACTGCAGACCGAGCTAGCCGACAAGACCTTCCAGCGATTCACCTACGATTACACCGGGCAGCGGGTTGCCAAGACCGTCTACGGGCCCGACGGTACCACCATCGATCATGTTGTCATCTATCCTGCGCCTGACTTCGAGATAACGCTGACTAATGGCGGTGCGGCACAATACACCTTGTATCTGATGGGCCCAGGTGGACGACAAGTGGCGTACATTGAGCCATTGGCTGGAACTGAAGTTGACCAGCTCGCGCAAGCATTAGGTGTGACGCTGAATCCTGCAACGCCACCGGTGCCGGCAAGTACACGGGTGTTTCATCTTGATCAGGTCGGCAGCACTCAGGCAGTGACGGATGCCGATGGTGCCAAGTACGCCATGGTGTCCTATGACGCATGGGGACAGCCAACGATTAGCCCTGCCGCCAACGCTACCTTTCGTCCGCTGTATGGCGGGTACGAATTTACTGAAGAGACAGGGCTTTACTACGCCAATGCACGCTATCTAGACACGTTCTCCGGTCGCTTCGTGAGTGCAGATACTCAGGTTGCCGCAGGGCCGCTCGTGCCCGATGCATTCAACGACTACGCTTATGCGCTGAATAATCCGGTATTGTATGCCGATCCAAGCGGGCATTTTCCGATAGTCAAAGTAGCACTTGGCGTTCTCGTGGGCGTCGGCCTCGCGGCGTCTGGCGTCGATGTCTTGGTGTTGGGTGATATGGCCGGAGAGGCCTTTGGCGTAATAGGTGGGGGCTTGGATGAGGGTCTTGGGGGTGTCGTGGACGATGGCAGTTTTCTGGAGGCCAGACCGGTACCCGATGAGAGTATGCCCCTGAGGTCCCCCGATGGTCCAAGTGAAACGCCGCTGTCTCGTACAGAGAAAGCTAAAAAGCATGGCGCCAACTTGCTAGAAACCATGGTGCAGTCCGAGTTGGTGAATACCGCCAAGTATAGCTACACACACAAAGACGGGAGCTGGAACTGGAAGGGCTTTGGTTATTCGAGCGGAGTTGCTGCCCTTGGTGGGTTAGCTGGCTATGATGCCGGCGTCCTTGCCGATATCGGTGCCGGTACAGGGGCTACAAAAGACAAGCGCTTTGTGAGCTCGCTGATTCGAGGGCCAATTCAGGGTGCTGTGATTGCGGACATGGGCCGGGAACTCAATCACAGCATTTTGAACCAGTCCGGTAATCGGAGCTGGGTCATTACAACGGGGGTAGGCGGTGCTGTAGGGTTTGTGTTCAGCCCGTTAGTCTTTGGCTTCAAGGGTGCGATAGAGTAGCTGTGTCCTCATCCGCTAGGGTTTTAAACAAAAAAACCAGTATAAGCTGGTTTTTTATTCAAGCGATAAAGACTTATTTTAATGCCCTTGATCTCTTTGAACGTAAAGTGAGTTAAAGGGTGCTTAAGTAGACGTTACTTTCTTTTTGGCAATAAAAAGCCCAGTAAAAACTGGGCTTTTTCGTTCAAGCTACAAAGACTTATTTAATGCCTTTGATCTCTTTGAACTTCAAGCGGTAAGCGTGAAGTAGAGGCTCGGTGTAACCGCTAGGCTGCTCTTTACCTTTGAAAATAAGGTCAGAAGCCGCTTGGAAAGCGATGGTGTTGAAGTTTGGCGCCATTGCAATGTAGTGAGGGTCGTTTGCGTTTTGACCATCTACAACCGCTGCCATGCGCTTCAAGCTTTCTTCCACTTGCTCTTTGGTGCAGATGCCGTGCTCTAACCAGTTAGCCACGTGTTGAGAAGAGATACGCAGTGTCGCGCGGTCTTCCATTAAGCCAACGTTGTTGATGTCAGGTACTTTAGAGCAACCAACGCCAGCATCTACCCAGCGAACAACATAGCCTAGGATGCCTTGGTTGTTGTTGTCTAGTTCGTGCTGAATGAACTCAGGGGTTAGGGCGTCGATTTGCGCTTGAGTCATTAACGGGATGGTTAAGATGTCATCAACGTTTGCGTGTTCACGTGTCTTAAGGCCGTTTTGTACTTCGAATACGTCAACCATGTGGTAGTGGATAGCGTGTAACGTGGCAGCCGTTGGCGAAGGAGTCCAAGCGGTGTTTGCGCCGGCTTGTGGATGGCCAATTTTTTGCTCCATCATTTGACCCATTTCGTCAGGGATAGGCCACATGCCTTTACCGATTTGCGCACGACCTTGTAGGCCAGTTTCAAGACCTGTATCGACGTTCCAGTCTTCGTATGCGCCAATCCATTTTTGTTGCTTCATGGTGGTTTTTGCAACAAAAGGACCCGCCAGCATAGACGTATGCAGTTCATCACCAGTACGGTCTAGGAAGCCAGTGTTAATGAATACAACACGCTCTTGAGCAGCACGGATACATTCTTTAAGGTTAACCGTAGTACGACGCTCTTCATCCATGATGCCCACTTTCATGGTGTTGCGTGGCAATTCAAGTGCGTCTTCGATACGACCGAATAATTCAGTGGTGAATGCCACTTCTTCTGGGCCGTGCATCTTAGGTTTAACGATGTTGATAGAACCCGTCGTTGAGTTCTTGAATGGGCTGTTACCTTTGAGATCGTGGATAGCGATCATTGCAGATACAACGCCGTCCATGATGCCTTCAGGGATTTCAGAACCATCTTCTAATAAAATCGCAGGGTTAGTCATCAAGTGACCAACGTTACGGATGAACAGCATTGAGCGACCTTTCAAGGAGAAAAGGTTGCCATCAAGCCCCGTGAATTCACGGTCAGCGTTCATTTTACGAGTGAAAGTTTTACCACCTTTAGATACTTCTTCAGCAAGGTCGCCTTTCATTAGGCCTAACCAGTTGCCGTAAGTCACAACTTTATCAGCCGCATCAACACAGGCTACAGAATCTTCGCAGTCCATGATGGTGGTTAGGGCGCTTTCTAGTACTAAATCTTTTACGCCAGCTGCGTCAGTTGAACCAACTGGGCTAGTAGGGTCGATGACGATTTCTAGGTGAAGGCCGTTGTTTTTAAGCAAGATAGAAGTAGGTTTAGCGACGTCACCAGTAAAGCCGACTAGTTTGGCTTCATCTTTAAGGCCGGTTTTAGAACCGTCAGCCAAAGTAACCACCAGCTTGCCGTCTTCAATCGCGTAGTTAGTGGTGCCAACGTGAGAGCCGTTCGCCAAAGGTGCTGCTGTGTTTAATACATCACGAGCATATGCGATAACTTTGTCGCCGCGTACTTTGTTGTAGCCGCCTTTGCCTTTTTCAGCGCCGCCTTCTTCAGAGATCACTTTAGTGCCGTAGGCGGCATCGTATAAAGAACCCCAGCGCGCATTAGATGCGTTAAGCGCAAAACGTGCGTTCATTACGGGTACTACAAGCTGCGGGCCAGCCATTTCAGCAATTTCTGGTTCAACGTTTTGAGTCGTTGCAGAGAAATCAGGACCTTGTGGTACTAGATAGCCGATTTCTTGTAAGAAAGCTTTGTATTCTGCAAAGTTAAGAGACTGACCTTTGCGTTCGGTGTGGTAAGCGTCGATTTTAGCTTGTAGATCATCACGCTTAGCTAGCAAGGCTTTGTTCTTAGGTGCTAGTTCGTTAGCAATGGCGCTAAATTCTGACCAGAATTTATCTTGGTCAACACCGGTGCCTGGAATAGCTTTTTCGTTAACAAAATCAAAAAGTTCTTTTGCGACTTGCAGGCCGCCAACTTGAATGCGATCAGTCATTGTTTGCCTCTAATTATTAACCAAATTACGACGTAGAATAGGCCATAATTCAGCGGTTGTTCTGTGTTATTTTTGAGTAAAATAAAACGACACAGTGGAAAAAGTGGCCAGAATTGTACACGAAATTGTTCCATAATTCATAGTTATATACCGTATAGTGGGTATAAACCTGAGTGATGTAGATTTAAGTGCTTGGCGAGTGTTTCGCACTAGGCTAGACTGAATTTTCATCATAAAATTGGTTGAATATGCAGCAAGTTGAACTCTTCCCTGTGCCCAATCCCTGTGTTGGGGTTTGCCAAAGTAATGCCAAAGGCTATTGCATGGGTTGCTTACGATCTAGGGTAGAGCGGCAAAAATGGAATGACTTAATGCCAGCCGAAAAAATGCGCGTTTTAGATTTGTGCATTTTGCGTAAAGAAAAAATTGCCGCCATTATAAAAGCTCAGCAAGCGCAGAAAGCCGCTAAGAGTTAAACAGTGTTTGCCCTTGCAGTACGTGACAGCCTTCCTTGTCATTCAATCTATTCGATAATTGAGCCATGGTTTGCGCCACACGAATCATGTGTATTGGTTTGTATTTGCTTAAAGGCCCCCGTAAAAACGGGCTAATAAATAAACTCAATAACGACCCTAAGTATTCACCTAAACGAAACTCATCACGGTCTCCAAGTAATAAGCTCGGTCGAATCAGCCATAAGTGTTTAAAACCCATTTGTGTCAGGTCGTGTTCGGTTTGGCCTTTTACGGACAAATAGAAATTGGAGCTTTTAGCATTGGCGCCAATTGCACTGATGCACGCAAAATTTTGGCAGCCATTATCGTGTGCCCATTGTGCAAATTTTACGGTTAAATTGTGGTCTACATGTTTGAACGCATCTTTGCTGCCAGCGGTTTTAATTGTGGTGCCTAGGCATGAATATGCCATTTCAAGTGTCTCGTTGAGCTTGAAGTTACTTAGGTTATCAAGGTCTACAATATGCTGTTCAACAGCGTCACTGAAAAGTGACGATTTTGCTCTTACTAATACATGAATAGGGGTGTTTGGATTGTGGGCAATTAACTTTTCTACAAGTCTTCTGCCCACTTCTCCTGTTGCCCCTGCGACCATTATCCCTTTATCCATGGGTATTTAAGGCCTCATGTTTGCATTGCATAAATTCACTGTGACGCAAATGCAGCAAGTCAGAGATTTTGCGGATGGTGTGCTCTTCATAGCGATCAATTTCATTATCAGCCAGAGATATGAGCCATAAACGTGTCACTAATGCGCACTTAGATTCAATGGATAGCTGTTTATCTAGGTGTTGAGTGAACTCGTAAAGCGAAACTGAGTTGTCGACTTCTTCCTCTGCGATTTCGATTAAGCTAAGGCATTCTTGGCTGGTGAGCCCAGTATGCTGACGCAGCAGTTCAGGGAGCTTTTCACGCTCTTGTTTCTCAATGCTGTCGTCTGCAAGGGCGACTTCAATCATGAGGGCTGCAATCGCTCGTTCAGTTTCGTTGCTAGGTGACTCTTGTGTTTCAGGCGCTGAAAACCAATCAAGTAGGCGTTTGAACATATTAGGCTATTTCCGCTGCGGTTAAATATTCTGATGTTAGAAGCGCTTCTAGAGACACCAAATCTTTGGTGAAGTTGCGAATGCCTTCGGCTAATTTTTCGGTGGCCATCGGGTCTTCGTTTAAATGCCAGCGAAATTGCGATTCGGTCAGCGTATCCCATTTTGTTTCTTCTGTTTTATTGTCACTGGATAGCACTTGAATAAGCTGGCCGTTATCTTCATTTAAGGCGTTTAATAAATCAGGCGAAATGGTAAGTTTGTCGCAGCCTGCAAGGGCTTCAATTTCTTCGAGGTTGCGAAAGCTCGCACCCATTACAATGGTGTTGTAGTTGTGGGTTTTGAAATATTGATAAATACGGCTAACCGAAATAACGCCAGGGTCTTTCGGGCCCGGGTAATGGCTAACGCCTTCAGACTTTTTGTACCAATCTAAAATACGGCCAACAAATGGGCTGATCAATGTGATGTTGGCTTGCGCACACGCAATGGCTTGAGCAATGTTAAACAAAAGCGTTAGGTTGCACTTGATGCCTTCTTCTTCTAATACTTTGGCCGCTTGAATGCCTTCCCACGTTGAGGCAACTTTGATCAAAATACGGTTGCGATCAACACCAGCTTCTTCGTATAGAGAAATAAGGTGACGAGCTTTATTAATTGTTGCAACGGTATCAAACGATAAGCGCGCATCGACCTCGGTTGATACATAACCGGGAACCGTTTTTAAAATCTCGATGCCCAGTTTTACCGATACCATGTCCAACGTGTTTTCTAGAGTATTGCCTGCTTGTTCTTTTGCCCATTGTGCGGCTTCCTCAATAAGAGGGCGGTACCGTGCAAGTTGGGCAGCTTTATAAACTAAAGAGGGGTTGGTGGTGGCGTCTTCTGGTAGGTAGCGTTTAATTGCTTCGATGTCGCCTGTGTCTGCTACAACAGACGTCATGTTTTTTAGTTGTTCTAATTTATTCATGATACCGCTTAATCCGTGTCGATAATGACCTTACTTTGTTGAAAATGCTAAGTAATGTCAAACACAGATAAATAAGCGGTTTCTTTTTTTGTTTTATTAGCGCTGAATTTAATCTGGCATCATGGCTAGGGCCGCTTCAATTACCTCAATACCCGCTGTTTTTTTGTACGCTTCTTCACTTAGGTGACGGCGGAACTGACGACTACCAGGTAGGCCATTAAACAAACCTAAAATGTGGCGTGTGATGTAAGCCAGCTTGCTTCGCTCTTCGCTTAAGTGATCTTCAATGTAAGGGTATAAACTGCGCACGATGTCTTTTAAGTTTCTTGTGTCGGCCTCGTAGCCGTAAAAGGCATGGTCGACGCCCAATAAAACAGAAGGGTTATGGTAGGCCTCACGCCCAAGCATGACACCATCGCAATAGGTGAGTGCATCGTGCATTTGCTCGTAGGTGGTCAGCCCGCCGTTAAGTAAAATTTCTAAATGGGGGAAATCACGTTTTAGCTGTGCCACGGTTTCATACTTTAGCGGCGGTACTTCGCGGTTTTCTTTAGGCGATAAGCCTTGAAGAATCGCTTTGCGGGCATGAACGATGAACGTTTCACAACCTGTTTTGGCCACCGTTTCGACAAAGTGATGCAGTTCTTCGTAGCTGTCTTGGTCGTCAATGCCAATGCGATGTTTGACGGTGACGGGAATATCCACTGCGTCTTGCATGCTCTTAATGCAGTCGGCTACTAATTCGGGGTGGCCCATTAAAACCGCACCAATCATGTTGTTTTGAACGCGATCACTTGGGCAGCCTACATTTAGATTGACTTCGTCGTAACCAAAATCTTGGGCGATTTTTGCACACTGGGCAAGCTCACTTGCGTTGCTGCCGCCTAATTGCAATGCAACAGGGTGCTCTTCTTCATTGAATCGCAAAAAACGCTCTGGGCCGCCTTGACCATGAATAATAGCCCCAGTGGTGACCATTTCGGTGTAGAGCAGGGCTTCTTTGGAGAGTTGGCGCCAAAAATAACGGCAGTGTCTATCTGACCAGTCCATCATTGGGGCAGTCGAAAATACGCGAGAGCCCTTTTTAAGCGGGGTGCGAGTGTTTACGGGGCTTTCAGCTGTTTTCTGCATTGTACCTAAATCGTCTTAAATCGTTCTAAATTGTCTGTTTTCAATATCTAGGTGTGACAGAAGTGTGACAAAAAGCGCATAGCATGTCTTGTCACATATAATTCCGGCACATCAAAATAGCGCGATTGTAGCATGGCAACTTTTAGAAAACGCATTTAAAGCTGATGAGCAAGTCGAAGGGTGCCTTACATGTTTTTTAGAGTGAGAGTTATGTGGTTGTTAAAGCCTTTTGTGGCTCCTATTATTTTATTGCTCGTCCTACTGCGTTGTTTGTATTTCGCTTATGAGCCAATCACGCAGTTTTTCAAATCGATTGGTTTCGGCAAAGCTCGGTGAGCAGACCAGCCAGTAAGATGACTTCATACGAACCGGTGGCCCTACTGTCTTGAGATAGCCTGACTTAATATCGTCTTCAATAAGCAGTGTTCGGCCTAGGCCAATTCCCATGCCCCGAGTGGCGGCTTGCAGCATTAAGTCTGCGCGATCGAAGTGATAGTGCGGTTTGATATTGTCATGTGTGATTGCGAGCTTCGAAAAATAATAATCCCAATTAAAATCAGTTTTATCGATTTCGCCGCGGCGATCAGCAAGGAGTGTTACATCGGGGCTGGTGAGAACGTTTGTGAGGTTGCTTTGTTCATCTGCATAACTTGGGTTTGTCACGGGCTGCATCCAGCAATGAGATAAATGTGTTGTGTGAAGGCCTGGGTTTGGGCCAAGACCGAACCGGATGGCTGCGTCGGCCTCATTTAAATGAAAGTCGAGAGTATCCTCGTTGACGCTGACTGAGATATGTAAATCTTTTGCTTGGGCGTGCGGTAATGCTGGGATCAGCCATTTCATGGCCAATGATGAAGGCAAAGAAAGATGCATTAGGTTTTTTGATTGGGTGCGCTCAAGTTTGTCCAGTGCAATATCCCACCGAGCGACAGTGTCGGCGGCGGCATGGCATAAGATTTCGCCAATTTCGGTTAATTGCAAGGTTCGGGTGGTGCGATCAAATAGGCGGTGACCCAATGCATCTTCTAATGATCGAGCTCTGTGACTAATCGCGGACTGATCTACGTTTAGGCGCTCGGCTGCTCGCGTAAAGCTCATTTCTTCACCAATAATCGCCAGTAAAGGTGAGGCGTTTATGAGTTTTGCAATGGTTTTGTTTTTATTCATATTAATGAGTTATTCTCATGTCTATATGAGTGTTTATTTTATGCTAGCCCATATAAATTAGGTTTTGTTAGATATTTAGCAATTAACTTAGAGACTATCATGAATAAAACTCAGATAACTACACAAACAATGCCGCAAACAATTACCGCTCAGATTGTTAGTGGGTTTGTAGCAAACGGCGCGGGCGGTAACCCAGCGGGGGTTGTGCTTGATGCAGATAAGCTCAATGAAAGCGAAATGCTTAGGATAGCGGCAAACATTGGTTTGTCTGAGACAGCCTTTGTTTCTTCGTCAGAGACAGAAGGTTTTAAACTCGATTTTTTCACACCCAATCGACGAATCGCTCATTGCGGTCATGCGACTATTGCGGCGTTTTCCTACCTGACGGAGCTAGTGAAGGGGAGACGTCTAAAGAAACAGTTGATGGTCCGCGTAAAATATCAATTAAAAATGGCGCAGCCTTTATGGAGCAAGTCGCGCCTAAATATCGAATGCTGAATGATTTAATTAAGGAGAATGTCACCATTAACGATATTCTTGAGTCCCTAGGTATAACAGAAAAAGATCTCGATATTAAAAGTCGCCCAATGTTAGTGAACACAGGCAATAGTTTTATGGTGTTAGGCGTTAAGGATGGGTCAACACTACGTGGCTTAAAACCGAACTTTGATCTTATCTCCGCCATCAGTGATAAGTTGGATTTAATTGGCTATTACGTATTCACAACTGACAGCCATGCAACGGACAAAGACGCTACAACTCGAATGTTTGCACCACGCTATGCAATTAAAGAGGAGTCCGCGACGGGCATGGCAGCCGGGCCGTTGGCGTGTGTTCTTTATGATCACCTTTCAATTAAGAAAAATACTTTTTTAATTGAACAGGGTCAGTTCATGGACCGCGCATCCCCCAGCTTAATTACGGTAGAGCTGGGTATTAAGGACTTTAAAATTGAAACACTCATGGCGGGTGGGCGTGGCAAGGTTTCAAAAAAACTGCATGTTGAATATTAGAGCGCATACAGCACAGCCAATATTGCAAACTTTGCTCATGAGTAAACGAGTGATGACATGGTGATTGATTGGTGATGTGCTTTGTTATGCTTCGAATAGCCGATCAAATTGGTCGACAGGGACTGGTCGGCCAAAATGATAACCTTGGCAATAATCACAGCCCATACTTTTTAATAGGGTAAAGCTGCGTTCAGATTCGACGCCTTCTGCAACGACGGTCATGCCTAAATTGTGCGCCATTTGAATGGCTGTTTGAACCAGTACTTGATTTTGTTTGTCGTCTTCTAGGTTTAAAATAAAGGTTTTGTCTATTTTTAACTCGTTAGCAGGCAATTTTTTTAAATAGCCGAGGTTGCTATAACCGGTGCCGAAATCATCAATGGCAATATTGAACCCTAGCTCGTTTAATGCCCAAAGGTTTTTGTAGAGCGTGATGGGTGTCGACCATCATTTGTGTTTCTGTTATTTCTAGAATGATATTTTTCGCAAGTGCTTGGTTGTCTTTTATTAAAAAAGAAGTCGCCGAAATGAAATTAGGGTCTTGGATGTTGTGCGCACTAATGTTGATCGACATTAGGAATTTAGGATTTTGCTTCTCCCATTTTTTTAATTGTAGAAAAGCACTTTTCATTACCCATAAGCTTAATGCTTGGATGATTCCAGTTTGCTCAGCAATTTCGATAAACTCATCCGGCATGATCATGCCGTACTCATCATGTGGCCAGCGAATAAGGGCTTCGGCTCCTATTATGGTATTGGTCTTTGCACAAATTAAAGGCTGGTAGTAAAGGGTCATGTGATTGTGAGCGATGGCTGTTTTGAGTTCATTTACCAGTATTAAACGGCGCTCATCATAGGTGTCTAATGTTTTGTGATAGCCGCTAATGTAGCTTTCAGCTTGATTGGCACTGTCAAGTGCAATCCCTGCGTTGCGCATCAGCATTTGTGCTTGTTGGCCGTCTTGTGGGTAGCAGGCATAACCCGTTACCACCCATGGGTCTATTTCCATTTCATTGATAATAATGGGTTTGTTTAAGCGAGCATTAAGCTTGGTAAGTTGCTCTTTTAATGTTTCTGGTGAGGTTTTATCAACTGTAAACCCTAGTGTGCTGTTACTAAGATTCGCTGCGAAAAAATGTTCATTTGAATCTATGCATTTAATATTTACTAGGCTCTGTATTTCACGATTTAAAGTTAACGCGAATTGCTCTAGTGCATAATTACTAATGTCTCTGCCGAGTGTTTTATCGAGCTCTGCTATACGCGACAGTCGCATTAATACAATAGAGAAGGGTTGTTGTTTGCTGATGTGGTTATCTAGCCAGCTGCTGAAATTATTACGGTTTGGCAGCCCAGTAATATCATTGTGTGTCGCGTTATATAGCAGCTCTTGCTGTAAATGAGCGCTTTGGCGTGCGCCATCAATAATAATTTGCTGTGCTTGTATGCGAGTTTCTTTTTCGGTGTGTAGGCGTCTTGCTAGTGCAACGGCAAATGTGAGTAGCTCTAAGGTTGAGCCTATTAAAATGGCATGATTACTAAATGTGTTAAAGGGGATGAAACCCAGCCTTGCCAGTGCAAATACGAGTATGCCTAAAATTAACCATGACCATGCGGCTAGATAAAAAAGCCTGTTGGCATTTCCTTTAGAATGATATAGCCCAATAAAAAAGCAGGCGGGCACAATAAGCAGTGTACTTACAATCGCCGCTTTAATCGCAAATACAAAGCCAATAATAAATCCGCTTAAAATAATGAATATAGGGATAAAGCTCATTAGGTATAACGGTTTGCCTTTGGTTTTTGGGTCGAGCTGCAGGAATAGTAAGTTAAATATGGTCGTAAAGGAGATAGCAAGACAGCCTAGTATCAATTGTGACCAGTTATGATACTGGGGGTTATTTGGAAAAATATACTCAAACAAAATAGCATCTTGAGATGCCATCAATAACGCAAATGTGCCTGCATAAAAGCCATACACTAAGTAAGTGTTTTCTTTTATAAAAATAAAAACAACCAGGTTAAATAAGGCCGCGCTTAGTAGTATGCCAAGGTATAAAAAAGTAAGGCTTGCCTTTGATCGGTAATAGGCTTGGAAATTATCAGGTGTCCATATTTTAATTTCGGTTTGAATAGGTGCGTTGCTTTTTATTTTCAGTAAATAATGGTGTGTGCTTTTGGGTTGCAGTGTGACGACAGAGACAAAATTTGGGTGTTTTATATTTCGGCTGCTAAAGGGCAGGCTGTCCCCTGTTTCTGACAGCGTGGTTGTTCGGTTGTCTTTAATTTCAAAAAGCGTGACGTAATCCAATAGTGGGAACGTAATATCAATTAGCTTTAAAAGTGGGCGTTGTGTGGCATTGCTTAGGTTGAATTTTAGCCACACTGTAGAGCTGCGATAACCTAGATTGATTCCGCTGTGTTCTATTTTTTGCCATGAGTCGTCTTCAAATGATAAAACCGACTGGCCATTAAAATGGTGATTAGGATCTTCAAACAACCAGAATTCATCGACAGACTGTTGGCCGGTGTGGTCTATGCTGGTGGCGAAAACTGCACTAGAAACCAGCATAAGCAGAGCTAAAGTCCAATTGAGCATTATGTGCAGCGATCCTATAAGGGTTATTTTAAGCATAGTTCAGGGTTTGATATTGGCCAAAGTCCTTGATAGGCCTATAATTCACGCCTTTTGAAGTACCATTCGGGATATTTATGACTGTTCGCACTCGCATAGCACCTTCTCCAACCGGCGACCCACACGTAGGCACAGCTTATATTGCTTTGTTTAATCTTGCTTTTGCGCGTCAGCACGGCGGGCAGTTTCTTTTGCGTATCGAAGATACTGATCAAAGCCGTAGCACACTTGAATCAGAACAAACCATTTACGACAGCCTGCGCTGGCTTGGTCTTGACTGGGATGAAGGTCCTGATGTGGGTGGTGACAAAGGCCCTTATCGCCAAAGTGAACGCAGTGCTATTTATGCCGAGCACACTGAAAAACTGCTGGCATCAGGCCATGCCTTTAAGTGCTATCGCACCGCGGAAGAGTTAGACGTGTTACGTGCTCAAAAGCAAGAAGCAGGGGGCTTTTCAGCGTTAAAATTCAGTGACCTTCAATTACCTGATGATGTGATTGCTCAGCGTACAGCGGACAATGCACCTTATGTTGTGCGTATGCATGTGCCTGAAGAAGGGGTTTGTACCTTCAATGACATGCTGCGTGGCGATATCGAAATGGATTGGGGCATGGTTGACTGCCAAATCTTGATGAAATCAGACGGCATGCCTACTTATCATCTTGCAAATGTGGTTGATGATCACTTAATGGAGATCTCCCATGTTATTCGTGGTGAAGAGTGGCTAAGTTCAGCGCCTAAGCACCAGCTGCTTTATAAATACTTTGGTTGGGATATGCCGGTACTGTGTCATATGCCGTTATTGCGCAACCCCGATAAGTCAAAACTAAGCAAGCGTAAGAACCCAACAAGCATCTTGTATTACAAGCGTATGGGTTTCATGCCAGAAGCATTGCTCAATTACTTGGGCCGCATGGGTTGGTCTATGCCCGATGAGCGCGAACAATTTAGCCGTGATGATATGTTTGCTAATTTTGATATTTCCCGCGTGTCATTGGGCGGGCCGATTTTTGACCAAGAAAAATTGAGCTGGTTAAACAGTCAATGGATTCGTGATTTATCACAGGAAGAATTTGTTGAGCAATTTGTTAAATGGGGCCTGAACAAAGAAGCCTTAATGCCGGCAATTGAACACATTCAGCCGCGTGTTGAGCGCTTTAGTGATGTGGTGCCATTAGCCGGCTTTTTATTGTCAGGGATGCCGAGTTTAACTGAAGAAAGTTTTGCGCATAAATCAATCGAACAAGCGCAAATGGCTGAGTTACTGCAAATGGGTTTGTGGCAGCTTGAGGCGATTCGCAATTGGCAGAAGCCTGAAATTCAGCAGCGTTTGTTTGCTTTGGCTAAAATTGAAGGCATTAAACCAAAAGACTTTTTGTTTGGATTTTTTGTGGCGATTGCCGGTACCGCTAACTCGTTTTCTGTATTAGACAGCATGCAAATTCTTGGGCCCGATATGAGCCGTTCTCGTGTACGTCATGCAGTGGATGTACTCGGTGGAATCTCGAAAAAAGGCATGAAAAAACTCGATAAGAAATACCGTGACGTCTCTGCGCAAATTGAAGCTCAATTGGCCGAACCAAAAGAGTAGTCGAGATTAAAATGGCCTTATATCCAGTCATACTTGCTGGGGGCGTAGGCTCTCGGCTTTGGCCGTTGTCTCGACAAAACCACCCTAAGCAATTTTTAGATTTGCTTGGGTGTGGTGATACTTTATTGCAGTCAACCATTAAGCGGGCACAAGCCTGTAGCGCGATACCACCCTTGATGATTGCCAATAAGGATCATCGGTTCTTATTGCAGCATCAAATTGCACCACTTGGGTTGTTGCCTGAGCATGTTTTGCTTGAACCGGGTTCTAGGAATACAACATCGGCCATTTCTATCGCATGCTTGCAGGTAATAAAACAAGACCCTAACGGGGTTGTGCTTATTCTACCTGCCGATCATTACCTCCCTGATGTCGCTTTGTTTGCGAATGCTATAGCGCAATTTATTGATGGGCTTGCCCCCGACAAAATTGGGCTTATTGGCATTAAACCGAGATATGGCGCAACGCAATACGGTTATATGGCAATCGAGCAGCGTGAGTGCAGTAGTGCAGTAGAGCGCTTTATTGAAAAACCCAATAAAGAGGTCGCGCAGCAGTTGTGTCAGCAAGCTAACGTGGCTTGGAATAGCGGTGTGGTCGTTGCACGAGCAGCGACGATTTTGAATGCTTTAAGTATTGACGCACCTGAGATTTTAAAGCTTGCTGAGCAGTCATTTTTACAATCGACATCGCTATATGATTTTAAGGTAATGAGTGATGATTACTTGCAAATAGATAATGTAGCATTTGATGTTAGCGTACTGGAAAAAAGCACAAAGTTAGTAGCCTGTATGCTTGATCAAGAGTGGGATGACTTAGGATCGTGGTCGTCTTTACTTGCTCAACGTAAATCATTAGGCGTGGCGGACTATAATATATTTGCAGATGGCCAAACAACATTAGCTTTTAATGCGGATGATATGGTGCTTGTCAAAAATGATGATGTCATTTTAATGGCTCATCAAGACTCATTAATGGATATGACGAGCGTTAGTAATTATCTAAAAGCGCATAATTTACAGTCTCTATTGAATCGTATTGATGTTCATCGCCCTTGGGGTCGATTTAAAGTGCTTGCGCAAGAAGCGCATTTTATTGTTAAGCAGCTTATTGTTTTCCCAAATTCGCAGATATCATTGCAAAGCCATGAGTTTCGTCGAGAAAATTGGGTGGTGGTAAAAGGGCGGGCGCGGATTCAGTTAAATGATAAAGAGTTTGAGTTGGGTATTGGCGAATCAATTAGTATTGATAAACAACAAAAACATAGACTGCATAACCCTTATGATGAGCCGTTAGAAATAATTGAGGTTCAAAGTGGCGACCACTTGGATGAGAACGACATCATTCGATACGATGATCAGTATGAGCGCCACATAAATAATACGTAAAAGGATTCTACCTATGATGCTTCCAAATCACATAAAAGAAAAAGCGCGCAATATTTCACTCATGATTTTTGACGTGGATGGTGTGCTAACCGACGGTACGCTTGTTTATGGTACAAATGGTGAAGAGGTAAAGCATTTCAATGTTAAAGATGGCGTTGGGATTAAGCTTCTGCAAACCTATGGGGTTCATGTGGCGATCATTAGTGCAAAAGATTCTGCGCCGCTAAGAAAGCGTATTTCGGATCTAGGAATTGAGCATGCTTATTTAGCCTGCAAAGATAAGCTTGAAGCGCTTAATGTTTTAACGTCAAAATTTAATATTGATAATGAACAAGTTGCCTACTGTGGTGATGATGTGATTGACCTTAAGGTAATGAAAATCATTGGTCTGGCTATGGCCCCCAGTGATGCATATGGAATGGTCAAAGAGCATTCCGATTATGTGACAAATGCAATGGGCGGCAAGGGGGTGGCTCGAGAAGTAGCGGACGTATTGCTGTCTAGTCGCATGGATCTTGAAGCCGCTTATGTCAAAGCGATGCTGCCTGAATTTGAGAATAAAAAATAAGATACTTTGTATTAGGAATAAAGCATGTCTGCTTATAAAATTGTAATCCCTGCTCGTTACGGGTCAAGTCGCTTACCAGGGAAGCCATTAATCGAAATGGCGGGTAAGCCCATGGTTCAGCATGTGTATGAGCGTGCCTTGGCGACGGGCGTCGGTGATATTGTTATAGCCACCGATGATCAACGCATATTTGATGTTGCTAAAGGCTTTGGCGCTAATGTGGTCATGACCTCAGTCGAGCATGAAAATGGCACTGAGAGAATTGCAGAGGTTGCGCATAAGCTTGGTTGGGGCGCGGATGATGTCATTGTTAACGTACAGGGTGATGAACCCTTGATTCCACGTGAATTAATTGAACTGACGGCAAAAGGCCTACTAGACCACCCTGAGGCAGGGATGTCGTCTTTGTGCTCGCCAATTGGCAGTGCAGAGGATGCATTTGATCCCAATGCGGTGAAAGTCGTGTTAGATAATGCAGGCTTTGCCATGTACTTTAGTCGAGCGTCGATTCCTTGGGATCGTGATCTGTATAAATCAGGTCAGACTAAGCTTACGCAAATTGCGCCTGTGTATCGCCATATCGGTATGTATGGGTATCGTGTTTCATTTTTGCAGCAGTACGCCACAATGGAAATGACGGCACTTGAGCAAGCCGAATGCTTGGAGCAGCTTCGCGCGCTTTGTTATGGCGTGAAGATTCATATGGGTGTCATTGATCAGCCCCCAGGTCATGGGGTTGATACGCCTGAAGACGTTGCTCGCGTCGAAGCGCAGTTAGCCTCAGTTTAAATCAGAGTCAGCTGGCACGCGCTGTTCATTTGTGGACGGTGCGAAATCCAGTTGATGAGAGTGTGGTTACGCAGTGCCAATAGCTCAAGCGTTTGGTGTTGTTTAACCGGTATTATTTCTCTATCAAGCGTGATAGAAAGATAATTGCCACTTGTAATGGCGATTTCCAAGGCTTTGCAAAGTTGTTCTGGTTTCTTGGGGTGTAGCATTAATACTCTTTGCTGCTCTTCGAGCGACAGCTGCTTAATCTGCTTAATTTGTATTGGGCTTGGTGAAATCCAAAGCATCCAATAATGGCTTGATGGCAGTGATTGAGATTTAAGTAGTGCGTTCATAAGCGACCTGTTTATCCATACAGTGTTTTACTGGCTGAGTGAACAGTACTGTATAAAAAAACAGTTGTAAAGGTCACTAAGTGATCAATTATGGGTGTAATTGGCCAATTACATGAAATTGAGCCAAAAAACTGCTTGATTCCCTAGGTTCAGATCAATAGAGTTACCAACCCTAAAATTCACCAGTTTATGTATTTTGTGTGTGAGGCATTCATGCAAGTTTCAGTAGAAACATTGGCAGGCTTAGAACGCAAGCTTGTAATCGATATTCCAGCATCTGACGTAGAGCAAGAAATTGCTAAGCGTTTGGATCAAGTTTCTCGTACCGCTCGTATCGACGGTTTCCGTAAAGGAAAAATCCCAATGCGCGTTATCAAACAGCGCTATGGTCAAGGTGTTCGCCAAGAAGTACTAGGTGAGCAAATGCAGCAAGGCTTTGTTAAAGCAGTGACTCAGGAAAAACTGAATCCAGCTGGTATGCCTTCTGTTCAACCGTTGGTCGATGAAGAAGGCAAAGACTTCCAATTCGCAGCCACGTTTGAAATTTATCCTGAAGTAAACGTATCGGGTCTTGAAAATATCAGTGTTGAAAAATTTGCAACTGAAGTAACAGATGCTGATCTTGAAAACATGATTGATATCCTGCGTAAGCAACAAGCTAAATTTGAAGTTTCTGAAGCAGCCGCTAAAGATGGCGACAAAGTTAAAATCGACTTTGATGGCTATGTTGATGGCGAAGCATTCGAAGGCGGCAAAGCTGAAAGCTACGACCTGACTCTTGGCTCTAATAGCATGATCCCTGGTTTCGAAGATCAAGTTGTTGGTATGAAAGCCGGTGATGAAGGCACAATTAAAGTGACTTTCCCTGCTGAATATCAAAGCGAAGCGCTTGCTGGTAAAGACGCAGAATTCAAAATTACAGTAAATCAAGTAGAAGCATCTGAGCTACCTGAACTGAACCAAGAATTCTTCAAGCTGTTTGGTGTTGAGTCTGAAGATCTAGAATCTTTCAAGAAAGACGTTCGTGGCAACATGGAGCGCGAACTGAAACAGGCAATTCAACGTAATACTAAAAACCAAGCGCTTGAAGGCTTGCTAGAGCAAAACAACATCGATGTTCCTGCTGCGTTAGTTGATCAAGAAATTGAGCGCTTACAAGAACAAGCTTTCCAGCAGTTTGGTGGTGGTCAGCAATTCAAGCCAGGCATGTTGCCTAAAGAATTGTTCCAGCCACAAGCCGAGCGTCGTGTGAAGCTAGGCTTGCTTATTAATGCAGCCATTGAGCAGCTAGAAATCAAAGCTGATGACGCTAAAGTAGACGCACTAATCGAAGATATGGCATCAACGTATCAAGATCCAGAGCAAGTTAAAGAGTTCTACAAATCTAATAAAGAACAGCGTTCTCAACTTGAAGCACTGGCATTGGAAGAGCAGGTTGTTGAAACCATTCTTGCAAAAGCCACTGTAACTGAAAAAGACAGTAGCTATGAAGAAGTGATTAAAGCGGCAAATAACGCCCAATAATTATTTCTACTGCCAATCTGGCAGCATACACGCTACACTCATTAAACAGCTGTTATCTAAGATAACGGCTGTTTTTTCTGATGTCGTTGACGGAGATAACGAATGAAAGATCTTCTGGCCGCCCAGGATCCAGCTATCCAAATGTCAGGCCTTGTGCCAATGGTGGTTGAGCAAACTGCCCGAGGTGAACGTTCATATGATATATATTCACGCTTATTAAAAGAGCGTGTCATATTCTTAGTAGGCCAAGTGGAAGACCACATGGCAAACTTGATCGTGGCCCAATTATTGTTCTTAGAAGCTGAAAACCCTGAAAAAGATATACAGCTGTATATTAATTCGCCAGGTGGCTCTGTGACTGCGGGTATGTCGATTTACGACACTATGCAGTTTATTAAGCCAAATGTGACTACAATCTGTATTGGTCAAGCTTGCAGCATGGGTGCATTTCTTCTTTCCGCAGGTGAGAAGGGTAAGCGCTATGGTCTTCCTAATAGCCGCGTCATGATTCACCAGCCAAGTGGTGGTGCTCAAGGGCAAGCAACTGATATATTAATTCAAGCTGAAAACATCAAAGAAACAAAAGACCGCTTGAATAGAATTATGGCCAAGCACTCTGGCCGTAGTGTTGAAGAAGTAGCTGCTGATACCGAGCGCGATAACTTTATGAATGCAGAGCAGGCATTGGAGTACGGCTTGATTGACGAGATATTAGAGAAGCGTCCAAGCTAACCGTTTAAACTTTGATGCAATTGGCTGTAACCTTAAAGATGTGTCGGTAAGCAGCATCTTTACATAATTGCTGTAGATAATGAGGAAGTCGAATGAGCGACGAATCAAACAATAAAGACGACAAGGGTAAGTTACTTTACTGCTCTTTTTGCGGGAAAAGTCAGCACGAAGTTCGCAAGCTGATAGCAGGTCCGAGCGTCTTTATTTGTGATGAGTGTGTCGACCTTTGTAACGACATTATTCGTGAAGAGGTTCAAGAAAGTCAGGGCGAAGCGCCTTCTGACCGCTTGCCGACACCTAAAGAAATTAAAGAAACCCTTGATGAATATGTCATCGGTCAAGATCGTGCAAAAATTGTCTTATCAGTAGCGGTATATAACCACTACAAACGTCTGCGTCATGGCGAAGGCAAAAAAGGCTTAACTGAGCTGACTAAAAGTAATATTTTGCTTATTGGTCCTACTGGTAGTGGTAAAACATTACTGGCTGAAACATTAGCTCGTATGCTGAATGTGCCTTTCACGATTGCAGATGCAACCACATTAACAGAAGCCGGTTATGTGGGTGAAGATGTTGAAAATATCATCCAGAAGCTACTGCAGAAATGTGATTACGATGTTGATAAGGCCCAGCGCGGTATTGTTTACATTGATGAAATCGACAAAATTTCTCGCAAGTCTGATAACCCTTCCATCACTCGTGATGTAAGTGGTGAAGGCGTACAGCAAGCTTTGCTGAAATTAATTGAAGGCACTGTTGCTTCTGTTCCTCCGCAAGGTGGGCGCAAGCATCCACAACAAGAATTTCTTCAGGTGAATACCGGAAATATTTTGTTTATTTGTGGTGGTGCATTTGCTGGTCTTGATCAAATTATTCGTGACCGCACAGAAAAGAGCGGCATTGGCTTTAACGCAATAGTGAAGGCTAAGGATGATAATAAAACTTTAGGTTCTTTGCTTAAAAATGTTGAGCCACTTGATTTGGTTAAGTATGGTCTTATTCCTGAGTTCATCGGTCGTTTGCCAGTTGTTGCAACGCTAGATGAGCTGGATGAAGAAGCACTGATTCAGATTTTAGTTGAACCTAAAAACGCATTGGTTAAACAGTATCAAGCGTTGTTTGAAATGGAAGATGTTGAACTTGAGTTTCGTGATACTGCTCTAGTTGCTGTTGCAAATAAAGCAATGGAGCGTAAAACAGGTGCTCGTGGTTTGAGGTCTATCATGGAAGGCATTTTGTTGGATAGCATGTACAAAATTCCATCAGAAGATCATGTTTCAAAAGTCGTCATTGATGATGCTGTAATTAATGGTGATAACGAGCCATTGTTTATTTATGAATCAACAGAGAGCGCAAAAGTTGCCCCTGATGATGCATAACGTTAACTAAGGGGCCAATTGGCCCCTTTTTTTATGTTTTGGCCTTGTATTCTATTTGTTTTATCCCCATCTTAAACCTATGTTCAGTGCACCGCTAAGCACAAGGTAATTTATGACAACAGAAACTCTTCCAGTACTGCCTCTTCGTGATGTAGTTGTTTACCCTCATATGGTCATTCCTTTATTTGTTGGCCGCGATAAGTCTATTAAGGCTTTAGAGTCAGCAATGGAGGGAAGTAAAAAAATTCTCTTAGTTGCACAAAAAAATGCAACGACAGACGAGCCTGAAGCTGCAGATATATATAATGTAGGAACCGTGGCGACTGTTTTGCAACTTTTGAAGTTACCAGATGGCACCGTTAAAGTTTTAGTTGAAGGTTTACATCGCTGTGAAGTAACCGACTTTAAAGAAATCGATGATTTTTATCAGGCTGATTCATCACACCTTGAAATTGAAGCGATTGCAGAGCGTGAAGAATCTGTTTTAGTAAAAGCCGTGATTCAGCAATTTGATCAGTTTGTTCAAATGAGCAAAAAGGTGCCGAGTGAAGTATTGGCGTCGATTGAAAGCATAGAAGAAGCTGGTCGCCTAGCTGATACCATTACAGCCCACTTGGCATTAAAGTTAGATGAGAAACAAGCTATTTTAGAAATGGTTTCTGAGCGTGATCGTTTAGAGCATTTAATGGCGTTGATTGAATCAGAAGTTGATTTGCTTGATATAGAGAAACGCATTCGCGGTCGCGTTAAAAAGCAGATGGAAAAAAGTCAGCGCGAATATTATTTGAATGAGCAAATGAAAGCCATTCAAAAAGAATTAGGCGACATGGATGACGTGCCTAATGAGCTTGAAGATTTGCAAAATAAAATTACTGAATCGGGCATGCCAAAAGATGCAAAAGACAAAGCCGATTCAGAATTAAATAAATTAAAAATGATGTCACCAATGTCAGCCGAAGCCTCAGTGGTTCGCGGATATTTAGATTGGATGATTGGCGTCCCTTGGAAAAACAAAAGTAAAACACGCAGTAATATTGAACTAGCTGATGAAATTTTAAACGAAGATCACTTTGGTTTAGATGAAGTTAAAGAACGTATCCTTGAATATTTAGCGGTTCAAAAGCGTGTTAAAAAGTCTACCGGTAATATTCTGTGTTTAGTTGGGCCACCGGGTGTGGGTAAGACATCCCTTGGTCGTTCTATTGCTAAAGCGACGAATCGTAAATATGTGCGCATGGCATTGGGCGGTGTTCGCGATGAAGCTGAAATTCGTGGTCATCGTCGTACCTATATTGGTTCTATGCCGGGTAAGCTAATTCAAAAAATTAACAAAGTAGGGGTGAAGAATCCTCTTTTCTTGTTAGATGAAATAGATAAAATGGGTATGGATCATCGTGGTGATCCTGCTAGTGCATTATTAGAGGTGCTGGACCCAGAGCAAAACAGTACATTCAGTGATCATTACCTTGAGGTTGATTTCGATTTATCCGAAGTAATGTTTGTGTGTACCGCTAATAGTATGAATATTCCTGCCCCACTATTGGATCGTATGGAAATCATTCGAATTCCAGGTTATACCGAAGACGAAAAAGTTAGTATCTGTGAGCGCTATTTATTGCCTAAGCAAATGAAAAGCAATGGCGTGAAAGAATCTGAATTGACGTTATCACAAGAGAGTTTGCGCCATGTTGTGCGTCATTACACCAAAGAAGCTGGTGTGCGTGGACTTGAGCGTCAAATGGCCAAAATATGCCGTAAAGTTGTCAAAGAAAATGTGATGGCAAAAGGTAAAGAGCTGAATAGTGAAATAAAGCCTGAGCAAATCGAAGATTATCTTGGTGTGCAAAAATTCCGTTATGGTTTAGCAGAAGAAGATCACCAAGTTGGTCAAGTAACAGGTTTGGCTTGGACTTCTGTAGGTGGTGAAATTTTAACCATTGAGTCGGCTATTTCAATGGGTAAGGGGCGCGTTGTAAAAACTGGCTCCTTGGGTGATGTCATGCAAGAGTCTATACAAGCGGCTTTAACCGTTGTGAAGAGTCGCTCTGAAGGCCTTGGGCTTCCAATAGACTTCTTTGAAACTCATGACCTTCACATTCACGTCCCAGAGGGCGCTACACCAAAAGACGGCCCGAGTGCTGGAGTTGGTATGGTAACGGCTCTAATGTCTGTTATAACGAACACAGAAGTGCGTTCTGATGTGGCTATGACAGGTGAAGTGACTTTGCGTGGTAAAGTACTCGCAATTGGTGGCTTAAAAGAGAAATTACTCGCGGCACACCGCGGTGGAATTAAAACGGTTTTAATTCCAGAAGAAAATGAGCGAGACTTAAAAGAAATTCCTGACAATATCAAACAAGAGCTAGAAATCATCCCTGTTAAGTGGGTTGACGAAGTGCTTGATGTTGCATTAACGGGCAATCTTGAAAAAAATGTTGCTTCAGTTATTGAAAAGGAAGCCGCAACCCAGCAAAATCAGCAGGGTCGATTGAGTACTCATTAATATAAAAAACTAACTAAGCGGTTGACACTCGGCTTAGCGCTGGTATACCTTTCAGCGTTCTATCTAGGTCTATGCTACAGCGCTTAGCGATACCAGTTTACATCTATAATAACCAATTTTGGTAAAGGGGATACGTGTGAATAAATCTGAATTAATTGATGCAATTGCTGCTTCAGCAGACATTCCAAAAGCAGCCGCAGGCCGCGCTTTGGATGCAACTGTTGATGCAATTACAAATGCATTAAAAGAAGGCGATCAAGTGGTTCTTGTTGGTTTTGGTACTTTTGCGGTTAAAGAACGTGCTGCTCGTACCGGCCGTAACCCACAAACAGGTGAGCCAATTCAAATTGCGGCTGCTAAAGTGCCAGGCTTCAAGCCAGGTAAAGCATTGAAAGATGCCGTAAACTAAGATATCCAATAATAACGCAAGTTGTTATGTGAATATGATAAAAGGCGCATCTCCTTGGTGCGCTTTTTCTGTTATCTAGTAAGAAGAATTCTAAGAAAGGTTGATTGTTCCATGCTGCAGGCTATTCGTGATGGTTCAAAAGGTGTTGCTGCTAAAATTATAGTAGGTTTAATAATTTTAACGTTTGCGCTATTTGGTATTGAAAGTATTGTTGCTTTAGGTGGTGGCGAAGATGCACCGGCTGAAGTAAATGGTGAAGAAATTACTGAGTATCAGGTCCAGCAAATGGTTGAGATGCAGAAACGTCGCTTTCAGGCACAATTTGGTGAAAACTTTGATCCATCTATGATCAAAGATGAAATGTTGAGAGAGTCAGCGGTTGAGAGCTTGATTAACGAAACATTATTCAAGCAAGCGGCGACTAAATCTGGAGTGTACTTCTCAGATGCGGCAATCGACCAAATCATCCTACAATCGCCTGAGTTTCAAGTTGGCGGTCAGTTTAATCGAGATAGCTACGATTTAGCATTACGCAGTGCAGGTTTCACTCGTAGCACGTACCGTGAATTACTACGTACCTCTTTATCGACTCAGCAAGCGCAGAATGCTTGGCAGGGTACCAGTTTTGCAACACCATTTGAGGCGAAGTTAGCCGCTAAACTTGAGTCACAAGAGCGTAATTTCTCTTATGTTGAATTCTTGTTGGCTGATGCAAAAAAATCAATCCAAGTTTCTGATGACGATATTGCGAAGCACTATGAAGAGAATACCGCTCAGTTTATGACGCAAGATAAGGTCAGCATTAATTATGTCGAATTGAAGCGCGATAGCTTAGCTAAGAATGTTTCGATTGATGAAGATGAAGTTGCAGAGCGTTATAGTGAAATGGAAGCTCAAGCAGCAAGCAAAAAAGAATTCAGAGCAGCGCACATCTTATTGTTATCAAATGATGAAGCGGCTCAAAAAATCATGACAGAAATTAAGGGCAAGTTAGCTTCTGGGCAATCATTCGAAGAATTGGCTAAAGAATATTCAGAAGATGATACGTCTAAATTTGCTGGTGGTGATTTAGGGTTTGCAACTGATGAAATTTATGAAGATGCTTTTGCACAAACCCTTACAAGTCTTGAAAAAGAACAAGTATCTGAAGTAGTTGAAACACGTGATGGTTTGCATTTAATAAAACTATTAGACGTGCGCCAACCTGAAGTTGCGTCTTTTGCTGAGCTTAAAGATTCAATTGCAACAAGTCTTCGTCAAGAAGCGGTACAGGTTGAATATTTAGAAGCACTTGAAACACTAAAAGACGAAGCGTTCTCGTCTAACAGTATCGATGCACCAGCTCAGTCATTGGGTCTTACGGTTAAGTCTGAAGGTCCATTCTCAGAAGCGGGTGGCAAAGGTGTTGCTGCAAATCGTGAAGTCGTTATGGCGGCATTCTCAGATGTTGTTTTAAACGAAGGCACCAACAGTGAAGTGATTGAATTAAATGATGGCCATGCTGTTGTTGTTCATTTAAATGAATTCATAGAATCAACGGCTAAGCCTTTAGCTGACGTAAGCGCACAAATTAAGGAGCAGCTCACAAACCGTAAAGCAACTGAACAAGTTGAAGAGCAAGCCAAGCAAGCGTTAGCCAATGCAAATGCTGGTGAGTTCACAGGGTCTTGGGTATCAGTTAACAATAAAACTCGTCAGTTTACGGGTGTGGATGCGAAGGTTGTTACAGCAGCGTTTGCTTTGCCATTCAATGAAGACAAGCCGTCATTTGAACTCGTTAGCACCAGTGGCGGTAATCAGGTTTTACTTCGTTTAGATAGCATTAAGCGTGATGTTGAAGTGGCACAAAGTGATGATGAGCTTCAAAAAGTAAGTCGTGCTAAGTCATACAATGAATACAAAGCGTTTTACCAGTATCAGCTTGATAGTGCTGATATTGATAAAAACTAATTAGTGATTCTGCACTCATAAAAAAAGGGCCTCTAGGCCCTTTTTTTATGAGTGCTATTTTGATTATTCTTGCTCAAGCATTTCTGCTGATGATATAGCGCAGGTATTAAACCCTGCATCTACGTACATAATCTCACCTGTGATGCCGCTTGATAAGTCTGACGCTAAAAACATGGCAGTATTGCCCACTTCATCAATGGTGACATTACGGCGTAAAGGTGCACGTTGTGCATTGTCTTTGAGCATTTTCCTAAAGCTTTTGATCCCTGAGGCAGCAAGCGTTCGAATAGGGCCAGCACTGATCGCATTTACGCGAATGCCGCTAGGGCCCAAGTTACTTGCTAAGTAGCGTACTCCGGCTTCAAGGCTCGCTTTAGCCATACCCATGACATTGTAGTTAGGCAGTGTTTGAGTTGAGCCGTGATAAGTTAGCGTTAAAACCGATGCTGTTTCACTGAGTGTGTCTTTGAATGCAGACGTTAACGCAATGAAGCTATAACTGCTGATGTCATGGGCAATTTTAAAGCCCTCCCGTGTGGACACATCGACCATATCGCCTTCTAGTTCGTGCCCAGGGGCATAACCAACAGAATGAACGAGTACATCTAATGTTGACCAGTGTTGGCACACGCTTGTTTTTAAATCGTTTATTTCGACATCGCTAGCGACATCACATGGAAAAACAAGGCTGCTGCCAAATTCTTCAGCGAAACCTTCGACGCGGCTTTTTAACTTTTCGTTTTGATAAGTGAAGGCCAATTGCGCACCTTGCTCATGAAAACTTTTTGCTATGCCATAGGCGATGGATTTTTTACTGGCAATACCGACAATTAATGCGGTTTTTCCACTTAGTAGTCCCATGGTGACTCCCAATTTTCAAAAGATTGCTGATGATAGTGGCAAGCCACTTGGTGGTCTTGACTGTCTGTAACGATTAATTGTGGTCTTGTATTGTGGCAGTCTGATTTCACCTCTGGGCAGCGAGTATTAAAGTGGCAGCCTGGTGGTGGTGAAACGGGGGAGGGAAGCTCCCCTGAAATTCTTCTCTTTTTTCTTTTTGAATTAGGGTCCGGTGTGGGAATGGCATCTAGCAAAAATTGCGTATAAGGATGTCGCGGTGCTTTAAAAAGCGTTTCGCTGTCTGCAGATTCAACAATGGAGCCTAAGTACATGACGCTAATTCGATCCGATATATGCTTAACTACGGCTAAATCGTGAGCAATAAATAAAATAGCCAAATTCATTTCACGCTGTAGGTCGATTAACAGGTTTATAATCTGTGATTGAACCGACACATCAAGTGCAGACACCGGCTCATCACAAATTAACAGTTCGGGTTCGAGTGCAATTGCACGAGCGATGCCGATGCGCTGACGTTGTCCACCAGAAAATTCATGGGGGTATTTATTTATAGCGTGCTCAGGCATGCCCACACGTGCAAGTAACAGCTTTACTTTTTCGGCTCGCTCTTGAGCGTTTAGTTTTGTGTGAATAACAAATGGTTCTTCCAGCGTGCTACCAATGGTATGTCTTGGGTTTAATGACTCATAAGGGTCTTGAAAAACATATTGGACTTTGGGGCGAAGTGGGCGAAGTTGTCTTTGGCTTAACTCGGTTAGATTGGTTTGCTTGAAATGTATTTCACCTGTGGTTGGTTCATACAATCGAGCAATGGTTTTTGCCAGTGTGCTTTTTCCGCAGCCAGACTCGCCAACAATCCCAAGTGTCTCCCCTGGTTTGATGTATAAGTCTACATTATCAACGGCACGTAATTGCTGTTTAGGCTTAAACCAATTCGATTTGCCTGTTGGGAAAAATTTAGATAAACCTTTAACGGTTAATACATGCTCTTGTGGCATATTAAATCTCTTGCCAGTGAAGGCAGTTTACAAATGTGTCGCCTTGCTGATGAATAAATGAGTGGTCGAGTGTTTTGCAGTTATCTTGTTTATATTGGCATCGATTATAAAAGCGACAACCTTGTGGCATGTTTTGCAGAGTTGGTACTTGGCCTTCTATTGTGTTGAGTCGGCTTTTACTGGGTTGATCGAGTTTGGGAATCGAGTTCAAAAGTCCTTTTGTGTAAGGATGTTTAGGGTTTTTGAATAATTCTTTGACGCTGCATTTTTCTGCAACACGTCCAGCGTACATCACCACCACATCATCACAGAGTTCAGCAATCACTCCAAGATCATGGGTAATAAATAGAATGCCCATGCCATACTCTTGTTGCAGTGATTGCATTAAATCTAATATTTGCGCTTGAATGGTTACGTCTAAGGCTGTGGTAGGTTCGTCAGCAATTAATAAGTCAGGTTTGCAGGCAAGCGCCATTGCAATCATGACACGCTGACGCATACCCCCTGATAATTGGTGAGGGTATTCCGTGATGCGTTTGCTTGCGTCAGGAATGCCGACCTTATCAAGCACCTCAATCGTTTCTTGTAGCATTTGTTTTTTGCTTAAATCAGGCCGGTGTAGCTCAAATACTTCTAATATTTGCTTGCCAATGGCTTTAACAGGGTTGAGGGCTGTCATCGGTTCCTGAAAAATCATAGCAATCCGATTGCCACGAATTTTTTGTAATGCTTTAGGGGCTAAATCTGACAGTGATTGTTCTTTAAAAGAAATGTGCCCTGATCGAATGCGGCCTGCTGGCTGAGGCAGTAATTTCATAATAGCAAGTGATGTAACACTCTTGCCGCACCCGGACTCACCCACCAATCCCAATGTTTTACCTTGATGGACGTCAAAGCTCACATGATCCAATACATTGAGTGTACCTTGTTCCGTTTCAAACTCGACACAAAGATTATCAACACTTAATAATGGCTTGTTCATGGTGTGCTAGCTCGATATTGCTCGAACATTTTATTGACAACCGGGTATTGTGTTTTACTTTTACGGGCGGTTTTGGTTTCTATTTTAATTGCGCTATCAATCCAGAAAAGCCCGCCGTTTGAAAACGCAGAGTAGAGCGTGTCACTTGTTTTAGTGCCAGGAATTTTAGGGAATTTAATCCAGCGCCAGTGTGCGCCTCGTGTATAGGGTACTTTAAAGTCCGGGATAAATGCGGCTGAATCATGAATCATTTGCTGAATATTTTGAGCCAGTTTCATACGGCTATTTTTGTTTGTTTTCACTGCGGTATTGCATGATTTTTTCATCAAGCTCGGGTGAATCCATATTGGTGACGTTGTTTGTTTGTGGCTTGTGGGCGTTCTCGCTGTGAAAATGCTGCCAATATGCAGGGCGGAAACTTGTGCTCCAAGCTAAAGAGGTTATTTGATGTTGCTTTTGCATGATGGTCTTATAATGCGACGAGGAATCTTGCAGGACCAAATTTAATTCAATGCCCGCCTTAAGTGCGTCTTGTTTTAAAATCGACCAACGCTCACTGTGCTCTTTGCGCCCATAAGATAAATCAAGACTTAACCGCTGGCCGTTATTGATTCGGATGCCATCGCCACCGCGTGCTTGCCATTCACTGCTGTCCAAAAGCTCATTGGCTTTATCTAAGTTAAACTTACGCGCTTTGATTGTATTATTAGAATATTCACCGTAACCCGTATGAAATGCTTGTAAGCGTTCATAGTCACCGCGCAATACAGTGTTGATGACTTTGTCAAAATTAAGAGCGTAATTAAGGGCTAAACGAATGGTTTTATCTTTTAATATTGGGTGATCTTGATTTAGAAAAAAACCAGAGCTTGAGCGTGGGGCATCATTGAAGAAAAAATATTTTTCAAGAAACCCTTTGTCATACAGCATTCCTTTGGCCTTGTTGTGCCAAAATTCAGGTTGAATGAGTGCGAATGTATCTAAATTACCTTTTTCAAAGTGGCTATAAGCAATGTTTACATCGCGTATAACTTTTATTACAACTTTGTCGACATTGAAGCGGCCTAGATTAAATCGATAATCTTTTGCCCACCAGTTTTGCTTGCGAGTAAATTCGACTTCTTTGCCTTTTTTCATCTTGCTGATTTGATAGGGGCCAGTATTAGGTACGATTTTCCAATTATGATCTTTGACCCATGTTTCATTGATGGCTTTATAAAAATGCTTGGGTGTAGGGCCGATAGCGTAATAGTAGTGAAGATCTTCTTGAGGGTGTGCAACAGCGCCCGTGATGGATATGGTGTGATTGTCGTATTTTTTCACATCAATAATTTCTTTGGTGTAATAATTGTTATACCAAGGTGCGTTGATGTGAGGTGAGCGCATAAATTCTAATGTGAATAAAAAATCATCGGCCGTAACGGGTTGGCCGTCACTCCATTTTGCTGCAGGGTCTAGCTTGTAGAAAACCGTCTTACCATCGCTGCCATAGGCCCATGATTGAGCCAGTTGAGGAATGATTTCCTGCGTGTTTGGGTGCATCCCAACAAGCCCTAATTGGTTGGCGTTAATGTGGTTACGAAATCCGCTGTTTGAATCAGGCCCGACGGTTCTAAGTGTGGGGGGAAAGGAGAGCATAAATGTTGTAAATACACCGCCTTTTAATGCTTTAGGTTCAGCCCATGGCGCAGAAGTATCGTTTATGAGCCACTTTAAGTCAGTGGGCAGTGTGTTACTTTGTGCGAATAAATGATGGCTTGCCAGTAAGCAGCAAAGAATGAAAACGCTTTTTATTATTTTCATGATTTGTTTCTCAACTAAAGTAGGAATATTTTTTAGGATCAAAGGCTTCTCTAACGGCCTCACCAACAAATGTAACCAGTGTTAATACAATGGTAAGGGCAATGACTGCAGAAGCCGCAATCCATTGGTAATCTAAATTATTAGTGCCTTGTTGGAGTAATTCTCCCCAACTTGGAGTAGGTGCTGGCAAGCCAAAGCCAAGATAATCTAAGCTGGTAAGTGCCGTGATGCCACCAACAACTGAAAAAGGAAAAAACGTAATTAAAATTGAAACGGAATTAGGCAAAATGTGCTTAAACATGACGCGCCAGTTCGAAGCGCCAATTGATCGTGCAGCCAATACATATTCGCGTGTATTTTCTCGATAGGTTTCTGTGCGCATATACCAAGTCAAACCCATCCAGCTGAACGCGCCTAGCATAAGAGCAAGTGTCCAGAAACTGGGAGTAATAATCGACGCGACAATCATGATGATGTATAGAATAGGGACATTGGATAAAATTTCTATTACCCGCTGAAAAACAAGATCAAAGGCGCCGCCTAAAAATCCCATGAGCGCGCCGATAAAAATGCCAATTAAATAAGTAATAACCAGTAGAAACAGCGAAAATAAAATGGCAATTCTAAAGCCATAAACAATGCGCGATAAAATATCACGACCAGCCATGTCTGTGCCTAGGTAATGTTTGTGTTCAGCTGAGGGTGAATAAGGCGGGTACTCGCCTTCAATAAAATGATTCTCAAACGGATTGTACGGAACAAGGGCGTTTACCATCCAGTTTCCAGCGTCGGGGTTTTCGGTGAAATGCTGGTTAAGTTCTCGATAATTGGTTTCCCAACTGTAATCAAGGCCAAATGTGCTGCCTGGTAGTATGTCTCCATAGCTTGGAAAGTAGAGTGTGTCGTTGTAGTGAATAATGACAGGGCGATTATTAACCCAAATCTCAGCAAATAAACTGGCAACGATTAATATGCAAATCACTATAAAAGAGTAATAGCCGCGTTTTATGGATTTAAAGCGTTGCCATCTGCGTTTAGCTTGAGGAGAAAACATTATTTACTCTCCCCGAAACGAATTCTAGGGTCTGCCCATGCCACACATATATCACTGAGTATATTGCCAATTAAATACAGTACCGCTGATATGACCAGAATTCCCATTACCACAGGGTAATCTCTTTCGACTAATGCTTCATAGCCAAGCAGGCCAATGCCATCAATGTTAAATATTTTCTCAATTAAAAATGATCCGCCCAATATCACACCAATGTTTTGGCCAAAGTGTGTGGCCAAGGGAATCAAGCTGTTTCTTAATGCGTGGCGTTTCACTGCTTGTTTAAAGCTAAAGCCTTTTGCAGTGGCTGTGCGCACATAATCGGCGGCTAGGTTTTCCATTAATGCGTTTTTCATCATAAATGTCATGACAGCAAGTGATCCCATCATGTAGGCAACAAGCGGTAATGCGGCGTGATTGAAAACGTCTTTCATTTGTTCCCAGGTGGATAAATATTCAAATTCGTCGCTGACAAATCCACCCAGTGGAAACCATTCAAGATGAACCGCAAAATAAGCAATACACGCAATGCCAATCACATAACCGGGCACGGCATAACTGATAAATATAAATGCAGATGAAACATGGTCAAAGGGTGTGCCGTGTTTGATGGCTTTTAGAATACCTAAAGGAATGCATATCAAATAGGTGAGTATCATGGTGGTCACACCATAAAAAATCGAAATAGGCAGGCGATCTTTAATGCTATCCCAAACGGGTTCGCCGTATCGTGTGGACTCACCTAAATCAAGCGTAAGGATTTTCCAGAGCCAGTCAAAATAGCTCGTGATTATGGGTTTATCGAAACCATAATACGCTTTAAGTTGATCGAGTTGGTCTTCACTGAGGCTTTGGGAGCCGAAGCCATTCGCACTTGATGAAGTTGCAGAATTTGAAAATTGAGCTTCGGCAAGCATGCGCTCTATTGGCCCGCCTGGTACTAGGCGAGTTAACGTAAATACTAATAATGTAATCCCGATAAAGGTCGGAATAATTAGCAACAACCGCTGTAAAAAGTAGCTTTGCATGCTCGATTCTTATTGTTATGAGTAAGGATAAGTTAACAGATCCCTTGTACTAAGACAAAGACGCAAATTAGCCAGACTGTGTGACATCAACATATAAAATCAGTTCATCGCCCGGTTGCAGATATTTTCTGTTTTTAATCTGATTCCAGCGCTGTATGTCTTTTACATTTACATTAAATTTATTGGCAATCCTATGCAGGCTGTCACCATTGCGTACTCGATAGCGCACTTTACGAATGATTTCTCGGTTTTGCTTGCCCCAACCATTTTCTGTTTTAGACCAGATGATTAATTTCTGGCCAGGCATTAGCGGATCTTTAGGGGCCATGCCATTCCATTTTGCAATACTTCTCACTGGCACTTTGTGTTGCTTTGATAAGCTCCAAAAGCTATCGCCGTTTTGAACGCGATGGCTAATTTTAGATGTCCCTTTTGGGCCCCTCGCTTTATTCTGTTTTACATTTTTACGATTTTTAGCGCTATAAGTGTAGCTGGATAAATTATTAAAGGCTGTGGGTATGAGCAACATATCGCCAATATGCAGTAAGCTACCTTGAATTGGGTTTACTTGTTTTAGCGCATCAGGTGTTGTGTGGTATTTTTTTGCGATGGAAATTAAAGAATCACCACTGGCAACTTTATAGCGCTGCCACTTAATGCGTTGGTGAGGTTTTATTTCGGCTAATTGTTGTTCGATTTGTTCTTTATTTTCAACAGGAACGAGTATTTCATGGGGCCCATTTGGGCTGGTAGCCCATTGATTATATTGTGGATTTAATTTGTAAATCTCTTCAAGTTCGACGCCCGCCATAATCGCGGCTTGGCTTAAATCCATTTGGCTGCCCGTATTTACAACGGCGAAGTACGGTTTATTCTCGATAAAGGGCAGGGTGATTCCGTGTTTTTCAGGCTCGGCGATTAATTTTGCTAAAGCGATTAGCTTAGGAACGTAATCACGGGTTTCTTTTGGCAGTGAAAGCGACCAAAAGTCAGTAGGGAGGCCTTTGCGCTTGTTTTTACGTATGGCTTTTCTGACGGTACCGGCACCTGAGTTGTAGGCGGCTAATGCCAGCATCCAATCCCCTTTGAATTCACGAGACAGACCTTTTAAAAACGTAAGCGCGCCAATAGTTGATCGACGAATATCACGACGGCCATCGTACCACCAGCTTTGGTTTAAACCATATACATGGCCGGTACTGGGAATAAACTGCCAAACGCCCGCTGCGCGCCCATGGCTGTACGCAAATGGGTCAAATGCGCTTTCAACAACGGGTAAAAGGGCAATCTCACCAGGCATATCACGGACATCAATTTGCTCCATGATGAAGAAAAGATAGCGCTCGGCTCGTAGTGATATTCTGTTTATATAAGATTGATGCTTTTTGAACCAATTTAACTGCGCCGTAATGGGGGCGTTTTCAAGCTCGCTGTCTAATTGGTATTGGTTTCGTACCCTTTGCCATAAATCTAAGTTATCTTGTTCTGTAGCCACTTCTTCGGGCGCGTTATCAGCTGCATTGTCATTGTTTAGAATGTATTCAGATTGCTCAATTAATAAGCTAGGCGCTTGGTAATCTGAGGTTTCGCTGGAATTTGGCTTGATTAAATTACAGGCGCTTAGTATTAAAGAGCCGCCTAATATTAAAATGATACGTGAAAACAATTGGAAATACCGATATGAAAATGAGCGGGCAGTGTATGAATACCACGGTATTGGGTCAAGCTGGGTTTTGTTTAAATGGGTAAGCTGTCTCATGGATTTGAATATGGAAAGTGACTGGCAAGACACAAAAGTGGCCCAGAATCTTTGGGCATTAGAGGTTGAAGCAATCGAGCGAATGATGCCTGACTTGTACGGTCACTATTTATTGCAGCTTAGTGCGTTTAATCAATCCGTCGTGAAATCAACCTCGCTACGCCACCACTTTTTTGCGTCTCATCGTCAAAATAACCAGCTAGTGGTTGATTATGAGGCGCTCCCGTTTAGGGACAATAGCGTCGACTGCGTAGTGGCTCACCATATCTTTGACCGTGGAGCGGCTGCTCACCAGTGCCTGCGTGAAGCTTCGCGAATTGTTGTACCTAATGGCTATTTAGTTATTGTAGGGTTTAACCCATACAGTACTTGGGGGCTCAGTAGGCTTTTATCTCGTTATAGCTTGGCACCAAAAGGCAGTTACATTTCACAATCACGTCTCTTAGATTGGATGACATTACTCGGATTTAGAGTCGAGCAAGTATCTGAGCTTCAATACTTCCCGCCTGTGGTTTTGAGATATTTTCCGAAGGTATCTAAACAGATAGACCGTCTTTTACGCTACATTGGCCTACCAGGGGCTGGTGTGTATGTGCTGCTGGCACGTAAACTGGTTGCAGGAAGAACCCCAATTCGGCCACAATGGCGGGCTTTGGGCGGCCGGCGTATTCCGGTCGCAACCCCGAGTACAAGAGGTATAAGTGTCTCAAGTCGTTGAAATATACACAGATGGTGCCTGTAAAGGGAATCCTGGTCCTGGTGGTTGGGGTGCATGGCTGCGGTTTGGCAGCAAAGAGAAGGAGTTATTCGGTGGTGAATTTGATACCACGAATAACCGTATGGAGCTCATGGCGGCTATCGCGAGTCTAGAGCTTCTAACGCGCCCATGTCAGGTTGAGCTCACCACAGATAGTGAATACCTAAGAAAAGGCGTGCTCGAATGGATGACAAACTGGAAAAAAAGAGGCTGGAAGACGGCCGCTAAACAGCCAGTAAAAAACCAAGATTTATGGATGCGCTTAGATAAGGCCATCGCCACTCATACCATTAATTGGCATTGGGTTAAGGGGCATTCAGGGCATGAAGGAAATGAGCGAGCTGATCAATTAGCCAACAAAGGCGTTGAACAGTTACTAAAAGGTGCATCATGCGACAAATAGTTTTAGATACTGAAACGACGGGCATCGGCGAAGGCCATAAGATCATCGAAATTGGTTGCGTCGAGATAATCAATCGCAAATTCACGGGTAGACACTATCACCAGTATGTTAACCCCCAGCGCTTAGTTGACCCCGAGGCAATGGAAGTTCACGGTATTACCGATGAATTTTTAGTGGATAAGCCTCTTTTTTCAGAAATAGCGGACGATTTTATATCGTTCATTAAAGGTGCACAGCTTGTTATACATAATGCGCCATTTGACGTGGGGTTCATGGATCGTGAATTTGGAAATTTAAGCGGTTATCCAAAGACGATTGATATTTGCACGGTTTTGGATACGCTAAAGCTTGCAAGGCAGATGCACCCTGGTCAACGTAATAGCTTAGATGCACTATGTCGTCGTTACGGAATTGATAATAGCCATCGTGAATTACACGGCGCATTACTCGATTCTGAAATCCTAGCGGACGTCTATTTGTTAATGACCGGTGGTCAAACCGCTTTGACATTAGACAGCCAGGAGGATAAAAATGATCAGCCTTCAGAACAAGAAATTCTGAAGAGCTTGGTGGTCGATCCTTCAATTGCAGCTAATTTGCCAATTTATGGCACAAGCGCTGATGAACTGGAAAGCCACAAGGCATTTTTAGAGATGCTGTCTGGGAAGTGTGAGAAGGTTCAGTGGGATAAGTAGCTTTGGTTCGTGAATTGAATCAATGATTTGCCTCTCATTTAAGGATAAAATCACGCAAATGATAACTATTATAAAAAAGCACTTACGTGCCATGAGTAATTAGGCTCAGATGAATCAAGTTTCTAATATTAGTGTTTCAATTGGTCTTGTTCGAAAAGAACTGGAAACGACCCTACAAAAAGCGGATAACTATCTCTCACGATATAGTGAAAGCTTAGATGCCGCTCATCTTAAATTATTTGCCGACGAGGTTAATCTTGCTCGGGGGACATTTAAGTTACTCGAGCTTTCTGGTGCTGATGCGTTAGCCACAGAGATGTTGTCGCTTATTGGTGATGGCGCCGTCAAACAAACGATTAAATTTGACGCTTTAGGTCAATCGTTAGTCAGTCTTACCCAATATATTAATGTTTTGCTAGAGCAAGAGGTGGATCACCCAATTTTGCTTGTGCCGACCATAAACCAAGTTCGTAAGGTTGGGGGCCATCGCCCGATTACGGAATCACACTTTTTTAATGTTAACCTGCGCCCTAAATTACCCGCCGTTGATAAACTTAACTTCAATGTAAAACCGCATTTACCCCGTATACGCTTGATGTTTCAGGCAGGCTTGTTACGAGTATTGAAAGATCAAAACCCTATTGTTGGTTTCAAGCTTATTCAGCGCTCTTTGGTGTTACTTGAGCGCGGTTTGAGAGGGACAATGGCGTGGCCATTTTGGTGGTCGTCTTTAGCTGCGTTAAATGCGATGGCTGGCGACAAATACGACTTAACGCTAGCAAGACGTATGTTGTTTGCCAGAGTTGATATTTTAATGCGCACCATGATTAAAAGTGGTGTAAAGGTATTTACCAGTCAAACGGCAAATGAACTGCATAAAGACTTATTGCATATCGTCAGTTTGTCCACTCAAAAAAGCGGTTTAGTTGCCGATGTTAAGCGCGCTTATGCGATTCGGTCGCATGTAACTGAAGAGCAGCTTAAAGTTGAGCGCAAGTTGTTGTCAGGTCCTGATATTGGATCTTTTGATACCTTGGCTAAGGCCTTTAAAGAAGAAATTAATAGTGTAAAAGAAGCCCTTGATTTAGCTGAACGCGATGCACTGACCGATATTGATTTTGAAGAATTAACGGTCAGACTTCAGCGTATGTCTAATGTTCTGAAGGTGATAAACCAAGATTCTTTAGGCCAGCGAATTGAAGGGCAGCTACAGAATGTGATAGCGCTTGAAAAACTATCCAAAGAAGAAAAAGTCATTGCTCTAGCTGGCATTGCGGATGCCTTGTTAGAAGTTGAGCTTGCCAGTAGTAAATTTGGTCGCCAACCATTAGACGCAAAAGAACAACAAGAAATAATCGGAGCTGGTCACTACTTTGAGGCCCGTATTGTTTTATTTGATGAAATTCATTCTGGGTTAGCCATATCCAAAAGAGCGGTAGCGGCTTTTGTTGAAAGTAACGATAAGTTGCACCTGGCAAATATTGGACAGGCTTTGACAGGCGTTAAGGGTGCGCTGATCTTTCTTAACGAAACACAGTGCGCCGAAATCATTAGCATGTCGATGCGCTACTTAAATGAGCGTGTGCTCAACACAGATGCCGCTGCGGATGAAGCACGCCTAGAAGTGCTTGCCGATGTTTTAACCAGTATCGAGTATTATATCGAAACAGTGTCCCAGTCAGATGTGTCAGCAAAAGATATTCTGTCTTTGGCAATTAAGAGTATTGCACAGCTTGGCTATAAGGTTGCTTGATGGGCGTTTATATTTTAATCGCAGGACTCGTTGTTATCGCTCTAATACTGCTTTATGTGGCAGGTAAGACGTTAATTTCACGAAATTGGTTTATGAAGTGGTTGCGCGGCAGTATGGGTTTTGTAGCCGTATTCGGCACCGCCATGAGCGCAATAGTCGCGTTTAATTTATTGCACTATTCGACCGTAGAAGAGGGGCAGGTGATTGCCACTTTGCGTTTTGTTGAGGTTGGTCCGCAAGAGTTTGATGTTGAATTAGTTGGTCGCCACAAGAATATTCAATTTTATAAGCTTGAGGGTGATCAATGGCAATTAGATGTGCGCTTAATTAAGGTCGCCTCTTGGTTCGATGGTGACTTGCCGTCTTATAAGCTTGATCGTTTATCTGGGCGTTTTTTGTCATTAGAGCAGGAAAACCAATCAACGGATAATGCCTACGACCTGTTAGGGTCACAATTTGTCGATACATGGCCTTGGATTGCGAATAAAAAGTGGCTGAGTTTTGTACAGGCAAAGTATGGTTCTGCCACGTACATGCCAATGGCAAATGGTGCAATCTATCAAGTCAGACTGTTTCATGATGGGCTAGATGCTCAAGCGGTTAACGAGCAAGCAAAGCAGGCGCTCAATAAGTGGTAGTCGTGATTTTCTTCACGCATTAAAAAAGGGGCCTAAGCCCCTTTTTTAATGCGTGTACTAAATTGGATTATTGTGGGAACAATTCACCAAGTTTAGTTGCTAGCATCATGTCGCCTTCAGCACGTAGCTGACCAGCCATGAACGCTTGCATACCGTCAGTTTCGCCAGTCATGATACCAACTAGAGTCTCAGTAGTCATGATTAGAGTGACAGATGGGTCGTCGTGCGTACCGTTACCGATTTCGAAGTTGCCGTCATTAACAGCAACGAAAAAATCATCACCATCTTCGATGCTGAATTGGAATACGTTTTCCATGCCAGCAGCAGCATCAGCATTAAATTTCGCTTTCATTTGTTCAATGATGTCAGCAACTGAAGTCATATCGTTATCCTTTGTAAAATGTAAGAAAGAAGCTTGCTCGAATTTAACTGGCAAGCGCATCTGAGTGTTTACAGACATTGTCAGACTAAGCAAGGTGGTTGTAGGTGTCAATAGTTAATCATACGATTGTTTGAATTTCTCGGAATAACGCTGATATGTTTTATACGGCAAAGCTAGTCTCATAGATTTAGAGTCGTTACACTTAGCAAAACCCCAATAGTTAAGGAAGTAGTGTGGAATTTTTATCTGATTATGGCTTATTTTTAGCCAAAGCGATCACATTTGTAATAGTTGTTGCAATGATTATCGGCTTGATCGCAAGTGCAGGCCAAAAATCAAAGCCTGAGAAAATACGTGTACAATTTTTAAACGATAAACTTGAAAAGTTAAAAGCGAGACTTCAAGAAAAAGTACTTGATAAAAAGCAGCTTAAAGCCCTTAAAAAAGAGCAGAAAAAACAAGACAAGAGCGACGATGAGACCACTCGTCAAAAAGTCTATGTGCTTAATTTTAATGGCGATATTAAAGCAAGCCAAAGTGAGCAGCTAAAAGAAGAGATCACGGCACTATTAAGTTTAGGAGATCACGTTGATGAGGTTGTTGTAAATGTTGAAAGCGGTGGCGGCATGGTTCACCAATATGGTTATGCGGCTTCACAATTAGATCGAATCAAGTCTCAAGGCATCCCACTGACTATTTGTGTCGATAAAGTCGCTGCCAGTGGTGGTTACATGATGGCGGTTGTGGCAGATAAAATTATCGCGGCGCCTTTCGCGGTTATTGGTTCAATCGGTGTTATTGCACAGCTGCCTAATTTCAATAAGTTACTTAAAAAGAACGATATTGATTTTGAAGTGCACACAGCCGGTGAATATAAACGCACATTAACGGTATTTGGTGAAAATACGGATAAAGCCCGTGAAAAATTCAGAGAAGATCTCGCTGACGTACACGTTTTGTTTAAAAACTTTATTCATCAGCACCGCCCAGCCGTCGATCTCGAGCATGTTGCCAATGGCGATGTTTGGTATGGCCAAGATGCGCTTAAGCAAAACTTAGTTGATGTAGTATCAACCAGTGATGATTACTTATTATCGCGCTGCAAAGAAGCAGATGTGTATGTGCTTTCAAGTGAACAGAAAAAACCGTTACTGAAGCGTTTAGGAGCGGGTGCTCAAAGCGCACTTAATCAATCAATTGAAACGGCTCTTAATAAGATAGCGTTTCATAAGTGGTACATGTAAGGGAGAAGCGGATGGATTATAAAGCGTTAGTTGTTTCAGAAAATTCTGAGGGTGTGTTTGGTGGTGAAATTTGCACACTTAACACCGCGGATTTGCCAGAAGGTGATCTTCTAATAAAAGTGAATTATTCATCCGTAAACTACAAAGACGCATTATCTTTTTCCGGCAATAAAGGTGTGACACAGGCATTCCCGCACACCCCAGGTATTGACGCCACTGGCGAAGTTGTTGAATCACATAATGCTGAATTGCCAGCTGGCACCAAAGTTATCGTTACTGGTTATGACTTAGGTATGAACACCAAAGGTGGATTTGGTGAATATATTCGGGTGTCGAGCGCTTGGGTGATCAAACTGCCACTATCACTGCCTGAGAAAGAAGCGATGGCCTGGGGGACAGCCGGATTAACAGCGGCGTTGTGCGTTGATAAATTAATCTCTAATCATTTGCCTAAAACAAAACCTGTTTTGGTTTCTGGTGCAACGGGTGGTGTTGGGAGCATTGCTGTCATGCTTTTGGCTAAGCTTGGTTATCAGGTTCATGCTCTCACTTCCAAGATGGAGCAGGCCGATTATTTAAAATCAATCGGCGCTCAAGAGGTGATATTAAGAGATGCGTTTATTGACGAATCTAAGCGGCCACTATTAAAACCGTCGTACTCAGGTGCGGTGGATGTGGCGGGTGGTAATGTGCTTGCCAGTATTCTGAAAACAATTGATTACCAAGGCTCGGTTGCATGTTGTGGATTGGTGGCGTCACCGGCTTTAAATACGACGGTTTTGCCGTTTATTTTAAGGGATGTTAGCTTACTTGGTGTGGATTCAGTGATGTTGCCCTTAGCGCGCAAACAAGATATTTGGAATAAAATTGCAGGAGAATGGCGTCTACCTGAGCTAGTCGGCTCATGTAAAGAGATAACAAAGGCCGATTTAGCTGAAACCATGTCGGCTATGTTGAAAGGTGTAATTACTGGCCGATTTATTCTTGCGCATTCGTAATTAGAAAGCCTAATCTCGTCGTAGCTTACCAGAAGGTGCGATGGGGTTAGGATAGTTAAATATAACGATGTAAGTTGAAACAATAAAGGTAATGACCGCTGTTGCCTGTATGGTATGGGCTGCATTTTCACCAATCAAATTAGAAGCAATAGCAAGATACGCAATGAGTAATGAAAACTCACTGATTTGCCCTAAGCGAAAGCCAATGTCCCAAGAAAGATTATTATTTTCAGATTGATGGCTTAGTAAAAATTTAAACGTAATAGGCTTAATAGCCAATACCAGCGCACTTAAAATTAATGCGTAAAGCCAAATATCCGCTAATACATGCAGTTTAAATCCCGCCCCTAATGTGAAGAAAAATAACACCAAGAAAAAGTCGCGAATGGGTTTTAATTTCTCGGTCATAAATTGGGCTACAGGGTGTGTTGCTAAGGTAATACCCGCTACAAAAGCGCCCATCTCTTTTGAAAGCCCTAAGTAAGCACCTAATTCAGCCAAGCCTAGGCACCAGCCAATGGCCATTAAAAATAGATATTCGTGGAATAAATCAAATTTGACCAATAAAGGGAGGATAATAAATTTCACGCAAACATAAGAAAAAATAATAAGAAAAGGCAAGGCAAGTGCAGTAAGAGCAAAGTCTTGAATGCCGCCACCTGATGAGGCGCTTCCTAGTACAAGTAATACAACAATCGCAATCATATCCTGCAATAAAAGCAGGCCAACCATGAGTTCGCCCATGTGTTTGTGATGTAAAACGGTTGTCGGCAATAATTTTATCCCAATGATGGTGCTTGAGAACATTAGTGCTGCACCGGTAACCAGAGATTCGGTTTGATTAAACCCGAACGTCAATGCGGCGCCATAACCTGTCGCAAAAAAGACAAGAGAGCTGATGATTGCAACTAGGCTGGCTTTTTTAAGCACATGCACCAAGCTTTTAGGCTGCATGTCTAAGCCGAGTAAAAAGAGTAGAAACACAATGCCAATGTGGGCAATTTCACTAAGTTGCTGTGCGTCACTTACCCACCCCATAACAGAGGGGCCCGCTAGAATGCCGAGTGCCACATAAGCGATGATAATGGGTTGATGAGTGTAGAGTGAAATCGTGGCGAGAATGGCGGCGCCAGTGAAGATGATGAAAAACGAAAAGAAAAGGCTGTGTTCCATGACTTAACCCAAAAGTAAGTCATTTAAGATTGGTATAAAAAACAAGCGGAGTAAAGGGTTAAAATGAAAACAGCCTCAAAGAGGCTGTTTTGTGTATAGCTAGGCTTTACGACGAAACAATGGTGTTTTTACATCATAAGCAAGCTGGTAGGGGTCACTAAAGGTTGCAAAGAATTGCAGTGCCTTTTCAGCCTCTAGGCCGTCTTTAAGCAGATATGTGTCAATACCACAGCGTTTCATGAAATAAAGCTGATCTAATAGCACATCGCCAATGGCGCGAATCTCGCCTTGGTAGTCATAACGCTCTTTAAGTAAGCGAGCCAAGCTGTAGCCGCGACCATCAGCAAAAGCGGGGAAGTTAACGGCAACAACGTCAAAACGAGCTAGGTCGTCTTTTAGCGACTCTAAGTCGGCATCCCCGTTCAAGTAGATAGCAATGTCAGTATGAGCCGAGAGAGCATCTTTGTTCGCTAGCCAGTAGCTTGAGTCAACAATGATATGGCCTTGTGGTAGGGCAGCGTCATAGTCCGTCACAACGACCCATTTGTTTTCAAGAGTCGATTGTTGATTAATTAGATTTGGCATATACGCGCTCCTTGAAAACAGCATGACCAGCACGACGATAAGTATCGATGAAACGTTCGCCTTCGATGCGTTGATCGACATAAATATCTAAGATTTTTCCGATAATCTCAGGCATTTGCTCTCGCGCAAACGAGGGCCCTAAAATTTTACCAATTGTGGCATCAGGTCCAGCATCGCCACCTAAAGATACTTGGTAAAACTCTTCGCCTTTTTTATCAACACCAAGAATGCCAATATGACCGATGTGGTGGTGACCACAAGCATTCATGCAGCCAGAAATGTTTAAGTCAATTTCGCCCAAGTCATGTAAGTAATCCAAGTCATCAAACTTTGCTTGAAGTGCTTCAGCAACTGGGATTGATTTCGCATTGGCGAGTGCACAAAAGTCACCGCCTGGGCAGCAAATCATGTCGGTTAACAGACCAAGGTTAGGTGTCGCAAAACCAGCCGTTTTTGCTTCTTGCCATAATGCGAATAGGGCATCTTGTTTAACGTCAGCAAGTACAATGTTTTGCTCGTGAGTATTGCGCACTTCACCAAAGCTATAGCGATCAGCCAAGTCAGCAACCACATCTAATTGATTGTCCGTGATATCACCAGGCGGCGTTCCTAGTTTCTTAAGTGTTAGGGTAACAATGGCATAGCCATTTACCTTGTGCTCACTTACGTTGCGCTTATACCAATTAGAGAACGCTTTGTGTTCTGTTAATTGTTTTTCAAGCTCAGTACTTGCTTCAAGGGTTTCATAATCAGGAGCAGTGAAGTGCCCTTTAATACGATCAATTTCTGCTTCAGTCAGTGTGCCCGGACCATCTTTCAGGTGCTGCCACTCGGCATCTACTTTTTCAGCAAATGCTTCAACACCAAGGGCTTTAACTAAAATTTTGATACGTGCTTTATACTTGTTATCGCGACGACCATTTAGGTTGTAAACACGCAGTACGGCATCAAGATACGTCAGCAAGTCTTTTTCAGGTAGAAACTCTTTCACAAGCGAGGCAACAATAGGCGTACGACCTAAACCACCACCTACATACACGGCAAAACCAAGTTCATTCGATGCATTTTTGACAATCTTAATGCCAATATCATGCAACATGGTGGCTGCACGGTCATCGGTCAGGTGGCTGTTGACTGCAATTTTGAATTTACGCGGCAGAAATGCAAACTCAGGGTGGAAAGTTGACCACTGACGAATAATTTCACAATAAGGGCGTGGATCCACTAATTCGTTGGGGGTGACACCTGCAAATTGATCGGTTGTGGTGTTACGAATACAGTTGCCGCTGGTTTGAATGGCGTGCATTTGCACACTGGCTAGTTCGGCTAATATTTCCGGAACATCTTTTAATTCAGGCCAGTTGTACTGAACATTGGTACGCGTACTGATGTGCGCGTAGCCTTTATCGTAGGTGCGCGCGATGTGCGCTAATTTGCGAACTTGATTGCTTGATAACAAGCCGTAAGGCACAGCAACACGTAGCATAGGGGCGTAACGCTGAACATAAAGTCCATTCTGTAGGCGCAATGGCAAAAACTGCTCTTCAGTTAGCTCACCAGCCAAGTAGCGGTCGGTTTGTTCTCTAAACTGAGCTACTCGCTCATCTACGATACGCTGATCGTAGTTGTCATATGTATACATAGCGCTCTCATCACCGCCATTTTGATGGCTGTATTATTAAATTTGGGCGGACAATAGCAAAAGATCCATATCGAGAAAATGGTTTATTTCTTATAACGCTTATTCGAAATGCAAATATAGAGCTCATAATACCTGAGTAAATAACTAGGGATTGGTTTTATGGTGAAAACTCAGTAAAATTGAATAAAATCTATCGGAGAGCGAAATGCTTAATATTACTGACGCCGCCGCACAATATTTATCTGAATTATTAGCCAAGCAAAATGTGCCGGGAATGTCTGTACGTGTTTTTATCACTCAGCCAGGCACGCCTTATGCTGAAACCTGTCTTGCTTATTGCCGCCCTGAAGAGGTCAATACAAACGATGAGATCATGGATGTTAATGATCTGCGCGTTTACCTTGATAAGCAAAGCATTCTTTACATGGAAGACGCAAAGATTGACTTTGCCAAAGACAAAATGGGTGGCCAATTAACGATTAAAGCCCCTAACGCAAAAATGCCTAAAGTGACAGGTGATAGCCCGATCGAAGAGCAAATCACTTACATTTTATATAATGAGGTAAACCCAGGCTTAGCCTCCCACGGTGGTGAAGTTAAATTGGTTGAGGTTACCGAAGAGGGTTTGGCTATTTTGGAGTTCGGAGGTGGTTGCCAAGGTTGTAGCGCAGTGGATGTTACCCTTAAAGAGGGAATTGAAAAAACATTACTAGAAAAACTGCCACAACTTAGCGGTGTAAGAGACGTAACGGACCATACAAAAGCTGATAATGCTTATATGTAGCCGCTGCTAAAACAAAAAAAGCCCCATAGGGGCTTTTTTTATGCGTAATTGTCTTACTCTCCACACTCATCAATAAATGCGTTCAGGTTCGATATTGATGTTTCTAGCTCGGCTTCGCTATTGGCGACAATGTTGATGTGCCCAATTTTCCGGTTAAGTCTCTCGTCTTTGCCATATGCATGGTAGAAACAATTGCTCTGCTTAAGCACTAAGTCGGAATCACCGTGTTTGCCTATGATGTTAATCATCCCTGCAAAAGGTTGGCGACTGGCTGTTTCACCAAGAGGCATATCGCATATGGCGCGAATATGGTTTTCAAACTGACTGCAATAAGCGCCTTCAATGCTCCAGTGTCCTGAGTTATGAACGCGAGGCGCCATTTCATTGGCCACTAGCCCATCCTCTGTATCAAATAATTCAAGGGTAAGTACACCCACATGATTTAATTTTTGCAGTAGGGCCGTGATAAACTCATTCGCTTGATCTTGCTTAGCGTCACTTAGATTTTTAACCGGAACCTTTGATACACGTAAAATTCCAGCGCTATGGTCGTTTTCTGCTAGAGGGTAAACTTTCACCTCTCCACTTGCGCTGCGAGCAGCGATAACCGATAGCTCACGGCTAAAAGTCACAAAAGCTTCTGCAATTAATTCTTTATCGCCCAACTCAGCCCATGCGGGCTTGATATCAGCTTGGGTTTTTATCATGGCCTGACCTTTGCCGTCATAGCCTTCACGGGTTGTTTTTACGATAACCGGAAGGCCCAAATCAAGTACGGCTTGTTCTAGGTCTTCGAGTGTTTCAACTTTTCTGAAGTCAGCGGTTTGTATACCAATTGACTGAAAAAAACGTTTCTCAGTTAAGCGGTGCTGGCTATTCATGAGTGAAAGAGTGCTTGGATAAACGGGCACGCTCTCGTTAATCAATGAAACAAGGGTTGCATCGGTATTTTCACTTTCGTAAGTCACCACATCAACACTATCAATAAAGCGCTGCAGTGCGTTAGGTGTACTTGGTTGAATGCATTTGCCCAAATTAGAGCATGGCGAATCCAATGCTTCATCAAAAAACACAAACTCAGTATTTAAATGGGTAGCGGCTAGTGCCATCATGCGGCCTAACTGCCCAGAGCCTATGACTCCAATACGCTTTACTGCCATCGACTACGCGTCCCTTGGATCTGGAATAGAAAGTACTTTATCGGTTTGGTTTGCACGAAACTCAATGAGTTTAGCTCGTACAGTTTCGTCATGCAGAGCGATTACTTGAGCGGCGAGTAATCCTGCGTTAGCGGCACCGGCAGGCCCAATGGCTAATGTTCCAACCGCTATGCCGGCTGGCATTTGCGCGATTGATAACAAAGAATCAATACCATTTAAGGCCTTGCTTTGCACGGGAACACCAAAAACGGGAAGGTGTGTCTTAGACGCGACCATGCCAGGTAAGTGCGCAGCACCACCGGCACCGGCAACGATCACCTGAATGCCTCGGTCGGCGGCATTTACAGCGTAATCAAACAATAAATCAGGGGTTCTATGGGCTGAAACAACCTTTACTTCATAGCTCACACCAAGCTTTATCAGTACTTCTTCTGCTTTTTCCATGGTGCTCCAATCAGAAGTGGAACCCATAATAATGCCAACGGTAGGTGAATTCATTTTGGTTGCTCAAATTTTAAAGCGCGAGATTATACCATAAAAACGCAAAGGGGTTGCTTAGCAACCCCTTTGTCTTTTAACGCTTAGGAAGGACGTCTTTTAATTTCTCGTGCATTTGCAGGATAGCTTCTTCGGTTTGATCCCAAGAAATACAGCCGTCAGTAATCGATTGTCCGTATACAAGGTCATCTAGATTGGCAGGAATGCTTTGGCTACCAAACTTAAGATGTGACTCAACCATAAGGCCGACAATGGATTGGTTGCCCTCAAGAATTTGATTGCTCACGTTATTCATTACAAGCGGCTGCAACGCTGGATCTTTGTTGGAGTTAGCGTGAGAGCAATCAACCATAATGTTGTTTTGCACGTTGGCTTTTTCCATTTCTTGCTCGCACAGCGCAATGCTAACAGAATCATAGTTTGGCTTGCCGCCACCACCACGAAGAACCACGTGGCCATAAGGGTTGCCTTTGGTTTTAACAACGGCTACTTGGCCATCACCATTAATGCCTAAAAAGCGATGAGGGTTAGCTGTAGATTGCATCGCATTGATTGCGACAGTTAAGTTGCCGTCTGTTCCATTTTTGAAACCAACAGCACATGACAAGCCACTGGCTAATTCACGGTGAGTCTGGCTTTCAGTTGTACGTGCACCAATAGCAGACCAACTAATTAAGTCTTGTAGGTACTGAGGGGAAATAGGGTCCAGTGCTTCCGTAGATAGCGGCAAGCCCATTTCTGCCAGATCGATTAGCAGTTTGCGAGAGATTTTTAGGCCGTCTTCGATCTTGAACGTATCATTTAGGTAAGGGTCGTTAATCAAGCCTTTCCAGCCAACAGTGGTGCGTGGCTTTTCAAAATAAACACGCATAACAATTAAAATGCTGTCGCTTACTTTGTCACTTAGAACTTTTAGCTTCTTGGCATATTCTTTAGCGGCTTGCACATCATGGATAGAGCAGGGCCCTATCACCACAAATAAGCGAGGATCTTTACGATCTAGAATATTTCGTATCGCTAAGCGGCCTTGTTCAACACAGTTGACGGCTTTGTCTGAGATAGGAAGCTCAGTTTTAAGCTGCTCAGGTGTGATAAGAGTTTGTGTACTTTCTATATTCAGGTCTTCGACGCGTTTATCTGACATTGTGCTTATTATTCCGAAGCTGTAGCAATAAAGGCGTAATGATAGAGCACTTGAATAGGCGACTGAAAGGGGTAAATGCAAGAAAAAGGAATAAAATCGTAAAAGGCCTGTCTAAAAACAAGCCTTTTATGACTATTTACGAAATTTGTCGTTCATTTCTTTATATTTTAAGACATCAGCTTCAGGAAAGAGGAAATCACTGCCTTGCTTAACACTTTTAAGTAAGTGCTCTCTGGCCCACCTCTTAACGGTTACTTCGCTGACATTTAATAGGCTGCTGGCTTCAGCCAAACTTAGCATGCGGTCGCTCATAATTACCTCCCAATAGGTTTCAATTGAAAGTATAGACAGGTTTTCTAGTGCTATGATTAATTAAGATACTGGCAGTAAGCGGTCGCCATGAATCCTCGCATTTTGTATGCAGCCGACTTGGGGTTGTATAGTCCTTATTTAATAAGGCAGCTCACACGGATAGCCCTAAATATGGGGGCTAGGGTTGATATCGTGCATGTTATCGAGCCCATGGGCGTGTTTGCCGAATCGATTATCAATACCTATGTCCCTGAAAAAGATCGTCGTTATTTGCGCCAGCACGGCTTGATTGATGTGAAAAATAAGATCAAAACGCAAGTCGAGGAGGCACTAAGAAGAGATTATCACGACATGCTTGAAGCTATTGATCTTGATAGGGTAATTGTAGAGCTTGGTTTTCCGTCAGAGGTGATTGTTCAGCAAGCCTGTGAATTGCAGAGTAGTATCATCTTACTAGGAAGTCATGGGCAGTCTGCATTTCAAGGTGGCGCCATTGGTTCAGTTGTCAGCAAGGTATTGGACATATCGCCAATACCTGTGCTGGTTATTCCAATGGTCAACCTAGGTGATCTGGATCGTTTAGATAACTAAAAGATAATGTATTTAACACCTAATATCAGCAGGAGTCCTGCAAGCATGTTCCGCAGTAGGTTTTCTGGTAAATGAGAGCCAATTTTAGTACCAAAATGTATTGCTGGAATTGAACCCAAAAGCAATGCACCCAGCAGTGCATAGTCGACATTACCTAACGATAAATGTACCAAGCCCCCAATTAATGTAAGAGGAACTGCGTGGGCAAGGTCTGTTCCGACGATTTGAACAGAGCGTAGGTATGGGTAGAGAATAAGCAGCACCACTGTGCCGATGGCGCCTGCACCAACCGACGATAACGTTACAAATATCCCCAGTATGACACCCATGAAAATGGTGATGCCCGCTCGGTTAGACTGAAGCCAGCTACGGCCGCTAAGGTTCGCTTGGTTTTCAGCAAAGAGTTGTAATCGCTTGCGAAATAACAAAAGAATGGCCGTTACAACCAACATAACACCTAGAGTGGTGGTAATGATGCCGGTGTAATGCTGATAATCTTCAAAAAAAGCACTTAAAATTATGCCAGTTAGTATGGCGCTAGGAATACTTCCTACTACCATTAATAAAGTAATCGACCATTTAATGGTCTTTTGCTTGTGGTGAGCAATAACCCCGCCAGCCTTGGTTATGGATGCATAAAGAAGATCCGTACCAACTGCGATGTGAGGGGGGATGCCAAAAAGTAGGAGTAAGGGGGTCATTAAAGAGCCCCCACCAATGCCAGTGATACCTACAATTACGCCTACAACGGCGCCTGACACTACATATAACAGAAATTCCATGAATATAGTCTACGCTTATAACGTACAGTTTAAGAAGTTAGCTGGTAAATTTATAGATTTACATCTATTCTGGAAAAGAATATTTAATTCTATTTTTATAACCATTTTACGGGTAGTAGGGTCGTGTTAGCCTGGAGGGCTTATGAAGCTACAACAATTGCGCTACATCTGGGAAGTGGCGCACCATGATCTTAATGTGTCTGCCACTGCTCAAGTGCTTTACACGTCTCAGCCAGGGATAAGTAAGCAAATCAGACTGTTGGAAGACGAGTTAGGGGTTGAAATCTTCGCTCGTAGCGGCAAGCATTTAACCAGAGTTACCCCAGCTGGAGAAGCGATTCTTAAGGTTTCAGGTGAAATTTTAAGAAAGGTTGAAAGCATCAAGCAAGTAGCACAAGAGTTTAGTAACGAAAATAAGGGCAGTCTTTCAATTGCCACGACGCACACGCAAGCTCGTTATGCGCTTCCTGGGATTATTCAAAACTTTATTGCGCAGTACCCTGATGTGTCACTGCATATGCACCAAGGCACGCCAACTCAAATTGCAGAAATGGCGGCGGATGGTACGGTTGACTTTGCTATTGCAACGGAAGCCATGGATCATTTCAATGATCTAATCATGATGCCGTGTTATCGCTGGAATCGCAGTATTCTTGTGCCTAAAACACACCCGCTAGCTCAGCGTGCGCAACCAACATTGGAAGAGGTCGCTACATTTCCTCTAGTAACGTATGTATTTGGTTTTACCGGTCGCTCTCGACTTGATGAAGCATTTAAAGATAAAGGGCTGACTCCGAAAGTTGTATTTACCGCCGCTGACGCTGATGTTATCAAAACCTATGTGCGCTTAGGTTTGGGGGTTGGTATTGTGGCTAGCATGGCAATAGACCCTGAAAAAGACAGTGATCTTGTTGCGATCGATGCAAGCCATTTATTTAGAGACAGCATTACTCGAATTGGCTTTAGAAAAGGGACATTCTTGCGTGGGTTTATGTGTGATTTTGTTGCTCGCTTTGCACCGCACCTAGATAAAGCAACCATCGAAAAAGCGGCACAATGCCATAGTAAAGCAGAGTTGGAAGAGCTGTTCTCTGCAATAGAGCTGCCCAGTCGCTAGACTGGGCTATAGGTTTTAACCTTTCGAAATAATGTTTGTGGCATGCAAGCCACATTCTTTTCCGCCTTCATTTTCCCACCACCAGCGACCTTCTCGCTCATGTTGATTTGGTAGAACAGGGCGAGTACATGGTTGACATCCAATGCTGATATACCCTTGATTGTGTAGCGGGTTATAGGGTACATCAAACATTTTAATATAATTCCAAACGTCTTCTGAGCTCCAGTTAGCCAGTGGGTTGAATTTGTATAGTTCGCCGCTCGCGCCTTCAAATGAATCTAATTGAAACGTAGGGATCGTATTTCGCGTGCCCGGGCTTTGATCTTTTCTTTGGCCTGTAATCCAAGCATTAAGTGTTTTAACTTTGCGCTTTAGTGGCTTAATTTTTCGAATCCCGCAGCATTCATTGTGGCCATCTTCATAAAAGCTAAATAAGCCTTTTGTTTTCACAAATGGTTCAAGTTCGTTGTGATCAGGGCTAACTAGCTCTATCTCAATACCGTAATGTTTGCGGACTTGCTCAATAAACGCATAAGTTTCGGCATGTAGGCGACCAGTATCTAGGCTAAATACCTTAATATTTTTTTTAGCTTTGAGGGCTAGATCAATTAAAACCACATCTTCTGCGCCGCTAAATGAAATAGCGATATTGTCGAATTGCTCGAGCGCATGCTTGATGATTTGTTTGGGTTGTTTTTCAGAGAGCTCTTTATCTAGGGCTTCTACTTCAGTAGGTGTTAGTGTCATTTTTGAGCTCTCTTTTTAGAATCTGGCCACATTAGCAGAATACTGATATTCGAAAAAATAATTATTAAGCATAATTTAATAATTATAGCTTATAAGATAAAACACATTATACGATTGAATGGGCTCTCCATAAAAGATAGAGTAGCGCCCTTTTACGTACTTAGGAGTTTAAAGCGTGGAGCTAGCCTGTCTTGACCTAGAAGGGGTGCTGATCCCTGAAATTTGGATCTGAATTTGCCAATAAAACTGGCATCGAAGAGCTGAAAGCGACGACTCGTGATATCCCTGATTACGATGTCTTAATGAAGCAGCGCTTAAAAATATTGGCCGATAACAATCTTAAAATAGATGACATCCAAGAAGTTATCGCGACTTTATCGCCACTTGAAGGCGCTAAAGAGTTTATTGATTGGTTGCGTGAGCGCTTTCAGGTTGTGATTTTATCCGATACATTTTATGAATTTGCGCAGCCATTGATGCGTCAATTGGGATTCCCAACATTACTTTGTCATAAGCTTGAAGTAAGTGAAGAAGGTTTTATTACTGACTATAAGCTGCGTCAAGTTGACCCTAAACGCCAAGCGGTTCGTGCTTTTCAATTGTTAAATTATCGCTGTATTGCGGCGGGTGATTCGTACAATGATACAACCATGCTTAAGCAGGCAGAGGCGGGGGTTTTATTTAAGTCACCGCAAAACGTGATTGATGAGTTTCCTCAATTTCCTGCGGTTCATGAATATGCAGAGTTAAAGGCGCAATTTTTAAAAGCGAGCAATCGCCAGTTGTCACTCGATTAATACGATTGACTTAAAGCAGTGATGCCATGAGCTTGGATATTTTATCCAAGCTCTCTTGGTGTTCATCTTTCCAGTTTGAATCAGCAACGATCCCACCTCCAGCCCAGCAAGTTACTGAGCTTTCTTCAAATAGAAAGCCACGAATTAAAATATTAGAATTCATCTTATTGTTACTTGAAAGATAAAACGAACTGCCGCAATAGAAACTTCTTGGTGATGCTTCGAGTTCATGGATGATTTCCATTGCACGTTTTTTAGGTGCGCCTGTTATCGACCCCCCAGGGAATGCATCAATTAATAATTTAAGTATGTTTTCACTTTTTGCTGTAGCCGATACGGTGCTTACTAGGTGATGCACAGTGCTGAATGTTTCGATGTCAAACAGAGAGTCGACTCGGACATTGCTTGCATTCATGCTTAAGTCATTGCGCAATAAATCAACAATCATGAGGTTTTCGGCTTTGTCTTTGATGCTATTTTTGAGGTCAATAATTTGCTGCTGGTCTTTTATTTTATCCGCAAATCTAGGGCGGGTACCTTTGATTGGTTTTGTTGTGACTTTGTTGTCGCTGTACTGTAAAAATAATTCAGGTGTTGCACTAGCAAAAGACCATTTATCTGATTCAAAATAACATGCAAAAGGGACTTTCCCTGCTTGCTTGATCTTTGAATAAGCACAAATGGGGTCGCCTTCATATTGCGCGGAAAACGATTGCGCTAGATTTACCTGGTAGGTGTCGCCATTCAAAATATAATCATGGATCGTATCGATTTTATTTTTGTAGGTTGACTCATCCCATTTAGGTTTAAACGCGGATGTTAAGTTAAACGTTAGTCCTGTTGAGGTATTAGATGCAAGACAATGAGAGAATATGTCTTTCAAATGGCTTTTTTCGATCGTGCTAATTTCTGACCAATAAACAAGCTGAGTTTCTTTTAATGAGTGATCAATTAAAAAGGCCCAACTATAAAGACCACACATAATGAGTGGTTGCGATGGATATTGATCTACTTTTAGCCTAGGAATTCCCAGATCATAGCTTAGGTGACCAATTAATCCGCCAGTAAAGGGCAGGTCAGATTCAATGGTAGGAATAACAGCACTGAGCTGTTCAAGCTGCAAGCGCGCAGACTCTATATTTGATCGATCGTATAGCTCTATGATCTCAATAGGGGATGCTGAAATAATACTCCAGCGCCCGTTTGGGTGTTCTGCGTTTGAGCTTTCTAGCGCAACCCTATGGCCCAAGTCACTTAACTTGCTTAAAAGTTGATCTGTATTTTCGAGGTAGGGAAGTTTGCTTGTAGAAAAGTTCATTTTTGCTCGCCAATTGGTGTGTGCATTTTAAGTGCTACAACATTTTTTGGGTAGGCTTTTGGTCTTTATTTGCCAGATGAGTTGTACTCATGTGCAATGAAAAAAGCGTGTTCGGGCTAAAAAACAATCAATGGCGGCATTTTTTGTCGATACCAAGCATTTTGGTGTATGGCCTAATAAGTTAATTAATGTAACAATGAGTAACTGACCAAAAATAACAAAAATAACAAGTTAGGCCTAAATATCCCATGTTGGTTTTTCTGCTTGCTTCCATAATTAGCTACACCATGCTGACTGAATTCTTAGAAGTGGAATCTCAGCCAAAGGGTATTGTCTATTATGAAACCGGATACGGCGCGCAAAGCACGCGTCAAAAAGAATTCATAGAGCCTCTTTCTGAGTTTAGGTTCAACAATGTTGTTCGCCAAGCTTATGACTATAGCTGTGGCTCGGCTGCTTTGACGACACTTTTGGACTTTTATCTCGGACGAAATTTCCAAGAGCGCCAAGTAATGGAAGGGCTTTTGGAATTTGGCGACTCTGAGAAAATCATAGAACGCCGTGGTTTTTCCTTATTAGACATGAAGCGCCTTGTGACGGCACTAGGTCATCCATCAGGTGGTTTTCGTGCAGAAAAAGAGGACTTAATTAAACTCGATCACCCAGCTATTGCGCCTATTGAATATGCTGGATTTAAGCATTTCGTTGTTATTCGCGGTGTTAAAAATGGCCACGTATTTGTCGCAGATCCCTCTCTTGGTAATATTAGCTTCACGCTGAACCGTTTTTTAGAGGTATGGGATCGTAATGTACTATTTATTGTATTCCCTAATGGTCACAAGCCAGTAGGGGGCTTAGAAATCAGGGATGAAGATTTAAGGGTCATAGATGAAAGAACATTTACCAAAATGGCTTTTCGTGATTTTAGAGACTTCTTTCCGGCCGATCACATGGGTGAGCCCGCTGAAATCAGCAATGGTTTAGCGCGAAGTAAAAACAATGCCCACTGGATTCGAGAAAAAGACGCCGACGATGAAGATTTTGGCGAATTGGTTTCGGCTGGTGATGAAGGTTTTGACCCTTCATTGGTGAACACGATTAAGACGGACTCTCTGGTAAATAAAAGCATTCGCTTTAAGAGAAAATAATAAAAAGAACATGGTGGTTTAAGTGAACGCGAGATTAATTTTATTACTGGCCTTTTTTATAGCTAACAATACGAATGCCGATGTTTCAAGCGCAAGGGAAGCCCTTTCACAAAAAGAAGGTGATGCCACCCAAGAAAAAAGCTTAGAAGAAGTATTTGAAGCCACAGAAAACAGCTACTCCCTCATGAAAGAAGGCCAGACTTCTCTCGGGTTCAATATGAGTTATAGCTATGTAGCAGATCAACGATTGGATGTCAGTATTGTCGATGGTCGTGTTACTTCGTTTGATGTCAATCCTTCCTCGGTTCACAACCTTTCAAATAATTTCAACTTTGATTACGGGTATGAAAACAACCTAACATTAGGTGTTACCGTGCCTTTGGTTGTCAAATATGATTCATTTGAATCTCAAAGCGCGTCTGGTATTGGTGATATATCAATAAATGGACGCTGGCAGCCTTACGCTTATGTGCCCGGCGAGTTAAGCAAGACAGTAACCGGTTCTTTTAAAACTAAAACAGGCTCAAGTCCATTTCACACCGTTGGCGACAAAACGCTACCAACGGGGAGCGGTTATTACTCCTTAACAGGCGGTCTGTCTATGTCAAAGGTTGTTGACCCTGTCATGTTATTTGGCTCTGGTAGTTTGTCTTATGCGATACCAGAAAAAGATATTAACCAACCTAGAAGCGGCGCAATATTAATGGAAGTGCAACCAGGGGTGAGTGTGTCATTTTCTGGCGGTTTTGCTTATTCGCTTTCGTATGATGTTTCCATGAGCATGTCATTCCAAGGGAGTTATTCGGACAAATCGACTTATGTGTTTAAAAATAATTCAGGCAGTTTTTCTGATGTGCAAAGTTCAGCCACTATGAGCGGCATTTTTAATATAAGTTTAGGTGTAAGAGTGTCACCCAAAACCATTACTAACATTGGTGTTGGGTTTGGCATGACGGATGACGCGCCTGACATTATTTTATCTCTATCATTGCCAATTGATGTAAATGGTTTAAAAGCCAAATCATCTGCTAGCTCTTCTTAATAATGGTTGCTGTTATGAAGAGTTACTTATTTGTCATTCTGCTATGTTTGAGTTTTGTATCCCATGCCCAGCTTGGGCAGTCGATGCTTATTGACCCAAAGGCACTTTCTTTGGGTAATGCTGTGACGGCTGATCCCCCTGGTATGGCCTCAATTCACTATAACCCTGCCGGTCTTACAAAATTAAAAGGGCGCCAAATAGGCGTTACCCTGCTTAATGTTATTTTGAAATCCGAAGCCACCTTCAATCTGCCTGAAGATTACGATGGTGATGGAGAGCTTCTAAATTTCGAGGATGACCCCGTTATTGGTCAAAAAAGTGAAGCCATCGCAGGCGCCTATATTCCAGGTGTTGGCATATTTCCTTTGCACTTGCCCGTTCTTGCACTGCCTGCTGCTGGCTTTTCTATCAATCCACCGGGTTCAAAATTCACATTCGCAACAGCCACTTATATGCCCATGGTTGCTGGGTTTGTTAAAGAAGGCGCTGATAATCCCGGGCGCTATCAAGCCAAGCAACTGGCCATGCAACGTATGACGTACTTGTCACCGTCTTTTGGTTATAAGGTCAACGATGAGCTTTCTTTGGGCGCTGGTGTTTTGCTATCCCACCAAGGCTTTGCTATTGAACAAGATGCACGTGGCGTAAACTTAATAATGGCGGCTACTGAGATGCTTCAAGATGCATTTGGCTGCGAGGAAGGCGGTGGTGGTAATGATCCATTGGTGCCATTTGTTTCTTTATGTGGCGGTCGTGTTGGGCCGTATCGAGATATTGGCACACTGAGCATGCAACTAGAAAACTCCATGTCCCTTTCTTATAACCTTGGTTTGTTATGGGAGCCCACGGATTGGTTTGCATGGGGTATGGCTTACCAAAGTGAAGCTAAAGACCAGTTAAGCGGTGAGTTTGAAATGGATTACTTCCCGAGATTTTGCTGGATTTTTTAGTGGCTTTAGAGGGTCAATATACGGGGCTATAATTGGCGCTATGTTTCAACTGCCATCAGGTGTGAGTCGAGAAACAGGGTATGTCACGACTGAATTTACTTATCCTCAGCATTTTCAAACAGGTTTTAAATTTCGTTTTTTTGATAAGTTACAGTTCAATATTGATGCGGGCTGGACCGACTACGACGAATGGGACTCCTTTTATTTTGAATTCGATCGCCAGTTAGATTTCTTGAATGCCGCAAAAATACTGGCACCCGGCGAGGTGACAGGTAACACATTGAGGCAGAATTTAAATTATAAAAGCGTTTGGAGTTTTGGCTTTGGTATTGAGTATCAAATGAGCTCTCGACTGAAGGCGCGAATTGGTTATGAGCCACGAACCACATCGATACCAACAGACCGACGTAACGTTATGGCGCCATTGGGCTTTGCACCCATGTATGGTATTGGTTTTGGCTATCGCTGGGATCTAGATACAGAAATTGATGTATCCCTTTCTTTTCTTAAAAGCCAAGAGACAATTGAGGCCGACCCTCAGGATGAACAAGGATTCAGCACCTCAAGTGGCTCTTTAAACCGAGACTGTTTAACATGCTTGGTTTCAAACCCTTATCCTGGCTTAGATGTTGAAACCAAATTAACGGTTGCGGCGGCAGGTATTACATTCAGAACGAAATTCTAATGAAACTTATTGTATTTGGTTTTATTTTCCTTTCATTGACTGCTTGCCAAGGGCTCCCGCAGGGGGACTCTGATTTTTATACGTGGGTTGATGAAACTGGGCAAATTCGTACGATTAAAAAAGAAAGCAATAAACCTAAGGCCGTGAATAAAAGCCCGAAGAATGAAACTAAAGCCCCAAACGTTCAATCTAATAACATAAATCCAGATGATTTTATCGACTCTGAGAGCATTGATAAAAAACTGGCAGATGAAAAAATGTTTGCGTGGCAGGATGCGACTGGCGCTCAAGTTGTTAGGGAAGAAGTTGTACAGGCAAATGCACCACAGGATACAAATGTTCTGCCTACTGCAACCCAAGAAGCCAGCCTAAAGGCATATCGAAAAGGTGATCAGGTCTTATTTGAAGATATTGATGGTATATCGATAGATTTGGCGGACTATTATCAATTCAATCAAAAAACCGAATTAGATTACTTATTAATTGAGCTCACTAGTCCCGTTAAGATTATTCAAGTTAAGTCTTTTGTTGGTAACCGATCTGTTGCTATGCCTCAAATTATCCCGCTAACAGATGAGTTTAAGCAAAACTATGCTTTTGAAAACCCATATCAGTATCGAGAGCCTGAATCGTGGCATAGCTATGGGTACTTACATGGCGAGCTGAGTATTCCAAATAGCTCTCGCTATCTTTTAATCTTACCCAGCCCTCAGTCAGGTGTTATTGAAATAGAAGAGGGTGGGATTATTAAGCAAAGTAATCTAGGCAGTATTGTATTTACTGCCCGTTGATTGTTTAAGCTCTGCGATTCAATTTAGTTTCAAACATGATGCGAGTGGATATCTCTTCAACGGATAAGTCCGTTGTTGTAAGGAATGGAATACTCATTCGCTGAAACAGCATCTCTACTTCTTCAGTTTCGTAATAACACTGATTTAGTGAGGCATATCGGCTATTTGCTTTGCGCTCATTTCGGATCGCTGCTAGCCTTTCAGGGTCAATCGTTAGGCCAAATAACTTATCTTTAAATGGCTTTAATGCTTCAGGCAATTCACCATTACCCAAGTCTTCTTCTGTTAACGGATAGTTAGCCGCTTTAATGCCAAATTGAAGCGCCAGATATAGGCAGCTTGGTGTTTTACCGGACCGAGAAACGCCAACCAGTATGATATCGGCTTTATCATAGTGCTTAATTTTACTGCCATCGTCATTATCTAGGGCAAAGTTAACGGCATCGATCCGGGCAAGGTAGCTTTTATTGTTTCCGCCGACATGAGATTTGCCCACAGTGTAGCTCGAACTTTTATTAAGCTCTTTTTCTAAAGGGGCTAAAAATGTAGCGAATATATCGACTTTGAATGCTTCTGCTTTGGATATTTCATCCCTTATATCTTGATTAACAATGGTGTCAAATACGATTGCGCGAGTGCCTTTTTCAGCCACAGTGTTTAATCGTTGAACAACCTCTTCAGCTTTCTCAATTGAATCGATATAGGGAAGTGTAACTTGCTCAAACTCTATACTTTCAAATTGGGCCAAAAGACTGTGACCAAGTGTCTCAGCTGTAATACCGGTACCATCTGAAATGAAAAATGCTTGTCGTTTCATTTAATTTAACAACTTTGTGAATAGTCTCTAGAATTAGAGTACTATATTGCCGAGTCGCGCACTAGGTTTCATGGGAGGTAAGCTTGAATAATCACGTTATTTGGTTCGATCAACTGGGTATGGCTGATGTAGATAAGGTTGGTGGTAAAAATGCTTCGTTAGGTGAGATGATCAGTAATTTATCATCCTCAGGTGTCAATGTTCCCAATGGTTTTGCAACAACTGCTGAAGCTTTCCGTTTATTTCTTGAGCAAGATAATTTAAAAAGCCAAATCGACGCTAAAATAGCCAACATTACAGACGGCTCATTATCGGATTTGAATTCAGCTGGTGCGGATATTCGTGCACTTATATTGGCAACACCATTGCCAGTGCAATTAGAAGATGAAATTAAAGCAAATTTAAAGAAGCTTCAAGGTGCTGGCGGCGAAATTTCCGTGGCGGTACGTTCTTCTGCAACCGCAGAGGATTTGCCCGATGCTTCATTTGCAGGACAACAAGAAACGTTTTTGAATATTGTTGGCGAGCAGGCTGTACTTCAATCAGTAAAGGAAGTATTTGCCTCCCTTTACAATGACCGCGCGATTAGCTATCGAAGCCACCAAGGCTATGAGCATCACGATGTTGCCCTTTCCGTGGGCATTCAACGCATGGTTCGAAGTGAAAGTGGATCTGCAGGCGTAATGTTCACACTAGATACTGAGTCTGGCTTTGATCAAGTTGTATTTATTACAAGTGCATATGGCTTAGGTGAAACCGTTGTTCAAGGTGCCGTTAATCCTGATGAATTTTACGTGCATAAAAAGTCCCTAAGTGAAGGTCGTCCCGCTATTTTGCGTCGAAACTTAGGTGCAAAAGCTGTCAAAATGATTTACAGCCAAGACCCATTAACAAACACACCAGTTGAGACGGTACGTGTTGATCGTGATGCGCGTTTTAAATTTAGTATTTCAGATGACGACATCAATACACTTGCCAAGCAAGCTCTGATTATCGAAAAGCACTATCAACGCCCAATGGATATTGAGTGGGCGAAAGATGGTGTTGATGGTGAAATTTATATTGTTCAAGCCCGCCCTGAAACCGTAAAAAGCCGCACCAGTAAAAACGTCATGGAACGTTACATTCTAAAAGAAACCGGTAAGGTGCTATGTGAAGGGCGCAGTGTTGGTCATCGAATTGGACGAGGCCCAGTTAAGGTTTTGCGTAACGTTAACCAAATGCATGACATTAATGAAGGTGATATTTTAGTTGCTGACATGACGGACCCAGATTGGGAGCCTATCATGAAAAAAGCCAGTGCAATTGTCACTAATCGTGGCGGGCGTACGTGCCATGCTGCAATCATTGCTCGTGAACTTGGTATTCCTGCGGTAGTAGGTTGTGGCGATGCAACTGACGAGCTTCAAGATGGTCAACTCGTCACCGTATCTTGTGCAGAAGGGGATACCGGGTTTATTTACGATGGTGCACTTGAGTTTGAGCACAAAACAAATTCAGTGGGCAATATGCCAGACTTACCTTTTAAAATTATGATGAATGTCGGTAATCCTGATCGCGCATTTGATTTTCAGGGGCTGCCGAATGAAGGGGTTGGCTTAGCCCGTTTAGAATTTATCATTAACCGAATGATAGGTGTTCACCCGAAAGCACTTTTAAATTTTGATACATTGCCTGACGAAAGTAAAAGCAACGGTTGAACGCCGAATTGCGGGCTATGCATCACCTATTGATTTTTATGTAGAAAAACTAGTCGAAGGTATCAGTACATTGGCGGCAGCCTTTTATCCTAAAAAAGTCATTGTGCGTTTGTCAGATTTTAAATCAAATGAGTACGCCAATTTAATTGGTGGTCGCTTATATGAGCCAGAAGAAGAAAACCCAATGCTGGGTTTTAGAGGCGCAGCTCGTTATATCAGTAAATCTTTTCGCGATTGTTTTGAGCTTGAGTGCAGAGCAATCAAAAAAGTACGCGAGGAAATGGGGCTTTCAAATGTTGAGGTCATGGTGCCATTTGTGCGAACCGTTGGCGAAGCAAAGCAAGTGGTTGAGTTACTCTCTTCAAATGGTTTAAAGCGAGGTGAGAACGGGCTTCGCTTAATTATGATGTGTGAATTGCCGGCAAATGCATTACTGGCGGATGAGTTTTTAGAATATTTTGATGGCTACTCCATTGGCTCGAATGATTTAACACAACTAACCTTAGGGCTAGATCGAGATTCAGGTGTCATAGCGCATTTATTTGATGAGCGTAATAGTGCCATTCGTAAACTAATGCACATGGCTATATCAGCCTGTAAAAAGCAGAACAAATACATCGGAATTTGTGGGCAGGGCCCAAGTGATCATCCTGATTTTGCCAAATGGCTTATGGACGAAGGGATTGATAGTGTTTCGTTAAACCCTGACTCTGTTCTTGATACATGGTTTTATTTGGCAGATAAACCGCAGTAAGGTTTGAAATGAAAAGTAGCAGCGCTTTATTCCCCGTGGCATTGATGCGAGCAGAAGTATTATCTTCAGAATTTATTGAAGATACTTATTTATTGAAGCCAAATAACAGCTCGGATACGTCGGTTCAAATTGCATTATCACGCCTCGGTCATTATGAAAGCACAAAGGCAAGAGGCGTGCCGGTCATTCTCGTTCATGGTGCGTTTTCTAATCGAGGTATATGGCTAGACAGTCATTTACAAGGTGCCGCTCGTATATTACTTGAAAATGGTTTTGACCCTTGGATGATTGAATTTCGAGGTCATGGTGATAGCCCAGAAAATGCGTTTTATCTTAAAAACTCGCTTGAGCAATATGCACAGTTTGATCTCCCAGCAGTACAAGCATTTGTAAAAGAACAAACGGAGCAGTGCCCTTTTTGGGTCGGGCATTCAAGTGGAGGGGTTTGCATCACCACTTCACTTGCAGGTAAGCATTTGAAGGCTGATGAAATTGCTGGTATTGCAATGTTTGGCTCTCAAGTTTCACATTACCCAGTGCCTTTGTATTTACCATTTGTGCGTACCTTCATTAAAATTTGGACGCAAGCGCAAACGCGAATTACAAATACTAAACTTGGCCCTGAAGTAGAGCCCAGAGGCATAGCGAAAGAATTTATTCGCTGGTCAAGTTTATTTTCCCGCTGGAAATCAAAAAAAGGCCTTTCATACTGGAAGGCTCTTGAAGAAGTTAAAACCCCTGTTATTGGGTTTGGTGCAAAAAGAGATGCAGGAGACCCTGCAAACCTGTGCGCGAAACTGGTTAATACCTTTGCTGGCGATAAAACATTTCATTTATTGTCTAAATCAAAAGGTTTTTCAATCGATTATGGGCATGGTGATATGGTTAAAAGCCAATCAGCCCTAGAAGAAGTATGGCCATTGCTGATCACTTGGCTAAACAACGCTAAACAACGCTAAACAATAAAATTGATAGAGGATTCATAATGACCCAATACATTACCCCAGATTTATGTGATGAATACCCTGAAGTAGAAGTGCTTGAGCCAATGTTTAATAATTACGGTGGCCGCGAATCCTTTGGTGGTGAAGTGGTAACCATTAAATGTCATGAAGACAATTCACTGGTAAAAGAGAATGTAGATAAGCCGGGCAAAGGCAAGGTTATGGTTGTTGATGGCGGTGGTTCGCTGCGCAATGCGCTGTTAGGTGACATGCTGGCCGAAAAAGCGGCTAAGAATGGCTGGGAAGGCATGGTTATTTACGGTTGCATTCGCGACGTTGATGTCATTATGGAAACGGATCTTGGTGTTCAAGCCTTGGCGACTAATCCGCGTAAAACTGAGAAGAAGGGCATTGGCGAGATGAATATCCCTGTTAAATTTGCAGGTGTTGATATTCGCCCTGGGCAATATATTTATGCAGATAATAACGGCGTTATCGTATCTGATAAAGCGTTGTCTATGCCGAGCTGATCAAGGGATTTAATCTAAAATCTACAAAAAAGCCGCTCTCACTATATAATGAAAGCGGCTTTTTTATTTCTTGAGTTTGTTATTTATTAATATTATTTGGAGAAATTAATCCAAATGCACAAAGATAATAACTTTGGTTTGGTTGCATCTAAGTATTCAATTGCTTCACTAGTATTGTGTTTTAGTGTTTCAATTTCTTGTTGATAGCTACCAGGTGTTATTTCCAGTGATGCATAACGAGCAAGCTCTTGGTTATTTTTGACTTTAAGATCGCTGATAGCTTGAGCGATATTTTCCTTAGATGTATGTGCAGCTAATTTCTCGCTTAATATGACGGCGTTTTCTATGTTTCCTTGTTTCATTTCAATGACTTCTCTAGCCATTTCTTTTGATAGCAGTTCGTGATCCTCGCGCATTTGTTGAATATCAAGCTGACGCGTAACGTTCTTCAAATCTTCACTTATTATGTAGTGTCGCAACTGCGGATTAAGCTCACGGTTCAGCTCTAATCGGCCAGGGCCTTCTGCTTTAACTTGATACAAGGTCTCAATAAAAACCTGTCCATTTTTGTATTCAGAATTATCAAAGAGCGCGCAAGAGGTAAATGCATCGCCACTTGCTTCAAGGTCGTCAAGAATGCCTCGAATCCAGGGGTGATCCCACGAAATAAATTCTAAATCTTCACGGGCTGATGCTTGTTTTCGGCTAAACGTGACGGTCGCTTTTTCATCGCGCAAACTATTAATGAATGAAAATGGGCAGTTTTCTTGCGGACTGACAATGATGTTTTCATTGCTCGCGATTTCTGTTTCGATATGTCCGTTGTCGAATATATCGAGCATGAGATTTTTTAGCTTATCATCGTCATTATCGGCTTGCGCGACAGAGTCGATTAATCCGCTTACACGGCTTTCTTGGAAAGAGTGTTGCTCTAATAAACGGTCGCGGCCTTGTTCAATTTCAGCGAGTAATTGTCGGCTGGCTTCTTTTGCTTGCATGATAACACTTTCAGCATTTTCACCAGATTCGAGCATATCTTCAATTTCGTAGCCATAAGCTTCAAAAATAGGAGAGGCAGCCGGGTTTGGCTGGCTGAACATATCAAAACCATGATGATAAAGGGCGGCCAGTCGGGATTGCTTTGTTTTAGATTGAACAGGAATGTGAATATAAATATCACTGCCTTGTCCAATGCGATCAAGTCGACCAATTCGCTGATCAACTAAATCAGGATGTTCTGGTAAATCAAATAATATTAAGTGCTGTGCATGTTGAAAGTTTCGACCTTCGCCGCCAATTTCACTGCTGACCAATATTTGAAAGCCATCTTCTTCAGTGAAGCGCGCCGCAATTTGGTCGCGTTCAACTAAGGAATAATGTTCGTGAAAAGCCCCTGATCGAATCAGAGTTCGTTGATTTATATTTTCGCTAATAGATTGTGCCGCTTCGGCACTGTGACAAATAATAAGTACTTTGTTTTCGCCAATGGTCGGCAGCCATTCAATGAGCCAATCTAGTGTGGTTTGTTCTTTTAAATGATAGAACTCGCTGTGACGAGTGGGGAAGCCTGAAATGCTGCGGCGAGTATTCCTATAAACCATTCGACCGGTACCATAGCGGTCAGCCATCCAATCAATAAATTGTTTTTCAGAAAGGCCGCTTTGTAATACAGATTGTGCGTAGTTATCTAGTTTTTCATCGTTCAGTGCGCCAATTAAATCAAGCGCATTTGCGAGACCATTAAGTTCAATGGTTTCAACTATTTCGCTGACAGCGCCGTATTTTTGCTCTTCATTTAAAAACTGCTCAAGATCTGGAAAGCGCAATGGATCGAGCAAATGTAAGCGTGCAAAATGGCTTTCTACACCCAATTGTTCTGGTGTGGCTGTTAATAATAAAACCCCAGAGCTGACTTTCGATAAGCCAAGTGCTGATTGATATGCCTTTGATTGCCACTGTAGACGATGGCTTTCATCAATCACCATCATATCCCACTGAGTGCTTAATGCTTGATCTAAATATTGGCTATTGTTGAGCCAGTCGAAATTACACAAGGCCACTTGAACTTGATTAAATGGGTTTTCACCTTGTTGTTCTGCACAAAACTCATCATCAATGAGCGTGCAATCCAAATTGAATTTACGTTTCATTTCAACGAGCCATTGATTGACAAGCGATGATGGAACCGAAATTAAAATTCTTTGAGCACGCTGCGTGGCAATTAGCTGGTGAATAACCAAGCCCGCTTCAATTGTTTTACCTAGCCCCACTTCGTCAGCCAATAGCGCACGAGGCAATGGCATGTTCAAAATCTGTTGGGCAACGTCGAACTGGTGAGGGATGATATTGATTTTAGGCCCCACAAATCCATGGCTTCGCTTACCTTGTTGTTCGGTATGCGCAGTGACTAGGCGGCGATACAAGTTGCTCCACTTAAAGCTACCAATTTGTCCTGCTTTTAATCTTTCAATAGGGGATACCTTGCCTTCATTAGGGGCAATGTCGGTTTCTTCTATCCAGAGATGCTCACTAATTTGATAATGATATATCCCAGCTTCTTCTTTAGTGGCTAAAATATTGGCTTCTAAGCCTGAGATAAGCGAAACCCTGTCGTTCACTTCGAAGCGGCAACGAATTAATGGCGTATTGCCGATAGAGTAAAGACGAGTATCTTCAGCCAATGGGAAGTCAATATTTACACGACGGCCTTGTGACTCACTTACTACACCTAGACCAAGTTCTGGCTCAGCTAAACTTATCCATCGCTGACCACAAATAAATTGACTCATAACACCCCCAAAATTGAACCGCGGATTTTAGCATTTCGTAGCATTAAGCTCAGCCATTTTTAACAACAAATTTCAGTTAAGTTAAATTGCTGATGTTGGCGTTAACATGCGAAAATAGAGCATATTTTCAAAGGTAAGCAATATGTTGACGTATATAGAACCTGTTTTCCGTCCACCTAGTGAAGCTCAATCTTTGATTTTGCAGGTTACAAATGGCTGCTCATGGAATAAATGCACATTTTGTGAGATGTACACACAGGATCAAAAAAAGTTTCGTGCCCGTAAAGAGGATGAAATTGAGCAAGATATAATCAAAGCAGCGTCAAGTGGCGTACCTTTTCAGAAAGTTTTCTTGGCTGATGGCGATGCAATGGTGCTACCAATGCGTAAACTTGAATCCATTTTACGTATGATTCAAAAGTATCTGCCGACAGTTAAGCGTGTTTCAAGTTATTGCCTACCTAGAAATATGTATAAAAAATCCGTCGAGGACTTAGCGTTACTTAAAAGCCTTGGGTTGGATATTCTGTATGTCGGCTGTGAATCCGGTGATTCACAAGTCTTGGGGTTTGTTAGTAAAGGTGAAACCTACGAAACCCAGCGCGATGCGCTGGTTAAAATAAAGCAAGCGGGCTTGCGCTCTTCGGTAATGATATTAAATGGCCTAGGTGGCCCAAAGTATTCGGAGCAGCATGCCATTAATAGCGCCAAGCTCATGAATGAAACGCAGCCAGATTACCTATCAACACTGGTGGTTAGTTTTCCTTTAGGCGAAGATCGATTAAAAGAGGGGTTTGCAGAGGATTGGTCGCTGATGGATCAAACGGCTCTATTTTTAGAACTTAAGCATTTTATTAGCCACCTGGAACTAGAAAATACAATTTTCCGTAGTGACCATGCGAGTAATTACCTCCCCCTCAAAGGCGTATTAGGAAAAGATAAGGCTGGTATGCTCGAACAGATTGATACGGCGCTTTATCAACCCAATAAAATTCAGTTACGCCAAGAATGGCAAAGGGGTCTTTAGTGGATTTAACGGTTTTAAGTGGTCAGCTAGGCAAATATTTAGACATGCCTTCTGATTTGCCGCCTGTCGATAAATGGAACCCTGATTTGTCTGGCAACATTGATATGGTTATCAAGGCAGATGGGCAGTGGCTTCATGAGAATAACCCTATAAAACGTGAAAAATTAACCCGGCTTTTTAGTACGATTTTGAAGCGAGAGCAGAATGATTACTTTTTAGTAACGCCCGTTGAAAAGTGGCGATTACAGGTCGAAGATCAGCCATTTGTCATTGTTTTAATGCATCAATCTGTAAAAAATGGGGTCAATTTAATACAAATGATCACCAACACAGGGGACGAAATAGAATTGAATTCTGAGCACCCTTTGGTTTTGGATGACCATGAGGCCCCCAAGATTCTGGTTCGCTCAAACATGTATGCGCGGTTAAATCGTAATGTTTTTTACGCAATAGCCGAGATAGCCAGCGAAAAAAACGGCCATTTCTTTGTGAAAAGCAGTGGAGACGAGTTTCAAATAGGCTAGCTGGTTAAAATATGTTCCACGGGGAACAAATAATGAACAGTTATAAGGGCCGGCTTGATGTAGGCTAAATAAGCCAGTGAAATGAATCTGGTGTTAATTTAAGAACATAAAAAAGGAGCTGAAAAGCTCCTTTTTTATTAACCCAATACCGTGATTGTATTACATGTTTGGATAGTTAGGGCCGCCAGCACCCTCTGGAGTAACCCAGGTAATGTTCTGAGCAGGGTCTTTAATGTCACAAGTTTTACAGTGAACACAGTTTTGAGAATTGATTTGAAAGCGCTGCTCACCGGTTTCATTTTCAACGATCTCATAAACGCCAGCAGGGCAGTAACGCTGAGCAGGTTCATCATAAAGAGGAAGGTTCTTCTCTAGAGGAATGCTTGCATCTGCTAATTTCAAATGGCATGGCTGATCTTCAGCGTGGTTCACGTTACCGATAAATACAGAATCCAACTTGGCAAAACTAATTACGCCATCTGGCTTAGGGTAATTGATTTTCTTAGACTCGGCAGCCGGCTTAAGGGTTGCGTAGTCAGGCGTTGTATCATGCAAAGTAACCGGAATAGGGAAGATATTATGGTGGATGTAGTTAAACGCACCACCTAAATATGTGCCAAATTTGTGCATGGCAGGACCAAAGTTACGGCTTTCATGAAGTTCTTTATAAGCCCAAGACGCTTCAAATGCAGTGGTGTACTCGGTTAATTCGTCATTAGCACGGCCAGCTTCAATCGCTACCATGACTTGCTCAGCTGCAATCATGCCGCTCTTCATTGCTGTGTGTGTGCCCTTGATCTTAGAGAAGTTCAAAGTACCTGCATCACAGCCAACAACTAGGCCACCAGGGAATGTCATCTTAGGTAAGCTATTAAGGCCGCCCTTAGAGATAGCGCGGGCACCGTAAGATACACGCTTGCCGCCTTCTAGGTATTGTTTTAGCACTGGATGGTGCTTCATGCGCTGAAATTCATCAAACGGGCTAACATGGGGGTTTGAGTAAGACAGGTCAGTGATTAAACCAACCACTACCTGATTGTTCTCAGTGTGATACAGGAAGAAACCACCCGTCGAGTTGGACTCGCTTAGAGGCCAGCCAGCACCGTGCATTACAAGGCCTTCTTGGTGATTCTCAGGCTTGATATCCCATAGCTCTTTAATACCGATGCCGTAATGCTGAGGGTCTTTACCTTCATCAAGCTTGAATTCACTGATTAGTTGCTTGCCAAGATGACCACGACAGCCTTCTGCAAAGATAGTGTACTTACCGCGAAGCTCCATGCCAGGCATGTAGTTCTCAGTTTGTTCGCCATTGTGGCTAATGCCCATGTCGCCAGTGATGATGCCCTTAACTTGGCCATCTTCAACGATGTATTCGGCAGCAGAGAAACCAGGGTAAATCTCAACGCCTAGGGTTTTCAGCTTGCTCGCCTAACCAGCGCACCACATTGCCAAGGCTAACAATGAAGTTGCCTTCGTTATGCATTGGCTTAGGGATCATCCAATTAGGGGTTTTAATGCCTTTTTCTTGACCTGTTAAAAAATACACTTCGTCTTTTGCAACAGGTGTATTTAGAGGTGCACCTAACTCTTTGTAGTTAGGGAAAAGCTCAGTAAGAGCGCGATCTTCGATGACTGCGCCAGATAAAATATGGCCACCCACTTCAGCGGCTTTCTCGACCAAACATACTGTTAGCTCTTGGCCTTTCTCTTGTGCCAATTGCATTAAACGAATGGCCGTTGATAGGCCAGACGGACCGCCGCCAACTATGACGACATCATATTCCATCGCTTCGCGTTCCATTGAACTCTCCTCGTTATCTCAAGCTAACTCAGCCGTTTCTATGTGTCGACTGTGGTCAAAATATGGCCAAATGAGCCAAAAAATTCGCCGTAGTATACTGATTTACTTGAATTTGGCCAAATCATAATATTGCTGAAAATAGGACTACACTTGATGTTCGTGAACATTTTCATGGTAAATCCACATATTCAGACTAGCATTCAAACGCGCGTTTGAATAGAATTCAGTTTACAAATGTTTAGCCAAGCAGAAATTTGCGTTTGTGGTAGGTATTTACAGGTCCTAGGTGGCATTTATTGACCTTAATGAGAATTAAGTTCAATATCTGCCCCCGTTAAAGCGGACTCCTGTCGATATTTATTAGATTCACATAGTTCCGCTTACTTAAATCCACTCAACTTGACGGGGAATCTATGAAGGTTCTTGTAGCTGTTAAGCGTGTAATTGATTACAACGTAAAAGTGCGCGTTAAGGCTGATAATTCTGACGTTGATCTGACCAACGTTAAGATGGCCATGAATCCATTTTGTGAAATCGCAGTCGAAGAAGCGGTACGCCTTAAAGAAAAGGGTGTTGCCACTGAAATCGTTGTTGTTTCCATTGGTCCTAAAGTTGCTCAAGAGCAAATTCGTACCGCTCTTGCATTAGGTGCTGATCGCGGCATCCTAATTGAAACTGAAGAAAAACTTGAGTCTTTATCTGTTGCTAAAGCTCTTAAAGCGGTTGTTGATAAAGAACAGCCTCAGCTAGTTATTCTTGGTAAGCAATCTATCGATAACGATAACAACCAAACTGGTCAAATGCTGGGTGCATTGACGGGTATGCCTCAAGGTACGTTTGCCTCTGAAGTAACGGTTGACGGCGATAAAGTAAACGTAATTCGTGAGATTGACGGTGGTTTGCGTACTGTAGGTTTGACTCTGCCTGCAATCGTAACAACTGACCTTCGCTTGAATGAGCCTCGTTATGCTTCTTTGCCTAACATCATGAAAGCTAAGCGTAAGCCACTAGAAGTGGTATCGCCTGCTGACTTAGGTGTAGAAATTAAATCTACTCAAACTCTAGTTAAAGTTGAGCCACCTGCTCAGCGTTCTGCTGGTATTAAAGTAGCTAGCGTTGATGAACTAGTTGAAAAACTTAAGACTGAAGCGAAGGTGCTGTAATGGGTATATTAGTTGTTGCTGAACACGATAACGCTACCATTAAGGGTGCGACTTTAAACACCATCGCTGCGGCTAAAGCAATCGGTGGTGATATCGACGTATTAGTAGCGGGCCAAGGCTGTCAAGCTGCGGCTGATGCGGCTGCTAAAGCTGAAGGCGTAAGTAAAGTTATCCTAGTTGATGACGCTGCATACGCACAACAGCTTGGTGAGCAAATGGGTGATCTAGTTGCAGAGCTAGGTAAAGGCTATAGCCACATTCTTGCTGCTGCTACTACTACTGGTAAAGACTTCTTGCCACGTACTGCTGCTTTACTTGACGTCAATATGATCTCTGAGATCGTAAAAGTTGAGTCTGCTGACACGTTTGCTCGTCCTATCTATGCTGGTAACGCGATTGCGACTGTGCAGTCTAGCGATGCAATCAAAGTAATCACTGTTCGTGCGACGGGTTTTGATCCTGTTGCGGCTGAAGGGGGTTCTGCTTCTATCGAAAACGGTTCTGCTGTTGCCGATAAAGGCATTTCAAGCTTTGTTGGTGAAGAGCTGGCTAAGTCTGATCGTCCTGAGCTAACTGCTGCAAGCATCATCATTTCTGGTGGTCGCGGTATGCAGAATGGCGATAACTTCGAAATGCTTTACAAGCTGGCTGATAAAATCGGCGCAGGTGTTGGTGCATCTCGTGCGGCAGTTGACGCAGGCTTTGTACCAAACGATATGCAGGTTGGCCAAACAGGTAAAATTGTTGCCCCTGATCTATATATTGCGGTTGGTATTTCTGGTGCGATTCAGCATTTGGCCGGTATGAAAGACTCTAAAGTCATTGTTGCTATCAACAAAGACGAAGAAGCGCCTATCTTCCAAGTGGCTGATTACGGCCTAGTGGCTGATTTATTTGAAGCCATCCCAGAGCTAGACAGCAAACTTTAAGTTTTTAGCTGTTAAAGCCCTTAAAAAGCCTGGTTTTTACCAGGCTTTTTTTTGTCTGTCACAATTGCGCACTAATATGTTCGCAAATTTGTAATAGGTCGTTTTAATTATTTGAAACTAGCCTGTACACTAGCGGTCTATTAAGCCCTGACAATAAGAAGTGAAGTAGCAGTGGAATCAGTTGAATCTGAAATTAGACCAGAGCGTCTGCCTTATGGCTTTGCTAAGCGCTATGGCTTAGTGGCACAAAACCAGACCGATCAAACTTATAAAGCTTGGCATAAAGAGTCTGCCCCAAATCAAGCTTTTACAGAATGCCTGCGTATCTTGCCAGGTGAAATAAAGTTCGAAACCGTCAGTGATGATGAGTTTGATCTTCAGCTGGCGCGTATTTATCAAGAATCTGCTGACAGCCGAGAGGCCATGGAAGAGTTAGGCGATGATCTTGATCTAGCCAGTCTTGCCAATATGATCCAAGAAACCGCCGATTTATTAGAGCAAGAAGATGACGCACCTATTGTTAGGCTCATTAACGGCATATTAACGGATGCGGTTAAACGTAACGCATCTGATATTCATATTGAGACGTTTGAAAAGCGCTTAGTTGTACGCTCACGTGTTGATGGCGTACTACAAGAAGTACTAGAGCCTCGGCGCGCACTCGCACCATTATTGGTGAGCCGTATCAAGGTTATGTCAAAACTTGATATTGCAGAAAAACGAATCCCTCAAGATGGTCGAATTGCACTTCGTATCGCAGGACGCGAAGTCGATGTACGTGTATCAACCATGCCATCAAGTCATGGCGAGCGTGTTGTAATGCGCTTACTTGATAAGCAGGCAGGGCGCTTGAACTTGCGCCAGCTTGGCATGAAAGGCGAAAACCTTAAGAGCCTTTTGAATATTATTCATAAACCTCACGGTATTATGCTGGTAACAGGGCCAACCGGCTCAGGTAAAACAACGTCTTTGTATGCCGCGCTTAGTGAGCTAAATGATCGCTCGCGCAATATTCTTACGGTAGAAGACCCTATTGAATATAGCTTACCTGGTATTGGCCAAACTCAGGTAAATACAAAAGTCGACATGACATTTGCTCGTGGTTTGCGTGCCATTCTACGACAAGATCCTGATGTTGTAATGATTGGTGAAATACGTGACCGTGAAACGGTCGAAATTGCAGTGCAGGCCTCTTTAACGGGTCACATGGTACTCTCCACACTTCACACTAATACTGCTGTTGGGGCGGTCACCCGTATCCAAGACATGGGTATTGAGCCATTTCTACTGGCATCAAGCTTAGTGGGTGTGGTTGCACAGCGATTGGTTCGTACCTTGTGTACTGAATGTAAGCAGCCTTATCATGCAGACGAAGCCGAAAACGAATTATTAGGTTTTGCGTCAAATGCCGATACCACAATCTACCACGCAAAAGGGTGTACGGAATGTGGCGGCACGGGTTATAAAGGTCGACGTGGTATCTATGAGATTATTGAAGTCGATGACCATATGAAAAGCCTCATTCATAATGGTGCAGGCGAAATAGACATGACCAAACACGCGCGCTTACACAGCAAAAGCATTCAACAAGATGGTTTCAAAAAAGTGATTGAAGGTGAAACAACCTTGGAAGAAGTATTGCGGGTAACCAAGGCTTAAATCATGGCAGCATTTGAATACAAAGCACTGGATGCAAGTGGCAAGCAAAAGAAAGGCGTGATCGAAGCCGATAGCCCAAGGCAAGTTCGCCAACAACTTCGTGATAAAAGTCTTATGCCGGTATCGGTTGAGCTGGCATCATCACGGAATTTTGAAAATCCGCTGAAAAATCTTTTTAAAAGGGCAATCGCCACCGCTGACTTGGCCATGTTAACGCGTCAATTATCAACACTGATTGGTGCGGGCCTGCCGATTGAGGAAGCGCTCAGGGCAACCGGCGAACAGACCGAAAAGAAACGCATTCAATCTATGATCCTAGAGATTCGATCAAAGGTATTAGAAGGGCATAGCTTAGCCAGCGCACTCAATGATTTTGATTATGCGTTTCCGCCACTTTATCGCGCAACCGTTGCGGCCGGCGAGCATGCAGGGCACTTAGATACTGTATTGAATCGCTTAGCTGACTACATGGAAAACAGTCAGGTTAATCAGCAAAAAATCAAACTGGCAGCGGTTTATCCGATCATTCTATGCATCGTTGCTATTGGTATTGTTGTTTTATTATTGACCTATGTTGTGCCGGATATAGTGGATGTATTTGTTAAAAATGGACAAGAACTTCCGACACTTACTCAAGTTATGATTAACTCCAGTAATTTTTTATTGGCTCACGGTATTTTATTGGGTGTTTTTATTGTTTTAGCATTTATTGGCTTTAAGTGGGTAATAAGAAAAGAGAAAATTAAAGCGCGCTACCATCTTTGGTTATTGCACATGCCGTTTTTTGGTAAAATGGTAAAAGGTTTTAATACATCACGTTTTATCAGCACCTTAGCTATATTGAACTCCAGTGGGGTGCCTTTGGTTGATGCAATGAAAATTGCAGGGCGGGTAGTGAGTAATGTCGTGATACAAGAGCGTTTAAGCATTGCATGTCAGCAAGTAACCGAAGGTGGCAGTTTGCACCAGTCACTTCAGCAGACAGAAATTTTCCCTCCGCTCATGTTGCATATGATTGCCAGTGGTGAGGCCAGTGGTGAATTAGATTCGATGCTTGAGCGTACGGCAAAAACACAAGAAAGTGATCTACAAAACACAATTACCACGCTCGTCAGTATGTTCGAACCCATCATGTTATTGGTAATGGGTGGTGTCGTCGTGTTAATTGTAATTGCAATTATGCTCCCTATTTTAAACATGAATCAGATGATTGGATAACTCAAAAGGAAATAACATGAAAAAACAATCCGGCTTTACATTAATTGAGATCATGGTGGTACTGGCGATTCTAGCTGGCCTAGTGGCAATGGTTGCACCGAACATAATTGGCGAAGCAGGCGCAGCACGTGTTAAAACTGCAAAAGCCGAAATGGCGAATATCTCACAAGCATTGGATATGTATCGCTTAGATAATTTCTCTTATCCGTCTACCTCTCAAGGTATTGAAGCACTTGTATCAAAGCCTTCAGGCACACCTGAACCTAAAAATTACAAGTCTAACGGTTACATGAAAAAGTTACCGACTGACCCATGGGGCAACCCTTACCAGTACTTCTCTAAGAAAAGTAATGAGTTTGAAATCATCTCTTTGGGTGCTGACGGCGAAGACGGCGGCGAAGAAGACGCAGCTGATATCTCTAGTAAAGATTTGTAATTTTAATGAAACATCGTAGTGCTGGTTTTACGTTAATAGAGATCCTAGTTGTATTGGTTATTATTGCAATGCTTGTTTCTATGGCGACATTAAATACATCGCATGATGGGCGCTACGATGAATTAAAAAATGAAAGCGAAAAAATAAAGTTCAAGCTAATGGCCGCATCTGATGTGGCTTTGTTTGAAAATAAAAATTTAGGGGTTTTTATTTAGTAAAACCGAATTTCGGTTTTACTCTTACGAAGTAGATGCCAGTAAGACCGCAGATGGCACATCTAGTGATCAAACTCAAGCCACTAGTAGTACAAATGATGACGTGGAGTATATATGGCAACCTTACACAGTTAAGAATATTAAATTAGAGCCATTGCAAGAAGGCGTTAATTTTAGTCTAGAGATTGAAGGTCAAGAAGTCTCACTGCCTTACTCTTTAAAGGAGGATGAAGACGAAATTAAGCCCAATATTTATTTGTTTGCATCAGGCGAGCAAACACCAATGACTCTAATGCTATCTATTGATGACTTTGATGCACGGGCACAGGTTCGCGGGAATGGTTTAGGCCAGTATTATAACGAGGTTATTCGTGAAGAAGAGTAACGGATTTACCTTATTGGAAGTCATGATTGCATTGACTATATTTGCGCTTATGGCGACTACATTGTCACAAACAGCGGCCATTACAGTCGATAATCAAATACACATAGAGCGAAAATTGCTAGCCACCTGGATTGCGGAAAACGAAATCATCGAATTAAGATCTACGCCTTTTAATAATATAAAGAGTTCAAAAAAAGACATTAAATTTGCGGAGCGTGAATGGATTATTAACACAGAGGTTGCACCTAAAAAGCAACTACCTGGTATGCCTTCTTCATTATCATTAGATCTAAAATCCATCGTTGTTTCTGTTAGCTTAAAAGAAACATCCGACGACCCAGTGCAAACTTTAACGGCGTATGTTGCTAATGATTAATCAAAAGCAATCCGGCTTTACCTTATTAGAAGTACTCATGGCTGTGTCGATTACAGCTTTAATTGGTATCGGGGCAAGTCAGTTATTAGCAAGCACCGCAGAGACTAAAAAAGTAACCGATGTACGTGCAGAGCAGTTAAAAAGTATTCAGCGCATGGATTTTTGGCTCAAACGCGATTTATGGCAAATTGCAGGCCGTGAAACACTTGACCAATATGGAAATAAAAAGCCGGCCGTTACTACTGACGGGGATTACGCTATTGAGTTCACCCATTCAGGTTGGGCGGCATTGCCATTTGGTGAGTTAAAACGTTCGAATCTTCAGCGTGTCGCGTATGCCATGCGCAGTCATAATAGTGATGACTGTAAAGATGCGATCAAAAATGACGAAGAGGCAGGGGAGGGTAATTGTCTTGTACGTTATTACTGGCCTGTCTTGGATTTAGCCTCAAATTCAGAGCCCACAACCCAGGTTATGTTAAATGAGGTTGATGATGTGCGTTTTTATTTTCGCGGGCAATTAATAGACCAATCCAATCCTAGCAACACGGTCGTTATTAAAGAGTGGCAAGAAGATTGGCCTGGGCCTTATGCGAGTAGTAATTTATTGCCTGATTTAGCACAAATAAAAGTGAATATTACGACCAAACAATTGGGTGAAATTGAACGCTGGTATGAGGTGCCGCGCTATGCGTTTACACAATCACAATAAACAGTCAGGCCTCGCACTCATTACGGTGTTGTTTATCTTTGCATTGGTTTCAATGCTGGCAATAGGAATGCAACAGCGACAAACAATGGACATTGCACAGGCATCGGTAACATTTACACAAACTCAGGCGCAGCTGTTAATGCTAAGCGCAGAAGATATTGCAAAAGCCGGTTTATCATTTGACTTACAGCGCGACATTAAAAGTAGCGAAGAATGGGACACGGCATCTGAATTATGGAACCAGCCTTTCCCTACTCAAATTGATGGAGCAAAGTTTTTTGTTACAGTGAGGGATTTACAGGGTTTATTTAATTTAAATTCATTGGCACCAAAAGCCCCTAATCCAACCGCTGCATTAAGCCGCTTGCAAAGACTCATTGTGGAGATTGATCCACAAATAAGTTCAACGGTCGCAATAAATATTAAGGAATGGTTAACTGTTGGTCATAGTAATAACTTTGATTATCAAAATTTAACACCACCATATCGAGCATCTGAAATTGAGTTTACACACCCCTCCGAACTCAAACTCGTTAAAGATATGGATATAGAAACGTATAATAAGTTAGAGCCTTATATTACAGCCTTGCCTGCCATAACTGCTCTAAATATTAATACAACGACTAAAGAAATCTTATCTTCGTGGGACCCATTATTGACATCAAGTGATGCGGATATGCTGGTTAAAAAAACGCATTCGGGTCAATGTGGTAAAGATAGAAATGTTGCCTTGTATAAAGATATTAAGGCGTTTTGGCAAACCCCTGAAATTGAAAAAGTAACGAACAAAACAACAAACCCCAGCGGGAGCGGGCAGTGGGCTGAAGCTGACTTTACAGTTAAAAGTCAGTATTTTAGCGTGCTAATACGAATTGAATTTAATGGAAGAGACTTGGTGAGCGAGAGCATTATTCGCCGCAAGCCAAGCTCTAATAATGATAGCGGCTTTATTGGTGTTATTTACCGTGACTTATCTCGAACCGTTGAAGATATAGACCGCCTCAAAATTGTGGATTGCTAATAATCTTATGAAATTACATGTATTCAATGCTAAGGCGCAACATCTTCGCCAGATAGAAGATGGCGTTGTGAGCACAATTGAAACCGATACTGAGCAGACTGTGCAGTCGTTAATTATTAACGATACTTTTTGTCAAATATTGGCTGCGCAAATGCCAGTAAAACAAGCTAGGCAAATTATAAAAGCGCTGCCGTTTGCCCTTGAAGAGCAGCTTGCAAATGAAATTGATAATAATCACATCCATTATCTTGGCCGCGAAGGTACTGAAGCCTATGCGTTAGTGGTCGAAAACAAAGCAATGGATGTGATTGCTGCGCAATTCCAGCCCGACTCAGTGCAATATCTTCCGTTGTTGCTGCCACAGATTGAGCAGGGTATTTGTGTTTGTATATTAGATAACGTGGCAAGTGTGCGCGCGTCTAATTTTTCTGCGTTAAGTGTGCCGTCTGAAATATTAAGCAATGTATTAGAGAAACTTAAAACGGATAGCTGCAATATTGTCGAGTTTTATGATTTTGATAATGAGCATGCATTATTGCCTTTAGAAATAGAAAACTTAGGCTTTGAAGTTCACCAGCCTCAAAAAGAAGACCTACTTCAAATTATCACTAAGTCATCTGCAGGTTATCAGTGGAATTTACTGTCCGGTGGTCACACAAAAAAGAAAGAGGCCGTTGCAACCAAGCATTCTAAGATAAAAGCCCCACTTGCTATTGCTGCTACACTAATAGTAACGGTGTTTTTTATCCAATTAATTCAAATGAAGCAATACCAGCAAATGACCAGCTTGGTGTCTGATGCATCAAAGAGCTTTTACGGCACGCTTTTCCCAAATGAAAAAGTGCGCAGTATTCGTCGACAGTTTAAAGATAAATTAGACGAGGCAGGGGCTGGTCCTGTCGCAAGCAAGGGGTTCGTTTCACTGCTTGCAAGTGTGACAAAAGATATTAACCCTGCAAACGTTGAGTGGGACGCTGTACGATTTACTCGACAAAAGAAATGAGCTAGAAATTAATTTGATCGTGGACAACATCGCTCAGTTAGACAATATAAAACAAAAATTAAGTGGTAACGGCTTAATTGTTGATATTGCATCTGCAACCAATACAGGTAAGCGCGTAAAAGGCGTATTAAAGGTCAGCAAGAATGGCTAATTCGATCGATAACTTTAAAGCAAACGCTCGCCTTCAAGTGCAAAAAAGTACGCTTTATAAGTCTGCGCATGAATGGTATTCACAGCTAGCCGCTAGAGACCAGCTTATTGTAAAGGCGCTATTGGTATTTATGCTGATTGCGCTTGTTTTTGCGTGGGTGTGGCAACCGGTTGTTGATGGCAAAGTGAAAGCCGAAAAGAAATTCAACACTGAGATGTCTTTTCATAAAAAAATCAAAGAAAACGCTCATCTTTTTGCCAGTAGCAATGCAGGCGTAGTGACAAGTGGCTCATCGATCCTTACCATTGTAAACAGCACAGCGAAAGTTAAAAATATCCAGCTAAAGCGATTTGAGCCTGATGGCAAAACAGGCTTGCGCATATGGTTGGATCAAGTGAATTTTAATTCAGTAATTGACTGGCTAGAGCTACTTGAAACCACGAGAGGCATTAAAGTGGAACAAATCTCTATTGATAAGGTCAACTCAGGCATCGTTAATGTTAGGGCGGTTCTACAATTATGAGTGAATTTCAATACGACTTATTTGTTATTGGTGCAGGCTCTGCAGGTGTTCGCGCCAGTAGAATGGCCGCCAACATGGGTAAAAGGGTGGCGGTAGCTGAATCACGATACCTAGGCGGCACTTGTGTCAATGTTGGGTGTGTACCTAAAAAGCTATTTGTTTACGCCAGCGAATACGCACACTTAGCCCATGAAGCAAAAGGCTATGGTTTAGATATATCAGTAAACGGGTTTGATTGGCCAACTCTTAGAGATAACAAAACAAAAGAAATTGAGCGCTTGAATGGGATTTACAAAAACCTGTTAGATAATTCAGGTGTAACAACAATCCTTGGTCATGCGAAGTTAATCGATAAAAATCACGTGATCGTCGATGGACAAACATTTTCAGCTGAAAAAATTCTATTGGCAACTGGTGGCTGGCCAGCCTTGCCAGAAATCCCAGGCAAAGAGCACTGTATTAATTCAAATGATTTTTTCTACCTTAATGCTTTTCCAAAACACGCTGTAGTGGTTGGCAGCGGCTATATAGCGGTTGAGTTTGCAGGCATCTTGAACGGTCTAGGTTGTGAGACTCATATCGCGTCACGATCAGGGAAGCTATTGCGAGGCTTTGATGGCAGCACTCGTGAGTTTGCACAAAAAGAAATTCTTAAAAAGGGCATTCATTTAATTGCCAGTCAACCAAGCGCAATTACTAAAACTCAAAGCGATTATAAAGTAGAACTTGCAGATGGCAGTATGATCGATACTGATCTGGTTATTTGTGCGACCGGCCGTATACCTAATTTAAACAATCTTGGTATTGATGAGCTTGGTATTAAGCTTGACGCAAAAGGTTTTATTGCTGTGGATTCCAATTACCAAACTAATGTAGACAGCATTTATGCGCTAGGTGATTTGATTGATACGCCACAACTAACCCCAGTGGCTTTAGCTGAAGCCATGACTTTTTTAAAGCAGCAGTATCAATCACAACCTGATGTACTGAACTATGACAATATTGCTACAGCTGTTTTTAGTCAGCCTAATTTAGCAACCGTTGGTTTATCACAAGAGAAGGCGGTTGAGTTAGGGGTTGATGTACAGGTATTTGAAAGTGAGTTTAAGGCATTAAAGCTCACAATGACCGACTCTACAGAAAGAACTTATATGAAGCTTGTGGTTGATAAAGTCACTGATAAGGTACTTGGCGCTCATATGGTTGGCGAGCATTCAGCCGATATTATGCAGGGTATTGCGATTGCGATTAAAGCGGGCGCAACTAAGGCAGTATTCGATGAGACAATTGGCATACACCCAAGTTCAGCCGAAGAATTTGTGACTATGCGGACACCTTCTAACTAGCGGTTAAACATCCGCCAATCGAGTAAAACACAAGGGGGCTGGTTGTCTTTATTTTCAAGATAACCAGTCACAAAACTTAACTCTTGAATCTCTTTGTTATCATCTACATCTAGCTGCGTTGTAAAGTCATTACGGTAATAGGTTACGATATCGCTAATAGCATTTAAGCGCACGGCGATCATTTTTTTGCCGGTATTTATATAGAGCAAAATAGGGCGCGTAATATTCTCAAGACGCTCTTTGGATGCTTTAAATAAACCCAATAATTTAGCCATTGTTCTGTTCTTTTCAAATTCAAGCTTACTCAGTGCTTTGTCTAACTCGCCAGCATCTTTGAGTGCCAATAGCTCATCAGCAAGTCCATGAATACGTTTGTGGGGCTCATCAAAATCTTTCATTATGTCAGCCAGTAATTCATCTTCAGGCTGAAAGGTTTTGTACCACTTACCAAATTCGCATTGGTTTGGATCTCTGGCTTTATTAAATGGTTCATCCGTTTCTAGGGAGTTTTCGAGATCAGCCATCCAGTTAATATGATCTTTTTCACGGCTTGATAGAATTTGAAGTAACTCAAGATTCTTGAGGTATTCGGCCTCGCAGCCCATTAGCTGTGCAAAGTCGTAGATAGGCACAGGCTTACCTTGATACGTTGTGACTTCAGCACCCAATTTTGCATTAATTTCAATGCGTGTGGTTTTGCGTTTATCTTGTTCAATATACCGAACCTCACTAACCGGTGTGGCATATTGAGTATCGCCTACATAAAAGGTTATGACTTCTAAGTAATCATGTTGTTCAAATAGGCTTGAATGAAGGGTTTCTGCAGTATCCATCAGATTCTCGTATGCATGTTTTCTTTAATAGTAGTTAACAGATGAATATATACAATTTCCGATAATTATTATTATCGGAATAGTGTAGATAGCATCAATTATGGACTGTTTTATGGGCATTTTGCTACCTATATGGTATTCCCAATATCCAGATAAATTATGACTAATACCTGGTACTAATAAATTGAAGGTACTTCAGGGATTTATACCGTGCCATGTTGTTATTCAGCTATACACAGTTGAATAACAATACTCAGCATCATGGGGTCATACTAATATCTCATGCAGTAAAACATATTAGCGTTCATGATGATCCTGTAAGGCCTCATGAATACGTGCAGGGTAATCTCCGATAATGCCATCGACACCCATGTTAATTGCACGCTCGATCTGATTAGGCTCATTCACTGTCCAGACATCAACACGCACGCCTTTTTTCTGGAAAAATTTCACATAAGGTTTGGTTGTAATGTCAAATGGGATTTGGGCCACGTCGAACTTGGGTTTATATGCCCAGCCCCAGCCAGTACCCCATGCGAAGCTGGCTCCAACGAGTTCGGCAACCGTTGCACTGGTTTTGATGCTTCCGTTACTTATTTTTCGAAAATGCTTCATGGCTTTACTATGTTGACTAGCCACAACGGTTTGATCTTGTATCCCATATTCATTAATGACCATCCAAACTTGTTCCGATAACTCTTTACTATTTGCTTTTATTTCAATACTGAATTGCTCGTTAGGAAAATAATCAAATAGTTCATTTAAGGTCAGTAAAGTTATACCTTGGCCTCGAAAAGGAAACGTTGCACCGTCATCCAAGGTAAATTCATGCCCTGCATCTAGAAGCTTAAGATCACCGAGCGTGAGATCTTGGATTTTATCTGAGATGCCTACATTCTTTTTTAAATCCGCATCATGATTGATGATGATCTGGTTGTCTTTCGATAAATGCACATCTAACTCTAATGCATCAGCCCCTTGTTCAAGTGCCATGTGAAATGCGAGCCAAGTGCCTTGTGGGTATTCACCTGACGCGCCTCGATGTGCAATGACATCAATGGCATAGGCTTGTATTTGAAACGCTATTGTTAGTGCGGAGATAATGGCCAGTCTAAAAAGGTTGCGTTTGATCATATTGGGTATCCAAAGTTATTTAGTGCAAAAGCGCCCTCTTCCATGAAGTTAACAACATAGAAAAAACCAGCCAAAATAGATGTACCTCAATAGGCTGCTTTCTTTCAATGTGGCTCAGGGGTGCTTAAAGTTTTTAATATAAAACTTTAAAAGAGTAGTCGAAAAAATTTCACATTGTAAAAAGAACATTAGTCAGATTGTCCTTTCCAAATTTGATTCAAACATCAATAGGTTTTACTTGTTACTAGCGTTTTAATGGCGGGTATTAACTGCTTTCTCTATGTACAACGGTTCGTAGGCGTGGATTGTGGCAATTACTCGAGCGGCTTTATTAATGATCTTTTGTCATAACTGAAATGTTATCTGGGTCTTTATAAAAGATGATTCTATTTCTACCTTCATCTTTTGCTTGGTAAAGTGCTTTGTCTGCACGACTCATTAAAACCTCTTTATCTGTAATAGTCACATCTAATACAGCGGCACCAAAGCTACAGGTAATGTTGAATTTTTCGTTACCTGAGCAGCATTCTATTTGACTAATCGACTTTCTGACGCGCTCTAAATAGACCATTGCACCATTGCGTGAGCTACTTGGCAGCAGCAGACAGAATTCTTCACCGCCAATTCGAGCCAAAATATCTGACTTACGGATAGATTCTTTAAGTGTGTTCGCAATTTTCTTTAAAACATCATCGCCAATTGGGTGGCCATAAGTATCATTCACGAGCTTAAAGTTATCTACGTCTAGAATGACAAGTGTTAACTCCCTACTATGGCGTTTTGCAGCACTGAATTCTTCCGTAAAGCGTGATTCAAAATGCCTACGGTTGTATAAGCCAGTAAGGTGATCTAGCACAGCTAACTTTTCGAGCCTATCTTTAGCTTCTTGCAGCTTATGGGTCTTTTCATCCACTTTTTTCTTAAGTTTAATATTTGATTCTTCAAGTGACTTTACCATGTGAGTAAAATGGTCGTTAAGATCTTTAACTTCTTCTAGTTCACTGTAAAAATAGGTAGGAGTAAAATCGCCTTTAGCAACGATACTGGTGCCATCTTTCAATTTTTTAAGCGGCCTTGAAATATAAATAGACAGCAAAAGCCCCATCAAAATAGATAAGGTAATGACAATAAACTCAACGATATAAATAAGAATGGTGTTCTGTGTTATTTGCTGATTGATTTCATTCATATCTATTTTAACGACTAACCCCCAACTTTGTTCACTGATATAACGAGTAGAAGCTAGAACACTTTCGCCACGATAATCTGGAACATCGCGCATTACGATTTCATTTCCCTTTAGGGCCTGTGTAATCGGCGAGTTAATGATGTCTTTCGAAGTTGTACGATTAAAAGCGGCCTCTTCATCGTATTTAAGAGGCACTGCAAAAAGAGCATCGCCCTTCTGATTTTTCATGGCAAACAGCCATTCCCCCGTTTCACCTAAACCTGTTCGATCTTCTATTAGGTCTGTAATCACGCTTTCATGAAAGTCCAGTTGCATAAAGCCAACATTGACGCCATCAAGTATCAACGCGGATGAACTGATCATGTATAGCTCATCCTTCATTTGTATCAGCGCAATATCGATGCCTTTAATTTTAAGGTTGATGGAGCTAAGCCCAGCTGGCGGACCAGTTGATACAACTAGTTCGCCTTGCAGGTCATAAATACGAATACTTTGTAAGTCTTTTAAGCTTTTTTGCGCGTCTTTAATGATGCGAGACATTTTCTGCGCATCGCTATTGTTACCTGATTTATTCCATTGATTCAGGCTGATACGCAATTGTGTGCGGCTTGATATTAATACTGTGTTATCTTCAATACGCTCTATTGCTGTAATAAGACGCTTTTTAGCAATTGAAGAAAGAGATTCCATTTGCAGGTCAACTTGCGCTATATATTGCTGACCAAAGTGATAATTGATGTATAGCAAGCCGGCAAACAACGGGAATGCAGCTAAGAATATAAAAGCGCCTATAAAAAGGTATTTTAGTCTCATCAGTTCTGACCCTTTCTGTCACTGATGCATCAAACAACAATTATAGGCCTGAAAAAGATACATGGTACATTTGGCACTTATTTGCTAATACTAATGTATTTATTATGACTTTTAGTCATTTAAACTGAGCCATATTGTCGTAATGAATACGTTTTAAGCTTGTTTGTTCAGGTTTTGAAACAATTAGTCTCGAAACAATTGCATGTAATTTATACCTTTGACCATTAATATGGCCCAATACCAATTAAAGGCCCCATCATGAAAACACGATTCAAATTCATAACGACAACCAGCATGCTTTTTTTACTGGCTTTGTCGCTAAACTCTGTTGCTCAAGGAGGCCTGCCGGCTGAGGTTATTAAAGTTGAGCCACAGGGGTTAAAATCAACGATTAAATCCATTGGTACACTTAAGGCTAACTTGTCTGTTGTGTTATCGCCTGAAGTTTCTGGCCGAATTATAAAAGTAGGTTTTGAAGATGGCTCTAGCGTCGATAAAGGCACACTTCTTTTTCAGTTAGACGACAGCACGCAAACAGCTCAGCTAAATGAAGCTCGTGCACGCGTCAATCTTAGCAAGACTGAATACAAACGTATCAATAAGCTCTATAAGCAAAACGCCGCGAGCGAAACGGATTTAGATTCTGCCGCAGCAAATCTCAGTATTAACCAATCCCAAGCAGAATTTGCCGAAGCTCAGCTTAAAAAAATGGCAATTCTCTCACCTTTTAAAGGCATGATCGATTTACACAATATTAGCGCGGGTGAATACGTCAATGCGGGGCAAGACCTAGTGAGCTTAGTTGACTTAAATAGCCTTAAATTTGATTTTGCTTTACCTGAAACCTATTTAAGCAAAGTCAAGTTAGGTCAAAAAATTGAAATAACTACCCCTGCTTTTCCTGAGCGCACTTATATGGGGATTGTAACGGCTATCTCCCCTGCTATTAATGAGCAATCTCGTAGTTTTATTGTGCGTGCGATTATTAAGAATGAAACTTTAGAATTACGCCCTGGCTTATTTGCTAGCGCTGTTCTTGAAATAAGTAACAACGAAAAAGCATTAATGGTTCCTGAGCAAGCACTTATCCCTCAAGGCCAGCAATATTTCATTATGAAAGTTGTTGATGGCAAGGTATTGCAAGTGCCAGTCGTGATTGGTCAACGTCGAAAAGCCGAAGTTGAACTTGTTTCTGGTTTAGCCGCAGGTGATGTGGTTATTACCGCAGGGCAAATTAAGCTACAACCTGGCGCGCCTGTTACACCATTGTTCCCAGAAATGCTTCAAGCAAATAATAAATAGGTAACGCATGAGTATTTCAGATCTCAGTATTAAACGGCCGGTATTTGCCACCGTTTTGAATATTATTGTTGTGTTGTTGGGTTTTATTGCGTTTGAGCGCCTCACTGTGCGCGAATACCCTAACATTGATGTGCCCGTTGTAACGGTTGAAACCGTTTATATTGGTGCTAACGCCTCTATTATGGAATCGCAAATCGCACAGATTCTTGAGGATTCGCTCTCGGGTGTTGAAGGCATTGATTATTTGGTATCGAAAAACAGCTCCGAAAAATCACAAATCACGGTTTACTTTAAATTGGACCGTGATGCTGACAGTGCGGCAAACGATGTTCGTGATCGTGTTGGTCGTGTGCGCGGGCAATTGCCAACCGGCATCGAAGAGCCAATTGTTTCAAAGGTAGAGGCCGACGCTCAACCTATTATTTGGATGGCATTCTCAAGTGATCGTCACTCTGCACTTGATGTTACCGAATACGCCGACAGACAAGTAAAAGACCCTCTTCAAACTGTGCCTGGTGTGGCGAACGTTATTCTTGCTGGTGAGCGTGAATACGCCATGAGAATTTGGCTAGACCGCAACAAGATGGCGGCCTTTAATGTTACGCCTCAAGAAGTAGAGCTTGCATTGCGCCAGCAAAATATTGAAGTCCCCGGTGGTCGAATTGAAAGTGTTGATCGTGAATTTACCGTACTTACGCAAAACTGACTTAAACAAAGAAGTTGAATTTGAAGAAATAATTCTACGTAAAAGCAATAACTATCTTGTTCGTTTAAAAGATGTGGCTCGTGTTGAGCAGGCGGCAAAAAGTGAGCGCGTTGTTACCCGCTTTAATGGCAAAAGTGCGGTTGCATTGGGTGTTGTAAAGCAATCGGTTGCCAACCCATTGTCTGTAAGCGATGGTATCCAGGCACGCTTACCTAAAATACGTGAAGCACTACCTGAAGGTATGAAAGTTGAAATAGCCTACGACTCTTCTGTGTTTATTTCTCGCTCAATTGATTCAGTATTCACCACTATTTTTGAAGCTGTGGCACTGGTTATTGTTGTTATTTTTCTGTTCTTACGCAACCTGCGCGCAACTCTCATTCCATTAATGACAATACCTGTGTCGTTAATCGGTGTGTTTAGCATCATGCTGTTGTTTGGGTTTAGTATTAATACTCTGACACTGCTTGCATTAGTACTGGCTGTTGGTTTGGTGGTTGATGATGCCATTGTGGTATTAGAAAATATTTATAGATACATCGAAGAAGGCATGGAGCCTTTGCAGGCGGCGTTTAAAGGCATGCGCGAAATTGCTTTTGCCGTTATTGCAATGACGTTCACCTTGGCCGCTGTATTTGCTCCTGTTGCTTTTACACCAGGGCGTACAGGTAAGTTATTTAGTGAATTTGCATTGACTCTTGCAGGTGCGGTTATTGTGTCTGGTTTTGTTGCACTAACATTGGCGCCGATGATGGCCTCTAAAATTCTACGTCATGAAAAGAACCCTAGTAAATTTTATTTAAAAGGTGAAGAAGTCTTAAATAACTTTACCGCGTTTTATAAAGGTATGTTAACTCGTGCACTGACTCAAACCAAAATCGTTGCAGGCATTGCGGTGTTAACGGTTGTTGGTCTTGGCGTATTGTACAAATGGCTACCTAGTGAGCTTGCCCCTGTTGAAGATCGCGGCTTTATTATTGGGTTTTCAATTGCACCTGAAGGTGCCACTACGACGTATGTTGATCGTTATGCTAAGCAAATTGAAGAAGTCTATAAGGGGATTCCGGAGACAGACCGTTATTTTATGATTACGGGTTTTCCATCGGCCACAAATAGTATTTCTTTCTTACGAGTATTGGATTGGGAGGATCGTGATCGATCAACTCAGGCTATTGCCAATTCGATTATGGGGCCGATGTTTGGTGGTATTACTGGGACGATGTCTTTCCCTATGCTGCCGCCTTCTCTTGGTCAAAGTATTATTTCTCGCCCTATTGAAGTTGTTATTCAAACAACCCAAGGCTATGAGCAGCTAAATAAGTTCATGCAAGCACTTATGGGTAAAGTGTATGGCGCAGGTTTGTTTACTCAGCCTGACACCGACTTAAAACTGAACAAACCCCAGCTTGATATTTCTGTTGACCGTGACAAGGCAGCGGACTTGGGTGTTGCGGTATCTGAACTGGGAGCCACGTTAGAAACAATGATGGCAGGGCGTGAAGTGACGCGCTATAAAAAAGGCGCAGAGCAATATGATGTTATCTTGCAAGTTGAAGATGAAGATCGTGCAAGCCCGCAAGACATTACCCAAATTTATGTTCGTGGTAATGGTGGAGTGATGATTCCACTATCTAACTTGGTGACTGTTAAAGAAAGCATAGCCCCTAAAGAGCTGAATCATTTTAATAAACTGAAAGCCGCCATCGTACAAGCTGGTCTGGTGCCGGGTGTTGACGTTGAAACCGGCCTTGCGTTTATTGAGAATGCAATTGATGAGCTCTCTGTCGAAATGAATATTCCGGTTCAAGTGGATTACGCGGGTCAAACTCGAGAGTATAAAGAATCAGGTGCAGGTTTAATGCAAACTTTTGTGCTTGCTTTACTATTTATATATCTAGTATTAGCCGCGCAATTTGAAAGCTTTAAGAGCCCACTTATTATTATGCTATCAGTACCGCCTGCTCTATTAGGTGCGGTTATTGCCCTTTGGTTGAGCGGTGGTACCGCAAATGTATATAGTCAAATTGGCTTGCTTACACTGGTTGGCTTAATTACCAAACATGGTATTTTGATTGTTGAATTTGCGAATCAATTACAAGAGCAAGGCAAACAAAAATTGGTCGCAGTCATTGAGTCGGCATCAATGCGTTTACGTCCTATTTTGATGACAACCGCTGCGATGGTACTGGGTGCTATCCCGTTGGCACTGGCAACAGGTGCCGGTGCTGAAAGTCGTGAGCAGATTGGCTGGGTAATTGTTGGTGGGATGTCCATAGGCACCCTACTTACATTGTTCATTGTGCCAGCATTTTATATGTTGATCGCGAAAGACCATAAAGCCACGTAAGTACAAATAATAATCAAGGCGGCCATTTGCCCGCCTTTTTTCGTTTAGGTTATGTGGTTATGCGTGTGGCAGGTATAATGTGGCAAATTTACCTGATTGGATTGACTCATGACTGAACAACTTGTCATTACCCGCCCAGATGACTGGCACTTGCACTTACGAGATGGCAATGCCTTACAGTATACAGTCCCTGCAACCGCTAAAGTGATGTCTCGTGCCATCATCATGCCGAATCTTCAGCCTCCTGTTATGGACGCTGCGCAGGCTTTAGCGTACCGCGATCGTATTCTTGAGCACAGCATAGGCTACCCGCAATTTAATCCATTAATGGTATTGTATCTCACCGATAATACGACCCCTGAGTTAATTGCAGAAGCCGCTAAGTCGGGCCATGTTGTGGCGGCTAAATTATACCCTGCCGGCGCCACAACTAATTCGAATTCCGGTGTAACGGATTTAACTAAATTAACTGATATTGCTCATGCATTAGCTGAAAACAATATGCCGTTATTGGTTCATGGTGAAGTGACCGATAACCATGTTGATATTTTTGACCGAGAAAAAGCATTTCTCGATGATATTCTTGCGCCACTTGTAGCAAAAGTGCCTAATCTTCGTCTTGTCGTTGAACACATTACCACCAAAGACTCTGCAGACTTTGTTAAATCACAAGGTGACAATGTAGGGGCAACCATTACTGTTCAGCATTTAGCATTTAACCGTAATCATATGTTGGTTGGTGGCATTCGCCCTCACCTATTCTGCTTACCTATTTTAAAGCGCAATATTCACCAGCAAGCGCTTCAAGATGCGGTATCAAGTGGTCATAGTCGTTTCTTTTTAGGGACCGACTCTGCACCTCATGCCCGTTCAGCAAAAGAAAATGCGTGTGGTTGTGCAGGCTGCTTTAGTGCCTATGCCGCGATTGAATTGTATGCTGAGATTTTTGAAGACCTAGGTGCTTTAAATAAATTAGAAGCGTTTGCGAGCTTTAATGGTCCTGATTTTTATCAGTTGCCGCGTAATAACGATACGATCACGCTAATAAAAGAATCATGGCAAGCACCTGAAACCATGGATTTTGCTGGCGATGTGATTGTGCCTTTACGCGCAGGTGAAACGTTAAAATGGAAACTTAAAGCCTAACCATGATTAGCAAAGTAATGCCTCAACCTATTTTCGACAACCTGCAATTCTTGCCAGATGCGTTTAAATATGGCGCAAAAGAAATAGGCCCTAATTTAAGTGATGAGCAACAACAAGATTACTTTTATTGTGTGAGGTATTTACTGAGCTATAAAGGCAGTACGGCTACATTCAATTCTTATCGGCGTGAAGTTGAGCGCCTGCTGCAATGGCTGTGGCAAGTAAAGCATTATTCACTTATTGATGTACGCCGTGAGCATATTGAAGAGTTCATGGAGTTTTGTATTTCACCACCTATCAATTGGATTGGTGATAAAAATGTTGCCCGCTTTAAAAGTAAACAAGGTGATCGCATTTGTAATGCGGATTGGCGTCCGTTTGTTTCTTCAATGGATAAAGCATCGGGTGTAAGAAACGATGCTAAGGTCTATTCACCCTCACAAAAAGCGATACAAGCATCATTTGCGATACTCAGTTCTTTTTTTAATTTTTTAATTCAAGAAGAATTTTTATCGGCAAATCCAGTTGCATTGGTTCGACAGCGCAGTCGCTTTATTCAAAAGTCACAAAACCAAGAGCCCATTCGACGAATCAGCAATTATCAATGGGATGAAGTGATTCGTGTGGTTGAAAATTTAGCCAAGAAAGAGCCCCTGCAGCATGAACGAACCCTCTTTATATTAAATTGCTTATTAGGCATGTATTTACGAATTTCTGAATTAGTGGCCGATGAACGCTCGACACCTGTTATGGGGGATTTTAGAGCTGACCAAGATCGAAATTGGTGGTTTCATGTCGTAGGTAAAGGTAATAAAAGCCGTGTGATTACGGTTTCAAATGCCATGTTAGACGCACTTAAACGATACCGAAGCCACCTTGGGCTCTCGCCGTTGCCCCACCTGGGTGAGCAAACCCCACTCGTACCTAAAAGCCATGGTAATGGCCCTGTGACCAGTACTCGGCAAATACGTAACTTGGTACAACTTTGTTTTAATCAGGCTCATGAGAACCTCGTAAGTGATGGTCAAGCAAGCGAAGCAATGGAGCTTAAGGTCGCTACTGTTCACTGGCTAAGGCATACTGGAATCTCTGAGGATGTGAAAATTCGCCCTCGTGAGCACGTAAAAGAAGATGCTGGCCACTCAAGTATGGCCACCACTGATAAGTATATTGATTCAGAGCTTCGGGAGCGTCACGCGAGCGCAATCAATAAAAAAATCCGCCGAGAACCCGAAGAGTTATAAATAGCCTGTTTTTTGCTCAATTCTTATGCCGAAAGCGTCTTAAGAACGCTGCTGCTTACACCTTTATTTTGATATAATCCGCCGCTTTCGCCCTCAAGTGCTGTCGTATGAAATTTGTCATTAAGCTTTTCCCTGAAATCACTATCAAATCCAAGCCTGTACGTAAGCGCTTTATCGTGCAGTTGCGTCGTAATATCAAGGATACATTGAAGCACTTTGGTGTGGATTCACACGTACAGGGGCAATGGGACAGCATTGAAGTCATTATTCAAGATGACAGCTTAGAGATGCAAACACGCACACAGCTTAAGCGTATCCCCGGCATTGCTAAAATACTGTCGGTTAAAGAGCATAACTTTGAAACTTTCGAGGACATTTTTGCAATTGCGAAAGATGCATATGCCGACAGCATTAAGGGCAAAACCTTTTGCGTGCGAATCAAGCGTACAGGACAGCATGATTTTAAATCGGTAGATATTGAGCGCTATGTCGGTGGAGGTTTGCTGCAACACTGCGAAGCAAAATCGGTTAGCCTTAAAAATCCAGACTACACCGTACGAATGGAAATCCGCAAGCAGCGCTTACATACGATTTCAGCCATTGATGCGGGCATGGGTGGCTACCCTCTTGGTTGCCAAGATGGGGTATTGTCATTGGTTTCTGGTGGCTTTGACTCAAACATTGCCAGTTACTTAATGGCTCGACGTGGCTTACAAACCCATTTCTTATTTTTTAATTTAGGCGGCAGCGCCCACGAAATTGGTGTAAAGCAAGTCGCCCATTATTTATGGGAAACATACGCCGTATCTCATGGTGTTAAATTTGTAACAGTGCCGTTTGAAGGTGTGGTGAGTGAAATATTGCAGAACGTCGATAACTCTCAAATGGGCGTTATCTTAAAGCGTATGATGTTACGAGCCGGTAGTCATGTCGCCAAAGAGCTGAATATCGAAGCACTTGTTACAGGCGAAAGCCTTTCTCAGGTATCAAGCCAAACGTTAAGAAATTTAACCGTTATTGACTCTGTCACCGACACCTTAGTATTGCGCCCGCTTATTGCAATGGATAAACCTGACATCATCGATTTAGCACGAGAAATTGGTGTGTATGATTTTGCGGCTAGCATGCCTGAATACTGCGGCGTTATATCGGTCAAGCCGACGACTCGTGCTAAACCCGAAAAAATTGCCGAAGAAGAAAATAACTTTAACTTTGATGTACTAGATGAAGCCATTGCGAACACTCGTATTGAGCGCATTCAAAACGTACTTAAAAGCTCAGAAGGTATTACCGAAGTTGATTTAGTGCAAGTACCGGGAGCTAACGATTTAATTATTGATATTCGCCACCCGCAAGAAGAAGAAACTGCACCGCTTCATTTAACGAACAACCAAATTGAGAAGATTCCATTCTATCAATTAACTAACAAATTAGATGAGCTGCCAAAAGATAAAACGATTCTACTTTACTGTGCAAAAGGCACAATGAGTCAGCTTCACGCTCAACAATTAAAACAAAATGGTTTAGAAAACGTTAAAGTATTCAAGCCTTAACTGTTTGAGCTTAACAAAAAATAGAGTTTTTTAATGTCTAATCTTAAAGGACTATTAATTAGCTCTATTTTCTTGATTGCCCTTGCCTCCTATCTTAATTTGATCGCGCATTAAAGCGATGCTTGTTTTCTAGGTATCGTTTAATTTTCACTCTATAACTCACCTCTATTCTGTTAAAAACAGACTCATGAGTTATGGGAAAATATTAATAAGCGAGATCTATATGCTAAAAAAAACGTTTTTAAGAAAAATATATTTTTATCTATTCACCCTCATAACACTATTCTTTTCAGGTCATGCATTTAGCCTGCAATGTGATATTACCATTGAGTCTGGTCAGTATTTACTAGACGGTACAAAAACACCTGTCATGCCAGGTGATAATATTTGTTTAAAAGAAGGTTTGCGTGGGCCCATGAGAGTTACCAATATTCATGGTAATGAAGAGGCGCCGATTACCATACTGAATGAAAGCGGATTAGTGACATTCACGCCTTTCGAATACAGCATTGCACTTGAGTATTCTAGCTTCATCCGCATTACATCACATAACCAAGATAGTACGGATCCTTACAAAATGAAGTTCGGCGGTACATTAAGTATTGGGCAGCTGAGTCATGATGTCGAAGTGGATAATATAGAAATATATCGCACTCGCTTTGCCGGCATGATGATTAAAACCGATCCAGATTGCCGAAGTGAAACATGGGGCGAAAACTTCACCATGACAGGTATTAATTTGCATCACAACTTCATTCATGACACAGGAAAAGGTGAAGGCATGTACGTGGGTTATACTGCATTGAGCCGTACACTTGAATGCGATGGCGAAATGGTCACTGTTTATCCCCATAAAATGAAAGGTGTGCGCATTCACGACAACATTATTGAAAACACGGGTGCGGATGGTATCCAATTAAATTCCGTTTTAGCTGATGCACAGATTAAAAATAATAAAATCTACAATACAGGTGTAAGCCCTTTTGCAGTCGTTTGGCAAAATACCGGTATTCAGGTGGGTGGTGACGGCGTCGAAGTGCACAACAATACCATTATTCGCAGCGGTGGTAATTCAATGATGCTAGATGGTGATGATTTGAGTATTAAAAACAACGTTATTATTGATGCCGGTGAAAACGGTATTTTTGCCCGAAATGCAGCACAACAAAATCCAGCTGTATTTGATGGCATTCCTCATACTTATAGTGGCAACCATATTATCAACAGTAAAGATTATGCAATAAAGTTGTATGCCGTTAATACATTATCCCCCAACCTTATTTATCGCAATATCATTCAAACAGATGGGTCAGTTGATGCTGCAAATCGCTTAAAGACTTTTTCATATTTAAATGACTCAGTCTCTAGAGCAGAGACTGACAATCGACATTATATTTTTAATCCGAACGATTAAAAATGAATTTAGATATACGCTCTATCTCTAATGAATAGAGCGTATATTTATGACGTCTACCGTTTTTAAAAAACAAGTCTTTAGCCTAATTTAATGGGTCATAATAGACTGTAGATGAAAATAAAGCGCAGCCGTTAAATTAAGACAAAGCATAATAAAGTCTAGTGTGAAAATGAAAAGCATAGTCCCCTTTAAAACCTGCCAAACACCTTTTCCGCGCAGATTACTTAACGCAATGGGAACATTAAATGCAAATTGGCTGCCATGGGCGACAGCAACCACAAAAAGCAAAATAGCCATTTGAGACGCTTTTGGAAATACGTCTAAATTCATCAATAGTAAAATATTTAGCACCGCAAACGCTAAATTAAAACCTCCAAGAAAACGACCTGACTCCGCTAAGACATCAAATACAGGCGTATTACGTTGCTCTTTTGGTATGACGAGTTTTGCAAAAATACGATGACGAATCGAAAACACATTAAAGCCCATAATAAACCATAGGCTATTTAAAATGAGTAATATTTCCAGCATAAAGCAGCCCTCTTGTTATTTATTGGCATTGAATCTAATTCATCATACTCTTAATGTTTTTAGCTGAAACACAGTGACCGCCTATGTGAAAGCTACCTTCGGGTGCCTCATTAATGACGACCCAAGTGTTGGGCTTTAGTTTCTCTCCGAGGACTTTTGCCACTGTTTCAGTTAATGCGCAAGAAAGTTCTTTTTTTTGCGCGACCGTTAAAGCGCCTTCTACCGTGCTAAATGTTAAGATCGGCATCGTATTCTCCTATTCATATATATAATATTATTTTAGTTAACGACTGTTAACCTTGCGTCATAAAAAAACAGCTATTTATTTAGCTGCAATTCCAAATAGAATTTTTTCTATTGTTCGCCAATAAAGCGATTTAATATCTTTTTTTGAACGCGGTAAAAGGCCTGAGCCATACAAAGAAAAGAATCCCATATAAGCTGATAACAATAATACAGCTACCTCTCCTGGATTGTCTTGCTTCAAATAACCCTCTTTCATGCACTCTGAAATCCTAGTCGTATAAAAATCAAATGAAATCTTTGATTCGGCTCGTAAATCATCAAAATTAGCCAATTCATCTTTTGTTTCAGACTTAGAGAATATTAATTCAAAGTACTTTGGCTGCTCTAAAATAAAATCGAGCGCATATTCCATTGTCTTGTTTAGTCTTTTTTGTGCCGTCTTCTCATTTAAGGCTGGTATCAAATAGCGTGTATATGTTGAAAATCCCTTTCTTACAAGAAAGTGGAACAGTTCGTCCTTCGAGCCAAAGTGGCGATAAATGGCGGTTGCAGAAATATTAGCCTTATCGGCAATTTTCCGCATAGATAGGCCTTTGTAACCATCAGTTAAATACTGATCGCATGCGCATGCCAATATAATATCTTTTGTAGATTCCATGTTAACGCACGTTAACCTCATAAATAAAAACTGTCAATAGTATTTTAATATCAGGCTTACTGAGGGGTGGGGAAAACGCCAGCAGCCCTATGGCTACTGGCTTGCAAGAAAAAATTTAAGCTAATTGGCAAGGGCTGGCAATATAAAGCCCCACCCCAAATAAATAGCGCCTTCTAAAACGGCTCGCCCGCCTTCGTATGCTTCATTTTTTGGCAAAATAATGCGTACGCATAATTCAGCTAGTGCCAGATACGCCAACAAAAATACAATTGAGCTAACAAGCCATGCTACGATAGCAAGTTGCCACTGGGTATCTAAATCGGATGCAAAATGAGCGCTACTACTAATGGCAAGAGCGGCCCCTATATGCTGAAGAGCCGCTTTTATGATCGAAGCCCGATTTGATTCATTAATTGATTTGAGCAAACCTCCTGATGTCCAGATTAAGCGGAGTCTAGTTTCTAGAGCCAGTAAGCATTGCGATATAACAAAGCCAAACAAAAGCTCTTTTAAACCTAAATTAGAATCTTGCGATGACCACTCCATCGACGCACGTATAACGATAGCCGTGCCAATTAAATGGGCACCTGTAATATACGCAGCGGTAATGTTGCCATGCTGTGTGGCGTTAGAAAGATTAAACGATGGCAAAACCACCTTGTCTTGAATGAAAGCCCCCAAGCGCAGTAGCGCAATTGCTAGCAGCCCATAAACCGTCACCAGCATCCATTCATCAGTAAGTGTCAGACTAAACTCACCCGATGTAACCCCGGTTAACGCCAGCATGAGTGCGATCACCGCACAGGCAGTTTCAATGTTGCTGGCCTCTGAATGTTGGGCAACTGGCTTCACTATAATGCGACTTAACCAGCGCATAGCTGCCACCAAAGTAAAGATAGCAACGAAGTCCACCAGTAAAAACATGGCGTATGAGGGGTCAGAAACCAACCAAGTCATGAAAAACCTTTTTAGTATTAAGTGTCAGCTGCTTATAATGCCGATATTGTTTCAAAAGTCACGGATCAAACTATGAAAATCGTCTCATTTAACGTAAATGGCATTCGTGCCCGCATGCATCAACTCGAAGCCATCAAGCAACAGTTGCAAGCTGATGTACTTGGCTTACAGGAAGTTAAGGCTATGCCCGACCAACTGCCTTTAGGTGAGATATCCGAATTAGGTTGGCATACAGAGGTTCATAGTCAAAAAGCCCATTACGGTGTTGCCACGCTGTCAGTCGGCGCACCTCTCTCTGTTCAAAAGGGTTTCCCAAGTGATGACGATGATTCGCAAAAGCGCTTCATTCATACTAGCCATCAAACACCGAACAATGAAACATTGCACATTATTAATGGCTACTTTCCCCAAGGTGAAAATCGCAGCCATGAAACAAAATTCCCAGCAAAACAAAAATACTACGCCGACCTATTCGATTATCTAAACGCGAACTTCACACCCAATGATAATGTCATTGTTATGGGCGACATTAATGTTGCTCCTATTGATCACGACATTGGTATAGGTGACGTAAATGCCAAGCGGTGGCTAAAAACAGGTAAGTGTGCATTTTTGCCAGAAGAACGAGAATGGGTGCAAAAAATTATCGATTGGGGCTTAACAGATAGCTACCGACTGCTTAATCCTGACGTTGATAATCGCTTTAGTTGGTTTGATTATCGCAGCAAAGGGTTTGATGATGAGCCGAAGCGTGGACTAAGAATCGATTTAATTATGATCACCAAGCCTTTAATAGAGCGCTTAGTAAATGCAGGTATTGATTATAAAACCAGAGGCATGGACAAGCCAAGTGACCACGCCCCTATATTTATTGAACTCGATTACTAAGCACTCGTTTGCTTGATATAGCTCATCCAGCTTTTTGCTTGGCTGGATGAACTTTCGAATGCAGATGATTTACCTAGAATTTTCAATGCTTCACGCGCATCACCAAGACGATACTTAACCATACCTTGATACAGTAAAACCTTACCCTTTTGTTTTTCTGTTAATGTTTGAACTAAAAGCTGCTGAGCTAAGTTATCGGCTTTTACCCAAGCTTCTGCATCAATATAGTATTGAAGTAATTGATAGCCATCATCAACACCTTTAAATGTTTGATATAACTGAGACAGCACAACTCGTGCTTTATTGATTTCTTTTGACTGCAGCCATGATTGAAATAAAAGGTTAAGTACTTTTTCGCTGGGTTCAATTAGCTTGCTTTCAATTGCCTGAGTCAATGCCGTCGCGACCTTGAAAGCTTCACCTTGAGACGCCAGTAACTGCCCCAAATTAATAAAGTCGCTTTCTTTTTCAACAAACCCCTTCTTGTAAGTCAGCTCTTTTGTGGCAGCCGCTTTTTCATAATCTTCTATTATTTGGTGAATACCTGCCTTTTGCTGCCAGTAATCTTTTTTGTCAGGGTAGTTATAGACAAGCTGATTCACATACGATATTGCTTTTTCAAGCTGCTTGGTTTGATAACTACCCGAAAAAGCCATTTGCAACCAAGCCTCTTTTGGTTTGGTGGTTAACTCGCATGCCTTTTCTATGTGGGGCAATCCGTTTTTGATATCTTCAATGCTGTAATAAGAAGCGGCTAAAAGCGCGTAAACTGAAGCAGATGATGTCTCTGCTTCTTCAATAATAATTTTAAGGTTTTTAATCGCGGCACGATAATCACCTTGATTAAAATACGAATAAGCCAGTAGGGATCGTAATTGACTCGCGGTATCGGCTTTTAAATTAGGCAACTCAAGCGCTTTTATTAATAGCGTTTGAGCATCGCCTTCTTTTGCTTCATAGGTCTTAAGTTGTGCATGGGTTTGATACGTCAAAGCAAGGCCCAATGAATTCCCTGAAAGATCATCGGCTAATTCGGTCAGAGTTTCATTCAGCTCTTTTGCCTTTTCTGAGTCAGGCAATGCGGTTATCTGCTGCTGAATTTCATTTAGCTTGTTATAGGTGCGCGGGCTGATTGAAGCTGCACTGGCTAAGTGGCTAGATAACAAAATTATAATAAAGATAAGACGAAACATGATTATTTCTCTAAATTAAATTCGAATGGCAATGTGGCGACTTGCTCAACAGGCTTGCCATTAACCAGCTTAGGTTTGAATTTATAGCGCCATGCTGCTCGGATGGCTTCACGTTCAAATATACCCTTAGGCTTTGCATCAATGACTTCTACATCACTTACAGTGCCTTCTTTTGTAACCTGCAAGCGCACAACAACATAACCTTCTATTTTTCGAGATAATGCTTGCGATGGGTACTTAGGTTCAACCTGCACAAGCGGGATAACATCGCTATCGCCAAATCCATATCCCGATAACATGGTTCCCATGCCCTGCCCTTTAAAGCTTGAAAGTGAAGATGAAATGTCAGGCATATTCAAATCCATCTGCTTTACATTCGCTTGCTGAATCTTGGGTGAGTCCAGCATGGGGGGTGTTTTAGGTTTAGGTGGCTCTTTTGCATTGCGTACTTTTTTATCACTCTCGCTGTCTTTTAAGCTGCGAATAAAGTCGACCATTGCGACATTATCTTCACGACTCACCTGATTACCTTGTGGGGCAATCATCCACTGCATCAACCAAAAAACAGTGAATGCCAGTGCTAGGCCAATTGGGGTTATATAAAGTAATCGCATCACACACCCGGGTCGGCTGCAATGGAGATGTTAGTCACGCCAGCCAAACGTATCTGGTCCATTACCTGAACCAAAATACCCGTTCTAGCATCTGTATCCGCTTGAATGACCACGCCGCTTTCTGGGCTTTCTGCTTTTAGTTTTTCAATATTGGCGCGAACCGAGCGAACATCAACGGCGCGCTTATCAATCCAAATTTCACCGCTTGGTTTGATCGCCACCATGATATTGCCTTTTTTATCTTCAGCGGCCGTTTGTGCCGACGGCCGACTAATTGTCACACCACTTTCTTTTACAAACGATGTGGTGACAATAAAAAATATCAGCATGATAAAAACAATATCGAGCATGGGTGTCATATCGATTGCTGATTCTTCTGACTCTAAACTTGCGTGTTGCTTTCTCATAAAATAACCCTGTTACTTAAGCAATCTATCTTTAAAGATATCGAGCTGCTTTTTAGCCATGCCATCGAATCGAGTTTTAAAATATAATCCAATTAACGAAACAACCATTCCGGCCATGGTCGGTACCGTCGCCATAGATATGCCCGATGCCATTGCTCGTGCATTACCAGTTCCGGTTACAGCCATAACATCAAACACACTGATCATGCCCGTCACAGTACCTAGCAAGCCCATTAGCGGGCAAATAAGTACAAGTAATGTAATGGTCGAGCGATAGCGTTCAAATTCAATGGCGACTTTGGAGATAAGCAAGCTTCTAATTTTCAAAGCATTCCAGTCGTCATGGGAAGCCAGCCCCTGCCAAATATCCTGATGTTGCGCGCAAAGGTTTTTTGATTCTTTAGAGAAGAACCAATACCGGTCAAGAATTAATATCCATAACACGATAGAGATAGCTAAAATTCCATAAAGAACCGGACCACCACTTGCTAAAAACCCAGATACATCTGCAAACATAATTAGGCTCTCTTCTGTGCCTGTTCAGCAATAATACCGGCTGCTTGCTGATCAAGTACTTGAATCATCTCTTTACTGCGACCGTTTAAAATATTGTGCATAAACAATAAGGGAATCGCCGCCACCAAGCCCAGCACTGTTGTAATGAGCGCTTGTGAAATACCGCCAGCCATTAACTTAGGATCACCCGTACCAAATAATGTAATGGATTGGAAAGTCGCAATCATGCCGGTAACAGTACCAAGTAAGCCAAGCAAAGGTGCTACAGCCGCAAGTAACTTAACAATTGATAAGCCTTTTTCTAGCTGAGGTAATTCTTTTAAAACGGCTTCATCTAGTTTCATTTCAAGAGTTTCTAAATCTTGCGATGTTTGCTCGTTTTTATAAACAGCAAGCACACGGCCAAGCGGATTACCTGAATCAACCACACCTGGATTTGAAAGCTGCGCATTCATTTTTGCCTGCATGCTTAATCGTTGTGCCAGTAAAAACAGAGCATAAATAAAGCCACATAAAGCGAGGAATAAAATAATGTAGCCGATCAATCCGCCTTGCTGAATACGATCAATAATGCTTGGGCTTTGGCTGCCTATACTTAATAGCGTGCCTCTTGTAGGGTCAATGACCATCTCTGAAAACGCATCAGAAGACGATAGGAATGAACCGATTAAGCTTGCTTCACTTGGTTGCTTACCAAGCTCAATAAATAGGCGAGTCTGAGTATCATAATTCAAAAAGCCTGTTTCATTAAATGCAACAAAAGGGCCTATATGAGCAACAGGGGCTTCTACTTTTTGCCCCTTGGCATTTAGATACGTAGAGGTATATTGCTTGCTTTCACCTTGCTTGGTCATATGCAACTGCATTTCATACCAAAGCTTTTCAAGTTCTGGAATGCTAGGAAGCGCTTTACTTTCTGATAGTTGATCAAGCAATTCGGAACGAGCGCCCAATTCATTGGCCAATAATGAATTCTCTCTAATCGACGCTACATCTTGTGATACTTGGCGTACAACACCAAACATTTCACCAAGGTTGCCCATACGCTTGCGCAATTCTTCTTCTAAGCTTGCAAGGCTGTCTTCGTTTTTATCAAATGCATTCTTCAAGCGATCCGTTTCTTGTGTCACTTGTTTTAGCTCAGACTTGCTCTTAGTAAGTGCCTGCTTCTGTTTGGTTGCATCTTGCAAAAACACACGCTCACGCTCTTTGTTGATAGAGCGTTCTTTTAAACCGTCTTGTTTTACTTGTTGAAGCAACTGCTGCAAGCTTTTAATGTTTTCAGGTGTAACCGGTGTCGTATCTTCGGTTGTTTCGGTTGTTTCGGTTGTTTCGGCAAAACACAATGCCGACATGGCAAGCAGTACGGAGGCAAATAGGAAATTTTTCATTATATATTTTCTCCCAAAGACTGAATGGGTAGGCCAAGCAAAGTCGGTGCGGCCTGTTTGCGCGCAATGCTGACACCTTTAGAGATGGCGCGAGTATAATCACCCCCTAAGTCGGACCATGATTTGGTTTTGTTATTCCAAGCTTTCGCATGACTGCCGTCTAATGACACTGTCATCAACGCGCTGCGGCCAATACGTAAGAAGTCAACGGTTTCGCTGTCGCCAGCTTCTCCACGGTAGGCTTCAATTGTGCGACCATATTCAATTTCAATTTGATAGGCTTCTAGCACGCGTCTGAATTTTTCACTCACGGTAACATCGGACGCTAACAATAATGTACGTAATGTAGCAATACGCTGCTCGCGCTCTTCAAGTAAAAATGGAATATCTAAAGATACAAATGATTCTAAGCCGTTAAGCATGCGCTCCATTAGAGGCATAATGCCTTGCTGCGTACTTTCTATGTCATTAATTTGTTTTTTAAGCGATTCAATTTGCGTGTCTTGATTATTGATAATTGCACGCAACTGTCGATTGTAAACGTTTAATTGATCAATCTCCGCTTGGGTTACACGCATATCTTGCAGCGCAATACGCTTGCTCTCATACAGCGCATCGATTTTCACTTGAGATGCACTACCTGCTTTTTGGTTGCGCTCTGCATTGCTAACAGATTGGTCCAGCTCATTAGCAGCAAACGCTATTGAACCGGTAAATAGGGTCGCAACAGCGACCCCTAGTACTAAAGGTATATTCTTCATTATCTTACCTATTATATTTCGAATAGATTCATGCCCAAGTCTTGGGCTTCTTGTTTATGTTGCGCAGAAATTACAGCGCCTATGCTGGCCATCTCAGGATTAAAATATGTGCCTGCAACTCTTTGCAGATCAGCCATTGTCACCTTTAATATTCTTTGACGGTATGCATTGCGCCAATGCTCATTGCGCCCCTGGAGATTATTATGGAACGCTTGTTTCGCCTCACCCGCTGGCGAGCCAGGTTTATCTATGCTTGATACAATGCCTAAAATTGATTGTTCTAACGCTTCTGCATCATGCTCTGTGTTTTTAAACCAGTCGATCGAGCGGTCAAAATCTTCAAACGTCCCCGTAATTCTTGGGTCACGATAACTGTAAAATTTAAAAATACCGGTTGAGCTATCTTGGCTTGCACCGCCACCATAAGCACCACCCTGCTCACGTATTGCAGTATGCAAAAAGCCATTACGCAAGAAAACACTCAGCACAGACAGTGCGGGCGAGTCTTCATGATCTGCGCATACCGTAGGGTAAGCTTTGGCACAGAAATTTGTTTGCGTTGGTGCGACCCATGCCTCTTTAACTTGATGTGCTTTAAATTCGATTTCAAATAAGTCGTTATTTACTTCATTTGATTTTGAATGCCAATGAGTGGTTAGCGCTGTTTTTGCACCATCTAAATTTGACGCGTCACTAATTAACAAATGCTGTGGTTTCGTTTTTATAATTTTCTTATGAAGTTCAGTAAATTGGCTGACTAGTTTAGTTGCATCTTTCTCTTTGCTTAGCGCTCTAAGATTTAACAGTGCCGGTAAACCGCTGGTTTTATAAGAAAGGTGTGCTATTTGTGAAATACCAGAAGCAGCAATATTCATTGCTAGGCCGTGGCCATTTCCACTAATGGATTGCTCTTTGCGACTTAACGATTGAGATAACAAATCTGCAATGCGTTTTTCATTCATAAAGTTAGCGTTATAAAGCGTGTCATTCATTAGCTGAATGAATTCATTATTGTTTCTTGATAGCGCCTTACCAGAAAGCACCCAATAAGCTTGGGTTTTGCTTGGATCAAGTAGCTCTGTACGAATACTTGAGAACGCTGAAATACCGCCAATTAACAACGATTGCTTTTGTTGCACTGTCAGGTAATCATCTTCACCTATGCCAATCTCAGTCAAATAGCCAAGCATCAGCGGTAAAAGACTAAGCTCATCCATTGAAAGTTGCGGTAGAGATAAAACCGCTTGATGGTAAGTTAAACCGTTTGTGCCTTGCTCGTACGTCGTGACCGTTTCATTATTGCTTTCAATGATTGTTGATTCGGGCACGCTGAGGTTTTGTGCCACATCTTCAATACCCACTTTAGGCAAAATAGACTCGTCGTCTTTTAGCAGTTGTCTAGCCTTTAACGCTTCACCTTGTTTTACAATTCCTGCTATTTGTTCTTGAGATAATGCTGCTTTGATTTCAGCTAACTTATTTTTTTCCGCTTGTATTTTTCGCTCGTCTAATTCGACGTCTGGCTTAAATGTGAGTGTTACTCTATGAGTATTATCTAATAAGTATTTATGAATTAAGTTTTTAACAAATTCTGGCGCTTTTGCTTTCTCACGTAACTTATCTAATACAGGATCTAAATCTAAAAGCTCAACGGGATCACTGTAATGGGTGCACGCTGATATGGCCGACAAAATAATTTGCAACCCGTAAGGGTATCCATCACCACCGACTTCGCGCTGACTTAATTCTAGCTGGTGTAATACAGATTCTATTTGTAATTCACTTACACCGTCTTCGGCTATTTTTTCGAGTGTTTCAAGAATAAGTGCTTCAACATCATCGCGGTTTTCTTCTGTACTGCCTTCTACACCACAGACAAAAGCCATTTCTTTATTGGAGTCTTCAAGCCCACAAAGTGAGCTGGGTGAACTGGCAAGATCCGTTGTTTCTAAAGCAAGTCGTAACGGTGAGCTGCTGTTCTCAAGTAGCAAGCTAGAAAGGAAATGTGCTTCAAGCTGTTCTTCCAGATTGGCGCTGTGACCAAGCAACCACCCCATAACATGGTGTGTTTTGTTCTCGGTCTCGTTATGACCGTAATGTTCTTCCGCTCTTATGGGTGCGTAATAGCGCTTTTCATCGCCTACTTCTATTCGATGATCGATCTTTTCGAATTGGGATAAATAGTCTTCAAATTTCTCATGATGCTCTGATGCGGGAATATCACCATAGGTCATGAAGATGGCATTACTAGGGTGATAATGCTCTTTATAAAAGGACTGTAAATCTTGGTAGCTTAAATCAATAATGCTTTCTGGGTCGCCGCCACTGTTAAAGTGATAGGTGTTTGTAGGGTATAAGTATTTACTTGCCGCCTGCCAAAGCTGACTGGTAACACTGCTCATGGCGCCTTTCATTTCGTTATAGACAACGCCTTTAAACTGCAATTCAGTATTAGGATCAGACGGGTCTTCAAACTCTAGACGGTGTCCTTCCTGTGCAAAGTCTTGTTCATCGAGGCTGGCAAAAAATACGGCATCCAAATAAACAGACAGCAGATTGTTGAAATCTTTTTTGTTTTTTGAAGCAAATGGATAGGCTGTCCAGTCACTTGACGTGAATGCGTTCATAAAGGTGTTTAATGAGCGACGAATCATCATGAAAAACGGATCGCGCACAGGGTAGTTTTTGCTGCCACACAATGCTGTATGCTCAAGAATGTGTGCCACTCCTGTTGAATCCATTGGCATAGTACGCAATGCCACCAAGAATACATTTTCATCATTTTCTGCGGCAAGATGATAATGCATGGCACCGGTTTTAATGTGCTCGTATTCTTCCACTAGTACGCCTAGTGATTGAATTTCTCTGGTTCTTAATTGACGAAAACCCTTGTGAACCATAGTAAATATGCCTTAATTAAGCTGGTTTTTAATTGAACCATAGGATACCTGAAAATAAGCTGAATGAGAGCCATTTTCAAAAAGAAAATTCGATAGAAAGGGGAAATAAGAAATAAACGAGTACAAAAAAGAGGTGTGGGCGAGTCCAGTGGTTTGGTGCGCCCAATAAATTGATTAAACTTTAAACTGCGCGGTGATTTTACGTAAATTATTTGATATTTCTAACAGAGACTCACTGGCAGCACCCACCTCTTGTACGTTTTTAACGGCCGCTTCGGCATTTTCTCGTATACCTTCGACATTGGTTTTGATGTTATTGCTGACTTTTTCTTGCTCACCAGTAGCATCTGCAATTTCTGTATTCATGCGTGTAATAGAACCCACCTTCTCTGTAATAGTGGCTAAGGAGTTGTCTGTTTTGGCTGCTTGATCCACACTATTGCGGGCCTGATCTTGACTATGGGACATAACTTCTGCGGCGCTTCTTGCGGCCGTTTGCAGCTCTTCTATCACTCGTTGAATTTCTTGTGTTGAATCCTGTGTGCGTGATGCCAGTGTACGCACTTCATCGGCTACAACCGCAAACCCACGGCCTTGCTCGCCAGCCCTAGCCGCTTCAATTGCTGCATTAAGTGCTAGTAGATTGGTTTGCTCAGCGATACCCTTAATCACATCCAGTATGGTGCCAACATTTTCGGTATCCGTTTCAAGCTTGGCGATGACTTTTGCTGCCCGCTCAACTTCGCTTGCTAGATCATTTATGGATTCTACCGACTGAGTTACCACGCTGCGACCTGCTTTCGCCTCAATGTCCGCTTCTTTCGCTGCGGCGGCTGCACTGGATGCATTTTGTGCAACATTCTGAACACTACTAAACATCTCATCAACGAGTCGAGTTACTTCATCGGTAGCCCTGCTTTGCTGATCCGTAATTTGGCTTGTTTTTGTCGTCATTCCGCCAAGGTCGTTAGAAACATTAGCCAGCGGTGTAATTGAATTAACCACTTCATTGATACTTCTATGGAGCTTTTCCATAAATAAGTTAAACCAGTACACAAGATCACCAATTTCATCCTGGCTGGTTTGCTCAATACGCTTGGTCAAATCACCTTCGCCACTGGCAATATCCTTTAGAGATTGCAGCATTAAATTAAGGTTTCGAGTGATTAATATGACACTGCTGGCACTAATTAAGATGATGATTAAAATAGCACCCACACTTAAACCAAGTGACACAACAAGTGCATCTTGAGTGGCTTTATTTGAGGCTTCGACGGTATCGTTAAACGCTTTAAGGGCCGCTTCATTGAACTTATTGAGTTCATCTTTGGTAGTGGAGAGTTTGTCGTTCATTGTTTGAACAAGCTGAGGGATTGTGCTGGTGTCTAAGTTGCCGTTTACCATGCCCTCGGATAGTTTTAAGGCGACTTCAAAATAGCCCCGAGTATTTCCTTCAAGCTGTTCTAGGTTTTTCTTCTGCTCTGGCCAGAGCATTTTTTGCTCGTCGATTTTTTTAATTAATTCGGAATAGGTTTTTTTAGCAGAGATCACCATATCGTTTTCGCCCGTACTAACCGCTGTATTGAGCAGCTCTTCAGTACGGTTAATTCTGACAATGTTTTCTCGACTGGATTGAACGACAGGAAAATAGAGGTCTTGTATTTTTGCTAAGCGGTAGGAGTTGTCGCTATTGATGCTCGAATTAACGGCCAAGCTGGCAATAAACCCTAAAACGGCTATAGCGGGGATCACCAATATTTTGGCTTTTATAGAGACACGACTTAATGGATTCATTTAAACCTCAGCTACACTGCTTTTCCTTGCTTATCATAAGCATAGACAAAGAATAGCTAAGGTCTAATGATTATCGAACGCTAAATGATAAATTTGGATCGAACCACTTAAGCTTGTCATGCAGGGAAACCACATCGCCTACAATGATCAATGTAGGCGCGCTAATCTCTTGATTTGCTATGGTTTTTACCATGGTATCCAGAGTTGCTATCACTACTTTTTGTTCAGGCGTAGTGCCTTTTTGAATAAGCGCAATGGGCGTGGCCTTTGACATTCCATGCTCAATTAGCTTATTGCAAATAATAGGCAACCCCATTAAGCCCATATAAAAAACAATAGTTTGATTGGTATAGGCAAGTTCTGCCCAAGGTAGATCCGTTGTATTGTTTTTCAGGTGACCGGTAACAAATCGAACCGACTGGGCAAAATCTCGATGCGTAAGTGGTATTCCTGCATAAGATGAGCAACCTGACGCAGCCGTAATACCAGGGACAACTTGAAACGGCACGCCATTTTCAGTCAGCTCTTGGATTTCCTCACCACCACGGCCAAAGATAAATGGATCGCCGCCTTTTAAACGTAAAACGCGATGTCCTTTTTTGGCGTAATCTACAAGCAGCTGGTTAATACTGTCTTGCGGTACGAGATGGTCAGAACGCGCCTTTCCCACGTTGATCATTTGAGCATCTCTTCGGCAAAGCTCAAGAATAGGCTTACTTACTAAGCGATCAAATAACACAACATCCGCTTGTTGCATTAATCGCAACGCTTTAAATGTTAATAAGTCTGGGTCACCTGGTCCAGCTCCGACAAGATAGACTTCGCCCAATTCTTTTTTGATTTCTATTTTATTGTTTAATTCTTGATTAAGAAGGTCTTCGGCTTCGTGCTCTTTGCCTGCAAAAACCAGCTCAGATACTGGCCCGGTCAGAATTTTCTCCCAAAAGCCACGGCGTAAATTAACGTGCGAAAACGTTTGTTTGACCTGTAGCCGATATTTTTCTGCCAATACGGCCAGTCGCCCATATGCACTAGGTAATACGGTTTCTAATTTTGCCCGTAAAATACGGGCGAGCACAGGAGAGCTGCCGCCGGAACTAACGGCTGCAATAATCGGGCTGCGATCGACAATGGCAGGAAAAATAAAACTGCAAAGCTCAGGCTGATCAACCACGTTAACAGGGATATTCATGGCCTCAGCTGTTTTCGCAATCTGCTTATTTATTTCCTTATTATCGGTTGCCGCCACTATTAACGTTTTGCCAAGCGCATCTTCTTTTTCAAATGTTCGCGTGAAAACGTCACCGCCGTTTTTAGCTGTCAGCTCTACAAGTTCAGGCTTTATGCTTAAACTTACTACTTGAACACGTGCATGAGCTTTAATAAGCAGCGAAGCTTTACGCAGTGCAACTTCACCACCACCGACAATCAGTACAGGTCGATCTTTTAAGCTAAAAAAAAGCGGTAAAAATTCCATCTTTTAGCCTATGAATTCAAGGTTATTCATATAAGGCTTTAATGCCTCTGGCACTTGAATTCGACCATCTTCTTGCTGATAGTTTTCAAGAATGGCAACCAATGTTCTGCCAACCGCAAGACCTGAACCATTTAATGTGTGCAGCAGTTCAGGCTTACCTGTTTCAGGGTTTCTCCAGCGGGCTTGCATGCGCCTGGCTTGATAATCACCCATGTTACTACAAGATGAAATCTCACGATATTTTGCTTGGCCCGGCAACCACACTTCTAGGTCATAAGTCATACAGGCTGAAAACCCAAGATCGCCACCGCATAATTTAACCAAGCGATAAGGTAGGTTTAGTTTTTGTAAAATCGCTTCTGCGTGAGAAGTTAATGACTCTAGTGCTTGTGCGCTGTCTTGTGGTTTCACCATTTGCACAAGTTCAACTTTTTCAAACTGGTGCTGACGAATCATGCCGCGAGTATCGCGACCATAGCTGCCCGCCTCACTTCTAAAACAAGGGGTATGAGCGGTAAACTTAAGCGGCAGCTCTTTTTCGTCGATAATTTCATCGCGCACTAAATTTGTCACAGGCACTTCAGCCGTTGGAATTAAATAATAATGAGTGTCATTGAATGGAATTTTAAATAAATCTTCTTCAAACTTAGGCAGCTGCCCGGTGCCTTTTAAGCTGTCAGCGTTCACCATGTAAGGCACGTATGTTTCTACATACCCGTGCTCTTCTGAATGCGTATTGATCATCAATTGAATTAAAGCGCGGTGCATGCGGGCAATTTGACCCTGCATAACAGCAAAGCGAGAACCTGTTAATTTAGCCGCCACTTCAAAATTAAGGCCGCCATTATCTTGGCCTACATCGACATGATCTTTTGGTTCGAAATCAAATTTACGCGGTTCACCCCATAAACGAATTTCGACATTGTCGTCTTCGTCTTTACCAAAAGGCACCAGAATCATCAGGCAAGTTAGGAGTGGCCATTAAAATGGTATTAATCGCATCTTGAATGCTTTTAGCCTGCTCGACTTCTGCACTTAACTTGCTGTCTATTTCGGCAAGCACTTCCGATATTTTTGCCTTTGCATCATCAACACTCAAACCTTGAGCAATGAATTGTCCAATTTGTTTGGATGCTTTTTTCTTTTCAGCTTGTAGATTTTGCGAGGAAACGTCAGCTGATTTACGCTTTGCATCAAGCGCAATAAATTCAGACACATTAAATTCAAACCCTTTTTTCTTCAGTGCCTCAGCAACCGCTTCTGGGTTTTCACGAACCTTACGAATATCAAGCATATTTTTTTCCGATTAAACAAACAATTTGGCTAAATAAAAGCCTACAAAACAGGCAAACACACAGCCCACAACACTCGCCACAAAATAAGTCATCGCAGCGGCCCACTGGCCAGAGTGCAACAAATTTAAGCCTTCTAGAGAAAACGTCGAGAATGTGGTTAAGGCTCCAAGGAAGCCAACCATAATTAATTCTCGCCAATAGCCTGTCATTTTAAAGTGATCAAGAATAATGACAGCGCAAACACCCATTAAGAATGAGCCTAAAAAATTGACCGCAAGTGTAGCAAAGGGGAAGCTAGTACCCAATATTTTAGTGAAGTACGAGCTTAAAAAAGCCCGAGACATTGCTCCTAGTGCGCCGCCAAGGGCAATCACAAGATAATGCATGACCTATTCATACCTTTTATTGGTGCTTTGTTGATCAAGCTGAGCGAAATAATCAAACTTAGCCCCTATTTTGGCCTCTAGACCTCGGTCAGTGGGCTGATAGAAAGAGTGCTCTTTGAGCTCTTCTGGTAAATAACACTCACCGGCGGCATATGCCATGGGTTCGTCATGGGCATAACGATACTCTTTGCCGTAATCTTCTTTTTTCATTAGCGCTGTCGGAGCATTGCGTAAATGCATTGGCACCTCATAGCTAGGTGAGTTGCGGATCAGTTCGCGAGTCTGATTATAAGCCGCGTAAACCGCGTTGCTTTTTGGCGCGCAAGCTAGGTAGTTAATCGCCTGCGCAATCGCCAACTCACCCTCAGGACTGCCGAGTCTTTCATAGGTCAGCCATGCATTCATGGCTATTTCGAGCCCTCTTGGGTCGGCATTTCCAATGTCTTCCGATGCCATACGCACAACCCTACGAGCTATGTACAGAGGATCGCAGCCACCATCTATCATTCGGCAATACCAGTACATTGCACCATCTGGGCTTGAACCACGAACAGATTTGTGAAGCGCCGAAATTTGCTCATAAAAAATATCGCCGCCTTTATCAAACTGGCGTACAGACTCCTGAGCAATTTCTTGGGCAAGCTCAAAGCTCACATGGGTATTACCATCTGCCTGAGCAAGATCAACCGCCATCTCAAGTAAATTAAGCGCTCTTCTCGCATCGCCATCCGCAATGCTCGCTAAAAATCGAGAGGCATCAGGGGCCATAGTAATATTTAAAAGATTAATCTGTTGGTCGGCTGTAAGGGTTTTTTGCAGTAAGCCGTCAATGGTATCGATACCCAGACCACGTAACTTATAAACCCGAGCTCTAGACAAAAGTGCTGAGTTTAATTCAAAACTTGGGTTTTCAGTGGTGGCGCCAATAAAAATGACGGTGCCATTTTCAACAAACGGTAAAAATGCATCTTGCTGAGATTTATTAAAGCGATGAACCTCATCAACAAATAGCAGCGCGCCTTTGCCCTGCTGTTGAATGTGCTTTGCTTTTTCCATGCAGGCGCGAATTTCTTTTACGCCATCCATTACTGCGGACAATGCTAAGAATTCTGCATCGGCATAATTAGCAAGCAGTTTTGCCAATGTGGTTTTACCCACGCCCGGCGGGCCCCAAAAAATCATTGAGTGCAGCTGACCGCTGCGTATGACTTTCCTAAGGGCTTTGTCTTCGCCTAATAAGTGATCTTGCCCTAGATAGCCATCCAAATCTTTTGGCCGCATTCGCGAGGCCAGAGGCTCTTGGGTTGATACTGTTTTATCGAATAAAGAATCTTGCATATTACTCATTTCGAATAACATCAACCCCAGCTGGTATGTCAAACACAAAATCGCTGTCTTTCAGCTGACGGTTAAGCGTTATATTTTGAAAGCGGATGATGGTTTTTTGCCCTACTTCATCCTTGATGACCATTCTGCTTAATAATTTTTTGTCGTTAAACTCTAAACGCAGGCGGTCGAATAATACATCGGCTTGTTTTGGCACCAAAACAAAGTGCTCTTCATCTTGTAGTTTCTCAGAATAAATGTCGTATTCATTGGCAATTTGGTCAGTATTGCCTGATAACAATAGTGCAGGCGTAGCCGATAGTTTTTTATTTAAAGGCTGAACCGTGACTTGCTCTAAGTCTTCGTCGTATTGCCATAGGGTTTCACCATTGCTTACTAATAACTGCGCGTATGGCTCGGCACTTGCCCAGCGGAATTTATTAGGATGCTTTAGTGAAAGACTCCCAGCCTGAGTCTGCAATAAGGCGTCTTTGCCATCAAAGGTATGCTGAACAAAATCAGCTTGAATATTATTAAGCCGATCAAGATTATCCGCTAGGTTTTTATATTCTGGGTTTTGCGCGGCGGCTGTCATGGAAGCCAGCAGCAATAAAATATTTAAGTACTTCATAATCATCCGAATTAACTAACAGGTGGTGGCGCGAGCACTTCTCGCGAACCATTTTGACTAGGAGTAGAAACTACCCCTGCTTGTTCCATTGTTTCGACTAGACGAGCAGCACGATTGTAACCAATACGCAATTTACGCTGAACACTAGAGATCGAAACTTTGCGGGTGTGGGTGACAAATGCAACGGCCTCATCAAATAGAGCATCGGTTTCGCCGTCATCGCTTTCATTGCTAAACCCAGGAATCACAACACTGTTGTCTGAGCCATCAGTAATCGACTCAATGTATTCTGGTGCCCCGCGACTCTTCCAGTCAGCCACAACAGCATGGACTTCGTGATCATCAACAAATGCACCATGCACACGGATCGGCAATGATGTGCCTGGTGGTAAATAAAGCATATCACCATGCCCTAGTAATTGTTCTGCACCGCCCTGATCCAAAATAGTTCTAGAATCAATACGAGAGCTTACTTGAAACGCCATGCGCGTTGGTACGTTGGCTTTTATTAGGCCCGTAATAATATCAACCGAAGGTCGCTGTGTGGCTAATAATAAATGAATACCCGCGGCTCGTGCTTTTTGTGCAATACGCGCAATAAGCTCTTCAACTTTTTTGCCTACAATCATCATCATGTCTGCGAATTCATCTATGATCACAACGATGTAAGGTAATTTTCCTAGGTCTGGCGCGTATTCTTCAAAACTTTCTTCTGCTTTCCATAGCGGATCTTTTAGTGGCTCCCCTGCGGCAATAGCATCCAATACTTTTTTGTTGTAACCGGCGATGTTTCGCACGCCCATGGCCGCCATTAATTTATAGCGGCGCTCCATTTCGCCCACGCACCAGCGCAAACCGTTAGCCGCTTCTTTCATGTCGGTGATAACGGGCGTAAGCAAATGTGGAATGCCTTCATAAATAGACAGCTCTAACATTTTGGGGTCGACCATGATCATGCGCACGTCTTCTGGGCCTGATTTATAGAGCATACTAATAATCATGCTGTTAACCCCAACCGATTTACCCGAGCCAGTTGTACCTGCAACCAATAGGTGTGGCATTTTTGCAAGGTCAGCGGTAACAGGGTCACCTGCAATATCATGCCCGAGAGCAAAAGACAGAGGAGAGCTCATTTTCTGATACTCATGAGATGCTAGTACATCACCTAAAAAGACCATTGCTCGGTTTTCATTGGGCACTTCTAACCCCATAACTGACTTACCCGGAATAACTTCCACAACACGCACACTAATCATGGCCAATGAGCGAGCTAAATCACTGGCAAGACTCGTAATTTTAGACGCTTTGACACCAGGAGCCGGTTGAATTTCAAATCGTGTAATTACCGGACCAGGATTAACAGCTACCACTTCTATTTTAACGCCAAAATCTTGAAGCTTTTGTTCAAGCAAGCGCGACATTTCTTCTAACTTTTCAGCGCTATAACCGGTTTCTTGCGGGCCATCTTGATGGCTCAATAAACTAAGCGAAGGCAGTTCTGATTTTTCTAATAATTTGCCTTGTACACTGCTTGGTGCTTGTGATTTTTTTTCAAAAGGCTGAATAATGATTTTCTTTTCTTCGGCTACCTTTTCAATTTTTTCAGCTATTTTTTGAATTGGTTTTTTGAAAACTTGTGCAGTCAGCGATTTTGACTCAACAGAGCGCGTTTGAGGCTGAGCAGTGAGCACCGGAATTTCGGGGCGCTGTGTTTGAGCTGGCCTCATAATAGGCTCTGTTTTGGTAGTGCTTGGTGCAGTGGGTTTATCGCGGGATAATTGAACAAGACCAAGGTTTAATTTAATCCACTTTAATAGGCTGAGTGTTTTTTCGCCAATCAAGTCGAGCGTTGCCAGCCACGCAATATCACCGCAAACGGTTAAGCCAAACAAAAAGAACACAGCCAAAATAATAGTAGCGCCTGCCAAACCCAAGTAGGTTGCCAGTGGCCCAGCTAACGTTTGGCCAATTACACCGCCATTGCCGCCGGGCAATCCAACCATGCCATCATATAAATGTGTTAATACTGAACCTGAAACAACAACCAACATCACCCCGGTAAAGCGCCAAGCCCAGCCAGCCCAGCCATATTTAATATCACGCCCTCTAAATCGTTGAGCCCCGCGTAATATCGGAATCACAGCCAATAAATAAGCCATATGACCAAATAAGGAAAACAGGAGGTCCGCAATGAACGCGCCGATGCGCCCACCATAATTGCTGATAGCCAAGTCACTTTGCGCTTGTCTCCAGCCAGGATCAACCGTGCTGTAAGACAATAATGACAACAGCAAAAAAGCAGCCAAAGAAATAAGCAGCAAAACTCGAACTTCTTTAACGACAGCTGTTAATTGAGAGGGCCAATCGATATTAACTTTTTCTTTATTTTGAAGCACTTAGCCACTAGCCTAGGATATTGTATTTGTTGACCTTGATTGTACTGTGTCAGCTGAAATTATCTAGCAGGCTTTCTCCTATGTCAGAACCAATTCACTGGTTAAATGATGATCCGAGGCTTTTTCCTCATCATGAGCTTGCTTTTGATGAGCCTAACGGCCTACTTGCCGCAGGTGGGGATCTTTCTTGTGAACGTTTACTGAATGCTTACAGTATTGGTATTTTTCCTTGGTATAACGAAGAAGACCCTATTCTTTGGTGGTCACCGGACCCAAGATGCGTAATATTCCCAGAGGATTTTAAACCATCGCGCAGCCTAGCAAAGGCACTCAGGAAAAGTGATTATTCCGTAACCAGTGATGTCTGTTTTGAACGTGTCATGACGGAATGCGCTGCACCGAGGTCCAGTCAAGATGGTACCTGGATTAACAGCGACATTATTAAAAGTTATGCTCAGCTACATAAGTTAGGTTACGCCCACTCTGTAGAGTGTTGGCATAATGAAGAATTGGTGGGTGGATTATACGGCATCGCAATAGGCCAAGCATTTTTTGGCGAGTCTATGTTCTCCAAAAAGAGCAATGCAAGTAAAATAGCGTTTGCGACTTTATGTAAGACACTCCATTCTTGGGGTTTTCAAATAGTTGATTGCCAAGTCCACAGCCCTCACATGGAAAGTCTTGGAGCAATAGAGATACCAAGAAAAGCATTTTTAGACGTACTAAAAACAGCCACCACACTAACACCAAACGAGGATTGGAATTTTGGATGAAGTACATTCCAATACAGGTCAGCAAATTAAATTACTCACACTTAGTGAGGATCATGCATGCAGCTATTTACCAGAACAAAAAGCCAACTCTGTATTCCTTGATCACGAAACACCACCAAGCTGGCACCAATATTCACAGCTAACACGCATAGGCTTTCGCCGCTCAGGCGGTCATTTTTACAGGCCTCATTGTAAACAGTGTGATGCTTGCCTTTCGTGCCGTGTACGCTCAGAAGAAATAAACTTAGCCAGCAAACGATTTAAACGAATACTCAATCGCAATAATCATATGAGCTATTCTCTGGTCAGTGCCGCATTTAGCGAAGAGCACTACCAACTTTATGAAAAATACATATCGACTCGTCACAGTGACGGCGACATGTATCCACCTTCTTCTGAGCAGTACAGGAATTTCTTAACCTCCACAGAAAAATACAGCTACTTTTTAGAAATAAGGCTGGATGAAACACTTGTTGCATGCTGCGTAACCGATGCATTAGATGATGGATTGAGTGCAATTTATACATATTTTGACCCTGACTTTGAAAAATCGAGCCCTGGAACCTTGGCCGTATTATTACTTTGTAAAATAGCAAAAGAAATGAGCTTGCCTTATGTTTATCTTGGGTATTGGGTAAAAAACAGCCAAAAAATGAACTATAAGGTACAATTTCAGCCACTTGAGATATTTAATGGTGATAATTGGCAATCCTTGCCCCCACAACTCTAGCCAACTGCCTGAAATTCAGGCAGAATGCGCTCCGTTTTAAATGTATCCCAGGTGAATGAATGTCTAGAGAAGACCACATTGAAATGGATGGCGAGGTAATTGATACCCTTCCAAACACAATGTTCCGCGTTAAGCTTGAAAATGGCCATGTTGTTACGGCTCACATTTCTGGCAAGATGCGTAAAAACTACATCCGTATTCTGACAGGCGATAAGGTTAAAGTAGAACTTACACCTTATGACCTAAGTAAAGGGCGTATTACGTACCGCGCTCGCTAATAAAAAAAGCCCCTTGCGGGGCTTTTTTTATACTTAGTAAAACTAGAGAGCTAGCTCTCTAGTTCAACCACCTCATCATGAATCACAGATAAGACGATATCATCTTCTTCTAGGTCGATTCGTACCGTGCCACCCGTTTTCTGATAGCTCGCCAAATAAAATCATTTCTGCCAACGGCTTCTTAACTTTATCTTGAATTAATCGAGCCATCGGGCGCGCACCCATTTGAGGGTCATAGCCCTGTTCAGACAACCATGCTCTTGCATCATCAGAGGCATAAATCACCACTTTTTTATCGTCCAACTGAGACTGCAATTCGGTTAAGAATTTATCAACCACATGACCGATCACATCTTTTCCAAGCGAATCAAACTGAATTATGGCGTCTAAGCGATTACGGAACTCTGGCGTGAATTGCTTACGAATAATTTCCATGGCATCCGTTGTGTGGTTTTGCTCATTAAAACCAATCGAGCGGCGACTACTGACCTCAGCACCAGCATTGGTTGTCATGATAAGCACCACGTGGCGGAAATCAGCTTTACGGCCATTATTGTCCGTTAACGTGCCGTGATCCATAACCTGGAGCAACAGATTAAAGACATCTGGGTGTGCTTTCTCTATTTCATCAAGCAGTAGCACGCAGTGAGGCGTCTTATTAACCGCTTCAGTCAACAAGCCACCCTGATCATAACCAACATAGCCCGGAGGCGCGCCAATCAAGCGAGACACCGTATGAGCCTCCATGTATTCAGACATATCAAAGCGTACAAGCTCCATCCCCATAACATGAGCAAGCTGCTTGGTAACTTCTGTTTTTCCGACACCTGTAGGCCCTGCAAACAAAAACGAACCGATCGGTTTTTCGGGTGCTTTTAGCCCTGCCCGAGAAAGCTTAATGGAGTTTGCTAGGCTCGAAATAGCCTCATCCTGACCAAACACCATCATCTTCATGTTTTTATCTAAATTTTGAAGGGCTTTTTTATCATCAACATTCACCGTTCTTGATGGGATGCGCGCAATCTTAGCCACAACCTTTTCAACATCAGATACCTGAATGACCTTCTTACGCTTACTTGGCGCCAAAAGTTGCTGACCTGCACCCGCTTCGTCGATCACATCAATTGCCTTGTCTGGCATATTGCGATCACGAATATATCTGTCTGCTAGCTCGGAGGCTGCTCTCAGGGCTTTGTCTGTGTACTTGAGGTTATGATGCTCTTCAAATTGGGTTTTAAGCCCCTTGAGGATCTTATAGGTATCCTCAACATTTGGTTCAACCACATCAATTTTTTGAAAGCGACGAGCAAGTGCGCTGTCTTTTTCAAAAATCCCACGAAATTCATTAAAGGTTGTCGACCCCATGCAGCGTAATTGGCCGCCGCTCAATAAGGGTTTAAGTAAATTAGACGCATCCATCACGCCACCCGATGCTGCTCCTGCGCCGATAATGGTATGTATTTCATCAATGAACAATACAGCCTTAGGTTGACGCTTAAGCTCAGCAAGCAATGCTTTGAAGCGCTTCTCGAAGTCACCGCGGTATTTCGTGCCAGCAAGCAACGCGCCCATATCTAGACTATATACAACGGCATCCTTCATAACTTCAGGGATCTTATTATCAACGATCCGTTTTGCTAGGCCTTCCGCTATGGCGGTTTTGCCAACACCCGACTCACCAACCAATAATGGGTTGTTCTTGCGGCGGCGAGATAAAATTTGAATGCAGCGAAGAAGCTCCTCATCACGCCCAATAAGCGGATCGATTTTGCCTTCTTTGGCTAGTTTATTTAAATTGGTGGCATAATTATCAAGCGCCGCTGAAGACCCCTCGCCTGCCGAGTCATCATCAAGACTCTCGGTCTCTGTGTCTTCTTGCTCACCGTTCAACTTGGAGATACCGTGGCTGATAAAATTAACAACATCGATGCGAGCAATGTTTTGCTGCTTCAAAAAGTAAACTGCCTGGCTTTCTTGCTCGCTAAAAATCGCAACCAATACGTTTGCGCCAGTTACTTCTGATTTACCCGAACTTTGAACATGAAAGACTGCGCGCTGTAAAACACGCTGAAAACCGAGTGTAGGCTGAGTTTCACGATCAGAGTCAGCATCGCTCAATAGCGGTGTAGTAGAATCAACAAAATCCTGTAGATCTTTGCTTAGGCGCTCAATTTCTGCACCACAAGCAATCAGAACCTCTTTGGCTGCGTCATTGGTAATAAGTGATAATAATAAGTGCTCCACCGTCATGAATTCGTGGTGCTTGGATCGTGCCTCTTTAAAAGCAGTATTTAGGGTGGCTTCAAGATCGCGATTTAACATAAGGTTCCCCTTTATTTAACCTGCTGAACATCACAAATTAAAGGATGCTGGTTTTCTTTCGCAAAAGCCACAACTTGAGCAGCTTTCGTTTCGGCAATATCTTTAGTGAAAACCCCACATACTGCTTTGCCTTGAGTATGTACGGCGAGCATCACCTGCGATGCCTTTTCTATATCCATTGAAAAGTACAAAGTTAAAACCTCAATTACAAAATCCATCGGTGTGTAGTCATCATTTAGCATGATCACCTGATACATTGACGGTCTTTTCAGCTCAGGTTTAACTGGTGCAACAGCTATGCCATGAGCCTCATCTTTGCTGTCATCTTCCATAGATAAGGTTAGATTACTTTCATACATTCTGCTGAGCCTTAAGTGTTCAAATATTGATTGCATTTCTATCTATAAATTCCCCGCCAAAGCCTTGACAAAACAGAAAGATTGCCACAATGTAACTTTCGTCCGGAATTTATATCAGGTTGTCATCTTACGACTATATGGTTCCAAAAATAATAAATACAAGTCTGGTTTTGGAGTACAACGCATGCAAACAGGGAAAGTAAAGTGGTTTAACAATGCCAAGGGTTATGGGTTTATTTTATCCGACACTGGCGGCGAAGATCTGTTTGCTCACTATTCCTCAATTCAAACTGAAGGATATAAGACCCTCAAAGCGGGTCAGTCAGTTGAATTCGATACAAAGCCTAGTGACAACGGTACTCACGCAATCAACATCACCCCTCTCGACATGTTAAGCCCAAGCAAGGAAGCACAGCCTGATAACATTGAAAAAGTATTAGGCGCACCTGAAGACGCTTAATTACGTTTCAGGCAAAAAAAAGCCCGGTTAATACCGGGCTTTTTTTATTCTACAGCGTATCAATAATTTTATTGAGTGTTGCACTTGGGCGCATTGCCTTTGATGCTTTTGCTTCATCCGGATGGTAATAACCACCTAAGTCAACCGCATGGCCTTGAGCAGAGCTTAATTCGCCAACGATTTTAGATCGATTATCTTCTAGATCTTTTGCAATACCAGAAAAGAGATTTTGAAGTTCTTTATCTGCGCTTTGATCGGCCAACGCTTCAGCCCAATAAAGAGATAAGTAATAGTGGCTACCACGGTTATCCACTTCACCAACACTGCGCAATGGCGAACGGTCATTATCTAAAAACTTACCCGTTGCTTGGTTCAATGTGTCCGCCAATATAAGTGCTTTGGCATTATTGGTTTTGTGCCCTAGGTCTTCTAGGGAAACCGCAAGAGCTAAAAACTCACCAAGTGAATCCCAACGCAAATGCCCTTCCTCTGCAAGCTGTTGAGCGTGCTTAGGTGCCGAACCGCCCGCTCCTGTTTCGTAAAGACCACCACCAGCAAGTAACGGTACAATCGAAAGCATTTTGGCACTGGTGCCAAGTTCTAAGATTGGGAATAAATCCGTTAAATAATCGCGCAACACATTACCAGTAACAGAAATTGTATTTTCGCCTTTCTTCACTCGCTCAAGCGTGTAGCTGACGGCATCAACTGGCGACATAATTTGAATGTCTAAGCCAGCTGTATCGTGGTCTTTTAGGTAGCCAGTAACGATACTAATCAAATTTGCATCATGAGCACGTTGTGGATCTAGCCAAAAAATAGCTGGCTGGCCAGTTGCTTTTGCTCGATTAACCGCAAGCTTTACCCAGTCTTGAATGGGAGCGTCTTTTGTTTGACACATGCGCCAGATGTCACCGCTCTCAACAGTATGCTCAATTAAAACATTACCAGCTGAATCAGCTACCTTAACGGTGCCACTTTCTTTTAATATAAATGTTTTATCATGTGAGCCGTATTCTTCTGCTTTTTGAGCCATTAGGCCAACATTAGAAACATTGCCCATGGTTGTTACATCGAATGCACCATGCTTTTGGCAAAACTCAATTGTCTTTTGAAATACGTCTGCATAACAACGATCAGGTATCATTGCTTTTGTATCGTGCAGCTTGCCGTCAGAGCCCCACATTTTACCGGATGCACGAATAGCCGCAGGCATAGATGCATCAACAATGACATCGCTTGGCACGTGCAAATTAGTAATGCCCTTGTCAGAGTCAACCATTGCGAGACGAGGACGAGACTCATAAACCGCCTGAATGTCGGCTTCAATTTCCTCTTTTTTGTCTGCAGGTAATGATTCAATTTTTGAATAAACATCACCAAGACCATTTTTGGTATTCACTCCCAGCTCAGCAAATAAATCCGCATGCTTTTGGAATACATCTTTATAATAAATGGTGACAGCATGGCCAAACATGACAGGGTCACTGACCTTCATCATGGTTGCTTTCAAGTGCAATGACAGCATGACATCGTTTTCTTTTGCATCTTGCATCTGTGTTTCATAGAAATCACGCAATGCACTTGATGACATAACCGCTGCATCGATCACTTCATTTTCTTCAAGCTCAACCACTGACTTTAACACAGCGTCTTTGCCACTTGCATCTGTAAAGGTGATTGATACTTTATCTTGCTTAGGGAGAACGTAAGATTTTTCTGAGCCGTAAAAATCGCCATGTTCCATATGCGCAACATGAGACTTAGAATCTTTTGACCACTCGCCCATGCTATGCGGATTTTGCTGAGCATAAATTTTAACTGGGCCGGCAACACGACGATCACTATTGCCCTCACGTAATACAGGGTTTACTGCACTACCAAGGATCTTTGAATAACGCGCATTAATATCTTCTTCTTTCTCATTTGCAGGCTTAACCGGAAAATCTGGGATGGTATAGCCTTGCTTTTGCAGTTCTTTAATTGCCGAGTTCAACTGAGGAATAGACGCGCTGATGTTTGGCAATTTAATAATGTTAGCTTCAGGGGTTTTAGCAAGTTCGCCTAACTCTTGAAGATCATCGTTCTGGCGTTGATCGTCATTTAAAAAATCGGGGAAGCTAGAAAGAATTCGACCCGCTAGAGAAATATCACGCGTTTCAACAGAAAGGTTAGCCGGCTTTGAAAACGCTTTAACTATCGGTAAAAAAGAATACGTCGCTAAAGCAGGTGCTTCATCTGTTAATGTGTAAATAATCTTTGGGGTTTTATTGGTCATTTTCTATCCTAAAGTTCTATGGCTATTGCGCCGAAACTCAAATGAAGAGTTGCTTTTGGCCGCTCTTATAATTGATGCCTAGCTGGCTCATATAACGACTTTTGGTCGCAATATAACTGCACATTGGTTCTTAAAGGCGACGAATTATATCACGCACTGTTATAATCGAAATGCCTTTTTGTAGATTTTTTACATATAGGCACCGGAAACAATGTTATACCCTCTGTATTTGGTAATTTTATTACAAAACCTATGTCTAAGTTAATTCTATTCAATAAACCGTTTAAGGTTATGTCGCAGTTTTCAGAAAGCGACAACAAAGAAACCCTTGCTAACTACATTCAAATACCAAATGTATACCCAGCTGGCCGCTTGGATTATGACTCTGAAGGACTGCTCCTATTAACAGACGATGGTCAATTACAGCATAGAATAGCCCACCCAAAGCACAAATCGATAAAAACCTACTGGGCGCAGGTTGAGGGCATTCCGACCGAAGCTCAACTGGATCAGTTACGAAAAGGCATCGAACTTAAAGATGGCATGACGCTACCAGCGACGATTAACATTATTGACGCGCCACAGCTCTGGCCTCGTACTCCGCCAATACGAGAGCGAGCAAATATCCCAACCTCATGGCTAGAGATTAAGATAAGTGAAGGTAAAAACCGTCAAGTACGCAGAATGACAGCCGCAATCAATCATCCAACACTGCGCCTTATACGTAAGCAAATCGGTGAATGGAGCATAGAAAACATTGTTCCGGGTGAATACGTTGAATTAGAGGTCCAAGCGCCGCCAATCCCGAAAAGAGCGTATCCAAAAAATGCTAAATTCGATAAAATACGCCCACGAAAGAAAAGGTAATTCCATGCGATTTAAACCCAACAGCACCGTTGCAACCATCATTGAACAAAATGGAAAGCTGTTGTTTGTTGAAGAGTTCGACAACGGCGAGCGCGTTTTCAACCAGCCTGCAGGTCACCTAGAGGCCAATGAAACACTAATTGAGGCCGCCAAACGTGAGGTGACGGAAGAAACTGGTCACCAATGCGAGATTACACATTACCTTGGGCTGTACACTTATAATGCACCAAGCAATGGAATTACCTATCACAGACATTGTTTCATCGGTAAATCGACCCATTATGATGCTAGCGCCACATTGGATGACGGCATAATTGGTATTAAATGGTTATCCCTTGATGAATTAATCGCCAGTCAATCTGCACGCAGCCCTCTTGTTATTAAGTGCGCGCAAGATTATTTAGACGGCCAGCGCTATCCCTTGAATTTAATATATGAACACCCTAATGAATAAAGCAATCTCAGAAAGCTCGGTTATCGTCGGCATGTCAGGCGGCGTTGACTCATCCGTCTCGGCCCATCTTCTTATGGAGCAAGGCTACCAAGTCGAAGGTCTGTTCATGAAGAACTGGGACGAAGATGATGGCACAGACTACTGCACAGCAAAAGAAGATCTCACAGACGCGCAAGCTGTTTGCGATAAGCTTGGCATTAAATTACACACGGCCAATTTTGCGTCTGAATACTGGGATAATGTATTTGAGCATTTTTTGCTCGAGTACAAAGCGGGTCGCACGCCTAACCCAGACATTCTGTGTAATCGCGAAATAAAATTTAAGGCCTTTTTAGATTACGCCAAAGTATTAGGCGCTGACTTTATTGCAACAGGCCACTATGTTCGCCGCCATGATGAAAACGGCAAAACGTTTTTACTGCGCGGCCTAGATAGCAATAAGGATCAAAGTTATTTCTTACATGCCGTTGGCGCAGAAGAAATTAAACAAACACTATTCCCCGTTGGCGAACTTGAAAAGCCAGAAGTACGACGCATTGCCGAAGAACAAGGTTTGGCCACCGCAAAGAAGAAAGACAGCACGGGCATTTGTTTTATTGGTGAGCGCCGCTTTAAGGATTTCTTGCAACAATATCTGCCTGCGCAACCGGGCAATATTGAGACTGCCGAAGGCGAAAACATTGGCAAGCATGAAGGCCTCATGTATTACACATTAGGACAACGCCAAGGCATCGGTATCGGCGGCACAAAAAATCACGGCACCGAGCCGTGGTTTGTTGTTGCAAAAGACCTTGAGCGAAACACATTGATCGTAGGCCAAGGCAAGCAACACGATTTATTATTCAGTGACGCACTCATAACCTCAGATGTTTTCTGGGTTAACAATGAACCTGCTCAATTCCCTTTGACGTGCACTGCAAAAGTACGCTATCGCCAAGCGGATCAAATCTGCACCATTACCAAAGAAAACGACCACTACCGTGTTGTCTTTGAAGAATCGCAGCGCGCAGTCACACCAGGACAATCTATTGTCCTTTATCAAGATGATGTTTGCTTGGGTGGCGGCGTAATTGAGAGTACTGAGAAATTTACAAACAATGAAGCCAAGGGTTAATTTGAATGTCAAAAGTAAGCATTGATAATCAAGCCCTCGCTTTAGCTGGTATTTTTCAAGCCGCACACCTTGTTGAGCAAATTGCGCGCACTGGCAATATCAACGAGAAAGACCTCAAAACTTGCATTGAAAGTCTCTTTCAGACACATCCTAGATCAATCGAAGATGTTTATGGTGGCTCACGAGAAAACTTAAAACTTGGCTATAAAGAAGTACGCTTTTTAACTGACGGCAAAACCCGTACAGGCTCTAGCCCAGATGTCATGCGCTATGCATTAGGCGTGCTGCACCTGGAAAGTAAATTGCGTAAGAACAATAAAATCATGCCGAAAGTAAGCGCAGGGATCGAACAGGCAAAGCGTCAGTTGGACCATTTCCACAGTAGCCATGAAAATTTAATCGCGAATCTTTCTGGCTTATACCAAGAGACGCTCAGTACGTTTCGCTTTCGCATTCATGTAACAGGCAATGCGCAGCACCTACAAAATGCACAAAATGCGCATAAGATTCGCGCACTGTTATTATGTGCCGTGCGTTCTGCTATTTTGTGGCGTCAAGTAGGCGGGCGTCGCTGGCAACTACTGTTTAATCGTCAAAAACTTAACAAGTCCTGCCAAGAAACCCTAGAAAAAATATAAGCTATTTTGTCCAACAAAAGCCGCTATTCAGCGGCTTTATTACTACTGTAAAATGCTTTCATTTGCTGCAATGCCTTGAAGGCGGCTTTAGGGTTAAGCTTTAAATCTGCACTTAATTGGTTTTCATTGTCACGACTTTCTAACAATCCGATTGGGTTTTGAATGAAGCTCCCCTCTTTTGTTACAAAGGCATAATTGTAATAACTGGCCATTATCTGAACATCTCTAGACTGCTCATTAAATAAGCTTTCACCATTACTGTAATCCGTAATCGGGTTCTCACAATTCAGTAGCTCATCAATTAGCGTGGCTGAAACGTCAATACTGGTTGTTCTGTGATCAAACTGGTGTGCGGGCTTGCCAGGCCAATGAATAATCAAAGGCACTTGTGTTTGATACTTTGTGTAATTACTGCCATGACCAAAGCGAGTTGGACTTGTATCGGCAAACTCTTCGGCATGATCTGAGGTGACAATTAAAATGGTATTGTCGTATTTCCCCATGCGCTTAAGCTCACTGACTAAATCCCCAATTAATTCATCAATAAAATACACGCTATTTTTATAGCGATTAATATAGGGTTGCGGGTCCTTACCTGATTTAAAATCAACCAAACTGGGTTTTTTTGAAGGCTTAAATTTATTAAATTGATCCGGATAATAATAAAGATAATGCGTTGAATTAAAAAACATAAAGCCGAATACGCTTTCATCCGTACTTTCTAGTTTTGATACCATTTTATTTAGTACGTCATAATCCTTCTCAATGGTATTCGCGCCTTCACCATGATGAACATCCGGCTTCACTGGTAAAAAACTACTATCCGTTAACTTGATTCGAGTGATATCACCACTAGGGTAAATACCGAACTCATACTCTTTTTTCTTTAACTCGTTTAATAATACTGGGCCTCCCGCCCCATTATGGGCAACTACGTTATCCATATAAGTGGGGGCGAGGCCGTACATTAAAGCGAATATTCCGCGGGTTGTTACACTGCCACTTGAGTGATGATCTTTAAACCAAAGAGACTCTTGCGCCAAAGCAAAGGCGTTGGGCGATACCTCTTGATCCATTGTGTCGGCACGCCAGCTTTCCAATACAACCATGATGATGTTCGGTTTTTTGCCTGAATCATCAACGCATTGCATGGGTGCTTTCGGATAATTAATGTTCGATGCATCCATGTTTTGCTCATCCGATGCAAAGCCATCTAATACATCGCTTTTGGCTATTGAGCGCGAGTGCATCGGAAAATAAAACGGGATATGGCCACTCAGTGATGTGATCGGCATATAGTTTTGCGCGTATGCCCAAGAATGCGTTAAGTTCACAAACAACACATTCACGAAAACAAGCCCTGCACATACCCAGCCAGCAAGCTTAAAGCGCTTACGATTCAAAATGCGTTTATTTACTAGCCATAAGAAAAAGAATTGAATAGCGGCCATGAATAATGAGAACAGTGAAAATAATGTATATGTTTTCCAAGAAACATCAAAAAACTCACCGCCTTCATCGGCTAAAAAAGCCTCAATAAAAAACCAATTAAGATGATAGTTATAAATGTCATAAATATAGCTATCAATAAAAACGATCACCGCCAGGTTGCCCGCAAAACATAACAACAATACCTGTAGTGGCCAGTGCGCATAAGGAATAAACGTAAGAGGCAAGCATAAAACCAACGCCACTATGGCATACAAGCCCCAAACAGCCGGGATTACGCCGAGCTGGTAACTGCCATCAAACATGCCAAGCGGGCTTGGAAAATGCGCTGAGAATCCCGCAGAAACAACGCTGATAAGAACAATATTAAGCAACAGCAGCCAACCTAATGCCTTATTGAGCACCCAAACCTGCCTTAGGTAATTCATGTGTATATTCCAGAATACTAATAAAAAGCGCACATTCTAGCGTTACCAGCCAAGCGGGTATAGCCTAATCTAGCGAACCATCTGTTGCAGTTGGCATTTAACTGCTGCCTATGTGGCGTAAAAACTGTATAATTTGCGCCTATTTTTTGGCTTACACTAAAATCGTGAGGGTTTCATGAATCTTTCTGCTTTGACCGCTGTTTCACCAATTGATGGCCGCTATGGCAGCAAAACCACTGAATTGCGTAGCATCTTCAGTGAGTTTGGCTTAATCAAATACCGCGTTGAAGTTGAGGTTCGCTGGTTGCAGCGCCTTGCGGATCACGACGCTATCGCTGAAGTCCCTGCATTCAGCAAAGAAGCGAACGCACTTTTAAATAACATCGTCGATAACTTCAGCGAAGCCGATGCGCAAAAAATTAAAGACATCGAAAGCACAACCAATCACGATGTAAAAGCCGTTGAGTATTTCCTAAAAGAGAAAATAGAAACTAACGCAGAGCTTGCGGCTATTACCGAGTTTGTGCACTTTGCTTGCACCTCTGAAGATATTAATAATTTATCTCACGGCCTGATGCTTAAAGCAGGTCGTGATGAAGTGGTTCTGCCCTACTTAGAAAAAGTATCAGACGCCATCGCTGCCCTCGCAATTGAACACGCTGATTTACCAATGTTGTCGCGCACCCACGGCCAAACCGCATCGCCTACCACCCTAGGCAAAGAAATGGCTAACGTCACTGCGCGCATGCGTCGCCAAATTCAGCAGCTTAAGAATGTCGAAATTTTAGGCAAAATGAATGGCGCAGTTGGTAACTATAACGCACACATCTCAGCTTACCCGGATGTGGACTGGGCTGAAAACGCACAAGTATTTATCGAAGGCCTTGGTCTAACATTCAACCCTTACACTACTCAAATTGAGCCTCATGATTACATCGCTGAGTTGTTTGATGTACTTGCACGTTTTAATACGATCTTGATCGATTTCAATCGCGATATTTGGGCTTACATTTCTAATGGCTACTTCAAGCAAAAAACCATCGCCGGTGAAGTAGGCTCCTCAACCATGCCCCATAAAGTTAACCCAATTGACTTTGAAAACTCAGAAGGCAACCTGGGTATCGCCAATGCCGTTATGTCTCACCTTGCGCAAAAGCTACCCATTAGCCGTTGGCAGCGTGACCTAACGGACTCAACTGTTTTACGTAATATGGGTGTTGGCCTTGGCTACAGCTTAATTGCTTATCAGTCTTCACTTAAAGGCATTTCAAAGCTAGAAGTAAACAGCGCACGTATCGCTGCTGATTTAGATAACGCTTATGAAGTGCTAGCAGAACCCATTCAAACCGTGATGCGTCGTTTTGGCATTGAACAGCCATACGAAAAATTGAAAGCATTCACACGTGGCAAAGCCATCACAAAAGACATGATGATTGAATTTGTTGATTCTCTAGCACTGCCGGATGCGCAAAAAGAAGCATTAAAAGCAATGACACCAGCAAGCTATACTGGTAACGCTGCGGAACAAGCAAAAGCAATTTAATTTATATGCTCGATCAAATCCCGCATAGGAGTATCCTCTCCTTAGCGGGATTTTTTTTACGTTTTTATAGGGTTTTTACATGAATATTTTAGGCAACATCAGTATCGAGACATTCTTAGCCGAGTATTGGCAAAAAAAGCCACTGCTTATTCGCAATGCATTCCCTGATTTTATTAGCCCGATCGAGCCTGATGATCTTGCAGGCCTGGCCATGGAAGAAGACGCCGAATCCAGGCTCATCTTTGAAAACGGCAAGAATGGCCCATGGGAATTAAAACACGGCCCGTTCAGTGAAGATGATTTTGCCAACCTGCCTGAGAAAGACTGGACTCTATTGGTTCAAGCAGTGGATCAATGGGTGCCCGAACTTGCCGATCTATTTGATCATTTCACATTCATCCCTAAGTGGCGACTAGATGATCTAATGGTAAGCTTTGCACCTGCTGGTGGTAGCGTCGGCCCTCACTATGATCAATATGATGTGTTTCTATTGCAAGCCCATGGCCAGCGTCATTGGCAAGTCGGGCCTAAGTGCAATGATGAAAGCGCCTTAATAGAAGGCACTCAACTTAAAATATTATCCGAAATGAATATTACCGAGGAGTGGACATTAAACCCGGGTGACATGCTTTACATTCCGCCGCAGTACGCCCACAACGGCGTAGCGTTAGATGATTGTATGACGTTTTCGATTGGCTTCCGCGCACCCTCAGAAGCTGACATCGTTAATCACCTAGCCGATCATGTTTGCGCAGAACTATCTGACCACGCAAGATACAGTGATAGCGACATTAAAAACGCCCAACATCAGCCCGCCTTAATTGATGATGACGCCATTGCTCGTATTCAATCCATTGTAAATCAGCACTTTCAAAACAAAGACACACTTAAAGCTTGGTTCTCTCAGTATATGACTGAAAGCAAATACGAGGCACTGCACGAGCCACTAGAAGACGCACTTGAATGGGATGAGCTTTCACCGTTTTTGCATAAAGAGAATACAATTACGCAAAATGAAACCACCCGCTGGAGCTATTACCACACAGATAGCCGCTTACAATTGGTTGTTAACGGCGAAAAACTAGAACCAGTACAGACAAAAAATGCGATTAGTCTATGCGAAACACTAGCCAATCAACGACACACTACAACTGACCAGCTAGAGCCATATTTGCAAGATGCTCAATGCCAAGAAATACTGCTAAACTTATTTAACCTTAATTACCTTTATTTTGACGAAGAATGAACCAAATAAAAGTCATTGGAGCCAAGTGGGATAAAGATCGCGTCGCGCTCAAAGACATTCGCCAGCAGGTTTTTATTCAAGAGCAAAACGTGCCAGAAGAATTAGAGTGGGATGATGATGATCTCACTTGCGAGCATTTCATTGCCTTTGTTGGCAATGATGCGGTTGGTTGCGCTCGACTAATCGGGCACAAAAAAATTGGCCGCATGGCGGTACTCAAGCCATTCCGCGCACTGGGCATTGGCAAGATGATCATTGATCACATTAAACGCCACGCCTCACAAAAGCGCTATACACGCCTTGAGCTAAGCTCGCAGTGCCATGCCTATTCGTTCTATCAGAAATGCGGCTTTGAGGCATTCTCGCAGCCTTACAATGATGCAGATATTCCGCACATTGATATGGCACATAATGTGTTTTCGCAGACACAAGAATCCGGCCTATTTCGCTTGGGTAGCGATGACAAGATTCATCACGGCAAAACTGTATTAGAAGCACAAGGTTATCTTGATGCCATGCTGAGCCAAACACAGCGCAATATCATTCTATGCCTCAAGGATCTGACTCACCCAATTTGCCGGCATGACGGGCTCACCCAAAAAATAAAACAACTCGCACGCCACAACCGCAACTTCAAAGTGTACATCCTAATAAATAATTACGTGGTGCAAAACAACGACCACAGCTTATTTAGACTACAAGATCGCTTGCCTTCATTTATAGAAATCAGAAGTACGGCCGATAACATTCCTTGTCAGTGGCTTATGGATAGCACCGCTTGGTTTGATTTTGAGTTAACCAATAGCCGAGCCTGCTTCTCAGACCGAGCCAAAATTAGGCACTTTATGGAGCGTTTCAATAAATGGTGGCACAGCGCAAAACATATATCCGATGCAAGGAGGCTGTCTATTTAGTTTTAGCCCTCACCCTTATCAGTGCATGCAGTGACGACGAATACACGGTCGTTGAACTGCATCATCGCCAGCCAAGTGAGTTGCTTCCGATTTTAGATAAGCAATTGAGCGATGAAATTAAATACAATATGACGGGCCAAACAATCGTCTTTTACGCAAATGCAGCAGAACTCAAGCCAACCATTGCGCTTCTATCCAGCCTCGACAAGCCCTCTTCTATTTACACCCTAGCATTCTCATGGATGAGCAAACATAAGCGCTCAACCACAAGGCTGCCGCCTCCTATCACCATTCAGTCAAACACCAGCAACACCATCAATATGTTCGATAACAACTGGCAAGTTTCAATCGAGCCAATCAGTCAAGCCAATGTACTCATGACACTCTTACAAAAAAGTAAATCAAATGAAGCGCAAGAGAATCAGCTGTTCTTGAGTAATTCACAAGGCACAACTATTCATTTAGTAAAACAAGAAGATGAGCATGAAAAGCTTGAACAGCAATTTGTATTGCCCATTAACGAAAAGTCCGGAATTAGCCACAGCCTACTACCTAAGAATCTAGCAATTACCGTTAAAGGACTCTAAATAAAAAGCATAAAAAAAGGCCATGTATTTCTACATGGCCTTTTTGAATTGGTGCCCGGAGCCAGACTCGAACTGGCACGCTCTATGAGCGAGGGATTTTAAATCCCTTGTGTCTACCGATTTCACCACCCGGGCAAGACACGTTTTCTGTATCTAAATGGAGGCGCGAGCCGGATTCGAACCGGCGTACACGGAGTTGCAGTCCGCTGCATAGCCTCTCTACCATCGCGCCAACAATTTTGATTTGAATACTTTTACAGCAACTCTTCAAAACAAAATTCAACCAACCTTTTGGGATGGCAACACTCTATTACTAGAATGATTTGGAGCGGGAAACGAGACTCGAACTCGCGACCCCGACCTTGGCAAGGTCGTGCTCTACCAACTGAGCTATTCCCGCAATCTGCTGCCGGGTTATCCCTGACAACGGAGGCACATTCTAATGATTAAGCCCAAGGTGTCAACGATTTTTTCCTTATTTCTGAATTACTTAGCGCATTTTTACTGTTTTGATTAGAAAACCATCAAGCTGATTAAAGTAGCATCAATCTAATGGGAAAAAAGCCCTTAAAACAACTAACTAGATTCCTTTAGCGAAGGCCAAGCAGCAATTAAATATGTGATCATTGACCACAAAGTTAATATCGCAGCAGCCACCAAAGAGAAAATTGCAGCCGCATACCAACCGTCAGATGCTATAAACGCATCACTGGCACTTGGCTCAATTCCCAACATGCCCGTAATCGCAAACATTTGAAGCAAGGTCTTGGCTTTACCGACAAAATTTACCGCCACGGTATCGCTCTTACCAACGGATGCCATCCACTCGCGCAAGGCTGATATAAAAATTTCGCGCCCAACAATAATTAATGCAGGAATGGTCACCCACAATGTTTGGTCACGCTCAACGATGATCATCAGCGAAACAACAACGATAAGCTTATCTGCAACCGGGTCTAAGAAAGCCCCAAATGGCGTCATAAGATTCATCTTACGCGCCAAGTAACCATCCCAGTAATCCGTGATACAGGCAATCCAGAAAACAACTGCGGCAGCAAAGCTAGCCCACTGCACAGGTAAGTAAAACATCACCACCATTAGCGGAATTAAAACCACACGAATCGCGGTTAATATATTAGGGAGATTTAACGGCATATTGCTATCCAGATACTGCTTTAATGTTTGCCACTATGCATGAAGGGCATCGTATATTTCTTGTGCTAATTGGCGACTGATTCCAGGCACCTTGGCTATCTCTTCAACGTTGGCCGCTTTAACTTGACCGGCATCGCCGAAGAATCTTATCAGCTCTTTACGCCTTTTTGGACCAATTCCAGCAATTCCCTCTAAAATTGAACGCCCTCTTGCCTTGGCGCGCCTTGCCCTGTGACCTGTAATTGCAAACCGATGGGACTCATCGCGAATCTGCTGAATTAAGTGCAGCGCAGGTGATGAAAGGTCTAAATTAAAACTGCGCCCACGGAACAATAGGATTTCCATCCCTGCTTTTCGAGTTGTGCCCTTAGACACACCCAATACAGGAATATCGGTTATTTCAAGCTCTGCCAATACATCATTCGCGATATTCAGCTGACCTTTACCACCATCTATTAACAATAGGTCGGGTTTTTTGTCTTTGGTTAGTTTTTTAAATCTGCGGGACAGCGCCTGCTGCATGGCGCCGTAATCATCACCTGCCACTTCGCCCTCAATATTAAATTTCCGATAATCGCTTTTCAGGGGCCCGTCTTGGTTAAATACCACACAAGATGCGACTGTCGCTTCGCCGTGACTATGGCTAATATCAAAACACTCCATACGCGTAGGCATTTCATCTAATTGAAGCACAGCCTTTAGATCTTGATACTGCGCCATAATATGTAGGCGGTCTTGTTGCTTAAGACGCACAGCCTCTTCTGCATTGGTAATTGCCAATTGCAGCCAACGTAAGCGGTCTGAGCGTACAGAGTGGGAAACCTTTACCTGCTTGCCCTTCTGCTCTCTTAAGGCGGACTGAATAACTAGGCGATCTTCTAATTCATGGGACGTAATTACTTCATCTGGAATCTCTCGGCTTAGCACCAAGTAAAATTGAGAGATAAAAGCAGCCAAGCCCTGCTCTGATGATTCATCCATTTGAAACTTAGGATAATAAGAGCGACTGCCTAACATCCTGCCGTGTCGCACACTGGCAATGTGTACAGCACAGATACCGTTTGATTGATAAATGGCAATAACGTCTACATTGCCCTGCTGTGCATCGATAGACTGGGTTTCTTGTACTTTTCGCAGGTACTGAACCTGATCGCGAATTCTTGCTGCTTGTTCAAATTTTAAATCTTCAGCAAGCGCTTCCATCGTATTATTTAAATCATTGATCAAGTCTTGGTTTTTACCCTGCAAAAACATTTCGGCGTGTAACAAATCTGCCGCGTACTCTTGCTTGGATATCATCCCAACACACGGCGCACTGCAACGACCAATCTGGTGCTGCAAGCAAGGCCTTGATCGGTTATTAAAATAACTGTCTTCGCAATTTCTTAATCGAAAAACACGTTGCAAAAAATTAAGACTTTCTCGAACAGCTGATGAGTTTGGAAAAGGACCAAAATACTGCCCGGTTTTAAATTTTTTACCGCGGGCATAGCAGAGCAAAGGAAATTCATGGGATGAGCGATAAATATATGGATACGATTTATCGTCTTTTAATAAAATATTATAAGGGGGTTTATTTTGCTTAATTATGTTCTGTTCAAGCAGAAGCGCTTCTGTCTCACTGCCTGTAATCGTAATTTCAATACTATCAATACGAGAAACGAGCGCCATAGTCTTGGTGGTTAAACCGCTGGCGCTAAAATAACTGGAAACACGATTTTTAAGGTTTTTTGCTTTTCCCACATACAATAAAACCCCTTCGGTATCGTACATACGATAAACGCCGGGTTTTAAGGTTAGGGTTTTTAAAAATGGTTTTGCATCGAAGCTCATGATTCAATCAAACTATGTGATCAAACCAATGATTCGGTATCAATAATACCGTGTCGAATTGCGAGGCGAGTTAACTCAACATCACTGCTAATGTCTAGCTTTTCAAATATGCGGTAACGATAGGTATTAACCGTCTTAGGGCTTAGGAACAGCTGATCTGATATCTCTTGAACTTTTACACAATTGACAATCTGAATCGATATCTGCATTTCACGATCAGATAGAGCATCAAATGGGCAGGCAGTTTCTTGAGTGTCGAATGGCTTTAATGCCATGCGCTGGGCAATTTCAGGGCTGATATAGCGTTGCCCCGATTTAACTTTTAGTACCGCCATGATCATTTCGTCAGCGGTTGCGCCTTTTGTCATATAACCAGCAGCACCAGCCTGTAAAAGACGTGAAGCAAACGGGTCTTCTGCACAGGCTGTCACAGCAATGACTTTAATGTCTTCGTTAAAACGCAGCATTTTACGCGTGGCTTCTAATCCACCCATGCCAGGCATACGAATATCCATCAGAACAACATCAGGCTCGTGCTGCTTAGCAAGCTCGATAGCCTCTTCGCCACTGCTGGCCTCTGCAACCACTTGAATTTTGTCGCCGTCGCTCAATAGGCTAACAATGCCCATACGGACCAAGTCGTGATCATCAACAACTAATACTCGAATCAAGCTGCACCCCTTTAATGCCGTGACGCCTACTGCGGAGACCTATGCTAGCAAATCGAGGCCTTTAAACCATCTTTATTTTTTACTTTTATGAAGCTCGTCAAGACGTAAGCTATGCCATTCTTGGCTGACCTCATTTAAAGGCAATCTTATTTCAACTACATTACCCTCTAAGCGTCTTTTAATTTTAAATCCGAGTTTTGCGGCTAACTTCAACATTGGCGCATTGTCCGACAGGACAGTGCCTTTCATTTCAATGGTGCCCTTGCTAGTACAATAGGCAATCATCTTGTTCATTAAAATCGAGCCCAGACCAATACCCTGAGCCTTGTCGGAAACTAACACAGAAAACTCGGCCTGCAGTTGATCTGCATCTGTCCACGTTCTAACATCGCCAATAATTTCGCCATCTTTATTAATCGCCACAAAGGCCATTTCTTGCTGGTAATCAATCTGAGAAAATAATGCTAAATCGCGATGCCTAAAATTGCGCCTTACCGTAAAGAAGCGATAACGGATGGATTCCATACTTAAGTCTTCATGGAAGGTTTTAAGCTCAGGCTCATCCTCACCACGCACAGGACGAAGCAGAATCTCTCTGTTATCTTTTACCCTAATGGTCTCTTCGTACTCAGCCGGATACGGTTGTATGCACAGCTGATGCTTAGGGCCAATATTCGCGGCCATGCCCAAAATCTTTGCACCCTCAACGGGATGCAAAATCACGTTAAGCTCACACCCTTTTAAATTGGGCATGTCTGTTGCCATTTGCGACAGTCGAATCAGCATTTGGGAGAGCTGCTCAACATCACGCTCTAAGTGGCGACTGCGTTCTTTTAAGACACGATAAATATGTGTTTTTGACATAAGTTGCCTGGCGAGCACATCATTCAATGGCGGAAACTGCACCGCTCTGTCTGCCATGATATTTGCCGTTGCGCCGCCACCACCAAAAATAATAACCGGGCCAAACGTCGCATCACGGGTAATGCCCATGCTGTATTGGGTTGAGACTTCTCCGCTGCGCATTGGCTGCACCGAAAAACCATGAACCTTACTATGAGAAAAACGTTTTCGTATTTGCGAGCGTAATTCTTTGGCTGCAATATCTAGCTCGTCACTATTTTTTATGCCCGAGACAACGCCACGCCAGCGATCTCTTGGGTTGTCGCCGTAAGCAAATGGGTGACAATAATCTGCATGAATGATTTTAAGTGCTGCAGGGTATTTTATGTTTAATGATTGCGGATCGAACGTTTCAGGTAAAAAATCTGTCTTAACCTGCTTAAAATCATAAACTTTAAGTATTTTATAGATTTCTTCTGCCGTTAAATAATTGCGCTCTTGATCTAAGGCAGATTGCACAATGCTCTGGCAAAATGAGCGATCAATATTAACATTGTTCATTAACGATGACGGTGTTTCGCGCAATAGCTCGTGGTTACGCTGATGACGAACCATGTGCATAAATGCTTTTACGGCCCTATCGGGGGTGTCATACGTTGGAATGCCCGCATCATCAAATACATGACGACTGCGCTCTACTGTAGCACCGCCCATCCAGCTGGTTAATAAATTCTTTTGATAAAATTTACTATGATGCACAACAACATTGGCGACATCTTGGCTATTCACAACACTGGTTGGCGAAAATAAAACCAGAATGGCATCAACACCCTTATCTTCTTCAATAATTTTAAGGACATCGCGATAAACACTTGGACCCGCCTCAGGCGTAATATCAACAGGGTTTGCTTGGGACCAATAGCCAGGCAAAACGGCTGATAACTTATCGATCGTCTCATCGGATAATTCGGCTAACTTACCACCCTCATGCACCAGTCGATCAACGGCCAAGATAGCACCACCAATGCCGTTTGCCACAATCGCTAAGCGCTCTCCTTTAAGAGGCTTCATGCGAGTTAGCGACTCAACTGATTCAAATAACTCTTCAGTACTATCAACTCGTAACACACCCGCGCGCAACAGTATGGCTTCGTAAATCATATCGCGATGACGCAAACCACTAGGAATAGGCTCGACGGGTGATTGCGACTGAGGGAATCGAGAGCTTTTAATGGCCAACACCAATTTACTGCGCGACGCATTTCTAACCGCGCGCACAAATGATTTTGCATCAGTGACCTGCTCTAGGTGAAGCATAATGGCCTTAACATGGCGCTGAGTAGAAAGATAATCAATGGTATCGGACATACTCACATCGGCACTATCACCGATGGTTAAAAAATGCGAAAACCCAATACCACGGGCATGGGCCCAATCAAGCAACGCACTGGCCAACGTACCAGACTGCCCTAAATAAGCGACCTTGCCCGGCAGCGCATTAATATGACTATAACTGGCGTTCAAATTTAACTCAGGCACCAGCAGGCCCAAACAATCTGGCCCCATAATACGAACGCCGTGTTCGCGAGACAATTTTCTTAAGGGATGCTTTGACGGTCTAAACTGCTCAGCGCGCTTACGCGAAATACCGCCCGTTAAAATAAGCACGGCATGAATACCATGACGCCCTAACTGCTTAATGATCTTTTCGATGGTGTGGGCTGGCGTACAAATAATAGCCAGATCAACATCTTTTGGTAGGCGTCCAATTTTAGACGTGCAAGGAATGCCATGAACAGTTTTATAGCGACGAACGTTCACCGCATAAAGACTGCCCTTAAAACCGGCCGTTTTTAAGTTTTGTATGACCGCACCACCCATACTGGAAGATCGCTCAGATGCTCCAATAACTGCAATTTTGGATGGTTCAAAAAACCGTTCTAACCAACGAGTACTCATAAATCCCTGAAAAAAGGTGTTATCTATCAATTAATTGAGTTATATAGACTTATCTATCAAGCCTCAAGCTATTCATGCATGTCATCTACATTATTTATACACCATACACATTTTGACCAACATTCGGTGCCACCAAGTCACCCTGAAAGCCCACTTAGAAGCTTGGCAGTCGAAACACGCCTGCGCCAAACAGGCCTATGGCAAGACCTAACAATACAAACAGCAACGCCTGCCTCTAGAGAGTTATTTAAAATGGTCCACAAGGCGGGCTATATTGATCAGCTTTATCAAATCAGCCCAGCAAAAGGCATGATTTTAGCCGACCCCGATACGCCACTCACATTTAATACGCTCGGGGCAGCAGAAGAAGCTGCAGGCTCAGGCATTCAAGCGGTTGATCAAGTGCTTGCTGGTAATTTTAAAAATGCATTTTGTGCCATCAGGCCACCTGGGCATCATGCCGAGCCCAATAAAACAATGGGGTTTTGCTTTGTAAATAATGTAGCACTTGCCGCGCAATACGCATTAACGAAGCCGGGCATAAAAAAAGTACTGATCTTTGATTTTGATGTACACCAAGGTAACGGCACAATTGAAATATTTAAAGACCGCGAAGACGTCATGGTCATCAGCAGCTTTCAGCACCCTTGTTTTCCTAATTCCCACTGGAATATCAAATCTGAAAACATCATTAATATTCCAATCGAAGCACAAACAGCCAGCACACAATACCGAAGGCTCGTAGAGCCAAGAGTCATTAAGGCCGCCTCTTGGTTCAAGCCGGACTTAATTCTTGTATCAGCCGGCTTTGATGCACACACAGACGACCCAATGGGTGAGCTTGACTTAATAGATGATGATTACTCATGGCTAACCAAGCTCACAATGAGCTTAGCGAAAGACCACAGCCAGGGACGAATCGTTTCTATGCTTGAAGGTGGCTACAACCTTCAAGCCCTTGCCAACAGTGCACACGCCCATATTCAGGCGCTTCGTCACAAATAATCTCTTTTTTACTTTTCTTTAGACGTAAAAAAACCAGATTCTTTCGAATCTGGTTTTTAAAATAAATGGCGGAGGAGTAGGGATTTGAACCCTAGGACGGGTATAAGCCGTCGCCGGTTTTCAAGACCGGTGCTTTCGACCACTCAGCCACCCCTCCGCTGTGAGCGAGACGCATATTACCCGTTTCAGATTTGGTGTCAACAATAAGAACAAAAAAATCTTACTTTTTAGTAACTTAGCCAGAACTACCGCTAAAATACTTAGTCAATATAGTAAGGAGAATGCTTGAATTTCCCTGTAACAACCCTATTATCTGCACTAGATAGTTAATACAACAAACTGGAGCAACACAAAATGGATCAACAAACTCTTGCCCACCAGCAAGTAGACTCAACCGGCGCAATGAAAGTATTGCGCAACACTTATATGCTATTAGCTATGACACTAGCATTTAGTGCCATCACAGCCGGCATCTCAATGTCTTTAGGCCTTGGTCATGGCGCAGCTATGATTATGTCTATCGCTGCAATTGTCATTGTATGGTTTGTATTGCCAAAAGTGGCTAACTCTTCAATGGGCTTGCCAGTTGTGTTTTTATTCACAGGTCTACTGGGTGCATCTCTTGGTCCAATCCTAAATCGCTATCTTGCCATGCAAGGCGGAACTGAGATTGTCATGCAAGCACTAGGTGGTACCGCTATCATCTTCTTCGCACTTTCTGCTTACGTGACGACCACTAAGAAAGACTTTACCTTTATGCGTGGCTTCTTATTTACAGGCCTAATCCTAGTAATCGTTGGTGCAATTGGCGCGATGATCGCATCTTGGGCATTTGGTATTGATGTTTCCGCTTTCTCTTTGGCGATCTCGGGTGCGGTTGTACTGCTCATGTCTGGTTTCATTCTATATGACACAAGCAGCATTATTCGCGGCGAGCAAACCAACTACATCATGGCAACTGTTGGCTTATACCTAAACATCTACAATATGTTTACTAGCTTGCTTCACATTTCTTGGTGCATCAAACGATTAATTCGTTAGTTGAAACAAAATAAAGGAGGGGCAACCCTCCTTTTTTAATGAACTCGATTTTATTATGAAATTTTCAATTCTGGTAATGGCTGCACCCTACTCTTCGCAAAGTAATTTAAGTGCTTTGAAATTTGCCAAGGCCTGCATTGCATCAAACCATCAAATTTATCGCGTATTTTTTTACAATGACGGCGTAATAAGCGCAAGCCAACTGCAAAGCCCTCCGCAAGATGAAGTGAACATTAATCATGAATGGCAACAGTTATCACAAGACAACAATATTGATCTTGTCACCTGTATTGCAGCCGCACTTAAACGCGGTGTATTAGATGAAGCCGAAGCCAGGCGATATCAGAAAGCACAGCATAATGTGAGCGCCCCGTTCGAGCTCTCTGGTCTTGGGCAATTGCTCGATGCGCAAATTCACTCAGACCAAATAGTAACATTCGGCTAATGAACACAATCAACACTACACACGACATTTTAATTTTGCAGCGACACGCGCCTTATGGGTCAAGCATTGCAAGAGAAGGCCTCGACTTTATTTTAACAAGCGCGGCTTACGATCAAAACCTAACCATTTTATTTTTAGGTGATGGCGTATTTCAATTATTAAACAATCAAGATAGTAAGGCCATTGAGCTAAAGAATCATGCCAGTGCGCTTGAAGTACTGCCGCTATATGACATCGAAAATTTATTTGTAATCGAAGAAGATCTAAGCGAGCGCTCAATTGAGCACTCGCAGATTATGGACAACGTAAACATTATTACTCGTGCTCAAGGTAAGGTAATCATTGAGCAGCATACCAAGGTCATAGGGTTTTAAATGACACTTCACTTAATTCAAAAAAGTCCATTCTCAAACTCAGCATTAAAAGACTGTCTGGCCATTATCAACACCAATGACAGCGTATTGCTAATGCAAGATGGGGTTTATGCATGCAAAGACAAGGCATTCATAGACTTAGCCAATAGCACCGCAAGCAACAAAATTTACGCCCTTACAGATGACTTACGCGCCAGAGGTGTTGACGCGATCGATCATTTACAAACAATTAATTACACTGAATTTGTCGAGCTGTGTGCACATTCAAACAACGTTATTAGCTGGTATTAAATATGGACGCACCACTTTTTGATGATGACGGTTTTTTACTTGACTTAAATAATTGGAATGAAGCACTGGCTCATGAGATCGCCCACGCTGAAAACATTCAATTATCGCCAGCACACTTTGAAATCATCCATACGCTACGAGATTTTTATGCCGAGCATGAAGTAGCCATCGCCAACCGCCCTTTTGTTAAGTTAATCAAAAATACGTTCGGCCCAGAAAAAGGCAACAGTATTTATTTAATGACTTTATTTCCTGAAAGCCCTGCCAAAATTGCTGCCAAAATTGCAGGCCTTCCCAAACCAGCGAACTGCTTATAATGACAACAACTGAACACCCTTTTGCACAATATGTGCGCATCCTTGGTAAAGGCCGAAAAGGCTCTCGATCATTAAGCTATGAAGAAGCGCTCGCTGCCATGGGCATGATCTTACGCGGCGAAACAGAAGACGTTCAGCTTGGCGCTTTCATGATGCTATTGCGCGTAAAAGAAGAAAACGCTGATGAACTGGCCGGTTTTACGCAAGCCACAAAAAACCATTTAGCAGGTAACATCCCGGGCCACCTAACCGCCGACCTAGATTGGTCGAGCTATGCAGGCAAGCGTCGTCAATTGCCTTGGTACTTACTGGCAACGCTGGCACTGGCCGACAATGGCGTTAAAGTATTTATGCACGGCGCTGACGGCCACACAGAAGGTCGCCTTTACAGCAAAGACACGCTATTACGACTTGGTATCAAGCCCGCTAAAAACTGGCAAGAAGCAGAGCAACAACTCAAGCAGACACACTTTTGTTTTATGGACATGGCAATACTTTGCCCTGAATTACAAAGCATCATTGACTTGCGCAACACCTTTGGCTTGCGCTCACCTGTGCACAGTTTCTCAAGACTACTTAATCCACTTAACTGTGAATTTGTCAGCCAAGGTATCTTCCATCCGGGCTACGGCCCTTCCCATCAGCAAAGCGCCGAGCTACTTGGCTACAAGCGCCTGTCTATTTTGAAAGGTGAAGGTGGCGAATGCGAAATGAACCCTGACAGCGTGGCAAGAATGTACCACTGCTTTAACGGCGAACTGATTGAAGAAGAGTGGGACGCCATCTTCCCAAGGCGTCATGTAAAACCAGAAACACTGGAAATTGAAAATTTAAAAACCACTTGGGCAGATGAACAGGATGAGTACGGCATGGGAGCAATTTTAGGCACCCTCGCCTACACGGCTCGGTTAATGGGCAAAGGGGATACAAAAGAATCTTGCCTTGAGCAAGCAAAGTCATGGTGGGCCAGTCGAAACCTAAATCGCTTTAACTGACACAAATCAGACCAAAAAGCCGTCTAGTCGACGGCTTTTTCTAACAACCTGTAATAATCGACGCGCGAGCGCTTCAAATGCCGCCGCCTCTTCATTCTCTTTTGTGGCACTTAAGCTAAACAAAAGACGCTCTATTTCTTCTCGACTCATGTATTGAATGGTCACTGGATTCAACATAACTACGTCCATATGCGCTAACACTGTATTTAAATACAGTACTTTAATGATTTAAGGAAAGATTGCAATCACGGTTTTTCAATATAGAACAGAAATACATCATCTATCTCAGCTGTCGAAAGCAAGGTGTAGCCCAGAAAGCTACAGAACTTTGCAATATCACGCTTCGTAGAGGGGTCTGTGGCTAACACCTTCAACACACCGCCGGACTCTAACTCTTTTACTTTAGTGTGCAGCATCATAACGGGCTCAGGACACATTAAGCCTTTAGCATCCAGCATCAAATCAAACGATATATCCGTCATAAAAATTTATTCCTTACCTTTTCCTTTTACATGACAACTTGGGCAAATTTGCTCTGCAAGGTTAGCACTCCAGCCCTGCTTATTCATACCTGCAATGGCATCAGCCTGTGTATCACCACTAAAATCAATAAACTCTAACGCATAAGCTTGGCGACATTGATCACAGGTAATCTCAGCAAACTTTACATTAAATTGAGCTTGTGCAGGCCCATTGCACCGTGCACTCCAGGCACCTATGGGAGTAATCAATGGACTCACGTCAATCACCGTCAATTGCATACTTAGCTGCTTTGACCCCTTTACTGGCAGCAGCAAAAGATCACCCCCAACAGGGAAATCACCTTTTGCCTTTACCTCAAATTCGCCAAGCGTAAAGCTACTGACACCCAATAGATCAGATGATTTATCAACCAATCTGTCATTTAGGACCGTCCCAGCAGGGGTTTGTTTGTATCTAAAGTATTCAAGCATCATGAAAAAATTGTGTCTAAGGGCCGCGCAGCATACAATTTGCGACTGTTTTGTAAAGAGTCGGCATTAGAATAGTCCTATTCAACGGCCTGACCTCAATTAATTTAGATACGCTTGGAACCCAAATGCGCGCTAGCCAGTTTTTAATTGCCACCTTAAAAGAGTCTCCTTCTGACGCCGTTGTCATTAGTCATCAGCTTATGCTGCGCGCGGGCATGATCCGTCAACTAGCATCCGGTCTTTACACCTGGCTGCCACTGGGCCTTAAAACGCTGCGCAAAGTTGAAAAAGTCGTTCGTGAAGAAATGGACGCCGCCGGCGCGCAAGAGCTTCTTATGCCAGCGGTTCAACCTGCTGAGCTTTGGCAAGAAACCGGTCGCTGGTACAAATATGGCGGTGAACTGCTGCGCATTAAAGATCGCCAAAATCGTGATTTTTGTATCGGCCCCACTCACGAAGAAGTGATTACCGATCTAGCCCGTAACGAATTAAAAAGCTACCGCCAGCTACCAATGAGCTTCTATCAAGTTCAAACAAAATTCCGTGATGAAACTCGCCCACGTTTCGGCGTGATGCGTGCCCGTGAGTTCTTAATGAAAGACGCTTACTCTTTTCATGCTAACAATGAATCATTAAATGAAACATATGAACGCATGCACACGGCGTACTGCAACGTATTTAATCGCTTAGGCTTAAACTTCCGCCCAGTAGCGGCAGACACAGGCTCCATTGGCGGCGCCCTATCACATGAGTTTCATGTATTGGCAGACTCAGGTGAAGACGACATTGCATTCAGCAATGACTCTGATTACGCAGCCAACGTTGAGCTTGCTGAGGCCGTTGCACCAGCCACTGAACGCTCTGCACCAAATGCTGAGCTGCACACTATCGACACACCAAACCAACACACCATCGAAGACGTCAGTGCGTTTTTAAACATTACCGCTCAGAGCATCGTTAAAACACTCATTGTTGAAGGCGAACTGAGCGATAAAGACAAAGACGCGGGCAAGAAGCCTGCCCTTGTTGCATTAGTGGTTCGTGGCGACCACCAGCTGAACGACCTAAAAGCCGAAAAACTAACCGGCATCGCCTCTCCTTTAGCATTTGCAAAAGAAGAAGACATCATTGCACAGCTTGGTTGCAAGCCTGGATCAATCGGTCCATGCAATTTAAATATTGATGTGATCGTCGATCGCAGCGCAGCTGTTATGGCTGACTTTGTATGCGGCGCCAATGAAGACGGTAAACACTTAACAGGTGCAAACTGGGAGCGTGACGCAAACATCACTCGTATCGAAGACATTCGAAATGTGGTCGAAGGGGATATCAGCCCAGATGGCAACGGCACACTGGAGATCAAACGTGGTATTGAAGTGGGTCATATCTTCCAGCTAGGCACCACATACAGTGAAGCATTAAATGCAACGGTATTAGATGAAAATGGCAAAAGTGTGGTTATGCCCATGGGTTGTTATGGCATTGGTGTATCTCGCGTTGTCGCAGCGGCTATCGAACAAAACCACGATGAACGCGGCATTATCTGGCCTGAAGCCATTGCGCCGTTCCAAGTCTCGATTGTTCAAATCGATGCAAACAAATCAGAAGACGTCATTAAACACAGCGAAGCCTTGTACGAAGCACTTACAAAACTGGGCGTCGAAGTATTCCTTGATGACCGCGATAAAAAAACCAGCCCAGGTGTTAAGTTTGCCGACGCTGAGTTAATGGGCATCCCTCATCGCATGGTCTTTAGTGCTCGTGGCTTGAAAAACGATACCATTGAATACAAGGCTCGTGCCCAACAAAAAGAAGACGCCGTTGAGCTGAACGTAGCAGACGCTTTAAGTCACATAAAATCAGCTTTAGGCATTAGCTAAGGTATGCGCTTTGTTTTAGGCTGCTTTATGCTTTTGTCCGTCCACTTTGCCCATGGCCAAGTGGACCCGGAACTTAGGCAGTACTTAAAGCACGCTATTAACACCAGCAGCAGCTTTAATGATCGCTTTGATGCCGAAGTATGGATGGTCGACATGTCGGCCCGCCTTGCCCGCTACATCAAAGATAAAAGCTTTCGCGTTTCGTTTTTGACTCACTTACATCATGCAGCCTCTGAACATGACCTACCGCCAGAAATGGTGCTGGCGGTTATTCAAGTTGAGAGCGCTTTTAAGCCCTACGCCCTGTCTTATGTGGGCGCTCAAGGCTACATGCAAGTGATGCCATTTTGGCGCAATGAGATTGGTCGTCCAGACGATAACCTAATGGACCTTAAAACAAACCTGAGATACGGCTGTGCCATACTGGCTCACTATCTAAAACGTGAAAAAGGCAATTGGACCCGTGCGTTGGCTCGCTATAACGGCAGCCTTGGTAAAACCAAATACCCAGAAAAAGTATTCAACGCTTGGCAGCGCCGCTGGTTCGTTAAAAGTATTTCGCGAACATCCATACGCTAAATGGTAAAACACCACTAACTCGTCTATTCCTTAATACAGATGAATATTAAGGAAAATCCCCATGCCCTCGTTATATGAAAAAATTGGTGGCGATGCCGCCTTAGATGCCGCTGTCGATATCTTTTATAAAAAAGTCATAAACGATACCGCACTGTCGCCATTCTTTGATGGCATTAGCATGGATAGACAAAAGAAAATGCAGAAAGCATTTTTAACCGTTGCTTTTGGCGGCCCGAATAAATATTCAGGCAAAGGCATGCGTGCCGCACACGCTCGCCCTGTTGCTATCGGCTTAAATGAAAAGCACTTTGATAAGGTGGCCAACCATCTACAAAACACATTGCTAGAGCTCAGCGTACCCTACGACTTAATTCAAGAAGCGATGAACATTGCGGGCTCCACTAAAAGTGATGTGCTCAATCAGTAATTGCGCACAATTACTATTTAACTGATAACCCTGCCAAATCAGGAATACATTTCTTTACCTTAAATTACTCAAGGTTTGCAGCTTTCTGACGGTTTTTGACTATGATTACCCTGTGCTCGCGGAGGAATCACCATGCTAGAGAACTATAAAACCATTAAATTCAGCAAACTTGATACACAGCCTCATTCGATCGTCCCAGACAGAGGCTATAAAGAGCTGAATTTAGAAGATTCAGCTATATCAGTTATGAATGACCACCGACTTGAAAAAGCCCCCATCTGCAATACCACCACCTCACTTGAATCGGCCACAAAACAAATGGCCAATGAAAAGACAAGCATGCTATTGGTCGATAACAAAGAAGGTCAAATCGTTGGTCTTATTTCTTCTGCTGATATATCAGGCGAAAAACCAATTCAATTCATTAACAAGACAAAAAAGAAACGCAGTGAAGTGAAAGTTGGTCACTTAATGAGCGATGTAGAAAACATGCCCGTGCTAGACATTCAAGATGTATTGCAATCGAAAATCGGCGATGTATTGCATACGCTTAACGATATTGGCAGTGAATATATTTTAGTTACAAGCAAAGATGGCGACGAAACATGCATTCGCGGCATATTCAGCGCCCGACACATTGCACGTTCGCTCAATATCTTTTTCAGCCCAAGCCCTGCGGCAAAAACATTTGCAGAATACAGCCGCGCACTAAGCGAGAGCCATCAAACACATTAGCGCTTAAATGACCGCTAAAACAGGCAGCCCGAGGGCTGCTTTTTTTTGCTCTCTTAACTGTTTTAAAACTGGATCAAGCTGATCAAACCAAGCTGTATTTTTATTTTTCACAGCGAATTTATCAATGCGCTCACCATGAATGAGCTCGCTTAAATCGCCAACCATTTTCTCATTCAAGTCAACCGTGACAAAAAGTTCATCATCGAAACTCTCGACCCACTCACTATCAATCAATTTAACTAAAACCGCCTCCCACTCATCTACATTCACAAGGGTCAGGGCTTGGCATAATGCCTCTCGTGTCACTCTATTATCGCTGTGTGTGAGTTTTAACTGCTGCATGATCATTAATGCCCAGTCCAAGTCACTTGATTGCACACCCTTAATATCTTTATTCACAAACGGCAATGCTCGGACCAACTCCGCACCAAATAACACCACACACCACGCAACAAAAATCCACAATAAAAATAGTGGCACCACCGCAAATGCACCGTATATAAGTTGATAAGACGGAGAAAACGACACCATTTTCACAAAGCCCATCTTGCACACTTCTAAAAACACTGCGCTGCACAAGCCACCAATAAGCGCATGCTTGAGCCTAACCTGACTCGTAGGCAAAAAATAATACATAATCGTCAGCGTAATGATCGAAAGTAAAAACGGAAAAAACTTAAACAACAACTGGTTAAAGTGAAAAATCGAATCAACATGCTGCACCCACAAATGAGAGCTCAATAAATAACTACTGACTAAAAACATGGCCCCCAGTAATACAGGCCCAAGAATAATCACCAGCCAATAAAATAAAACACGACGGCCAACTCTAACGCTTTTCACCCGCCAAATTCGATTAAAAGAACGTTCGATCGTCATCATTAAGCTCAATGCGCTGAATAGTAAAATCACTAAGCCTATCCATGTTAATTTGCGAGCTTGCTGGGAGAAGTCACTCAAATAAACTTGAATAGCATCGCCAGAGGCCGGCACAAAATGCTTGAATAAAAAATCATGGAACGTATCGACGAGCGAAGCGTATTGCGGAAACCAAGTGAGCATCACATAACCAGATGCCATTAAAGGGACAATCGCAAACAAAGTCACAAATGTAAGCTCCGCGGCGTTACTGCGATTCTCGTTTCCTTCAAAGCGCAGTACTAAAAACCAACAAAACCGCCCAAATTGCTTCACATTCAAAACTCGCACTCCCCTTCAATATGAGTACAATAACGCCTTTATATTAGTTTGCAACGAGCCCCCATCATGACCATTGAGATTTGGCATAATCCACGCTGTTCAAAATCAAGAGAAACCCTCGCGTTACTTGAACAAAAAAACATCAAGGCTGACATCTTCTTATATTTAGATGAGAAGCCTAATGCCAAACTGATCAAAGCTGTTTTAGGCAAGCTGGGCATCACACCTCGTGAACTACTGCGTAACTCAGAAGACGCTTATAAAGCTCAAAACCTAAAAGACAAAACGTTAAGTGATGACGCCCTCATAAGCGCCATGGTTAATGAGCCTAAACTTATTCAACGCCCTATTGTCATCAACAATGACAAAGCCCGCCTAGGTCGCCCACCTGAAGATGTACTGGAGATCGTATAGTGGCCAGCCCCTATATTTTGGTTCTTTACTACAGCCATAGCGGAGCCGTTGCTGCAATGGCCGAGCAAATAGGCCGCGGCGTTGAAAAAAATGGCATCGAAGCACGTATTCGCACAGTGCCCAGTGTCTCTGCGGATACTCAAAGCACATTAAGTGACATTCCAGAATCAGGCCCGCTTTATTGCAGCGAAGAAGACCTGCGTAATTGCAGTGGCTTAGTGTTAGGCAGCCCTGTACGATTTGGCAATATGGCCAGCGCCATGAAATACTTCTTAGATGGCACCACTAATCTTTGGCTTACTGGCGAGCTTGTCGATAAACCAGCAGCGGTTTTCACCAGTTCATCCAGCCTTCATGGCGGGCAAGAAAGCACATTATTAAGTATGATGCTGCCTTTGTTGCACCACGGCATGGTGATGGCGGGTGTGCCCTACACAGAACCCGAGCTAATGGACACACAGACTGGCGGTACACCCTATGGTGTAAGCCATTTTGCAGGCAAGCAAAGCAACTTCCCCCTAAGCCAAGAAGAAATCGCACTGTGCCAAGCACAAGGCAAGCGTATTGCGATGCTCGCTAAGCGCTTACAAGGTCTTTAGAGAGTTAAATGAATACATTAAAAATCAGTTATTATGTGGCATTACTGTGCTTTGCATTACAGTTTGTCTTACTTGGCATAGGCACATTTGATCGCCCTGATATAGATTTAAGTAAGGCAGCGGCTATTTTCACAGGGCTATTGCTGGTTGTATTGAAGGGCATTCCTTGGCTCGTATTGCTCCCAGGATTAATCATGAAAAGCAAAAACAGCATGGCTTGGATGAGCTATGTCTGCTTGGTTTACTTTATTATCTGGATCTTGGCAGTGTTTGGTGCAGAGCAAAGCAACCTAGCCACAACCGGTGTGTTTGTGACGCTGATTCAATTTTTGGCATCTAACATGTACACGCGCTTAAAAAAGCGCCAATAACAAATAAAAAACGCCACTGAATAAGTGGCGTTTAAGTTTAGTTAGAAAACGAAAGAGAAATTAATCGATCCACTCACTTTCATCGTCTTCGTCGGCAAGCTCAGTGGTGACAGATTCACCACATTTTTTACACTTACCTTCAATCATAATAATGCCATCAAGTTCGTATTCCACTGGCTCTTTCATGCCTAGGTCGACTTGTTGACAATTGTTACACCAGGTTTGCTCTAAAAAAGATGCTTGATCTTCTGCGTCGCGCTGGTAAAAGTCTCTTTCTTTTCTATCCATTTTTAACTCCAATTTACTTAGCACAGGATTGTATATGGAATACCCACGTTTTCTAGTCCTTGAGAGCAGTAGTTACGAAGAAGATGCGTATCCAATCGCGGCTTGTTGGTCAATTGCCGATGGTCAGCTCAAAGATGTCATGATTCGCCCTGAAGATGAGTGGCATAAATGGGACGCTTCAAACGAAGATCGACACGGTATCACTCGCGATCAAATTGAGCTTGTCGGTGAAACCGTGCTGGATGTTATCCGCGAGCTTTCTGAGGACGTTGATAAGCAGCCTGTTTTTGTCAGCGAGCCCTTTCTTTATGAAAAATGGCTAAGCACGCTATATGGCGCTTACGGCGCTGAACCGTCTTTTGACATAGCGCCAATGACAGACCTATTTCAAATGCAAGAAGCGGTACTGCAAGAAGAGCTGGAAAACCTTTCATCCAACTTATTGTTGGATCTAAAAGTACCAGAAGAAAAAGTGCGCACATGTCTTGAACTGTATGCACGCTTATTAGAAGCAGGACTAATCGAAGACTACGCTGGCTAGTGGCGCTTAACGCTACCAGTCCATCACGGTCTTAACAAAAGGCCGTGTTAGCTTTCGCTGAGCGCTTAACGATGCGTTATCGAGCTGCTGCAGCACATCAAAGACCTGCTCCATCTCACCATTCATATGGCGAACAACATACTTAGCAACATCAGCAGTAATCTCTAAACCGCGATTATGGCCGCGCAATTGAAAGGCTGATATTTTGAATTCTTCATCAGGGTCATCAAACTCGTACACAAGGCCCCACTTCAAGCGAGACAGCAAGTCAGGTAACTTTATGCCGAGCTCTTCAAGCGGCTTATTAGCAGCAAAGATCATGCGCCCGCCTGCATCACGCACTCGGTTAAACATGTGAAAAAGCGCTTCTTCCCACATAGGGTCACCAGCAACAGATTGCAGATTATCAAGCGCAATCACGGGCAACTCTTCTAAGCTCTCAAACACAGCAGGTGAGTAACTCACAAGCTCTTCAAGTGGCAAGTAAACACTGTTTAAGCCAGAGGCTTGCGCCTCGTGACAGGCTGCTTGCAATAAATGACTGCAACCTGAGCCAGCTTGGCCGCTCACGTAAATGCTTTGCTCGCCTTCACCTTTCGCGGCGAGCTTTATTTGCTCAACGGCTTCCAGATCTTGCTTAGCGTAAAAATTTTCAAATGTAGCTTCATCACGCAACTGCACTCTTAGGGGCAATTGCTCTACAACCTGTATTGATGCCATCAGCTTTCCGAATAAAACTCTGTATCTTTATAAATTTCATGTATATGGCGTAAGAGTACCACAATAATAGCTGAGACGGGCAGCGCCAATATAACTCCGACGAATCCAAACAACTGACCACCCGCCATAATGGCAAAAATCACGGCCACAGGATGCAATCCTATCTTATCTCCCACTAAAATGGGGGTTAAAAGCACAGATTCAATGGCCTGACCCACACCAAACACAATTAAGATGAAAAATAACGACCAATCAAAGCCAAATTGGAAGTAACCAGCCAGCATGGCCGCCATAATACCAATAGCAAACCCCATATAAGGTACGATACTGGCCAAGCCAGCAATAATCGCCACCAACAATGCCAGCTTTAAGCCCACAATCCACAATCCAATACCATAAATAAGTGCAAGTGCTGCCATCACCCATAATTGGCCACGTAAAAAGGCACCAACCACCTCATTACATTCGCGGCCCAAGTTGCTTGAAGTGTCTTGGTATTTAACGGGGATCAGCTTGTGCAGCTTAGCCATTAAGATATCCCAGTCTCTTAACAAGTAAAAACCCACGACCGGCACCAGCGTAAGATTAATTAAAAAACCAACAAACGTACCTGCAGATGACGTTACCTTTGACAGTACTGAAGCCAATACATCCTGCGCATTCCCCCACTGGCTAATTAGCTTCTCACGCACATGGTCGACATCAAACACATCCGCCTCCAAGGCAAGCGTGTTGATTAGAAAGGGCTGAGCCTCGGTTTTAAACCAGTCAAAGATCCCCGGCACTTGCGCATAAACTACTTTAAGCTGGTGCAATACTAATGGCACCAACACTATCAAAGCACCCAAAAATATAATGCTTAACACAACAAAACAGGTCACCACCGCCAACGTGCGACTAAAGCCCCGCGCTTCTAATCGATCCGCAACTGGGTCGCCTAAGTAGGCAAGCAAGGCACCCGCGACAAATGGCATTAATACTGGCTCAAGCTGATGCATTACCCAGCCAAATAAGACCAATACAAAGACTATCGCCAGTGGCTTTAAACCTAACTGTAAAACATTACTCATTTATAGCCTTCCTTACCCAAACGAATAGATAGTGGGCACCACTCGCAAGCGTAACGGCCGCACACATTAAAATCATAAACTGTATCTGCTCATCACTCATAAGCCCTGTCGCTATATGCACAAGCAGGCTCAAGACCAATAATATTTGTATAAATGTACTCATTTTACCGAGAATACTGGGGCGCACTTCAAACGGACCAAACCAAAATCGATAAAGCGCAGCACCGCCAACCAACATCACATCGCGCCCCATAACCAGCACAAACAACCAAAGAGGCAATAGTCCTTTGATCGTTAATACTGCAGCGGTTGTGACCAATAAAAGTTTATCGGCTAAAGGGTCCATAATGGCACCCCAGTGGCTCTTCCAGTCAAAGCGTCGGGCTAAGTAACCATCCACACCATCCGATACACCCGCAAACGCAAAGACAATCAGCGCGCATTCGTACTCACCAAACCAAAGTAAGAGAGCCACAGGCAGCACAGCCAGCAACCTTAAACCAGTAATAATGTTGGGCAAGTATCTTAGTATGGTGCGTTTCATTTAGCCTACGGTTGCCAGTTAAAATGAATCTTTTTATCTATTAACGGATCTAAACCTTGTTCTGAACTTTTCTCAGTAGGCTCGCTGGCCTCAATAAGCTTACTGTCTAGCGTAAGAACCTGCTTAAATTGCCCTAGACTACCGCTCAAGCGCAACTCAAGGTCCATATCATTCCCCTTTACACCCGCTACAAACACTCGCTTAGTAATCGTTAAACCTTCAAGGTAATCTACTAATGCCGCATAGTGCTTCAAGTTTTTAATATTACTTACTTTTATTGCGAGTATGTCACTGCGAGCATCGTTGGGTTTAATAGCAAACGCATTTGCCAAAACTTCACCCGAGGCACTTAGACCAGCCAAAACTTGCTGGCTCAACTCCTGGGTTTCAAATTCATAATTAAACTCGCGCTCTTTAAAATAGAAGCGCCATTGACCAACCCAGTTGCCCTTTTTGTTTTTATAAACGCGTGCCGCAAGAATAGACTCAGCATCATATCGCTTGCTCGCCTCCAGAATAGAGCTTGAAAACAAACCCCATAAGCTCTCTTGAGGTAAACGAATGGAGTCTTCTAGATCATACACAGGTAACACAACCGGTACACCGCGCACCTGACTGGCATTTTCAACTGCTTTATAAGCACTGCCTTCTACGCCATCAATTAAAACAGAACGACCCCTTTCTTCTTTTATTAGCCAAAGTAAAACAGTAGGACGGTTATTTCCCCATAACGGCAGATTAGCTTGCTTGATAATGCGCTGGATCGATTGCGCTTCAAACCGCATTTTTAACCAGCTAGAACCTGGTGGAATAGAGGCATCCCATTCGCTCTTTTGCACAGCAGCGTAACTATATTGATACAAATATTGATCGGCTATATCTAAAGCCCTCATCACGACTTCATTTTCTGCGGGCACCGCAAAACCGCTCACCTTTTGTAGCACTTCTATTAAGCCCTGCTTTGCACCATGCTGGCGGCTGATTAATAGTTGATCAGGCACAGGCACTCGTGCGTCATACAAACCCGATACCGGCTTAGCCAAGACAGAAGATGCGCATATAATAAGTGCAGCAAAACACAGTTGAAATTTCATTAGATGGTCTTTATTCCTGTAATTGGCGGCTATTCTGACAAATTCGAGAAAAAATGCAGCCCCCAAGTGTAAATTATGCCTTCTAAAGCACATGTATGATTTATAAAAAGCTTACTAGATGGTAAAATCCGCGACCTTTTTTACTCATCGATACTTTCCCGCACAAAAGGGCTGCCTAATATGAGCGAGCAAAACAAGTCACTTAGTTATAAAGATGCAGGCGTAGACATTGACGCTGGCAACGCACTTGTTAATAACATTAAAGGCGTGGTAAAGAAAACCCGTCGCCCTGAAGTCATGAGCAGCATCGGTGGCTTTGCTGGCCTGTGTAGCTTGCCGACCAAATACAAAGAACCTGTATTAGTGTCTGGCACCGACGGCGTTGGCACCAAGTTACGCTTAGCGATGGACCTTGGCAAACATGACACCATCGGCATCGACCTTGTGGCAATGTGCGTAAACGATTTGATCGTATGCGGTGCCGAGCCTTTATTCTTCTTAGATTACTACGCAACAGGTAAGCTGAACGTAGACGTAGCAACAAACGTTGTTACCGGCATTGGCGAAGGCTGCTTGCAATCTGGCTGTGCATTAGTGGGTGGCGAGACAGCTGAAATGCCTGGCATGTATGAAGGCGAAGACTACGACCTTGCAGGCTTCTGCGTCGGTGTTGCTGAAAAAGCTGAGCTAATCGACGGCAGCAAAGTAAAAGCAGGCGATGTCATTATTGGTTTGCGCTCATCAGGCGTTCACTCAAACGGTTACTCTCTTGTCCGTAAGGTCATCGAAGTATCAGGTGCAGACTTAAGCCAAGACCTAGACGGCCAAACACTGGGTGATGCCCTACTTGCACCCACTCGCATCTACGTTAAACCAATTCTTAAAATGCTAGAAACCATTGATGCGCACTCTATCTGCCACATCACTGGCGGCGGCATGTATGAAAACATCCCTCGCGTATTACCAGAAGGCACCAAGTGTATTCTTGATAGCGCCGCATGGGATCGCCCTGCTGTGTTCAACTGGTTACAAGAAAAAGGCAATATCGACTGGCATGAAATGCATCTTACCTTTAACTGTGGCCTAGGCATGATTGTCGTGGTTGATGAAAAAGACGCTCAAGCCACAATGGATATTCTGAACGCAGAAGGCGAAACCGCTACCCTAGTTGGCCGCATTGAAAAAGCAGGCGAAGGTGACGAGCTAGTCATCGTTAAAGGCGTGGACGAGGAATAAGCACAGTGAAAGCCGAACAAGCAGAACCTGCGCGTATTGTCGTTTTAATTTCCGGCTCTGGCAGTAACTTTCAGGCAATCTCAGATGCTTGCCTGAAAAAAGAAATTGATGGTGAGATTGTAGCGGTGATTAGTAATCGCCCCGGTGTTATGGGTCTTGATCGCGCAGCGAATATGGGCATCCCAACCGCCGTTGTTGATCACACTGATTTTTCAACTCGTGAAGAGTTTGATGGCAAGCTGATTCATGAGATCGACCAATTTGGCCCTGATCTTATTGTCTTAGCTGGCTTCATGCGCATTTTGACCTCTGATTTTGTACGCCGCTATAAGGGCCGCCTAATCAATATACATCCGTCTTTGCTACCTAAGTACAAAGGCTTGCACACTCACAAGCGAGCCCTTGAAGCCAATGATAAAGAACACGGCGTGACCGTGCACTTTGTCAGCGAAGACCTAGACGGTGGTCCAAATGTGATTCAGGCCGTGGTGCCCGTTTTAGACGACGACACTGAAGGCAGCCTGAAAACACGAGTACAGCAACAAGAACACGTCATTTATCCTATCGCGGTTAAATGGTTTGTTGAGGGCCGCATCTCAATGCTCAAAGGCGATGCTTACTTCGACAACCAACCCCTACCCGAGTCTGGCGTGCAGCTTATTGCAAATTAGAACAGACATTTCTAGCCAGTTGCTGGCACGGACACAGCAACTGCGCTTATACTCAAGCCCATATTCACGATTCATTTAGGCAGGATGCTTTGTATAAAATCATCGTTACCTTTTTTGTTGTTCTCATTAGTCAAACCAGCATGGGCAATGAAGCAACAAACACACACAAACCGTTTCAACAATTTTCCCCTTATAAAGCAAACTATGAAGCCACATGGAAAGCTGGCTGGTTTCCTATTACCGTTGATGCCAGTCGCCAACTAAGCAAGCTCGAAAACGGATTATGGCAACTGACATTCGAAGCATACTCCTCCATTGCAGACCTACATGAACAGTCTCAATACAGTATCGAAAACAACACCGTAAAACCCCATAACTATCGCTATAAAACCTCCGGCTTTTTATCAAAAAAGCGCAGAGCACAAACCTTTGACTGGGAAAAACAGCAAGTATTTGTACCAGAGCGCGAAGAGTGGGCAGACTATGAGCTCAAACTGGGCATACAAGACAATCTGAGTTATCAGGAGCAAATACGTCTAGATTTAATCGCAGGTAAAACAGAGTTCTCATATTCAGTGGCGTACAAAAATCGCCTTAAACAGTACGACTTCAAAGTCGCCAAGCGCGGACAAACCAAAACCAAGCAGGGTATGATTGATACCGTTGAAGTCATTCTAGATAAAGGCAGCAAGAAAGAATCCACTCGCATTTGGTTTGCTATCGACTATGAATACTTACTCATCAAATTAGAAACCAAACAGAAAAATGGCGATAGCAATACCATCAGCTTAAAAAGCGCAGACATTGGCGATCGAACACTAAAGGGTTTCTAAGTCGCTCTAGTCCTTTTTTCCTATATACAAATCACGTAGAATCCCCCTTATCCAGGGGGAGGCTTCGGCCTGAGATGTCTTTTTTGCGAACCCCTAGAACCTGATCCGGTTAATACCGGCGTAGGAATGGACATTCTTTTGCGTTTTTTTGCATCATTGCAAACGCCACTAATTACCTCTACGCAGTAACCGGGACTTATTCAATATTTTGGAAAAGACCCATGAAAACCCCGATTTTTTTACCCTCACTCATATGCACGTTGAGTGCTTCTGTCCTAGCTGCACAACCCACTGACGTTAGCAGTCAAATTACCGATGCCGTCAAACAAGCCGACCAAAGTGCTCAGTTAGACACCGTCAATGTCACCGCTGATTTTCGCCAATTAGATTTAATGCAAATTCCATCATCTATTACAGTTGTGGGCGAAGAAGACATTCAAGATCGTAATGCCGACCACCTAGAAAGCATTTTATCTTTAGCCCCGAACGTTAACTTTGCTGCTGGTGCATCACGTGCGCGTTTCTTTCAGATCCGCGGCATTGGTGAGCGCAGCCAGTTTATCGACCCAGTCAATCCATCCGTTGGCTTAATCATCGATGGCATTGACATGACAGGCTTAGGCGGCGCAGCCACCCTATTTGACATTGATCAAGTGGAAATCTTGCGTGGCCCACAAGGTACAGCCTTCGGTGCAAACGCACTGGCAGGTGCCATTAATATTAAAAGCAAACAACCAACCAAAGAAACCGAAGGTTATGTTCAAGGTAAGCTTGGTAATTATAATACTCAAGGTTTAGGCGGGGCTATTTCTGGCTCGCTATCCGAAAAGGTACAAGCACGCTTTGCTATTAATCAAGTTAAGTCTGATGGTTACATGGAAAATATCCATTTAAACAAAGATGACACTAACAACATTTATGAAGTTATCGCTCGTGCCCAACTAGCTTGGCAAGTTAACCCGGATAACAATATTAACGTTTCATTGTTCAGTACAGACATTGATAACGGTTACGATGCATTTAGCTTAGACAACAACCGAAACACTTACTCTGATCAACCCGGTGAAGATTCACAAAACACCAATGCGTTTTCTATTAATTGGCAATCAAAAATCAACAATACACTCAACCTTGAGGTTCTAGCGGCCATAAGTAATACCGAAAGCACTTACGCTTATGATGATGACTGGGCTTTTGGTCAATATACATGGTTAGATGATGATCCAACGTACACGCCTGACCCATGCACAATACTGAACACATGCCTCGCTGATTTCGATGGCTATAGTGGCTATGATCAATACAGCCGCGACTACACTAACCAACACTTAGACATCCGCTTATTATCAGGGCAAGACGGTCAAATTTTTAACAACTCAACAGACTGGGTCGTCGGCTTTTATTACATGGACAGAGAAGAAAGCCTTAACAGAAACTACACATTTTTAGACAACCCTTACAACAGCTCAATTGACAACAACTCCACTGCTGTTTACTCAGAGCTAACCACGAACTTTAACGCACAGTCACGGATAATTTATGGCATAAGACTAGAAGAATGGACATTTGATTTCAAAGATAATAATACAATCACAGAAGATCAGAGCGAAACACTCTGGAGCGGAAGACTCACATTTGAGAATTTAATCACCCCTTATCAAATGACTTACATTCAATTGGCTCGAGGCGTTAAGGCTGGCGGCGTCAACCGTGATACGAACATACCATCAGATGATAAAGTCTATAAAACCGAAACTAACAATAGTTTAGAGGTCGGATTAAAATCAAGCTTGCTAGATGACTCACTGCAAACGCGTGTTGCAACCTTTTATATTCAAAGAGAAGACCAACAAGTTAAACAGTCATTCCTTTATTACGAAGACTCAAAGCCTAAGTTTAAAGACTACTTTGCCAATGCCGCTGAAGGCGAAAACTATGGTTTAGAAATTGAAAGTAACTGGTTAATTAATAAGACTCTCTCTTGGGAATTATCACTTGGCTACCTAAAAACCAAACTAAACAATTACAGTTTCAAATCAGAAGATAGCAACGGCAACGTTATTACAATTGATAAAGATGGCCGCTCGCAAGCACACGCACCGGAAATATCAGGTGCAACCGCTTTAAATATTAGCTTTACAGAATCAATAAAACTGCGATTAGAAACAGAATACAAAGACACCTATTACTTTTCTAATAGCCACGACCAAAAATCAGAAAGCTATCAACTTTGGCATGCCGCACTCAGCTACACCAAAGGCAATAGCAGCATAAGTTTACATGGCCACAATTTAACGGATGAAGACTATGCTGTTAAAGGGTTCTACTTTGGTAATGACCCACGAGACGGTTACGCTGCAAAAACCTACACTCAACTTGCTGCGCCACGCTTAATCACTATTCAAGCCACTCAGCATTTTTAACAAACCGTAGGTCGGGCACCGCCCGACAAAAACCTCGGCAGGCAATGCCTGCCCTACTACATTAACGCAAAACTGGAGCCCACATGGAACTATCCGTTGAGATCAGCAAATATCCATTGGCCGATGATTACATTCCGGCCATTAAAGATTTCATCGATCGCTTAAATGCCACCGATGGCATCAGCGTGGTGGGCAACACCATGAGCACGCAAATTTTTGGCGAATACGATTTAGTCATGTCTATTTTAAGTAAAGAAATGAAACGCTCATATGAGCAATTTGGTAAAGCGATTTTTGCGTGCAAATTTATTGGTGCGAATCTAGACCCTGCACTTAATCCACATGGCGACAACTAAGGTCTAATTATGGAAGCTGATATTCAAGCACCCACATCTTTCGCCGATACGTTTATCCAAAGTGTCATCTCCGCCGCGCAGGCCATGAGCTACTGGGAAGTCATCGCTGTATTACTCGGCGTTGCGTATTTAGTATTAGCCATGCGTGAAAACAGCCTATGCTGGTATGCAGCCTTCGGCAGTACGGCTATTTTTAGTTGGTTGTTTTTTGATGTCAGTCTAGTTATGGAGTCCGCATTAAATGTGTATTACCTAGCTATGGCAATATACGGCTGGTACATCTGGAACAAAAAGCCACAAAACTCCGCAATGCAAAATTCATTAACACCTAAGCTTCCCATTACCACATGGACTGGAAAACAGCATACACTTACCATTGGTGGCGTACTCGTCATGACGCTCATAAGTGGCTTCTTATTAAGCGAAAACACGACTGCTGTCATGCCCTACCTAGATTCATTTACCACTTGGGGTGCAGTAGTCACAACGTATATGGTTGCAAAAAAAGTACTTGAAAATTGGATTTACTGGTTTGTCATTGATGCTTTAGCCATATATTTATACATAGATCGCGAGTTATATTTAACCGCGCTACTCATGGCCGTATATGTGGTTATGGTAGTCTTCGGTTATGCTGCATGGCTAAAAATATACAAAGCACAAACAAACAACAACCAAGCACAGCCCGCATAAATATGAAAATAGAGTCACAAGCCCTTAATGAAGCATTACAAGATTGGTCGCTATGGCCAATCTTAAACCAATGTAATCAAGCAGCTTGTACCTTTACACCACTAGAACAAGGTCTAACGAACGAAAACTGGCTGGTCACCCTTAGCAAAGTTAGACTATCGCTTATACACAGTAGCGATACACAAGACTTTACTCCACAAAACTCAGTCTTAGAAACACCTCAACAATTTGTCATTCGCATTAATGCGAGTAACGCACAATCGCTCAATATTGACCACAAAAGTGAATATGAAATAGTCGAAAGTATTAGCGCATTAGACCTTTGCCCTATTATTTTGTACAAAGAACCTAGCTTTAAATATTGGGTGCGCCCTTACATTGATGGCCACACATTAGCCGAGCTAGAAGCACATGATTTTAACATCAACAATGAACTGGCCAGCATTGCTAGAATATTAAGACAAGCACACAAGCAACCAATAAAATCACACTGGCCAAGCGTGGATATTATTGAGCGCGCCGAATATTTTTGGCAACAAATATTACCTAAACCAAGCATCAATACACCTGAGGCCTTAAGACTCAAACGAATACTTGATGACGCATTACAAATAGACAATCCACAAACTGCCTTGTGCCACATGGACACCAATATTCATAACTGGATCAAAGACTCCGACGGAAAGCTGCATTTAATTGATTGGGAATACGCAGGACGTGGCAACCCAATATGGGACTTGGCTGTGTTCAGTGACAGCGCAAAACTAAACACACAAGAAGAAGAGCAGCTTCTAGCTTTTTATGGTGAATATTCGTTAACTCAACTCCATCATGCAAAACTCCAAATGGAATACCTATCTATACTTTGGTTTGCGATACAAAAAAACACAGACGCAAACACGCTTTTATGTGAGCTTAAAAATTTAGCTTCACGCACTCACTAGAAAAAATCAATAAAATTCGACGCTAAAAGCAAAAAGAAGATCAATTAAACCATCTGAATGTACTGCCAATCGAAACCATCATCTCGCGTTTCACACCAGCCAACTCTGCACATTCAGGCCAAAACTGTAAACACGCCAACACGTCATCAATAATTTGTTTTGTTTTTTGCTTAGATAAACCCGTCTGCTCGGCCGCTGACAACAAATCACTCAAGATAAAATCATCACGTTTACCGTTAACGCTCATTTGATGTTTAGACGTCCACAATCCTTTTGGGTTATAGCTATACGCCACATCGAACGCTGGGCTTAATTGCCAATCACCGTTACGATCCATTAAAAACGCAATGTTTTTAGTGTGATCATCTTGGTTACGAAACACCAAATTAAACACCATGCGTTTAAATAATTGCGCCACATGCTCACGGGGAGTTTTCAATTGTCTTGCCAATACAAAGGCCTGCTCATAACTGGTAGAGGTTGGGTCATTAAAATCAAAATGCCCTAAACCGCATAAACTGGTCATGTGTAATTTATCACCATCAACGCGATCAAAACGCTTAGTCATAAAATGGGCGCGATTCCCCTCTTCTAATAACCGACTTTCCATCATTTCAATGCCTGCTTTTTGTGCAAGCAAATAATACGCATATTCAATACGGCCGTAGCCTAATGGGTCAGCCAATTCTTTATCTCGATTTTCGCTCACGCCATCAAATTTAATTAACCAGCCGTCAAACCCTGCTTGCGGTTTTACATGGCCTGGTAAAATAATATTTTCGGACTCATTCCAATTAATAATGGCTTTTGCACGAGCGCCCCCAGCGGATGTCCCTATCTGTAAGATCTGTTCGAGTGCCTCGCCATCTAAGTCATGACTGTCAATTTCAAACTGCTTTTTTTGCAACACTAAACTGGCCAAGCGCACCATTTTATCCAGCTCGATTTGAGAGCCTTCGTCGTGGTCAAAATATCGCTTGGGGTCGGTTTAAACTCTAACGCACCAATGGCACGGTCAGCGGTATAACATAAACGCTCGATAGGATTAAAATCAGATGGGCTGCGACCTTGTTTGATTAACCACTGGTCAATCAAGGCATTACCAAATTTATCAGGCAGCACATCAGCCAACATACCCGGTAAACCCTTAAAGGTCTCTTTGTTTAAGTTGGCAAACCGATACGGCGCGGCCCGTACAGGCATAGCGACTGGCGCTAATTCAATACCAAAGTTTTGAAATTCTGGCGTGTATTGAAAGTCAGCAACACTGGCTTGTTCATCCCAGCGCACAACGGCAATGGTTGTGCCCCACAACACCACCTCTGCAAGTTCAATGGCCATTAGTTATCATCCTTACCCGCCATAGGCCGCGCACTGGCTGGTTTTTCATCACCCCATTTTGGCTTAGGCTTACCTGCCATCTTAGGCTTCGTCACTCGCTGCGGCTTTTTAGGCTTTGCCTTATCCATTGCTAATTGCTCAATGGGCGATACGGCATCAGGGTCTGGCAAGGCCGTATGAATTTGATCAAGCAAGCCCAATGAGAATAGGTATTTAAACAAAATTGCAGTTTGCCCAGACTGACCAGACTCAATGTTTTGCGCCGCGCGTAAGCTGATTTCAGCCAATGCCGCTTGCTCTGCTTGAGTATGGCTTTGCTCAATACGAGTTTGCCGACACACCTCTCCAAGGCGCGCCAGCACTGCGTTGACAGCCTGACCAGGTAATTCAGATAACATAAATAAACCGCTTATTTGTACATATTAATTAGTAAATATAGATCAATATGCATAAATACACATATTTATTCAAGTTAAAATAAATATTTAAACAAAATAGTAGCTGATCAAGCTCAATGTTTTGCGCCGCGCCTCAGCTTATGTCAGCCAATGCCCCTTGAGTATGGCTTTGCTCACCGACACACCTCTCCAAGGCTCGCCAGTACTGAGCTGATAGCCTGATCAGGTAATTAAAATAAAACAAATAAACCGTTTATTTATACATATTGATTAATAAATATGGATCAATATGCATAAATACACATATTTTTTCAATAGCTAGTAATGTGTACTTTAGATATGGAACAACCGGCAGCCGAACATAGGCGTCACAGCACTAGACTGGCACTGGGCCAAGCGATCGCTTTAAACAAGCGAAGCGCCAGAAACAACACCAGAGAACAAAAGAGAAAAGAGAAAAGAGCAGAGAAAATAAATGATTTGCTTTGACTCAACATCGCAACTAGATTTTTCTTGCGACAATGAAGACAGACTCATAACTAACCTGCCATTCTCGCTCAATAACAAAGCCAGACGTCAATAATTTAGAAATAAGCTGACTTTTAGTAAAACGGTTAACATAAGGCGCTAAACCAAAGAACTGCATCGCAGAGATCAACCACCGAAAGGCAAAATTGATCTCCCCTATTAACGATGTACTTGAAATAAACACACCATTACGTTTTAGCAAGCGATAAATTTCAATAATCGCATCATCGACATCTTCCAAAAGATGCAATACATTCAAGCCCAAAACAGCGTCAAAATTTTCATTTTTGAATGTCAGGTTATCTAACGTACCCTGCTGAAATGTAATATTTGTTACTCCAGCCTCGATCGCCCTCTTTTTTGCCGCCTCTATCATCTTGTCAGATATATCCGTACCAACAACATGCTTCACATGAGGCGCATGACAAATGGCGGTGGCACCGCTAATATACTTTTCTGCCGATTCATCCCAAAACGCCTTCGAGTCTTTCATGGTTTATGTATTCCCAAGCATGCCCTGACAACCAAGCGAAAAGACATCATTCTATAATCACTTTTTGATATCAATCAGCAACATTTCACATATTAAATAGCATTGCTACTCAATAACTGCTTTCATCTTTATAGCCATTTTGTTTATTTTTAAGTATTAACCTTCGCTGCTTCCCAGCCCACAATGGCTGATTTTCGTGTCTCACCCCACATATAACCACCAAGATTACCACTCGCCTGAATGACCCTATGACATTGGAATTAAAAATGCCACCGGATTACGACCTATTGCTGTCCCTACTGCTCTTGACGCTTTTGGTCTATCAATACTCTCAGCCATTGCACCATAAGTAGAAACCGTACCCAAAGGGATTTTCAGCAAGCTTTCCCACACCTTTAATTGGAAATCCGTACCCTTGAGATGCAATTTAATTTGATCAAGCTGCTGCCAATCTTTTTGAAAAATAAGTAACGCGCTCTGTTGAAATGCATCCACCACTTGGTGGTATTTAGCATTAGGAAAGTGAGCTTTCAAATTAGATAGTGCTTGAGCTTCATCCTCTTCAAAACACATTTGGCATATGCCTTTGGCTGTAGAAGCTACGATCAGTTTTCCGAACGGGCTATCAGCAAAGCAGTAGTTGATCACAAGATTTTCGCCCCCGTTTTTAAATTCTCCTGGGGTCATGCCTTCAATATTGACAAATAAATCATGTAATCGGCTTGTACCGGATAATCCTGCTTCATAAGCGGTATCAAGTAACGTTGATTGGTTGTCTTTTAATAATTGCTTGGCATATTCAATACTTAAATAATGAATAAACTTTTGAGGGCTAACACCCGCCCATTGCGAAAACAAACGCTGAAAGTGGAAAGCGCTTAAACCAACCACACCGGCAATTTCATTTAAAGATGGCTGATCTTTGAAATGCAACTTTATATAGTCGATAGCAGCTGCAATACGCTCATAGTTTATGTGTTGAGTATCAGCCATTTTTTAACCTTTTTTACATTCGTTGTGCATATCAACAATTTATTTAAGTCTTATTAATAGACACACCACCATCAACCAGCATAGCAGTGCCCGTTGTGAAACTTGAGTCATCCGAAGCAAGATATAGCGCCGATTTTGCCATCTCTTCTGGTGCAGCGGTACGCTTTAGGGCATGTATTTGCCTAACAAACTCAACCACTTCCGGTGCAGTGCCAAATTCTTCCGCCATTGGTGTATCTGTTCCGCCGGGCACCAACGCATTTACCCGAATGGCATGAGAGCCATATTCAGTGGCCAGCGCTTTAACCAAGCCAATCACCCCTGCTTTACTCGCCGCGTAAGCGGCCTTTTGTGGCATCCCTATTGTGTGCCCCACAAATGAGGAGGTAAAAATAAGAGAGCCACCGGATTCTAGCATGGTGGGTATCTGGTATTTAGCACCTAAAAACGCGCTATTGAGATTTGTGTTAATGGTATCATTCCATGCTTCTAGCGTGATATCGGGTGTTGAGCCAGAGGCACCCAGTGTACCGGCATTATTAAATGCAATATCAAGGCGACCATATTCCTGTATAGCAAGATCAACCAATGCCCTAGCGTAATTCTCCTCCACAACATCACCAGCTAATGCGATGGCGCTACCACCTAATTGCGTGATCCGTGTGACTAGCGCATCTAGTTTTTCTTGGCGCCGGGCTGCAATAATGACTTTTGCGCCTTCTTTTGCGAATAGCCTTGCTGTCGCATAGCCAATACCTGAGCTTGCACCAGTAACAATCGCGACTTTATTTAATAATCGTCCCATCATCAATTCCTATTTGTTTCATGATGTGAAGACTATAAATACAGGGCTCTATTTCTTCGACCCGAATCTTGCTAAATATAAAACATTAGCTTCTATCTTTTACGTCTAAAGAAAGGCCTCACTAGTACGTAAGCGCTCAATAAACCCCAACTTACAACGCCAATTTCTCCATCGCATACTGCCCTCAAATCATTGAGGGCAAGCCATGAGCAACATCGAACACTGGAAAACAGTAATCGCCGAATATCAATCCAGCGATCTAACCCAAAAAGTATTCTGCCAACAGCGCAATATCAAAATCCATACTCTGCATTATTGGCTTAAAAAACTTCGAGAATCAGAAACACCTAGCACTGCATTCATTCCTTTTAAGGCTTTAGAATCAAAATCTGAGTCCTGCATTCAAATTGGTCATGCTCGCCTCACTCTAGATTCTAGTGAGATACCGTTCTTATTATTAGAGCTTGACCGCGTAGGTTTACTTTATGATCCGACCTAGCAAAAGCACTCAAGCGTATTTATACACAGGCACCGTGGATATGCGTAATTCTATCGATGGCTTGGCTGCGCTAGTTGAAAATAATTTAGAGCTAAACCCCATGCAGGATGCGGTATTTGTCTTTTGCAATCGCAGTCGAGATAAAATAAAAATCCTTTACTGGGAGAAAAATGGATTTGTGCTCTGGTATAAGCGCTTAGAGAAACAAAAATTTAAGTGGCTGAAGGATATTTCATCCACTCCCTGTGAGATTTCAGGCTATCGCCTCAATCAACTGCTTGATGGTTTGAATATTTTCAGTGGTAAACCTCACCAATCGCTATTTTATGAAAACTTAAACTGATGTTTTGGTATAATCCAATGCATGAAAACACTGGATAAAAATCAACTTCCTGATGATGTTGAAGTTCTCAAGCAACTGCTGGTTGATCAGCACGGGCATATTCAGCGCTTAGAAGAAATAGTCAAACTTTTCCAAGGTAATCGATTCGGTAAAAGTAGCGAAAAATCCCCTGATCAAGCCGAGCTGTTTGACGAAGCGGAAGTTGAAAGCACCGACGAAGCGGATTTAAATGCTTTTGGTGCTGCCGATATTGAAATTGAACAAGCCACCTCAAAAGAAAAAACAAAAAAGAAATCCGGCCGCAAGCCTCTTCCAAAAGAACTTGAACGCATTGTGATTGAGCATGACATTAGCGAAGAAGCAAAAATATGTGACTGCGGATGTCAAAAAACACACATTGCTGACGAAGTCAGCGAACAGTTGGATATTATTCCAGCGGTGGTTCAGGTATTACAACATCGTCGTAAAAAATACGCCTGTAAAACGTGCGAAGGTAAGATGCTGGTTGCCGATTTACCGGCGCAACCCATTACAAAAAGCAACGCCAGCCCTGGCTTGCTTGCTCATATTGCTGTGGCCAAATACCAAGATGCCTTACCACTTTATAGAATGGAAACGATTTTTAATCGTCTGGGCATTCATTTACCACGAAACACTCAAGCTAACTGGATGATCAAGTGCAGCGAACTGCTGCAACCGCTTTACAATGTACTAAATGATCAATTTTTATCCAGTGGTTATATCCACATGGATGAAACCCCCGTTCAAGTATTAAAAGAACCAGATAAAAAAGCAGAAAACAAAAGTTACATGTGGGTCAGGCTCTCTCAATCAGGAACGGGCGATCCCAACCAAAGAATAATTCTATTCGATTACGCCAGCAGCCGAAGGGCGGATGTGGCGCAATCACTGCTGCCTGATTTTAAAGGCTACCTGCAAACCGATGATTACGCAGGCTATAATGCCGTGGCCCGTTCAAAGGACATTATTCAACTAGGCTGCTTCGCACACGCCAGGCGAAAATTCATCAATGCACAAAAAGTCGCTCCGAGCAAAAAAGGCAAAATTAGCAAAGCCGACATGGCTGTGCAAATGATCGCAAAGCTATACGCAATAGAAAAAACCATAAAAGATAACAGCACGGAAGAGAAATACCAAGCTCGACAAGAAAAGAGCAAGCCGCAATTAGAAAAAATAAAAGCATGGCTAGATAAAACCCTACAAAACACTTTACCAAAAGGCAAAACAGGTGAAGCCTTATCCTACATGAGCAAAAACTGGCAAAAGCTCACCGAGTACATAAAAGACGGCCGCTTAAATATCGACAACAACCCAGTAGAAAACGCCATCCGACCATTCGCCATCGGCCGAAAAAACTGGTTACTCAGCGATAGTCAAAAAGGCGCTAAAGCCAGCGCTATGCTTTACAGCATGATCGAAACGGCAAAAGCCAATGACCTTGAGCCCTATGCGTACTTGAAAACGGTTTTTACAAAATTGCCTCAAGCGAAATCCCTTGAAGATATTGAGGCGTCGTTGCCGTGGAACGTGGATTTACTCAATAGCTAGTTGGGGTTTATTGAACGCTTACACTAGTACTGGATATTCACACTTGTAAGGTAAAGTGAGTACAAAGTTAATATGTAAAACCTTACAGCGGAATTTATAGGTTAGACAGATGGCTTTGTAATATATAACTCAGGGATTTATGATAGGAATGGAATGAATTTATTTCACAAAGAATGCAATCTTAATATTTCCGTCTAACACTTGAAGTTGAATGTCTATTTCTACAACCTTTATTTTTATTTACATATATAGTAGAACACCACCAACTGATGAGTATCGCTTTCAAGCATTATTATTGCTGCATTTACACCGTAAAAGACTACTTTTTAATAGTAAGCTGAAGCACAGAATAGACCTAACACAGCACACTCGAACAAGTGATAAAATAACAAGCCTAGCCATAATATGTTTATTTAAATGCATAGGACTCGTATTTTATTACAAATTCTTTTGCTGCATCTAATGTTTCAGGATATGGGACTGATTCCGTTGAATTTTTCACTGGACGAATTTTCTGAAACCTAAAACCATGTTCAAATAAAAACCTTATCTTTTTCCACTGCTTCATATGGTTTTTCTTTGGTGCTTTAAAATGCCTTCCAAAATTATAAGCAAGCCCACCACAATCTGAACACTTCAGTTCACTAGGGCACTCTTTGGCAAGATTAAACTCACGCTTAAACGACTTTCGGCAATCTAAGCATGCAAATGCCATGTTATATGGTGTCGGCATTAGGCTCCCTCATACAAATTACCCACTCTTACTTTATTCTCTTTTAATCTCGAAAACTGAACAAACCAACTTCATCAATCAAAGGTTTCAATATATCTATAGAATTAAGATTTTTACACCAAAGTATATAGGTGTAATCCCAATCTTCAGTGATTATACAATCAAGAGCTGGAATGAATATTCTAGTAAATTCAGCCGAGGTTTTATTTTTTGACTCATCATGACTAGATAACAACTCTATATTAGTAACTTGAATAAAGGACTCTGTTTCAAAATCCACTACTTGAACTTCATGAGCTTGAGAAATTCTACGTATAAAATTACTAAACCGCTCCCACTCACAGACTGTGACTTTATCAAGCTTATGAAGATCACCTTCTCCAAGCCAGCCATCAAAGATACTTATAAACGTTTTTGTGTATTCAGGCTTAACTTCACCACCTTCAAAATAGTTACTATACATATAAACCTAAAGTCACAGGATACTCCGTAAAAACTGAACAAAGTGTCAGGTCACACAACTCATACTTAATATTGTTAACAGAGAGAAATGTAAATCTCACCATCGATTACCCCCTCTGCTCTGTATATTGCGATCTCTCCAGTTTTATTTAGCAACAACCAACCACCCTCCCATGGAGCCTTATTATACAGATCTATCATGGATAACGAAGAATCATTACCAACTACGTTTGCACAATATAAATCGCCCGGCTGATTCAAAAAACCACTTTGAAAGTTGCTCGTAAAAAAGCCTCTATCGAGACATTTGATAAAATCATGACTCAAGGACTTAGAAAACTTCATACACCCTTTATTGCTAGATAAGAACCCAATATACCGATCACGCTTACCTTTAACCAAAGCATTATTTAGAAATACTCTTAAGCCATCACTAATATTCAATTTTCACACTCACACCATAACTTATGCCAGTAGGCGGCCCAGAATACTAATATATTGGTAGCACCATTAAGCGATCTATTCAAAGCATCGGAACAACAATTAAAGGCTTAACCTTATTCGACTTGATTAATTACACCTTGCACCTGCCACTCAAGTTCGTCTTGATTGCAAAAGTAATTATCAATAACACCATATTCAATAAAGGATGAACGATTAAAACCATCTTCAATGTCATTAAACCAAATAACAGTTAAACCTATTAATGCTACCACCCAAAAACCAGCCCCCTCATTTGCATATGGATCTTGCCTCCATTTTACAGGGGGGATTTTAATCGCATCCCACATGCGTCGCTGTTTGAGATTCATTCGTTCATACGAAGTATTTATCGTATCCAAAATTTCCAATTCAGATATAGGTGTCCAATTCATTTTATATCCCTTAATAACACCTGAAAACATAGACTATGAAGCATGCTAAATATTTCTTCATCTACTCATGGGTTCATTAAATAATATTAACAGCACAGGTCTGAGTGCTCACTTTTTCCATGGATAGTTATTCTGTTTTTCTGCTCTACATATAGAGAACACTTTGGGTCTTTAATTGCGATCAATTGTCATGTTTTAGAGCCAGTTAATTGAATTTCAATCTCAGAATCTTGAGAATTATTATTAAGGTGTATCTCACTTGCTAATAAACCACGAATAGGAGGTTCGGATAATTGATCATCTTCACCCTTTAAGTTATAGAGCCACCAACTCATCTGCAAGCGCAATGGCTTTTACAATACACAACTAGTTCTATCACCCTACTAAAATCAATGCGAATTTTCTAATTTAATTTATACATCACAACAAAAAACGCACTGAGATGGAATATCCCTGCACATCCTGACTGCCAATCATAATAAGCTTATGCTTTATTTTTGCGTAAGAATCATTGAGCTAAAATAAATCATAGCTGAGCCTGCTATTCGTTGAACCCAACGCCCAATATTTGTATTTTTAGCCGATGTTTTTATTATATTTATTGCGTACGTTACCCCTACAAACCAGAAAAATATAATAGCGGCATGTATTGCAACCAAAAGAAACGCCAACCCGTACGAAAAGTTAGCAGGTGATATGAATTGAGGGAAAGCCGCCAAATAAAATATAGACACTTTAGGGTTTAGAATTTGAGTTATAAAGCCTTCATTAAAATACCCTATTCCCTTTCTTTTTTTACCCGATAATGCTTCTGCTTCACTAATAGGTGCTTTATAAGAGCTGATAATTGCTTTTGCCCCCATATAGAACAAATACCCAGCGCCTAGTATTTTTACGGCTAGAAATAGTTCAGCTGATTGCATCAATAGCGCAGAAAGACCAAATATTGAAAATGCACCATGAAAAAACGTTGCCGTCGTCAACCCGAATATATTCAAAATTGATGGCGTACGCCCTTGTGATGATGCTGTTTTTAATATTAATACACCATTCGGGCCAGGTGAGATAACCAAAAGCAAGGCTATTAAGCCAAACGTTAATACTTCACTCATTAGTATTTATCCTCAATAATTTACTCTAATAAACATATGTTTAGCGGCTGATTAAGTGATTCGGTTAGCCCATTATAATTAAATTTATCTTTCACTTATAACTAATTTAATAGCTAAACCGACAAATACAGTACCCGCTATTGTATTTATGATTTTTTGAGCACGATCGGAATGCTTCAACCATTCCCCAAGAAAACCAGCTGACCATGCAATCAGGCAAAAAATGCAAAGTGCCGTGACGATAAACAAGCAACCAAAAACAATCATTTGAACCGAAACCAAACCGACGGAAGGGTCTGCAAACTGAGGTAAGAACGCTAAAAAAAATATCGCAACTTTAGGGTTAGTTATATTCATGACGACGCCACGTAAATATAGCTGCTGCCAACTAGCTTGCACATTCGGCACCTCACTCGTTTTAACGGCGCCCGATCTGAATGCTTGCCATGCCAAATACAGCAGGTACACCGCACCTATAACTTTAAGCGAATTAAACGCAAATTCTGACGTTTTAAAAATAGTGGCCACACCCAGTGACACAGCAGCGGTATGAACCAATAAGCCCGTGCATAAGCCAAGGGTTATCAATACACCTGCTTTTCGCCCATTTATAGCAGACTGTGTTAGAACAAATATATTGTCGGGGCCTGGTGACAATGACAGCGCGATTGATGCAATCACAAATAAACTAATCGTTTCTATTGGAATCATCCGTTTATCCTATGAGGCCTAACGTCGTAAGCTGGCAGTGTGTTTAGGTAAGTATTTGATCATTAATTTTTTCATATCGCCCTCATTATATTTATTAATCGCAATGACGTTTATTCAGCCTTAATTCATACTCGCTCTTACTTTACCCATCCCTAGGAGGCTATAGTAAAGCAGAAGCACTGATGCCATTACTTTTTAATCTCGTAGTTTGCATTGTCAATTATCATCTTAATCTGCCTACGGCCATAACACGTTAATCATTCGGATGCTCATTCTGCATGATTTGTTTTTTCTGAACCAGAAAACAAACATTACTCATGAATACAGCAAACACAAAAAAGCCCACATCAGCGGGCTTTAGTTTTAGCACTATTAACTACCCTGCTAAATCAAAAACTAATCATCACCCATGCGCGATGAAATAGCACCTTGCTGATTGCGATATTTAGCATTCTCACGCAAACGATACGGGCGCTGTGCAGGGCTTGATAATGTCTCGAACGATAACGCACAAATAATCATTTCTGGGCGCAGCGCTAATGGCATCTTACCAAGGTTGTAGAATTCTAATACCACCTGCCCTTTCCAACCGGGGTCAATTCGCCCTGCGGTTACGTGCACCATTAAACCTAAGCGCGCCAAACTTGAGCGGCCATCTAACCAGCCTACTAGGTCATCTGGAATTTCAACCGATTCTAATGTTGAGCCCAACACCAATTCACCTGGGTGAATAAATAGTGCATCGTCGGCATTATTACCGTCAATGGTGATTTCTTTACCCATTACGCGGTCGATATTTTTGTTTAACTCATCACGATCACCCGATAAATCTAAAAACGGTACCGAGTTATTACTAAATACGCGAAAGCTATTCGCCAAACGTAAATCGACACTGATACCCGAAATCGCCTTTTGATCCGGTTGCGGAGTCAATTTAATATGGCCACTTTCTAGTGCCGCTTCGATATCACCATCACTTAAACGCATGCAAAGCCTACAAACTTAGTTACAATTGGGGCGGATTCTAGCAGATTCTATAAACCCAGTAACAGGTAATCCCCCTTTATTATGCAGTCATGGTTGTCACAGCTTTCCGCCAACAATAAAGCACGCCAACATAGACAGGTGATTTGGCTGGCCGGTGATCATCATTGGGCTTGGCAACTGCTTAATCCTTGGCTGTGCGGGTTTAAACACAATATCTATGTAGGTCAGGCGGAACTTAAACACGCTTACCTCACCTGCACTAAGGCGAGTAAGCCCAATACACTATTGGGCTACGAGAGTGATAATGTGGTATTTGATGCTCACCACGGTTTATTCCCAGATGCCCTCACTGCCATAAGCGGCACCCTATTGCCCGGCGGTTTTTTGTTTTTGCTAACGCCCCCATTAAAAGATTACCCCCTATTTAGTGATGAATTCGCCAAAGGGCGCACCAGCTTAGGGTATGAAGATCAATGCAATAACGAGCACACAATTAAGCGTTTATTAAGCTGCGCAGCTCACCACAACGTACTCATGCTTGAGCAATACAATCCGAAAAGTCTGAACGAACTACTCGATACCGTCAGCACATATCCCAGCAATAAATATATAAGCACAAAAACACATATTAATGCCAATTTAGAGCAGAAAAGTGTATTTAAACGCACATTAGAAAGCATCAACTTTGCAACTAAAATCAGTAATTCGGCAGATAAAAGCGCTAAATCAAGTCAATCGTTTCACGTGATCACCGCTGACCGCGGGCGCGGCAAATCACACCTACTGGGCATGCTGGCCGATTCATTGATAAACTCATCAGAAGATAACGGTATAAACTATTATATATGTGCGCCTAATAAAGCATCCACCAGCTCGGTTTATAAGCATTTGAGCGAAGCCACTAAACATACTTTGCAGTTTGTCGCGCCGGAGCGTCTGATGGACTCCGCCAACCCAGGCGACATTGTGTTCATTGATGAAGCCGCCAGCTTGCCCATTGGCCAGCTAATGCAGTGGAGTCAGCACTTTAAGCACCTTATTTTGGCCACCACCACTCATGGTTACGAAGGCACTGGCAAGGGCTTTCAAATTCGTTTTTTTCAGCACCTTAATCAACTGGCCGCCGATAGCGAATTCACATGGCAACAACACACCCTGACTGAGCCCATGCGCTATAGCAAAGACGACCCTGTCGAGAGCTGGCTATTCGATGCATTTTGCCTCGACAGCGAACCTTCTGCCCTTGCCTTTTCACACACAGAGCTCAAGCAAGCGTTTAATGCACTGACTGTCATGCATTTAACCAAGGATACCCTAAGCGAATCGCCGGCATTGCTTAAGCAAGTCTTTGCGCTTTTGGTACAAGCGCATTATCAAACCAAACCCAGCGACCTACGTGATTTACTCGACGCGCCAGGCCTGCATTTATTTGCACAGATGATCACCCTTAACAATACGCAGCATGTTATCAGCGTGTGCTTGTTTAATGACGAAGGGCCAATTGCTAATGGCCCAAGCTCCCATGAAAATTTACACCAAGATATATTAAACGGTTATCGCCGACCAAAGGGTCACTTAATGCCGCAGGTAATGACTCATCATATGGGCGCATTAAAGGCATTGGATTTAAAGGGAGCGCGTATTGTACGCATCGCAACACTTGAGAATATTCAGCGCTGCGGCCTAGGCAGCGAGCTTTTAAAAGCGGTTACGCTGCACTGCAAGCAACACCAATACGATTATATTGGCTCTAGCTTTGCTGACACAAAAGATGTGCGCCATTTTTGGTTTAAAAATGAATTCAAACTAATACGCCAAGGCAACAAACAAGATAAAGCCAGCGGTACGCAATCGGCTTTGGTTATGTATGGCCTAACCACACAAGGGATTAAACTAGAGGAAGACAACGTTCACTTTTATGAACGTCAAACCTTGCCTATTGAAAGCGTCGAAGATTTAAAGCCAACCGAAACACAATTGCTCAATGCTTTTTTAAAGCACAGTGGCAGTTACGAAACCGCTAAAGTGATATTAAAAAGAATAAACGGTTTTGATTTGGTATTACCTAAAAAAACAAGCAAAGAATTAAAGCAAGAGATTAAAGAATGGCTATCTCAGTAGTACGCTCATGAGCAACCACTACAAACATCGGGCACACATGCGTTAACAATAAAAATAAAGCAGCCCAGTTTCACATAGGCTGCCCTTTAAAAGGCAATCAATCGTCTGAGATTTGAATCGCAGGAACAACATCACTGCTTAGCAAACTTAAACTTGCTGCCATGTTACGCGCCACACTGCGATACATGGTCGATACCTCAGAATCAGGGTCATCCGCGACAACCGGCAAACCACTATCAGACTGCTCGCGAATATACTTTGATAACGGCAACGCCCCTAGTAATTGAGTATTAAACTCCTCTGCAATTCTATCACCACCGCCCTCACCAAATATGTGCTCAGCATGCCCGCAATTACCGCAAATATGCATCGACATATTTTCTACTACGCCCAACACAGGGATATTCACCTTACGGAACATCTCAATGCCTTTTTTGGCATCCAGCAGTGCAATGTCTTGCGGGGTTGTCACGACTACCGATGCAGAAACAGGCACCTTTTGACTTAAGGTTAACTGAATATCACCGGTGCCCGGCGGCATATCGACAATCAAGTAATCCAAGTCGTCCCATAGCGTCTGGGTAATGAGCTGCTGTAACGCGCCACTCACCATAGGGCCACGCCATACCATAGGGGTATTGTCATTTACCAAGTATGCCATCGACATAGATTGAATCCCGCAAGCAACCACCGGCTTAAAGAACTTCTCTTGCTCGGTTTCTGGGCGGGTGCCTTCTTTAACCCCTAGAAGCATACCCACTGACGGGCCATAGATATCCGCATCCAACAAGCCAACGCGCGCGCCGTCTGCCGCAAGCGCTAACGCCAAGTTCACAGCCGTTGTCGATTTGCCCACACCACCCTTACCAGACGCCACCGCAATAATATTCTTCACATTAGCGATGCTCGCTAAATTCTCATGGGCTTTATGGGATGTCACTTCCCAGCTGATATTCACTTGCGAGTCGTTAATGCCCTCTATGTTTTCAATGGCATATTGCAACATTTGTGAAATGCCATTTTTTAGGTGCTCACTTGGGTAAGCCAATTGAATATCGACTTCGGCTTTATCACCAATCACTTCGATACGTTTTACCGCACCCGCCGCAAATAAATCCATATTCAAATATGGGTCGTGGTAACCCTTTATGGCATCTTCAATAGCCGTTTGAAACTCAGACATATAAACCTTCCCAAACAATAACCTAGTAACTGGGTCGGATTTTACATTTTTAAAAGACGCAGGTCACTGTAAACAAAGTGTGACGCACGCAACACACTTAACCGATCGATAAGCCACAAAAGGACTCTTGCTAGACACGCCACAATCAAGGGCATAACCTAAAACACCACAATAAGATCAATCAGGAGACATCGATGAAATTATGGATTGCATTATTAGGCGCCTTTTTAGTATTAAATGGATTAATGGAAGTAGCCGACCTTAGCTTCAAATACGACCACTTAGTAAGCGGTGCCCTGTCTCTTGTGGCTGGTATCATGGTTTTCGTTCAAAAGTAATTGCGCGATAAACACACTAAGCTGCCACCTGACACGGATGGCAGCCCTTAACTGCCACTCCCTTTGCCCATAACTTTGGTTTTTACCGATTCAAATCAGGCCTGTAGCCACTACAGACTCTGCGTAAACCCTGCTATTATGCGCCGCTATTATATTTAAACGATTTACCCTGAGAACTCATCTTATGTCTACCCGTCGGATCCTTGTAACCAGCGCCCTTCCTTATGCCAACGGCCCTATCCATTTAGGCCACATGCTGGAATACATTCAAACCGATATCTGGGTGCGCTTTCAGCAATCCCGTGGCAATCAATGCAGCTACGTATGCGCTGATGACGCACACGGCACCGCCATCATGCTACGCGCTGAAAAAATGGGCGTTACTCCAGAAGAACAAATCGCGGCCGTACAAGCGGACCACGAAAAAGACTTCGCCGATTTTTCAATTAAATTTGATAACTACGGTTCAACCCATAGCGAAGAAAACCGTGAGATTTCAAGCCTGATTTACAACAAACTATTTGAAAACGGCCATATTGCGGTACGCGGTATTAAGCAGCTATTCGACCCAGAAAAAGAAATGTTCTTAGCCGACCGCTACGTAAAAGGCGATTGTCCTAAATGCAAAACACCCGACCAATATGGCGATAACTGTGAAAACTGTGGCGCAACCTACAACGCAGCCGAGCTTATCAACCCTAAATCGGTTATGTCAGGCGCAACACCTGTTGAAAAAGAATCCGAACACTTCTTTTTTAAACTACCTGAATTCCAAGCTTTCCTAAAAGACTGGACCCGCTCTGGCACCTTACAAAACGAAGTGGCCAACAAACTCGCCGAATGGCTAGACAGCGGCCTACAAGAATGGGACATCAGCCGTGACGCTCCTTACTTTGGTTTTGAAATTCCTAACGCGCCAGGCAAATACTTTTACGTTTGGTTAGACGCGCCTATCGGCTACATGGCCAGCTTCAAGCAATTATGCGAGCGCACCGATTTAGAGTTCGACGACTACTGGAAACCAGGCAGCGACACCGAGGTGTATCACTTCATTGGTAAAGACATCATCAACTTTCACGCCTTGTTCTGGCCAGCCATGCTACACAGTGCTGGCTTCCGTACACCAAGTGCGGTTTGGGCACACGGCTATGTAACGGTGAACGGCGCTAAGATGTCTAAGTCTCGTGGCACGTTCATTAAAGCCCGTACCTACTTGAATCAGTTAGATGCAGAGTACTTACGTTATTACTACGCTGCCAAACTGAACAACCGCGTTGATGACTTCGATTTGAACCTTGATGATTTCTCCCAGCGCGTAAACTCCGACCTAATCGGCAAGGTCATCAACATTGCCTCACGTTGTGCGGGCTTTGTGAAAAAATCCGGTGGTAAGTTAGCAGCTGAATTGCCAGACGCGCACATCCTTGAAGATGCCGTGGCCAAAGGTGATGTGATCGCACAATATTTTGAAGACCGTGAGTACAGCAAAGCCATCCGTGAAATTATCGCCCTTGCCGATATCGCAAACGAATACATTCACGAGAAAGAGCCTTGGGCACTGGCCAAGCAAGAAGGCAAAGAAGCCGAAGTATTAGGCATTTGCTCACTGGGTATTAACTTGTTCCGCCAACTCGTAACCTACCTTACACCGGTACTGCCAAACTTAAGCGCAAGCGTTGCGCAGTTCTTACAGGTTGATGACTTAAATTGGGATTCGCGCAAAGCCCCTTTGCTTGACCATGAAATTACCAAGTTTAAAGCATTGATGAACCGCATCGAAAAAGACAAAGTAGACGCCATTGTTGAAGCTGAAAAAGCCGACGCCGAAGCAGAAGCGGCTGCAAACCCTGCAACTGAAAGTGCAGCTAGCCTGAGCGAACCATTAGCAGATGAAATCGAATTTGATGACTTTGCAAAAACTGATTTACGTATCGCTAAAATTGTTTCAGCCGATTACGTAAAAGGCGCCGGTAAGTTACTGCAACTCACATTGGACATTGGTGAAGGCAAAACACGTAACGTATTCTCAGGCATTAAAGCCGCCTACAACCCAGAAGATCTAACCGGAAAATTAACGGTGATGGTCGCCAACCTAAAACCACGCAAAATGAAATTCGGCATTTCAGAAGGCATGGTTTTAGCGGCAGGCCCTGGTGGTAATGAGCTTTGGTTACTTGAACCTCACGAAGGTGCCCAGCCGGGTATGCGGGTAATGTAATTTCAAATTATACTCAAAAATAATTTAAACACCTTATAACCCCAATTGTTAATCTCTAGCACTGGGGTTTCTAAATAAAATAGAAACCCCTGATCCAAGCATCAATTAAAGTAGTAACTCATAAAAAGATTACCAGATGGTACCGATAGGCTTGTACGATTATAGCTTCTACCATCATAGTAACTAAGATGAACACCAACAGAGCCACCAATACTAATGGCCTCAGATATAAATTTCTCTATGCCATATCCTGCAAAAAGTCGATAAGAACGTGCATCGTTATCGGAAAGTTCATGAGATATACTCAATCCACCATCAATAAAGTTTCTTATTTCATTATCATTCAAATAAAACCTTCGACCAATTGTTATCGTTAAATCATGTTCGGTTCCTCTATTACTGTAATCAGAGTCCTTTTCTGATATTGAATAATTTACGCCATAAAACAAATTGCTTTCTGTATGCCTTATCGTAACCCCACCCCCACCAACTGATACTACTTTTGAGCACCCACCCATATCATTTGCTTGCACAAGCCCACAACAAGAAACGCTAATCACGACAACTAACTTAGAAATAAAACTCACTATTTTCATACCCACAATATGGATACTGCTATACCTAAAAATCAGGTTTTTAGGTATTTTCTTCATAACATGATATTTCAATTAATGTTTAATAACTCTATCAATTATTTTTCAAATATTTGATTTTTTAAACATGAGTGTCATATTTAGTTTTTTTCTTATTTAGTTTTCCAATGATTTAAACGGACTACTGCTGAGTTTGATTCTGTTTGGGTTGAATATTAATTAATCGAATAAGGCCTCAACTCACACGAGTTGAGGCATTTTTTTACGCTAGTTTGCGCAGCTCATTAACGCAATGTCGCTCAATGAAAGCATCACGATGGGTGCCCGAGCATCGTTGTCCTCAGTAAAATAGACACGGTATTTTGAGTAGCTACCAGGATATGTGACGGCGTAGGTTCTGGATTCAAATCCTTGCCAGTTTGTTTGATTTTCTCTGTAGTCCAGTTGCAGCCATTGGTATCCATTCCAGCCTTGTAGTTCGAATGATTTTGGGGCTCGTGAAGTGATCGAACCGTTTGCGTAGGTTAATGTATATTCCACTATCTCGGTGGCTTGCTGTAAATCATATTCGATAGTGGTAATGCTGGGATAGACAGCAGATAGCCAAAAGGTGGATAAGTTATCATCGAAGGCGAGCCAAGGGTAATAGCTTGAGTAATGACTAGAAGCATTAAGCTGTGGGGATGCATCGGTCAAATAAGGTACTTTGCGCTCGGTTTCTGTACAGCTGCACGTACGCAGTTCTAGTTCTCCAATGGACAGCACGACTATATTGGGGCGGTCATCATTGTCATCAAAGACATACAGCCTGTATTGAGAATAGCTACCTGGATTCGCGACTGCATAGGAACGTTTTTCACTGGACTGCCAGTTAGTTTCATTTTGCCGAATATCGACAGGCACCCAACTGGCGCCGTTGAATGCTTGTAGCTCCCAGTCTTTTGGCGCTCGTGTGGTGACGGTACCATTCGTAAAATGAATTGTATATTGATCTACTTGTGTAGGTTGATTGAAAAAATATCGCACCCACGCATCGTCGACAAATCCTCCAGAGAGCCACATGGTGGATGGATTATTATCAAACACTTGCCATCCTCGGTAATGATCCATTAAGTAATTAGATGATTCATCAATAATGTAATTATTGGCTTCTGTATGCAGAGGCACTGCATCTTCGCAAATGGTTGCCCAGCTACATGTCGTGCTTAGCATGAGCAGTCCTGTTATAAATCCTTTCATTTTTATGTCTCCTCGTCTTTCAGAACAATCTTTCCATTAGAAATAACTCTGCTAATTATTTAGCTTATTAAGGCCTATTTCTATTGGGTACAATTGAAAAGTAAATCACGATTGAGGGTATGAAAAGTCAAAGGCAACACAAATTTAAAATAATCTAACGTTCTAAGAAAGCTGTTCATTACAGATATATAGTGCAATTTAGGGTTTTTTATATTGGAATATATGCACTTCAACTAATCGTTAGACCTATATTCGCGTTTATAATATTAACCAAGATATTCATACTAAGAAAATAAGAAAATATGCCTAGTCCGTCCATGTCTAAATCTACATTCGTTCGTCATTTAAAACCTTATTCGTATTTAACCATCCAGCCTTTAAATAGATGATCTCGTTAAAGAAAATATTATGCCCAAGCCAAGAAAAGAGCAGGTTTGTTTAGACGCCACGTCCTACTATCACTGCGTATCACGCTGCGTGCGTAAAGCCTTTCTATGTGGTGTGGATTTTACAACGAACGAAAGCTACGAACATCGCCGCGCTTGGCTTGAGAATGAAGTATTAAAACAAGCTCAATTTTTTATGATTGATGTCGCCGCCTATGCCATCTGTCAAATCACTACCATGTAGTTTTACACATTAATAAAAAAGCAGCTGATAACTTGTCTTTCGAATGCGTCATTGAGCACTGGCATCAGCTATACAAAAAATTATAATCCTTTTATTTTTTGATGATTAATTACTATGAGTGTCTTAATAGTTGTTAATAGTTGCCTTCATGCAAACAACCAATGACCCAGTCTTTCTTCATAACGTGATATTTCAATTATTTTTTAAACATACGTTTTGTAGTGGTCAAGTAAATCTGGCCACAGTTTAAGAGGCTTGAAAGAATAATCCTTCTGCCTCATTTGGAGTCTTCCCATTATTATGCTGGTGTGGTCTCAACTGAGAATAATAACCTGCGATATAATTTGTTATCGAATATTCAGCCTCAGCAAAATTGCTATACCCATATTTCGGCATCCATTCTGTTTTTAAGCTTCTAAAAAATCGCTCCATTGGTGCATTATCCCAGCAATTACCTCGACGACTCATGCTTTGTTTTATCTGGCAGCGCCATAGTGTTTGCCTAAACTTTCTACTGGTGTAATGCATACCTTGATCGGAATGGAACATCACTCCTTTAGGTTGCCCTCGGCTTTCATAGGCATGTTGTAAAGCTTTACTGGTTAACTGACTATCTGGCGATAATGAGAGCGCCCAGCCAATTAGCTTGCGGGCGTATAAATCCATTACCACAGCTAAATAAGCCCATCTTTTCCCGATCCAAACATAAGTGACATCACCACACCAAACTTGATTAGGTGCGGCCACATTAAACTGGCGATTAAGTAAATTGGGCACTGCAAGGTGCTCGTTATTTGCTTTCTTGTACTTCGGCGCAAAAGGTTGTTTGCTAATTAAATCCAAGTACTGCATGGCTTTTCTTGCCCTGTAGCGGCTTAATTTAATACCTGATTGAGTCACCATCGTACTGATTGTTCTAGCGCCCGCAGAGCCGTTACTTAGCCTGAACATTTCCCGAATTCTACTATGCAACTCAATCGTTTTAGAGGTAAGTTTTTCTGGGTGACTTAACCAATATTTAAAACTACTGCGATACACTTCAAATACATTGCATAGCTTCGTAACGGCGTAGCTCTCTTTCAGCTTCTGGACTAACGAGAACCTCTCATCGAGTCCGACATCAAGAGAGCGGTAGCCTTTTTTAGGATTTCTTTCTCTTCTTCAATGTCTTTAATTCTCTTTTCCAGCTCACGAATTTTGATTTGATCAGGGGTCATTGGGGATGCTGCTGGTATTCCACCATCACGTTCAAGTTTGAGCTGTCTTGCCCACTTATCGACGGTGGATTTACCGACATTCATTAACTCAGCAGCTTCGCGTACAGAATAATTTTTATCAACGATTAGTTGTGCAACTTCTAAACGAAATTCGGGTGTAAAATGCTTTCTACCTTGCTTACTCATATGTCACCTAAGATACTTATGAGGTGATGATATCACCTCTATTTAGGTGGCCAAAATCACTGTACCACTACATTTTTAAAGAGGCCCTAAAAGCGGACGATCAAAATGTTAGCTTGAACGCCAATAATCAACTAGTAACGGTCACTCCTAGCCAGTCTAATCACAAGCAAACTCCGATACTAAGAAATCAAATACACGTCTGATTCGACGATTGGTTCTCAACTCATTATGGGTAACTAACCATAGGTCTATGGTAATCAAGGGGAGATCGGAGATGACGACACGCTCAACCAGCGGCTCGTGATCGCCAATTGCTTCTATTGTGGCACTAATTGCCACTCCTCGTTTAACCAATTCCCACTGAACAATATGACTGTTTGAAATGACTGGGAAATTTTTCTTGCTTAGGGAAAGCCCCTGAGTATTAAGCAACTGCATGAGACGACCGGGGTTCTCAGTGTCAATAAAGTTAGCCTTATTTAGCTCATCGATTGATGGAGGGTTTCCCAGTCGCTGCAGATAGCTTTTGGCTGCGTAGAGATGACCTTGAACACTACCCAATTTTTTTGCAATTAATTCTGGCTGTGTTGGACGAACACTCCGGATAGCTATATCAGCCTCTCTTCGATTGAGATCTCGCTCTTCGTTAGTTGAGTGTATGTTGATCTCAATGCCAGGCTCCACTTCCCGTAGCGTCTTGATAATGGGTGGCAGCACAAATATGGAAAAAAGCTCGGAAGCGGTGATACTTACGTCACCTTCGATGACATCTGATTTACCAGAAGCGGATAAAGAGAACTGATTGGCGGCATCCCCCATCAGTCGCACATGTTCTAATAATTTAATGCCATTAGGTGTTAATTCTAGGCCTCGACCTCGCCGGGAGAATAGATCAAAACCTATTTCACTCTCAAGCGCCGCCACTTGTCGCCCTAAGGTAGGTTGCGTCATTCCCATCGACCGCGCTGCAGCAGCCAAAGAGCCCTCTTCCGCCGTCACCAAAAAAGCCCGGGCACGGTTCCAGTCGAATGTTATTGATTTCCAATCCATACAAATATGCATACCTGAAGTCTAAATTTCATTCTATTGCTTTTATTAATGCATTGGTAGTATTGCCGACCTTAAATCACGCTAACAGGATTGATAGTCATGAAACTACCTACCATTGCACTACTAGTAGTAATACTGTTGCTCGGCGCATGTTCGAGTTTGATTCAAACAGCCTCCATTTCTGAAGCATATAAACACTATGATCGTCAGCAATACGATCGTACTTTGGCGCTGATTTCACAGGCAGAGAATGCAGAGGTCATGCCGGCTGAAACGAGAGCGGAATTGACCTATTTAAAAGCAATGACCTATGAGGAGATGAATGAGATCGAGACAGCGAATACCCTTTACCAATTTCTGGCCCAAGAGCATAGCCATTCGCAATACGGGTACATGGCGGTCAAGAAGTTGAATGCCAACTAATTAACGTCAGCCATTCAGTTTTAAGCAAACTTTTACCAGAGATTTTACCTATGAAAGATATCATTGCTTGGGCAGTACATACCCCCGCGGGAACGATCGCCTTGATAGCAGCCGTTCTTGCCATGTTCGCTAAGAAAGGCAGTGCACGACATAAGAAAGCAGGCTCCTGGTTTACGGTATCCATGGTGGTCATGCTGGTTTCGGCTATTGCAGTCGCCTACCTCAAAAACTCCATCGATGACATGATGCTGGGGGCAATTGTCCTGTATACCGTATTTACCGCCTGGTTAACGGTGCATCATAAAAAGAATGAAACTGGCCTGATGGAAGTAACTGCTTTGATATGGGTTATTGGTTTCGCCATTACTGCATTTTTTATCAGTATAGGTTCGCATGAGGTACAGGCGCCCACTGCCTATCTGGTGTGGGGTGGTTTGTCGATTCTGCTTGCATTAGGGGACACCCGTAACCTTTACCATTCAGGACTTTCTGGCACTCAACGCATTATTCGCCATGTCTGGCGCATTGGCTTTTCACTGGCATGGGCGGCATTAGCATTCACTGACAAAATCGTAAAAATGATGGGCACTAATATCAAGAGCATGCAGGGAGAACAGCTGTTACTCATTGTGGGGATACCAACCATGCTCATACTCATTACTATTTTATATTGGATAACTAAAATTCTGTTTTTCTCAAACGATAGATTTTCGCATTACGACGAGCCAACTGGGTAAATGATAATATCTGAAATGGGTCGGAGAGCGTCACTTGCAATTAGGTTATGATTTACCCATTTTTTACCTTTGTTAGTTTCCTTCAAGTAAGAATCTATGCGTTCACTGCCGCTAGCGATCCAAAGAGTCGTAAAAGGATGACTAAAGTAAACCCAAAAAATACGTTAAAGAATAGGTTCATTGGTAAAGGCATATACCATTGATTCCTAAAGTAGATTGAACACCTTGTTAGCCGTTTCATATTTTTTCGATGACGCCTGAACCAGATGAAATAGAGTAAAGGACTTTGTCTACCTGAAAATCTGGCTTAAACGTTATTTCTGGCTGACCGGAAAAAGTGAAATGGAACCCAGAATCAACACTCCAATTTACCACTAGCTCTACTGAGCTACCAATGGGATAAGTTGTTGCTAGACCTCTAAAGAACACATCTTTATCATTCACCGCACAACGATAGCCAGCGGTTAAAAACCTATCCGATTCTTGTTTTTGGTAAACAGTAAAAATTAGCGTATTCTCATATCCACCCTTAGCGAAACTGATCATCGCTCCCGGTGCCCAATTAGTGCCGTTACTTAGCTTATCGAGTTTTATTAGAAGAGTAAGGGTTCCACTACTTTCAATGGGCTAACTTAGCTCATAATAATTCCCTACTGAAGCAGATAATTCCATCTTGTCTGGCACTGGTGTAGTGGTAGAGCCGGTAATAAACAAATCGGGTCTTACTGCTAACGAGACTGTAGAAAAACTCACAGCCAATATTAAATTTTAAAAATAGGACAAAAATCACCCTAAAAATGCTCCTCAGTTTAAAATCTGTATAGGTTTGACCATTAAACTTTCTTCAAATTTAACGTAGAGCCCGTTTTATTTTTGCGCTGAGGTTTTTCTACAGCCTCAACGCTGCCCTCAACTGCGTAGCAAAACAAGTGACAGTTTGCAGAGTCAGATTGTAGGGGCTTGTTAGCTGCATTTTATAGTGTCAAGCAAAGATACAGACTCTTTAAGTAGCTTACCTCTTTCTTTGACATCTTTTTCTGTGTTCATTTTATTGTAAATTATTATATATTTCTTTTTAATGCGACGAAAATCAAATGACTCAAATTCTTGTTTTAACCAAGATATTTCTTCTTCCTTGATGTTGTTTCTAATCTCTTCAGGTAAGTAAGAAATATAGCTAAGCTCATCAAAATTACTTGAATGCCAAATATCATGCTCTTTCTTCTCTGGATTTCCGATTAATTCAGGAAGCAGGTAAAGATTTGATAGCATTGTCTCAGCAAGCTTCATTCTGGCCTCATCTAAGCTTTGCATTCTAAACAGGCTAATAGCCCAGCAGAGATTTTGAAATGGCTCACCTGCACAATCAGGAAATTCTTCGATATACCAGTCAAAATACTCTTTTGATTTATTTGCATCATCTAAAAGAAAATACAGACTGAATAAAAGATACCTTTTACCTGATCCATCACTTATGAAGTCGTGTTCTTTTTTTTCTTTCCTTAAGGCAGAACGATAACTCGATATCTTTGTTTTCAATTTTTTTTCTGTATCTGGAAATTTAAACATAAACCTTTCTCTAACGCCCAGTTCAGGCGCACATTTTATGTAGCGTTTTTGTGCAATAATTGGAGCCTGCGACACATGCACAAAAACGGCGTAATAAAATGTGTCGCTTGCAACTGTTTGTTATATTTCTATATATTTGATTGGCACATGATCTACTAGCCAAACATTGTTTGGCGTTTTAAAGAATTCATAGCCTTCTTTTTGCATTTTAGCGGCATCAATCTTCAAGATAACTGGCTTTCCATACCGGCTTCCTACTGACTTAGCAACTGCAACCGATTCAGTAAGGTGAACATGATGGCGCTTACCTTTCACTAATCCTTGTGACTCAATCAATGATAAGAATTTGTCAGCGGTTCCATGCACAAGGAAAACTGGAGGCTCTATAGTCTTTAGACCTAAATCGACATTAATTGAATGCCCTTGATTCGCTCGTATAAGCCCACTATCGTCGCTAATCACAAATCGCTGTTTATCATTAGTTTCAACTACAACTTTAAGAAGTTCTGGGGTTAATGAGTACTCAGTAGTCTTTTCAATTAACTCTTGAATTGAAGCCCAGCCGCTATCATCTAATTCCAGACCAATTGACTCAGGTTTATGCCTAAGAAGGAAGCTAAGGTACTTTGACACATTTACTAGTTCTTTATTCATAACTCATAACCCAGACATTCAGTGAAATATAACGCTTTAGCTAACGGGCGTGCGTCTAGCACGTCCAATGGAGGCCGTCTTTTTGGCCGTAATGCCTTTCAGCGTATTGTTAGGCTTTACTTGCAATCTGATCTATCATTTTTTCCCTATGAAGAATGATAATGGCTCCAAGACTAGCAATTCCTATTGCAAACATAGTTTTAATTCTTTGTTCTGATAATTTCGTTTTCACCTGATCATTTTTTTCTAAATAAGAAACAGCCTCTTCTTGCGAATCAAAAAGTTTCCTTCCTTCATCTGTGGGATGATCTGTTTCCATTACTTTTTTAATAAACTGCCCGTAAACAAAATCTCCCGACATATGCACAATTCCAGCCGCAAGATTACCTTTTGTTTTACTAAATATTTCAAATATAAGTTCTAAGTTTTCATCAATTGAAAAAGGGGAAGCTTGGTGTGCCAAATCATTTCTAAGCTTATTTAAACGATGGATACAATTCACTAAGTCTACAGGAAGAATATTACAAACATGTGCGATATCTAATTTTGCAGATAAATTTCCAAAGGCACCCTTTCCATCAAAGATTTCTTTTTTTCGTTTATTACTAGTATCCTCTGGCAATAAAGACTTAAAAAGTTTAGTCAGTTCTTCATCCAATAAAGATACTCCCAACAAAACGCAGCCCCTGTCTGCTTCAAACATTAATAAAGAATAGGTACGATCAAAGAGTTCTTGTGAATCTGGGTGTTCTAATAGAGATACCATAGGTTTACTTCCTTGAAGCCTAACGCCGCGTTTTGCGGCTGGTTTGGAGCGCAGCGGAAAACCAGTCCGACAACAGCGCTTTGTTATAAGCTAAACTCTTCTGTGATTTCATTGTAAAACTCGAACTCATTAGCCATGCCAACACCATTACCACCGCTGAAATACCTTACCCCAACTGCAGTTCCCTCACTACAATTTTCAATTTGTATAGCAACGCAAGGCACTCTTGAATTATTTTCACTATCTGTTTGCACTGCAAATAAGGGTAGTCCTGTCTCGTAGGGTTCGCTGCCAGATGGAATGTAGAATACAGCCCTACCTTCCTCTACATCCTGCTCGGTAGCAGCCCTGCCAGAGATAAAGGGAACATTTTTCCAATCTTTAGAATCTATTTCTTCCCACATAGTTTGAACTCAAATGGCTTATAACACCCAAAGCAGAGGCGGCGTAGCCGTCCCGACCGAAGGGAGTACTGCCTTTGCTTGTTATAAGTTTTTCTTTTCATTAACTTCTTTCAGAAGCTCTTCAATAAGCAATATCAGATCTTTCTTTGATTTTAGTTCTGAGTCAGATATATCGTTGCTAATTTGTCGATTCAACTCAAGTGCGTCTTGAGCTAGTTTATGAGTAAAGGTCCCCTCATAACTCTCTTGAAGCTCTTTATTGTCTGAAATCATTGCTTTCACAAACATTACTCTATCAATGATTTGTCCATCAGCTCCTACACTTTTAAGTTCTTGACAAGATTTAGCAATTTCATACATTTCTTCTGCTTTATGCGTGGTTTCAAAAAAATCCACAGCCACCCCTAGGCTAAAACTAAAAATTGAACTTATGCTGCACAATAAAGCAATTGCGGTAATTTTTTTCATATATCTACTTATAACGCCCCAAAGCAGAGGCAAATTTGTTTTTAGCGCGAAGCGCGTTAAATTTGTCCTGCCAGCCCGCTGGCGAACTGGCTTGGTTTGTTATACACGCCTATTTGATGGTTGAGTCATTTTCAGGAAAGAATTCTCCTGCATAGCCTGAAATATTTTTTCCAGTTAGTTCGTTGCCATCTTCGTCATGTAGCTTATAGTCAATTTGCAGGCCGCCAATGGCAGCAGCCCCGTCTAATCCTAGTAAAACCGTGTACAAAGCATCTGTCATAATTGTTTCTAATAACGCTTCTAATGCTTCAGCTTGTTCAGAGTTCGAAACTAACTTATCTACAAGTTCCTTTCGAAAGCCTATAGCTTCTTTCGGCTTGTAATCTGCAATTAGTTCATTTTTTAAGAAATAAAACTCTTCTACAAATTCCTTTTCATCCATTACAGACCTCTCATGTATAACGAGGCTGTAGAAAAACACACAGCCTAAATTTCATTATGAAAATAGAGTAAAAATCACTCTATAAATACGCCTCAGTTTAAAATCCATATAGGTTTTACCATTAAACTTCCTTGAAATTTAACGTAGAGCGCGCTCTACTTTTCTCTTTGAGGTTTTTCTACAACCTCAACGCCAATATAATGGGCGCGCGGCTTTTTGCGCGTCCAGCCAGCTTTGCTGGCGATCATTGATATTCTTGTTATGGTTTTCTATTTCGGCCATGAATCACCTTCGCTACGAGCAATAAAATCAAAATTCAGCTCTGTATCGAATGGCTCTTTAGGCAGCTTTACACCATTATATTCAATCGAAGCATTATCATTAAGCAGAGCCAATAAATCATGAATTCCAGACTCATTCGATTCTTGAATGATTTTTGCTAATTCAGTTCGCTGCTCATTTGAAAGAGTCGATAAAATTTCATTACGTTTAATGTTATCAGGTACTTCAGGAAAAGAGCCTTTCTCAACCCAAGTCGATACCGTAGACTTTTTGATCCCGACAACATCATCGATGAATGATTTATATGATTCTAGTTCGCTACTCATGCTTTAAAGACGATAACGCCAACCACAACTGCGTAGCATGCTTGGCGCTTTTTGTGCGTCTTTATGCACAAAAGGTGACACGCTTGCGGAGTCTGATTGCTGGTTTTTGTTACGTGAATTACTTGCGAATAACAAGATCACCACCACTAAATTGTACTTGATGCCCCTCGAAAATAACCTCTTCCCAGTTTTCAGGGTTGGAGGATTCATTCTCATGAACAGCAAGATAGCAAAAATTAGGATTTTCTGTTTCAGGTAATACACTTACAAGGGAACCCGAATTAATTCCATACTTTTCACAAAGTTCAAGCTGACCAATACTAGATTTAACCTGATTAAGTAAGCCTATGTGCTCAGCTTTAGCTTCAATTGAATCAAAACAATCAATGGATTCTAATTCCGATAGATATAGATTCAATTTTTCAATTGCTGGATTCATAATTTACTCACGTAACGAGACTGTAGGAAAACCCGATTTAAGACAGTCTTCCCTTGCGCCTTCTTTCTAATTTTATTTACGCACCAATTTGCCAGATTTTTATTAACTTGCAACTCAAATCATCAGTTTATTGATAAAAACACTTACTACTCGTTTTATGCGGTCTTATCTGGCTGCTAACTGCCCATAATTCGCTAATTTTTCTATGTTATGAACCATACAATACAGCTGCCACTGTGCTTCGACTTTCTTTTTCCCACGCAAACTAAAGCGGTTCAGTTTTTTATTCGTACCAATGTTTGCAAATACAGGCTCTACAACCGACATACGGTGGCTGTATATCTGCTTCCCATATTTGCTATCAACCCGATGTTTCATCCAGTCAGTAAAAGTAGGCTTACGTTTATGATCGAGTATAAATGAAACTTGCCGCCCACTTCCTTTTCGATGGTCAGCAGAGCTTGGGGTTTGCATACATTGTGTTTTTAAATCGCAATTTCGACATTGCATAAGGCGACCATTAAAGAAGGCTTTTGGTACACCTGATTCTGATGTTCTTGTACTTTGGTAACTCAGTGTTTCTCCCGCTGGGCATACACAAATAAGATTCACTGGATCAAAATTAAATTCACTCGGCGGAATGACATTACGAATCTTACCTTTCTTCTTTTCGTTTTGATGACGCTTGCCATATTTTTCTTTCTGATTAATAAACTTAGGGTCACGGCTTCTAAATTTATTATCAGGTATGTATGCATTAATATTATCTTCGTACAGATATTTCATATTCGCTTCGTTTGCGAAGCCTGTATCTGCTGTAACGATTGTACCTTCGTCAAAGATATTTTCACTTATGCCTAAGCGTTGATACTTATCTTTAATATTATCCAAAACAGGCTTCAAAGTGTGGTGTTCTTGGCCTTCTCCGAAAGCTTGAGCATCAATAACTATTTGATGCTTCTTATCCACAGTCGCAACACCGTTATAACCCTGAATCGTTCCTTTACTGGTTGTCATCTTTCCAGATTGGTTATCGGTGATATTGCTCTTTACTTCTTTTGATCTTTTTCCTTGCCCCATCCTTGGGGTTGCGTCTTTAGAAACTTATCAATTTTCTCGTGCGCTTTATCTAAAGTATCAATTGCTTGTTCTGCCCTTAATTTACGCTGCTCATCTAGCGTATCACTGCCATCAATCTTCTTGTGTTCACTGACATGATGGCCAATTAAGCGTTTAATCTTCACGCGCTTTTCTTCTAACTCTTTTAGTGTGCCTGACCATTCTTTTGCAGAGTTCGATGACATTTTACAACCATCAATAGCAAACAGTTCGTTACCTAATAGACCCTGCTCTTGGCAGATTAGAAGGACTTGCTCGAAAAGAGTTTCTATTTCTTGCGCGTTGCTACTTACGAAGGCAGCAATCGTAGTGAAGTGAGGAACCGTATCGCAAGAGAGTGCTTTAAAGATGATATTAGTTTCACAGCACCATTCGATTTCACGGCTAGAGGTAATGCCCTTTGAGTAGGCGAATAAAATTATCTTTAACAGAATAGCGGGGTCATATGCAGGGCGACCGCCATCGCTATTTTTAAACTTGGGATAAAATATTGAGAGATCGAGTTTGGTATCTATCAAGAAATGAACTGCGTGCTCGAATGTTCCAGGCTGTAATTGATCTTTGTAGTTTATGACGACCATAGAAGTTTGATCGTAATTATAAGGAATAAACTTAGGCATTTTCCACCTCTTGATAAGAGGTGTTATTTTAACAAAATATGGGCTGGAAATAAGGTTTTTCTACAGCCTCAACGCTTGCCATAAGAGGCGGCATGAAATGCCGTCCGGCCCACGTCTTTTAGTGGGCCATTCTTAATGGCTTTGTTATACGATTTACTCATACTTCACCTTTGCGTGGCTGAAGATCAGCAAACTCGTATATGTTTTTTGTGTATTCTTTTCCATTGATATCACGAGCATAAGCTTGTACTTCTAGCTGTTTATTTAAAGCGATATAAATATCTGTTCTTAATTCAGCTATTACTGATAATTCAAGCTCATGTTGCGACAGTAATTTCGGTAACCACTTCTTGTAGTATTCAATACTCTTGTTTATTCGCTCATTTAATAGAGGAATAACCTTTCCTTCTGGAAATACCCAATAGATTGATACTTTTTCACCGCTTGCTTTAAAGGCTAATTCTTTAAGGTCTTTAAATACAAACTCACCGTCTACGTAATTTTCAAAGCTCACATATGAATGAGTAAGATTATGGGAAAGAGCCTTGATGTTCTTTAATTTCATAATTTCGTATAACGCTTTGCTCTGCGGAAATTTGGGAGCGGCAGCGAGTAAATTTTCCGTAGAAGCAACTTGTTAGCTGCTGAATTCAGTAACGTGCCATAACTCACCAGATGGCCCCCATAGATAAACTACCTTGCCCCAACGCTCAACTTTGATTGGTTCAAATTTAATGTCAAAACCTTTTAAGTTCGATATTAAATTGAATGCTTCTTCAATATCTAACACCGAAAGCTGTAGCATTAAATTATTAGCAAACTCTTCGTTGTAAAATCGTTGGAGCCAAAAGGCGCATTCACCATTTTCAAAAAGTGTAAGATCGTCAGAAGCATACTCCCCTTTAAAACCCAGAGCTTCATAAAAAGACTTTGAAACTTCGTAGTCCTTGCTGGGAATAAATGTTCGAATATCGTCTACTTTCAAATGAATCTCCTTAAGCAGCTAACGCCGTTAGCATTGGCTGGAGCTAGTTGGCGACTTTTTTGCTCCGCAAAAATAGGTGCTAGCTAGTGTAGGTCCGATGCCTAACTTTGTTATGCACTTCATTGTAAACGAGCTTCGATTTTAGAAATCTGAGACAGCCAATTATTGGACTGACCCTCTTTCCACAGCTGCGCAAGCTCAGAACGCTTCATACTTTTACAGAAGCTTATTACCTCTAGGGCTTTAGTTGCCATATTAGGCTTGTACCCTGATTCGTTACTTTTGACCCACGTGGCAACCACTTTAGGAAGCTGCTTGGTTTTACCGTCCTTTAAGGCAGCAACAACATCAGCTGCTGCAATTGCTGCAGAACACGTATCAACTTCGATGTAACCTGCTGGCGGTACGACTGCAAAAACCGTTAACAAAAAACTAGGAGATTTTGAGCTCTCAAGTTCATATACCCAATCGGCAGCACTATCATTCTCAAAGCTACCTGCACCCCACGATCCTGCATGAGCATTCGATACCACGATCATCAAAGCCAACACAGTTATCTCGGTTAATTTCTTCATACTCGATACTCTTGATGCATAACAGTTTATTCTATGGCACGTGATCAAATAATATAATATGCCGTCACGTGACGTGTTTTATGGGGCACCTTCGCCCTTCATTTCAATAAAGCCGAGTCATCATGGGGCATGCAGCCTGTTTTGGCAAATATGCCTTCCCTTTTTTTACGTATTCACGAAACATTTGTGCCTATGTAAGCCCTTCTTTTTCTTCTGGTTTCTTTTTCGATGCGTTTCGTCGCTTTACCAAGACAAAGGTCCCATTTCCACAAAAAGCGTCACGTGACCGCATAATATAATATGCGATCACGTGACGCTTTTTGTGGCCAATACCCAGCACAAAAGTATGATTTTGTTTTATTTAACTTCAAAAATTCAGCCTGCCATTTACACTGTATATAAAAGGCTCTTCCCCTTATTCAGTGGAACACCATATCCAGCCCTCCAAAATGAAAAAAGATAGAAGACTTATATCGCTCAATATTTCTATAGCCCCTCGATTGTCTGCCTAGTGCCTTAATGTTGTTGTTTAGTGCTTCAGCTCGACCATTTGAAACACCGTAATGCATTGCATTGATAATACCCTCCAGACAATTTTCTATCGTTCCTACAACAGATGTTAAAGCTTTAATCCCTGCTTCTTTCGCTAGCTTAATCCATGTTTTCCACGCTGATTTAGCTTGGATATAGCTCACCGTTTTCCAGATGATTCTAAATTGCTCTTTGAAGTACCAAACTACGGCTGTTTTTATTAAATATTGTTTTTGTCCGTCAAGGGTATCTTCAATTTCTTCAGTTCTATTTTGTCTATTTTTAAACCATAAAAATCGTGACTTGTGATGCTCAAGTTTATTTAGATTAGGCATAGATCTTACTTCTGATCTTTGCACATGAAACAATGCCTCATTCAGCATTTTGGTGATATGAAAGTGATCATAAGCAATTAGTTTTTTAGCTCTGCGCCCAAAACGAATGAAGACTGCTTTTTTATACGCTGCACTTAAATCCATTGATATGGATTTCATTTTATTTATGTCATGCACCGGTATGGTAGAGAAGCACTGCAATAAGCTCTCGCTAGATCGGCCGTCCTTAATAGCAAGTATCTGGCCTAGCTGGTTTGAAAGTACAGTAATGAAAACCCTAGGCTTTCCGACGCATGTCTCATCCACAAATAAATGCTTGCATGAGAACTTCCGTCGTCTTTTTAGGCCTCGATCAACAGCACGCTTAATAATGCCGTCAATGGCATTCCAACTGAGTTTAAGTTGTCGAGTTAGCGCTAAAATCGAGGTCTCGGCTGCCCAATTCAGAACTTGATTTTCGAATAGCAATGTATAGCGAGAACTATCTTCGGCCCATGGCACAGGAATCGTAACGCACCCATGTTCTTTGCAAGTTACCCTGGGAACATCAGCCTCAATTATTGTTTGAAATTGGCAGGTATCGAGATGACGCCACTGCCTTATTCTAGAGTCGTATCGCTTTGAATCAGTACCGCACTTTGGGCATGGCATTGAGGACACGTTACAGCTCACTACAACCTTTATTTGACCAGAACTTTCTTGAAGACGAACATCGGATACTTCCCATGGTGCCTTAAGCTGGAGAATTTTATTCTATAAGGTGCGCTGATCCATGCTGACCTCCAAAATCTAGAGGCCTAATTTAACAGCATGAGACAACAATGCTTACTCACCAAACAAGGGAAACACACATGTAATAACCCGGTTCGTTATTATTAGGCCGCTCCCAAAACACTCTAACCTATTCAATAAAACCGATTAACAAAACCCTGCTTATTTATGCAGCAAATATACAATATTATCAATATGACTGAATTCCGCACCTCTGCCGCCTTGTACCCCCCCTCTACTTAGCTGATAATATGCCGCCATTTTTCTAAGCCTGACAACCAGTTAGATCGCTTTACTGTCAGCTAGAGAGTGATTTCATACAGACCGTACATCGAGGCCATATATGGTTGATTACATACTCATACTGATTTCCACCATATTGGTGAACAACTTTGTACTGGTTCAATTTTTAGGGCTTTGCCCATTTATGGGGGTTTCTAACAAGTTAGAGACGGCCATTGGCATGTCAGCTGCTACTACCTTCGTGCTGACGCTTGCTTCATTAAGCTCTTACTTAGTGTACGAATACCTACTGGTACCTCTAAACATCGAATACCTTAAAACCATTTCATTCATCATGGTGATTGCTGTGGTGGTGGGGTTTACCGAGATGGCCATTCGCAAAACAAGCCCACTGCTCTATCGCGTGCTGGGGATTTTCTTACCTCTCATTACTACCAATTGTGCGGTATTAGGCGTGGCGCTACTTAACATCAAACGCGAAAACGGTTTCATGGAGTCCATCCTATACGGCTTTGGTGCCGCAGTTGGCTTCTCGCTTGTTTTGGTTTTTTTTGCCGCCATGCGCGAACGCATTACCGTGGCCGACGTACCTAAAGCGTTTCAAGGTGGGGCTATCGCCATGATCACCGCAGGCTTAATGTCACTGGCCTTTATGGGCTTTACTGGCCTAGTGTCGATTTAAGGGGGCGTTATGACTGTTATATTAATTGCTGTTTCAGCCCTCGTTGTTTTATCCCTTATCTTTGGTGCCATCTTAGGCTTTGCTGCCGTGCGTTTTAAAGTAGAAGGCAACCCTGTGGTTGAGCAAATTGATGCGTTACTGCCACAAACACAGTGTGGGCAATGCAGCTTTCCTGGGTGCCGCCCATACGCCGAAGCCATTGCCAGTGGCGAAGAGAAAATCAACAAATGCCCACCCGGTGGTGAAAGCACTATTGCCGCCATTGCCGACTTATTGGGGGTGGAGCCAGAACCCCTAGACGCCGAACACGGCACCGAAAAAGAAAGCGCCATGGTGGCCGTCATTCGTGAAGACGAATGCATTGGTTGCACCAAGTGCATTCAAGCGTGTCCTGTGGATGCCATTTTAGGTGCGGCCAAACAAATGCACACTGTCATTGCCGACGAATGTACCGGCTGCGATTTGTGCTTAGATCCCTGCCCAGTGGACTGCATTGATATGGTCCCAGTTGAAACGGGCCTGCAAGATTGGCATTGGCAAAAACCCGCCAACATCATTGCCACAGATAAAGAACAGGCGGCGTAATATGAACCTCATTACCCTTCACGAATTCGACGGTGGCATTCACCCACCACAAAATAAAGATCAAAGCACGCAACGCCCTATTAGCGTGGCAAAACTGCCTAAAAAGCTCATATTACCGATTGCACAACATATTGGCGCGCAATCAAAACCAACGGTAAACCTAGGTGATACGGTACTTAAAGGCCAAATCATTGCGCAAGCTCAAGGTTTTGTGAGCGCCAATCTACATGCACCGAGTTCAGGCAAAATCACCGCAATTGAAGAGCGCGTCATTGCTCACCCGTCTGGCATGAGCGATATTTGTATCGAAATCACCTTAGACGGCAACGATACATGGTGCGAAATTGAAGGGATTGAGGGCTACCTTAAAGCTGACCCGCAAACCCTTATTAACAAGATTCAAACGTCAGGTATTACTGGTTTAGGTGGCGCAGGCTTCCCGACCCATGTAAAAGCATCGGTTGAACCCAGTAAGATACACACCCTCATTATTAATGCCGCTGAGTGCGAACCTTACATCACATCTGATGACATGCTCATGCGCGAACACGCCAATGGCATCATCAAAGGCATTGAGATCCTTGAACGCATCATAAAGCCTGAACATTGCCTTATTGGGGTTGAAGACAACAAACCAGAAGCCATCGCCGCACTTAAAGATGCCCTTAAACACTTCAAAGACAACACCTTTAATATTGAAGTGGTCACCATTCCCACCAAATACCCAAGTGGTGGTGAAAAGCAGCTCATTGAAATACTCACGGGTAAAGAAGTCCCTGCTGGCGGGCTACCGTCTGATATTGGCATGGTCTGTCAAAACGTGGGCACCTGTTTTGCCATTTACAAAGCCATAAGCAAAGGCGAGCCGCTTATCAGCCGCATCACGACGATAACGGGTGAAGCATGTGGTCAACCACAAAACTTTGAAGTACTCATTGGCACGCCGGTTAACCACTTGCTTGAGTTAACACAAACAAATAACGATAAAGTACACCGCTTAATTATGGGCGGCCCAATGATGGGCTTTACGCTAGACGATCCGGCCACGCCCATTGTAAAAGCAAGCAATTGCATTATTGCTTCTAGCACACAAGAGTTACCCGACCCTGCTTTGGAGCAAGCTTGTATTCGTTGCGGCATGTGTACCGAAGCGTGCCCTGCACAATTATTGCCTCAGCAGCTTTACTGGTTCTCTAAAAGCAGCAACTTAGAACAAGCAACGGCCCACAATATAGCCGACTGCATCGAGTGCGGCGCATGCGCTTATGTTTGCCCAAGTAATATTCCACTAGTGCAGTATTACCGCCATACAAAAGGCGAAATCAAACAAGCCAATGCTGACAAACAAAAAAGTGATCGCGCAAAAGATCGCTTTGAAGCACGCCTTGCTCGCCAAGAGCGTGAGATCGCTGAAAAAGAAGCCAAGCGTAAAGCCCGCTCTGAAGCCGCGGCTAAAAAACAAGCCGAGAAAAAAGCCGCTGAGGCAAACGCGCCGGCCACAGAAACACCTCCGACGGCCCCTGCTGCTGACTTAGAATTACTGCAGAAAAAACTTGAGGCATCACAAGCAGCGATTAAAAAGACAAAAGAGAAAATTGCGGCCGCGCAAGAAGCAAACGATGCCGATAAGGTTGAACTATTAGCCGGCGCGCTTAAAAAAGCACAAGAAAAAATGAAAGATGCAGCAAAGGCCATTGCTGACGCTAAAAAAGCGGCTAAAGCCGCACCCGCATCAAGCGAAGGCAATGCTGCGCAAATAGAAATGACACCCGAGCGCATGCAAAACAAAGTCGACCTAGCCGAATCACGCTTAACGACAGCAAAAAAACGCCTTGATGAAGCAGTAGAAAGCAACAGTGACAAAGTTGACATGCTAAAAACCGCTGTCGAAAAACAGCAAGCCCGTGTCGATGAGGCCAAACAAGCGCTAACTGATTTTACAAATACAGCACCTACGGCTCAGCCAGCAATCACTAAGCCTGTTGTAGACATTGAATTGCTCAAACAAAAAGTACTCGCGGCGCAAACTCGCGTCGACAAAGCACAGGAACGCTTAGAAATGGCGCAAGAGCAAAATCTCGATACCATCGAAGCATTTAAAACTGGGCTTGAAAAACAACATGCTAAATTAGACGAAGCCAAAAAAGTATTAGCCGAGGCAAACTCATGAAACTACTCAACATCAGTTCGCCACATGCTACCCGCCCATTAAGCACCGCCGATGTCATGCGCACCGTTATCTTAGCGCTGATACCGGGCATTATTGCACTGACGTATTTTTTTGGCCCTGGCCACTTAATTCAAATCATCATCGCAGCCACCACCGCCATCACATGTGAAGCGCTCGTATTAAAGTTGCGTAATCGGCCTATCGGTTTTTACTTAAAAGACTACAGCGCGTTATTAACGGCCGTATTGTTAGCACTATCGTTACCGCCCTACACGCCTTATTGGGTAACCATTATTGCCGCTGGCTTTGCCATTATCGTCGCCAAACATTTGTACGGCGGCCTTGGTCAAAACCCATTCAACCCCGCCATGATTGGCTTTGCTTTGGTACTGGTTAGCTTTCCATTACCCATGACTACATCATGGAGCGCGCCGAGTGAATTATTAGCGAGCAGCATTTCATTGAGCGACTCGCTAACCGCCATATTTTCATCCCGTGAAGCCATTGATGCATTCACAATGGCCACACCATTAGATGAATACAAACATCAAGTCGCCATCGCTACCGCAGATGAAATTTTAGTGAACCCACTTTTTAAGGGCGCCGATCACACACACATTTTATTGGCATGGGAATGGGTCAGCCTTGGGTTTTTGCTAGGTGGTTTATTTTTAATTTGGAAAAAGATTTTCACTTGGCACATCCCAGCAAGCCTACTAATCGCCCTGCTACTTTGCTCAAGCATTTTAGGCTGGGACAACGACAGTTACGTACCTCTAACGATTCACATGCTTGGCGGCGCCACCATTTTGGGTGCCTTTTTTATCGCAACCGACCCAGTAACGGCATCGACCACACACTTGGGTAAAATCATTTATGGCGCAGGCATCGGCATTTTAATTTATGTTATTCGCACTTGGGGCTCATACCCTGATGCCGTTGCATTTGCTGTACTGCTGATGAATTTTGCAGCACCCTTTATTGACCAATACACTCAACCTCGCACCTATGGCCACAAAAAAGCGGTGCGCGGTTTGGCGAAAAAAGATTAGGATTCAGCATGACGACTAATGATACTGAAAAAGCCGAAATGAGCCTTGGCCAATCCATAGCCAAAAACGCTATTGGCCTTGCGATATTTGCGTTTGTGACTGCTGGCGTTATTGCCATTGTGCAACAGAGCACCAAAGCACAAATTCATGAAAACATTGCACAGGCACAAGCCAAAGCGCTGTACGAAATTACGCCAGAAAGTCAGGTTGATAATGACGTGCTAAATAGTTATATCGAATTACATTCACCGCAAAGCAAGCAACACCTACACGTGAATTATTTAGGCCCCATTGCAGACGATGCAAAATTGCATTTAGCGCAAAAAGATAACAATACACACACTTATATTTTTCCGGTCACGGCACCGGATGGTTACACCACTAAAATCCAGCTTTTAGTCGGTATAAAGCAAGATGGCAGCATCGCGGGGGTGCGTGTGGTGGATCACAAAGAAACACCCGGACTAGGCGACAAAGTTGAACTTAAAAAGTCCGATTGGATTTTATCGTTTAATGGCAAGTCACTCACCAACCCTGACATCGAAAAATGGAAAGTTAAAAAAGACGGTGGTGAGTTTGACTCATTCACCGGTGCAACCATCACGCCGCGCGCTGTAATTAACGCTGTTAAGCAATCATTAGAAATGTTTGAAAAAGATAAAGCGGTTTTATCGACATTAAGCACCAACACACATTCCCCTAACCGTGGAGATGCTTTATGAGCACAAAATCTTACGGACAAATCACCCAAGACGGTTTATGGACCAATAACCCCGCACTGGTTCAGCTATTGGGTTTATGCCCTCTATTAGCGGTTACTGGCACCGTGGTTAATGCACTGGGCTTAGGCTTAGCGACCATGTTGGTTTTAGTGGGCTCAAACATCGCGGTTTCAATGGTGCGCAACTACGTGCCGTCTGCTGTGCGCTTACCTGCATTTGTGATGATTATTGCATCCTATGTAACGTGTACCGAACTGCTTATGCAGGCTTATACCTACGAGCTTTATACGGTTCTGGGTATTTTTATTCCACTTATCGTTACCAATTGCGCCATCTTAGGTCGTGCCGATGCCTTTGCTGCCAAGAATTCTATTTTACCGTCTGCGTTAGACGGCTTCATGATGGCCATGGGGTTTGCAATCGTGTTGGTTATCTTAGGCGCCATGCGTGAAGTGATTGGTCAGGGCACCTTATTTTCGAACATGGATTTGCTCTTTGGCGAAAGCGCTAAGTCTTGGCAGATTACATTATTCTCTGATTACCCTGATTTCTTGTTTGCCATTTTGCCTCCCGGCGCATTTGTCGGCATGGGGTTATTAATCGCCCTTAAAAATATTATTGATGACAAACTAAAAGACATTGAGAACCGCAAAAAAGAACCGGTAATTGCTGGCTCTAAACGCGTACGTGTCACCGGGAAAATTGTTTAATTATGAATAAGATCAAACGCACCGAAATATTCACACGGTTAAGGGACAACAACCCAAACCCTGAAACCGAACTTGAGTATTCATCTGCGTTTGAATTAGTGGTAGCCGTTGCCCTGTCTGCACAAGCAACCGATGTCAGCGTAAATAAAGCCACGCGTAAATTATTCCCTGTGGCAAACACCCCCGAAGCTATTTACGCACTGGGCGAAGACGGTTTAAAAGACTACATCAAGACCATTGGCTTATTTAACAGCAAAGCCAAAAACGTCATTAAGATGTGCAAACTCTTGATCGATAAACACAACTCCGTTGTCCCTCAAACCCGCGAAGAACTAGAAGAACTCCCAGGTGTGGGCCGAAAGACCGCCAACGTCGTACTTAATACCGCCTTTGGGCAAATTGCCATGGCGGTCGATACCCATATTTTTCGCTTTGGTAATCGCACAAAAGTCGCACCCGGAAAAAATGTATTAGAAGTTGAAGATCGTTTAATGCGGCTGGTGCCAAACGAGTTTTTATTAGATGCACACCATTGGATGATCTTACATGGCCGCTATGTGTGCACCGCGCGCAAACCAAAATGCGGCAGCTGCATCATTGAAGACTTGTGCGAATACAAACAAAAAGAATTAGATTAGAGGCCATTTATGCGCATCTTGCACACCATGCTACGCGTGGGCGACTTACAACGCTCCATCGACTTTTACACCCGCGTATTAGGCATGAACTTAATTCGCCAACGCGATAACGAACAATACCGCTATACATTAGCTTTTGTTGGTTATGGCAACGAAGAAGACGGCGCCGTGCTTGAACTAACCTATAATTGGGACACAGGCGAATACGACCTTGGTAATGGCTACGGGCACATCGCCATAGGCGCTGACGACATATACGCCACCTGTGATGCCATTAAAGCCGCTGGCGGCATTGTAAGCCGTGAGCCTGGCCCAGTTAAAGGCGGCACCACTGAAATTGCCTTCGTGAAAGACCCAGATAATTACAGTATTGAATTAATACAGACTAAAACGCACTAAAAGCAACGGATTGTTCCACCGAAACCCGACCAGAATAGTCGGGTTTTATTGTCTCAAGTTGACCTATCGGATAACATAGCCGCCTTATTTTTATTGTGGCTCAAAGAATTGCTCCTATGACAGAACAGCGCCCAAGCGAAATGCCCGATGTGGCTGCCAGCCAAGCTCCACAAATTAATGGCACCCTAAACTGGGTGGGTATGAACCGTATCGCTCTGCCCCTAAACATCCAAGACGCCCATATCGGCGTGAACAAGGTGAATGCCTTTGTTCAAACCTATGTGAATATCTGCAATCCAGACGTTAAGGGCATTCACATGTCTCGTCTGTATTTATTGCTATCTGAATTTTCAGACAACCAAATACTCAGCGCCGCGAACTTACGTGAATTTTTAGCTCACATGCTTGATAGCCACGAAGACATTAGCGACCAAGCTACGCTTAACTTTGAGTTTGATTATGTCATTCAGCGCAAAGCACTTAAGAGCCAATTTTCTGGTTGGAAAGACTACCCAACTGAAATTCGCGCTACCTTAAAAAACGGTAAAGTTGATTTAGAGCTGGGCATTCACATTCCTTACTCTTCTACCTGCCCGTGCTCAGCCGCCCTTGCACGTCAATTGATTCAACAACAATTCAGCAAAGATTTTGGCGATAAAGCCAGTGTCACCCCTGAAGAAGTCGAATCATGGTTACGCAGCGACACAAGGCACGTTTGCTACACCGCACAGCCAGCGCAGTATCGCTAAGATATGGGTAAAACTAGACGACACCGTTGAAGACTTCCCAATCACTGATGTCATCGGTGTGATTGAAGACGCACTACAAACACCGGTACAAACCGCGGTTAAACGTGAAGACGAGCAAGAGTTTGCCCGCCTAAACGGTCACAACCTTATGTTTTGTGAAGATGCAGCACGTCGCGTAAAAAGTGCCCTTAACAAAAATGAAAACGTATTTAACGATTTCTGGTTGCGCATCGAACACTTAGAAAGCTTACACGCGCATGACGCCGTGGCCATTGCCACCAAAGGTCTTGCTAACGGTTACGAGCCCCTACTTTCTCGCTAACCGTATATTGGGCAGCGTAAAGCTGCCCAATTCCTCACCCTTGGCCATGCAAAGCCAACTACAATGATATAAAATCGAGCCACTTATTCAGTCGAGTACCCCTGGTGAAACTTTTTGTTGAAAACCTTACCAATGTTGATGTCTCTTATTTAGATGCCAAGCGCGGCCTAGTAGGCGAATCGTGGATGGCAGGCATCATGCTTACCGGCAACCTTGATCAGCAAAGCATGATCTGTGACTTTGGTGTCGTCAAACGCTGCGCAAAAGACTGGCTAGACGACTTCATTGATCATCGCTTAGTCGTACCGACACAAATGGAAGGCTTGCACATCAGCAAGCATGAAAGCCTAACCACTGTGCGCTTCCCACACCCTATGGGCGGTGAATTCATTTGCAGCGCGCCCGACGAAGCCTTTTGCTTCATTGATTGCAAAGAGATCGCACCTACAAGCGTATCTAAATGGCTTGAGGTTGAACTGAACACCACGATTCCGGGTGATATCGAAAAACTGCATGTATCCCTTAATACCGAACTAATCGGTGGTGCTTTTTACCACTACAGCCATGGCCTTAAAAAACACAATGGCAACTGCCAGCGCATTGCACACGGTCACCGCTCAAAAATTGAGATTTTTGTAAACGGCACTCGCCAGCCAGAAATGGAAAAAAAGTGGGCCAACCAGTGGCAAGACATTTACGTTGGCACCCAAGAAGACCTGCACAACCAAACCACAATTGAAGGGGTTGAGCACAATCACTACCGCTATACCGCTCCTCAAGGTGAATTTAGCCTCACACTCCCCACTAAAGCTTGCTATGACATTGAAACCGACACCACAGTTGAGCAAATAGCAAAACACATCGCAAAGACCATCCTAGAATCTGGTCGCAGCGTGACCGTTAAAGCGTTCGAAGGAATCGGTAAAGGGGCCATTGCCACTTATGAGTAACGTATTTAAAGAGCTAGAAAAGCAAAGCAAAGGCGCTGAACTGCCTCTTGAAACAGCCCTAAGCAACTTATTATTCAATGAAGCAGGCTTGATTCCCGCCATTGCCCAGCAGCACGACACGGGCGAAGTATTAATGATGGCATGGATGAACCGAGCGTCCATTGAAGAAACATTAAGCACAGGCCAAGTGTGCTATTGGTCTCGTTCACGCAACAGTTACTGGCGTAAAGGTGAGAGCTCAGGCAACCAACAGTCCCTAATTAGCATGGCAACGGACTGTGATGGCGATACATTATTGTTAAAAGTGGATCAGAAAGGCGCTGCCTGTCATACTGGGCGCCGTGATTGCTTCTATAATGAGATCAAACCCAATGGCCTTAGCGTCAGTACCGACCCAATTCAAGACCCTAAACAGCTGTATAACAACAGCAAGAGCTAAATTGTGAACTCGCGTCCAAGTAAAGCTGACAAACGTGCCGCATTAAATAAAGAGATGGAAGATTTCTTATCTGATGGTGGCAAAGTGAATAGTGTCGATCAAGGCGTCAGCGGACGCGAGAATCCCACTAAAGCACTGCTGCCTGTTTTATTTAATGAAAAAAGCGGCTCGCGCACCGACGCCCGCGATGCATTGAATACAATGGATTCTCGCAAGCCTCATAAAAACAACACCAAAACCATTAAACGACCAAAAAAAAAGCCAGTTTATGATGATTTCGGTGAATTGCTAAGATGGGTATGGGTTGACGAATAACACAGCAACTTAAATACAATTAGTTAAAAAGGCGACGACATAATTTGAAGTCGCCTTTTTTGTGTCTTAAACAATCACGACATTAAAGAATGTCATGCAAAAACATTCATGAGCCAGCCAATCAACAAAACCTGCGGCACCGTAACCAATGGTAGAAATAACGCAATTTTCCAACTACTGGTTGTGTCTTTCAGCGCCATTATCTCAGTGTAATCCGTAGATGCTCCGGCCATTAAAAACACAAAGCCATTACCAGGGGCATTTGCTTGGTTAACCAAATCGGCCGCAATAGGTGATGAGCCTTCTGAGCAAACCTCAATAATCGTGGTGACCAATAGCGTTAAAAAGAGACCGCTAATGGACGCACCAAACCAAACACCAAACTGCTCTGGGTCTATAAACGCGCGAATCAGTGCCAGCAATACAACACCAAATAGCACCCAGCGCACCACCATTTTAGATTCTTTTAAACCCTGCCAAAACATAGATAACAAATTTGATGGTGTGAAATGCTTTGCACTCACTTGAGACTTAACAGCTGGCCATAGTTTAAAGTTTTCATCGATTTCAGCATGAACCGGGTTTGCTGGTAAAACGCCCTTATTAACCAAAGCATCAAACAACCAACCACTCACCCAAGCAATCAACATAGAACACACAATAAACAACAAGGTAAATGGTAAACCAACCAAGGCCACCAGAATAAGCGTCAGCGTGAACGAGTTCCAAGGGCTCGCTATTAAAAACGCCATCACCTGACCAAGGCTAGCACCTTTACGATAAAGCCCCATGGCAACCATTAAAATGCCATGGTTGCACAAATCTAACAGCAACCCCGCCATGGTTGCCCTGAACACACCATTGCGACTACCGGGCTTTCCTAGTACCGCCATCACCATTTGATTAGGGATACGCCCCAATGCACCCACTGCTAAAGCACCAATGATAATACCCCACCACATGGTGTTCATCATCTCAAAACTGGTATGGGCCATGGTCGCAAATACGGCCGGTAATTCATCATGGGCAGATGACCCAAACCATAAAAATAGCGCATAGAATGTCACTACAAACGCAGCCGAGCCCCACATAATCCAATCAAATGATTGCTTTGGTGCACAGCACGATGATGCTGACTCTTGAGGACTTGGTTTTGGGCCGCAACACGATGCGCTTTCTTCTTTATGCTCATGGGCCGTCGAAGCGCAACTGGATTGCACGCCTGCGTTGTTATCATCACAGTGTTTTGACATATATTCTCCTAAGAACGCTAGGTTAATACGCTTGCCTTAAAACGCAATGCTCTTAATCAATAGACACACATATAAGGCTTAAACTTGAACTGTGTTTAGCATGATCTCTTATCCATCATTTTGCCACATAATCAGGCGAGTATTTGAGCAACTTATGACCCCTACCCTTACTATTGTTATAGGCAATAAAAAAGGCTGCCTGATGCAGGCAGCCTTTTATTCAATTACATTAATTGAAATTATACTATTTGCGATATAGTTAGGACGGACAAACCAAAATCAATTTTTTCTAAAGACCCAGTCTCATCAAGACCTGACTACAGAGAAAATCATCAGAACAAGTAAACGTTAGTGAATACAGCACACGCTTCCACAAATCTTATTTATAGCTAATAAATTCAGGGCACATAAACCATACCTATTTCAACGCTATATCCACCTTCAACTTCAAAGACTTGCAAGCTAAGCACAAGATCACTGCGCCCTTCACCCTCTGTCCACAAATCAATAAGAACGTCCCAGTAACCATCCATCCACAAGCATATCGAGGAGCCCCATGCTTCATCCGGAAGATCTATTAATGCCTCTCCGTAATCATCAATATATTCTTTAATAAAAACAGCTGTTTCACAGGGAATGGGCAAAACACCCGCAATATCGATGGAAAGTGAATAATCCGTTCTTACAAAAGAATTTATAATAGAACAAATAGTCGACCGCCAAACGCTAGGTATTGGCTGTTCGTTTTTCTCATCTTTTAAAACTAAAATACCCACCTTCCCAAGGTGACTTTCGCGCATATATTATTTCCATCTAGCTCAAAACTTAATAACAGCAGTGCACATCAAATTTTTATGTGTATTACTAAATTGAGCTTATATAAACAAATACGAAAAGCGGCCTCTTTTTAGAGGCCGCTTTTTATTTCACTTCGACAACGAACTAAACAACCAAGTACATTGGTTTTTTATTTACTCATCGTAACCCAATGTTGGTCGCAACCAGCGCTCAGCGGTTTTCATATCCCAGTTTTTATGGTCTGCGTATTCTTCAACTTGGTCTTTATCTATTTTACCCAATGCAAAGTAACGGGCATCTGGGTGCGCAAAATACCAACCACTGACTGACGATGCAGGATACATGGCAAAGCTATCGGTTAATTCACAACCAATTGCATTTGTGGCATCAAGCAAACTAAACAATGTGGTTTTTTCACTGTGCTCTGGGCACGCAGGGTAGCCAGGTGCTGGGCGAATACCTTGGTATTTTTCTGAAATAAGCTCTGCGTTATTAAGCGATTCCTCTGGCGCATAACCCCAGTGTTCTTGTCGAACATCACCGTGTAACACTTCAGCAAAAGCTTCGGCAAAACGGTCTGCCAATGCTTTTACCATAATGGCGTTGTAATCATCTAGCTTATCTTCGTAGTGCTTCGCTAAGGCATCGGCGCCTTGGCAGGTTACGACAAACCCACCCATATAATCGTTTACACCACTGTCTTTTGGTGCAACAAAATCAGCAAGCGAACGATATGGACGTTCTGCTGGACGAGCCGTTTGCTGACGCAAGTGATACAGCACAGCATCGACATCTGAGCGCGAGTCGTCCTTATAAATTTCAGTCATGTCCCCTTCTATGGCTGCCGCTGGGTATAAACCGAGTACGCCATGACATTGAAAAGCTTTTTCAGCAATGATTTTATCCAGCATATCATTGGCATCTTTGAATAGCTTTGTGGCTTCTTCGCCCACAACATTGTCTTCTAAAATACCTGGGTATTTACCGTGTAGCTCCCAAGTAATAAAGAATGGCGTCCAGTCGAAGTATTCACGAATTTTCTCAAGGGGATAATCGCGAATCACAGTATTGCCCAATTTTTTAGGCGTAACCGGCTCGTATGCTTTCCAGTCTAAGCCGCTGGTATTTTTACGGATCAGATCAAGCGCGGTAAATGCTTTTTGGCCACGCTTTTTCGCATTTTTATCACGAGCAGCTTGGTATTCTTCACGCAAATCTTGCACAAAGGTATTTTCGGTTTTACTTAATAAGGCACTGGCAACCGGCACCGACTTTGATGCATCGAGTACGTGCACGGTGATGCCGTCAAATTCAGGCTCGATCTTAACCGCCGTATGGATTTTAGAGGTGGTAGCACCACCAATTAATAACGGCTGTGTCATGCCACGCTGTTGCATCATCTGTGCAATGGTGACCATTTCATCGAGTGACGGTGTAATTAAACCCGACAGACCAATGATGTCAGCATTGTGTTTTTCAGCCGCGGCTAAAATATCTTCTGGCGGTACCATGACACCTAAATCGATGACTTCATAGTTATTACAACTCAGCACCACACCCACAATGTTCTTACCGATATCGTGCACATCGCCTTTTACGGTGGCCATGATGATCACGCCGTTGTTTTGGCTAACGTTACCGGTTCTGAGTTTTTCTTCTTCAATGTACGGCAATAAATACGCGACTGCTTTTTTCATCACGCGTGCGCTTTTTACCACTTGAGGTAAAAACATTTTACCTGCGCCAAATAAATCACCCACCACATTCATACCAATCATCAATGTGTTTTCGATCACTTCGATGGGCTTGTTGGCGGCGGCGCGGGCTTCTTCAGCATCGTCTTCAATGAATTCGGTGATGCCTTTGACTAGCGCGTGGGTGATGCGCTCTTGTAGCGAGCCTTCACGCCACTTTAATTTATCGCTTTCTTTTTGCTCAATTGATTGGCCTTTCAATGACTCGGCAAAATCAACCAAACGCTCAGCGGCATCCGAGCGGCGATCAAGCACTACGTCTTCAACACGCTCTAATAAGTCTTTAGGAATGTCATCATATATGGTCAACATGCCGGCATTTACGATGCCCATGTCCATACCCGCTTTTACCGCGTAATACAAAAACACAGAATGCATGGCTTCACGCACAATATCGTTACCACGAAATGAGAACGACATGTTCGAGACACCACCGGATACTTTGGCACCGGGCAGGTTTTCTTTAATCCATGTTGTTGCCGCAAAAAAATCAACACAGTAGTGATCGTGTTCGGGGATACCCGTGGCTACCGGAAAAATATTCGGATCGAATACAATGTCTTGTGGTGCAAAGTTGCATTTATCCACCAGCACATCGTAGGATTTTTGACAGATTTCAATTCGGCGCTCATACGTATCGGCTTGGCCTTTTTCATCAAACGCCATCACCACAACCGCCGCACCATACATGTTGATGCGTTTAGCTTGCTCGATGAATTTTTCTTCGCCTTCTTTCAACGAAATTGAGTTAACAATGGCCTTGCCTTGAACGCACTTTAAACCTTCTTCGATGATTTCCCATTTAGAGGAATCGATCATAAACGGCACGCGAGCCACATCTGGCTCTGATGCTAACAAGTTTAAATAACGCTTCATGGCGGCTACGCCGTCTAACATGGCGTCATCCATGTTGACGTCGATAATTTGTGCGCCGTCTTCTACTTGAGCACGGGCAATATCAACCGCTTGCTCGTAATCTTCTTCTTGAATCAAACGTGCAAACTTACGCGAACCGGTCACATTAGAACGCTCACCTACGTTAACAAAACCAGTGGTTTTATTCACCACAAGTGGCTCAAGACCACTTAGCACCATATCTGGGACATTATCATGAGAGTAACGCATTATTTATCTCCCTTAGGCGTGGTCGAAAGTGCAGTGAAATATTCAGGAAACGGGCGCGGCACATATTCATCGGCTAATTTTTTAAGTGCCGCAATGTGATCAGGGGTGGTACCACAGCAACCACCAATAACATTCACATGACCTTCACTTAAAAATGGACGCACTTGCTCGGCCATTTGCTCAGGGCTTTCATCGTATTCACCAAACTCATTGGGCAAACCCGCATTTGGGTGAGCTGAAATTAAGCACACTGCGTGCTTATCAAGCATTTTAATGTGCGGCAGCATATCGCTGGCCCCTAACGCACAGTTCAAACCAATGCTGGTGAGCCCACCATGCATAAGTGAGATCCAAAAAGCTTCTGCGGTTTGGCCTGACAATGTACGGCCACTGGCGTCGGTAATGGTGCCTGAGATCATAACGGGAGTATCAAGGTTACGGTCTTTTTTCATCTGCATGACAGCAAATAAAGCAGCTTTTGCATTTAAAGTATCAAACACGGTTTCAATCATGATGACATCGCAACCGCCATCCATCAGAGCATCGGCCGCTTGGCGATATGCGGTTACCAGCTGATCAAACGTGACAAGGCGTGTGCCAGGGTCATTTACATCAGGTGAAATAGACGCTGTTCGGTTGGTGGGGCCAAGGCAGCCGACCACATAACGAGGTTGGTCAGGGGTTTTAGCTGTCCAGCGATCCGCGCTGCGACGGGCGCATTGAGCGGATTCGTAATTAATTTTATACACCGCATCTTCAAGGTTGTAATCTGCCTGAGCGATGGTGGTACCACTGAACGCATTGGTACAGGCAAAATCAGCACCGATGGCAAAGTAACTGTCGTGAATTTCTTCGATGACATCTGGGCGAGTAAGCGACAATAGGTCGTTATTACCTTTTAGTGGGCTTGGGTGATCTTCAAAGTGGCCCTTGCGAAAATCATTTTCATCAAGAGGGTAACCTTGAATCGATGTTCCCATTGCTCCGTCGAGCACCATGACGCGTTTTTCTAATATGGAACGCAGTTCCTTAACAACTGAGCGAGTCATTGCTGTACCTAACTATATAAAATGGCGCAAATTATAGCAAAATCAGCTATTTACATAAAGCGATGAGCACTCACGCACAACATGAGTCAATTTCATGTTGAAGGACACTCTAATTAATAGCGTTCATTTAATGGGATTTTAAGCCGTTAGACTGGCCCGATATTTCAATGGTGATACACCGCGCCAGCGTTTAAACGCATGGCTAAAGTTTGCTCCATCAGAAAACCCTAATCGCTCTGCAATTTCGTCTAATTGAATATTATTCACGGCCAGTAATTCTTCTGCCATGGCGCACCGCACATCATCCCTTAGACAGCGCCAGCTTGTACCTTGTGCTTTAAGAGTGCGCGAAGTCGTGGCCAGTTGCAAAGCGACAAACTCCATAGATATTTGCATGCCGTGCTTGAGCATCAACGCTCGAATTTCATGGGCAACGCCGCTTAAGCTTTGTTTCTTTTCGAGCAATGCTTGGCACTGCTGCTCACACATACTGGCTGTAACATCATTGCCTCTTGGCAGCTGCATACTTAAGTACTGCCAATCGAACTCAACATAATTTTGAGTCTGGTCAAATAACATGACACCACCCATTTGCGATGTGAACTCATCATTCGGCATACCAGCCGGTGATGACTCAGTAAAACCCAATTTGAATTCATGGGCTTTATCCGCAAACAAATCCTTTTGAATCACCATCATCGCCCACATATCGCGGTAAAGTGCCAGTCGCGCAGCATGGCCTTGATGCTTAGGCGTAAACACAATCCGTGCTTTATCGCCAACACGTCGCAGCTCAACTTGGCAAAATGCGTAGGTTAAATCTAAATAGCGCAAACCCAGTTCTATGGCTTTATGAAGGTTTGGGCTAGCTAACAGCGCATAACCCCAGATGCCATAGCTGGTTAGCTGATAGCACCCACCGAGCGCTCGCCCAATTTGGAAAATATCGTCAGTTAAATCCGCTAAATTGTTTAAGACTTTAAGCTCTTGGGCATCCTCGATCTGAGTATTACCGTGGTTTAATTGGTCAGCCGATATACCCGATTCATTCAGCAATGCCGTTAACGGCAGGCCCGAGGCAACGCCGTATTCGGTGATGATTCTTACACTGCCGATGCTGCGATATGTCATATCACTCCCTTACTAAAACCAAACCCATGTCCGAAAATCACAAATATGCGTCTGATTATGGCATAGCCCTTTGCATGATTTCACCTTACAGTGGATCGATAATAAGAAATAACGAGTCAGATATGAAAAAAGTACGCTACTTAATTATCGGAGCCGGTTTTGGTGGGATAGGCTTAGCCATTCAATTAAAACAACAAGGCGAAGATGACTTTGAAATATGGGAGAAGGCAGACGACCTAGGTGGCTGCTGGCGCGATAATACTTACCCAGGCGCCGCGTGTGATGTGCCCTCTCACTTATATTCGTATTCATTTGCACCCAAAGCGGATTGGTCACACCGTTTTGCCCCACAAGCTGAGATCTACCAATACCAACAAGCCTGTGTAGACACATTTAGCATTCGTAAACACATTCATCTCGAAACAGAAGTCGCCAGCGCCCATTATGATGAGCCATTACAAAAGTGGATTGTTAACGATATTCAAGGTAATCAAATTTGTGCGCAATTTTTAATTAGCGCAACCGGACAACTCAACCGCCCAGCCTACCCAAATATTATGGGGATTAATCATTTTAAAGGGCCAATGTTTCATTCAGCCACGTGGCAACATGATGTCGACCTAACTGACAAAACCGTGGCTGTAATTGGCACGGGCGCATCGGCTATTCAATTTATCCCTGAGATCGCAAAACAAGCCAAACAGATTAATGTTTATCAACGCTCTGCCCCTTATGTCATACCCAAACCAGACCGGCAATATTCGAAATTTGAGCAAGCGATTTATCGGTTGATCCCCCCATTACAGAAATTAAGTCGATTAAAAACATACCTTACTTTTGAAAGTCGCTTTGTCGCGTTCACCTCGATGCAATGGATTATGGGCATTACCAAATGGCAATGGCACCGCTTCATGTTCAAGCACATTACGGATGCACAGAAACGCCAACAACTCACGCCCGACTATAAAATGGGCTGCAAACGCGTGCTAATATCCAACAATTTTTACCCTGCCATGAATCAATCACATGTGCGTATTATTGATAAAGGCATCAACAATATTGATAGTACCGGTATTACCGATTCAAACGGGGATCATGTTAACGCTGATGTCATTATTTTAGGAACGGGCTTTACTGCCACTGAGTTTTTATCGCCCATGACCATTACCGGTATCAACAACCTTAAACTCAATCAAGCATGGCAAGATGGCGCAGAAGCCTACTTAGGCATGAGCATTCATCAGTTTCCTAACTTATTTATTATGTATGGCCCCAACACCAACCTTGGGCACAATTCCATACTGTATATGCTTGAAAGCCAAATACGTTACATATTAAAAGCAACCAATACCGTAATTAAAAAAGACATTAACGCCATTAATATGAAGCCCGGTATTCAATCGCATTTTAATCAGGTCATCCAACAAAAGGTAAACAACAGCGTTTGGAGCGAAGGCTGCACGAGCTGGTATAAAACAGATAGTGGTAAAAACACCGTTAACTGGCCCGGCTTTACCTTTAGCTATCGCAAAATGTGTAAGCAGTTTTCGCTTAACCAATATGATGTTCTTTGAGGAGCCATTATGAATAATGCAATTATCACTGGCGCCTCTTCAGGTATTGGCAAAGCCGTGGCCCAGTATCTTTACAGCGAAGGCTGGCATGTATGCATAACTGACGTCGATGAAAAAAACCTAAGCGCCTTAAGCCAAAACTGGGACAAAACACGATACAGCCTTTATCCAATGGATGTCACAAATGAGGCACAAGTGCATGCTGTCGTTCAAGCTTACTGCCAGAGCCAAGGCAAACAATTACGTTTATTATTTAATTGCGCGGGTATTTTAGATATTGGTCACTTTGAAGCCATACCACTTAACAAACATCACGCCATTATTGATGTTAACGTTAAGGGCATTTTAAATACGTGCCATCACAGCTTTGAATTTTTAAAAAACACCCAAAGCGCGCAAGTCATTAATATGTCGTCGGCTTCTGCCACTTATGGCGTACCAACATTTGCAAGTTACAGCGCATCAAAATTTGCCGTTAAGGGACTAACTGAGGCACTGGAGTTAGAATGGGAGCAATATGACATCAATGTCAGCGATATCATGCCACCGTTTGTCTCAACGAATATGCTCAGCTCACAAACAGGTCACGCGGATGTTATTCAGCGCTTAGGGGTTAACCTCACCCCAGAGGATGTGGTGAACGCTCTTGCAAAACAAATACAAAGCCCAATATTACACAGGCCCGTTAGCATTATGTTTAGTATTCTATTTTACTTAAACTCAATATCACCCACTTGGCTTAATCGCCTAGTGATGAAAAAGTTAAGCCAGTAATCTAAAATATGTGAATCTAAAATATAAGCTCGATTAACAATAACAACCTTAATAATAAGAATAATCGTATGACAAAAACATTGGATAAACAGCAAAAAATAACCGCCAACATATTAGCGTGCATGCCACCACTGCATTCACTGCCCCCTAAGTTAGCGCGCCCAATGTTTACCTTAGTTGATCGATTATTGGGCATACCAAATGCACCACTCAACAATGTAAAAAATATTTCGATTGCAACCCACGATGGTCGCGCATCGCTGCCATTGCGCATTTATTACCCAAACAAATCACTTACTCAAAACGAAACAACCCACGCGATGATGTTTTTTCATGGCGGCGGTGGCGTCATTGGCAGCCTAAATAGTCACGATCGCTTGTGCCGCTACCTTGCACAGTTTAGTAATGTAGTGATTATTTCGGTGGGTTATCGTTTAGCCCCTGAGCATAAATTCCCCACCGCCATACACGACGCGATTGATGCTTGGAACTGGCTACACAACAACAAGCAAACATTGGCTATACAGAATCATCATATTGGTGCTGGTGGTGACAGCGCTGGGGCATATTTGGCAACGTTATTAAGCTTAACGCAAACCCTTAATTCAAGGCCGATTAAAGTCAGTACACCACCTGAGTTTCAATATCTGCTTTACCCAATGGTTGATTTACGCGGCCTAACCCCATCTTATTTAAATGCGCACAAAGGTATGCTGCTAACTAAAAAATTGATGGATTATTTTCGTAAACATTTTTTAGTTAACCTATCTCAATCCGAGCACGCCATTGTTAGCCCGCTACTGGCCGATGATTTACATTTACTGCCCACCACCTATTTACTTAGCGTGGAGCATGACCCCCTAAAAGACTCAGGTATTGCGTTTGCGCAAACATTAATAGCACAAGGGGTTTCCGTAACTCATGAGCATTTTGATGACTGTATGCATTCTTTTATTTCGACTTATAAAGTCAGCCAACGCGCTCAGCAAGGCGTTAATCAAATTGCTCAACAACTAAAACAATTATGCTCTACATGAGCACACTATTCTTTTATAGTGGTACCTTAATGAAATAGGTATCGTCATGTTATTAACCGATGTGTTTATTGTTTTAGTTTTAATGCTCTTTGCATGGTTGTGGTGGTTAGATAGAGGGTTAAAACAAACCGCCTACAAACGTTGTAAGCAGTATTGCGATGAAGCGAATGTACAATTATTAGACGACAACATTCAAATACATCGTACACGCTTAAAAAAGAACAGCCGAAACCAATGGCGCTTATACCGCTGTTTTACATTTGAATTTACATCGACACAAGAGCAACGCTATCAAGGCAGGCTCGAAATGATGGGTCGAGCCATTACCAATATTGAGCTAGACCCATATCGTATTTAATATATAAGCACACCCAATAAAAAAGCGAGCTTAATTGCTCGCTTTTTTATTGGCTGTGCTTTTGTTAAGTGCATGGCTTAACCGCTATTTATTATTCGACTTCAATTAAAACCTCGCCCGGTGTTACACGATCGCCCTTCACAGCATGCACGGCCTTAACGGTTCCAGCAATACTTGTGTGCAGCTCGGTTTCCATTTTCATGGCCTCCATCACCATCACAGACTGCCCAGCGGTAACACTGTCGCCAACTTGAACCAGTACTTCAACCACATTACCGGGCATCGTCGCTGTAACATGACCAGGCGCACTCACTTGTTTACGCTGTGTTGTTTTACCCGTTGCGTCATATTCATTTAGGGCTTCGAATGTGACCTCTTCAGGCATGCCATCTAACGAAATATACAGCTTACGTTTATTCCCGCCCATGCTACCAACACCCGTTACCGCAACCTCATAGGTTTCACCATGCACATCAAGTTTAAACTCTGTCGCCATTTTACCAGCAGCGGTTGCATTACTATCTTGATTAGCGGGCAACAGTGCCTCGGGGATTAATGTGCCGTCTTTACGTTGCTGTAAAAACTCACGGCCTAAATCAGGGAACATAGCGTACGTTAAAACGTCTTCTTCGGTTTCCGCTAGCGGCCCAATTTCGTTACGTAGTTTGTCTAGTTCTGGTGATAAGTCATCCGCTGGGCGCCCTTCCATTACGTCTTCATTACCAATGGCTTTGCTGCGTAACGTTTCATTAACTGGTGCAGGAGGCTTGCCATAACCGCCCTGCAAGTAACGTTTTACTTCATTGGTAATGGTTTTATAACGCTCGCCAGACAAAACATTGTAAACCGCTTGTGTACCCACAATTTGTGATGTGGGCGTTACCAAAGGCGGAAAACCTAAGTCTTCACGCACCTTTGGTATCTCAGTAAACACATCCCGAATTTTATCTAATGCGTTTTGTTCTTTTAGCTGGTTTGCAAGGTTAGACATCATGCCGCCAGGCACTTGATTAATCTGCACGGATACATCTTCACGGGTAAATTCACTTTCAAATTGATGATATTTTTTACGTACTTCACGAAAGTAATCTGCAATTTCACCCAGCAATACTAAATCTAATTGGGTGTCGTATCCGGTATTGTTTAATGCCGCCACTTGAGTTTCGGTTGCTGGATGACTGGTCCCCGATGCAAATGAAGATATCGCCGTATCAATCCTATCAACCCCAGCTTCAATGGCTTTTAACTGACACAATGCAGCCAAGCCCGACGTTGAGTGGCTATGAAGAACCAAAGGCAAATCCACCTCTGCTTTAATCGCTTTGACTAAATCAAACGTTGGAAATGGCGACAATAAACCCGCCATGTCTTTAATCACAATCGAGTCTGCCCCCATATTTTTTAAGTCTTTTGCTTGCTGCACAAATAACTCCGGGGTATGCACTGGGCTTGTGGTGTAGCAAATTGTGCCTTGCGCATGTTTACCGGATTTTTTGACCGCTTTCATGGCGGTTTCTAGATTGCGCATATCATTTAAGGCATCAAATACACGAAACACATCCATACCGTTATCGGCGGCTTTTTGTACAAACGCTTCGACGACATCATCCGCGTAATGGCGGTAACCCAATAAATTTTGCCCACGCAATAACATTTGTAAGCGCGTATTAGGCAGCGCTTTGCGTAACTTTCTCAAACGCTCCCAAGGGTCTTCTTTTAAAAAACGCACACACGCATCAAACGTCGCGCCGCCCCATGCTTCTAGCGACCAGTAACCGACTTGATCTAATTTTTCACAAATCGGCAGCATGTCTTCTGTGCGCATACGAGTGGCAATTAATGATTGGTGTGCATCGCGTAAAATAAGATCGGTAACTTCAATTTTTTTCATGTGACTACCCTAAATTTTTATTTATAAAATAAGTGATTTATAAACCGCCGTGAGCCGCAATCGCGGCCGCCAATGCCAACGCCACTTCTTTTGGGTCTTTTTTCTCTGAGTACTGCAACAACTCGGAGTGATTCGGAACAAAACTGGTATTAAAGTCACCCTCTTTGAAATCTGGGTGATCAAGAATTTGCTGATAATAATGAGCGGTGGTTTTCACACCTTGCAAACGCATATCTGCCAGTGCACGCTTACCACGGGCGATCACTTCATCCCATGTTAGTGCCCAAACGACTAATTTTAAGCACATAGAATCAAAGTAAGGCGGAATGTCATAGCCAGTGTAAATTGCAGTATCGACCCTCACACCAGGCCCGCCCGGTGCATAGTAATGACTAATGCGCCCAAAACTTGGTAAAAAATCGTTTTTGGGATCTTCTGCGTTCACTCTAAACTGCAACGCAAACCCTCGATATTGAATGTCTTGCTGTCTATAAGACAAAGGCAAACCAGAGGCAATACGCAATTGCTCTCGTACAATATCAACACCGGTTATTTGCTCTGTAATGGTGTGCTCTACCTGTACCCGTGTATTCATCTCCATGAAATACACTTCGTTACCGGTGAACAAAAATTCCACTGTGCCTGCATTTTCATAACCAACAGCCGCAGCAGCTTTTACCGCAAGATTACCCACATAGTCTCTTTGCTCTGGCGTTAATTGTGGGCTGGGAGCGATTTCAATTAGTTTTTGATTTCGACGCTGAATCGAGCAGTCACGTTCATATAAGTGCACCACATTGCCATGACTATCAGCCAGAATTTGCACTTCGATATGCTTAGGATCAACAATGCACTTTTCCATAAACACATCCGCGCTGCCAAAGGCCTTAGTGGCCTCCGAGATCACACGTGGGTATTGCTGTTGCAGGTCGTTCTCGTTATCACAGCGACGAATTCCTCGCCCACCACCACCCGATGTGGCTTTAATCATCACGGGATAACCAATGTCTTTGGCCAGTAAAATCGCCTCATCGACATCTTTAAGGTTGCCATCTGAACCCGGCGTAATCGGCACACCGGCTGATCGCATACTGTCACGGGCTGATGTTTTATCACCCATACCATCAATCACTGATGATTTAGGGCCGACAAAAACAATCCCAGCCTGCTCGCAAAGACGGGCAAATTCAGAATTCTCAGATAAAAAACCATAACCTGGGTGAATACTGTCGCAGCCCGTCTCTAGCGCTAAATTCACTATGCGCTGGGGATCTAAGTACCCAGACAATGGGTCTTCGCCCAAGCTGTAAGCCTCATCGGCACGTTTAACATGCAAGCCATAGCGGTCTGGTTCTGTGTATATGGCCACTGAACGCACATCCATTTCGGCGCAAGCACGCACAATTCGCAGTGCAATCTCACCCCGATTGGCAATCAAAAGTTTCTTTAACATGATCAACCCCACTTAAACTTGAGGAAAGTTTAGATGGGTTTTTATATAAAGATAAATTACTATTATTAACACCTTGCATAACCTTTTACTTATACATGGGCTCAGCGCCTAGGAAAACCAGCATGTCTTTACCGCTAGACCAACTCATTCGCCGTCTATCTTTGCGTCAACTACAGGTCTTTTTGGCAGTATATGAACTTCAAGGTTATAAAAAAGCAGCCAACTCGCTCGGATTAACTCAACCGGCCGTCAGTGCACAAATCAAACAACTTGAAGACACTCTCGAACAACCGCTATTTGAATACGTGGGTCGTAAACTCTACCGTACCCGAGCTGCCGAACGCCTTTCGCAATGCGTAAGTAACTTATTCGGTGAACTTAAGAACATGCAAATCGACTTAAACGCCATGCAGGGGCAACTTTCTGGCGACCTAAATTTATGCGCCGTTAATACCGCTCAATATGTTGTGCCACATTTATTAAAATTATTTAAGCAAGAGTTCCCTAAGATTACAGTCAACCTTAAAGTTGTTAACCGTGCAGGCGCACTTGATAGCATGGACAGCAACCCTGATGACATTGTTATCATGGGCATGGTGCCCACTGGTCGCCCGCTGGTATCTATCCCATTTTTAGACAACGAACTCATTCCTGTTGTCGCCGCTGATTCGCCGCTAGGCCAAAAAGAATCGTCCACCATGGAGGCATTTTTAGCACAACCACTGCTATTAAGAGAAAAAGGCTCAGGCAGCCGCCTTGCATTTGAAGTCTACTCTCAAGAAAAGCGCATTCGTTTAAATGGCAATATGGAATTAGGCTCCAATGACGCAGTCAAACACGGCGTGCTCGCCGGTTTAGGTGTGGCCGTATTACCAAAGCTAAGTGTATTGCCAGAATTAAGCCTTGGTTTATTAAAAAGTCCTAAAATAAAGGGCTTTCCGTTAAAGCGCTCATGGTGCTTAGTCCACCCTCAAAGTAAAACCCCTAGCCCAACTGCAGCCGCGTTTTTGCAATTTGTGCAATTAAATCTAGATATCATTGAAAAATACTTTAAGAATTTAGAATCGATATAAACGACTATTCAATCAAAATTTAATTTAAATACGTGTAAAAACACACGCATCATAGCTAGAACTGACCCCCTACACCCTGATTTCTCGTACATAATACCTATGCTTTAGCCCGTACGTCATCAGCCCGCTCCGCGGCTTTTTTATATTCAATTGAAACTAACATCCACCACATTAGATAAAAATCATCTATGCAGTAAAAACCTAACAATGGTCTACGCTTGAAAATGAGCGCAATTAAATCATATTTAATTTCACTCTATCTAATAACGACAGCGACAGCCCGACTCTATAAAGGAGAGTGCAATGAGAACCAGCTTTAATGTCAGGAAAAAATTAATACTCTTTGCATGCTCAATCATAGTGAGCAGCATTACATTTGCTGATATGGCGGTTATCGTCCATCCCAGTAATAACTCCAATTTTACACCTGAGATAATAAAAAATATTTTTCTAGGCAAAGAATCAAAATTTCCAAACGGTCAAATCGCCATTCCTATGAATGCCGAAGAAAACCTACCGACTTATGATCAATTCAACGAAAAGATAATTGGTAGATCACGCACACAAATTAATGCGTACTGGGCTCGGCTCGTTTTTACCGGAAAAGGCACCATGCCTAAAATCATTTCTTCTGACGGGGAGATTGTTTCCACTGTTTCAGTTAATCAAGGAGCCATTAGCTACATTGACTCATCCGCTGTCACCGACAAAGTAAAAGTCGTAGCTAATTTTTAACGGAGCAATAATATGAATAATTTAACAAAATTTTTGATTGTTTCCTTGGCTACCACACTCTCACTTTCAAGCGTTGCCGAAGTGAAGTTTAGTGGCTTTGGGTCATTGGTTGCAGGGCGAACGTTAGACAGTGATGAGAAATTTAATGCTGATTTTTATGATGTCGGTCAATATGAAGACAAAACAACATTTAAAGCTGAAAGTGTACTAGGCCTACAGGTAACCGCCGATATATCTAAAGGGTTAAAAGCCACAGGACAGTTACTGGCTAAGGGAACGGATGAATACAAACCCGAACTAGATTGGTATTACCTAACCTATAAAGCGACCGATGACTTAACACTCATGGCTGGGCGAAGAAATATTCCAATGTATTATTATTCGGAGTTCTCTGAAGTGGGTTATGCATACCCTTGGATGCGGTCCACCAGCCAATTTATATTGGTGGCAAGTGACGCAATTTAATGGATTTCATGCAATTTATGATTTTAGTTTCGGTGATTTTTCAAATACTCTAACCGCGTTTTATGGTAATGAGTACTCAACCGACAACAAAGAAATGCTGTATTATGCCGAAATCGGTAATAGAACGCTAAATGGTCTAGCCATTACGAAGGTTACTGAGGAATGGACTAATATTGCCGGCTTTAACCTCAATGTAGTAGCCGATTCTTATGATGTGCGTTTCGTCTATTTTAGAAATGACAGAAAAAGAATTGATACAAACACAGCGGGCGAAACTGCAATAAGAGCAAGCGCTTCAGGCTTTTCACAGCAGTTCTTTGGTGTTGGCGGCAGCATTAACATGAATGCACTGACTATGTTATTTGATGCTAACTATGTTACTTATGATGATGATGCTGGTACTGTTTTTCCGACCTATCTAATTTCATTTGTTTACAATATTGATCAGTATCAACCTTATTTTAGTTATTCAAAAGCCGACCACTGGATGACAAAAGAAGATATAGAAAAAGACTATGAAGAACATTACCTAGCTAGTGTAGGTTTACGCTATAACTTGAGCTCTAAATCATCTGCCAAAATACAATTTGACCACTTTGAAGATCAAGGGGAGAAAGCAACTGGCTGGGATTATCACGGTAATTCACAAACCATTACGGCTGGGGTCGATTTCATCTTCTAGCTCAAAAAAAAAATTTTTGATTTATACATTAACGTTCGCCCCTTCACTTAAGCATGAAGGGGCGAAATTTCCACTTTTATAAACCATTCTTCGTTATTTCTGATACTAACAAATCAAACCAACCCAACACCCAACACCCTCATTTATCAAGTCAGCTAATGCGTCGAAACAAATACGCAAAGGGCGATTTTGTATAAGCAATACCCCGACCCCAGCTCAGAATACTTTCGCGTGTCATGACCTTAGGCTTTTTGGGCACCATAAAGCGATCAATATTTTGATCATCAATCTTGTATTCCCCATTAACACAATGAATAACGCCCATTAACTCAAACCTTGCATCCAGTGCCGCAAGCGCAGCATCACCGTGACTTGAGTTAACCAGTAACATTCCACCAATGCGCAATAAATGACCGCATGGCTCAGAAATGAATCCAGCATAAAGTGAGATTAACAAATCAAAGCTCTCGGCTTTAAGCGCAAGCGCATTGTAATCACCCGGTATGAATTTCACTCTGGCATTTGGGTTGCCTTCATGGGACTCAATAATCTGCTTAACCCCTGTATCATCCTCAAAAAATTTTGCTGCGCGTTTATCCATATCGGTATACGTCACATCATCAAACACAAAAGACGGAGCGAGATCGACATAACTACCAGGGTAAAGCACTTTTTTTGCAGGGGTAAATTCGCTCATCGCTTTAAACAAGCGCCAACGGTCCCCTTTGTGCTGATCTTGTTTTTCCCATAGTGCAAGCGTCTTACTGCTCATAATGCGTCCTTAGATTCTGCATTCCAACGCGCCATAGCGATCTCATGCACCATCATTTCGACACAAAACCCTCCTTCTGATACGGCCGCTGCAATACCACTAAAACCAATTCGGGCATCACCCACAACGTAAAGACCTGGGATATTCGTTGTGCCCGATGCCCCCGCCAATTCAGGCATGCCCCAATCGTTTTCTTCATTTGGTACAACCCCTAAACGCTCTGCAAAGTCCGTAGCGGGTGACGAAAACTCCTCAACTACAAATCCACTTTGGCGGTCGATCTTACGACCCCCCTCTAACAGCACATGGGTTAGCTTTCCTTTATTTGAGAGTAGTTGCGTGATTTTACTTTCTTCAACGCCGACCCCTTTTTTAGCAAATTGTGCTTTCAAATTAGCATTCAATGGCTTGCCATTAGTAAACACAATCATGTCACTCGACCAGATATGCATCATAGGCACAAAATGCTCGACGGCCCCATGACCAAAAATCGCCAGTGCTTCATCTGCGTGCTCAAAACCATCACAAAATGGGCAAGGGTAAACTGATTTCCCATAAACCTTTTCAATCCCCGGCAGCTCTAATCGATCAAGATGATCTCGGTGGCCCGTCGCAATGATCATGCGGGTTGCTGATAATGTCTCACCACCTGCAACAGTGGCAGAAAAACCTTCTTCCAAGCGCTCTACTGCCAACACGTTAGCCGCGACATAGCGTACGCTGGGGTATTTTTTAAGCTGCTCTTTAGCGACGGACAACAGCTCGCTTGGATGTGCACCATCGCGTGTTAAAAACCCATGAGAAGCGGTCGTGACAAAATTACGTGGGCTTTCTTCATTAATAAAAGCCGTCTTCATCCGGGTTCTGCCGGCAATCAATGCCGCAGATTGCCCAGCAGGGCCGCCACCAATAATAATAAGATCATAATGTGCCATCGTCGTACTCCTCAGTGCTTAAGATACCGCTGAATATAGTAGGCTATTGTGATGTTTTACTTGAGAGGGAGGATTGGGGTAATATCGGCTGATCTTAAGATTTTATGAGATAGCCCAATTGTCGTCAAAGCACTCCTCAGAAACACCTCACCCATCATGCTATGTCATCCATGAAACAGGCATTACCACATCCCCTGCACCTGTTGCAGTGCATGCTGAGCATGGCTTAATCTTTGTGATCGACGGATGGTTCACCATGGAGCAGCGCTATTCTGCACTATCGCTGCCAGGCAGTGTTACGGTGGTGCCTGCTGGCGTACCCCACAGACCACTAGCGGGTGAAAATCTCGATTACTGGCTATTAGGGTTCTCAGCTGGCAGTTTTGACCTTGATGAAACGCAAGCCATCATGCGGCCTTTTTCTGAAGTTCGCCTTGGCGCGGCTCCCGTCATCGCTTTAAACAAAAAAGCACAACAGCGAATAAAAGCGTGGTTTAAGATTTTGCTGCAAGAGTCAGATATGCAAACCCCAGAAAGCGCGGCCGTGCAACGCAGCCTGATTACGTTAATATTAGCCGAAGTTGCTCGTGCTCTTCCCTCTACTAGTGAACGCATGCCAAAATCAAACGTGGTGGCAAAAGCGTTACGCTACATACAACTGCACAGTCTCTCGCCCATTTCTTTGGTGGATGTTGCCGCTGCCGTAAACCGAACAGCGCCCCATGTTGCAGGGGTTATAAAGTCCGAAACAGGATTCACCGTAGGCACATGGATCACCTCTTCACGCATTGCAAAGGCCGCACAACTTTTACAACATACCGACATGGCCATTGATCAAATCGCACCCCGTATTGGCTGGCAAGACACGACACATTTCATACGGCAATTTCGTAAAATTTATGGGGTGACACCGGCGGCTTGGCGTAAAAGCCTTAGAGGCTAGGTATTTTTAGCGCAGGTAATTATCTTTCTATTCTGGCTTCAGCCACAAACATGCTCTTTATTGAATTATGAAAGAGCGGCTGCTCAAGCACCGAATTATACTGAAACACTTCACCAGATAAAAACGAAGACTATAGCGAATGGAATTCCCTATATTAAATGACAGCATTCACATTATCGGGGGAAGTTCAGCTTTGATTTTGAACTCATTAGTGTAAAACCATGTTTTTCTGGGACTATTATACTTTGGTATTACGACACCTTTAAGTTATTTAAAGGTGTCCACACTATCGGAGGAAGTTCAAGTTCCGCAAGATTGCTTTGTTATGCGGATTTTATTTTGACTACGCCAAACTTGATTAATGCAAAATATCCCACTTCTGCTGCAGCGACAAGAGGTAATACAACTTGTAACCAGTAGTTCTCAGAGCCGTAAAACATTACTAGAACCGGAACTATAATAGATAAAATAATAAACACCGCTATACCACCACTTACTTTGTCCATTTGCACGGGTTCTTTACAATTTGAACACTTTACTTTCAAAGGATTCATTGTATTTAAAACTGACATAAATGAAATGCTGGTACTACAATTACTACACTTACTACACTTACTCATAACTAACTCTTAATTGATTGATTAAAGAAATCTTTTGCATCACTAAAATATAATACCCATATTGCGAAAAATGGATAAATTGCTTTATTTAAAATGCTTGAAAATGGAAAAGGTTCGTCACTTTCTAAATAAAACATTAGCTCATCACCCGTATATAAAAGTACGTAAAGAAAAATCACCGAAAAGAACAAATGTAACCCTTTGGGATTTCTTTTGAAAATCTGCCACATTGCAATAATTTGAATTACTACAGCAATTGACCAAATAACTACACTGATAAGGCCTACCGTTGGCTCATCTGATATGGACACCAACAAAGCAGACGCAGCAAGTGGCCAAATACCATAACTAATAAAACAAAGGATCACTGTTCCAAAAACCACAATTTTGTTCATTTAAAATCCGTACCTAATAGCGCATAACGTTTGAAAGCATAGGCGAGCGACGCAGGAGCGAGTCCAGCACAGCTTGCTGTGCGAATGTGCCTTGATTTGTTATGCACTTTTGACTTGCCACCTATTAGCACCAAGTATTATTGCTCCAATGGTCAAAACACTCAGCACCACAAGCTCGCTTAACGAATACACTGTAGCTCCAACGGCAATGCCAAAAAAGCAAGATATAAGACACAATATAGTCGTACTTTTTTTTACGTCCTCACCTGATTTTTTTGCACAAAGATAACCAGCATAAAAGGAAATTAACAAACCCACTGATATAGCAATTAAATTATAAATTGAGAACATATCTACTTGCACCAATGACTCAATAATTTCTTGCTCACTTACCCCCTGACTGGCTTGAAAAGTTGCATAAGCAACACCAAAAATCAAACCAAATATAGTTGTTCCTACTACATCTATTATACTCCCCCAAATAACTCCCTTTGTAACACTTCCTTCCTTTATTTGAGGTGATTTAGGGGTACTGTCTACTTCTGTTAACATAACTTTTCCAATTAATTATTAGTGCATAACGAGGCTGTAGAAAAACCCACAGCCTAAATTTCATTATTGAAATAGAGTGAAAATCACTCTATAAATACGTCTCAGTTTAAAATCCATATAGATTTTACCATTAAATTTCCTTGAAATTTAACGCAGAGCACGCTCTATTTTTCTCTTTGGGGTTTTTCTACAGTCTCAACGCTTGCCAGCAAAGACGAGTGAAACGAATCCAGCCAGCTTGCTGGCGAATTTGGCTGGCGTTGTTAACAGTTTCAATCGATTTCTCTGATACTGGAGTTGCGAACGACTTCTAAAACAGAAATAGCACCAACCACTAACTCAGTATCTTTCTCGCTACTTATAAATTTAAACAAATTCTTCTCCATTAGGAATTTTAATTTATTTATACGGGCCGCGAATTCAGTTGAACCACTGTAGTTCGTAAAAAGGTTCGAAGGCATTCTTTTATTATATTTTTCAAGTTACTCCGGATATTTATTAAACCAACTAAACATCATTTTTGGTTGATAAGTCATCGCCTCTGCAATTACCTCGGCTATTTCAGAACCAATAGCGCCATCTCTATTTTCCCAGATAGCACCGAGGGTTGTAATAACTGGTACTAGCTCTCTCTTATTCCCAGATTTAACTAGTTCGCTTATATATTTATGGTTCTCAGAGTACCAATCGAAGTTTTGATTCGTTAGTTGTGTTCCGGCTAATGCTGTCTTTGTTAAAAGTAACAGGATTATAAGTGATAGAGGTTTATTCATATTTTACCTGTTAACGAGGCTGTAGAAAAACACACAGCCTAAATTTCATTATGAAAATAGAGTAAAAATCACTCTATAAATACGCCTCAGTTTAAAATCCATATAGGTTTTACCATTAAACTTCCTTGAAATTTAACGTAGAGCGCGCTCTACTTTTCTCTTTGAGGTTTTTCTACAGCCTCAACGCTCGCCACACAGGCGAGCAACTTGTTGCGAGTCCAAGACCCGTAGTGCCTGTTTGTGCTGACGCTTGTTAGGTGTCTTCAACATGAAGCCTCCATTCTGGCGAATTACGTGAGTAACCAAGGTTTTTGGAATATTCACTAATATAACTGTAGCCATCGCCACGTTTTGCGACATCGCTTAAAAATGACTGTAAGGCCGATAGAATTTTTTCGCAGCCATAAATCCTTAATACATTGCGATTATTCCAGTCATTCATCGAGTAGTACTCGTTGGTCTTATTTTGAAGAGAAGTAAAAAGTTCATCCTCATAATCTAGAATTATCTCGATTGTAATTCCTGACTTCGATAGTAATGATGTCGGTGATTTTGAACTAATTGCATTCCCGATAAGCTCAGCTAATTGCAAATAGTCCTTTGACTCCCCATAGATAACCAAGTCATCGATTAGACCATTTGAAGCGAATGTTTTTCTAGCTTCAACTCTCATTATTTGTACACCTAATGCCCAAATAATAGGCAAAAAATTGTTGGCTAAAATAGCGACAAAGGAACAAAAGCCAACTGTTTTTTGTCCTGATTGATTTGCTTGTTAGGTGCTAACATGACACTTACTTATGTTTTTTAAAACGCCACCACAAGCCAGTTGCTATAGCGCAAAAAAGCCAAAACACCATGTTAAATATAAAACTACCTTTTTCAAAACTCCCACCAGACCAGTAGCAATTCACGAAAAAAATTCTAGGGAAACCTGTACGCCCGCAACCATCTACAACTTGATCTGGAATACTAAAGGCATACTGAAGAAAGTGAATCAATGAAAAATAAAGAGTGCATCTAATAAATCCACTTAAAAACTTTGACTGATATACTTTTCTCAAACTTTATCCTTAGCACCTTACGCCGCGCTTTGCGGAGAACGAGCGAAGTGATTGATTCTGACAACAGTGCTTTGTTATAACTCGTTTCGCGTTGAAATATATGCTCTGAGGTTTATCCACCATAGTACTCGCCTATTTTATGATGCTTATCAATTATAATTGTAGAGGGTCTACTAGGGGAGTCGTATTTAAGGCTACCTTGACAAGAATCTTCATAAAACACGTATTCACCAAGATACATTGCATCTAAATGTTCTAGACCATCGATGTATTTCAAAATTTTATTTTTAGCAATTTCTTCTGATAGACCACATTGATTTTCAGTGTATATGATCATAGTTACAATGATAAATACGAGCGTACCGAAAACCGAAGATTTAATTTTCTGTTTTTGAGTACCCTTAGTAAATGCAAAAATATTTATATGTATGGCAGCGCCAAACAAGCCGATCAGAAGACTCAACGTTAGAATGATTGGATTTAACGCTATCCCGCCTAGACTAGCACCTAATAGTAAGACTGGGATTAATCCGACAAAAAATGAATATAAAATCCATTTTATTACTGTACTCTTCATACGTTCCTAGGGTTATAACGCCCGCAGCTGCGGACGACTTGGAGCGCAGCGGAAAGGCGTTCCGACAGCCTGCGCTTGTTATGCCTTAGTTGCACTTTGTTTCACCGCCCCAATTATCGTTGAACTTTGCCTGATGATAGACCTGTGCCCATGATGATTTTTCAAGTTCTAATTTGTGCGGGCTGTAGTGGATCTGGCTAAGACAACCACCGAAAACAAAGCCCAATGCCGATATGGCGATTGATACATTGCCATTATACCGCTCTATCGCTGACGCCCCCGCAGAGGATAATAGATTTAGATATTCCTGGTGCCTCGATTGTGTCAATGAATACTCAGATAAAATAGCTTCTAGAGGGACGTAATTATCATACCTCTTAGCCCACCCATCATCGTACAACTGATATTCACCTAGGCGATCTTCGCCTACCTCAAATTTTTGAAGTGCCTTTACGTCTTCGGTGATCATTTCACGAAGCAACCTGTATTGCTGCCCATGCTCAGAGAGCTCAGCTATGAGATCTTTCTCAGTCAATGCTGTATCAATGTTTTTACTACAGCCTGTTAGACACACCAGTAACAAAAACAAAAAAAATAGCACATTCTCTCCTTTAGGCATAACATTTTAATCATGCGCACGCTCGTTTTTACATTTCACATAAACTCCTCAAAATATAAATAAACCCTTTTAAAATAAGAAGCTATGAGCTTTCAAGTATCTACCTAACCTGTAAAAACAAGCATGTCGCTTTTCATCGAAATAACGGGGTCTCGTTATTTCGCCTATTGTTTTTATAAATGACTGATTCTGCACGATTTATTTTTTCACAACCAGCATAAAACGAGCCCAATTTTTATAAAAAATGAGCCTTAAAACTAAAAACAAGACTGCTTAGCCAAATCAACTGCATAGGCTACATATTTTCTACTGCGGCTTTTCTTGATTATAAGCGACCCAAAAGTAAACAGCGCCGCACTTATACACCACCAAAAACCGTGGTATTTTCACACCTCGGTTTCAAGCTTAATGACAATAAAAGGAGGTCACCTTTTGCATTCGCTGTATTACTTTCGACTTATCTTTCGCGATATGCAGTGAAAACTTGCCAAGAAGCCTCAACACTTACGCTAATGTTTGCTTGAGACATATATGAGAAAACCCGAGATGCTTTCGCATCTCGGGCTTCATAATTAATGGCGGTGAGGGAGGGATTCGAACCCTCGATACGTTACCGTATACACACTTTCCAGGCGTGCTCCTTCGGCCACTCGGACACCTCACCGCAAAATCAGTTTTTGTTTTTTTATACTTGAATCAAACCCCAAACAAGTCGCACGCGGTTACTGCGTAACTATGCTCGTGAAATCTCTTCGAGTCTGCACTCGGACACTTCACCGCAGTTTTACTTTTTTATACTTGTGGTAAAAAAACAAGTTTAAAGCCTTTACGCACACAGCTTTAAGGCGGCGTATTATACAAATCGGTCTTCTAAGTGCAAGTAATTCCTTGATTTTTAAGCACTATTCCCAATATTTTACATATTCATCAATATTGGTACTGGGCTTACTGGGTATTTTATCTGGCGTACCTACATATAAAAAGCCAACGATTTCACCCTGTTCAGATAAACCAAATAGTTCTTTAACTACACTTGCGTGTGCCATATCACCTGTCCGCCAAATAGAGCCGTAACCCAGCGAGCTAATGGCTATTTGCATATTTTGAATCGAGGCACCTACGGCTAGAAGTTGCTCCATCACGGGTACCTTAGGGTTAGCTTTAGGCTCACACACCGCAACGATCATCATTGGCGAGCGCAATGGCATATTGCGGGTTTTATCGATCTTATCTTGCGCTGCGCTTTCAGCATCCAATGTTTGTACAAAGGTGTCACCTAGCTTAACCAGCGCATCGCCTTGCAATACATGATAAAACCAAGGTTTCAAGCGCGCATGATCAGGAGCCCTTACAGCACACGCTAAAATTTGCTCAAGTTCATCTTGCCCTGGGGCTGGCGCTACCAATTTTGGGCAAGATACTCTGTTTTGTAGCAGTTCGATTACCGTATTCAATGAGTAGCCTTATATCTTTTAATCTTTCGTGGGATAATTTAACTATGTCTAATGTATGTCCTTGCACATGAGACTATCTAAGTATTAAATACTATACTTATTCTGCACTGTCGCAGATATACCTCAGAATTATCAATTAGATCAATGACTAACACCAGCCAAGAATCATCGTCAGCCCCTTTATACGAGTTTTATTCCCGCAGCGTAGGCTTTATTGTTGGCGCCATCACCATTTTAATGGGCAGCAAGCTAGGTGCTTGGTCCGGTTTTGAGGCTCCTATATTAAGTATATGCGTCATCTACCCTATTCTGGCACTTGTCATTGGTAAGCGCCTGCCTGAGAACATTGCACACTTACGACGCCCTATATTCATTACGATTGATGCCAGTTTTGTAGGTTGCTTGATTGCGTATATGAACTTCGCCGTGGTCCCTAGTATTTTATTCTTTGTCATGGTTAATACTTCCGTTATTGCCCTTGGCACAGGCACTACCTGGCTGACTTGTATTATCGGTGCCATTATGGGCGCATCTATCGCGAGTGCACTCTTTGGCTTTCAACCGAACTACGAAGTACCAAATTTAGTAAACATTGTAGCGGCGCTGGGCATGTCTATTCATTTAGCTGTCACCTCCTTTTATTCGGGCAAGCAAAATAAGCAACTAACAAAATTACATACCGAGTTAAAAGCTGAGCAAGCCAAACAAAAAAACCTATCAAATAAAGTTGCCAAGTATATTTCTCCTCAGATTTGGGAGTCCATATTTTCAGGCAACCGTGAAGTCAAACTTGAAACACAACGTAAAAAGCTCGTGGTGTTCTTTTCAGATATTCGTGGATTTACGTCCCTTTCTGAGCAGTTAGAATCCGAACCACTAACCGAGCTACTCAATAACTACCTGACTGAGATGACCAATATTGCACTTAAATATGGTGGCACTATTGATAAGTACATTGGTGACAGCATCATGGTCTTTTTTGGCGACCCTAAAACCCAAGGGGCAAAAAAAGATACGTTAGCCTGCGTGGCCATGGCAATAGAAATGCGCAAACATATGAAGGTATTACGACAAAAATGGCGCGCACAAGGTGTGCAAACCCCGCTAGAAATGCGCATGGGCATTAACACAGGCTACTGTACAGTGGGTAACTTTGGCACCGAGTCACGCATGGATTACACCATTATCGGCAGAGAAGTGAATATGGCTAGCCGCTTAGAAAGCGCTGCTGAGGCGGGTGAGATCTTGCTGTCACACGAATCTTATTCTCTTATTCAAGATAAAATCATTTGTCGTGAAAAAGGCACAATCAGCGCAAAAGGCTTCTCTCGTCCGGTTCCGGTTTATGAAGCGGTCGACTTTAGGCATAACCTAGCAGCCAAATCATCGTTCATTGAGCACGAGCTTCCTGGCTTTTCAATGTACATGGACACCAACCGCATCAATAATTATGATCGCGAGAAGATAGCCAAAGCGTTAGAGCTTGCGGCAACTAAAATGAAAAACCAAAACAAAATGCAAGGCTAATGACGTATTCTAAGCCGCGATCTAATACCGTTATTATCAGTATTTTTGTAGGCCTAGGTTTATGGCTTATGATTATGCTCTTGGCGTTAAGTTGGTTTCAGTCTCGCTATATTCACGAATTCACGCAGTCTCAACCTGCGTTTTTACAGGCCAGCTATACCGAGCAATGGTTCAAACAGCTACTGCAAAGCCTGCCAGCTAAAACCAAAGATGCACGCCTTATACAACTGTGGCTACCAGACTGCTTATGCAACCGATTTGCTCGCACACATGCCATTAACGCCATGAATGTAGCCGAAACACTGGGGTACGAACACATAACCCTCATCCCCGAGACCTACAAAGATCAGGTGCAATCACTGCAATCATTAAACCCTAAAACAACCGTTATCAGCATTAATCATGCGCTATTAAACAACTGGCCGGCAAATCCTTCCGTCTTAATCGAAGGACCTTTGAGCCAACTGCTTTATATTGGGCCACTAGGTTTTGGCGCCTTTTGCAGCCAAGCCACCACCAGTGTTATTGAAAGCCAGCTTTTGGGCATCAATAATCAAACAAGCCGAGCATTCTACAACCAAATAGGCCAAGGCTGCTTCTGCCAGTGGCCCAATACACAATAAGCGGTTTTTTCCCCTTTCTTCGTCAGATTTGAACTAGTCTTACATTAGACCGGTTAAATCTGACAATCATGCAACAATCTGACTATCAAAGCTTAGTGCGTATTGGCCGCAACCTTATTAGCGAGCGCAATATCACCAAACTGTGTGAACTAATTCTAGATGAAGCTCAGCAGCTTTCTGGCGCTGACGGCGGCACCCTCTATCTTGTCGATAAGCAACCGGCCACAGAATTGAAATTTGCGATTGTGCATAACAACCGTTTAAACATCAGACTCATTAGCGATGAAAGCGGCTCTGTTTTCCCCCCTATTCCGTTATTTGAAAACAATGGCAACACAAATCAGCATCATGTTGCTGCATTTACCGCCCACGCAAAAACGCTAATTAATGTTGAGGACGCCTATGACAATACTCAATTTGATTTTTCGGGCGCCAAACAATTTGATGCTGAAAACCAATATCGCACCCAATCTGTTCTTGCGATTCCTTTACTTAACGAAGCCAATCAAATACTAGGCTTATTACAACTTATTAATGCTCAAGACAAAAACAGCGGAAAAATCATTCCCTTCAGTGAAGAAATCGAACCTCTCATTATGTCGCTGGCAACGTTTGCCGCCAGTGCCATTGAAAATAGAACCATCAGTGACAGTCAAAAAGCGTTGCTCATTGAGCTCGCCGCAACAGAAGACACTGAAGAGATCATTGAAAGAATTTTAGATGAAGCCATTAACCTCACCCACAGCGAAGGCGGTACGCTTTACCTAACGCAAAGCGATAATAGCGGTGAAGTTTCTAAGCTAAAGTTCGAGATCATTAAGAACGATATTCTCAATATCAAAATGGGAGGCAAGCAAGGTGTTCCCATACCCTTTCCACCACTTGAGTTATTTGAGCAAGATGGCAGTGAAAATAATCATATCGTGGCAGCCTATAGCGCAAACAGTAAACAGGTTGTAAACATTGATGATGTATATTGCTCAGAGCAATTTGATTTTTCTGGCGCACGGGAATTCGATAAACAAACCAATTATCGCACCCAAAGCGTATTAACATTCCCTTTACTCAACCACCAACAGGAAGTCATTGGTGTTCTGCAATTAATTAATGCGCGCCCACCAGACTCAGAAAAAATAATACCGTTTTCTGATCGCTATATTCCACTTTTGAAAGGCCTTGCACTTTATGCCGCCATTGCGCTTAACAACCAAATATTGGTTCAAGATTTAAAAAATCTTTTAGATGCCTTTGTAAAAACCATTGCAAAAGCCATTGATGCAAAAAGCCCCCACACCAGCGGACACTGCCAGCGTGTTCCCCTTCTAATGGAACTGATCGCTGACGCAGCCTGCAAAGATGACAGCTTATTCAAAGATTTTAACTTATCAGAAGAAGAATGGTATGAGTTACGCGTCAGTGCTTGGATGCATGACTGTGGCAAACTCGCTACACCCGATAGCGTATTAGAGAAATCAACCAAGCTTCATAAAATGCGCGATGGCATAGAATTAGTCGAAGCGCGCTTTACCAGTTTGAAACAGAAGCTAGAAATCGATTATTTAAAAGCGTGTATCAAATCACCGGATGAAGAAAAAGCCCATAAAGCCAAGTTCGATACCGCATTAAATGAGATAGAAAGCGATTTAGAATGTGTCCGCACGAGCAATAAAGGAGGCGAATTCATGAGTGAGGATGCAAAGGCAAAAATAGAAAAAATCGCAAAACTAAAATGGCCAGACATCAGTGGTACACTGCAACCCATGCTCAGTGAAGACGAAATTTATAACCTTTGCATTGAACGAGGTACTCTTAACGCAGAAGAACGTCAGATCATCAACAATCACATGACCGTCACCATTGATATGCTCGAAGGGCTACCCTTCCCTAAGCAATTAAAACGCGTCCCAGAGTACGCAGGTGGCCATCATGAAAAGATGAACGGCTCTGGCTTTCCTCGTGGCCTTACTCGCGAACAGATGTCGATCCCTGCTCGTATGATGGCCATTGCTGATATATTCGAGGCATTAACCGCAAAAGATAGACCTTATAAAGACCCAATGAAAATCAGTTTATCACTCAATATTATGCATCGAATGGTTGATGACGAGCACATTGACCCCGATATTTACGAATTATTTGTGCAATCTCGCGTTTGGGAAAAGTACGCTAAACGAGTATTAAGCCCAGATCAAATTGATGTAGACGATATAACACCTTATCTACTTAGCAAACCCTCATAAAGCGTTAATCACTGATGAGAACACACTAAAATACCAAGCAGACGCTTAGCATTTTTAGTGCATGAAACTCACACTGCTAACAGCACGCGCCCCCTAAACCTGAGCTCTGATCCGTTACAAATGGAATGGGCGTACCACAGTCAGGGTAAATTCCATAATGCGTTGACCAATCACCAAAAAAATCAAAATTCGATTTAAAGCGCGTGTCGCTCAGCATACGATAGGTATTACCACAGACAGAAAACATTTTTCCTGTCTCAATTTTATGATGATTATCGAGCATTAAAAAATGTGGATGATGTTCAATGGTGCCCTTATAGCGCACAGCTTGGCCATAATCTTCACACGCTGTCTCTAAGCCTTCTATTTTAAACAAGCGATAAGTGGCGCTGTAAAAATTCATGTGACCAATTTTTTGCTCAAGCTTGGCATTTTCAATGGTTAGCACTCTGTCTTTTACTAATCGAGGATCTGTAAAGCCTGCTTGCTTACTAAAGTCTAAGAAGTCTCTCCAATACAACGCACCGCTTAAACATTCACCGTAGAGAACTTCATCCTTAACGAGTTCATCAGGTATGCGTCGATCACAATAAACGTCCGAGAAATACATTTCGCCACCCTGCTTGAGTAAGCGATGAGCTTGTTTCAATACATTTTGTTTGTCTTGTACAAGATTAATAACACAATTTGAAACGATCAAATCAAAATAGCCATCGTCATAAGGCAGATTTTGTAATTGATCAATGTCACCTTGAATAAACTCAACATTAGATTGCTTATAACCAAATACGTCAGCGTGATAATCTTGATATTGACGAGCAACGGCCAGTTGCTCATCTGTCATATCCAAGCCTACAACCAAACCTTCTTCGCCGACCATTGCCGATAGCGCATATACATCTCGACCAGCGCCGCAACCTAGATCAAGCACTTTTAGGCCTTTCATTTCCTCAGGCACAACCAACCCGCAGCCGTAATAGCGCATCATGACGTCATCGTGCACTTTAGACAAAATTGGTTTTAAAAACTCAGGCATTGCCTCATCGGTACAGCATGCATTAGTTTGTAAGTCATCTGAGCTTTGCAATACCTTCCCGTAATAGTCTTTAACTGACTCTAACATGCCAACTCCTCAAAATTATATCAGTGCCATATATGACATTCATATATAACCAAAGTTCGGCCAAATAGCACCTTTTTCTAGCGCTTAAAACCTCCCATAGTAAAAGAAAAAAGTATTACTATGACTATTAAGCCTGCACAGCCCATTCATGCACAGCGAGCCTGTGAACTTATTTACCAATCTGGCCCCATTGCTTTTGAATATATCTTTAATCAAAGTCACGGGCCCGATATAAACGTTTTTTTGCGTCATTTATTTAGAACGTCAAAATCTATGTTTAGCCATCAACATCATTTAGTTTGCATAGATAAAAATCATGTCATCGCAACGCTTGGTAGCTTCAGTAAAAAAAGTTACAAAAAAACCTTTCTCGCGAATGTCTTTGAAATATTCAGACAGTATGGCTGGCGCAGTATTATTAAGGGTTTAAAATTTGAATCAGAGCTTGTGAAATCGCCAGAAGAAGGTTGTCTGTACTTGTGCCATATCGCTGTAGACAAAGCCTTCCAAGGAAAAGGAATAGCCAGTAAATTAATCATACAAATGACATCACAAGCAAAAAGCATCCGGATTTAAAAAGCTCAGTTTAGATGTTGCGCAAAGCAACCAAAGAGCATTAAACCTCTATCTATCGCATGGATTCAAAATCATAAGCATACAGAACAGTTACAATAATATTTTAGACAATCATATTTACATGGAAAAAGTCATTTAATAAATTAGCGAGACTGCTTCTTAAGAATATTAATTAACTTCATAATACGGCGTGTCTTTATCTTATCCAACCCAACGGTTTGAGATTGATATAACCCAAGGCTCATTTCTTTATTTAAAGCCGCCAGAGAAGCCTTAAGATGGGGATACTTATTTTGTAAGCGCAAAAATAATTGCTGGAGCGTTAAACCTTGCTCTAAACGCTTTTGTTTATTATATTTTTCATTATTAAGCCATGCTAGCAAAACATAGTATATTCGCTGCTCATTACTGACAGGCTTAGATGTTTGATCCCACCACAAAAAAGCGAACAAGCCCGCGCCTAATAAAACAAACACACTCATTAGAAGTAAAGCCAGCTCTTGTGTACTGCGCTCACCCCAAAAATCTTGTAACACAGCCTGCTGCTTACTCCCTTTGTAACTGAGCATCCACTCATTCCAAAGATAATCAAATGCCTGCCATTGCTTACGCAAATCCCTTAACCACTGAGACTGACTGTCAAAACCTTTAAATTCATTTGGTATCGCCTGCCGTAATCCAGACTCAACACGCTCAGGCGATACCCAAGCCGTTGGGTCTATGCGTAGCCATCCCTCGCCTTCAATAAATACTTCGACCCAAGCGTGAGCATCATACTGGTAAACGGATAAGGTCTTAGATATTGAATTCTCTTCTCCCCCCATATAGCCAAGGACGATACGAGCTGGCACATCAACAGCCCGTAATAAAAACGCAAGAGAGCCTGCATAGTAAGAGCAAAAACCAGATTTCGACTCAAATAAGAAGTTATCGATTTGATGATCACCACTAAACTCACCTGGGCTCAACGTATAGCTAAACTGCTGAGTAGAAATATAAGCACGCACAAGTGAAATCAGCACACTGACATCATTAGATTGCTGTATAAGTTGCTGTGCAAATGCGTGAGCTTTAGGGTTAGAGCCTTGTGGCAGTCGCGTATAAATAATACGCTGCGATCGCGTCAGTGAAGGCTGCGGAATAAGCTCAGCACTATTTGATGCAACCTGATACTGCCATTGATTATACAGCCTGCGCTCACTTTCAAATGTCGCATCATTTTGTATCTCAACGCCTTGTGTTAATGGTTTTGCAGCACCTAATGCAAACAACCACTTTTTTTCATGGGGCTCTATCATCACCTCATAACGAACAGACTGAGAATTAGGGTCGTAAAAATCCGGCATGTTTTGCTTTTGATAAGCGCTGCCTTGTTGCCAAGTATTACCATCAAAATCACTTAATGTGAAAGCTCGCCAGTAGCGTTGATTCATCGGTAAATCACCGTCTAGCAGCTTAGCCCTAAAGGCTAGCTTATCGTTCTCACCTAGCTGAGCAATACTTCCTGGTGACATAGAATCACTTAAGCCCACAACACCGGATTGTGTTGGGATACTCAAAGTCCATAACGGACCTAAACGAGGCAACACAAAAAATAAAATCAGCGCCAATGGCAGTGATTTCAACAACAATCCAAACCCTGTTTTTAAACTAGCACTGCGATTTGGCTGATCATAAAAATGCACTAAAACTTGTGACCCTAAGGTCAATACCATCACTATTATTACCAATAAAAAATCGAGTGGGGTTCGATCAAACAGAAACAGCAATGCACATAAGAAATAATTCAGAAAAATAAGCAGATAACTGTCTTGTTGTTTACTGACCTCTAACGGTTTCAACATAACACCAGCGATCAGTAATGACACCATTCCCTCTATGGTAAGGGTTGCGCCATATGTGTAATAGACACCAGCAAAACCCAATATAACTAATACTAACTTGGCAAACCAATTGGGCCTAGGCACGCGCCCACCAAACATAGATAATCGCCAAACTAAAGCCGTTATCGAAAATACAACAAGCCAAACAGGCAAGCGGCCAACATGCAGTAGCAAAGCAGCAAAGACATTCACAAACAAAAAAACTAACGTCGCCTGAGACATCAAACCTGCATTAAAGGCCATTATAATTTGCCTCCGTATTGAAATAACGCAAGCTCGGTTAAGCAGCGATGCATATGCTGTTCACCACTGCCTAGCGGTATTTCTATACTAGGAAGCTTAAGACTAAACTCACTTTGTTGCTTGTGTGCTTTTAAAACCCAGCCACACAATACTTGCAACCGGTATTCAACTTCAAAGCCAGACAAGGTATACCAATCTAAGCAGCGCTCATCGCCTTGATAATCTAGATATTGCTTTGTCATCAATTGTTGTGTTTTTGCATACTGCTTCCATGCCACACGCTTCAGTGAATCACCTTTTTGATACATTTTTAAACCATCAAACTCATCCATACCAGACTGAGTGGTTTCAGTTGTATCATCAATTCCCTCACCCGTACTGCTACGAAACAACATATCGACCGGCTTTGGGTAAACCACACCATTAAACTCCAAGTGCAGCCAGCTCCAACATGTGAGCAACCCCAGAGGATACACACTAAACAGCTTAATTCTTGGCACACTCAGGTGACCACGCTCTGCTGGGCTGAATGATAATTTCATTGCTTGCTGGTCCTCAACCAGAGGAATCAACTTAGCACTCGCTTTATCAAAGCCGACAAAAATACCAACTTTACTGGCTTTATTAGGGTTCAAAAAGGTGAGCGGCAAAGAAATCGTATCACCACAGAAACACGCATCACATGCGCTTGCTTTAATAATTAAAGATGAAATATTTTGATAGGTAGCAACAATTGCGGTGACAAATAAGCTGATCATTATAAATCCAATACTTAGTATTAGATTATTTTGATAGTTAATCCCTGTCACCAACAACAACAAAAGCAGCACTAAAAATAAAAAGCCCACTTTATTCGGAAAAATAAAAATACGTTTTTGAGTGAGCTGAATCTCACTAGACAAAGGCATTCGTTTTTTTAGCCAGCCTTCGTATAACTGGCCAATTTTTTCAACACCCTTAGACATCACAACACAGATACATTTTGCAATATGTCTGCGCAAATATCCTTTTTGCTATCAACTAACGCATCTTCTAAGCGATGCTGGGCGACATAACGGAAAACATCCTGCACATCATCAGGCAATACATGATCACGACCATGCAGCAAAGCCCAGCTTTTTGCTGTATTCAGCAATGCAAGTGTTGCTCTTGGAGACAACCCATAGCGTAGCTGGCTATGTTCGCGGGTTTGCTTAATTAAACGCTGCACATAATCTAACAACGCGGCACTGGCATTTACGCTAGCCACTTTATTTTGGTAAACAGATAACTCTTTTTCATTCATTAATGTTGTAAGGCTTGTTGAAGAAACCGACTTACCTTCTAATAATGCACGCTCTGCTTTTTCGTTAGGGTAACCTAATTCAATACGCATCAAAAAACGGTCAAGCTGAGATTCAGGTAATGTAAACGTACCCGACTGTGAAATAGGATTTTGCGTAGCAATGACAAAAAACGGCTGAGGCAACGCATGGGTTTTACCGTCAATACTCACTTGACGCTCTTCCATGGCCTCTAACAGTGCACTCTGGGTTTTAGGGGTTGCGCGGTTGATTTCATCCGCCAAAACCACTTGAGAAAAAACAGGCCCAGGGTGAAATACAAACGAACCCTGCTGGGTTTTTTCATCTTTTTGATAAATACTGCCGCCAATAATGTCGGCTGGTAACATATCGCTGGTAAATTGAATACGCTGATATTGCAGACCAAGCACATTTGCCAATGCATGACTCAATGTGGTCTTGCCCATACCAGGTAAGTCTTCAATTAAGAGGTGACCTTTGGCTAGTAAACAACTTAGAGCCAATTTTACTTGGTGCTCTTTACCCAGTACCACGCTATTTAGTGCAGATAATACTGAACGTAATTTTGCATCCATGACAGAATGACTCCTATGCAAAATTGCTATGTATTTATAATTGTTTTAAATACGACTCAAACCAAAAGACAGATCTCTTTTAATGTCTTCGATATCTTCAATACCGCACGCAATACGAATCAAACCATCACTAATCCCAGCACGCTCACGCTCGGCAGGATCAACTCGACAATGGGTTGTGGTTGCAGGATGTGTAATCGTGGTTTTTGTATCGCCTAAATTGGCAGTAATCGAAAACATACGCGTGCTATCAATAACAGACCACGCTTCTTCTTTACCGCCACTGACCTCAAAGGCTAATACACCGCCAAAGTCTTTTTGTTGAGATTTTGCAAGCTCATGCTGAGGGTGCTCAGGCAAGCCAGCATAATGCACGGCCGTCACACTCGGCTGCTCTTTAAGCCAAAGTGCAAGTGCCATTGCATTTTCACTGTGCGCTTTCATACGAATTTTTAATGTCTCTAAACCTTTCAACATCACCCATGCATTAAATGGACTCATGGTTGGGCCAACGGAGCGTAATACGCCCACCACTTCTTCCATTAATTCATGACGACCTAATACCGCACCACCTAATGTTCGACCTTGGCCATCAATAAATTTAGTAGCGCTGTGTATGACAATATCCACACCGAATTTCAATGGCTGTTGCAATGCGGGGGTACAAAAACAATTATCAACCGCGACTAAAACATCATTTTGATGGGCCAATTCAACGAGTGCGGTTAGGTCCCCAACTTCGTTCATAGGGTTAGAAGGTGATTCTAAAAAAAACAGTTTTGTGTTTTCTTTGATGGCTGAACGCCATTCCTCGATATCGGTTAACGATACGTAATCAACTGTAATACCTAACTTGCTTACGTATTTTTTAAATTGAACATTGGTCGAGCCAAAAATGCTGCGACTCGACACAATATGATCACCGGGATTTAACAGCGCCAGAATCATAGAGAAAATAGCCGACATGCCTGATGCCGTTGCCACACATTGCTGCGCACCTTCTAAAGCTGCTAAACGCTGCTCGAACGTACGTACAGTGGGGTTCGTATATCGAGTGTAAACATTACCTTCTTCATCACCGGCAAATACTGCTGCCGCTTCTTGGGCGTTACCAAAAACATAACTAGATGTTAAGAACATGGCTTCGCTGTGCTCATGCTCCTGTGTGCGCTCGTAACCAGCACGAACACCTAGTGTTGCGAATTCGGCACCCTCTAACTGAGAGTTGTAACGTTTATTATCGGCCACTTAAATTGTCTCTATTCAATATCATCGTCATTGTGTAAATCAATGATGCTGTTTTCTATGTCTTGCTTTTTGTTTGCGTCATTACGCAACGCTTGCAAATTTTCTAGGTAAGCATCATCTATGTCACCGGTGACATATTCACCATTAAACACAGAACAATCAAAATCGTATTTAACGTCAGCACCATCACAGGTCGCTTCAATTAGATCGTCAAGGTCTTGATAGATTAGCCAATCAGCACCAATCGCTTCTTGAATTTCTTCAACGCTGCGATCATGTGCTATTAATTCTTCTTTGGCTGGCATATCAATGCCATAAACATTAGGAAAGCGAACCTCTGGCGCTGCGCTCGCAAAGTACACTTTATTAGCACCCGCATCGCGAGCCATTTCGATGATTTGCTCACACGTGGTACCACGAACGATCGAGTCATCTACTAATAATACATTTTTACCGCGAAACTCAAGGTCCAACGCATTCAGTTTTTGTTTCACTGATTTTTTACGTTGCTGTTGACCCGGCATAATGAAGGTACGGCCGATATAGCGGTTCTTCATAAAACCTTCACGATACTTAACACCTAGACGATTGGCTAATTCAACCGCTGAGCTACGACTGGTATCTGGAATAGGGATAACCACATCTATATCGTGATCAGGTCGCTCACGTAAGATTTTTTCAGCTAAGCGGGCTCCCATTTTTAAGCGAGCCTTGTACACACTGATTTTATCGATGATTGAATCAGGGCGCGCAAAGTAAACGTGCTCAAAGATACACGGTGTCAGTTTTGGATTTTCTGCGCATTGTTGCGTATGCAAATTGCCATCAACATCAATATAAACCGCTTCACCTGGCTCGATATCTCGAACCAATTCAAAATCTAAGGCATCTAAGGCGACACTTTCAGAAGCGATCATATACTCATCGCCTTTTTCTGTTGTGCGCTTACCAAATACCGCTGGGCGAATACCATTAGGATCACGAAACCCAACCACGCCATAACCAGCTAGCATAGCAATTACAGCATAACCGCCTTTAATACGTTTATGAACGCGTTTAACAGCATCAAATACATCTTGAGCCACAGGCTTAAGTTGTTTTTTCTCTTGCAACTCATGGGCAAAAATATTCAGTAGTACTTCCGAATCACTATTGGTATTTACATGACGTAAATCTTCACGATACACATCTTTAACCAAGTCTTGAGTATTGGTTAAATTACCGTTGTGAGCCAACACAATACCGTATGGGCTGTTCACATAAAAAGGTTGTGCTTCGGCTGAACTGGAACTGCCGGCCGTTGGGTAACGAATATGGCCAATGCCCATATTGCCCACTAGGCGTTGCATGTGACGTGTACGGAATACGTCTTTTACTAAGCCGTTGTCTTTACGTAAGTAAAAACGGCCTTCGTCACATGTCACCATGCCTGCGGCATCTTGACCACGGTGCTGCAAAACCGTCAGTGCATCATACAGCGCCTGATTCACATTGCTTTTAGCAACCAAACCAACAATGCCACACATGGCGTTACCTCTTTAAAATACAATTAGTCACTGGCTTTACCCAGTGTCAGAAGGGTTTCGGCAGCGCCTGGCAAAATGTTCTTTGACCAAGACACCATTAATTCAAAATGCGGTATTAGCGCAGACTCTTTCCACCAAGGGTCTGCGCTAAACGCCGTCATTTGCAATCCATATACGGCAGCTGTTACGAGGATCAAACCTCTGGCCACACCAAATACAATACCAAATATGCGATCAGTACCGGCAAGGCCTGTCACTTTAATTAATTCGCCCACTAGATTATTAATCATAGCCCCTACGATGAGGGTCGCTGCAAACAATATGGCAAATGCGGCGCCATAGCGAGCTGAGGGGGTTTCGATCCAACCGACCAATAGAACATCAAGATGACCACTGAATATACGCGCAATCACAAAAGCCGCGATCCAGCTGGCAAGGGACAACATCTCTTTAACAAAGCCACGTTTGATGCTGATAAGGGCAGAAATCAATACAACGGCCAATATGACCCAATCAACTATGAGCATATATAAGTCCGCTATTTTGAGCCGTTTTGAAGAACATAAAAACGAGCGCCCTTTGAGAAAGGGCGCATTCTAGCAAAGGGAATTCCAAGCGCAAAGGGAATCATTGATCTTCAAAGACAACTAATTGCCCTTGAATCTTAAATGTTTGTTTTATAGCCAGCATTTGCGCTTCTAGTTGTTGCTTTTGTGTACTAGGGCCGACAAACACACGCGTATAAGCGCCATCATTGGAAACAGCCTCAAATGCAACATAACCCGCTTTACGCAGTTTATCTCTTAACTCAAACGCATTTTTTGCCTTTGCAAAGCTACCCACTTGAATATGCCAGATCACAGATTGACCCGTATTATCCAAAACTGGCTTTTCAAAGTCCTTTAGCTTTAACGTTTGCTTATCTACCTTGATGTCATTGAGTGCTATTTTGTCGGTTGACTGCATCGCAACTAGGCCTGGCTCAGACATAGGAATAGCAAGAGACTTGGGCAGCGGCATCGACATATCGGGAATATTTTTTTCATAGGGCACACTGTCCGCCAAATAAGAGGCGTCATCTGCGGTGGTCGATAACTGAGGCAAAACAATCAACGCCACCGTGACCAGAACACTTGCACCAACCAGCTTGCGTTTTAAACCCTCATCCATCTGTTTACCCTTCTACTTCTGTTACTGGTTGATACTGTTGCTGATCAACCATGTTGAGCCAATCTTGCCCATGAGCAACCGTAACAAATGAACCAAAGATAACCACTTGGTCATCTTTTGATACAATATTTCGCAACGCATCCAATCCATCTGCCACGCTATTATGCAGCATTACGGGGGATATAGCCTCACACACTTTCAGTTGTAAATCTTGCGCAGTTTGACCCCGATAACCAGCCAGCCCGGCCAAATGCCATTCATCAATGATACTCATAGATTGAACAACGGATAACGCATCTTTATCTTTCAACATAGCCAGCAAACCAAAACGCTTACCTTTTATGGGCGCTGAGCATAAAGAGTCATTAAGTAAGTTAGCCGCCTGCGGGTTATGACCGACATCCATAATACCTGCATAAGGGTAATCAAATTGCTGCAGTCGCCCTTCAAGCTGAGCGCCCCGCAATCCTTGGTTAATTTGATCAACCGAAAGCTGCGGGCAAACTTGCACAAGCAATTGCAATGCGGTCGCAGCGTTTTCAAGCGGTAACGTAGGAATACTAAGGTTATCTAACTGCAATGCTTGCCCGTCATGAGCCACCCCATTCCAAGACCAATCAACCGTGTTTTTTTGAAAATCAAAATCTCGACCCTTTATTAATAAGTGTGCGCCGATCTTTTGCGCATGCTCAATTAATCGAGGCGACACATCGCGCTGGCCGCAAACGGCTGGCTGATTTGAACGATAAACCCCTGCTTTTTCAAATGCGATATTATTGATATCACTTCCAAGCCAGTCTTGGTGATCAAGGCCGATACTGGTAACAGCGGCACCATTAGGCTCAACAATATTGACTGCATCTAATCGCCCACCTAAACCAATTTCCAATACGGCTGCATCAACTTTGCATTTTTTAAAAATATACAGTGCCGACAATGTGCCAACCTCAAAATAGGTCAAACTGATTTCAGCACGGACTTGATCAATCACCTCAAAGCTTTCAACAATTATCTCATCCGACACGGGCTCACCGTTAATGCGAACCCGCTCGTTGTACACATGTAAATGTGGGCTCATATAACTGCCGACATTCATACCGGCACTATTGAGAATACGGCTGCATATGGTGACAGTCGAACCTTTACCATTTGTGCCCGCCACCAAAAGTGTTAATGGTGCAGGTTTAAAAAGATCAAGACGTTGCGCAACGGTTTGCACACGGTCTAAACCCATATCAATTTCGGTAGGATGATTCGACTCTAAAAAAGCCAACCATTGGTCTAAATTTTTTTTCATGAAGGCATTAACAACTGCAATAAACGTTTAATGGTGGGGCGCAAACTTTCACGACTGACGACTTTATCTAACATGCCATGCTCTAATAAAAATTCGCTGCGCTGGAATCCTTCTGGCAACGTTTCGCGCACAGTTTGTTCAATAACTCGCGGGCCAGCAAAACCAATCAATGCTTTTGGCTCAGCCAATATCACATCCCCTAACGTTGCCAAGCTGGCACTAACGCCGCCATAAACAGGGTCAGTTAGCACGGAAATATAAGGAATTTTATTCTGTTTCAGACGCTCAATCGCCGCACTGGTTTTTGCCATCTGCATCAAAGAGAAAAGTGCCTCTTGCATACGCGCACCACCGCTTGCGGCAAAGCAAACCAAAGGCATACGATCTGCTAGCGCTTTTTCACACGCTAAGGCAAATTTTTCACCTACTACTTGCCCCATTGAGCCCCCCATAAAAGAGAACTCAAAAGCACACGCAACCACAGACAAACCCTCAAGTTTGCCTTGCATCACGATTAATGCATCTTTTTCATTGGTTTTCTTTTGCTCAGAAGATAAGCGATCTTTGTATTTTCTTGAGTCACGAAATTTCAGCTTATCGACAGGCTCGATATCCGCAAACAATTCTGTTCTTGGCTCAACGTCTAGCATTAAATGCAACCGTCTACGCGCCGAAATGCGAAAGTGATAATGGCACTTATCACAGACATTCAAGCTGCGCTCTAAGTCCGCTTGATAAAGTGCCGCTTGACAATCAGGGCAGCGAGTCCAAAGACCTTCAGGCACTTGGCTCGCTCTCTCCTGTGTACTGGCTTTAATGCTGGCTGGAACAATTTTATCTAGCCAGTTACTCATAGGCTCACCCTAATTATCAATTATGCGTCCATGGCGGTGCGCATTTCTGTCATCAAAGCCGCTAAACGTTGCTTAATGACATCTGGCTCATTTTCGTTTTCTTCAATGCAGCGCACAAGCACACTGCCCACAATAACGGCGTCAGCAATACTCGCAACAGCGGCGGCTGTTTTGCCATTCTTTATACCAAAACCCACACCCAAAGGCAGCTCGGTTTTTGCACGAATGCGATCCAAATTGGCTTTAACATCATCAATATCCAGTTCCGCAGAGCCTGTCACGCCTTTTACAGACACATAATAAAGGTAACCAGAACCATGCTCACAAATAGTCGTCGCGCGTGCATCCGGTGTTGTCGGTGCCATTAAGAATACAACTTTTAGATCATACTGTTTAAAGTAACCAGCTAGCTCTTCCGACTCCTCTGGTGGCATATCCACCAACAACACACCATCTAAACCTGATTCACTGGCAGACTTTGCAAACGCCTCATACCCCATGACTTCAACTGGGTTTAAATACCCCATCAAAACCACGGGAGTTTTAGTGTCGGTTTCACGGAACGTTTTCACCATACCTAAGATATCTTTTAAGCTAGTGTTATGTTTTAAAGCACGCTCGCACGCTAATTGGATCGTCGGCCCATCTGCCATCGGGTCAGAAAATGGCACGCCTAGTTCGATAATATCCGCACCACTTTCAACCAGTGTGTGCATAAACTCAACCGTTAAACCCGGCTTAGGGTCGCCGCCGGTGATAAACGGAATAAGTGCTTTTTTGCCTTTCGCTTTTAAATCGACAAAACATTGATCAACACGATTCATTTTTTATCCCTTAGAGTTGACAACTTTCAACTCTATAAATATCTATAAAACCCTAACCAAACCTTGCAGAAAATGGCCTATCATCAAGGTCGTTAAGACTAAGCAAAAAATCGCAAAGGGGGTGGGCGTTATGCCGTACAAATAACAACCCTAAGCGATTTTTAGCGCCGCATTCATAATGCAACTGGCTTTAAGCAATTAAATTTCGATACCGTCAAGCCCAGCAACTGTATGGATATCTTTATCGCCACGACCAGAAAGGTTCACTACGATAATTTTATCTTTATCCATTGTTGCAGCTAGCTTCATGGCATAGGCCACGGCATGGCTAGACTCTAGTGCTGGCATAATACCTTCAATTTCAGTCAAGGTATGAAAGGCATCTAATGCTTCTTGGTCTGTTGCGGCTACGTAATTTACGCGACCAATATCTTTTAGGTATGAGTGCTCTGGACCAACACCTGGGTAATCCAAACCAGCTGAAACAGAGTGCGTACCCATGATCTGACCATTTTCATCTTCCATTAAATAAGTACGGTTACCATGCAAGACACCAGGCTTACCTTTGCATAATGGCGCAGCGTGATCATTGCCCTCTAAACCGTGACCGCCCGCTTCTACGCCATACATAGCAACGGATTCATCTTCAATAAATGGGTAAAACATACCAATGGCATTTGATCCACCCCCCACACAAGCAACCAAAGCATCAGGTAGACGCCCTTCATGCTCCATGCTTTGACGCTTGGTTTCGCGACCAATAATCGATTGGAAATCACGCACAAGTTTTGGATAAGGGTGCGGGCCAGCAGCTGTACCAATAATGTAAAACGTATCGTCAACATTGGTTACCCAGTGACGCATGGCTTCGTTCATCGCGTCTTTTAATGTCGCCGTACCCGATGTCACCGGGATCACTTCAGCGCCCAGTAACCGCATACGGTATACATTAAGCTTTTGACGCTCAACGTCTGTGGCACCCATAAAAACAGTACACTGCAAACCTAAGCGAGCAGCAACCGTCGCCGTTGCAACACCGTGTTGACCAGCGCCGGTTTCTGCAATTACTTTTGGCTTACCCGTGTACTTAGCCAATAATGCCTGGCCAATGGTGTTGTTAACTTTGTGCGCGCCAGTATGGTTTAGGTCTTCACGCTTTAAATAAATTTTTGCGCCGCCTGCTTTTTCTGTTAAACGTTCAGCAAAATACAACGGCGATGGGCGACCCACGTAATGGGCCAAGTCGTAATCGTATTCTTTTTGAAACTCAGGGTCTTGGCTTAAGCGATCATACAGTTCTGTAAGATCATCCAATGCTGACATCAATGTTTCAGAAACAAAGCGGCCGCCATAAGGGCCAAAATGACCTGTTTTTGTTGGCAGTTGTGTAACTGCTTTAAGATCAATCGCTGTCTTATCGGTTGTTGACACGATATACCTCACTTAAAAATGCATCTATTTTCGCAGGATCTTTAATGCCTTTTGCTTGCTCAACACCACCACTTACATCCACTGCAAACGGCTTAACTTGTTCAATTGCGAAAGCCACATTATCTGGGGTTAACCCCCCTGCGAGTATTAAAGGTTTTGTATTTTTTGCTGGGATCATGGACCAATCAAAGGTCTCACCTGTGCCGCCAGGCACGCCAGGCTTATAGCTATCTAGCAGAATGGCCAAGGCGTCTGGGAACCGCAGGCTCGACGCCACCACATCCGACGCTTGCCGGACACGGAGGGCTTTAATGAAGGGGTGCTGGAATTGACTGCAAAAGTCATTTTCTTCGTCACCGTGAAATTGGAGTAAGTCTATTCTAACGCTATTCAAAACGTCTTGCACCTGCTGTGCAGAGGCATTCACAAATAACGCAACCACTGAGACAAACGCCGGCACAGCTGCCGCGATTGCTCTTGCTTGTTCTATACGCACATAACGTGGACTTGGTTCATAAAATACTAAACCAATGGCATCCGCACCCGCGTCTACGGCTTTTAGTGCATCCTCTACTCGGGTGATACCACAGACTTTTACTCGCGTTCGTTTCATCTTTATTTTTTCATTTGCAGTAATTGATAAAATGGCGGGCCTTCACGATAAATCGGCAGCTCTGGGTATTCAGGGTATTCAACATCAACAAAATATAAGCCTTCACCTGGTGCCGTCACACCCGCTTTTGTTCTGTCTTGCGCTTCAAGTACGTCTTTACACCATTCAACTGGCTTTGAGCCATGCCCAATTGGCAGTAAAACGCCCGCGATATTACGCACCATGTGATATAAGAAAGCATTAGCGCACACCTCTAACATGACCCATTCACCCATGCGCTTCACACTAATGTCCTTCATTGTGCGCCTAGGATGATTGGCCTGACAGTCTCGCGCTCGAAAAGAGGTAAAGTCATGCTCGCCTAGTAATGCCTGAGCAGCTTCATGCATTTTGTCGGCGTCTAGGGGCTTGCGCCACCAAGTCACTTGATCATGCATTAAACCCGGCTTAACTGGCTTGTTCATTATAAAATAGCGATAGCGTCTGGCCACTGCACTAAAGCGCGCATGAAAATCACTTGTTATCGGCTGAACCCAATTAACACAGATGCCATCAGGCAACTTAGTATTGATGCCCATTTTCCAACCACGGTCTGTACGCACCGCATTACTATCAAAATGGATGACTTGTGCGCTAGCATGCACACCCGCATCGGTTCTACCGGCACATACCACTTTTACTTCATGGTCCGCCACTTCAGAAATCGCTATTTCAAGAGATTCTTGAATACTTGGCCCAGGGTGATGCTTCTGTTTTTGCCAACCTTTAAAGCGAGCCCCATTATATTCAACGCCAGCCACCCAGCGCTGAATCGGTTCTTGATCTGTCATACCTACTACCCAAAAAAACAAAACCCGAGCATGTTGCCATACTCGGGGTCATTTTAAGCACAATAATCGGCTTAAACTAAACTATCCATGAGCTTGTTTGCTTCCTGCTTTTGCTCATCGGTTCCGTCATCCAACACTTCTTGAAGAATCTCACGAGCACCTTCTTGATCTTCCATATCAATGTACGCGCGCGCTAAATCTAATTTAGTTTCACTTTCGTCTGTACCACTTAAGAAATCTAAATCACTGTCTAAATTATCTAGATCAATATCATCAATGTCACCTAAAGGCGGAAAGTCATCCCCTTCTACGGCATCATCCAAAGAAGGCAATTCTTCTTTGTACTCAGCAACCACATCGTCAACTGGCTCTAACTCTTCTGTAGCAACCGACAGATCAAAATCATCATCTAAGTCAGGCAGTTCATCTAAGTCACTTGAACCAGCTTCTAACGTTGGAAGATCAACATGATCGCCCGCCAATGCATTTAGCTCACTGTCTAAATCAGAAGAAATTTCATCCGTTAATTCCGGTAATTCCATTTCATCTTCATCAAGTGAAAGTCCTTCTTCAAAATCTGGCAATGAATCATCTAAAGAACCGGATTCTAGCGATGAGAATTCAAAGTCATCACTTTCATTACTAAGGTCTAGTGCTATTTCTTCGTTATCATCTGAGCTTTCAAACGATAATTCTTCAAGCTCATCACTGCTAGAAAGCTGAGGGATATCGGCAGAGTCAGCTCCTGACAACTCAAGATCCAGCGCATTTTCATCTAAGCTTTCGTTCAGCTCGAAACTTAAGTCAGAATCATTTAACTCAGGGGCTTCTGAAAACTCAAAATCTAAGTCTGTATCGGTCGAATCTAAACTTAAAGCATCTAACGATGGATCTAAACCAGCCGTTACAGGCTCTTCAATATCATCTAATGCAACTTCTTTATTTGAAGATGAATCAAAGTCACTTAAGTCAAAGTCCATACTATTACTGTCGACTGCTTCATCTAACGTAATATCTAAATCGGTTGAATCATCATCAGTAGAAGCATCAAAGTCCAAAGACAAATCATTTGACGTATCGAGGTCCGAGTCTAATGACTCATTAAAATCTAAGTCAGAGCTGAAGTCTAAGTCTGTATCAAGCTCTTCGCTATCATTCAACTCTAAACCATCAAGATCAAAATCTAGATCGCTTGGCTCTTCGTTTAAAGACACGTCAATTTCATTAGTGCTGGACGCTTTTTCCGGTGTCGATAATAAATCGTCATCTAAACCAAAGTCCATTGCAAAATCTTCGTTTACTTCTTCATTAAACTGGCCAGATTCAAACTCGGCAACGGACGCCTTATCATCACCAGAACCATTAGCATTGATATAATTCACGTGCTCTGTAAGCGCACTTTTATCATCCATTGACGATAAAACTTCGACCATTTTAAGACGAAGATCCATCCGATCAGGCTGCGATTCAAGTGTTTTTTCTAACAAAGCACGAGCAGGTTCAAGACGGTTGTAAGCCATATAAACATCAACTTCACCCAATACGTCTTCGCTTTGAGAATCTAAATCATCACCGCCCAACAAACCAGAGTCCGCATCGGCATCGTTAAAGTCAGACAGACCATCATCATTGAAGCCGTCTAAGTTTAGGTCTGAATCTTGATCAGAACTTGAAAAGTCTTCGTTAAAGTCATCACCTAGGTCAACATCGTCTAAAGGGTCTTTACCACTAAGACTATTTGACTCTGCACTATCATCTTGCTGATTTGCCTTACGCTTACGTGCGTAATTAATACCCAATAATGTAAACAACAATGCGCCTAAGCCAACACCCAAAATAGGTGGATTTTCCATGGCAAAAGCAATGGCATCAAACTCTTCTTCAACCGGAGCCACTGTGGTTGGCTTAGGTTTAACGGGTTCCGCCTTTTTATCCATAGCCGCTTTCTTGTCAGCAATGGCTTTTTGAGCAGCCACTTTATCCGCTTCTTGCTTGGCACCCGCAAAGTTTAAATCTTCAGCTGGTTTTGTTGTTTCAACTGCTGGCGCTGGTGCATCCATTATTGCGTTATCAGGCTTGGCTGCCATGCCTGATTGCAACGCAACCATCTGCTCATCTTTAAGATTAATTAGGCGCTGCAGCGTGTTAATTTGCTCTTCTAAAGAATCAAGTCGGCTACGCAATTCTTGATTTTCACGAGTTGTTTTGTCTAAGTTCTCAAGCGTAATCGATAAATCTTTTTCTAACTTAGATTGATCGCCTGCGGTTTTAGCGGCAACCTGTCCACTGGCACTGCGTTCGTTATCAGTAGTGGCTTCGCCGCCTGCTAATAATTTTAACTGCGTACCGGACAACTTATCATCACGTTGCATGGCTGTATCTTTACGTGTTGCATCAAGCTGTGCTTTACGTTTTGCAATGGCTTGGTTTTGAACAGCCACTTCAGCAACGGCATCACCAAATGAGCGAGACAGCATTTGCTGTTCGTCTGGCACACGTAATACTTGATTCTTCTTTAAGCGGTTAATATTGCCATTGATAAACGCACTTGGATTCAAATCTTGAATCGCAAGCATCGCTTGCTGCGGACTAATGCTGCGATTGCCTCGAGTACGAATAGCCACTTCCCATAACGTGTCATTTGCACGAACATTATAAGTAGATGGTTTCGGCATCGCCTTTGGTTGAGCTTTAGGCGCTTCTTGCACCATTTTCTCAACAGGAATCGCCATTGATTCTGGCTCGCCTGTCATGGCTGGCGCAGTGCCTGGCAATGCCATTGACTCAGGTGCAACATCATCATTGCCATCAGCATACGCATCTGACTGTGCAGGTTTAACAGGCTCTGTTGGCTCTTCGTTAAAAACCGGAGGATCAAGCAACAAAGTGTATTCGCGCAATAGACGACCGTTTGGCCAATCGACTTGCACAAGGAAATTCAAGAAGGGTTCTACCACGGCTTGATTTGAGGTGACATGTACAAAAACATCATCACCAGAGCGTTCAATGGCGAACTGCAAATTATTTAGAAAGAATACATGCTCAACGCCTGACTTCTCAAATTCATCAGTAGACGCCAAGTTGGGTTTCATTTCCCAATTTTCGAGCTCACTTGCCTTTAAGAGCTTGATTCGTGCATCTAATGGCTGGTTCAACGCAGATTCCAGCTCAATATCGCCCATGCCTAAGGCAAGAACGTTTGTAGCACTCATCATCGCCCCAGATGCGGCAATTGCAATCGCGAGCTTTCGCAACATAGCAATGTATCCTTTATTTTTTTAATACTTTGGGCCGACAGGGTATAAATTAGCCCTATCTAAACAATCCATTTATATGATTGTGTCATTAAGCGGCCAAGTATTAAGTAATTCCAAGTATTTATCAATATTAATAAGGGGTTGCGGAGACTTTGAGCACATTTTTTCGGGCTATTCCTTCGCTTTTCCAGAGAAAATATCATCTATGGCGCTATAGACTCACCATAGATGAAGATTTTTAACGCGCCAGCAAGATTCTCAACATGCGACGTAACGGTTCTGCTGCACCCCACAATAATTGATCACCCACCGTAAAGGCTGAGATATATTCAGGGCCCATATTCAGTTTGCGAATACGGCCAATGGGCACACTTAAGGTTCCCGTTACTTTTGCAGGCGTAAGCTCTTGCATAGTGGCATCGCGATCATTGGGTATCACTTTCACCCAATCGTTTGCACCGGCTAAAATTGACTCAATCTCTGCTACTGGCAAATCTTTCTTCAACTTAATAGTCATTGCTTGCGAGTGACAGCGCATGGCACCTACACGCACACACAAGCCATCTATTGGTGTTGGCGCATCACTTGTGCCCATGATTTTATTAGCCTCAACTTCGGCTTTCCACTCTTCACGGCTTTGGCCTGACTCGAGCTGAGAATCAATATACGGAATCAAGCTGCCCGCTAATGGCACTCCAAACTGATCAACCGGATACTCTTTGCTGCGAATAAACTCAGCAGTGCTTTTATCAATCTCTAAGATTGCAGAGGCAGGATCATCCAATAAACCCTTAACGTTATCGCGAACGGCGCCCATCTGGCTGATCAATTCACGCATATGCTTAGCACCAGAACCAGAAGCCGCTTGATAGGTCATTGGTGAAACCCACTCAACCAAGTCTTTCTCAAACAAGCCACCTAACGCCAATAACATCAAGCTAACCGTACAATTACCGCCAACGTACGTCTTAACGCCAGACGCCAAACCTTCATCGATCACGTTTTTATTAACGGGGTCCAACACGATGATCGCGTTGTCATCCATACGCAAAGAAGACGCGGCATCAATCCAGTAGCCTTCCCAACCTGCTGCGCGCAATTTCGGATAAACCTCTTTTGTGTAGTCGCCGCCCTGACACGTAATAATCACGTCTTGCGCGCTTAATACTTCAATATCAAACGCGTCTTCTAATAAACCTGCGTCTTTTCCCGCGAAACCCGGTGCAGGTAAACCCTTTTGAGAGGTAGTGAAAAAGGTAGACTGAATTAAATCAAAGTCCCCTTCTTCTTGCATGCGTTGCATCAAAACAGAGCCAACCATGCCACGCCAGCCAACTAAACCTACTTTTAGATTAGCACTCATAACTTAAAGCTCCTTTAATGCCGCTACCACTGCTTCGCCCATTTGAGCAGTCGATACTTTTTCCATACCTGCAGAGAAGATATCCGCAGTACGTAAACCTTTATCCAATACATTACTGACTGCTTGTTCGATGGCATCTGCCGCCGCCACTTCAGCTAAGCTGTAGCGCAACATCATTGAAGCCGACAAAATAGTCGCCAATGGGTTTGCAATGCCTTGGCCTGCTATATCAGGCGCACTGCCGTGGCAAGGTTCATACATGCCTTTATTGTCTTTATCTAAAGAAGCGGATGGCAACATGCCAATTGAGCCCGTTAGCATCGCAGCTGCATCCGACAAGATATCACCAAACATATTACCGGTTACCATTACGTCAAACTGCTTTGGCGCTCGCACAAGCTGCATGGCTGCGTTATCAACATACATATGAGATAGCTCAACATCTGGGTAGTTTTTCGCTTCTTGCTCCATGATTTCACGCCACAGAACCGTTACTTCAAGTACGTTGGCTTTATCAACAGAGCATAATTTTTTACCGCGTTTTTGTGCAGACTCAAATGCCACTTTGGCAATACGACGAATTTCAGTCTCGTTGTACACATACGTGTTGTAACCTTCGCGCTCGCCATTTTCTAATACACGAATACCACGCGGCTTACCGAAGTAAATGCCACCGGTTAGTTCACGTACGATTAATATATCCAAACCAGAAACCACTTCTGGCTTCAATGAAGACGCATCCGCCAGCTGTGGGTACAAAATAGCTGGGCGTAAGTTACCAAACAACTCAAGACCAGAGCGCAAACCAAGCAGGCCTTTTTCAGGACGCAGCTCACGATTTTCAAGGTTATCCCACTTAGGCCCACCAACAGCACCAAGCAAAATAGCATCCGCAGCACGGGCTTTGTCCATTGTCACGTCTGGTAATGGTGAGCCAAACTCATCATAAGCCGCACCACCCACAAGGGCGTTATCCAATTCAATACCAAGATTGAATTTTTCTTTTGCTGTATTTAGAACGTTAACCGCTTCAGTTACGATTTCTGGGCCAATACCATCGCCCGGTAATACTAGAATTTTTTTAGTCATTATTTCGCTTCGCTCTTTAACGATAGATGTGAAATGGGAGATGTAAGACTATAAATTTACAACGCACAAAACCCATAACACTTTTAAACTTCATGAGACAAGCACGTCTAACGTCTCTCATCTCACATATTACATATTACATTTAGCTATTTAACCTGATCAAACAACCAAGGAGACGACTGACGACGCTTATCTTCATACGCTTTAATGTCATCAGCATCTTGCAAGGTTAAACCGATATCATCTAAACCATTTAGCAAACAGTGCTTGCGAAACGAATCCACCTCAAAGGCAATCGCATCTCCATTTGGCTTTAAGATTTGCTGGTTTTCTAAATCAACGGTTAATTCATAACCTTCATTGGCTTCGACGTCTTTAAATAGGCCATCTACAACATCTTCATCCAAAACGATTGGCAGCAAACCGTTTTTAAAACTGTTATTAAAGAAAATATCAGCATAGCTTGATGCAATAATGGTGCGAAAACCAAAATCTTCTAATGCCCAAGGCGCGTGCTCACGTGATGAGCCACAACCAAAGTTTTCACGGGCTATTAAAACAGACGCGCCCTTGTAACGAGGCTTATTCAATACAAAATCTGGGTTTAACGGGCGGCCTGAGTTATCCGCATCTGGCTGACCTTCATCCAAATAACGTAACTCATCAAATAAGTTTGGGCCAAAGCCGCTGCGCTTGATTGATTTTAGAAACTGCTTAGGAATGATCATATCTGTATCGATATTGGCACGATCCATAGGAGCCACGATACCGCTTTGCTTAACAAAAGGTTCCATCTTATAACGCCTTATTTAACCAATTCGAACTGACGAACATCAACAAAATGCCCTGCAATTGCAGCGGCAGCTGCCATAGCTGGACTCACCAAATGGGTACGACCCCCATAACCTTGACGACCTTCAAAATTTCGGTTTGAAGTAGACGCACAATGCTCACCACTACCTAACTTATCTGCGTTCATGGCAAGACACATAGAACAACCTGGCTCTCGCCACTCGAAGCCAGCTTCAAGAAAGATTTTATCCAAACCTTCTTTCTCAGCTTGCTCTTTTACCAAACCAGAACCAGGCACAACCAAAGCTTGCTTGACGCTGCCAGCTACTTTATTGCCCTTTGCAACAGCGGCTGCGGCACGTAAATCTTCGATACGGCTATTGGTACACGAACCAATGAATACGCGGTCCAATTCGATATCAGTGATGGCTTGGCCGGGCTCTAAACCCATATATTTATAAGCGCGCTCAAAACCGCTACGCTCTACATCGTCTTTTGCGTCTTCTAGCTTAGGAACAAAACCATCAATGGTGGTTACCATTTCAGGGCTCGTACCCCACGTTACTTGTGGTTGAATATCTTCTGCTTTGATTTCAACCACTTTATCAAACACCGCATCGGCGTCCGACGTTAACTCAGACCAAGCGGCTACCGCCTGCTCCCAGTCACTCGCCTTTGGTGCATATGGACGACCTTTAACGTATTGCGCAGTGATCTCATCAAATGCAACCATGCCTACACGAGCACCCGCTTCAATTGCCATGTTGCACATGGTCATACGGCCTTCCATGCTCATAGACCGGATCGCACTGCCACCAAATTCCATGGCACAACCATTGCCGCCTGCTGTACCAATCAAACCAATCACATGCAACACAACATCTTTACCTGTAATGCCTGCGCCCAATTCACCTTCTACATTAATTAAAAGGTTTTTCATTTTACGCTGAATCAAGCACTGGGTGGCTAAGACGTGCTCAACCTCAGAGGTGCCAATACCATGAGCCAATGCCGCAAACGCACCGTGTGTCGCTGTATGGGAATCGCCACACACAACGGTCATACCCGGCAATGTTGCACCCTGCTCAGGACCAACCACATGCACAATACCCTGACGAATGTCTTTCATTTTGAATTCAACAATGCCGAACTCATCGCAGTTATCATCTAAGGTTTTCACCTGAATTTTTGACACGGGGTCAATGATGCCTTCGATGCCTACATCACGCTCTGTTTTGGTGGTTGGCACGTTATGATCAGGGGTTGCCAAGTTAGCATCTAAGCGCCAAGGCTTACGATCAGCAATACGCAGACCCTCAAAGGCTTGAGGTGATGTTACTTCGTGCAGCAATTGACGATCGATGTAAATCAATGCGGTGCCGTCATCACGGGTTTTCACCACATGCTGATCCCAAAGTTTATCGTATAATGTCTTAGCCATTTCTCTCTCCAAAAACGTTCTAATCTGCCACTGGCAGTTTCACTGACGCTTTTTCTTATTGGTATAAGTAACTTGACGCAAGTTTACGATCAGGCTACAAATAACACAAATTCATATTTTTTATAAATTGGATTCCATTTAGGAATACAGGATATATCCCATGGACACACAATCCCTACAAGCGTTCATTGCGGTGGCTGAAACTGAGTCGTTTTCGTTAGCGGCGCAGCGCTTACATCTAACCCAGCCCGCTGTCAGTAAACGCATTGCTATTTTAGAAGACAGCCTCGATAGCCAGCTATTTGATCGCTTGCCACGCAAAGCCGTCTTAACGCCGTCAGGTGAAGCACTTTTACCCAAGGCAAAACATATTTTAAGTGAGCTTTTAGAAATTAAAACTGAATTGGCCAGTTTAACAGGTGATGTCAGCGGTACTTTAAGAATCGGCACTAGCCATCATATCGGCTTACATCACTTGCCTCATTTACTGAGACAGTTTCATTCGGCTTACCCACAAGTAAAGTTAGCCATGCAGTTTTTAGGATCAGAAGCCGCATGTGAGGCACTCGCACAAGGGGAACTGGATATTGCATTCGCCACACTTCCCCAAGAAAATCATCCAAAACTAGACATGCAACCTATTTGGCGTGACCCATTAAGTTTTGTTTGTGCCTTCACACACCCGCTGAGCAAAAAAAAGAAACTAACATTAGAAGACCTTACAAAGCATGAGGCAATTCTTGCCAGAGCCTAATACGGTGACCTTCGAAATAATAGAAGATGCGTTTAAATACGAAAATTTATCATTGCAAAGCGCACTGCCCAGCCGTTATCGTGAAACCATTAGTATGATGTCGAGCTACATGGAAACCATTAAGATGATGGCAAGTGTAGGACTAGGTTGGGCCGTTCTACCTGAACACATGGCAAACGATAAAGATTTAATCAAGTTACAAGTAGGCCCTAAAAATTTATATCGAGAACTGGGTGTCTTGCAACGCAAAGGTAAAACCCTAGGGACCGCTGGCAAAGCTTTTTTAGCCATACTTCCCAGCCGTTAACTGACGTAAAACAATGAATGTTTTTGATTAACCCTCATAATTATGAATAACGACTAAACTTAAACCGTAAAACCCAATGACACCCAACGGGGAGACGCATCATGCTGGCCATTAAAAACGTGCTTTTACTGCTTGATCAAGAAGTAGATAACCACACTGCCATAAAACGTGCCATGCAAATTTGCAAAGAGCATGATGCAAATTTATTTGTCACAACTTATGTGTACAACCATGCCTGTGAAGAAGGCTCTCTTAGTGATTTAGAGATGCGCCACGAATTAAAGTCAATGTTGCTAGAACAAGCACAAGCATGGGCCGAAAATTTATTCAAAGAACTGTACCTACCTGCCGACACACCACTCTCCATTTGTTGGTGTCGCCATGCGTATCAAGCGGTCATTGATAACTCTGAAGATGCTAGCTTCGATTTAGTGATCAAAGCTGCGGCAAAACATCACAACATTGTTGAACGTGTCTTGCAGCATCAAGACTGGAATCTATTAAAGCATTGCCCTGCCCCCTTGCTGCTGGTCAAAGGAAAAGCCGCTTGGGAAGCGCGCACGATTATTGCCGCGGTAGATGCAACATCCCTAGACAATGCACATAAAATCATTAACGAGCATATTTTCGAATTTGTAGAGATCATCAACCAAGATAACAACTACACAGTACACATGGTGAACAGCTACCCCATGATGAGCTTAACCCTAGCCAGCTTACCTGATGCGCCAATACCAGAAGACCTGCAACAGTATGTGGTTGATCAGCACACTCAAGCCTGTGAAATATTGGCTGAAAAATACAATGTTGCGGATGACAATATTCATATCATTGAAGGCGAACCCGAAGAAGCCATCACTCAAACATCTGAAAAGCTCGATGCCGATGTGATCGTTGTTGGCATTTTAAGCGAAGAGGATATGCAAAGTGTTATTCTGGGCAGCACCGTCGAACATGTACTCGATTCGACCCAGAGCGATGTTTTAGCCATCAAACCACAAGATGGTGTAATTGATATCGATGAAGATTAGTACATTAAGATATCGCACAAAAAAAGCGACTTCATATAAATGAAGCCGCTTTCAGTCATTACTCTCTGTTAACCAATAAGTATTTTTTAATACAGCTTAGCTAAAAACAAACCGATCTGATTACTCGACTGATCATTACCCTGCTCGTCGGTGAATTCTAACCAGCTCAATTGTGCCCCTAATGAAACACCCATAGAACCGCGAATCTCAACCATGACTTTTGGCCCCCACGTCGGGTCAAATTCTGTCGTCACACCACCCGTTGTGTATTCGTGAGCCCCACGATACGTTAAACCAATCCCCACGCTGCTCATCAGGTTGGACTCGACCCACATAAGATCACCCACTGCAAACTGCTGTTTATGGCTACTGCCAGACTTATCTGAAACCGACAGATAGCTATACCCTAAACTTGCACGAAATGACGAAGATGGTCGCTGAGGTATCGCCAACGCATAACCCAAGGAGAATATAGGACCGCCCCCTAAGGTTAAATTAGGTAAATAATCTTCGGCAACAGCCAGCTCTTCACCACCACGATCAAATGAGAACTGCCAAAAAGTACCTGACATTTTTTCAAATGGTTGATTAAACCCCTCATCTGGCGTCAGCAATTCAACTCGGCCAAGTGCTAAGTAGGCGGCCGATTTACGTTTATTAAACGGCGTCACACTGTAGCTCCAACTTGCCCCTTCATGCGAGGTTGTATACGAGGCTTCTTGACCAAACAATTTAGGCTCAGTACGAATAACAAAATACCCTATTTCTGGGTTTAATCGAATCGGCACCGCCGCATAACGGCCGTCAGAGCTAAACTGAGTAAACCGTAATTGTGGCCGTAACACGTCAATTTGCTTCATGCTTGCGTCATACGTTTCAATCACGGGATAGAAAAACCCTTCACCCACCTCTGTCTTTTCAATATAGGTTCGCAACTGAATCACAAAACTGCCGTGGCCATAAGGCAATTGATAACCTTTATAGAAACTCTTTTTGCCGTCAATTTCTATCACACCATCCGAAAGTTCAGGGTCACCCTGCATACCCACGGGCAATGGCTCAAATTCATAAGCCTGCGAAACAGGCGCGGCTTGTAACAAGTTCTGCTGCTCAATGGGCGACAAACTCGAACATGCCGATAAAAACAACAAACACAAAAACACACTTAAAACACGCATATGGGCATCCATTAACAAAACAAATTACGAAGCGTCAGGTTTATTTTCACTATAACGGTGAGTCAGTAAATCAGTATGATCACGCAGCATTAATGTCATGTGAAATAATTCTTCCATTACATCCACAATACGATCACGGTAACTGCTGTGTTTCATAGTACCGTCATCATTAAACTCTTTCCACGCCATGGCCACTGATGACTGATTTGGAATCGTAAACATCCGCATCCAACGACCCAATACACGCAAACTATTCACTGCATTAAACGATTGCGAACCACCGCTGACTTGCATGACAGCCAATGTTCGTCCCTGAGTCGGGCGTACCGCACCAATCGTGAGTGGGATCCAATCAATTTGATTTTTAATGACCGATGTCATATTGCCGTGAATTTCAGGACTGCACCACACCATGGCCTCTGACCATAAAGCAAGCTCATGAAGCTCTTGCACTTTAGGGTGGTCATAGGTTTTACGATCAAATACCGGCAAGCCTTCAGGGTCGTAGACTTTTACTTCGGCACCGAAGGACTCTAGAATTCGCCCGGCTTCTAGTGCGGCTTTCTTACTGTACGACTCAGGGCGCAGCGAGCCATATAAAATAAGCACCTTTGGCGGGTGCTCACTTAGTTTTGTTTGTTTGATTTTTTGCAAAGACGTTTGCAACGTATGATCTGGTAACATCAACTCACCTAACACGATCAACTTATCTGAACCCAAGCATTAATAACGATTTAATAAATTCACTTGGGCAATCCCATTGTCATGCTCAAATTGAGTAAACATAACAGCAAGCTGACCTTGCCACTTATGGCACTGAAAATCCAGTAGCTCGATGAATTGTTCAAGGTATTGGGCCGTTGCCATAATTGACATCTGGGTCGAGCGCTCGGGTAATTCGCCTAATTTATAATCAATGTACTTTATTATTTGAGCGGACTTTCCATGAATCGACACCTTAATAGGTCGTATTGCCAACCCATTTCTTAAGGTCTGCAATGCATCCCAAACAAGCTGTTTTTCTTTTACTCCAGCTTGCAATATTCGTGTGCTCGCTCCGCTGTGCAAACCATTCGCAATTAACACCAGAGGTTTATTATGTAATTTAAGCTTGGCGATTAAATGGCGAACCTGACAATACAATTCTAGATTATGAAAAGCTTGGCTCACTTTTGCACGGGACTGATGATCCAGCACGTTCATACACTCATGGGCTCGCTGATAAAAAACCTGATCCATGGACTCCATTTGTTTTACAACACCGTCGTATTGTTGCTGCATATACTCTAAATAAGCTTGAGCATCTTTCTTAGGCACAACATCTTGCGGTATGTAGCGATATAAAGGTAATTTAGATGCCCTTAATCGCTCAATGATGTAGGTTTTCTCAATACGCTTAAATAAATTAGACGCGGCTGTATTTTGTTTTCGATCTTCAACTCGATTATTGCGAATAAATTCAATACTGGTTTTAATATCAAACTGAGCCACATCTCGCTCACCGGTGGGCTCGAATTTAAAGATTCTGTTTTCACCACGCCCATCAAAATAGCGCTTAGCACTATTAATGCCTGATTCTTTTCGCGCTTTTAGCGCTCTAATTTTTTCAGAAGACACGCAAAATTTATGAGCATGCTGAATATGGTTTGCTTGGTAATCTAATAGCGTCAGTTCTTTTGATAATACATGGGATTGCTCTAACAAAAACCAAGCAGCCACATTGGCTTTTAATACACCAGGCGCTTTTACCGCCTGAGCTATACGCTGCGCATCATTAGGGCAAAAGAAACTAATGTGCTTATTGAAGCTTGCTTTAATCAATTTTAAATCTGAACTTTTTATCTTTTTCGCTTCTAACGCGACGGCCTTAGCGTAATCATCTAATAAAAAGCCTTCTTTCCAGGCCCAGTCATTTTGAATACTGACTGCTTTTTGCGCAAATTGCGCACAACGTAAAGCTGTAAACATATCCCTTAAATGCAACCGTACCCACTAACTTTATTGCCTGATGATCTGTTTCAAATTCAATTTGGCGGCATTTCCATGCCGTTAACTTATGATGGCTTTGATATAAAAAGGTAAAAGACAATTGCTGTAATAAATGTATGCGCTGCCAAACCCAAAGTTCAATGTACTCATAAAACGCGATATTCTCTTTTTGCATACGCTTTAATAGTGTTTGATGACGCTTGTCTTGCCCAGATGCGCGAAAATATAGCCATTCGCTCACATGGTGCATTAAATAAAAGGCCACTTTCTTTTGTTTACATCTGAAGTGTGAAAGCTCATGAGCAATCATGGCGGACAGCTCATTCAAACTAAGTGACATCAATAAAGGCACGCCAATAATGATTTTATATTCATCACGATAAATACTGTTAACACCAGCATAGGCATCCACTCTAAGGGCTGTTTCATTATTGATTTCAATGCGTTTGGGCGGGCGCACGTTTAAGTGCTTACTCATTTGTTCCACTAATTCAAATAACGCAGGGGCCTCGTGATGCAACAAAACTCGGCCATGATAAGAACGAAAACCGCCAAAGATAGGCCGTAATAAAACATACAACAAACCAAGACTAAGCACTAACGGGCAAGACCAATGGGCTGCCGCAAGGTAATCAGCCTCCATATAATTAACAATCATGGGCTCACTAAAGAACAAAACCGCAAAGCCAAAACCGAATAAAACCGCACCAATATACAAAAGCGGTATCAATAAGCTAACCGCTTCAACATACATCAATTGACAGGACTCTTTAAATGTAAGGGTATCTGGCTGGCTTTGACCTTTGAAACTGGCCTGAATATATTGAATTAACTTTGCGCTATTCGCACTGGGAGGCGTGCGGTCAACTAATCGTTCCTCGACCTGTTTACTGGCTTGTTTCCAGTTGATCTCAGCATCATTATCTGCAACGGGACTCACCGCTCTTAGTGGGCCACTAAAATGTCGTTTTGCTGCAAAATTGGCAAACACCTGCCACCCCGCTCACTTGTATACGTTATTTTTTATTCAGAGCTAGCACTAAAGCCTGAGACAGCCGCACTCTATTATAAAAAGTATACAAATTAAACATCTGTTTAGGTCCCAGACCATTAAATTGGCAGATAGCTGCGCTCGATCACCTTTCGCATCACAAAACTAGAGTGAACCCCTGTAACACCTTCTATACGTGTGAGCTTACCCAGTAGAAAATGCTGATAACCTTCCATGTCTGCCACTACGACTTTCAGTACATAATCGGCACTTTGACCTGTGATTAAATAACACTCTAATACCTCTTCAAAACCCATAACCGTGTCTTCAAAATTACTAAAGCGCTCTGGTGTGTGACGATCCATACTAATGGAAATCATGGCTAACAAATCCAAACCCAATTTTTTGGCATCCAATAAGGTCACTGTATTCAGAATATAACCGGCATCCTGCAATGCCTTTACACGCCTTGAGCATGGGCTCGCCGATAAACCGACTTTGTCAGCTAACTCTAAATTACTGATCGCCCCATTTTTCTGCATTTCTTGCAAAATCCGCCTATCAGTACGGTCTATTTGATGCACAGTCACTCTCACTATTTCAATAAAACAATCTTATTAGCAATATATCTCTAATTTTGGACCATTAAAAGCAATAAAGACAAACTAAAAAGCCAAATAAGTAGCACATTCGCAACCATTCACTCAACGACCTGCCCTATACTTCTTATCACTTGGAAACACCTAGACAGCCACAAGCTAAACAGGGCTTAAACACCAAAAGTGTTAAAAGCAGACATGAATCACCACAAGTGAATCAACTTTTCCAAGTCACGACACATTTATTACTTCAAGAGAGTCACCATGTTTGATCACAGCAAGTACCGCCCTTTTGCCGCCATTCAAAAAGCAAATCGCAAATGGCCTGCAAACAGTATTCAATGTGCACCTAAGTGGTGTGCCGTGGATCTGCGTGACGGTAATCAAGCTCTGATTGAACCTATGAATGTGTCGCAGAAACAACAAATGTGGCAGCTATTAGTCGACATCGGCTTTAAGGATATTGAAGTCGGTTTTCCGAGCGCCTCACAAACAGATTTTGACTTTGTCCGCTGGCTGATCGAAGAAAATCAGATCCCTGATGACGTAACCATTCAAGTATTAGTACAAGCACGGGATGAGTTGATCGAGCGCACATATGAGTCTTTGATCGGCGCGAAGCAAGCAATTGTTCATGTTTATAATTCAACATCACCCGTGCAGCGTAAAAAAGTCTTTAACTTGGACAAACAAGGCATCAAAGACATCGCGATTAATGGTGCCAAAAAAGTAGCCAGTGAAGCGGTAAAATTTCCACAAACAAAATGGACATTCCAATACAGCCCTGAAAGCTTTTCGAGCACAGAAACCGATTTTGCGATCGAGGTATGCAACGCTGTCATTGATGTATGGCAGCCAACGCCTGACAACAAAACCATTATCAACTTACCAGCAACTGTCGAATGCGCAGGCCCCAATGTATTTGCCGACCAAGTTGAAACATTCTGCGAAGGCGTTCATCAACGTGAGAACGTCGTAATCAGTATTCATACCCACAATGATCGTGGCTGCGCAGTAGCCGCGGCAGAGATGGCTATTTTAGCTGGCGCAGACCGAATAGAAGGCACTTTAATGGGTAATGGTGAGCGCACTGGCAACATGGATTTAATCACCATGGCCATGAACTTGTATAGCCAAGGCATTGACCCTGAAGTGGATTTATCCGATGCCAAGCGCATTACCCGCACCGTTGAAGAATGCACTAACATTCCAACCCATGCGCGCCATCCTTGGATGGGGGATTTGGTTTACACCGCCTTCAGTGGTTCACATCAAGATGCCATTAAAAAATGCTTAGCCGTTCAAACCGAAAGCGAACCGTGGGACGTGGCGTATTTGCCAATTGACCCTCGCGACATTGGGCGCGATTACCAATCTGTTATTCGTGTGAACAGTCAAAGCGGTAAAGGTGGGGTTGCTTACATCTTAGAGCATGAATTTGGCATTCAACTTCCCCGCTGGATGCAAATTGACCTAAGCCAAAAAGTGCAAGCGGCAAGTGAAGGCAATGGTGAAATATCATCACAACGCATTCATGAAATCTTCCAACAGGAATATTTAGCCACAAGTGGCCCGCTGTCATTGATAGATTATGACATTCAAGCAAAGGGCAAAGACGGCAACAAACGTATGCATGTTCAATTGCAAAGCCATCAAGAAAATTTGATGATCGAAAGCCACAGCGATGGTGCACTTGAGGCATTCTGCCAAGCCCTGGCTCAACACTTAAATATCAATATTGATGTGATGCAGTACAGCCAAAGCGCCCTTGGAACCCATACACAAGCCCAAGCACTGGCTAGCCTCGAAATGAATATTGACGGCCAACTGTACAAAGCATGCGCCATCGAACAAGACAGCCTTAAAGCGAGCTTTATAGCCATAGTGACTGCATGTAATAAATGCTTAGCAACTCAGGCATTAGTCGCCTAACGCCCTAGTTTCAAGTATTACGCGGGGGAACATGCATTTCTACATTTTCATTCTATTCTAAGTATATAAGCCATACTTTCAGGATCGAATCATGTGGAATGCGCTCCCCATACGAATAAAGCTTTCCATCGTCATCGGAGGTGCCTTACTTGTTAGCCTAATCGCCTCAACACTCATCAGCAACAGCGCCATGCGTGACATGGTAATGAGTCGAATTCAAGAGCAAGAAATTCCAGCATCCCTTAACGCGGTCGCTAACGCCATTGAAAAGGAAATCAATATTCCTATTTCGATTTCAAAAGCGATGGCACAAAATCATTTCACTAATGAATGGTTAGCCCAAGGTGAATCAGAAGAAAGCCTCAGCAGTGTCATTGCTTACCTAAAAAACATGCAAAGCCAGAACAACGCCATCACATCATTTATTGTTTCGGGTAACACCAAAAATTATTACACCGCACAAGGTTTATCACGCCAGGTCAGCCAGCCTAATGATGGTTGGTTTTTCAATTTCTTAAGCAGTAAAAAAGAATATTCGCTTGATATTGATCTCGACGCCAAGCTAGACAAGCTGGCGCTGTTTATCAATTATCGCACCCAAGATGGCAAATCCATTACGGGTATCGGTATGGGCATCAACCAAGTTACTGACTTAATTAAATCCTATAAAATTGGTGAAGACGGTTTGGTTTTTATCACCAATACAAAAGGTGAAATTCAAATTCACCCTAACGAAAAAGTAACCGCAGGGACCGCCATTGACACACTAATGAAAGACAGTGTCAGCGCAAAGCTTTTAAACAAAGAACAAATAACAATTTTTGAAACACATTCAGCAAAAGACAGCATCTTAGCGGCCAAATATTTACCTGCATTAGATTGGTATGTGGTTGTCGATATTCCAACCGAAGAGATACAAGGCCCTATTAACGCGTCATCATTAAGCCTAATTCTATTAAATTTATTAGTAGCTGCCGTTTTAATTGTCATTGGTTTATGGGTGGCCATGGGCGTGGCGAAACCAGTACACCGAGCATCGGAGATGCTCAACCAGATAGCATCAGGGGATGCGGATTTGACTCGACAAATGCCAGTTGATACACAAGATGAAGTCGGTCAGCTCGCCAAATCATTTAATCACTTTGTAAGTCAATTAAGAGTCCTGATTCAATCGGTTGGCGACACCGCTCTTGAAGTAAACGGCACCGCATCTGAACTAAACCAATCTGCATCTAAAACCGAAAAAAATACAGAAAACCAACAACAAAGTGTCGATATGGTGGCCGCTGCAATCAATGAAATGGGCGCAACCGTACAAGAGATTGCACAAAATGCTAACGAAACCGCAAATGCGGCTAAACAAGCTAGTAAACAAAGCCAAGAAGGCCAAACCGTCGTTAACCATACCGTCACCGGTATAAATAGTTTATTTGAAAAAATGCAAACGGCATCAAAAGTCATCGCCACTCTCGCCAACGATGTGGGCGAAATCACCAACGTACTTGCTGTCATCAAGGGCATTTCGGAGCAGACTAATTTACTCGCTCTTAACGCTGCCATTGAAGCCGCCCGCGCGGGTGAGCATGGCCGAGGCTTTGCCGTCGTCGCCGATGAAGTACGCACACTCTCACAACGTACACATGAATCGACAGAAGAAATTAATTCGATGGTCTTAAAACTTCAAACCGGTGCACAAGATGCGGTTAGCGCCATGAACAGTGGTATCGAAACCGCTAAAGACTCGGTTGAAAGCGCAGATACCGCAGGAGGGTTCCTATTAAAGATAACAGACTCCATTGGCGCCATCATGGACTTAAGTATACAAGTGGCAACCGCAACGGAAGAGCAAAGCTCAGTGGTTAACGAGCTTAATAATCATATTTTAAATATCAAAACCATGTCAGACGATACCGCCCAAGAAACAAAAACGATCAATGATCAATGCCGAAACTTAACTGGTTCTTCTGGGCGCCTGACAAACATGGTCTCTCAATTCAAACTAAAGTAGGACTGACTTTTGTTCGCAAATAAAACCCAGTTAATTGGGTTTTATTTAAGTAAACGCTTTAAAGCCCAGTAAATGCTTGCCCTTTATCATCAAAATAAAGGTTAAACATATAAAAAAACCACCGATAAAAAATAAACTGCTTGGCACATTTAAGCCCTGTGCTATCGCGCCCGCCAGCACACCCGCCATTGCAGACACTACTTGCGAAATAATCGTATAAATACTCATCACTCGCCCGCGAATCGCCACAGGCGTAACATGTTGCAGCCCACCTACAATAAAGCTCACAATCATACCCGCTAGCGATGTGCCAATTATTAAGACCGCGCAACTAAGCCAAACATTCGTAATACCACCTATTAATACAAGCGATGAACCACACACAAAAAGCAACATAATAATTGAGCGCCCAATTGGCACATACGATTTAAGCTTCATGGCCGCAACGCCGCCAATAATTAACGACAATGCAATCAAACCTAAATATTGTCCTTTTTGCTGATCATCTAAGCCTAATTGTGTTTCAGCTATTTGTGGCAATACAACTTGCATTGGCCCCATCATGAGATAACCAATAATGGCTGCAAACAATAACTGGGCGATTACAGGTGTTCGCTTCATTTGTTCAAAACATTCTGCCCATTCTTGTTTTAATTTTTCATGGGATAATCGTTTATGAACATTAGGGGCATTAACCAACAGTAAGCTTGATAAGATAAACATACCAATACTTAAACCCGCAACGCCTTGCCAATCAAGCCAAGCTTGCACCTGTGTAATAATAATAGGCGCCAAACCAAATCCCAACATCACCAACAAATTAAAGGTAATCGTTGCTTGCGCTAACTGATCGCCTTTAACATAGTTACCCATTGACGATAGCCGTGCGGGTGCTACAAATGCCCAACCTATACCAATAGAAAAACTTGATAATAAAAAAAATGCGATTGCATAGTTAGGTTTAAATACCATCACGCACAACATACCGAGTGCGCCAACGATGAAAAAATTCTGCGCTATTAGCAATACACGTTTAGGGCTGTATCGATCTATATACGCGCCAGCAATCCAACCAAAAAACACTGGGGGGCCAAAACAAAAACCATAGGCTAAACCCGCTAATGATGACGACTCAAACTCAGCTAAACTATACAAAATGGCCGTATAATTAACCATGTGCCCTGCTACAAATGCTAAAAAACAGGACATATAAAAAATAATTAATTTCATCGAACACCTTAAGTGGGAGCATGATGCTGCCCACTTATAAAATGATTTAATTCAAAACAGGGTCAAGCACAATTAAAGTGGGTTGCGCATCTTCAATATGCCAACTAGGAAAGCTTGAGTTAGTGGTAAATACTTGGCCATTAGGGGCAATTTCAACATCACGCGTAAATGTGACACGCTTTGGCATAGGGTAATGCTGCCAACGTTTTTCGCGATAATAATATGCATATAGCGCATCACTCGTATTACCGTTGACCCAAACAATTTGTCGTTGCTTATCAATATTGAGTGAGTATGGCGTCTCACTACCTATGGGTTTGACGGGGATGTCAAAGTATTCAAACGTTTCTTTATCTTGATCGAAGCGTACAATTTTTGATTCAGGAAAAGCCGCAATCCAAATACCGCCCTGATCATCAATCCGCAAACGACGAGGGCCATGAAAGGGTGTGTCGTACATTTTAATTTCATGGCTCTGCGGATCAATACGACCAATACTATCGGCATGTAGACGTGCAAACCAAACACCACCATCAGGCGCAATATCCAACCCGTAGGGTAACGGCACACCAGTAGAATCACGATCAACTGCCGCCCAATTTGCAACGGGTAGCCCCCAACTCATCAGTTTTAGCAATACACCCATTAAGTTAACAGTGATGGTTTCCTTAAATGAACGGTTTGGTAAATCAAATAACTCAAACTGCTGACGACTACGATCAAACATGCCCACTTGATTAGATAGAGCCAAGGTAAACCACACATTATCATTCGCGTCGATTCGTAAGGTATGAGGGTAATAACCGTCATCCATTAAATGGTTTTTCAATTCTTTTGTTTCAGGATTAAACTCAATAATTCTTTGCTGATACGATGCCGTAATAAAGATACGACCATCAACAGGACTTTGTGCGAATGAATGTATGCCTGCAAATGTTTCATGTTTAGGGAATTCTTTTAATCGTGCACCAAGTAAACCACCTAGCTGATCCCCTTTTTCTCTGGGCAACTTATACACACGATACTCACCCGTATCAGGGTTAACTTCATATATGCGATCTTGTAAATTATCACCGATATAAACTAGGCCATTTGAATGGTATAGCAAGTCATGCATTTGAGAAAAACTATCACCGATCGGCCATTCTTTTATTTGTACTTGACTTAAGTAGCCATCCCAATGAGTACCTGATTTGACTTTAGTTGGGTCAGCATTTAAGTTTCCATATTTTTCGTGTAGCAATTTTGGTAGTGAATCTTGTGCATCGTCGGCTAAGCGAGCACCATAATTAACCATCCGATAAATGGTTTCATCCCATTCTTGAATGCTACGATCACGCCTTAGATACATAGAACCCTGCTGATGGCAAAAACCGCATTGCATGATGTAATGCTTTTTTAAACCTTCTTCTAAATCCAATGCAGCCAACCATGTGTTTGCAGGACGCGATGCCGCTAATAAAATAGGGTCTAGCTGTTTTTCCATCGTCACCACCCAATCCTCATCAGCTGGCATTTCAATAGTGACGTCTTTGTAATCGGGTTTTCTAATACGATAGCGAACCATATCATTGCCTAAGCCAGTAAAGGCTGTGCGTCCGTTTTTATTGGTAAATTGTGATTGCGTCAACGTTGAACGGCTCATCACCCCAACTGGTGGATAGCCACTGTCACTGCGATCAAGGATAAACCCAGAAACTGGTGTTTGGCTTACCATAACAACGGATAACGGGTTCCCGCTTTTATCCTTTACAACCACATCAGCGGCAATACTGATTTGGCTCAACAGCCCACACAACGTGATTACAATTATTGGATGTATATTCATGACCTTGTGTACTCCTTTTCACTTTCTTCAAGAAACGCAAAGAATGCTTGTTCAGTATTTTTTTCGGGCTGATGCAAAAATATTTGTTTTATTTTTTTATTACTTAAAACTGGGCGATACTCAATGAATTTAACTTGCTCAGGGCCATACTGAGATAAGCCCAACGGCTTTAAAAGTGCCAGCGCTGCTCGTAAAAACCAAGAAGGTATCGCAAAATAAGGTTTATTCAAATAATGCGCTATTTGCTTAAGCGTTAACGCACCATCGCCTGCTACGTTAAACACACCTTCTACTTTTGTTTTAGCGGCCTCTATTAAATACGCAACAAGATCGTCCACCCAAATAATAACAAAAGGAGAATCTGAACCGGTTATTCCCATAATCTTATTCTTACTAAACATATTAGTAATTGGATTATTAAAATTCGGGCCAAGCACCGTGCCAGGTCTTAGTACCACCTGTTTCAACTCTGGATTGCGCATGCGATAACGTGCCAACATTTCCTCTACTTGACGCTTATGAGAAGAATAAAAATAATCTTCATTGCCTCTTACTGGCATATCTTCTGTCAACCACTCAGGGTTATCTTGCCAATAGCCATAAGCGGCACCACTTGATGTAACCACTATTTTTTTTACGCCCGACTCAATTGATGCATCTAATAGCGCCTGTGTCGCCACGACATCAATATCAAATGCGTCTTCACGGGACATGGATTCTGGTAATTGAATAATGGACGCCAAATGAATAATGACATCAGGGCAAATATCTTTAACCCAGCTTATAAACTGCGCATCGCGTACATCAAAAACTTTATGAGTACTAACGGTATCTGGCTTTAAATCTTCCAATGCAGTGGTATACAATTCAACCTGTTTATCGTGCTGAAAAAAATCAACCAAACGCGAGCCAATATCCCCTGCGGCCCCCGTAATTAAAATCCTCATAAGGCAACCTTTTTATTATTTTTATTCATTTTAATTCGACAAAAAGCAGCAAATGTAAGCCCAGAAACAATATGCCACGTCCCCCAAAATGCACTAATTAATGCCATGCCATATTCGGCATTAAACTGCGTAAAAACAATGGTAATAGCAAGTGACGAGTTTTGCATACCAACTTCTAGCGTCACCGCTTTTTTATCCTCTAGATTAAGTTTTGCTGCATTTGAAGAAAAATACCCTATGGCTAATGCCAATGCGTTGTGCGCTAAAACGACGCTAAATAACATGAAAAAATGATTCAAAAAGTGTTCTTGATTACGCCACACTGCAACAAAAATAAACACAACCAATGCCAGTAAGCTTAAATACTTCAAAATGCTATGTAGCCATTTAGCCAGTACAGGTAAATATTGCTGAATAACAAAACCCAGTAATAATGGTATGGCCAACACTATGAACAACGATTTTAAAATATCAAAACCATTCACATTCACGTCAAGTAACAATTGATTGGCGACCGGATTTAAGCCCGCCCAAAAGACAAAATTAATCGGTAACATTACAACAGCGACCATGCTCGATACCGCAGTGATCGAAATAGACAAGGCAGTATTACCACCCGAAAGGTGCGTAATGAAATTTGATAAAGCACCGCCCGGACAAGCTGCAACGAGTATCATCCCAAGCTCAACACCCGCAGGTAAATCGAGCAGCAATGTCAGTAAACAAGTAAAAGCCGGTAATAATAAAAACTGAGCAAACAAACCAATTAAGGGCGCTTTGGGGGTTTGCACGACACGCAAAAAATCTTTAGGCCGAATATCCAGTGCCAACCCAAGTACCATCATTGCCAAGGTAAGGCTAAGCATCCATTGCTGCGCTGCATCGTAATGAATTTCGGTCATTGCCACTTCCCAATATCTGATTAAGCCACTGTAAAGCAAATAGCTTTATTAAATACTGACTAAAGAGGTCAATAATTGGCATGGGGAGTCAATTTTTAGTGAAAATCACTCTATTTGATCAGTATAGTATTGCGATAACGCTTAGGCGTTGTACCCGTCCAGCGCTTAAATGCACGTTGAAATGCGCTTTGCTCAGAAAACCCCAAACGCTCACTGATATACAAAACACTATTTTGAGTTTGCCTTAAATACGTTAAAGCCAGCTCTTTGCGAATGGCATCTAATACTTGGCTATAACTGGTGCCGTATTCTTGTAATTTTCTTTGGGAACTGCGCACACTTAAGTTTAAGTAGCTTGAAACCTCTTCAATATCTGGTACATGGCTTGGCAGTGTCTTCACAACATAGTCTTTAATGACCTCAAGAGGTGAGGTAAAGGTTTGCTCTTCAAGCAGAGATTGGGCGTGTTTGACTAAAACATTGTGAGTTTCGGTATCACTTTTTCGAAGCGGAACTTCGAGTAATTCATTATGAACTTCAAGACCATTAAATTCAGCATCAAACAAAACTGAGCATTGAAAATAGCGTTCATAGTTGGATACATTCGCGTGAGCTTTATGAGTAAAATAAACGGCGTTGGGGGCATAATTAAGATTATTGGTCACGTCCCTTGCAAGACTTACCAAACCAGTGACAATTTGCTCAGCAAAATGATAACTACAGTTATAGGCTGGTACCCACTGTAGCGTAGTCACCCCACCCTGACAAAATTGTAACGGCGCGCCCATATTTCCAGAAAGTGACTGAAAGCGATATTGTGCCTCAATGGCCGCCTGAAAGTTTTGGGCAGTTGAAGCAATAAATCCTAAAACCCCCCAGCGCCCTGCCTCAACTTGTTGCCCATGGTCAAAGCCTAACATAGGGTTATCCAAGTGTTTACTCAGATAAGCCAGCAACGCTTCATAGCGCTGCACGTCAATTAGCAAGCGGCTATCGTTCAATTGGTCTTCTGATAAACTGCATACTTTACGCATATTATGACGCGCTAACCCATGGCGCTCACCAAAATTAATCACAGAGCGTACAAGCTGGATAGCGGTTTTGGGGGAGAACTGCGACTGGTCATGTTTCATGACCGTATTAAAGCAAAATGGCACTAAGAGTCAATTTATTCAAGTCATCATGCCTATACATGATTGATTCACCATCAAGAACAAATATGACCCTAGTAAAACCTTATGGCTCAATTGTTATAACTTAAACCTTGAAACCAACCCGGATAATTCAAACGACAAATTCCCTAAGGCCGCCGAGTTTTGCTTAAGTTGATCTGAGCTTTCATTCGCATTCACTGCGCCTTCATTAATGCTTACAATATTACGCTGAATTTCTTCACCTACTTGATATTGTTCTTCCGCTGCTGCAGCGATTTGAGTGGTCATATCACGAATTGTCGAAACCGACGATTGAATTGATTCAAACACTTTGCGCGTATTTTCAGTGGCTTCAACTGTTTCACGCGAATGCTCAATACTGCTGGCTAATTTGCCGGATACATTTTGTGTTTGGCTCGTAAGGTTAGACAATAAATTATCAATCTCTTCTGTGGATTCAGCCGTTTTACCTGCCAGTGTTCTTACTTCATCTGCCACCACAGCAAAACCTCGACCTTGCTCACCTGCGCGAGCGGCCTCAATAGCCGCGTTCAGCGCCAATAAGTTCGTCTGTTCTGCAATACCACGAATGGTATCTAAGATACTGGTGATGTTTGCGCTTTGATCCACCAGCGCACTCATGGCTTGATTTGAATCATTAATCACAGCCACTAAACTATCTACCGAACGAGCCGTGCCTTCAATAAAACCTTGACCTTCCTGTACATATTTCTGGCTCTCGTCGGCAGCAGTAGCCGTCTCGCCGCAATTTTTTGCGACTTCATTTGACGTCGCGACCATTTCATCAAAGGCTGTCGAAACCTGCTCAATGGCTTTTACTTGCTGATTCGCAATGGTGTCTAAACGATTCGATAATTCATTTGCTTGATCCGCTTGTTCTTTAACACCGCTGGCACTGTCCCTTATTTCAGTTACCAAGGTATGCACAATACTAATAAATTGATTAAAAGCTTTTGCCATTAAGCCCGTTTCATCATTAGATTTAATCATCATGCGCTTTGTTAAATCCCCCTCACCTTGCGCGACTTCATCCATACCTTCGGTGACACGTTGCATTGGTTTAGTTATGATGCCTGTCATCCAATAACCTAAGCAGGTAAATACCACTACCAACACAATACTAATGATCAACATGGATAACTCTAAAACATTAGTAGCAGCGAACACTTCACTGGTCGGTTTTAACCCGATAAATTTCCAACCAATAACAGGTGAAGTATGGACAGATGCAAACCAAGACCTGCCGGCTAATTCTACTTCAGTGAAGTCAGACGTTGTTGCAAGTCTTTTGTAATCGTCATTGATCTCCGACAGTATTTTAAAGTTGTTATCCGGCACCGCCGAGTCTGCAAGCACTCGACCGGTTTCTTCAACCAAAATCACGTAGCCTTCATCCCCAAATTTGATTTCATTAACCATATTGGTTAACTTGCTTAAGGTGACATCAATACCCACGGCACCAATCAAACCATCGACCGCTGTAAACGTATGTGTATAGCCTAAAATGGGCGCGCCACTGGTAAAGTCTCGATATGCAGGCGTACGCACAGGGCTATTCATTTTTGATTTAGCCGATGAATACCAAGGGCGTACAGTCGGATCATAAGTGGACATGTCTTCTTGTGGCCATTGAATATAGCCACCGTCATCTAGCCCTAGGTATACATAGGTAAGATCTTTGTGTGTTTCACCAAATGTGGCAAGCAAACGATACGCACTGGCTTCAATTTCTGAGTTACCAAGCGCATTCATAGGTGGCATGTTCGCCCCCTTATAGTTGGTAATCGTATTATCTAGCGCCTTAATAGGCACAGAATTCGCCAAAAATTTTACATCTTCAGCCAGGCCGCCTAAATACAAACTAAAGGTCTGATCAATTTTTTGAATTTCAGCAATACTGCTTTCTTTAAAGCCGTCAACGGCATTGGCTCTAAATTCGTGGGCAGCCATGAACGCCACAATGGCCACAGGTAGCACCACAGCTGAAACTAATAAGATGAGAAAGCGGAATCGTATGGTCATAGCGAATCTCTAAAACAAAAAAAGACTACCTTTAGGTATAGACCACTTATTCGTTATAGGCAGGTTTTAGATGACTTTTAGCTGTTTTACCCTTATTAAACATAAAAAAACCCGCAAAGTTTGAGCTTTACGGGTTACTAAAAGAGACGTACGTACTTTTAATGAACGGTTTGCTTAACCACAAAGGTTAATGCATCGCCTTCAACATCCGCCACGATATGATCACCGCTGACAAACTTGCCCGACAATATGTCTTGAGCCAGCGGATTTTCAATCCAACGCTGAATACTGCGTCGTAGAGGTCGTGCGCCATACACAGGGTCATAACCTTGCTCGACTAAACGCTCGATAGCTTCATTGCTTAGCTCCATGGTTAACTCACGCTCTTTTAATCGCTTACGCAGTTGATCCAACTGGATATCGGCTATACCTCTAATTTGCGAGCGCTGTAATGGATGGAACACCACCACTTCGTCAATACGGTTAATAAACTCAGGTCGAAAATGGCCGCCAACAATATCCATCACCGCCATCTTCATATCTTCGTATTCGCTCTCTGATTGCTCTTTGCTCTCATTTGCTTGACTCAATGTTTGAATCACATCACTGCCAAGGTTTGATGTCATCACCAGCACGGTATTTTTAAAATCCACCGTGCGACCTTGCCCATCGGTTAGCTGACCATCATCCAGAACCTGTAACAAAATATTAAACACATCTGGGTGCGCTTTTTCCACTTCATCTAGCAGAATTACGCTATAAGGCTTGCGACGTACGTGCTCGGTTAAGTAACCGCCTTCTTCGTAACCCACATAACCAGGGGGCGCTCCAATTAAACGCGCCACGCTGTGTTTTTCCATAAACTCCGACATATCAACACGAACCATGGCGTCTTGTGAATCAAACATGAAATTCGCCAACGCTTTACATAATTCTGTTTTACCCACGCCCGTTGGGCCTAAAAACAAGAAGCTACCATTAGGACGACGAGGATCACTTAAACCGGCGCGGCTTCTGCGTACCGCGTTGGATACCGCAACAATGGCATCATGTTGACCCACAACATGCTTATGCAGCTCTTCTTCCATACGCAGTAATTTATCACGCTCCCCTTCTAGCATTTTGGTAACGGGCACACCTGTCCATTTTGAAACCACTTCTGCTATTTCTTCTTCGGTGACGCGGTTACGCAGCAAGGTGAAATCGTTATTGCCTTTTGCCGCTTCTTCGGCTGAATCAATTTGTTTTTCAAGTTCAGGAATGGTGCCGTATTGCAATTCCGACATACGCTGTAAATCACCTGCGCGACGGGATTGCTCCATTTCTACTTTGGCTTCTTCAAGTTTTTCTTTGGCTTGCTTAGAGCCCTCTAAAATAAGCTTTTCTTTTTTCCAGACTTCTTCAAGCTCAATGTATTCATGGCCAAGACGATTGATTTCTTGGTTTATTTCACTTAACCGCTTTATTGAACTGGCATCGTTTTCTTTATTAAGCGCTTCACGTTCAATTTTTAATTGAATTAAGCGGCGCTCTAACCGATCCATTTCTTCTGGCTTGCTGTCTATTTCCATTCGAATAATAGATGCGGCTTCGTCAATCAGATCAATGGCCTTATCAGGTAATTGGCGGTCAGTAATATAGCGAGTCGATAACTTTGCCGCAGCAATAATGGCAGTATCGGTAATTTGTACACCATGGTGAACTTCGTAGCGCTCTTTTAGGCCACGTAAAATAGCAATGGTGTCTTCTTCGTTAGGCTCATCGACCATGACTTTTTGAAAACGGCGCTCTAACGCCGCATCTTTTTCAAGGTATTCACGGTATTCATCTAACGTGGTCGCGCCCACACAATGCAATTCACCACGGCTCAATGCTGGCTTCAACATGTTACCAGCATCCAGTGCACCATCTGTTTTGCCTGCACCAACCATAGTATGAATTTCATCAATGAATAAAATGATATTGCCTTCTTGCTTACTTACTTCTTTTAATACATTTTTCAAGCGCTCTTCAAAGTCACCCCGAAACTTTGCACCGGCGAGTAAAGTGCCCATATCAAGCGATAATATTTGTTTGTTTTTTAGGCCTTCAGGCACTTCGCCATTCACAATGCGCTGTGCAAGTCCTTCGATGATTGCGGTTTTACCTACACCTGGTGAACCAATTAAAATGGGATTATTTTTCGTGCGACGTTGCAATACCTGAATGGTACGACGAATTTCGTCATCACGACCAATAACAGGATCCAGTTTGCCTTCAGCCGCTCGTGCGGTTAAATCCACTGTAAACTTATTTAACGCTTCACGGTTATCTTCCGCATTTGGATCATTCACTGATTCACCTTGGCGTACAGCATCAATAGCACGCTCTATATTTTCTTTATTTAAATTAAATTCGGCTAATACTTTGCCTGCTTCACCTTTGTCTTCTAATGCGGCCAACAGAACAAGATCACTGGAAATATATTGGTCACCTCGTTTTTGTGCCAAACGATCGGTTAAGTTTAAAACGCGGCCAAGCTCGGGTGCCAAACTTAAATTACCATCAGGTGATGACACCTTTGCGAGCTGATCAAGCTTTTCATTTAGCTTTGTCTTTAACTGCGTTACCTGAACGCTTAAGCCTTGTAATAAGGGACGAATACCGCCTGGGGTTTGATCCAGTAGTGCCAATAATAAGTGTAATGTATCAATTTGGTTATGGTCTTGACCCAAAGCCAAAGACTGCGCGTCAGAAAGTGCTTGCTGTAAAGAGCTTGTAAATTTATCCATTCGCATCTAAATATTCCTCATGCATTTCTCGTTAGCTTAGTAATGGTGGCACTGACGATCTTTTTCAAGGAACAGCCATTGACCTGCATCAAATAATAGGGATTTCTGTATAATAGTCGCCCTTCTACCATCTATCGAATGTGCTGCTGTCTATGCCAAACAATGTGATCCAAGGTGCCTTACTTATTCTGCTAGGTGAAGCTCTATTGTCTATCATGGGCGCCATCATCAAACACCTAAGCCATGACATGCCAACCGAGCACATTGTGTTTTATCGCAACCTATTTGGCCTAATCATGCTGGTGCCTATTATTATGCATAACGGTATCTCACAACTTAAAACCTCTGTTTGGCACCTGCATCTTTTACGCGCAGCTGTCGGGCTTAGTGCCATGTATGGCTTTTTCTATGTCATTGGCAACATGCCATTGGCAGAAGCGTTTTTGGTAAAACTTACCAGTCCTTTTTTCATGCCAATCGTCGCCGCTATTTGGCTAGGTGAATCGATTAAAGCAAAAACAGGCTGGGCAATTGCAATTGGCTTTATTGGCGTGATGTTTATTTTACGCCCAGGCACAGACCAATTTACGCCAGTGGCCTTGATCGGTATTGGTGCCGCAGCGCTGGCCAGCATAGCTAAGGTCTGTATTCGTCGGATGAGCATGACTGAGTCCAGCGTGCGCATTGTGTTCTACTTCGGGGCAATTGGTACGATACTGTCTATGATTCCACTTTTTTGGACTCCGTTTTGGCCAACAGCCGATCATTGGCCTTGGATTGCTCTAATGGGCTTAGTCGCCACTTGCGGTCAACTTGCCCTCACACGGGCCTATCGCATAGCAAACCCCGGCCAAATTGGCCCTTACGTGTATAGCTCAGTAGTGTATGGTGCTACCTTAGGCTGGATTTTTTGGGGTGAAGCATTATTGCTCACCACTGTTATCGGCAGTGCGCTTATTATTGTGGCAGGCCTATGGAATGTCAGTGGCAAAAAGACTGAATCCGTTTAGCCACCAAAGTCAGTTCGCTTCCATACTTTATAGCGCAGCTGCTAAACTTAATGATTGTGCTTAAGAAAATGATTAATGATTAAATACCTAATCAAACTTGCTGTTATCATTTGCATACTGAACAGCCAACTGACCTTTGCGAACCAAATTGAGGTAAAAGTAGGTGGCTATTTGTTTCCGCCGTTTATTGATATGGACGGTAAAAACACATATGGCCTCACCATTGACCTCATTGAACTACTGAACCAGCAGCAATCTGAATATCATTTTAAATTCATACCAACCAGCCCCAAGCGCCGCTATATAGATTTCAAGAATAATGTCTTTGATGCGTTATTTTTTGAAAACATTAATTGGAGCTGGCAGCAATATGACATCAACGCTAGCAACGTATTTTTATCCGGCGGTGAAGCTTTTTTTACACAAAAAACCGAAAACCGAAATAAAAGCTACTTAAGAGACCTTAAAGGCAAAAATATTGTCGCGATACTGGGTTACCATTACCATTTTTTAAACAACATCACCGATGTTAAAACCCTAAAAAAGCATTTCGACATTACTCTGGTCAAACTCCCCCAAGACCGTCATGAATCAAATTACTAATGATAAAGCGGATATTGGTATCGCTGCACACTCATATTTACAGCAACAAATTAAGTTAGATCCAACATTAATCGATAGCCTCCTCATTAGCGATGAGTTTGATCAAATTTACGAGCACACCATTTTAATTAGAAGAAGCCACCCTCTAAATGTGAAAACGATTAACACGCTATTAAGTAAAATAAGAAACAATAGCTCTCTTGCCCTATTACTTGAAAAGTATGGCCTCTCAGTGTTAAAAGCTATATCGCCTAAAGACAATTAACGGCCCATAACAAAATACAAAGCGAATTGTCAGATATAGCCAATTATCAAAGCAAACCGAACAAGGTAAAGTGAGTCATCTACTAAAATAAGAAGTCACCTCAATATGTCGGCATTTACTGAACTTACATCCCACCTAAACTTACCCGTCATTTGCGCCCCCATGTTTTTGGTCAGCACGCCTAAACTTGTTATCGAATGTTGCAAAAATGGGGTTATTGGGAGTTTTCCAGCATTGAATATTCGACCACAAGAGAAACTTGATGAATGGCTCACGCAGATATCAAGCACGCTTAGCGACTACGCAGCCGAAAACCCAATGGCAAACGTTGCACCTTTTGCGGTTAACCAAGTAGTTCACCCATCAAACTCACGTTTGATGGCCGACCATGCGCTTATTAAAAAACACAAAGTCCCCCTTGTGATTACAAGCCAAGGGGACCCAACCGCCATTGTAAAAGACGTACACAGCTGGGGCGGTATGGTATTTCACGATATAATCAAAACCCAGCACGCTAAAAAAGCAGTCGCTGCGGGTGTTGATGGCATCATTGTGGTGGCCGCAGGTGCAGGTGGCCATGGGGGTACATTAAACCCTTTTGCACTTATCCGAGAGATACGTGAGTTCTGGCAAGGCCCACTCATATTAGCGGGAGCCATTAACGACGGTCACAGCATACGCGCTGCCGAAGTACTGGGCGCAGACATGGTTTATATGGGTACGCGCTTTATCGCCACACAAGAGGCACAAGTCCCTCAAGACTACAAAGAGATGCTCATCAACAGTGAAATAGACGACATCATTTACAGTGACCATTTTACCGGAGTGCACGCCAACTATTTAAAAGCATCCGTTGAAAATGCTGGCATTGACGTCAGCGCCCTAACCGCAAAAGATAAAGTCGACTTAGACTTAGGATCGGGCAATAGCTGGAAAGAGATTTGGAGCGCAGGCCATGGCGTAGGCGGCATACACGACGTCGTAAGTGTGAAACAATTAGTTGATAACCTAACAACCGAATATAAACAGGCCTGTGATCGAAAGCCTTTCGCTCAATAAGGAAGCAGCATGACACCCAAGCAACGCTTTTTAGAAGAATACGCCGTCACTGTTAAGCAAGACGTCATTTGGGGGGACATGGATGCATTCAACCATGTAAACAACACCGTTTATTTTCGGTACTTTGAAGACGCGCGCATGGCTTTTTTCGAAAAAACCGGCGTCATGGGGCACATGGAAACCACTAACATTGGCCCTATACTCGCCAGCACACAATGCCAATTCCGTGCACCCATCAACTATCCAGATCGCATATTAATAGGGGCACGCATTAAAGAAATATCTGAAAAGCGCTTTACCATGGAATATGGCGTTTACAGTGAACAACAAGATACACTCGCCGCCAAAGGTGAAGGCATGGTGGTGTACTACGATTATCAACAAAGTAAAAGCTGTGAAATACCCGATGAAATTCGAGAGAAATTCAATCAACTACAAGCCGCTAAACATCATTAGGTCGAATAACTAACAAACAAACATAAAAAAACCGGATTTAAACACCGGTTTTTTTATTTAGAGCCTCACATTAAAAACGTATATTGATAAAACAGTCCGTCGCTTTTATCTTTAGAGCACTCAACAAAACTTGCTTTACGTAACGTCTTTATAGAAGCAACATTCTCCTCTTCAACCCCAGCAACAAATGTCTTCACTAAGTTATTGACCTTAACTTCATCAACTAAGCCAACCAACAATTCAGTGGCATAGCCCTGCCCCCAGTATTGCTCACCCAATAAATACCCGATATGCACAGCACCGCCATCCGCTTCATACAAAAACAAAAAGCCCATTGTTCTATTCGCACCTGAATTCGATATTATATAAAAATGACTTTCACTGCGCATTTTATTCAGCCAAGCCTCAGCTTGCTCAATACCATTAACACCATGAAAATAAGGCGGCAAAGACTTAACCACAACGGAAGATAAGATGGATATTATCTCAAATAGAAATTCACTGGACACCTTACTCCCACGCAAATAATGATCAATGGGTTCGACATTCAAACGTTCGGTTACAAACATTAAGTGGTTAAATGTTAAGCTATCACTCATATAAAACCTTATTATGTGATTTTCTAAACGGAAATCTAAAAAGAAATTCTAAGCAATGGACTAGACAATAAGCAAATCATAAACAACTTACATCATCGGTATACATTAAGAATAGACATGTAAAAGTTAAATTATTTTCTGCCAAAACATGGCTTTGCCCATTTTAGGGTTTAGCTCATAACCATCAAAACCGAATTTTAGATACGAGCGACGCGCAGCTTCATTACCCTCTAATACTTCAAGGGTAACTTTGCAGCAGCCTTTTAACGTTGCTTGCTCTTCGACTTTAGTCAACAATGCTTGACTGATACCTCGCCCTCTAAATGCTTTAACAACGGTTAAGTCATGTATATTGATTAACGGCTTACACTTAAACGTTGAAAACCCCATGAAACAATTAACCAAACCAGCCGGTTTCTCATCTGCATAACAAATAATACTAAACGCATGTGGCAACTTAGATAATTGCGCTGGCAAATTTTCACATACCGCTTCTGTTAATGGCTCACCACCACCCATTGGGTCTTGCGCATAGTCATTCAATAAGTAAACGATATCCGCTGCATGATTGTCGTTTAGATAATCCGCCACTACTAATTCGATAGACATATAAATCTCAAATTCTCATTTAACTAAAGTATATTGCTAATTCACACACCATTCACATTAATAAAGTAAGTGGTGTGCATTCACTTACCACTTTAAAACTTGAGCCAACTCCATTCGAAGTGCCTCTTTCGCACCCGACGGCATATGCGAGCCATGTGCCGCAACCACTGCATCAAACTTTAGAGCTAACAGTTGCCTAAAATAATTTTCAAGAGTCGCACCTTTAGGCGTCACTCGTTTAAGCCATGGCCCACCTATATTTATGCCTACCTTAAAGCCCAGCAACTTAAATACTTGCTTAGTAAACCATGTAAAATAAAGCCAATCACTGTGGTATTGAATACTATCAGTGGTAATGAGCAACTTGTGTTTGTGCATCAGCAACGCCGCTTCTGGATATTTAGCTGAATTAAATATGAAAAATTCAGAGTCATTAACAGGACTCAATGTTGAAGGGGTTATGATCGTCGAGGGAGTAGGAGAATGATAGGTACCCTGACCTTCTTGTGCCCAAAACTCACATTCATAGCGGGCTAGATAAAACGCATCGTCCAAACCATGAAAATCGCCAAGTCTTACTATACGCTTCACTAGGCCTAATGCATCAAGAGAAACAAGGCCCTGCTCATTCATGCGAACAGGATTAATAAGTGTCAGTACATCGTTCTCTTTTAGCACAACCATGTTGCGATTCATCCGCATACCTGGGCCCATTTTTATACTGCCACGTAACAAATAGACGCTATCATACAATTTAATAAACTCACCGTGTGGATACGCTGGTGCAGACATAACTTTTCCTTAAGTTAAGTGTGGATTTCAGGTTAAACGTTCACTTACACTGAAACATTTAGACAGATAGAAATACAATATAATTAACCAGAATACAATGTAAGCAGTATGAAACAATATAAAAATGGTTGTAAATTTTTAGCAGCAAGGCTCCACACATCATATAGGCATGCCTCACAGCACTTCGCTTTAGCACTCTGGTTTTTGAAGTAGAGCGTACTATTATCGCTATATTAATTAGGTTTTACGTTAGATTGCACAAAGCCATTTAATTCCGACACTGACCGAATAACATACAACGATTTCCCCACCGACATTTCTTCTAGTTTTTGTAAAAAATTATCATCCCAAAACTTCGGGCAAAGCCTTAATATTTTGTAACTTTCAAGTGTTCCCTTAAAAACTGAACTGCCATCTGGCCAGCCTTCCGGTTTAACAAACAAACCTTTTAGAAGTCGCTTTGTCACTAACCAATAACTGACAACATAAGGTAAGTCTATATAGATTAATGTATCAGCCACATCCAACCGTTTATTGAAGGATGCCATTGGCCCGAAACCATCGATGATCCAGCTATCAAACGACAGTATATTTTCGTGCTTACTATCATATGTCTTTCGATCGACCAGATCGCCATTCTTCTCATATACAATTGAGTCCAGTTGATGCAATTGTATACCTGTCGCTAATGCCAAGTTTTTGCTTAAGGTTGATTTACCACTACCGGGCTTACCAAAAACAGCTATTTTTTTCATAATACCTCCATTAATTGAGAAAACCCCATGAGGCAGCAATAAAAAACCCGCCTCTTGGGCGGGTTTGACAAATTAAAGACGCATCAAAATCCCACCATTCCTATGGATCGATGATAATTCGAGCGACTTGATGTGTAAGATTTATATTCATACTTTTATGCAGCTTGATGGATTAATCTATGTCAATCGAAAACTGGGTGAAATTTTCAATAATAGGTTTTTCTCTCTCGATACGGCACGGGTTCTATTTATAAAAAAAACATTATGCAGTCGCATTTTTCAACAACAAGACATGCCCATGTAATACTATATTTATTACTTACTTATTATACTTGCTTGACTCTCCAAGCAAAAAACACACTCAAGCCACCTTTCTTTAAACTGCTCTATTGTAAAAGCAACATCTAAGTCAGGACATTATGTATGTCTGAATCATTAATTTTGAATATTCGTCATTCCGTATAACGAAACCAAAATTCGACCTCATCGGTTTCAACCTCAAATGCGGCAGCGTGCACAGTGTTAGCCGGCACATGGTACCATTCACCAACACTGACCCGAGTTTCAGCACCATGCATTGTTAAAATTAATTCCCCACGAGTAATCACGCCATGATTATCGGTATCGTGTGTATGAGGTGGGATTATGGTTCCTGCTGGATAGGATGCAAACAATACATCACTGTCTTTTGCTTCTAATTTGTAAGCATCAAAACGGCCATCGTATAATGGAAGTGCTTTAATCCTACTAGGGTACTTACCTGACACTGACTGTTTACTCCTTTAAACAATTACAACCCAGAAATGTCTAGCGATAGTGCTTCAACAACAAAAAAATGTCTATTTATTGCGCCCTAACAATGCAAGACCAAAGCCTACATATATTGTACGATGACTCGACATTGATTCTCTAAAAAGCACATAAAACAACAGTTGCCATCCAGTAGCATTGCACTACACAATATTAGTGTACGGTGTTTAAATGCTGTGATAATCACATATTTAGGCTGTATAAATATTGGCAACGTAGATAATCAAAGCAATGCAAAAAACAGCAACGATCATAAAAGAAACAACATTATTCTTTAGGCTATCTTTGAGTGTCTGCTGGTCTTCAGCACTGACAAGATGCCCGCACTCTTGGCAGACTTGAAATCCATGCATGATAACTGCATGGCAATTTGGGCACTCTGCACATACACCCATATCGTCTTTTGATTTAATGGTCATAATCTTTCCACCTTTTTAACATTACATATGGATTATATTCACGTTCGTTTTGCGAAGCTTAAGATACCCACCTAAATCCTCTAAGCTACTAATATTTAATGATTTTTGAATCTAAAATCATCTATTAACTCGATGAAATCAAAGACTTTGATTGTCATTAAAAAAATGAGGATCATTATTTATTTTTGTCTTTTAGCCAATACTTAAACTTAGGATATGTTTAAGACATTCGCCAGATTAAACCAAGTACTTTTTATCCTTTATTTTAATGTCTTTGACGTACTTAAATTAGAGTAAGTCTATGCATAAGGCCCCATCAACCCTCATAAAAGTAGGCTTCTAAGCCTCGATGATGAAAATGTAGTATTGCCATATTACCTAGGCAATTGCCTTTCATGATCCAATAACCATTCAATCACGCACTCATCTATGAGATGCAAACACATACAAATATCGATAGGGATTTTATAATGGCTAAAGTACTCATGATCACAGGTGATTTTGTTGAAGACTATGAAAATATGGTGCCCTTTCAAGCGCTATTAGCCATGGGCCATGAAGTGGATGCGGTTTGCCCTGACAAAGTTGCTGGCGATTTAATTGCCACGTCAATCCATGATTTTGAAGGCGACCAAACCTATACCGAAAAGCGCGGGCATAATTTTGTACTTAACGCCTCTTTTGCTGATATTAATATCGAAGATTATGATGGCCTTTATTTGCCCGGTGGCCGTGCGCCTGAATACCTGCGCTTAAATGCAAAGGTTATTGAAATTATTCAGTATTTTGCACTACGTGAAAAACCCATTGCCTCCATTTGTCACGGCCCTCAAATGCTCAGCGCTGCCGGTGTCATTGACGGTAAAAAAGTATCGGCTTATCCGGCTTGCCAACCAGAAATGGTCATGGCGGGTGCACAGTATATTGAATTACCAATGGATGGCGCAATCACTGATGGCAAATTGGTAACCGCCCCTGCATGGCCAGCTCATCCTGCCATGTTGAAACAATTTGTGGCATTGTTGTAAGTTTCATTAACATCGAGAGCATTTTTATGTGTCAGCTTTTTATTAGTGCCGATAGCCATTTATGGACCTATCGCACCAAGTCTCTTCGCATCGATGGTGTGGTTACCTCTATTCGATTAGAAGAGTTCTTTTGGGATACGCTAGAAGAAATAGCCTTTCGCGATCAAATGACCGTAAATCAAATGATTACCAAACTGTACCTTGAATCTCTCGATGCGGATCATGACATTAGCAACTTCACCTCTTTTTTAAGAGTCTGCTGTTCACGCTATTTATCATTAGTGGCAGATGGCAACCTCACCCGGGAAGATAACTTGCCGCTGGGTGATATGGATGCACCCAATATCATAGAGCAAGAACAGCTACGAAACCGTCAACGCAAAATCCTTTTTAGTTCGCCAAACGATAAGCCTTCTATTAACTAGTCGGCGCAGGTTTAATAAAATAATGTCGCACAGGTCACTCATTTCACGCTTTAAAAAAATTGTTGGTTCACGCTATGTACTGACCAGTGAACGAGCAACCGCGCCTTTTCGAAAAGCTTTTCGTGAAGGGCAAGGCCCAGCCCTTGCCGTTGTTAAACCTGCAACCCTTTGGCAGCAATGGCAACTATTAGAGGCCTGCGTAAACGCAAATGTGATTGTTATAATGCAAGCGGCTAACACTGGGCTAACCGGTGGCTCAACGCCAACCCAAGACTGCGACAGAGACACTGTAATCATTAATACCACGCGCATTAACGACATTCATGTTTTAGCGTCGCAAGATCAGATCGTTGCTTTTCCTGGGGCCAGTTTGTTTTCTTTAGAAAAAACGTTGGCACCTTATGGGCGCGTACCACATTCTGTGATTGGTTCATCCTGTATTGGCGCATCTATTGTGGGTGGTATATGCAATAACTCAGGTGGCGCATTGGTTGAACGCGGCCCAGCCTACACCGAGCTAGCACTGTACGCTCAAATTAATAGTGATGGTACATTACATTTAATCAATGAACTGGACATTACACTGGGCGATACACCGAAAGACATTTTGACCAATCTGCAAAACAAAGCCTATTCATTAAGCGATATAAAAACCACAAACAAACTGGCCTCAGACCGTGAATATACAAATTGGGTTCGTAAAACAACGGACGATAGCCCTGCACGCTTTAACGCAGATCCTAGGCGTTTACATAAAGCCAGTGGCTGTGCCGGTAAATTAGCTGTATTTGCTGTGCGAGTGGATACCTTTGTAAAAAATAATAAAGAGCATACTTATTATTTAGGCACCAATGCCACGTCAGCATTGCAAGCCGTTAGACTATCATTGCTTGAAAAAGCGACCAGCTTACCTGTTTACGCCGAGTACCTGCATCGCGATATTTTTACACTAGCCGATGACTATGGCCGCGATACCGTATTGCTCATCAAATTTTTAGGCACAAATTGGTTGCCAACATTCTTTAACATTAAGCGCCAATTAGATTCATTATGTGGCCGCTTTCCTTTTTTAAAGCAAGGTTTAGTAGACAAGGCCGTTTATACATTAGCCAAACTATTCCCCAGTCAAACCCCAAGAAAACTGCACAAATGGAATGAAGAGTATGAGCATCATTTGATTTTAACCGTAAAGAGTCACGCAAAAGAAGAGACCGATTCACTACTGGCGGAAATAAAAGAGCTACATGGTTTAAATTATTTCACATGCAATGAAGCCGATGCAAAATCTGCCTATTTATTACGATTTGCCGCCGCGGGTGCAGCGGTTCAATATGCAGCGATCAATCATCAAGAAGTAGAATCAATCGTAGCGCTTGATATTGCATTAAAACGTAATGATACCGATTGGTTTGAAACCCTACCAAAAGAACTAAACAGTAAGTTAGTTAACAAACTTTATTATGGTCACTTTTTATGCCATGTATTTCATCAAGATTATTTAGTGCGTAAAGGGGAAAATGCTGCAGACATCAAAAAGGAGTTGCTAGCGCTTCTTGAAAAACGCGGTGCTGAATACCCTGCCGAGCATAATGTAGGACACCACTATCATGCCAAGCCTGCGTTAGCCGATAACTACAAAAACCTAGACCCAACCAATACACTCAATGCAGGGATTGGCGGCATGTCTAAACAGGTAAATTATGATGAACAGTAAGTGATTAAATTAATAACATTTATGGTTATTGAGTAAACACCTTCATCTAGGGCATGAATTTCACGGCCGTATTTTTCGTCGGGCAGTGCCCGACCTACAAGGCATGAATTTTTTATTGTTTCGTTTTTGTTATAAAATTTATGCTCTATTTACTCTTAACTCCCCCTATATACATACCTTTAAAAACACCGGATTGCTATGTAGGGTGGGCACTGCCCAACATTTCTTTTCTACATCGGGCAATGCCCGACCTACAAAATATGAATTCTTTATTGTTTCGTTTTTTTTATAAAATTTATGCTCTATTTACTCTTAACCCCCTACATACATACCTTTAAAAACACCAGATTGCTATGTAGGGTGGGCACTGCCCACCATTTATCTTCTGCGTCGGGCCGTGCCCGACCTACAATACTAATAAATATTCACCTATTAATGACGGCCCAATCTACTACTTGGTTTTATACCGCCCAACCATGCCGTTTAAGTTTTTACTAAGTGACTCTAGTTCGACACTGCGCACAGCAACGCCTTTTATTAGCTGAGTGGTGCCTTGTGCGCCGTTCTCGATAGATTGAACGCCTGTGTTCACTTCTCGTGCTGCGGTCTCTTGATTTTTAGCCGCGCCAACCATACGTTGACCATTTTCACGAATCTCACCCACAGACTCATTAATCAACTTAAATGTATGCTCAGCCTCTTGTGCGCTATTTAAACCAGACTGTACGCTTTCATGAGAATGAGAGGCGAGATCTACAGCTTTACTGATGCCTTCTGTAATAAAGTTGATGGACTCGCTGATTTCAAGCGTTGATTCTTGAGTACGTTGCGCTAAGTTTCTGACTTCATCTGCCACCACTGCAAATCCGCGTCCGCTTTCACCTGCCCTTGCTGCTTCGATAGCCGCATTAAGTGCCAGTAAGTTGGTTTGCTCTGCAATGGATTGTATTACCGTAACCACTTCGCCAACTTGCTTACTGCTTTGATTCAATGAATCAATGCTCGATACCATTTGCTGAATATCTTTTGAAAGCGTTTCGATAGCAGTGGTACACGCATGAACCGTTTTCAAGCCCGTTGATGACGCATCTGATGTTTTAATCGCCAGCTCAGATGTATCTGAACTGCTTTGCGCTATTTCATCAACAATACCTTGTAAGTTATTCATTAATTCTGAAATCGAACGCGTTAATGTATTTTGCTGGTCAATGGCTTTTTCTGTCGCTGATGCATCATTTTTAAACGATGAAGATGATTCAGATAATGTAATAATAATATTATTTAAATCTGAAATTAAATTTTGAATATCCTCAATAAAATGATTAAACCAATAGGCCAACCGGCCCATTTCATCTTTATTAGTAGCATCAAGCCGCTGAGTTAAATCACCATCGCCTTTGGCAATATTTTTAAGCATATTAACCGTACGATTAATTGGGCCAACAATCGACTTCGAGAACAGTAAACCCAGTACCCCCGCCAGCATCAGTGCAAGAATAATCGTAATGATCGAAGTGGTGATGATTGAATCTTTTAATTGATCCGAAAACTGAAAAGCTTCTGCTTCGTCAATCTCACTCATAAGCGCCCACGTAAAACCTTTTATTTTAATCGGCCTGTACGCACTAAATACTCGAACACCTCGATAGTCAGGAAACGCTTCATACCCTGTATTACCACTAAGGGCCGCCTGCGTACCCTTTGTTTTCACTGCCTGTAAGCCAACACTTGTGTGTTTGGCAATAATATTAGCTATCAGGTTAGGCTCAACACCCATCCCTGCTAATAATTCGCCATAGGCATCTTTATCTTCGAGTAAAAAACGACTCATGCTGCGCATATTAAAATCCTGCCCAACTAAATAGGTTTCCCCTGAGTCCCCTAACCCCACATTGTTCCACTCCCCTTTGTGAGTCATTATTTGATTCAATCGATCAATTGGCATTTGAAAAATCAGCACGCCCACTAACTCGCCACTTTCAAATATTGGCGAGGCCATAAATGCCGCGGGGGCTTCATAGGATGGTAAATACGGCGAAAAATCAGTTAAAGCAATTGCCGTATCACTTTTGGCGTCTTTAACTTGCTTAAACACATCCGCGATACCAGATTGCGCATAAGGCCCATCAATTAAAGATGTCGCAAAATCTAACTCCTTATATACGCTATAAACAATATGGCCTGTTTTAGCGCTCACTAAAAAAATGTCGTAAAAACCAAATCGAGTCAAAAAGTCATGCAATGACTCATGATAATACGCGTGCATTTTTGTGTAAGGCGTAAAGCTAGGTGAGTGCAACAGTTTATCTTTTGCACCCAACGGATTAGGGTTATTACTAATAAACGAATACTGTAACGCTTTGGTTTCGGCTGACAAGCCACTAATAAGTTGTTGAACATTGGCGGATTTAGACGGATTCAATTCGTTATATTGCTTAGCAAACTCATCTTTATAATAACGGTTTAAACTGGCTTCGACTTCTTCAGTGTCTAACTTTGCATCCCATGAATGTGCGGTAAAGACACCTTCAAAGTCTTGCATGGCATCAATGACCATACGACTCTTTGATAAGGTTAGTATTTGATTTTCAATGGTCGAAAAATAGTGCTCGACTTTTTCAGCGGTAATTTCACGCACCGAAATCAACTGCTGCTGCACTTGCTCGCGTATCAAGTTTTGACCTTGATGAATGGCGTTATAACCGATGTAACTTGCCCCAATCAGTATAGGGACAAAGCCAATAAACATGGCCCCAAAAACAAGCTTTTTCTGAATATTCATACATTTACCCGTCAACGTATTCTAACTATAGACAAAACATAGACGACTGCAGAAAAGCGGCTTAAAAAACATAAAAAAACCGCAGCATGGCTGCGGTTTCTCACGATTGATCACTGGCGACTTTAGACTAATTCCTAGCTAGGAAAAGACATACTCACACCCTCACGCACACCACTTGAAGGCCAACGCTGAGTAATGGTTTTACGCTTGGTGTAAAAACGTACGCCGTCTGGGCCGTATGCATGCAAGTCACCAAACAATGAACGCTTCCAACCACCAAAGCTGTGATACGCAACCGGTACTGGCAACGGTACGTTAATTCCCACCATGCCCACTTCAATATTATCAGAGAAATAACGAGCCGCTTCGCCATCACGGGTAAAGATACACGTACCGTTACCGTATTCGTGATCGTTGATCAGCTTCATGGCTTCTTCCATGGTTTTAACACGTACTACTTGCAATACTGGGCCAAAAATTTCAGCTTCGTAGCTGTCCATATTAGCAGTTACGTTGTCGATCAAGGTTGCGCCTACGAAGAAACCATCTTCATATCCTTCAACTTTTGGATCACGACCATCCACCACAATTTTTGCACCATCTTTTTCAGCGCTGCTAATATAGCCCTGTACTTTTTCTTTATGAGCTGCGGTGATCACAGGACCAAAATCGTTAGACGCATTCGTGTGATCGCCGACGGTTAAACCTGACATCGCTTCTTTCATTTTGCTCACAAGCGCATCACCTGCTTTATCGCCCACTGCAACGGCAACAGATAACGCCATGCAGCGCTCACCTGATGAACCGAACGCAGCGCCTAACAATTGATTTACCGCGTTATCAATATCGGCATCTGGCATCACAATCGCGTGATTTTTTGCACCGCCTAGTGCTTGGCAGCGTTTGCCGTTTGCATTGGCTGTTGTGTAAATATATTCCGCAATTGGGGTTGAACCCACAAAGCTCACCGCTTTAACACGTACGTCTGTTAACAGTACGTCAACCGCTTCTTTGTCACCGTTTACAACGTTCATCACGCCATCAGGCAAACCCGCTTCTTGAAGTAATTGCGCAATGTATAACGTCGATGATGGATCACGCTCAGATGGCTTAAGTATAAACGTGTTACCGCAAACGATAGCCAATGGGAACATCCACATTGGCACCATAGCCGGAAAGTTAAACGGCGTAATGCCCGCAACCACACCTAGCGGTTGAAACTCACTCCAAGAATCAATACCAGGACCCACATTACGGCTGTGCTCGCCTTTTAAAAGCTCTGGCGCGCCACAAGCAAACTCAACGTTCTCGATACCACGTTGTAATTCACCTGCGGCATCGTGAGAAATTTTGCCGTGCTCTTCACCGATCATTTTACAAATTTTATCGGCGTTAGCTTCTAGTAATTCTTTAAAGCGGAACATGATGCGAGCGCGTTTAATCGGCGGAGTATTACGCCATGCTGGGTACGCAGCTTGTGCAGCGGCAATTGCCTGCTCGGTAGTTTGCTTTGATGCAAGCGCCACTTGTTTTTCAACTTTACCCGTTGCTGGGTTAAATACGTCTTGAGTACGGGCAGCGTCGTTTACCATTTCGCCGTTAATTAAATGACCTACTACATTCATGTTTTTATCCTTTACCTATTATTAAATTCTGTTTTTTATTTGATGGGTTGCGCGCTCGTATTACTCGCTACCAACCCATCCTACTTTTGTTGTTTTTTTGTCGGGCGCGGGGCACCCTCTTACAACTTTGTGTTTCTTCTATCGGGCGCGGGGCACCTTGATACAATATATTTTCTTAAATTTGTACGAGGGTGCCCCGCGCCCGATTGAAATTCCAATTAAGAAAATCAATCCACTTCGTTAAATGTTTCGCCAAGGGCATTTATTAAGCTATCAATCTCATCAAGCTCCGTGGTAAACGGCAAACCCAATTGAATGGTGTCGCCACCGTAACGGACATAAAAACCTTTATCCCACATCTTCATGGCAATCTCATATGGGCGCAATGCTGGTTGACCGTCTTTTGCAGAGACCGTCATGGCGCCAGCAAAACCATAGTTACGAATGTCCGTTATATGTTTGGTGCCTTTTAAACCGTGTAGCATTTCTTCAAATTGTGGAGACATGGTTTTAACACGCTGTGGTAGCTGTTCTTTTTCTAAAATATCAAGTGATGCTAAACCCGCCGCACAGGCAACAGGGTGAGCAGAATAGGTATAACCGTGTGGCAATTCTAACATGTAGTCAGGGCCACCCTGCTCCATAAACGTATCATAAATTTCTTGCTTGGCGATCACCGCCCCCATTGGAATAACACCATTGGTCAACTGTTTTGCCACCGTCATAATGTCTGGTACCACGTCGAACTCTTCTGCACCAGTATCCGCGCCCATACGACCAAATGCGGTAATCACTTCATCAAAAATCAATAAGATATCGTGCTTCGTGCATAGTTCACGTAAGCGTTTTAAGTAACCCTTTGGTGGCGGAATCACACCTGCTGAACCAGCAACCGGCTCAACAATCACGGCGGCGACGTTTGAGGCATCATAAACGGCAATCATTTGCTCAAGATCATCCGCAAGGTACGCACCTTCTTCAGGCATGCCTTTTGAAAATACATTTTCACTTAACATGGTGTGCGGTAAATGAGCCGCCTCAATACCCTGACCGAATATCATACGGTTAGGTGCAATACCGCCAACAGAAATACCACCAAAGTTCACACCGTGGTAACCCTTTGAACGACCGATAAAACGGGTCTTAGCGGGTTGGCCTTTTTTACGCCAATAACCTCGTGCAATCTTTAATGCTGTTTCAACTGACTCAGAACCTGAGCCCGTAAAAAACACGCGATTCAAACCGTTAGGCATCAACTGTGTCATACGATGCGCTAATTCAAACGATTTAGGGTGACCAAACTGAAACGCGGGTGAGTAGTCTAGCTCTTTTGCTTGCTTGGCAATGGCTTCGGTAATTTCTGGGCGGCTGTGGCCTGCACCGCAGGTCCATAACCCAGATAAACCATCAAACACTTTGCGGCCTGTGGCATCGGTGTAGTAACGGCCTTCGGCGCTTACGATCAAGCGTGGGTCTTGTTTAAACTGGCGGTTGCCCGTAAATGGCATCCAATGGCTATCTAGCTGCTCTTGGCTTAAGCCGGCGTATTTATTGTTATCGCTCATCACAGTTTCCTAGCGTCGAGATGACTCAGGTTAGTTAAGTTGTAAAACGATTATTATCTTTGTCTATAGTTTAATAAATCCTATATTTATAAAGTTAAGTTAAGTATTTACTTATCTAAGTTCTTATTCAACAATAACCCTTATTACACAGCCATCAATTTTCATATTATGAGTAAAAACAAGAACTTACTGCCACGCCAGATTGGTGATGCCCACATTCGATTGTTGCGAGTTTTCAAAGTTGTCGTAGAAGCCGGCGGCTTTGCTCCTGCGGAGGTCGAGCTTAATATCAGCCGTCCTGCCATCAGTTTAGCCATGAGCGAATTAGAGTCTTTGCTAAATATGAAGCTGTGTCTGCGTGGTCGATCTGGTTTCTCGGTCACAGAGCAAGGCTCACAGGTTTACCAAAGTGCTTTGCAGCTATTAACCAGTCTTGAAACATTTAAAGCACAAATCAACGCCATCAATACTGATTTAGTAGGCGACCTGAATATCGGCATTACCGATAACATGGTCACCATCCCCCACATGCGCATCACCCAAGCCCTTAACACGCTAAAACATCGTGCCCCTCAAGTGACCATTAATATCCGTATGATGCCCCCCAGTGAAATAGAAACCGCCGTGCTTGATGGCCATTTGCATATTGGTGTCGTACCCGATTTACGCACCCTACCGGGCTTAAATTATGTGCCGCTTTATAAAGAAAAGTCTTTATTATATTGCTCTGACCAACACCCATTATTCGATCAAGAATTAGAGCAAATCAGTGACCACGCGTTATCACAATACGACGCCGTTTTACCCAACTACCCTCAACCTGCTGACATCAAACAGCAGCAAACCATGTTGAAGATTGGTGCCACCAGCAGCGACAGAGAAGGCATTGCCTTTTTAATATTAACCGGCCGCTTTGTGGGCTTTTTACCTACTCATTTTGCTGAACGTTGGGTCGCACAAGATAAGCTGCGCGCCATAGGCGAACACAGCCGATTATTTCACACACATTTTTCAGCAATAACCCGTAAAGGGGCTATGAATAATTTGATTTTAGATGCTTACTTAGAAGAATTAGAAAAAGCCTAAAAGAGCCACAACGAAACAGATAAAAAGCACTAAACTGAATTCATCTACCTACCAAGTTATATAGACACTGGCGAACAGCACCAGCAAGATAGAACAACAAAAAAGCCGCATTGCAAAAAGGGTTAACCTTTAAGCGGTCAACGGACAATACGAGACTCATTATGTCAGACGTGAACAGCATCAACTGGGAAGAGCTAGCAAAAACCACCCAGTACCCAAACCAAGCCATCATTAATGGTGAAAATATTGATTCTGTAACGGGTAAAACCGAAGCCACAATCAACCCAGCCAACGGGCGGGTGATTACACAAGTGGCCGACTGCTCACCAGAAGATGCCGACATCGCCGTAAAAAACGCCCGCGATACATTTGAAAGTGGCGTATGGTCACAAATGGCACCGGGTGAGCGCAAAAAAATTCTATTACGTTGGGCACAGTTAATTGAAGACAACCACGCTGAAATCGCCCTGCTTGAAAGCTTAGATGCGGGCAAACCCATCAGTGACACCTTTGATATTGATGTACCCAGCGCACTCAACACTATTCGCTGGACCGCAGAAGCCATCGACAAAGTGTACGAAGAAATCGCCCCAACCGCCCACAACACCATTGCGTTGATTGAGCGCTTACCACTTGGCGTGGTATTGGCCATCGTGCCTTGGAACTTCCCACTTTCAACCACCGCTTGGAAACTGGCCCCTGCTCTCGCTACCGGTAACTCGGTTATTTTAAAGCCTGACCCTAAAACCCCAATGACCGCATTGCGCATTGCGCAACTGGCCACCGAAGCGGGCTTGCCAGACGGCGTGTTGAATGTGCTACCTGGTGACGGCATTCATTTAGGCAAGCATTTATCTTTGCACCCAGATATCGACGGCCAAACCTTCACTGGCTCAACCAACGTGGGCAAACTGCTAATGCAGTATGCGGGTCAATCAAACCTTAAACGTACCTTTTTAGAATTAGGCGGCAAGAGTGCCAACATTGTATTTGCTGATGCTGACTTAGAAAGCGCAGCCGAAATGGCCGCCGTAGCCGGTTTTTATAACTGTGGTCAAACCTGCACCGCCGGTACCCGCTTGTTAATTCAAGAAAGTATTTACGATGAGTTTTTAGCGAAAGTAGTCGAACACGCTAAAACATGGCAAGAAGGTAACCCATTAGATTTAAATAATCGCATGGGCGCCATCATTAACCCAAGCCAACTTGAAAACATTCAACGTTACGTAAACATCGGTCAAGAAGAAGGCGCACGCCTTGTATTGGGCGGCAAAGTCACACAAAGTGAAACAGGCGGTTTTTACCACGAAGCCACCATCTTTGCAGACGTTGATAACAGCATGCGCATAGCCCAAGAAGAAATCTTTGGTCCGGTTATGTCAGTCATTAAATTTAAAGACGAAGCCGACGCCATTCGCATTGCAAACGATTCACCTTACGGCCTAGCTGGTGCGGTTTGGAGCAATAACATCAACACCGCCCTTAAGGTAGCCAAAGGCGTACGCACGGGCACAATGGGTGTAAACAACTACTTTGGCGGTGACATTACTGTACCGTTTGGTGGCTTTAAAGAATCCGGTAACGGCCGTGATAAATCGTTACACGCCATGAACGATTACACTGAGTTGAAAACCACTTGGATTGAATTGAATTAATTTAATTCTCACATAAAAAAAAGGGGCTGTTAATACAGTTAACAGCCCCTTTTTATTGCATTTTTAAATCACATATTTGCAGTGTTACTTCTTAAAATAATTAAGATATTTAAAGTTGTAAGCGGCTAACACCAGCAACCCACCCAATATTCCAAGATTTTTAATGAAGTTTTGCATTTCATGCGCGCCCTCCTGACCCGTGTAATTCCAAAAATCATGCAGGTTGACATTAATAGCAACCACCATCAGTGCCAGCAAAAAAGCCGCAGGCGCCACATAACGATTAACCAATATGCAAGCACTGGCTGCTATCTGAGTGGACACCTGCCAACACGAGCAATACAGGCACAAAGATCATCCCATGTTTTTCCATTAGTCCAATGTGCATATCCCATGCAACAAACTTCATAATTCCAGGTACAAGGAAATACAGGCCGACTAAACTGCGGCCGATTATCAATGAATACTTTTCCATAATATTGCTCATCCGTTAATTGACTGATTATTTACATTCACAACAACCTCAATATTCCCTTTAACGGCATGAGAATAAGGACATACTTGATGTGCTGTGCGCACAAGTTCAAGTGCTTGGTCCTGCTCAAGATCGAGCGTCACATCTAATTGGGCCGAAAGAGCAAAACCACCATCTTCACGAGACCCAATACCGATATCAGCCCTAACAGGGGCCTCTGTAATTTTTAATTTTTTCTGTGCCGCAACATGAAGAATGGCATTAGAAAAACAAGCCGCATAACCGGCCGCAAACAATTGCTCTGGGTTATTACCCGCACCACTGCCGCCCATTTCTTTAGGGTAGCTCAGCTCTAGCGTTAGTTGATCATCTTCTGTTGCAACATGCCCATTACGACCAGCTTTAGCATTAGCGGCAACGTGATAAATAGAGGTCATTTTTGTTCTCCTGATTCTTCGAATTAATATTAAGTACAATTAAGTTGCGTACAATCTATTAATTTTATGCAGACTTGGCAACTCTTATTTATCATAGATTTAATGGATTAGTGATACCGACCCCCATTATGAGCAGTAACCACGGGGGCTCAAGACGAGCCAGCACAATAAGGAATAGACTATCCCATTCCATGAATGCACATGGGATATAAGACTAACAATCACCAAACCCATGGAATGAGCTACAAGACGATGGGTTCTATATGATCTATTTGTAACACCAGAAGGTCGTGGTAAATCAATCAGCCGTGCACTCATGCAGCAAGCAAAAAAACTGGCCGTAAACTCTGGTGCAAAATTTATATGCCTAGAAACCGCACACGATAATGTAATTGGACAAACGCTTTATGAAAGCGAAGGCTATAAAAGAGACTTAGAATTTTATAGTTATCAGCTTGATGTGTAAGACCAAAAATAAAGTCAAGGCAATAAAAAAGAAGCCCCTACTATTAGTACGTCACTTTAAGCTGAGGCCATATTACAAGCCAATCCTTTGAATTGACACGCTCTTCAAATATCGACTTTAGCCGTTTTGGATTATGTGTAATTTGAAGGTTAAATAATGAATCAAACCCAAATGCAGAAACGCATTCTAAACTTCCATCTTTTAATCGACGAATACCAACTGCCGTTTCTTTTTCTGGCCAATAACTCATAGCATCAAGGGAGTCTATATAGGGCGCATCATTATTTCGAAAATGCATAAAAGCCTGATTTCGCACCTGCCAATTTATATTTGGCAACATGACATTTAGCTTATTTTCATATTTCTTATATTGATCAGGGTTAGACTCATTAAGATCAAAGTAAATAACATCAATATCGTTTAACGGTGTGATAGACGACTTCTCATGCAGAACGTCCCAAACCAAATTACGAACAAAGCCAGCAGCGATATAACAATCAGGTAAATCAAGTAAACTGACACACTCTAATGCGCTTAATCTAAACTCATCTGATTCACACAGTTTCACGATTCTATCCATGCTCACCCTGAGCCTAATGCTCTAAGTAACTATACATTAAACTAAAAATTTAAATATTGAGTAATGGTCATTTCGCTTATCTATTAATAATTTAATCAACGGTGCCATCCTAGTATCTGCATCCTAAGCGGATTAATCATTAACTATAATCACCAAGCTATTTAGCCAACTGTTAATTTTTCGTTTAAGCGCTTCGTTAACCGTTAGTTTGCGCGACTAGCAATAACTTTTATCCCAAGTGCGACCATTGCGCCGCCTAAAACACGGTCTATCCAGTGACTAAACTCTTTAAAACGAAGGTTAATTGACGGTCTCGACAACATACTGACCAAGAACGAAAACCATGTAAACTGAAGCACCATAATCCATGCGCCATAAATAGCTATTTGATATGCAGGCATTTCAGGTGATAAAACCACTGTAAACAGAGACACAAAGTATATTGGAGCCTTAGGATTTAATGCATTACATAGGAAGCCTGCGCCAATACTTTTTTTCGCTGAATACTTTATAAAAGTTGTTGCACTCATTTCTATTTCACTACTGGGCTTAGATTTTAGACCTTTAATGCCCAAGTAAATAAGGTAGCTACCACCTAAAATTTTGATTGCCCAAAGAGTACTTGATGAACTTGCAATCACGGCTGCCAAACCAAAAGCAGAATATGCAATATGAATAGAAAGCCCTAAGGCGATTCCAATACTGCACATTAACCCCGCCTTTTTTCCATACGATAACGTTTGCTGTGTAACCAAGACAAAATCTGGCCCTGGCGATGCAGCTGCTAACAAATGAATGGATGAAATCAACAATAAACCTTGTATAAGATCCACTTACACACCTCACTTAAAATTACGATAATAACTAACGTTTTTAGCTAGTACCTAGCTTTTTACGCCGCCACCTAAACTTGCTAACTTGCTAACTTGCTACCAATTTGTAACCTCATGATGGCATCCATTAACTATATTCATAACACCGATCAAAGGAAATAATATTTTTAGTTATAATGTATAGCGAAACCTAAGTGCTGCTCTAATTTGATTTTTATTAGTTGTTATTTTTGATTTTATAGATTGAAACAATGTAACCAGGAGATAAAAAGTGCATCCAATTACTGCAGCATAAATGTAACGTAAATACCCCCACACACACGCTTCTGAGTGATTTCCCGTAGACCTACATTCAAAATAGACGTCAAATATCGCATATATCAATGGCAAAAGAGAGAATAGAAACACCTTCCAGTTTCTTTTCCATATAAGTACAAACAAGCTAGTAATAGAAAGTAATAAAACCAGAAGCCAAATAATCATTATGCGCGATTCCATGTAATATATTGAACATGTAACGTTTCACTAAGAAGCAAATAGTAACTGATTAAAATATATGAAAAAGGAGAAAACCAACTACATTTTTTTTGAATGATTAGCTAGCCTTTTTTTGATATACGGTGCGAGGGTAACTAAGAATATTAACATTCTTATTTTCAAGCTCTCTTAATGCATTGTTACCAATCCATTTTACCGACTTATTTTCAGAACCAGAGAGTTTTTTCGATACATTGATTGCCTCAGCATTAAGGTCAATGTTTCTCTTGCCAATATTCCTAAGCGCCCAATTGACGGCTTTTTTAACATAAAGCCTGTCGTCTATTGCTTCTCTCTCAATTAGCGGTAAAAATTGCCTAAACACGCCGTTATCAGCATGCTTATCTGCCATACAATAGGCGGCTATAATGACAAAGCCTGCTCGCTTCTCAAATTCGGGCTCTCTTGACGTCCATTCAAGTATTTTCTGCCGTGCAAATACACTTTTAGCAAACAGCCCCATACAAAATGAATCGCAGATTTCCCAGTTTTCAAATGTTTTCACCCATTCTTCCATTAAGTCATCAGTAATATCGGCAGGCTTGAACATCTTACTACACAAAATACGAGCTTCATAAATACCGGTTTCAAAAAGTTGAATCGCAAGCTCATTATCCTGCCCAAGCTCTTTGGCTACTGCCTTTAAGTCCTTATGATAAATACCGAGGGAGTTATTTGCACTAATGCCGAATTTTTCACGCTTTAACCTTATCTTTTCAGGATCGGCCATCCCTTCAAGCCTTTTTATAACGTCTTCAAGTTTCATTTTTCGTTTATTGCCAGTGCTTGCTTGAGGTAGTACTCAATTTTTTCTTTGTTTATTGACGTTAATGGAAGGACTCGCATTACTTTGCCTGTGCCTGTGAGAGCATCAAACTGATCTTCCATTCGAGCGCCCTTTAAAAAGCCTATATCTATTCCATGCGGCATAGTTCTCATATGACAGATCCCACCGTTTTTATCAGAATATGTTGTGATTCGCTCTTTCTTTGGTTTCAATAAGACTAAATGTGAGCAAAAACTCCCTAGCGTTTAAAAAGAGTTCTTTATGTTTTGAATCTACATCTATATCAAATTGCACAGTACTTTCCTTGATGGCTAACACCTCATTTAAGAGACAAAAAATAATTGGCTAAAATAATCGACAAAGACAAAAAAGCCAACTGTTTTCTTGTCCTGCTTAAATGACTTGCTAGTGCTGCTTACACATGCTGGTCAATAAGAATCAAATTACCATCCGGATCTTTAATAGAAAAACTCGAAGGACCAGTTTCACCACTAATAGAATTTTGGATTATATTGACACCTTGAGCTTCAAATTCTTTTAAAAGCGCTCTGACATCAGTATATGATTCTAATGGCTGACATTTGTTATCCCAGCCAGGATTAAACGTCATGATATTACCTTCAAACATACCCTGAAATATTCCTATTGTGTGATCACCATTTCGAAGTATCAACCAGTTTTGAGATTGATCCCCACCAACTATCTCGAAACCTATTTGTTGATAAAAAATTTTCGACTCTTCGATGTTATTAACCGATAAACTTACTGAAAATGCACCTAATTCCATTTTACACTCCATCGTTTGATTGCAACACTAGCGCCCAAGTAATGGGCTAAAAATATTGGACTAAAATAGAGCTGACCGAACAGTCCACGGTTTTTAGCCCTGTTTTTTTGTTAGCTGCTAAACTCTGTGACATGCCAAAGCTCTCCTGAGAGCCCCCACAAATAAACAACTTTACCCCAACTCTCTATTTTTATCGGTTCGTATTTTATGCCGAAACCATCAAGATTAGAAATTACTTCAAAAGCCTCATTTATATCTAAAACAGAAAGTTGGAACATTCAATTTTTAGCTAGATCGTCATTATAAAATCTTTGTAGGGAAAAACTACACTACCGCTTTCAAATACAGATAAGTTCTCAGTAATATAATCCATTTGAAAACCTAATGCTTGATAAAAGGATTGGGATATTCCGTAATCCTGACTAGGAACAAAAACTCTAATATCATCAACTTCACCAGACTCTTCCTTGACAAATAGCACTCATGCTAAGCGGCGCAATTTATTGCGTCCATAGCTTGAGCGCCTTGTTATGTGTTTTTCGTTATTGTTGTGAGTGCCTTTCGAGAAGCTTCTCGTAAAACCAGCTATCACCGCCATCATTTGGTATTCCCATCGTGATGCATAATGAAACCATTTCATTATAAGAATGCTCACTAATCGGAATCTTTGGCTCAATATAATCGTAACCAAGGTTCTGGAGGCACAATTTCCATTCTCTATGTTTAAGGTAATGCTTCGCCTCTTTAATGGTTTTATTTGCAATAGTATCTTCAAGCGAGTTAATTAAAAGCGATAACCTTTTCTCAATATCTTTGGCATATTGATCTTTCTCAGTTTCAGATAGGTTTTCGTATTTCATAATTTATTACACATAACGCTTGCAAGCACGGGCGAGCGTAGCGAGTCCAGCACAGCTTGCTGTGCGGTTGTGCCTTGCATTGTTACGTGTCATTCAAGTAAGGCCCATGAGTCCATATAAAATTGATTGACTAAGAAGTGGCCATCTTTGTCTTCTAACTGCATCGTAATCGTAGCTTCTCCGTTTTCGTATTGAACCTTAACGATATAAGTTATCAAGTACCCGTTTGAGATGGTTTTAATTTGAATATCATTGATACCTTTATAAGAACCCAACTTAGACATAAATTTAAGTAATTTAGCTAGCTCCTCATCAGTATTTAAGCTATTTGATTCGGGAGTAGAATACATTTTAAATGTATCAACATCCCAGAATGAAAGCTTTGGTAATACCTCTTTAATATATGGGACTGCTGTAGTTTCGTATTTAGCTGCCTTTTGGAAAGAGTAATATCCAAAACTAGCAATAATTATGACGAAAACAAAAAAAACTGATCCTACTATTTTTAATAGTTTTAACATTTACTCACCAAATACATGTAACGCTTTTGTTGTGGGGCGGTGAAACGCAGTGAGGAACGAGCGAAGTGTAACCGTCCCAGCACCGCAGGTGCGAACACCAACTAATTGTTATGTTTATCCATACAATTCTATGTATGATTGGACCTGGTTTTCTATTAGTGTTTTTTGCATAGAAAAATTGTAGGGATATCTAGCTTTAATCTTTGATTTTATTCTATCTAAAACATCCTTTGGAACTGTTTCTGGAGAATATGTTTTCAAATAGCCATATGCTTCAACTTGATTTTTTATCAAAGTTTTTTGCATTGAATAATTATTTGGGTAACGTGAAGTAATTGGGGCTTTTATTTTTTTAAGCGTTTCACTATTAATATTTTTAGGCGAATAATTTTTCAAAAATGAATACGAATCTATCTGATTGTTTATTAGAGTTTTTTGCATTGAGTAATTATCTGGATAGCGAGCCACAATTGGCGCTTTTATGCTAGCCAGTATTTCTTTCGAAATACTCTCCGCCTGAGAAATAGTCGACAGACAGATTGTTAATAACCCAATAAATAACTTATTCTTCATATTTAGACTCCTAGTCTTCAGCTTTTAAAAACATAATATTAAATTATGGAAAAGCATTCTAATTCAGAAGTAATTACCCCCCATTCATTATTTACAATTGCATCAATTCTTTCTTTTTGAATCCAAATTCAGCTTCAGAAATAACTCCTTTTTCTTTAAGAGCATGAAGTTTTTCAACTTCATCAGCAACACTGCCGACTGAAAGCACTTTCTTTTCTGGGACAATAAAACACCAGATTAAAGCTATTAACCAACCAACTCCCCATACCAAACCGCCGAAAACATTAATAAAAATGATTGGAATCTTATAAGGGTGATTTTTTTTCAGTGCAATAATTGTTGGCAGGAAAGCCAATGGAATTAAAACCAGAAGAATAATCAATTGCCAAATACTAATACCCGACATAACCAGAACCTCGAAAAGTAACTAAAATTAGGCATTATAATACCACGATACTGTTGGGATCTGGTATCGATAAGCCTCACTTGTAATTAGCAATGCAACAACATAACAGTTTATTCAACGTCGCATGACGTTTTTTATCGGTGACGTGTTTGCCGGGGCTCTTTACGCCACTCATTTTTTATATGGCAGTAATCATGGGCTACTCAGCCCACTGGCGTCAATTCCAATTGTCCTTTTTTACGTCACGGTAGAACATTTGTACATCTATAACTCCTTCATTTATTTGTCTTTTTTGTAACGACTACTTTTAGCTGATTATCACCATATTTATACATAATTTCGGGGATATACGTCATGCGACCATTTATCTTAATACACCGTCACGTGACCTTAAATTCTTGGATATATGTCGAGTGGCGTATATCCAAATATTTGATAAGAAAATACTGCTAGATCAAGCAAGCAGATCATTTTTATAAATTACAATCGAAAGGAGAAAGTCACACCTAGACCAAGGAAGGAACAGGCCAGTCTTAAATCCACGCCCTATTATTACTGCATATCGTTCTGTATTTTGTACTGCATTGAGCTAATACCAATGAAAGCTACTAACACAGGCGCGCTTGGTTACAGTTGGGCCAATCGCAGTAATTCGTATTAAATCACACCATCACTCCCATAGGTCGAAGCCCGTGAATGAGAGCCCATATCAGACGTCTTGTGTATTAAAAGGTTTTGCTTTAAGCAGCTTAGGGTTGAATTCCCTCGTTCGAGGGAATGACGTTGTGTTACGTTGAACTGATGATTGTATTAAATTAGCAAAATGCGGGAGTCACTTTCATCACCCATTCCTATATTCCACATGTACAGTCATTTTTTAAAATCCCATTAAGTGTCTATAACTCTAAGCCACTCATGTAGCAGCACACTCTGCCCTGTCTATATGCTTTAAAACCAAAAACCTAACTAAATGGACAGGTTTAATCAAAAGCAAACCTGATGACATTTGTCGCATTTAATCCGATCAAATAATCAACAACATTGAAGCCAAACCCCCTTGGGCCTGCTTGTATTCATTGACCAGTTATGTATTATGCTTGCCTTGAATTTTTGGCAGCATCTAAGTAAGCCCCCTTATTTAAAGGGTTTGGGCATACATCGCTGCCTTTTTGCGTTTAGGCTGCCGGGGAATGATATGCAACCTATTATGAACACCTACGGACGTTTAGCGGCCACCTTTACTAAAGGCAAAGGCGCTTACGTTTACGATGCAGATGACCGCGCTTATTTAGATGCGTTAAGCGGCATCGCTGTGTGTGGCTTAGGCCACGGCCACCCTGCTATTACTGAAGCCATTTGTGCACAAGCAGGTAACCTTGTACATACCTCCAACTTATACGGTATCGGTCGCCAACAAGAACTTGCCGAGAAGCTGACCCGCGTAAGCGGCATGGATAATGTCTTCTTCAGTAATTCAGGTGCAGAAGCCAACGAAGCGGCGATTAAAATTGCCCGTAAATACGGCCACAACAAAGGCGTCGAGTTACCAACCATTTTGGTGATGGAGAACGCGTTTCATGGTCGTACCTTGGCCACCCTAACCGCTACCGCAAATAAAGCCGCGCAAGCGGGTTTTGGCCCACTGCTTGATGGCTTTGAGCGTATTGACTACAACGATTTAGATGCTGCAACCCATGCTTTAGCCAACAATTCGAATATTGTGGCCATACTGGTTGAGCCTGTTCAAGGTGAAGGCGGTGTTACCGCAGCCACAGATGAATTTATGAACGGCTTACGTGCATTGTGCGACAAGCATGATGCACTATTAATGCTCGATGAAATCCAAACGGGTAATGGCCGTACTGGCGAATATTTTGCGTTTCAGCACTTTGATTGGCACCCAGATGTATTAACCACCGCCAAAGGCTTGGGCAACGGCGTACCGATTGGTGCCTGCTTGGCTAAAGGTAAAGCCGCCGAGGTTTTGCAACCAGGTTCACACGGCAGCACCTATGGTGGCAACCCACTGGCTTGTGCCGCGGGTTGCGCAGTGATCGATACCATTACACAAGAAAATTTATGCGCACGCATTACCCAACTGGGTGATCGTATTCGTGAGCAACTTAAAAAACACCTTGACCAAACCGGTTATGTTAAAGAATACCGTGGTAAAGGTTTAATGATTGGTATTGCGATTAATACCGAGGAAAACGCAGCAGGCATTATGAAGTCTGCTTTAGAGGCAGGTTTATTGTTAAACGTAACTGCCGGCAATGTGGTGCGTTTATTACCACCATTTGTTTTAACCGACGAAGAAGCGGATTTAATTGCACAAAAAACCGCACAGCAAATCATTGCTTACTTCGACGCACAAAAATAAAAAGGCCAAGACTATGGCAGTACGTCACTTTTTAACATTATTAGATTTCACACCCTCTGAATTAGAGATGCTTATTAACCGCGCCGTTGAATTAAAAGCCATTCAACAACGCGGTGAAGTATACGAGCCTTTAAAAAATAAAACTCTGGGTATGATTTTTGAAAAGTCATCAACGCGCACCCGTGTTAGCTTTGAAGCGGGTATTGCACAATTAGGTGGCCAAGCGATTTTCTTATCGTCTCGCGATACGCAACTGGGTCGTGGCGAGCCAATTGAAGATAGCGCCAAAGTATTATCACGCATGTGCGACATTATTATGATTCGTACCTTTGGTCATGACATTGTCGAAACATTTTCTAAAAATTCTCGTGTACCTGTAATCAATGCACTAACGGATGACTATCATCCGTGTCAGCTGTTAGCCGACATGCAAACGTATTTAGAGCACCGCGGCAGTATTCAAGGTAAAACCGTCGTTTGGGTGGGTGATGGTAATAACATGTGTCACAGCTACATTAATGCGGCACGCCAATTTGATTTCAATTTGGTTGTCAACTGCCCTGAAGGTTTTGACCCAATGCCAGAGCTAATGGAAGCCAACAAGGATCGCGTACGCATTGTGCGTGACACAAAAGAATCCGCTAAAGGTGCACATCTATTAGTCACTGACGTTTGGGCGTCAATGGGCCAAGAAGACGAGCAAAAAGCCCGTGAAAAAGTATTTAAATCTTATCAAGTAAGCCCTGACGTGATGGACCTTGCAGATAAAGAGGCCATCTTCATGCATTGCCTTCCGGCGCACCGTGGTGAAGAAATCAGCCATGACATGTTAGATGACCCGCGTGCTGTTGTTTGGGATGAAGCCGAAAACCGCCTGCATGCGCAAAAAGCGTTAATGGAATATTTGCTGACATCTGAAGAAGCCTAGGCTTAAACAATAGGCAGATAAAGCATAAAAGAAAAAGCCTCAATTGAGGTTTTTTTCTTTTTAACCAACCACAAACATTAACCACCTTTATCTCAAAGGAACTAAGATGAAATAAATTTTAACAATATGTGTATTAATATTGTTAAGTGGTTGCGTGGCTTACCCTCAAGTCATACACCAAAACAGTTATAAGCAGTGTGACCTCATCACCAAACGCTACCGTCTAAAAGCCATCGCACTTAGACAAACTTGCGGCACGTTAGATTGCTTAGTCGGCGGCGCGATTTTTGGTGCAGGTACCGTTGTGGTATCGGGCTCATTCATGGTGATTGGTAACTTTGTTTTTTGGATTGAAAAACAAGGCAAATGCGAAGACAGCGAATTCAATCAACAAATAGAAAGCATCAGAGCCTCTTGGCTTAATGAACCCACACTAATTGAAACTGATTTAGAATCTGATATTGACGTAAACATGGGCAATGATGCTTAAAGCCACTCACTTAAACCAACCCAATCATGTTTTATAAAGTCCACTAAATAAGCCCCGTACAAATTCCGTAATCACTCAGTGCAATTAACTAGACATTGCGCACAAGTTATTACCGCTCTAGTGATATTTTGATAATGCAACATCAAACAAAACTGAACATGCGCAACTTCATGAATACCATGCGCAGCTCAGGCTAGCATAGTGGTGACCAAGCTGCGGCGAACGCAAAAGATAAATAGAGCTTTTCGAATGCATTAAATCGCTATTTAGCTAAGTTGAGTACATAGATACCGGCTCATTAAATTGCACATTTAACTGGCACTACATTCATTTTAGCAGCTAGATTCAAGAGATATTTTACAACCTCCGATACCCTACTCAATCTTATAATAAAAAAGGTATCACGGTATGAAAGCCAGTATTAAACCATCGCATGTACTATCTACCGGCATTATCGCCAGCATAATAATGCTGAGTGCTTGTGGCAGTGACAATAAGAGCCGCTCAAATACGACTCAAACGGCTCGCGACACCACAACAAGTGAATTAGTAGCGACTGTAACCCAGCAGCAAATTGACAGCGCTATGACGGACAAAGGCATTATCACCCTTACCGGCTTAGCGGCTTGCGACGTAGAGCTTCATCAAGTGACTTACCCTAGTAAAGGCGTAAATGGAGAGGCAGTCATGCTTTCAGCAGCCTTATCTATTCCATCTGGCCCTGACTGCCAAGGCCCTTTTCCATTGTTAGCAAAAGGTCACGGAACTCGAACCTTAGCGACCCATACTGAAGCAGATATCGGCAACGCCATTGCTGACCATGGCTTTTTCGCAGCACACGGCTATGTTGTTATTAGCCCAGATTACCTAGGCCTAGGCGAATCAGATTATAGTTACCACCCCTACTTGCACCGTGATACCGAAGCACAATCAATGATTGATGCCATTCGCGCTGCACGGACCACGATTAGTAAGCTAAATAATGAAGTTGAGCTTTCAGGTAAAGTGATGCTCGCTGGCTATTCTCAAGGCGGCCATACCGTCATGGCGACACAACGTTTGATTGAGGCAAGTTATGCCGAAGAATTTAATTTAGTCGCGAGCGCCCCGATGTCAGGGCCTTATAAATTAGAGGAGACATTTTTAAATGGCGTTAATCCCGACATTCACAATATCGCAGCCGGTACGTTACTGTCTTATACGATTCAATCTTACCAGAACATTTACAACAACATTTACCATGACCTAGACGACACATTTCGCCCTCAATACAGCAACGTAGTGAGCACAAAATTCCCCGGCGATAGTGGCGTTTTTGAATTAATTTTGGGCGGTATTTTTCCAACAACCGCAGACCAATATCTACAACCAGATTATCTAAACACCTTTATTGAAAATGCTAATCATAGATTCCGCATTGCATTACGTAAGAACGAAGTATTGGATGATTTCGTACCTAAAGCCCCCATGATCATGTGCGGCAGCAGTGAAGATGGGACAGTGCCTTTCTTTAACACCGAAAAAGCAGAGCAATATTTTCAAAGTAAGGGTATCACCGTACCCGTTATTGATGTGGCTACGCTAGTACAAGTACCACAAGGTTCAGATTCTGGGTTAACTCATCACATCCAAGGAAACCCCTTATGCTATGCAATGATCAAAGCACGCTTGCTTGACCCTGCTAAATAATTTTATCTCGACAAACAACGGCTATTCATTGTAAACACGGCTATTCTTTATAAAGATAGATGAATAGCCGCACCTAGACCCAAATCAGGAATACCGTCACGATGCACAATAGTCCGAGTCAGGTTTATGTCTGGGAAGACTTCTATTTTGGAGTATTTTCTTCAGGCTCGTACCACAATGAATCAAAAGCACGTATCACGGTATTGATTGCCCTAGACGAAGCAAAAATCATCTTAGAACAAGAATCTGGCGAACACGAAGCCGCGACTTATGCGGTAATAAAGCGCACACAGCCTATAATAATCCATAGCGACGGGGATTTTATTGCCTTGCAATATTTCCCAGTATCAATGGAATACCATGCATTAAACCAATTATTAGCCGGGGAGAGCATACGCCCGATTTCATTTAAGACGGATTTATCTGAGCAGTCATGGATACATACTGCGCGTAAGGGAATTGCCGACAGCAGCCAATTGATAAAAGGTTGTGGCAAACTTCTTACATTGATAGAGGATTATCGTGTGAGTAATAAAAAATTCGACAGCCGTGCGTTATGTATCGCTCAGCGTATTCGAAAAGAATTGCCGAATGTTAGTCCGCTGTCCGTTTACGCAGAAGAACTCAATCTATCTTCTGATCGCCTATCTCACCTTTTCCGCGAGTCATTTGATGTATCCATTAAGAACTATATTTTATTAGAAAAAATGCGGAAGGCCTTACTACTAACACTAGAAGGCGTACCCTTTACGGATGCCAGCTTGCAGGCAGGCTTTGCTGATGCAGCACATTTCTCTCGCTCAACAAAAAAGAACTTCAGCCTAACACCCACTTCAATTTCTAGTGAAATTAACGTTCATGTATTCAAATAAGCACGGATAAAAGGATCACCATAGCACTGACAGCTACCCGCTATCATGCAAGGTCATGAAGCAATGACACTTCCTACTAGCACAGACCCTACTCGCAAAACAACTTTAGCTCTGGGCTGTTTCCATTCGCGGCACTACCATTAGGCAATGCTGTATTCGTCGTGTTAGCCATCACTGATTATTACACCACCGCAAACGAAGGCGATGGTGCCGTAACCGGTAGCCTAGGAGCATTTGAATATAAAACGACTATTTTTAAACCAAGCCTTTAGTGTTCAAACGTAAATTGAAACGCTAACATCTAGACGTACTAAACCAGTTATATTAATCAGTCTCATTGCCTATTATGTTAAAACACTCGGACTCTGGCTTATAATTTAAACCACAGCTTGTTTGAGTAAAGCAATTCTTAAAGCTGGGTTTATCCATCCACTGAAATTCAAAATCTTGGGGCTTTTTATGTTCAAGTCTTTTGAGTACCGACCTATGTATGTTTAATTTATTTTTATAATAAGGGGTGTGCTCTACATAGCCACTTAAATCACGACTACGCTGGCGATACACCAATGAAAATAGACCTGCCTCAGGGTCATGCGTTTTACCTAGGTAGTCGGCGTAAACGCTAGAACCTTCTGGTAATAAGTCATATTTTTTAAGTTTAGTAATCATCCAGTTTAATGATTCGCCACTAATATTGGTATCATCATACCCGCCACCCACATCCGCATGGGCACCAGAAAACCATACCTCATCAACTACATCATTGATTACAATAAAATCACATGTACTAACTAAATGCTGGCTGGTTAATAATATTGGCGTAAAAATTCGCGCACGATCATCATCAATTGCTAAAGCATGAGCCGCTTTTTTAACATTACACAGCTGGTCTTCATACCTTGCATTTGGCTCTTTATAGTTTTCGGTATAATCCGGCGTTCCCAGCGCCTCTACTGTATCCCAAATACCTAAAAACGTAATATCACGAGGCACTGGGCGATATTTTAATACACTTGCAACCGCGTCTCGGCGCTCTTGCAATGTCTTATCACCTTTATATGCATCATAAATATCATTAATCAGGTTGTATCGTTCTTTATCATTTTTTAGTGATGACAAGTCAGGTATACCCGCCACATAAACTAACGCAGCTAAAATACGAGCCGCATACGCGCCTCGGCTAAAACCAAATACATATATCTCGTCATGCCTTGTATGCTGATAATTGTTTACCAAAAATAAATAGGCTTCTCTTACGTCATGACCTACCCCCCAACCCATGGCCATGCCCAATACCTTGCCGTCGGTGCCAACCCCTTTTATATAGCTAGTACGTATGTTGGTATTATTTTGCAAGGTTGTTAAATTATATAATTTTGCAACATTGGTATAAGAGGACTCGCTGTTTGCCGTGCCATCTAAAAACACAGCCAGATTTTTAGCCGTGCTTTCATCACCTTTAGGTTGGTGATTAATTGCTGTCATACTATTGCATGCGGTTAAACTGCATATAAGAAAAAACAAAAAAGAAAGACGTTGCATCATTGGGTGTCCCAAAATGATCTAATGGTTAATGAAACCGACTTATCACTCTGCGACAACAATCTGCTTTTTTAGCCGATGTGATTCGTTAATAAAAATACATCAAGATATGCGCTCATACTGACAGCCTGTTTCTACATATCATATAAACAGGCGCCAAAACCATAAACTAAAGTACATTAAGCCTTACATCGGCCACCGTACCCAAATAAACACTGCACGCACTAAAACTACCCAGTGTATCGCCACTCAAACGCATGTGTAATGTTTTACCTGAAGACCCTGCTGGAATCGTAATTGCTTGATTAAAACTGTAGGCGTTATCATCCTGCTCTAGCTTTAGTAACTCTTCTTCAGTGCCAGTGTCAAACGAATACTTACCATCATCATTTATGTCCACACGCACATACCATGTTGTTTTAGATTTTTGTGTATTCAACACCCTACCTGAAACATTAATAGTGAAGGCTTGGCCAGCTGTCACATCAATGGCAGCCAAGTCAGAATAATCATAACGATCGGCATCAAAGTTAATATTTACGCCATTAATGGTGACAGAATCAAACTCTCTTTTCTTAACGGCTAAACTTCCCGGCGCACAGTACTCATCCGTAACCGAATGGCTTCTAGAAAAACTGTCTGTCAAACCTTGATCATCTTCAATTGTTAGCTTGGGTGTGTAAACCCCCTTAACGTCATACTCATGATAAGGTGATGCTTCATTGCTTGTTTGTCCGTCACCAAGCTCCCAATAATACGAAACAACGGTATTGTCAGATTGAGGATTGGCCGTAAATTGTGTGCGTAGCTTTTCTGAACTCACTTGGTAATGTGAAAAAGTATCTTTATTTTTTAATTTGATTTTCACACTGCGAAAGGCTTCTATAACAGTGTCACTTTCATACCCTTTTGACTGCGCTGTTTGTAACACACAATACGCAGATTCTTGTATTTCACTACTAGGCTGCCAGCAAGACCTAGCGGATTCTAAAAATAAACCAAATGCTTTTTCTACGCCCCACTGCTGCGTCAGCAAATAAAATGGATATGTCATCATACCCATACGCTTATAAAAATTAGCGCCCGCCTCATCATAATCAAAGTAGCTAGGAATCGCCCCATCTTCTGTTTCGACTCGATCAAGATAGCGTTTACGGGATGAGTTATTTTCATCACCATACACCCAGTTCAATTCACCATACAAAGAGTAATACGCCATAACCGTAGACATATCTGAAAATGCCTCATGTAACATGAGTGCATCAGAGTGATATTGCGCATCGGTAACATAAATAAGTGCCGAGTGTTGATTCAAAATAGCATGGGTTGTTTCGTGGCTAATGGTTTCAAGGTTGGCAAGACCGAGTGATTCAAACACGTCATCATTTAAATTTACATAGGCCCCATCCCAAAAGCCAGACAACCGGTAATCTGACTCATAACCATAATGTGCACGAATTCTCAGTTTATCTAACGGCCTGACACCCAGTAGTTTTTCATACATATCAAATACGACATTGCCATAGTACATTGCATCGTTAATTGCTGAATAGTTATGAACAACTTCATTGCCGTCGTCATCTTCTGTTAGCGTTTTTCTGTGTTCATTTCTCTGTGACGTCGTGCAGTCAAATTCATATGGTCGATACAATAAATCATCAGGGGTATTTGGTTGGCCTGCTGGAGAGGTGTACTCTTCAAAACCTGAATCATGAACCAATACATTACCATTATCGAACACACATATAGTTTGATCCCCACGTCTCTGAGCGGTTAACGCTAACGGAGGGCGCTCATCGCCATATTCCCAAGGGGTTAAATATGTACCACCGGGGCCAGTTACATGAACCATATCTTGAATAGCATATTGAACTGAAATCCCCATGCTCTCATTAATTACAGGCGTTATGAGTAGGTGCATACCTTCAGTCGCAACAGGTGTTTCTGCTGGTATTTCAAGAGTAACCAGAGTGTTACTCCTCACATCAACCATTAAACGTTCGGTGTCGATAAAATCACCTTGCGCATCTGTCCATCGCCCAAGCAACGCAGTGGCATTGCAATTATTTGGCATGCTAATCAATAGCTGCCCACTTATTTTACCAACAGCAGGATCTACATCATTAAATTCAAGGTTATCGGCTATAAGACTGCACAGCACCGTTGTTTCGGCATCATTTGATCCGCCACCTCCGCCACAAGCCACTAACGAAATAAGCACGGCGATTAAACACATTTTTTTCATGATATAAATCTCAAAATTTGGTACATAAATATAGAATTAGTCTCTACTGGTTTTATGATGATCAACGGCAAAGCTTAATATGAGTTTCAACATAAAAAAGACACTCACAACCATAAACCACGCTGGCAGTGCTAAAATTGCCGCTATTAATATGCCAACGCATAATAAATTTGCAGAAACAAATAATTGCAAAAAGTGTGCACTCAATAAGTTAACCAAGACAGTAGAAGAAATAGTAAAAAACCAAATAATACACGAATATTCCAGCGGCCCATCAAGCAGCCATGCTATTAAGACAAGGTGAAAATGAAGACCAATAAACACCCAGCGTGACATTGCTCGTGCAGCGTAATAATCGTTGGTGCCTTTCGTAACATTAGCAATACAACCCGCCAGCACATCCCCAACCAATACAAAACCGAATATTAATGCCCACAAAGCAACCCCACTGTCTTTGGGAAACAACAACCAATAAATCAGCAGTGCTCCCAATAGGGCAAACAGTATGGTGATAACAACCTCAATTACCGTCTGTTTTTCACCCAATACTTCATGCAACGCTTTGTGTATGTAAAGTACGTTCATTTCCGCCCTCATTATCCCTATTATTAGCCACAACTATCCGTGATAGAAAGCACCTTTAGGCGGCTGACCAAGTAACGGCATAACGCTGGCCATTTGATCTTGCGGATATGATTCGATTGACTGCTTATGGCTTTCCTTTGTTTCCCACTTTTCAATCACAACAAAGAACCCAGTACCCTCATCTTTTTGTAAAACCTCACAAGATAGGCAACCATCTGATGACTGGATATATGTCTTTAACGATTTTAAAAATTCAAATAACTCATCTTCTTTACCAGCAGTCGATTTAAATTCATTAATCCTTGTTATGCTCATAGCGATCCCTACTTAAAATATAAAACATACCATCACAGTGAACATCATAATGAGTAAATAGTGTTCGGGCCACCTATTCACCCTCACTCATCAGCTCTTTTACTTTTACACTGATAAAATCCACAGCGGCTTTCACTTTGGGCGTACTGTAGGCCAATTTTTGATACAGCATATAAATCGCAAAGTTAGCGTTTTCTGTAATATTTAAAGGCTGCTCAAATTCCAACTGCATAAGTTCACCACGCTCTAAATATGGCTGAACAACCCATACTGGTATCATCAAAATACCTTTGCCTGCAATGGCTTCTTGCACCAGCCACTTACCATTATTGGAAATAAGCTCAGCAGGCGCTGTCACGTCTTGCCACTGGCCATTAATCTCACTAAGCCAAGGTGTTGGTCCCATCGGGGTTTTGAAAAACAGCCCTTTATGTTGCCTAAGTTGCTCGGTACTTTTAGGTGTACCGTATTGCTTTAAGTAACTGGGCGCAGCCACAGGGACAAACTGATTGGACATGAGCTTTACCGCCAGTACTCGCTCGTTAGGTGCATAACCGCCACGTATAGCTATATCTACATCATCCCGCGACAAGCTAGATAACTCATCACTCAATACAACATCTAACACAATATCAGGGTACGTTTGTTTAAATTCATCCATTAAGGGGATTAATATATTTTCACCAAAACCCACCATTGAGCTGATCTTTAAGCGACCCATGGGCTGCGTTTGGTAACTGCGCACCACTTGATCACTGCGTTCTAACTGAATGAGGATATCTTTTACTTCGCCGTAGTAAGTCTGCCCAATTTCAGTCAGGCTCACCAGACGTGTTGAACGCTTTAATAGTTGAGCACCAAGGCTGACTTCTAAATCACTAATACGCCGTGAAATAGACGATGCCGGTACATCAAACTGACTGGCGGCCGCTGAAAAGCTCCCCGCTTCAACCACACTAATAAAATAGCGAATCGCCTTTAACTGATCCATAAACACCCTATTAATGTCATAAAGACAATAAAGATTAGCAAATAGCGGACTATATCTCACAATTTATCTGGGTAATATGGCCGTACCGCTTAACTTGATTAGCGCCTTATTTCGCAAATTAAAATAAAGGAACCACACGATGACCCAATATACCGAAATCAATCTAACCAAACGCCCTGATGGCAGCCCAATTGGCCCGCATATGTTTGAAGTGGTTAACAAAGACGTCCCTTCTGCCGGACCAAATGAAATCCTCATCAAGCAAACCCACATGTCATTGGACCCAGCCATGATGGGCTGGATGAGCCCAGATACTGAAAGCTACATTCCTCCAGTTGATCTCGGCACCGTTATGCGCTCAAGCGGTTTAGGTGAAGTGGTTGAGTCAAACAATCCAGATTTCAAAGTGGGCGACCGCGTCATGGGCATGACAGGCTGGGCAGAATACATTGTCAGCAACGGCCAAGGTTTTAATAAAGTAATGGACGGTGTAGACGCAGAAACGGCTCTTTCTATCTTCGCATTACCAGGCTTAACAGCCACGCAAGGCATGACAATCATCAAACCTAAAACAGGTGAAACGCTTGTTGTAACAGGTGCGGCAGGTTCTGTTGGCTCTATCGTTGGTCAATTGGCCAAAGCTGATGGCATGCGCGTAATTGGCGTAGTGGGCAGTGATGAAAAAGCCGATTGGATCGTAAACACGCTCGGGTTTGATGGCGCTATCAACTATAAAACTGACGACCTTGAAGCAAAATTAACCGAGCTAACACCCAATGGCATCGATGCGTTTTTTGAAAATACAGGCGGCCCAATACAGCAGCATATATTTGCACGCATGAATGCCCATGGGCGCGTTGCGGTGTGTGGCATGATTGCTGACTACACCAGCGAAACCCCAGCTCCGGGCCCTAACTGGATGCAAATCATTAAAAAACGCTTAACCATTCAGGGTTACACCATGCCGGATCACTTTGGTGAAGTACCGCAATTAATTGGCAAGCTAGCGCCGTATGTGATGCAAGGTAAAATCAAACACCGCACACACACTTTAGATGGATTAGAAAGCGCGATGACCGGATTAAATCTTTTCTTTACGGGCGGTAACAAAGGCAAATTAATCGTTAAGCTTTAAGCTTAACCATTACAATGCTGCAATTTAGGTGCTCTACTCTAGAGCACCTCCATCCTCAATCAACACAAACGCTAATACTTATTATTTGCACTTAGTTTTTTACTGTACTATTATCCGCAACCATATGCATACCACCTACGTCTCAGTTAAAGATCCGCAGGCAATGCTCACCCCTATTTTTGGGGATATTATTTTACGACTGCTTTTTATTTAGAGAGCAATATATCGCGCTAAAATCACAAAAAAAACATACAACAGCCTAACCCTTCAATCCTTTCAAATTTGGAATCCGCATGAAAATTATTACTATAATATGCAGCATCTCACTGGCTTTAGGTGCAGCAGCAAGCCAAGCCAAAGAAGACAACACATCAATCAAGCAATACAAAACCGAAGCGAATGTATTGCTTGGGCAACTAGAAAAAAAAGACACTAAAAACATTGAGAAGCAGTCTCAAAAACTGGTTAACATCAGCAAAGATATCATTAAATCTGTGAACAAAAGCTTACCTCAATGCACTGAATATTTTACCGCACTATCAAATGCGGCTGACACAATGGCAGACTTAACATTAGCAGAAATCGAATCTGGTTATCATGCTGACGGTTTATTGCCCGCCCTTAAAGATTCTAACTGCTACCATGCGAAAGATTTACTGGTTCACCCTGCTACCGTTCAGGCCATGGCGCGCATTGGCATTAAAACAGAAAAAGAATGGCACCAAGCAAAGCATGAAATTGAAGAAGTATTGGCACATTTAAGTATCGTAAACGGCCAATTTTAAATATAAAAAAAGGCGCACAAGCGCCTTTTTTATTTTTTTAAAACGGTATCCCTGTTGCTAAAAAGCATACAAAAAACCTACCACCTTACCAAACCTCACCCCACAAATATGAGTCACTCTTTAACACGCAAGTGATTATTACCATCGCGACTTGATCGAATTAGCGTATCACCCTGCTCAATTAGTGCCTGGCCTCTATGGGACTTAGCCATGCGATCATATAGCACCACATTCGCAGTAGCCGCTAAGTTCATACAACCAATGGTGGGGATGTAAACGACCTCATCCGCTTGATTGATTATTTTTTGGGAAATATTCCCGTCTTCTGGGCCAAAAATATAAAGGGCGCTTTCTGGGTGCTCGAAGTCAGGTAACGGGGTTGCGCCTTCTACCAACTCTATACAAATAATTTTTGTATTTTCACTCATGTGCTCTTTAGGCACATGCAACAAATCATCTACTTTTGTAATATGAGTTTGCGACTGAATATTGTGGGTGTCCGTATTATGCTTTAACGCATAAGCATAGCGATTCCCGGTGTAATAAATATCATCAGCTTGATAACAACCAATCGCGCGCAATACCGATCCTACATTTTGTGCATCTTTTGGGTTAATTAACCCAATACTAACTTTTGACTCATTCATTTTTAAAACTCATATTTTTTCGGGCGCGGGGTGTTATCCCCCCATGAACTCAGTGAATGCACTGGATACACCCTTTGACCATTTTTGCATTCTGCTGTTCGGGCGCAGGGCACCCTCCTACAATTCATCTTAATAATGTTCAAGGCATCAACACCAAGCGAGAGCCCCACACCAAACAATCTAAACATCGTACGAGGGTGCCCCGCGCCCGATAACCCAATCTTACTTATTCCAACCAAACCGAATCCCAGTAAGGGTATTCTTTAATCGATTCACACAAACCAGCCCTCAAAGGGTTGGCAACAATATAACGTGCAACATCAATCAAAGCTTCATCAGTGCGGATAGCATGGTCATAGAAACCAACATTCCAAACATTTAAGCCAGAATATTTTGTAAACAGGGACTTAACTCGCTGTACAGCTTGCGATATGTCACCTTTTTCTAACGTTACCAACCAGTGAATATGGTCTGGCATTACTACAAACGATAAAGTTTTAGTGAAACCTAAATCTTCATCTGCTTTTATAATTCGAATGATACATCTAGCGTGATCAAAGTTATTAAAAACAGGCTCGCGATCTATCGTAGACATCACCAAGTGGTAAACAAAACCAATTTGAGAATAACGCCCCTTCTTGAGAGCAGAATAGCCTTTACCTACTTTCATCATTGAAATCCTTTTCAAGGTCGTTTTATTTTTCGGGCGCGGGGCACCCTCCTACAATTACACTCAGTACGATGGTGCCCCGCGCCCGACCAAACCAAACTAAAGCTTAGACACCACACTCACCATAGCATTAGTCAAAAAAGCCAAATCATCATCATTAATAACAAACGGCGGCAATACATAAACCAGCTTCCCAAATGGTCGCACCCATACGCCTTCTTCTACAAACATGGGTTGCACGGTAGGCATATGAACGGGTTCGTGTAATTCAATGACGCCGATAGCACCTAAAATTCGAACGTCTTTCACTGGTGATAATTCACGAGCGGGTGCCAATCCTTTTTCTAATCCTGCTTCTATGTTGGCTACTTGTTGTGGCCACTTATCTTCCATCAATACGTCCAAGCTGGCATTGGCCACGGCGCATGCTAATGGATTCCCCATAAAAGTTGGGCCATGCATAAATACGCCAGCCTCCCCTTCACAAATGCCCTTTGCTACTTTGTCGGTACATAAGGTCGCGGCCAAACTCATAAAACCGCCGGTCAAGGCTTTACCCACACATAAAATATCCGGTGAAATACCGGCGTGCTCGCAAGCAAACATTTTGCCTGTGCGACCAAAGCCCGTGGCGATTTCATCTGCGATTAATAACACCTTAAATTCATCACACAATTCACGTATTCGCTTTAAATAGTCAGGGCTATAAAAGCGCATACCGCCTGCACCTTGTACAATGGGTTCTAAAATAATAGCGGCGATCGTTTCATGTTGAGTTTCAAGCTTATGCTTAACGTCGGCAATATGATGCTCTTCAAATTGTTCACCCAATAAACATTGTGGTGCTTCGGCAAAAATATGCTTACTCAATACGTTTTCAAACATATGGTGCATACCATTCACCGGGTCACACGCCGCCATAGTGGCAAACGTATCGCCGTGATAGCCATTTTTAACCGTTAACAGTTTATTTTTTTGTTTGTTGCCTTGGCTCAAGCTGTATTGAAAGGCCATTTTGATCGCCACTTCAACCGCCACCGAACCACTATCACTAATGAATACTTTATTTAAACCTTGAGGTGTAAGCTTGACGAGTTTTTCACATAAGGTAACCGCAGGTTCATGGGTCAAACCGCCAAACATGACGTGACTCATGGTTTCAATTTGATCATGGGCCGCTTGCTTTAATTTAGGATGGCCATAACCATGCACCGCCGACCACCATGACGCCATACCATCGATTAATTCGCGACCATCTGCCAGTTTAATGCGCACACCGGATGTACTGGCCACCGGAAAAGGTGCCAAAGATGATGTAAAAGATGAATACGGATGCCATACATGCTGCCGGTCTAAGGTTGAGATTTGCTCTGGGGTCAATTGGGCCATGCAACACCGAGATAAAAAGAAGATAGTACATTCTAACGGAACATACTTATTGATCCAAGGCGGCAGTACATCCGCGTCATTTGCGCTACACTCTTCCCGTTATTTTTTGCTAAATCAAACGAGCTCTATTCCTTATGAAAGCCATCGCCTTTGACCTCAGCTTGCCTATTGAACACAACGACAGCCTAATCGCCATTGAACAAGCTATTCCCAACGCAGCGGGCACTGATTTATTAGTGAAAGTTGATGCTATTAGCATCAACCCCGTGGACGCGAAACTCCGTCAGCGCTTGCGCCCAGAAAAAGGCGAACCCAAGGTATTAGGTTATGATGCCGTGGGTATTGTGACCGCGGTAGGCGAAGCATGTTCGCTCTTTAAGGTAGGCGATAAAGTGTTTTATGCCGGTGACATGAGCCGCCAAGGTAGCAATGCAGAATATCAATTAGTCGATGAACGTATCGTGGGTAAAGCGCCTTCAACTATCTCTAATGCTGAAATCGCAGCTTTACCATTAACCGCTATCACCGCTTATGAAATGCTGTTTGATCGCTTACAAGTGGATATCAAAAATAAATACCAAAGCACTGAAAACTCTGTTTTAGTTACGGGTGGCGCGGGTGGTGTGGGCAGCATCATGATTCAGCTACTCAAAGTGCTCAATCCCGAGATCACCATCATTGCAACTGCCAGCCGTGAGGAATCATTCGATTGGTGTAAAAAGATGGGCGCTGATCATGTGATCAACCATAACAATGGTATTGCAAGTGAACTTAAAAAAATCGGCATCACTCATGTAAGTCATATTGCCAGTATCACTCACACCCATTTACATTTTGAAGACTTTGCTGAAGTGATTAAACCACAAGGTAAAATTTGTTTAATCGATAACCCGCCAGCGCCACTTAATATTGATTTATTAAAAAGTAAAAGTGTGAGCCTGCACTGGGAATTCATGTTTACCCGCAGCCTGTTTACAACCGAAGACATGATTAAACAACACCATGTTTTTAATGAAATCGCCGAGCTAATCGACAGTGGTAAAATTATCACCACACTTGGGCAAAACCTTGGGAAAATTAATCTTGAGAATTTAAAGCTTGCCCATCAATTAATTGAAAGCAATAAAAGCATCGGCAAAATTGTATTAGAAGGTTTTTAATTCTTAACGGCTTAATACCTTAAAACACGGTACATTTTATATACCGTGTTTTAAGACTTATTACTAAACACTGTCACTCCTAACGTGATTTACGCACCAACCACACACTGCCTGTTACCAAGCATGCAAACACAACATGGTTTACAGTTAATGTGCTTTCCAGCAGTAACACAGCAAACATGAGTGTAAAGAAAGGCTGTAGCAACTGTAACTGTCCAGTTTGTGCAATGCCTATTTTTACCATAGAGCCGTACCAAAAACGGAATCCTATCCACTGGCTCATCACTGCAAGGTAACCAAGGGCAAGTATCGCCGAGATATTTTCAAGCCTAAACCCCTGTGCATTATCCATTACGTTATAACCCATACCGAATAATGAAATGGGAAGATACAACGCCATCATCCAACAAATTGTTTGAAAACCACCTAACCGTTTTGCAACGTGTCCACCAATGGCATAACCCACACCCGCAGCAAATAACATCGCAATTAGAGATAAATGAAACACACCATTAGATTGACTATAAGCAAAGAAAAAAAGTAACAGTGTGCCCGCCCATAAACTCATCCAAAATTGTTTTGTGGTTGTCTCTTTAAATAACCCCACCGCTACTAATGCCGTCACTAAGGGCAAGCCCGCTAACACAATACCAATATCGGTAGCCTGAAAGTTTTGCAGCGATTGCGCCAACATATACGGAAACAGCAAGCTAATCCCAGCGCCACCAGCCGTAAGCCATATCAAATCTTTTGCTTTTGGCATTGGCCATTTAAACCACCATATCATCGCGATACTGCCTAAACCGGCTACGACGGCTCGCATAAATGCGATGAACTCAGGCGTAAAAGCATCAAGTGCTAAAACCGTGAACGGTGCCGTTAAACTAAAAATCACCACCGCCAACAAACCCTGCCATGCTGGCATAACAGGCTTTGAGATATGCGCACTATTGAGGTCTTGAGAATCAAGGGTAGAACTACTGGATAAAGACATAATGGCCTCCTTATTAATCTGAGGTCCATTTTGCCAATATAACTGTCATGCAAGTAGAAGCAGTACACATCTTAAAATACAGTACAATCTGCCTTAAAAACAAAACTGTACCGCACTGTTTAGGCCAAACTGTCATGTATGCAATACAGTTAGTCTCGCCTGACACAGGCGTAAGGACACAACGAGCTCATGACAAGCCCTTATGGTTGTATGCAGAAGGTGGCGAATTACCCGCTAAAGAGAACGGTTAGAGGATAAAAGGATTCGATGTAAGCCTGCATATTCAAGCGTACTTAGTTGCGTAGCTCAATCAGGCTTAACAATAGGTTATGCATGTCATCAGATTTGGCATTACGGTTCATCAAACTCTCAGCACTGCTGACTGAGTATTGAATAAACTGCGCGCCTTTAGGCGTATGTAACATATAAATAGCGCTAGTATTAATAAAAACGGTCAGCCAAAAGACAAATAGAAAACGCCGTTTTTTCATTTTATGTCGCAGTCGCTCTTGAGCAATCATGGCACCAGGCCACCCGAAGAACAAAGATGACAGGTGCAATGTATTCTCAGGTACTCGCCACGCATCATCCCTTGCAGCCGCTTTATCTTTTACGTAAAGCAAGTAACTAAAAATACTCGAACATAAAACAATCAGCGAAAATGCTATAGGTGTGTACCCTAAGTAATAAGAGCTGAGTAAAAAAACAACAAAAACAACAACTAAATATTTTTTATACGCAGGCACTATCTTTCCTAACTGGTTTTGTCTTCATGCGATAACAACGTTTGTCTAAACTCGCTAGGGCTCATACCGCTCCAGCCTTTAAAGGCTTTGGCAAAATTACTCGCATCACTATACCCCAACTGAGTAGCAATCCGTTCGATTGATTGCGGTGTTTCTCTTAATAATTTTATGGCTTTTTTATGCAGTATTTCGTCTTTGATATCTCGAAAACTTTGCCCTTCTGATTTAAGTTTTCGCTTTAGTGTTGCCGATGACATGTTTAGCGAGGCTGAAATCCGATCAATCGTTGGTAAACTGCCCTCGGCATTTTTAAATGCCAGTGCCACCGCCTGACTCACACGGGTAAATTGCGACATGGATTTTAATTCATCTTCGCACACCTCTTGCGCCATTTTCACTAAATCTTGATCAAATAGCGGCAATAAATCATCCAGTAATTGCGACGGCCAAAGTAACATACAACGCGGCGCAGAAAACTGAATAATCGCGCCAGGGGCCAAACTATCAAGGTCAATACTGTCGTCAAGCAATGGCTGCCCTTGCCAAAAATTAGGCCTAATGGGCAACTCAATTTTGGTTTTAATTTCATCGGGATAAGACAGCATTTGCCGAATAATAAATTCAATGCTGGTGAGGTACGCTAAAATCAAAAAATATATTTCGTCGCTGCTTTCAACTTCTAGATCAACATACAGTCGACGGCTTTCGGAATCACGTTCTCGGTACACACTGAATAATTGCTCCCGTGTACTCATATAAGCCGTCACGGCACTTGCTGCATCGTTAGTGGTTCGGCTATGACGAGCCGCAATCCCTAACGCACCATGCTTGGATACAGTCATGCGTTTTCCATAGGTAACCGCTAATGACATATCGGGTTGCTGCTGCCTAAAATTAGACACCACTTTTAAAAAAGATTGATGCCCCACTAAAATACCGGGGCGAATCACAATGCTGGCATCAAGCTCGCTGCCCAACAGCAAATCACTTTGCTTTAAACCAAGCTCAACACCTAATTCCAACAATAAAATTAAATAATCAGAAGAGATCGTAAGGTTACCGTCACCGACTTTAATGTTTGTCGCTTCATTCATTGGCAGTATCGTCATATAGAACGGCCCCTAAAACCTGATCTCAAAACACCCAAAGTTGCATCTAATTCACCTATAGCAACTAACGTCCATGTGCCATAGTTAAGTCATAATAATAAAAGAGACAAAACGATGACAAAGCCTAACGATGGTGCAATAAAACCACGCCGTATGCAATTTAATACAGACGACATGAAAATGTCGCAATTTGCCATAGAAAACAATTCATTAATCAGCACTTTCTTTTATTCCCTTTCTGCTATGTTTCCTGAAGGCGAACGCTTTTTCATACACACAGTACGTCACTATCAAAAAGCAATTGACGATCCAAAAATGCTGGCAGATATACGCGGCTTTATTGGGCAAGAAGCGCATCACGGTCGTTGTCATGAAGAGATCAACGATGAAATAGAAAAACTCGGCATCCCCATGACAATGGTATCAAAGGGCATGACCGCCCGCGTTAAAATGTTAAAAAAACGGTTTAGCCCTGCTCGCCAACTGGCACTCACCGTCGCGATGGAACACTTTACCGCCAGCTTGGCTGAATTCATTTTAGAGAACCCAGAAATTTTAGATAAAGGCCCAGAAAGCTTTCGCCAAATGATGCTTTGGCACAGCGTTGAAGAAATTGAACACAAATCGGTGGCTTTTAATGTGTTTCGCCAACAGGTTAATAATGAATGGATGCGTCGTCGCGTCATGGTCGTGGCCATGCTGTCATTATTTACACGCCTGGCCATTTTTCAAATACGCATACTGTGGAAAACCAAACACCTACCAAGTGCAAAAGAATGGTTTGAGGCCACAAATTTTTTCTGGGGTAAAAAAGGTCTTTTGCGTGAAAATGTTCATGGGGTTAAAAAGTTTTTTCGACGAGACTTTCACCCCAACGACATTGATCAGTCTGCATTAATTACGGGGTGGGAAAAACGCTTCCCTGATGTTGCGGCACAAGAAACGTAAAAATGCCGATACACTATCGTAAGTAATCGCCTAACAAATAAGACCATAAAAATCGAAACAACAATTGAAAACAACCTAAAGAGATAAGCCCTACAAGGCTTGTCTCTAGGTTTGATTAGCTCAATCAATCGCCACCGTATTATTTTAACCGACCCTACCGTCATCCCCTCACAACCAGTCACACTAATAAAGCCCAACACACTCACTGCCAAGCCTGCCCTCAACGCTCAAAATAATCTGTACTGGTTCATTACAGATTAACTGTTATGCACTACAATACAGTTTAGCCATTATGATAGACCCCAGACTTCAAGAATGTGACGAACATGAGCACCCTATATCAGAAAGTAGCTAACGATATTGCATCAGATATACACCAAGGGGTGTACATCGCGGGGCAGAAAGTACCCAGTGTTCGCAACCTAGCCAAAGTGAAAACCGTTAGCATCAGTACAATATCTCAGGCTTACGCGCTACTGGAAGATCAGGGCTATCTCACCGCAAAACCGCAATCGGGTTATTACGTAAAAGATGGGGCGAATGACCCTATAGAGTCACCACCGGTATCAAAAGGCAGCAAACCTAACGAATTTAAAAAAAGTGACATTATTGCCATGATGTTGCACGCCGTGCATAAAGACACATCGGTTAATTTTGGCGCAGCCATCGCCCATGAAGCGCTTATGCCCCATCATGCTCTGCAAACTCACATCCATAAGGTTTCACGCTTTCAAAGCACACAGGTTTTTAATTATTTGTTCTCACCTGGGCTTGAATCACTGCGCCGTCAAATTGCGACACGCATGCGCACTGTGGGTGTTAAATGTCACCCTAACGATATTGTCATTACACAGGGATGCTCTGAGGCACTGAGCTTATGCTTAAAGAGTGTGACCCAAACAGGGGATATTATTGCCGTAGAAAGCCCCTGCTATTATGGCTTTTTACAATTAGCCGGTTTATTAGGCTTACAAGTCATTGAGATTCCGACCGATGCACAAGATGGCATCAGCTTAGATGCATTAACACTGGCCCTCAAACAATGGCCAATTAAACTCATCGCCGTCAGTGCTCGATTTAGCAACCCTACCGGGGCGGCCATTCAATCCGACAAACAACAACAGTTATTTACACTTGCGCAAAAATACGATGCCCATATTTTAGAAGATGATATCTATGGCGAGCTTGGCTTTAACCAACCTATTAACACCGTCATTAAAACCTTTGATACTGATGGGCGTGTCATGCACTGCTCAAGTTTTTCTAAAACCCTATCACCGGGCTTACGAGTTGGTTGGTGCATTGCTGGCAAGCAACATAGTAATATCATTGCGGCACAAACCTATTCATCTTTCTCGCCCTCTAGCTTGTCGCAATATGCATTAAGCAGCTACTTAGAAAGCGGTCACTACGATAAACATTTACGAAAAATACGAGCCACATGCCAGCAAAACATAGATGATATTTCACAGTTGGTTAAGCAGTTTTTCCCTGCAGGGACCCGCATCAGCAAACCCAAAGGGGGCTTTATTATTTGGGTCGCGTTACCTGAAAAAACCGATGTTATGGCACTGCAAAAAAATGCATTAAAAGAAGGGATTAACATCGCCCCGGGTGCAATGTTTTCAAATACAAATGAGTTCGATCACTACATACGCCTAAATTGCGCAATACCGATTGATGCAGAAGTGAAGCAGGCCATCAAAACACTTGGCCGCTTAGCCGATGCCTGAGATAGAACATAACGGCTAAAGCCGTTACAATGCACCTCTGTAAACGAGGCTAATATGAACCGCAAAAAGAAAATTTTTACTAAACTGTCGCAAAAAGCAAAAAAGTCGAACTTAAAAGCGAACCCTAAGCACAAACCGAAGTACGTCTCTAAAGCGGATCGCGCTAAATTAGAAGAAGACGGCAATCAGCCTGACATCAACAGCGATTCAGAGCAGGCTTAATCGTCTTTAGTTTGAGTATAAATCTGCTTTTTCTGCTCAATCGCTCGTTGATGCTCTAAGTACAACCCTTCGACTTTATCTCTGGCCCACTGTGTTTTGCGTAAAAACTTAAGACTTGAGTTAATGCTTGGGTCATGAGTAAAACAGCGAATATCCACAATCCGCCCCATCTCTTCAAACCCTAGATGATCAACCAAGTCGGTTACTAACTGCTTCAATGTCACCCCGTGAAGGGGATTGTTTACTTGAGACGTCATAAATACACCTGTAAAAAGTAGACAAATAATACCACAAACCGCCTAACATCCGTTTCAGCGCATCTTTTAAAGCCATCTTTAACAGTCAGTTACAATACACATGTACCATTTTGGCCCTAAATGTATTAAAAATGGACCAACATTGACCATGCTAAAGTATTATAAATGTCATATTTGGCCAAATTAGAGCAAACACTCATTTTCGTATGGTGCGCCTATGATAATTTGCTTGCCGTTGAGTTTGGTAAAAGGATGCCCAAGCTTTGCAATAATAAAAATAATGCATGTAGGCACCCATATGAAATTTAAAACGATCCTTTCCGCTTTGGTTCTAACAGGCCTTGCTGCTAGCAGCCAAGCGCAGTTAGCCGGCCACAATGTTATTCTTGTTCATGGCTTTCAAGCTGACAACGTCTTAAACCAACCTGGCTCTAGCGCCGAAATCGTTCAAAATGGCCAAGATTATTGGTCTGACTACTGGAATTCACGTGCTGAAGCACGACTTGATTGGGACTCATCTAAACGAATCGAAGGTGAGACCGCACAGCGTTTATACGACAAAGCGGTTGATTTATCGCTTTCTGGCCTATGCAACGATGGTTGTGTACTCGTAACCCACTCAACCGGTGACTTAGTCGCCCGCTACTTTATCGAAAACCAAGCGGATTGGCTGTCAGCAAATGGCCATACACCATTAAACATCCTTACCTCTTTAGATTTTGCAGGTGCCGGTGGTGGCACTGAAATAGCCGACACCGTGGTATCCGTCGTCACAAGCAACAATTCAGCCTCTTCAGTTGCTGTATCAGCCGTTGAATGGTTTATGGGCGGCAAAATAGAAAGTGACCAAGACCTAGGTGTTCTTTACGACCTACAACCGGCTGCGGCGCGTAACTTGGCCACATCTCCTAGCAATGTACCGCGCTTACGTTTTGCTGGCGCCGGCAATGCATATTATGGCATCACAGGTGGCTTTATTACGGGTACCGACGACGGTGTTGTGCCAACTCACTCAAGTTGCGGTGCGGTACAACCTAATGCGTACGATAGCTGCTCTAAAAATGTCGAATTTAATGGCAAGATCAAAAACGGCAATGCAAATGCACCCAGCAACCTGTTCGCAAATCACTTCGCGGTATTAATGGGCAATAAAACCCATCATACCGGCACCATCGGTGATCAATCCGGTGTGCAATTGACTTATGTTGATAACAACTTCAATGCTGGTGGCATCAACGTAGACTTCTCAACTGAGTACTACGATGGCTGGTTCGCTGACTACCTATATGTGACCAACAGCAAAAACTCGACCATGAGCCAAAAAGTATACGAAACACTCAATAACTAGCTGTCATCTACACTGAAGCTAAAGGCTAATGAAGTCATACTCATTAGCCTTTTTCTTTGCGCCTCCTTAAGTTTTCGAGCATTAAAAGGTCCAATATGCGTTTATGGATAATAGGCATCGTAGTGATGGCTACTTTAGGGTTTATGTTAAGCGACGTTGGGATTATTGAGTCCAACTCAATGCATTCAACACCCGCGTCCATCACCCAAACGACGCCCACTGCTGCGGTGAAACAAGATATGCCAGCAGCAGATGTAAAAATACTTGAAAAAGAACTAGGCGAACAAATGGCCGTATTGGCTAGCCATTACCAACAAAATATTCGCTTCCCCCATTATTCTACCCCCATTAATGAGGGCCAAACCGATCTTTTAGAGCCACTAAAAGCGCTACCTGTCAGCTTAAACCTAGGTAAAGATGTTGATGACAGTGCACAGCTGTCACCTGAACAATTTAACTACAAGCAAGGTGATATCATTAAAGCCACCCTTTCGTCTTCAGGGCGCATTCAACCCACTCAGGTTTCCATCGAACTAGTTGAGAACAACAAGACACTCAGCCGATTTAGCGTGACTGAAAAAGATAACGCCTATCTGGCAATATTGGACTCAAAAGGCAAAGATTGGCCCGTTGATTTACACATTAAAGCCACATTTAATTTTGCAGAACATGGTCGATTGGCAATTTTATCGCCCATTAAATACTCACCGGATAACGGCACTATATTGTCAATTAGCAAGGCTTATGTAGACGGGGTAAATTTGAGTATTCCCGTACAACTCAATATCAATGAATCTGGACGATACCGCTTAACGGCTAATTTTTTCAGCCAAGACAAAAGCCCTATTGCCCACCTAACTGCCAAGCAAAATCTGAAAAAAGGCAAAAATACTTGGACCTTACAAGTACACAGCGAGGTACTAAGAGCCGCTAATAATCCAGGCCCCTACATACTTGATACTTGGACGCTCACCAAACTGCCCGAACGCCCAGGTATTCGTACAAGCTATGGCGACAGTAATATAAGTGCAGAAAAAATTGAGGGCTTTGCTCTTAATCAATATGACACAACCCCGTGGAGTGACCCACAAGATGAGGCCAGGCTAGAATTCCTACAAAAGCTTCAATAATGGCCACGCTGCACGCAAACAGTGGTTAAATTAGGGCGATTTGTTAGACCGATTGATAACATAAGCAAATTTACCAATAAATTTACGGCAAAATCCGCTAGAATTAAGCTTTGTTTATCCGATTTCATCTGGGCTTTTTGTGACCAATAACTACGTTCTTCGACGCTTACGCTACACCTTCAACTACAATGACCCAAAAATGGTCGCCATTTGTGCACTCGGTGGTTTAGACGTAACGCCTGCCCTTGTTAATACTTGGCTAAAAAAAGATGATGACCCAGATTACGTGCGTTGCTCAGACCATGAAATGGCCCAATTCTTAAATGGCTTTATCATTGAAAAACGCGGTAAAAAAGAGGGTGATGCCCCTAAGGCTGAATTTAGCCTCAACAACAACATTATTTTTAGAAAGCTAAAAATTGCACTTAATCTAATTGATCAAGACATTTTAGACTTACTAGAAAGCGCTGAATTTTTAATGGGCAAAGCAGAACTTACGGCGTTTTTCCGTAAGCCTGACCACAGACATTACCGCGAATGCCAAGATCAAATCTTACGTAATTTCTTGCAAGGCTTGCAAAAGAAACACACAAACGACTCTACGGCCAAAAAACAATCTGAATTCCAAGTAAGCAAAAGCAAAACCGAAAATAAAAAAGAATCGTACAAAAAGAATAAAGGCAAGCCAGATACCAAGCCATACCTAAAACCGAAAAAAGAAAGTGAGAAAGTGGTTTATAAAAACCCTAAATTTGAAAACGACAAACCCGCTGAAGAGAAAGCCAAACAGCGCCCGACTATTTCGTTGAAAAAAGATAAAACAAGCAACAAAAACAGCTCAGATAAAAAGCCCGCTAATGAATCAATTTGGCAAACCAGCTCTCCTAAAGCGCCCAACAAATAACCACCATTCATATTAGACAGGCTTTTGTGAAGCCTGTCGCATCACGTTTCACCCCCCTGAACTTTTGCAACAATTACGGTCGAATCTTATCTATATTCAATTTTATTGAAGATAGACAATCAAATCGTCGTAACAGGTAACCAGATGAAATCCATATTATCGATTAATTTTCAGCGATACTTTGCCAAAGCATTCACGTTTGTTTTTTATATTCTTGCTGCCAGCATTCTACTGTCTACTATTGGTGTTGCGTTTGAAGAAATTGTAAGCGGTGGCGACATCACTCAAATAATTATTAAAGTCATTAACGGTAGCGTCATCGCCATTGCGGTGTTTGAATTGGCAATGGTTATTGGAAAAGAATATGGCCAAGAAGCCGATCATGACGTCATTATTATGTTACGCCGAACACTGCCTAGATTCATTGGTACAGTGTGCGTTGCGTTATCACTAGAAGGTCTAATCATGGTAATTAAATACAGCCAATTAGATTTAGCAGGCAACCTTTATTACCCTGTTGCCATTTTAGTCAGTGCGGCCCTTTTATTAATGGCTTTAGGCGTATTTTTAAAGTTAGCACCGCCCCATGTACAATATCTTGAAGACGCCTAACTAAATCACTCAGCAGAATTGAGTTCGCGTAATTAAGTGCTGAATAAAAAATTATAATCCCGATTGTACTTACAATTCAGAACTCTCATCTTGCCTTTAACACCTAATGGCAGCTCTGCATTAAGCTGCCTGTAATATCACACCAATAACAATTTAAGTGCAATCAACCACATGACCAATGCAATGATCACATCAAACACACGCCAAGCCGTGGGTTTCTCAAATACTGGCGCCAGCAGTCTTGCGCCATAAGCCAATGCGCCAAAAAATATAAACGAAGCGGTAACGCCACCTAATGCAAATTGAACTTGCTGCAATGGGTACTGTGTCGAAATCGCACCCAACAAGAAAACCGTATCCAGATACACATGAGGGTTTAACCACGTAAACGCTAAACACATCATGGCCACTTTTGTAGCAGAAGTGACCACCTCTTCGCTGGCCACTAAGTTTTCGGGAGCTTTAAAAGCCTGCCATAAACTCTTTGCACCATATACTGCTAAAAAAGCCACACCGCCATAGCGAGCCACTGGCTCTAACCATGGCAGCTGCTTAATAATACTCGCGAAACCTGCCACACCCGCGGTGATGAGTAATGCATCGGATACCGCACAAATTATAAACACTAAAAATACATGCTGTTGCTTTAAACCTTGGCGCAATACAAAGGCATTTTGCGCACCAATTGCTAAAATCAAACTAAAACCCAAAGACAGCCCTGCAAAATAGCCTTGCATATTTTCGTATCCGATTATCAAAAAATGAAAAAACAACTAAGCACGATTTATAACCGCGCATAAAACCGATATATTATGCCACCCATCTAATTTAACAGCACATATATTAGGGACAATACTATGCAGGCTGAATATAAAATCAATCATCCTATTTCGGTTGATCAATTTGTGATGCTATTGGAGCACTCTTCTTTGGCGCGCAGACGCCCTATCGAAGATAGAGCTTGCCTGCAAGGCATGCTTGATCACGCCAACCTAACCATCACCGCATGGGATGACAACAAGCTTATTGGTATTGCACGCTGCGTCACTGATTTTCACTATGCCTGTTATTTATCTGACTTAGCCGTCGATGAGGCTTACCAGAAACAAGGCATAGGCAAGCAATTGCAAATTCGTGTTCAAAATAAGTTAAATGAAAAATGTAAGTTGATTTTGATTTCGGCACCCGCCGCTAACGAATATTACCAGCACATTGGTTTTAATCGTAACGAGCGCTGCTGGGTACTTGAACGTCATCAAACTATCTTATAAAACATGAGCCTAAAACAAAAAAACCATGACTAAAAGCCATGGTTTTTTTCGAAGCCAGACGTCGTTTAAAAGTCGTCTTCTTCATCTTCTTTTAAGCGAGCTTGTTTTTCTTGCTCTTCGAATAAAGCGGCTTTAATTTCTTCAAGTACAGAATCAACATCAGCACTGCTTTCGTCTTCTTCAAACAAACCCGTGATCGGCGTATCCGGCTTTAAATCACCGTCTTCGTATAACGCCCAAATTTCTTTTGCATACTTAGTATTTAAAAGTTGTGGTGCGTATTGGGCGTAATAATCACGCATATTGTTCACGTCACGTTCAAGCATAGATTTAGCATGCATGTTAGCCGCCGCATCTACAGCTTGAGGCAAATCAATGATCACTGGGCCATAGTCGTCAACTAAAACGTTAAACTCAGATAAATCACCATGGACAATACCCGCGCATAACATGCGTTTAACGTATTCCATCATCATGGCATGATCTTCAACGGCCTGAGCTTCGTTCAGTCCTACATCATTTAAACGCGGCGCAACATTGCCTTCGTCATCGGTGACCAGCTCCATCAAAAGCACACCATCAAAACAGCCATACGGAGTTGGCACTCGTACATCGGCCGCGTCTAGTTTGTATAAGGCATCAACTTCAGCGTTATGCCACGCATCTTCTTGCTGTTTACGGCCATATTTACTGCCTTTTTCCATGGCGCGCTGGCGACGGCTATTTTTAGATTTTCGCCCCTCTTGATATTGCACTGCTTGTTTAAAGCTACGTTGGTCCGCGTCTTTATAAACCTTGGCGCATAAAATTTCATCACCGCTGGCCACAACATAAACAGTGGCTTCTTTACCACTCATTAGCTGACTGACAACATCATCAATCAAACCGTCCTCATAAAGAGGTTGTAATCGTTTTGGAATCTTCATTGGGCCGTTATACCTTACTTAGCCCATTGATGGAATCTACCGCTCTTATATCTAAGAGCCGACTCATGTGTACCGTCATATCCTTCCTATATTACTGTGAGAACAGGCGGCTATTTTAACGAAGCTTTAGAGGTTTGTATTGATGACAATGCAATATAAGGCAAGAAAAAGCATCCAACCCCTTACGGGGTTGGATAAAAGAGAGATTACGCTTAAAAAATAAGCATCTTAGTGTATTAAAACGGCATGTATTCAGGTTGTAGCGGGAAAGACAGTTCAGCTTTAACGGGATAATGGTCGGATAAATCCCAGCTACCCCAATGTTCTGACGCAATGCTTCTTGGCGTTAACAGTGCATTGTTCGAATCATACGGCGCTAAATGCGCGTTACTGTATAAAATATAATCAAGGTATTCAGTGTACTCATCGTCCGCATACACATTCACAGGACCGGCATAAGAATGCGGATATTCACCTGTCGCTTGAGGCTCAGTAGCATCAAACAAACTTAAAAAATCAGCATGCTCTTGCGGGAAGTGCAGCTTATCGACATTAAAGTCACCAGCCATAATCACAGGCTCTGCATACGGAATGTCTTTACTATCAATTAAGGCTTTAAATTGCGCTAACTGAGCAAAGCGCGTAGCAATGTCATCGGCACCCGTGTAAGCATGAGTGTGTGTGCCAAAGACATGGTATGCATGACTACCCTTACGGATTTTAGCGTAATTCACACCCTTACCGGCAAGACAACCATCCGCACGGCAAGCGTCATAGACAACCGCATCTTGTGCTTCGATCGGCCAACGACTTGCGATGAACGAACCACCGGTTAAGATTTTGCCAAACTTCCAAGGAATTTCAGTTAGGTATGGATATTCTTTTGAAATATTTTTTCTAAAGCGTGCGGTTAAAATAGGATCAAATACTTCTTGGAATACAATCACATCATAGTTTTTCATATATTGCGCGATGGTATTTAAACGGTTACCTGTGTTCTTGGCTTCTATTCCTGGTAGCAACGCCCAAGTATTGTAAGTTAAAACATTTAGCTCATTTGAATACTGGCTTTTTTCTTGAACTTGGAAGTCCTCATGAATGACATAACGAATATCATCCCCTGACGCACGTGCGTATTGCGATTTGAACGCCAGTGTTTGGGTACCATTTAGGTTCACTTTATGGATATCACGATCATAATGCCAAGCATCTTGCTGGCCGCTCAACCACATTTTACTGAACGTCATGGTGCCGCGTAATTTTTGGCGCAAAACCACTTGCTCATCTAAACCAGAAACATACGTATTAAACTCATATTCCTTGCCCCATTTAATTCCTTTGTCACGATTAAAGCGCAAAAATTTTATCGTACCTAATGGCGGCACTTCTCGAGCCAATAACTCCCATTGATTGCCATGGGAAATATTGTTATGACCCGTTTGTATCGTATGAAGGGTTAACGTTTTTTGAGTGTTGTTAGTTAAGTACATATAGCTTTCTGAGAAAGCATTTGCTGTAACAAACAGACTCATTAAGAAAAGATAGCGAAGCATTTTCATATTTTATCCACGATGTTTTATCATTCTAATAGCCAGTGATAGCTATGCTGAGATCATTGTAGATAGTGTTATAAGACAGTATCATGACAATACAAGACAATCTGTGGGGCCAATTAAGACAATGGCCAGATAAGATATAAAGCTGGCCAAATAAGGTATATTAATCACCTGCAACCACCTGATCACGCCCATTTCCCTTGGCTTTATATAGGCGCTTATCCGCTCTATTAATCAGCTCCTCATTCGAACCCGTGCCATTTAAGCTAGATACACCAATACTGACTGTAGCCAACCCAACTGTGGCAAACGCATGATGACTGAGATCCTTCAGAATTCGATTACATACCGCTTGATAAGTGGATGTAGGGGTATTTATGATCACGCTATCGTCAGGCAAAACACTCATGTCAATCCGATAGCGCTCAAGCACATTAAAATCGAACATCGGTATAAATTTTGACTTGGCCTGCACCTCAATTTCATTGATAGCCGTACACGCTAAAACCACAAGCGCCAAAAAGTCTACCTCTTGACCATGCTCGTAAGGGTCATTCATATACCCTCCGATCACACCGTTACCCATCATCACGCCACATGTCATAAATGGGTACCGCGCTTTTATTCGCCAGTTTTTTTTAAATCATCCGAATATGAAAAATAGTGGCCTAAGCAGTCATTATGAATCGCTAGCATTAAAGTGGCGGTAGTCGCGGGTAATTGTGTGACTCGCTCATACAACTCTGCCATGGAAAATGAGTCCAATATCTCTATGGTTAAGTTTTTATCTGGCCAAGTACTTCTAATCTTTTTGGTCTCATTGACCATATTGAGACTTAAGCCAGATATGCCACCAAGTAAAAAACCTTATTCACCTTTGGTTGAAGACGCTTAATTAAGCTTAATTTTTTCTCAACCTCCATACCCTCTAAAATGCCTGTGAAATTTTCGTGGGCGTTAAATCGTTCCCAATCAAATATATTCACACCACTAGAGATAATTGGCTTTTTTGGAAACACCTCATCTCGATGATCAAGCATAAAGTGATTAACACTTAACTCAAGTGCTCTACGTTAAATTGTAATTTTGCTAAACGCTGATACAGCTTGCTCGACGACATCAATTGATGGTGCGTACCTTGATCAACAATCACACCATGATCCATCACTATAATTCGATCGACATGCACCACAGTTGCCAATCGATGCGCAATAATTAACGTGGTTCGATCTTTCATGAGCTCATTTAACGCTTGCTGTACAAGGTGCTCACTTTGCGCATCGAGTGCACTGGTGGCTTCATCTAGCAATAAGATTTTAGGGTCTCGCAAAATGGCGCGTGCAATGGCCAAACGCTGTCGCTGGCCACCTGATAATTTTACGCCTTGCTCCCCCAAAAATGACTGATAACCATTGGGTAATTGCATGATAAATTCATGGGCATGAGCCGCTTCAGCCGCCTTAATCACCTGATCTTCAGTGGCATCTGGGGCCCCATAACGCAGGTTATCCCAAACATTGGCACTGAATAAGACCGGTTGCTGGGGCACCAAAGCAAATAAGTTACGTAATTGCTGTAGGTCCATATCCTTTATGTTTTGCCCTGCGATACAAATAGCCCCTGACTGAGGGTCGCGAAAGCGCAGTAACAAATCAAAAAGTGTCGACTTACCTGCCCCAGAAGGCCCAACCAAGGCAATACGCTCTCCCACTTTTCCCGTGAGATTTAACCCAGAAAGCGCTTTGTGATCAGGGCGAGAAGGATAGGTATAGTTGACCTCTGTGAATTCAATTAAATTGGCTTGATCAATGACATCAAAAACATTTTCAAGCCCTTTTTCAGGTGATTGAATATCCGACTGCGTATCCAGTAATTCTCGAATTCGCTCAGCGGCACCGGCTGCACGCTGCACCTCACCATAAACCTCTGTTACAGCGGCCAATGATCCCGCCACCATGATGGCATAAAATACAAATGCAGAGAGTTCACCAGCCGACAGTTCACCCGTTAGTACATCGTTACCGCCCACATACAGCATGCCGGCAATAGCCCCCATTACCAAAACCATCACCAACGCAATTAAAATCGCACGCTGCTGTATACGTTTTAATGCAACATCAAACGCACCCTCGGCAGAATAACTAAACTGCTCGATAACTAAATCTTCACGTGTAAAGGCTTGCACCACTTTTATATGCTGTAAACTTTCACCAGCCCAAGCCCCCACGCTGGCAACTTTGTCTTGGCTCTCGCGGGACAGCTTTTTCACTTTACGACCAAAATAAATCAGCGGAAATATGATAAATGGCACAACCGTCAGAACAATTAAACTGAGCTTTATATTGCTCACAAACATAAGCCCTAGCCCACCAATAAACGTAAGGCTATTACGCAATGCAAACGAAAAGGACGACCCGATAACGGTTTGCAATAGTGTGGTATCGGTTGTGACGCGGCTTTGAATTTCGCCCGCTAAATTGTCTTCAAAAAAACTAGGTGGCAAACTCACTAGGTGCTCATACAAGCGAATACGAATATCGGCTACTACCCGCTCACCAATCCACGAGACCATATAAAAACGAAAATAAGCTCCCGTTGCTAACGCCACCACAATCACGCTAAATAAAGAAAGTGCTTGAGCCAAACCCTCAAACGATTTCGCACCAAACCCCTCGTCGACCATTAAGCGAATACCTTGACCAATAGACAAGGTCAACGCAGAAGTTGCGATCAGCGCAACGATAGCGAGTGTTAATCGCGCGCGATAAGGTTTAACGTATTGCCAAAGCCAAGTAAGCATAATGTACCCTTTAATGAACAATTCATTGTAAAGACAACCATTCCATATACAAGATAAGCCTGACTGTGACTTTAAATACCTATATAAACAGACCTTTTTCTCAATTTAGCCAAACATGCGACTCTCTATAGCAAAAGCCCTAATTACTGTTAGTATTGAAGACGCTTCACCCTAATACTTAAGCTTCAGGGCATTTATTTGAAAACGTTCACGTGTCAATGTGGTAATACGCTTAACTTTCAAAACAGCGTTTGTGTAAACTGCAACGCTACACTTGGTTTTTTGCCTGACGTATTAAAAATAAGCAGTGTCTACCCAGCTGGTAACGGCTTATATCATGACTCAACCAATAAAAAACTTTACCGTAAGTGTAAAAACTATACGGTTTATAACGTTTGTAATTGGATGGTTCCGGCTGACGACAACAACGAGCTATGCTCATCGTGTCGGCTGAATGTTGTCATCCCTAATCAAGACAAACCTGAAAACAGCCAATTATGGTTTCGCATGGAGCAAGCCAAACGCCGTTTGCTTTACACATTATTTAAATTAAACCTACCCGTTATTGATCGCAGTACAGATCCACGAAAAGGGCTAGGGTTTTCGTTTTTAGAAAACCAAGTAGAAGATGAATACGGCAACGAACTCACAGTAAAGGAATACGTCGTAACGGGTCATAGCTCTGGCTTAATCACCCTCAATTTAAACGAAGCTGAACCCAGTACTCGCATTGAAATGCGAGAACAAATGAACGAACAGTACCGCACATTGATAGGTCACTTCCGCCATGAGTCAGGGCACTATTATTGGGATCTATTAATCCAAGACACTCCATTAATAGATGAATTCAGAGAGCTTTTTGGGGATGACCGCTTAAGCTATAAATTTGCGCTAGATGAATATTATAGAAACGGCCCGAATCTTAATTGGCAAGACATTTGGATCAGTGCATATGCCAGCATGCACCCATGGGAAGACTGGGCTGAGACTTGGGCGCACTATTTACACATGGTGGACACACTAGAAACCGCCAATAACTATAAGCTCAGTATTTCAAACCAACATGTAGAAAACCCATTGGTAAAATACGATCACGTTGACTCAACGTACACGGCTATCAGTTTTACACAATTATTTGATGATTGGTGTCGACTTACAAAAGCAATCAATGCCATTAACCGCAGCATGGGCCATGATGATGCTTATCCTTTTGTGATTTCAATATCGGCATTAAACAAACTTCGATTTGTGCACAATGTAATAAAGAATTCAGCATTAAAATTGTGAATAAAACCACACATCAATGCTTCTTACGCTTAAACGCATTCAGTCATAGAATTTCCATGGATACAGTGAGGTATGAATAGATGACCATAAACTGGGAAAAATACACGGTTGACAACCTGCACGACGAAATGATCAAAAAGGCAGGCAACCCTCGATCCTTTTCGAAAGAATTATCTGAGTTTTTAGCGGGCCTTACTAGCGAAGAAATCATCGAATTTAAAGCCGCATCCGATCTTGCTATTCAAACCATGGGCATCACCTTCCGAGTGTATAATGATGAAGAAGGCTCGATTGATCGAGCGTGGCCGTTTGACATCATCCCTCGTATGATTGACAAAAAAGAATGGGACACCATTGAGGTTGGCCTAAAGCAAAGGGCCAAAGCACTTAAGCCTATTTATAAATGACTTATATAACGATCAAAACATCATTAAAGACGATGTATTCCCAGCCAATTTACTAGAAAAGTCTAAAAACTTTTTACCTAAATGTAAGGGCATCACACCGCCCTTCGGTGTATGGGCACACATTTGCGGCTCAGACCTAGTTCGAGATAATGACGGTACTGTTTATGTCCTAGAAGATAACTTGCGTGTGCCGTCTGGTGTGTCTTACATGCTTGAAAACAGACAAGTAATGAAACGCGTATTCCCTGAAATGTTCGACACTTATAACATTCTGCCCGTTGATGATTATGTTTCTGACTTATATGACATGCTGGCACAATTATCCCCTAGAAAAATTGATGAGCCCGAAATCGTCGTACTCACACCCGGCATTTACAATTCAGCCTATTTTGAGCACGCTTATCTTGCACAACAAATGGGCGCTGAGTTAGTTGTCGGCGATGACTTAATTGTTGACGAAAACGACTTTGTATTCATGCGAACCATTCATGGACTATCACAGGTCGATGTTATTTACCGTCGTATTGATGATTCATTCCTTGACCCTGAAGTGTTTGATCCTGAATCAACACTGGGCGTACCAGGCCTAATGCGAGCTTGGCAATCAGGTAAAGTGGCACTGGCAAACGCTCCCGGCTCTGGCGTAGCAGATGACAAAGTGGTTTATGCATTTGTACCAGAGATTATCGAGTACTACCTAAACGAAAAACCCATCCTATCAAACGTACCCACTTATAAATGCATCAACCCAGATGACTTAGAATATGTCGTTAACAACATTGAAAAACTGGTTGTAAAACCGGCCAATGAGTCAGGTGGCTACGGCATGCTAATTGGTCCCCATGCGACTAAAAAAGAACATGAAGCATTTAAAAAACTGGTCACAGCCGACCCTAGAAACTATATCGCCCAACCTATGCTCATGCTCTCTACCGCGCCAACACTTGTAGGCACCGATGTAGAGCCGCGTCACTTGGACCTAAGGCCATTTATTTTAAGTGGTAAAGACACAACCGTTACAACCGGCGGATTAACCCGCGTTGCGCTTCGCAAAGGATCTATTGTTGTCAATTCATCACAAGGTGGTGGCAGTAAGGATACTTGGATTGTCGATATGGAGTCAGAATAAATATGCTTTCACGTGTTGCGAATAATATCTACTGGCTAGGCCGTTATCTTGAGCGAGCTGAAAACACCGCTCGAATCATGAATGTAAACTCTAATTTATTACTCGACCTGCCTAAAAGTATCAGGCTTGGCTGGAAGCCCATATTAGACATTAATACATCCGGCGAGTCTTTCTTTGAGCATTACGAAACAGCAGATGAAGCAAATGTGACACGTTTCATTATTGCTGATAAAAATAACCCTAGCTCTATTCTTAACTCACTCAATAGCGCTCGTGAAAACGCACGCACTATTCGAGAGATCATCCCACGAGAAGCATGGGAAGAGATCAACTCACTGTATTTACTAGCAAAAGAGAGTGAAGCCAATGCGTTAAATAGACGCCACAGATACTCTTACTTAAATAAAATCATTTTAAGTAACCAAGCAATCACAGGCATCTTGGCTGGCACCATGACACATGATGACGGTTATGAGTTTTTGCAACTAGGGCGTAACATCGAACGGGCTGACATGACAACGCGTATTATTGACGTACGCTCAGCAAGCCTACTGCCTGATATTGAAGATAAACAAGCACCTTTTGAAAACATCCAATGGATGAGTGTTCTGAAATCGCTAACAGGCTATCAAATGTATCGCCGCGAAGTGCGCTTACGCATTAAACGCCAAGATGTTTTACGCTTTTTATTATTAAATTTAAAGTTCCCACGGGCATTAAACCACACTCTGAAAAAAGTAGAAGAGTGCTTACAAGAGTTGCCTAATGGTGAAGGTGTTATTACGTGCGTACAGTCTGTGAGAAAGACATTAGAAACCAGTGAACCTGAAAAATTAGGTCAAGATGAATTACATGCATTTATTGATGAGATTCAACTGGGCCTTAATGATGTTCACAATAAAACCAGCAGCACTTACTTTTAAATTTTAGAAACAGTACCCACATCCACTATGCTTTGTGTGGGTACTGACTAGAAAACCATCTTAACTCGAACTACCTCAATCCAACTGTTCTTGATCAAGTTCTGCCTGTAGCTTTTCAATGTCATCTAGTATACGAATAAATTTTTGACCAAAGGTTGTTACGCTATACTCGACTCTTGGTGGTAATTCGTTATAAATTGCTTTTTCAAGAATGCCAAAATCAGTATTACGCTTTAAACAAGTATTGAGCACCTTTGTGCTAAGACCTTCAACTTGCCGCACCATCTCCCCCGGCCGATTGACACCATTACTAATCAACTGATAAACCGTCAAAGACCACTTACAACCATAAATCGTTTCGACCATCCGTGCTGTTTGCTCAGGCGGCGCTTTACGAATTATTTTTTTCTCTTGTATATCCACATTGCTAACCAAAAAGTACCTACCCCACTGATTTGTACCCAGTTTTAATACACGTTCATTTCCTTAAGATTACCATAGTCACCAAATATCGCGGTGTCATTTTGGAGATTAAAATGAACACATCAGAAGTTGCTTACATAATTGGCGGTACCAGCGGCATTGGGTATGCCACCGCAGTTGAACTTGCACACAAAGGTATCAATCTTGTTATTGTGGGCAGCAAGCAAAATAAGCTAAACGACGCGTTAGACGCGCTCAATAAAATTGGCCAAGCTCAAGGCATACAAACTCAAGGTATAAAAGCCGACCTGCATAAACAAGAAAATTTAAATCACGTTATATCCCAAATTGGCAAAGAATCACGCTCTATCAATTATTTAGTCAATGCAGCAGGCTACTTCAACCCTAAACCATTCTTAGACCACTCTGAGTTCGATTATGATATTTATATGGATCTAAATAAGGCCATATTCAAAATATCACAAGCTGTATCAAAAAATATGATCACTAACGGTGGTGGCAGCATTGTTAATATTGGCTCTATGTGGGCGCAGCAAGCCATTAAGGCAACACCCTCATCAGCCTACTCAATGGCAAAAGCTGGCTTACATAGCCTCACTCAACATATGGCAATGGAGCTCGCTGATCACAATATTCGCGTTAATGCGGTATCGCCAGCGGTTGTAAAAACACCCATTTATAATGCGTTTATTGAGCCAGCTGACGTTGACGAAGCCTTAGCTGGTTTTGACTCGTTTCACCCTATTGGCCGCATTGGACAGCCAAAAGATATCGCCATGACTGTAGCCTTTTTATTAAGTGCAGAAAGTAGCTGGGTAACGGGGGCTATTTGGGACATTGATGGTGGTGTTATGGGGGGTAGAAACTAGGTGCGTATTAACAAATAACAGTCAACGATAATAAAAAGCAAAGCGGGCCCTAACAAGCCCGCTTTATGAATCAACCGATAATTAAATTTGAACCATTTTTTTGATTTTAACCGCCTTTTCGAAATGGTCTAACTTGTGTGTCATGATCCACCAAGTCGCTGCTTCCATCAACAGCTCAGGGTCGTCATTCTTGTTGGCAAAAAATGCATAAAAAGAAAGACCGACAGTGGGCCCTTTTGATGCTATTTTTTTATCACATACTTCAATTATTTTTTTCTTTAAACTTTCTCTCATGACAAACCCTTACCTGAGAACATATATCCTATTCTCGGCATTCTACCCAACTACTGGATAAACATCCATATATTATCAAGGCGCTCATAATCGTCATCTTTTGGATACCCATCCCTATCTATAAAGCCCATTAAATCTGGGTGGTTATCACAAAATAACACATCCAATGACAACCGATCTTGGCCATACAAGCCTCGATGAATCATATTGGCAGAGAACACAAGCAAATCACCTGCCTTAAGCTCAATAGAAAGCCCCTCACCTAAATTCTCGCTACTCTTATGCCCACACTCTTCTAACCTCACCGCTTGCTCATGGGGGGAATCCCAACGTTTATGCGTGTTCGGAATCAACTCGATACCCGGCTCATTAAACAAAGGAATGCGAAAGTGTACGACTTCTGGGCCTGACAAGGCTGCTTTTTGCTCATCGATTGATAAGTGATATTGCGGGTCTCGATGCCAATAATTTTTTTGGCCATGATTAAACGGATCAAAAAACAATTGAGTATTCATAAATATTGGAGGCTCAATAAAAATCGACCTGACGACATACGCAAACTTGTTACTGGTTAAAAACTGAAAAAGAGCAAACCGATAAGCCTCATCAAGCTCACCTTGTTTCGTGATATAGGCCGAGTTAATGGCTTTTTCTGTATAGAATTTCTCGTATTTCTTTTTCCACGCTGCATGAAAAGATATAAGAATTTCTCTTATACTAGCCAACGTATCATCAGAAAAAAAAGATTCTAATAAAATGTAGCCATTTTTTTCAAATTGATCATTCATAAATATCAGTAAAGCAGTGCTTTATTTGAACACTGCTTTTATATGCGTTATTTCTTAAATATAAGTTCAAAGGTAACTGGCACCGCTAAACTGATGTTCGGTAGTCCCGCTAATTTTTTTAACGTTTCGATACCTTCTGCCAACTTATAATCGCCTGCATTGACAATAACTGGCTTAGCCGAGCTCACTAGCCATTTGTTTTCATTTAGTTTCACAATGGTCACTTCGGCTTGAACTTGTTTATCAACACCATGAAGCGATAGCGTTAAGTTGACTAAATCGGTGTAATAGTCACCATTCTCTAAGCTTGATGCACGAGATATTTCAACATTGCCTGTTAACATGGCATTCGCGTACTTAGAAACATTGAAAAAATTATTTTTTAATCGTTCATCACGAATACCTATTTTTGTATCGACACTAGAGAGGTCAACCGATACTGATAATTTACCTTTTTCATCAATCGAGCCATTAAATTGTTTAAAGTGGCTAATTTCTGCGATTGCATCCTTCTTAATTGATACAAAATTAAGCAGTGATTCTTCAGTTTGCAATGTCCAATCTGCAAAGGCATTAGGTGCCAAGACTAATAAAGCACACATAAATAGCGAATACATTTTCATTTGTTTTCCTTTAAATATATAAAATTTGAGTTTGGTCCTAGCTGAATCACAACTTTCAGCGCTTTTTACAATAAAACAATGAGCATCATACTCGCTCGTTTCATTTTCCGCTCTTTTATATTGCTTCTCTCTCGTCACAATAATCGACAATTTTGGCATTAAGGTCAAACTGATCAAAAATGAAAATAGTGACACAATATCAACCAAATCAAATAACTCATTGTATTTATGCAAATAATGCTGGCACATTTCATTGACACATAGATGCAAGCCCTATTCTAACCATGAAAATCAATTAATGATTAACCTACATAAAGGCACCCACCATTTTAAAGGGTTCAGCTAAATACAGCACATCATAGAATTTGGTGGCATTTAATGACTACTTTATAGCGCCTATTTCATAAAACGCTTCCTTAGTAAATGATTAGCCCTAGATAGAGATAGCACCTATTAGTAACAATTGAGGTTTTTTAACTTTCAATAAAATAAGTACCTTAACTGTGAATTAAACGACAGACATAAAAAAACCGAGCTGATTAAGCTCGGTAAAAAGGCCTACTGCTAATTTTTATTATGTCTTTTTATTATGTGTTTATAACATCTACAATACGTTTTGATACGTAACGTCCTGGCGCAGGCTCAATCACGTCAATTTCGCCTTGCCCCGGAGTACGCGCGGGTACATTGCCTTCTGTTTTGTTTGCAACCCATTCTTGCCAATTCACCCACCAAGAACCTTCGTTACGCTTAGCTTGCTTGAACCACTCTGATGAATTAGCGGCCAATTGATCATTGGTCCAGTACTCATATTTATTGGCACTTGGTGGGTTTACTACACCCGCTATATGGCCGGAACCACCTAATACAAACTTAACATCGCCTTTAAAAAGCTGAGCGCCTTTATAAGTGGTTGTGCCATTTTGCAATATGATCCTGAGCTAAAGAGAGAAAGTATGACGGCACATCCACCTGAGAAAGGTCAATCCCTTGTCCATTTAATTGAATTCCATCTTTATCTTTTAGTCTGTTATGCAAATACATATTACGTAAATAAAAGCTGTGCATGGTAGCAGGAAGGTTTGTACCGTCGGTGTTCCAGTATAATAAGTCAAACGCCATTGGGCGCTCACCCTTTAAATAGTTATTAATAAAAAACGACCAGAAAAGATCATTTTCACGTAACAAATTAAAACTAAATGCCATCATACGACCATCGTAATAGCCTAATGCATTCATTTGTTTTTCTAATGCACTGATTGCTGTTTCATTAATAAACACACCAATTTCGCCAGGGTCAGAAAAATCAATGAGGGTTGCTAAATACGTCGCCGATTTAATACGATGATCGTTAGTTTTTTTCATATAGCCTAATGTAGCCGCTAGCAAAGTACCGCCTAAACAATAACCCACTGCGTTTACCTCAGCTTCACCTGTTGCTTGTTTTATAGCGTCTAGTGCTGCTAGTGGTCCTTGTTGCATGTAATCGTTGAATTCTTTGTTTCTAAGGCTAGGACCAGGATTAACCCATGAAATGCAAAATACAGTATGACCTTGATCAACCAGCCATTTTAGTAATGAATTTTTTTCCCGCAAATCTAAAATATAGTATTTATTAATAAAAGGTGGAATAACTAACAACGGAGTTTTGAATGTGCTTTTTGTGGTTGGTGTATATTGAATGAGCTGAATTAAATCATTTTCATAAACAACAGATCCCGGCGTTGTTGCAACATTCTGGCCAACTTTAAATGCACTGCTATCGGACATTGCAATATTTAAACCGCCAAAACTGTCTTTTAAATCATGGGAAAGCTGCTCCATACCTTTCAATAAATTAGCGCCGCCAGTTTCAATGGTTTTGCGAACGACTTCTGGATTCGTACCTGCAAAGTTACTAGGTGATAAGGCGTTAACATACTGACGAACAAGAAAGTCTACTTTATTTTTGGTTAATTCGGATAAGTCATCAACACTATCAACCATATTATGGATAGCATCAGCATGCAGCAGGTAGTTTTGCTTCAAGTAATCAAACAGTGGATTTGAGCGCCAGTCATCGTCTTTAAACCGGCGATCTGAAGAGTCAGGTTCAATGACGGGTTCAGAATCTTGCCCCATGAATTTTAATGCGGTATGTTGCCATAACGCCATCTGTTTATTCATTAGCTGCATTTGTTGACCGACAATAGCAGCGGGGTTTTGCATCAACTTATCACTAAACTCAGAAAATGCCTCATTAAAATCAGACATTACGGTAGCAGCAGGATCATCTTCTGATGTTTTTCGAGACGTTAAACTTTCTAAAATATCAGAGAACTGCTCACTTGCTTTCACTGACATACCGATGAAATCATTAACGGTTTCTTCAATATTCAGACTTTCCTGTGACATACCCTATCCTTGATTTAATTAAGAAAAGCCACATCAAAGATGTGGCTTGATTTGCTTTACGCTGTTTTTGTTGCTTTTTTCTCAGCCGGCTTTGAAGCAGGACGCGCTTCTTGCCAAACGGCTTCAACTTGAGATTTAAAATCATTCGCTAAATCTGACAATGATTTTGCATCTTCCATGATTTTTTTATTAACGGTAGCCGCTGCTTCCGTTTGAGATGTAGAAAAAGAGCGTAATGATTCAGCATCTTTTACATCAACCGCTTTTTTCATTTGTGACATCGTAATGTCAGCATATGATTTAATTGACTCCAATTGGAACTCCGTCATTTTCTCCATATTCTCAACCATCAAAGCACTCAGCTTATTAAGTGGTGAATAGAAGCTTTTTGCTTGCTCTGTGAACGCATTCATGATGTTTTCTTGCATTTTCCTCTCCTTGAGGTTGGTTTTTAGAATAGTCCTAATTGCTTAAATTGATCTCCCTAAGACAGTCCTTTGTTTTAGTAAAACAAGATCAATTTAAATTCATTTACTTTCGTGCTTAGAGGTCATATTAAATAGTGTGTCAAAAAATCCTTTTTGTGCACTTTCCATTGTTTGCATACTGGTATTTAAATAAGGCTTCAGCAATGAAAAAGCATCGTATCCGTCTTCAGCATTTTTCATTTTTTCAACAATGGTACTGATGATCTCTTCGTGCAATCCCTGCACATCTGGCAACCCCATTGCTTGACGAAACTCATCTGGTGTTAAATCAAATTCAACATTTATTTTCATGCAATTTCGCTCAATACTGGCCCACCAATAGTAATTTTTGGCAACTCAGGTTTGGCTATAATTATTTTTTTAGTGGGGGCAATTACTTTGGCCTCCCCTTCTAATACACGCTTGCCATCTTGATTTACAACTTCACAATTAAATACAACCGTATGCTTTTCATCATTTTTTTGTTGGGCTGTTAACTTTACCGACAAGGTATCGCCTAATTTTACTGGGCGAAGGAAATTCAAAGATTGATTCAAATAAATAGTACCAGGCCCCGGCATAACCGTTGCCAAAGTAGCGGACACCAATGAGCCCGACCACATACCATGTGCAATACGCTCCTTAAACACAGAGTTTCGTGCAAACTCTTCATCAAGGTGTACTGGATTAACATCACCAGAGACCACAGCAAACAAAATTAAATCGGCTTCGGTTAATGTTTTTTTATAAACACACTGATCACCCAGTGCAATTTCATCGTAGGTTTTGTTCTCTAATGCTTCCATATATCACCTTTGTTGAAATATCCGTTCTTAATATGACAGCCATATAATTATTAAAAAATAAACGCAGCTCATCAAACTGTTTTAGATAGTTATCGAATCATTTTAATAAATCAAAGACTGCTTTAGAGTTAAAGCACCAGACTCATTTTAGGTCTAAGCCGTTTAAACTAGACGGTTAAAGTCATAAAAAATAACTAGAAAAAGCTAAAAATAATAATTATTGAGTAATATCAAAAACTTACAAATAATATAAGTTGATCCAGTAAAAATAAGGCTACGAAAAATATCGCTACAGGCGTGATGATCGGTATGAGAATGCATGACAAACATTGTAACAACCCCTGATCTAAGTCATTACTTTTTCGCTTCAGTAAATTAATATTTTTCTGACCGTTTCGTCAAATTCCATATATTAACAGCCAAAAAAAAGCCCGCACAGCGGGCTTAAATATTTTAAGTTGTCAGCGGCCTAATGTTATTCAGGCACATAAATGTAAAATAATATTACTCAGTTAGCTCTTCGTCTGTGAACTCTAAAATATCCCCTGGCTGGCATTCAAGATATTTACAAATTGCATCCAGTGTTGTGATTCGGATCGCTTTCGCTTTCTCTCTTTTCAAGATTGATAGGTTTTGCTCAGAAATACCAATCAACTTTGCGAGCTCATTGGACTTCATTTTTCGCTTAACAAGCATAAGGTCTAAATTAATTCTAATCGTCATAATTAGCTCACGTTATATTGTCATCTGGTTTTCTTCAGCCAACACACGACCTTCATTCATTACCCAGGCAATCACGTAGATAAACACAGAAACCAATATTACGGTTATTTCTTCAGAGCCAAAAGTGACCGTCAACATACGCTCCCCTACTGGGTTACCTAATGAAAACAATACGCTCTTAACCGTTTCATATATAACGGTTAGAAGAACCCAGATTGCTAAATACTTGGCTATTTTTTTAAATAAGACCACGTGCTCAAATGAAAAAATTATGCCTTCTTTATAGGATGAGAATATTTTTCTTAAATAAAACAACACACACATAAGAATAATCATAGGAAATAAGCTTGAGAAGAAACCCGCCATTTGTAATTGAAGTGGCAATTCATAAGAGCCAACCGCAGCCGGGTTTGAGGTATCAAGCACGAAAGAGCGGGTATCGTGACCGACCAAAAACCAATAAAAGATATAATACACAGGTGTCATCACAAAACTTGCCGATAATGCCCTGTGTATCCATAAGCTAAATCTTTTAACGCTGGATCTATTATTCATATGCCTTTCGCCTTAGTCATGCTTGAGAGTAGGTGAAGATTGGCACATTAGACATTAAAAAACAATCAATTATTATCGAATTAAGATAAAAATTGATTGTTATTTACAGTTTTATGCCCTAAAACCATATAAAATGCGTTATCGCACACTTAACATCAGGCAAAAAAAAGCCCGCTTAGCGGGCTTTAATCAAGTCGATTTTGTTTCTATCTTTCTCTTTAAGCGGTATGCATGGTTAAGCGCTTTATGATAGACGCATAACACAAAGAACTTACTTACCCTGGAAGTGTGCTTTACGGCGTTCTAAAAATGAACGAACACCTTCGCTGGCATCTTCGCTTTGCATCACCTTCGGCATGTCATCAAACACCGAATGTAACGCAATGTTTTGGTCTTGCGTGCGTGCTAGCTTTGATGAACGCAGCGCTGCTTGTACACCAAGAGGCGCTGCATCGGCTATTTTTGTCGCTAATTCGCGAGCGCGAATATGCAACTGATCTCGATCAACAATCTCTTGTAGCATTCCCCATTGCAAAGCTTGCTCTGCAAAAAACTCATCACCTGTTAATAAATAACGCTGAGCATTGGCCCAGCCAATTTCTTCAGGTAAGCGAATCGTACCGCCGCCGCAGGGATAAATACCACGCTGCACTTCAAGTTGAGCAAAGCGCGCATCTTTTGTCGCAATGCGGATATCCGTATTCAGTAATAGCTCTAAACCCGATGTATAACACAACCCTTGTGCCGCCAAAACAACCGGCTTGGTTAATTGTTCACCTTGAATACCATAAGGGTCTATGTGCTCTGGCGGTAACTTAGGCGCCTCCCCTTTTGCAAAAATAGGCACCCATTTATCAAGCTCTAACCCCGATGTAAAATGATCGCCGTTGGCTTGAATGATACCCACACGCAAATCATCATCCGTTTGTAATTGGTACAATGCTTTGGCCAGAATATGATAACTCTCTGGGTCTAGTGCATTGTATTTTTCTGGTCGGTTAAACGTAATGGTTAATATATGATCACGACTTTCAACAATTATTTTGTCACTCATAACAACCTCTCCTTTAAAACCAATTTTCTTGCATATCTAAACATGTTGAATCAAAACCACTTAACAATGCTGCCAAATGTTCTATCTCTGGCAATTCCCATTTAATAAAATACTGTGCGGCTTGAAGCTTACCGGCTAGAAAAGCGTGATCGGACTCATCGTTCGAATCGGTATACGCCTCGATCGCTTTATCTGCCATTTCTAACCATAACCACGAAATAACTATTTTCCCCATCATATCTAAATACAATGCAGAGTTTGCCAATCCTTTTTTTACATCGCCGCTTTGTAAGACTTTACCCAATGTCATCGTGGTTTGCACAAATGTATTCAAGTGCTGTTGAAAAATGAGCACTAGCGCTTTTAATTGCGGCTTATTACCGGCACCTTTTAATGTGGTTTGCACTTTAGCCATTAATAATTGCTGCCCTTTGCCATTGGCCTGCCACAATTTACGCCCAAGCAAATCAAGCGACTGAATACCATATGTACCTTCGTGTATAGGATTCAAACGGTTGTCGCGATAACACTGCTCAACCGGATATTCACGGGTGTAACCTGCACCCGCTAATACTTGAATTGCTAAATCGTTTGCTTTTAATCCATAAGAAGAAGGGAACGATTTCACTACAGGCGTTAATAAATCCAGTAACAAGCCACTGTCTTCATTGCCCATCGCCTCTTGCTCATCAACTAACCTTGCGGCTAATAAACACAAAGCGAGTGACCCTTCAACGTAACTTTTTTGCGCAAGCAACATGCGTTTAACGTCGGCATGTTCAATAATATTAAGCGGTTTGCTTTGCGAATTTTTTTCATCTGGCGCACGGCCTTGCGGGCGATTTTTTGCGTAGTCTAATGATTCAAGATACCCGCGGTAACCAATCATGGCGGCACCTGTACCCACGCCAATTCGCGCTTCGTTCATCATTTTGAACATGTACATCAGGCCTTTATTGGCTTCACCAATTAAATAGCCATGACAATTATCTTTTTCGCCAAAATTCAAAACAGTTGATGTGGTACCGCGGTAACCCATTTTATGTAATAGGCCTGCAAGATTAACGTCATTACGTTGGGCTAATGTGCCATCCGCTTCGGTTAAAAATTTCGGTACTAAAAATAACGAAATGCCTTTTACGCCTTTTGGCGCCCCATCAATACGTGCTAACACTAAATGCACAATATTCTCGGTGATATCTTGATCACCACCTGAGATATACATTTTTTGGCCTTTAATGCGGTAGCTGCCGTCAGCCTGCGCAAGTGCTTTCGTATTTAAGTCGCCCAACGACGAACCCACATCCGGCTCGGTTAATGCCATGGTGCCAGCGAAGCGTCCGCTAAACATATGCGGCAGGTACGTTTGCTTTTGTGTTTGATCGCCAAATGCATGAATTAAATTAGCCGCCGCACTGGTTAAAAATGGATAGCCTGCCGTCGATGGATTCGCCGACATAAAATAGGCATTACATGCCGCATGAATTAACGCGGGTAACTGCATGCCGCCGTCTTCATATTGATGGCGGGCGGACAACAAACCGGATTGTGCAAAGTGCTGCCATGCCGTTTTAACTTCTGGAATGGTGGTCACTTTTTCACCGTCAAACTGAGGTTCTTGGCTATCGGCTTTTGCGTTGTGGGGCAAAAAGTGCTCTTCCGCAATACGTGCTGAGGTTTTTAACACTTCATCAAACGTGGTTTTATCATGGTCTTGAAAGCGATCGGCTTGCGTTAACCCCTGCGCGTCAAATACGTTATACAGCAGAAAATCCATGTCTTTAGGGTTCATTAAATTGGCCACGGTGGCTCCTTAGCGGGCTTTGTATCATTAAGCTTCAGTATCAGCCTTGTAACTTAGCGCGGTAATTGTCAATATAGCCACAAATAAAGCTATTTATGCCAAACATGAAAAATATCTACATACTCGGTTTTGATCAGGCCTTAGCATCCGCCATCACAGGTGTATTAGATCTTTTTGCGTTAGCGGGCGTCACTTGGAACCGCATTCAAGGTAGCGAGCCCACCCCAATATTCGATGTCAAAATAGCCAGTGCAAATGGCGAACCGATACGCTGCATAAACGGCATCAACCTAGGTGCTCATGTTAGCTTTGCAGAAATACAAAACGCAGATGCTCTTATCATCCCCACTATTGGTGGCCCCATTGAACAGGTATTGGCGAGTAATCCTGACTTAATCAATGCAATTCAAGCCGCCGATCGCCAGCGCTGCATTATTGCAGGCAACTGCACGGGAAATTTTTTACTGGCCCAAGCGGGTATTTTAAATGGGCGGCAAGCCACGACCCACTGGGGATTCAAAGATCAATTCAAACAGCACTACCCTAACGTCAACCTAACCGCTGAATTCATGCTGACCCGCGATGAGCATATTTATTGCGCAGGGGGTGGTCTTGCTTGGTTTGATTTAGGCCTACATATGATCGAACGCTTTGTGGGGTTTGAAACCGCCATTCAAACCGCAAAAGCATTTGTTATTGATTACCGCAGAGACAGCCAGCTTTCCTACTCACTGATGGGCCTAGCAAAGCCCCATAAAGACACCCTGATTAAAGAGGTTCAGCAATGGCTGACACAAAACTACGCAACCAGTATTGCGATTGACGACTTAGCTCAACGTTTCAGCGTATCAAAGCGCACTTTAATAAGACGGTTTAACCAAGCGCTTGATATGCCACCGAATGTGTATATTCAAGGCTTAAGAGTTGAAGGGGCACAAAAGCTATTAGAAGAAAGTGACATGCACATTGATACCATAATGAACACCGTAGGGTATGAAGACGCTAGCTCTTTTAGGCGGCTATTTAAAAGTAAAACAGGCGTGACCCCCAGTGATTATCGCAGTCGCTTTCGTCGTCGATAGTACTTAAAAACCCATCAACTAGCGTAAAATAAATTTTTTTAGGCGCGATTAAGCACTTTTTAAAGGTTAGGCTAGACTTTTAATATAACGAAATTTTGAGTGCTCACGCCATGCTTTCACGGTTCAAGATATCAACACGGCTTATCGCTACGTCTTTTTTCCCTATTATCGTTCTTATTTTAGTGGTTACCAGTGCTGTTAGTATCTTTGGTAACATTCAAAATGGCGTAGACAGCCTATACAAAGACCGAGTTGTTCCGCTGCGTGATTTAAAAATCATTGCTGATGATTACGCCGTATTGATTATTGATACCATTAATAAAACCAACACAGGTCGTATGACGGTTGAGCAAGCCCAAAAAAATCTAATATCCGCACAAGATAGAATCGCCAAAACGTGGAAAGAGTATCTGGCAACGACACTTACAACAGAAGAAGCAAGATTAGCGCGTGAAGCTGAACCCCTTTTTACGGAAGCCAATAACGCTATTCATAAAGTAGAGGATTTTCTTAAAGGTAAGACCGGGAAAATTCAGTACAAGCTTAACCATATTAATGGGACCCTTTATGATCAAATTGACCCCATTAGCGACAAAATAACCGAACTTATTAACTTACAACTTGAAGTTGCAAAGCAAGTCAGCATTGATGTTCATGATCAAACTGACGCCTTAACAGCGGCATATATTTTAGGTACGTTACTGGCGACGACATTATTAATCATCGCGAGTGTTCTTGTCACTAGGTCTATCACCACGCCGCTCAATCAAATGAGCCTAACCATGAACAGTATTGAAAAAGATTCAGATGTCACACAAAAGATATCGATAAAAGGTGAAGATGAATTAGCTCAAACCACCGCTGTATTTAATACAATGATGTCACGCATCAATATGCTAATGGGCGAAGTCAATGGCAGCAGCAAACAACTGTCAGATGCATCAAAAGGCTTGGCAAACATATCAGACTTAGCCAACAAAAATACATTAAAGCAGCAAAATGAAACAGACCAGGTGGCAACCGCCATGAACGAGATGACCGCCTCTATTCAAGAGATTGCTCAGTCAACCAACGATGCCCAAGAAGCCGCCAAGCAAGCTACAACACGCAGTAAAGATGGCCGAAGCATTGGCCAGCGCAGTTCATCACTGTTAAATAGCTTTATGGAAGAAATCGAGAATACGGCTGATATCCTCACTAACCTTGAAGGCGAAAGCCAAAACATCGGCTCAGTGGTTGATGTGATAAATGGCATTGCAGAACAAACCAATTTACTTGCTTTAAACGCTGCAATTGAAGCCGCCCGTGCAGGCGAACAAGGCAGAGGCTTTGCGGTAGTGGCCGATGAAGTGCGCACACTTGCACAACGTACACAGACATCGACACAAGAAATTCGCGACCTAGTTGAGCGTTTACAAAAAGGCACTCAGAATTCCGTTGTTGCCATGAAAAATGGACAAACCAAAGCGGATGAATGCCGTAAGGTCGTAGAAGAAGGCCAGTCTTCATTGGAGCTTATTGAGCAGTCAGTTCAAAGTATTTTTGATATGAATATCCACATTGCAACCGCACTAGAAGAACAAAGTGCGGTTGCAAATGATATCAATCGCAGTGTAACCAGTATCAGTGACATTGCCGTAGAGTCAGCGGACTCAGCGCAACACGTTTCAAAAGCAAGCAATCAACTGTCTGAACTAGCAAACAGCATGGGCAAGCAAGTTGGTCGATTCATCATTAGCAAATGATACGAATCAGTCACATTAAAAACTAAAACATTAAAGCGCATTTTTTGCGCTTTTTTTTGTAATATACATCATCAATTAGATTCGCTATTACGGTTAACATTATTGAGAAAAATATGATCAATAATGTTAACCGTATGAATGACAACACCCTGCTCACGCCCAAATAGGTGCCAAACTGGCCAGTTCTTGTTGCATGGTAATCTCTAAGCTTTTTGTTCTTGGTAGAATACGCGCAAAGTAAAATTCCGCTATTTGCACTTTAGACTGTAAAAACTGCGTATGAATACCCAACTCAGGATACTCAACATTGTCATTCAATAACTGTTTCGCCTCTATGGCCATGATTAAATGGAAATACGCCAACACCACATAACCTGAGTACATTAAAAAATCGACACTGGCACCACCCACTTCGTCATGGTTTTTCATCGCCTTCATACCGATTTTCATACTGAGCTCACCCCACTGCTTTGCATACGGACTAAGCTGCTGGGCTAAATGAGATAATTCAGGGTTGTCTTTGTGTTTAGCACTCACAACATGAATTAACTTTGTCATGGCTTTTAAACTTTTGCCTTGATTCGCCAATACTTTTCGGCCCAATAAATCCAGCGCTTGAATGCCCGTTGTGCCTTCATACAAGGTACCAATACGACCGTCACGATAGAGTTGCTCGGCCCCGTGTTCGCGCACAAAACCATGACCACCAAATACCTGTATGCCTAAACTTGCGCTTTCTAAACCGGTTTCGGTACAAAAGCCTTTTGCGATGGGCGTTAACAAGTCTAACAAATCTTGAGCGTCTTTATCGTCTTGCCCATGGGTTGTATCTAATAATTGCGCACAAAAATAAGCCAACGCTCGCCCACCATCAGCAAACGCTTTTTGTGTTAATAACATGCGGCGTACATCTGGGTGTTCGATAATATAATCAGCGTCTTGATCCGGTTGTTTTTTACCCGATAAACTGCGCATTTGAGTGCGCTCACGGGCATAGGCCAAACTTTTTTGATAAGCCCGCTCACTTAAACCCACACCTTGTAAACACGTACCCAATCGCATTTCATTCATCATCGTGAACATGGCTTGAATACCGCCATTAATTTCACCCACTAAGCAACCTGTTGATTGCTCAAAATTTAACGAACACGTTGGGCTGGCGTGTATGCCCATTTTATCTTCAATGCCGATACACGTAACGTGATTGTTCACCACCCACTGCGCCTGACTGTCTTCTAATTTTTTAGGCACCAAAAATAAAGACAAACCTTTAATTCCCGCCGGGGATTGCGGCAAGCGTGCCAATACTAAATGAATAATATTTTCGCTCGCGTCATGCTCACCCGATGATATAAATATTTTATTGCCGCTGATTAAATATCCACCGTCATGTTCAACCGCTTTGGTGCGAATCAAACCTAAATCGCTACCGCAATGGGCTTCTGTCATGCACATAGTGCCTGTCCATTTGCCTGCGATCATGTTGGGCAAATAAATATCTTGTAAGGTTTTTGAGCCATGGCTAATCAATGCACGACAGGCTGAGATCGTCAGCGCGGGTTTCATGCTAAATGCATGATTTGATGAGGTCAGCATTTCACCAATACTGGCGGCTAATGTTTCCGTTTGTGCTTGACCGCCCCACTGATCAGGCATGGCCACACCCATCCAACCCGCACTTGCATACGTTTTAAAAGCGGCTTTCATCGCAACCGGTAATTGCACTTGGCCATCAACAAATTGGCAGCCTTGTTCGTCACATTCTCGATTAATCGGCGCAAGCACGTCTTCAGCAAACTTAGCCGCTTGTTGCAGTACAAAGTAGTCATTTTGTAATTGAGAATCGTTTAATGCACTTGGCTGTAAACCCAGCCTTAAAAAGGCCATATCGGCGAGCGGTGCTGTGTATTCCAATGTTGACGATGACATATTTATGGCTCTTTATTATTTTTTTGCATTATTGAGCAAATATACCCCTCCCTCCTTAACAAATGATAAGGACGGGTATTTAAACAACATAGATACTAAGGGTATTATCCAATCACTATCTGGAGTCAAACATGAACACACATTTTCCTAATTTATTTCAGCCCCTTGATCTGGGCTTCACAACATTAAAAAACCGCGTATTAATGGGTTCAATGCACACCGGTCTTGAAGAAGACAAAAATGGGTTAGACCGCATGGCGGCGTTTTTTGCCGAACGCGCCAAAGGCGGTGTTGGCTTAATCGTGACTGGTGGCTTTGGGCCAAATGCCCATGCGGCCACGCACCCACACACCAACCTAATTACAAGTAATGAAGATGCTTTAACCCATAAAGTCATTACCGATGCGGTACACGCAGAAGACGGTAAAATTTGCATGCAAATTTTACACACCGGCCGTTATGCCTTTAACCCAGAATCGGTTGCACCCTCAGCGATTCAAGCGCCGATTAATCCGTTTAAACCAAAAGAGCTTGATGACGACGGCATTGAAAGTGAAATTAACGACATTGTGCAAATGGCTAGGTACGCACAAGTAGGCGGCTATGACGGTGTCGAAATCATGGGCTCTGAAGGCTACTTCATTAACCAGTTTTTATCACAACGCACCAACCAACGTGATGACAAATGGGGCGGTACTTATGAAAACCGCATGCGTGTGGCAGTTGAAGTAGTTCGTCGTACTCGTGAAGCGGTTGGTGAAAAGTTCATCATTATTTATCGCCTATCGATGCTCGATTTAGTCGAAGGCGGCAGCACTTATGATGAAGTATTAAAACTGGGTAAGGCCATCGAAAAAGCAGGCGCAACGATTATAAACACCGGCATCGGCTGGCATGAGGCTCGCGTACCCACCATTGCCACCAAAGTCCCCCGCGCAGCGTTCACTTGGGTGACGGCTAAATTCAAAAAAGAACTCAATATCCCGTTAATCACTTCAAACCGTATTAACACCCCAGAAGTGGCTGAAGCAGTATTAGAGCGCGGCGATGCCGATATGATTTCAATGGCTCGCCCATTTTTAGCCGACGGTTTTTTCATGAGCAAAGCTGCCGAAGGTAAAAGCGATGAGATCAACACCTGCATCGGTTGTAACCAAGCCTGCTTAGATCATGTATTCAGCGGTAAAATGACCAGTTGCTTGGTGAATCCACGTGCTTGTCACGAAACCGAATTAGTCATTAAAGAAAGCACTACAAAGAAAAAATACGCCGTCATTGGTGCAGGCCCAGCGGGTTTATCGTTTGCAACCACCGCCGCGCAATGTGGCCATGAGGTGACCTTGTTTGACAGTGAAAGCGAAACTGGCGGCCAATTTAACACGGCCAAACAAGTACCCGGTAAAGAAGAATTTTATGAAACCATTCGTTACTTTAACAAGCAACTTGAATTAAATAATGTAAACATCAAACTCAACACCCGTGTTGATGCTCAACAATTAAACGAGTCTGATTTTGATGACGTTATTATTGCAACCGGTATCGCCCCTCGCTTACCTGAGATCGAAGGCATCGAACACAGCAAAGTATTAAGTTACCTTGATGTGCTTAAATACAAAAAGCCTGTTGGTAAAAAAGTGGCCGTCATTGGTGCAGGTGGTATTGGTTTTGATGTAAGCGAATACCTTGTGCATCAGGGCACCGCCACCAGCCAAAACATCGAAGCCTTCATGAAAGAATGGGGGGTAGATATGACACTTAACGCACGCGGCGGCATTGAAGGCGTTGAAGCAGACGTTACGCCAGCGGCACGCGAAGTGTATTTGCTGCAACGTAAAGCGTCAAAAGTGGGCGGCAAGCTAGGCAAAACAACCGGTTGGATTCATCGCAGCGGCTTGAAAAATAAAGGCGTGAATATGATTCCGGGTTGTGAGTATTTAAAAATCGACGACGAAGGCCTGCACATTAAAGTTAAAGACAATGCTCAAGATAGTGTACAAGTATTAAACGTCGATAACGTCATTGTATGCGCCGGACAAGACCCACTGCGCGAGTTAACAGAAGGCCTAACCAAGCCATACCATCTAATTGGTGGCGCTGATGTAGCCGCAGAACTCGACGCTAAGCGCGCCATTGACCAAGGTTTGCGTTTAGCACTTTCACTATAAAGCAAAAAGCCCAGCTAATATTAGCTGGGCTTTTTTACGTGTATTAGATTTGATTTATTATTTAACCATACCCACTAACTCAATAAGTTAACTTGATATCTTCTTACGCAATCGCGACAGTGACACTGGGGTAATCCCTAAAAACGACGCAATGTGATATTGCGGTAAACGGGTGGCCAGCTCAGCGTATTCTTTTAAAAACCATTTATAACGCTGCTCACCATTACCTAGCAATAATTTGGCTTCACGCTTCACCGTTTTTAAAAATACCGTTTTCACTATTTTGTTTTCTAAGCGCAACCATTCTATGTCTTGGTTGCCCAATTTAAACAGTTCATCACTATCGGCTAATAACACCACACTGCCCTCTAATGCTTGCACATAGTATTGGCATGGCTCGTTACTCATCATCACACTAATGGGCGCCAGCACTTCTTCGGCTTGATAAAAATGCTGGTTCACTTCGTTACCGGCTTGATCAATGTAATAAATACGCAAAAGGCCCGACACAATAAAGCACATTTGCTTGGTGACATCGCCTGCGCGAATCCAGTGCTCATCTTGCGCAAGTTCACGCAAGTGAAAGCAGTCTGAAAATGCATGCCAATTGGTTAAGCTAGCTTGATAATGCCGATTAAAAACCCTTTCAAGCTGCTCACGAGCCGCGGCTTCATCTAAGGCTGTCATGGTTATTACTCACCAATAAAGCCGCCGGTTTGGTGCGCCCAAAGCTGGCTGTAAATGCCGCCGCTATTCACCAGTTCTTGGTGGGTGCCCTGCTCGACAATTCGGCCTTCATCTAGGATCACTAAACGATCCATTGCAGCAATGGTCGATAACCGGTGGGCAATGGCAATAACGGTTTTATCTTCCATTAATATATTCAAGCTGTGTTGAATCGCGGCTTCTACTTCACTGTCTAAAGCAGAGGTTGCTTCATCTAAAATTAAAATCGGTGCATTTTTTAACAACACACGGGCAATGGCGATACGTTGACGTTGACCACCGCTTAATTTCACACCACGCTCACCCACTTGTGCATCAAAGCCTTTATTACCAAATGGGTCTGTTAGCTGCTGAATAAAACCATATGCTTCGGCTTTTTTAGCTGCGGCGATCACATCTTCATGGGTAGCCGATGGGTGGCCATATAAAATATTGTCGCGCACACTGCGGTGCAGCAATGAGGTGTCTTGCGTTACCATACCAATTTTAGCGCGTAAGGTTTCTTGTTGAACAGTTGAGATATTTTGCCCGTCAACGCAAATTTCACCACCTTGCACATCATAAAAACGCAGCAGCAAGTTAACTAAGGTCGATTTACCTGCACCACTGCGCCCCACTAAACCCACTTTTTCGCCGGGTTTAACATTCAGCTGCAATTGTTCAAACACTTTACGCTGGCTGACGCCTTTCTCATGTTTTTCATCATAGAAAAACGCCACGTTATTAAAATCAATGGCGCCTTTTTTAACATCCAATGCTTCGGCTTTTTTAACATCTTGCACATCTTGTGGTTTTGACAATGTTTGCATGCCATCAACCACGGTACCGATGTTTTCAAACAAGCTACTCACTTCCCACATAATCCATTGCGCCATGCCATTCAAACGTAACGCTAAGCTGATGCCAACCGCAATAGCACCCACGGTAATTTGCCCTTGGCCCCACAAATACAAGCCCAGTGCACCAATACCAAACACTAATAAATAGTTAATGGCGTGCACGCTCACGTTTAAACCAACCGCTAAACGCATTTGGCTGTAAACCGTTTGTAAAAAACCATCCATGCCTTCTCTTGCGTAATCACTTTCACGCTTTGAATGGCTAAATAATTTAACCGTGCTGATATTGGTATAACTATCAACAATACGCCCCGTCATATCACTACGAGCGTTCGCTTGATCGGTAGCAACGTTTTTTAATTTAGGAATAAAGACTAATTGCGCAATAATATATAAAACCAACCAGACCAATACAGGTAAAATTAAACGCCAATCTGCTTGCGCAATCACGGCAAGCATCGAAATAAAGTACACTAATATGTACACCATAACGTTGAGCATTTTCATCACACTTTCACGTACCGCTAACGAGGTTTGCATCACTTTAGTGGCAATACGTCCGGCAAATTCGTCTTGGTAAAAACTCATACTTTGTTTTAAAAGATAACGGTGCGCCATCCAACGGATCGACATGGGAAAGTTACCCATTAACGCTTGATGAATCACCAGCGAGTGCAATGCGACTAATAAGGGCATACCCACCAGCAACATAAACGCTAAAAAATACAGCGTGGTGCTTTCTTCTTGCCATAGGGTTTGTGGGTCTTTGTCGATGAGCCAATCAACCAATTGCCCCATAAAGCCAAATAGATAAACTTCAAACATGGCTAAGACAGCCGTCAGCACTGCCATGGCAATTAAGGGCAACGCCATGCCTTGCGTATAATGTCGGCAAAACGCCCATAATGTATTGGGGGGTTGCTGCGGATCTTCCGGAGGAAAGGGATTAATAAGCTTTTCGAAAAATGAAAACATAATGGCAACTTACAAATGTATAAAGGCCAGTATTGTACGCTAACTATCATGGAAAATCGTGTTTAGTTAACTGAGTTTGATGCAAGTGTCTGTTGCAACATATGGCCAATCGCTCAAGCCAAGTATGAGCTTGAGCGATTAAATTTAGACCTAAACAGACACACGCACGTTACGCTTTAATGTCTGAATACTGCTCACGTAATTGCTTAGCCGCGCTCACCATAAGCGTGAGCGCTTCGCGGGTTTCTGGCCATGCACGGGTTTTTAAGCCGCAATCTGGGTTCACCCATAACTGCTCAGCCGGAATCGCTTGCGCGGCTTTTTGTAAAAGCTGCTCCATCCATTGCTGGGTCGGCACAATGGGGCTGTGAATGTCATACACACCAGGGCCAATGTCATTGGGGTAATTGAAGTCTTCAAACGCTTGCAGCAACTCCATGTTAGAGCGGCTGGTTTCAATGGTAATCACATCAGCATCGAGTTCCGCAATGGCCTGAATGATGTCGTTAAATTCGGCATAACACATGTGCGTATGAATTTGAGTACTGTCTTGTACCTTTGCTACCGACAAACGGAATGCGTCCACTGCCCAGCGCAAATACGCCTGCCAGTCACGTTGACGCAGCGGTAAACCTTCACGCAGGGCTGGCTCATCCACTTGAATCATATTAATGCCGGCTTTTTCTAAATCCAATACCTCTTCAGATAACGCCAATGCCAATTGAAATGCTTGCTCTTTAAGTGAAATATCTTCACGGGTAAACGACCAACACAACATGGTGATGGGCCCTGTGAGCATGCCTTTCATGGGTTTGGTTGTCAGAGACTGCGCGTACTGGCTCCAACGCACGGTCATGGGCTCTGGGCGATACACATCTGCTGCGATAATCGGCGGCTTAACACAGCGCGAACCATAACTTTGCACCCAGCCAAAATCGGTAAACACATAGCCTTCAAGTTGCTGACCAAAGTATTCCACCATGTCGTTACGCTCGGCTTCACCGTGTACCAATACATCTAAACCAATGCTCTCTTGCTCTGTCACCGCCCGCCGAATCTCTTCAGACATGACCGACTCATAATTCGCCTGCGAGAGACTGCCTTGCTTAAAGCCTAAACGGGCTTGGCGAATCTCTTTGGTTTGAGGGAAAGACCCAATGGTCGTGGTCGAAAACAATGGTAAGTTAAAGTGTTTTTTCTGCTCCACTTTACGCGCAAGAAATTCGCTATGACGCTTAAATGACTGCGGCGTTAATTCAGCAATGTGTTGTTTTAACTCCGTGCCAATCACGTCTAGTGTTGTATTAACACGCTCGGTTTGTGTTTCATTAATACGGTGTTTGTTATTTCTCAGTTGTGCCGCTAACTGCTCTGTCAACCGAGAAACTTCACTGCATTTTTGCTTAGCAAACGCGAACTGCGCTTTTATGGGGGCTACTAAATTGGTTTCTTGGTCTAAGTCTTCTGGCACATGTAATAACGAGCAACTGCTTGCAAGCCACAAGCGATCACCTAATACCGAATAAAAATCTTTAATAACCGGCAAAATCGATTCAACATTGGCTTTCCATATATTGCGGCCATTAATTAAACCTAACGATAAAACTTTATACGGTGGCAAACGATCAAGTACCTTTGGCAAATCTTGCTTGCCCTTTATGCCATCAATATGCAAACCCGCCACAGGCAGTTGGCAAGCCAAGGTTAAGTTATCATCTAATTCAGAAAAATAAGTGGCAACCAACAACTTAAGTGATGTGCTTTTTAATTGGTTGTAGGCAATCTCGAACCCTTGCTTCCAGTTTTGTGGCAAATCTAAACCTAAAATGGGTTCATCTAACTGCAACCACTCAATGCCCAGCTCGCTTAATTTATGTAATAGTTCAGCGTATGCATTCAATAATTGCGGCAGCAGTTCAATGGCATCAAAGTCTTGCTGGGGTTTACCCAACCAAAGGTACGTGAGCGGGCCAATTAATACAGCTTTCACATTAGGGCTTAACGCTTGTGCTTGTTTGATTTCGTCTAACCAAACATCTGCGTTTAAGTTAAATGCTTGTTGTTCAGTAAACTCTGGGACTAAATAGTGATAATTGGTATCAAACCATTTGGTCATTTCGCACGCGGCGCAATCATCCCCTTGAGTACTGCGGCCACGGGCCATACGAAAGTAAGTATCCCACTGCCAGCCGGACTCGTTCGCAGCAAAACGCTCAGGCACAACACCAAACAAGTATGAATGATTCAGCACATGGTCATACAGGGCAAAATCCCCCGCTGTGATGAAATCTAAGCCGGCATCCAGCTGAATTTGCCAATGGGATTGACGAATATCAGCTGCTTCATTTAAAAGCTGTTCTTGCGTGAGCTGGCCTTTCCAATAATCCTCAAGCGCCCATTTTAGCTGGCGCTGAGCACCCATGCGCGGATAACCCAGCACATGAGATGTAAGATTAGGTCCTGACTCTTTATTAGTTAAATTCACGTTAATTATCCTTTGGGTGAAATCTACTAATACACAATGCACACAAATTCAAATTGAATCAAACTCATTATTTTCAAATAAATGTTGAATATTTTTAATAATGATACTTTAATTAGCACCTCATATAATTAGCTGAAGGTCTAACGTGAATATTGAGCTTCGACACTTACGCACCCTAATGGCACTTGATCAAACTGGCAGTTTGGTTGAGGCAGCTGCGCCAAATACACCTGACCCAGTCTGCCCTGTCCCATCAGCTTAAAGAGCTTGAAGGGCGCTTGGATCAGCCGCTGTTTTATCGTAAAACCAAGCCTGTGCGCTTTACCCCTGCTGGCCAACGTTTATTAGAATTAGCGCAGTCTGTGTTGCCACAAATTGAAGCCAGCGAACGGGATCTTTCACGTATTCGTCAAGGGCGCAAAGGTCGTCTAAATATCACCATCGAATGCCACAGCTGTTATGACTGGTTGATGCCAACATTGAATGAGTTCCGTGGCCATTGGCCAGAAGTAGAGTTAGACATGCTTGGTGGTTTTCATTTTGACTCCATCGCCAAGCTTAAAAATGGCGAGCTGGACTTAGTGGTGACATCCGACCCTAAAAACGATGAAAACGTACAATACCTACCCTTGTTTAAATACCAAGCTATGCTTGTATTAGCACCGGATCATGCCTTAACTCAAAAGCCCGTAATTGAGCCGCATGACCTAAGCAAAGAAACACCTCATTACCTACCCTGTTGATTGCTCAAGCTTGGATATTTTTCAATGCTTCTTAACACCAGCGGGAATTGAGCCAGGTAGTGTTCGCCAAGTAGAGCTCACCATGATGATGGTGCAACTCGTGGCAAGCGGTCGGGGGATTAGCTGTCTGCCTAATTGGGCGATTCATGATTACGTGAAACAAGGTTTTGTTGTCGACAAACCACTTGGGCGTCACGGCGTGTGGCGCACACTGTATGCGGCAGTACGTGCGGAGCAATCAGAGAATGCATTCATACAAGACTTTAAAAACATCGCACAACGTGTGTGCCATCAACACTTGGAAGGCATCAAACACGCGTAGTGAAATAAGACAGAAAACGCCTACTTTAATTAAAACGTGCATGGCTTACAAAAACTTACAATTTCTATTTAACTTATATATTAAGAGTGCGTACTATCGCGCCTGATTTTACATCAATACGATAAACAGCCTGAATTTAACAAAAGAGCGCTAACGATTAATATGTTGACCAGAATATTTCTTTTAACCATAGCACTGTCATTTCAGACACACGCTAATGAGCAATGCAACAACGTCAAACTCGGCATTGTCGACTGGAGCGATGTTCGCGTTACAACAGCCGTAGCAGAGGTACTGCTGAAAGAGTTAGATTACAAGGTGGATATCAGCACGCATTCAGTAGATGAGATCTACACTAAATTATCTAAGGGCAACCTCGATGCCTTTTTGGGTAACTGGATGCCCACAATGGCGCCTATCATTGAACCTTTTGTTGCTAACAAAACAGTCGAAACAATTGGTATGAATTTAAGCGATGCCAAATATACCCTCGCGGTGCCCGCCTACGTGTATGACGCTGGGGTGAAATCATTTTCTGACTTAGTGAAATTCAAAAAAGAGTTTGCCAACAGAATTTACGGCCTAGAAAAAGGCAATGATGGCAACTTAATCATTCAACAAATGATTGATAAAAACGAATCAGGCCTAGGCGCATTCAACCTGCTTGCTACCTCTGAGCGCATCATGCTGGCCCAGCTAAAAAAACGCGTACGTGAAAACCAATGGATTGTGTTTTTAGCCTGGACACCCCACCCAATGAATAACAAATTTGATATCCGCTATTTAGACGGCGGCGACAAATACTTTGGCCCAAACTATGGTGGCTCAACGGTTCACACCAATGTACGCGCAGGCTTCACACAAGACTGCCCTAACATCAACAAGCTGCTGAAAAATCTTGTCTTTGACGTTGAGATGGAAGCCACCATGATGGACAAAGTACTCAACGAATTTGCACCCGCTGACCGTGCCGCTCGCTACTGGATGCATAAAAATCCTAAGCAAGTGACAAAATGGCTCAATGGCGTTAATACTCGCGAAGGCAAACCGGCAAACGTTGAAAAAATCATCAGCAACCTCGAACTCACCTTCGGCAAGTAACCGTCTTAATGGGTATGCATAACAATCTGTGCATACCCTTCTTGTTACCAAGCAACGCTATTATCATTCAATCGAGGTTGCTTAGTTCGTAAGCAGTCTCACGTTTGATTATTACCCCCTGCACACACCTTATGCTTACGAAACGCTCCGTTTAAAACCCAAACAGCACCGTTTTATTAAATATCATTATTAATCCTGAGCGACAGTTCACATGTTGCCTAATAGCGCCCTTTTAGCTGTGGGCCAAATCACACCAATTTATTCAGTGAGCTATTAAACTGGCGCAAATTCATTCGGTGTAATCATTTATATGAAACAGTCCAATTATCTTTGCTGCCTTACGGCCCTTAGTTTTATGTTACTCCTTAGTGCTTGTGGCAGTGGCAGTAGCTCTACAGATACAACCCCAGAAATAGATAACAACACCGACCATTCAACCGCCGATTGTGACATCACTCAAGATGAGCAAGAAATGTTGAATCAAGTAAACCAAGCACGAGCCAGCAGCCGCACATGCGGTAGTGATGCCATGCCAGCAGTTGCGCAACTCACCTGGAGCTGCCAGTTACGAAATGCCGCTAGAAATCACTCTACCGATATGGCCAATAATAATTTTTTCGACCACACAGGCTCAGACGGCTTAAGCGTCGGCAATCGTGTAACCGCTAGCGGTTATACGTGGCGCAGCGTCGGTGAGAACATTGCCGCAGGGCAAACAAGCATTACTCAAGTTATGACAGGTTGGCTAAACAGTGCGGGGCATTGCCGAAACATAATGTCCGCAAGCTCAACTGAATTTGGCTCGGCTTTAATCAGCAGCTCTCAATCTGATTACACCCGCTATTGGACTCAGGTTTTTGCCCGCCCCCGTTAATGGTTTTTGCCAACGTGTTTAAAAACAATTATTTAGTATGGCTAAACTAAATAAGCCGTGATGAATCAATTTAATCACGGCTTTTATGAGATACTTAGCATCACACAAACGTTAAAAATTCATTTGAATTGATATAAATAGACAGGCGACTGATATACGTCATCTAATAAAATGGTATTAACGGGTTTGTGCGATGGCAATGCAAAATTATTACTAATCAAGTACTCAAGCGCCCCGCACTCCGCGCTTAACTTACCCTCGACTCTATTCATTCCCGCAGGAAACAAATAACACATCATCACCGAAGCATTGTTCAGCTCTGCATGTAAAAAGTTTTTTCGGTGTACTTGCACATTACGTAACCCTAGCCCTTTAATGAGCACAAAACTCACTAGCCACGGTAAAATCGATAACTCATAGCCGACGATTTTGCGTTGTGGGTATTGTTTACCAAGGGCAATCAGTAAATTGCCCCAACCGCTGCCCAATTCAACAATGGGGCCGTCGCCCGCTTGATCAACCGCTTCATCACACAATTGCATCATAACGAGCCGTGCCTTGCGCGAACTGGGCATAGGGGAAATACCCAAGCGCAGCGTGCTCCAAACAATCGACAACAATACAAAAATGGTGATGGCTACTAATGCCATTTCAAAAATAGACAAAGGCTCTCCGTTTATATAATAAGCAACATGACTCAGGCTTTTTTCACAAACTTAGCGGTGACCATCATGTCACCCGTACCGTCCACTTTACAATCAAGTTGGTGATCTTTGCCCTCTACAGTGCGCTTTATCACCGCTTTGGTGCCGATTTTAAGCACTTGCGAACTGCCTTTCACTTTGAGGTCTTTTATAAACGTAACCTTATCACCCTCTTTTAACAACGTGCCGTTGGCATCTTTCATTTCAATAACATTCGCATCGGGCTCGTCTGGATTCCATTCATGGGCACATTCTGGGCAAATCAAATGGTTTTGATCTTGATAGACAAATTCCGATTGGCATTTAGGGCAAGCTGGTAGTGACATAGGTTTAACGTTTCAAATGAGTATTAAGTGCATGGTAATGAATCGATGGGAGATTGGCGAGTTTGATTTTGGTGTTAGCCTGTCACCTTTATTATTTTAAGGTGACAATATTATTGGGGGAAGTTCAGCGCTAGGCCTCAAATTTGAGGCTGTAGATAAATCTGTGTAACTGCTTATCATCAAAGCCAGAAATGGCTAAGGATAGGCAGCAATGAACAAAGAAGCACTAGAAGCCTTTGCCCGCGAAGCGGCAAAGGGTATTAAAACAGAACAAGACCTTAATGAATTTCGTCAGATGCTCACTAAAGTGACAGTTGAGCGGGCTTTAAATACTGAGCTTGATGAGCACCTTGGTTATGAACGGAATGAAGAATCCTCTAACTCCAATAGCCGCAATGGCACCACCAGTAAAACTTTACGCACCGAAGATGGCCAGTTTCAACTAGATACCCCTAGGGATCGCGAAGGCTCTTTTAATCCTAAATTAGTAAAGAAAAATCAGACTCGGTTTACCTCGATGGACGATAAAATTTTATTTTTATACGCCCAAGGCATGACCACACGAGAAATCGTTAAAACGTTTAAAGAACTGTATAACGCAGATGCCTCTCCAAGCCTAATTTCAAAAGTCACTGATGCGGTCATTGAAGAAGTGATTGAATGGCAATCTCGTGAATTAGATGCGGTGTATCCCATTGTTTATCTTGATTGCATCGTGCTTAAAATTCGTCAGGACAAACAGGTGATCAATAAATCAGTTTACCTTGCCTTAGGCGTCAACATGGAAGGCCACAAGGAGTTATTGGGCATGTGGCTATCTGAAAACGAAGGGGCTAAGTTCTGGCTAAATGTTCTGACTGAGCTGCAGAATCGTGGTGTGAAAGACATTCTCATTGCTTGCGTGGATGGCCTGAAGGGCTTTCCAGATGCTATCAATGCCGTCTATCCAGAAACGCAAATTCAGCTGTGCATCGTGCACATGGTGCGTAACTCAGTGAAGTACGTTCCTTGGAAAGATTACAAAGCCGTCACCGCTGATTTAAAGAAAATTTACCAGGCCGCGACTGAGGAAAGTGCCTTGCAATCACTGTCTGATTTTAGTGAGAAGTGGGATGGTCAATATCCACAAATCAGCCGATCTTGGCGTAATCACTGGGAGAATTTAAATACGCTTTTTAACTATCCTGCTGATATCAGAAAAGCCATTTACACAACCAATGCCATTGAATCTCTGAACAGCGTTATTCGAAAAGCGACGAAAAAACGAAAAGTATTTCCAACAGAAGAGTCGGCTAAAAAAGTGGTTTACCTTGCGGTACGACAAGCTTCGGAAAAGTGGACTATGCCGATAAGAAACTGGAAAACGGCCTTGAACCGATTTATGATCATGTTCGAAGACCGTTTGAAAGATTACATTTAAAACTGGCGGTTACACAGAATGGCTTACATCCTCTCAAATTTAGCTATTTTTTTATCCTAATATCGCCATTCTCTTTGAGGACTAGAGAAATTCTTGTTGTTTCTTTTTTTAGAAATGACCTTATAAAAGTAATATACAAAGACCTACCGCCTATTACCTTGTAACCAGCCTCATAAGAAATTGACAAACCATTCACATAGATATTACCCAAATCACCTATAATTCCAGCTGGAACAGTATATGTTTTACCAAATGCTTCAACTTCCAAAAACGATATATGATCTCCATCACTTCTCCCTGTGATAACAATTGGACCAGATCCATCTAACCCCTTAGATTCAACTACAAAATTTGTTAAAGGCAGAATTCCTTCCTTAGATGCAAAGACAGGAAGAGATAGCATTAAAATAAATATTAGCAAAACTTTCATATTTTCTATTCTCATTGACTTATAACGCTTTGCTAAGGGCCAATTGACTATTGGCTAAACTTGCGCGAAGCGCCAAGCCAACTGTTAATTGTCCCAGTGAGTTTACGAACGAACTTAAGCAACTTGTTATACGATACCTAATTCGTTACGCATTTCTAAGAATATTTTATTTTGTAAATCAATAAGTTTCTTTCCTTCCCCATTTAACTCTGTGGCCATATACTCTTGGGAAATTCTATTAGTCTCTTCAGGGTCGGTAATGAACTTTGTTGCATTGGCGTTCATCCATTGCAGGAATTCAACCGTTTTTTCTTGGGTTATCTCTAAAGAAACAACATATTCATTTAGTAGCTTTAGGAGCTTTAGGAGCTTTAGGAGCTTTAGGAGCTTTAGGAGCTTTAGGAGCTTTTCTCCAGCCTCAAGTCTTAACCCATTAATTTCATTTTTAAAAGTGAGAAATATCTCTGATACATCACCTTGAAGTGCAAGCATATTCCGAATGTAATCGGCGGTATTACCATCCGATGGATCATTTAGAACATCAATGATTCCCGTTTGAAAGCCATCAAAGAGTGCTTTACGTGAATTAGCAGTATAAGAATCCATCAAAGTATAATATTTCTTATAAATAGATAATTTACCTTCGTATAGCTTCTTTTGTTTATCTAAATCGAATTCAAGTTCACTTTTTAGCTTTGCTAAATCTTGATCGTATTCATGCTTGATTGATTGCTTCAATCGTTCTTTGATCCAAAAAACGCCAATAACATTGATTACAGCAGTAACAAGAGCTGAAGTGCTAATTATTGCGACTAAATCCATTTGGAACACCTATTCGTATAACGCCCTATATAAACCGCGCGAAGCGTCGGGTGGCCGCAGGGCGCGAATTTAATATTCTTGTTACGTTGTGAAGCCAAAGCTATTCCAGCCATCCCTTTTCTCTTTCACAAAGTCTATCCCATTCATTTCTACTAACGACAGCAATATTATCACTATGTGTTCCGACTAGTAGATACTTTAAATCCCACGATAAAACCTCATCATGATCTTTTGGTCTGTTACCACCAAAATTTGGGAGCAAGCCCTTATTAAAGGACCAGATTTCACCTTTTATTAGGTCATATAACTCTTTGACTGATTTGGGCTCATTTTCTAAGAAAGGTGTGCTTACCAACTTCTCAGAAATAAATTCAATATCATTAGATTCATCATCTATGCACCAGCCACCCGTTTCATACCATAGATAAGCACCAAACCCATTTTGCTTTATATGTAAGACTTTATCTGAAATATTCGGGTCAAGTTGGTAAAAGCCTAAACTAATTAATTTATTCGAATTAATTGTTTCAATTTCTACAGATTTAGCTAAAGAAAATAAAGAATTAACTTGAGAGTAAATTACTCCCAACTCATATATAACTACGTCTAAGTTCGAAGTAGAACAAAGAAGCGCCCCTATCTCTTTCTTAATTTTTATTTGCAGATCACACATCTTCATATTATTGCAACGTAACATTTTAATCATGCGCACACTCGTTTTTGCATTTCACATAAGCCTCTTAAAACGAAAATAAACCCTTTTAAAATAAGAAGCTATGAGCTTTCAGGTATCTATCTAGCCTGTAAAAAACGAGCATGCCGCTTTTCATCCAAATAACGGGGTCTCGTTATTTCGGCATTGGTTTTCGTAAGCATATAAATTTAATCTATTTTATTGATGTTAACTAGGTGAATAAGCACTTTTCGAGCTTATCTATGCTTTAAGCACACCACTCTCCCAGCACATCAGAAGAAGAAAAACCATGCATCATGATATTATCAGCAACACGACCAAAGCCAAGTGAAAACTCATTTTCACCCCCACGAAACCATTAAAAATACAAAATAATTATTTCAAATAAGAAGCTATGGATTTTCAAAAAACGTATAAAATATGCGTTGATGGAATCCATCACATAACACCCTCACAAGAGCCGAGCGCTAACAAATACGATTACCTTCTTTTGTTAAATCCCATAATCACGCTCAACTTTTGAAACCCTAAGTTTAAAGCTAACATACCATTTTTCGCGGCCCAAACGCCGAGCTTCTTGATGCTCTGCATGTAACTTCCAATTTTTTATAGACTCAATATCTGACCAATAGGATACTGTAATGCCCAAATCCTCTCTAGCTGACTCTTGTAGTGGTACAGTGATTTTGGCCACCTAAATAGAGGTGATATCATCACCTCATAAGTATCTTAGGTGACATATGAGTAAGCAAGGTAGAAAGCATTTTACACCCGAATTTCGTTTAGGAGTTGCACAACTAATCGTTGATAAAAATTATTCTGTACGCGAAGCTGCTGAGTTAATGAATGTCGGTAAATCCACCGTCGATAAGTGGGCAAGACAGCTCAAACTTGAACGTGATGGTGGCATACCAGCAGCATCCCCAATGACCCCTGATCAAATCAAAATTCGTGAGCTGGAAAAGAGAATTAAAGACATTGAAGAAGAGAAAGAAATCCTAAAAAAGGCTACCGCTCTCTTGATGTCGGACTCGATGAGAGGTTCTCGTTAGTCCAGAAGCTGAAAGAGAGCTACGCCGTTACGAAGCTATGCAATGTATTTGAAGTGTATCGCAGTAGTTTTAAATATTGGTTAAGTCACCCAGAAAAACTTACCTCTAAAACGATTGAGTTGCATAGTAGAATTCGGGAAATGTTCAGGCTAAGTAACGGCTCTGCGGGCGCTAGAACAATCAGTACGATGGTGACTCAATCAGGTATTAAATTAAGCCGCTACAGGGCAAGAAAAGCCATGCAGTACTTGGATTTAATTAGCAAACAACCTTTTGCGCCGAAGTACAAGAAAGCAAATAACGAGCACCTTGCAGTGCCCAATTTACTTAATCGCCAGTTTAATGTGGCCGCACCTAATCAAGTTTGGTGTGGTGATGTCACTTATGTTTGGATCGGGAAAAGATGGGCTTATTTAGCTGTGGTAATGGATTTATACGCCCGCAAGCTAATTGGCTGGGCGCTCTCATTATCGCCAGATAGTCAGTTAACCAGTAAAGCTTTACAACATGCCTATGAAAGCCGAGGGCAACCTAAAGGAGTGATGTTCCATTCCGATCAAGGTATGCATTACACCAGTAGAAAGTTTAGGCAAACACTATGGCGCTGCCAGATAAAACAAAGCATGAGTCGTCGAGGTAATTGCTGGGATAATGCACCAATGGAGCGATTTTTTAGAAGCTTAAAAACAGAATGGATGCCGAAATATGGGTATAGCAATTTTGCTGAGGCTGAATATTCGATAACAAATTATATCGCAGGTTATTATTCTCAGTTGAGACCACACCAGCATAATAATGGGAAGACTCCAAATGAGGCAGAAGGATTATTCTTTCAAGCCTCTTAAACTGTGGCCAGATTTACTTGACCACTACATCTACACCTAAAAATCCCGGTTGTGTAGCAGCAAGCTTTACCATTTTATCTGCAGTTTCCCCATAACCATCAATATCCTCTGAAAGTAAAGATGTAAAGATAACTGCGTAATATGGTGGTTTCGGCGTTTTAGCAATTCGACTCATTTATTCTCTCCAGAAACCTAACGCTTTATTGTTGAGCGAAGTGTAAACATTCAAGTACCACGGGTGCGTACTCCAACTTTTTGTTAGACGTTTTTTCGCGCATTTACTCTTGTATATGTATTAAAGCCATTTCTACCTTTAACCTCTATAGTGTTCTTATCTAGAATCCGATAATCAGAGTCCCCAACAATTGCGCTATTAGGACGATAAGTTCCTTTTTTTCGAAGCACCCACTTGGCCCGCAAAAGGATATAAAATATAACCCTCTTGGAGCTTTTCCAATAGCAAGGCCGTGATCATTTTTTAGATCTCTTTTCCAAAATCCACCAAGTGGATGTGTCTTACTTGGCTTCCCCTGCTTTTCAATATGCCAATTTTTATCAGGGGGATTCTTAACCATTTCAATTATTCTTTTAATTTTTTCAAACATACCAAGTGCCTAAAGGTTTTGAAAATACGTCTATTTTTACAAAAGATGACGCCGGAAATTTGTCCGATGCAGATGATTATTGTAGCTTTCAGCGTGCTAGTAACCGGTCTATTTGTTTCACGACACTGCCACGCACATTTTGTTTCTTAAATGTAGTGGGGATATGCAAAAGAAAACTAGACCACTTATGATCCGTTGTTTTCCTCTCGTTAGAAGCAATATAATCTCTTAAATCAGCAGCAGACTCACGATTAAAGGCCCACAAAACCTCACCTTTAATAGGAAGTGAAAAGTAAGCATCACTAGGCCATTGTAAGTTATAAGGCTTTCTCAAATGGCATTTGATACATGAAACAGCGCCTAAGTCGGTACCATGACTTCTATATAGGTACTTTGAATGGCTCCAGTTCTCAGGTTTATAGCCTTCAGGCAGATTTTGAATAGCGTCAGTAGAACCACCATGAAGATTTGCATAGTATATCGCTCCATGCCATTTATGCCCGCATGAATCTTTAAACATTTTATATTCAAAAAGAACACTTTTCTCGAAGAAAGGCACATCTGTCTTAAGTGAAATTTTGACAATCTCTGCAAATTCAAAAACTGCATATTCAGCACAAGATGGGCATCTAATATCTACCTTGTGCGGCATCGGGTTCCAATCATATGTACCAGTCATTTCAACCTCAATGGCCTATAACGAGACTGTAGGAAAACCCACAGCTTAAATTTACGAATAAAAATAAGGTAAAAATCACTGTAAAAATGTGCCTCAGTTTCAATTCTGAATAGGTTTTACCACGAAATATTCTTTAAATTTAACGTAGATTTAGTTTATTTTTTCACATTGAGGTTTTTCTACAGCCTCAACGCCTCAAACAACGGCTTGGTAAAGTTGGCGGCCTTTTTTGCCTATGCAAAAAAGCTAACAGCTTTACCAAGTACGCTTGCTTTGACTTGTTAAGTATTCAAAGTTATGGACACTTAGACGACCAAATAGCATTGGCGGCTAGAGTTAGTTTGCATTGATCTTCTGCTTTAAAGACACCAGGGATTTCCCTACCACAAAATCGCTCATATTTTATGGCAGTATCTGAATGGTAATATAAACGGCAAGATGAAGATTCAGACGATTGTCTAACAGCGACCGAAGCGATGCAATCTGCATCAGCTGCACAGAGGTCCTGGCACCCGCCATTAACTGATTCAAATATAGACATAGTTCCTGATTTAGCGATATATCCTCCCTCTAGCTCAAACCACCCTTCCTTAACGGTAACGCCATCTGAGTTTACGTAGTCTCGTAGGCTTATGCTGAGTAATCCATTGCTTGGGCTATCGCCACAGCTTAGAAGTCTATTGCCTGTACCATCATCAAAAAAGCTTGTAGATATCATTCTTGTCAATGTGCCGGTGGGGACTGTATGAGTATTGGATGGGCAGCCTACTGGATATATAGCGTTTGCCGCTAAGGCCTCGCACATATGCTGATGATTCAGTTCTACTGTCTGGTTTTGTGACAGATCAGAATTGAAACCACAATCATATGCATCCCATAATCCATCATGATTGGTGTCTTCATCTCTATCATTAGTTCCATTACCATTTAGATCCCAGCAATTAATGCCTGCAACTCCAGCCGCCCCTTGCGGTCCTGTCGATCCATTATCACCTTCTAGGGGGCAACCTGTAAGAAGAAGTGTTAAAAGGAATATGGTTATTAGTTTAAATTTCATTTTAAAAATCCTCGGTTTATTGAATTAATACGTGCTATAGAAAATATTAGATTACTTAACAATTTAATCATGCGCACGCTCGTTTTTGCATTTCACATAAACCTCTTAAAACGGAAATAAACCCTTTTAAAATAAGAAGTTATGACCTTTCAAGTTTATATCTAACCTGTAAAAACGAGCATGCCGCTTTTCATCGAAATAACGGGGTCTCGTTATTTCGGCATTGGTTTTCGTAAGTATTTGAATTTAATCTATTTTACTGATGTTAACTAGGTAAAAGTGAGCATTTTTCTCAGACTTTTCGAGCCACGCTCTGCTGATTACTCATATATTCAAAAATACGCTGTTGATCAATACAGCATATTTACTGCAAGGGGTGGTCACTAGTGCGATTCTAAATATTTTTAAACCAGCAGAGAAATGACAGGCACTTAAAGATAGGTAAATATGCTTAGTTTGAATATTTATCAAACAACCCATAAATTTTTAGGAATAGCATTAATAGTCATACTACTTATGCTTGTGGCAAGAATATCTAGCTTAAAATACAACGGGTGATATACATTAAAATGCAAATATACAAGGCATCCATACTGATGAAATATTATTCAAGTCATTTTTAAATATGTTTATCATATGTCACTTCATATGATTCGAATCCAAATTTACGGTATAACGATTTAGCTGCACGATTATCTGCAAGAAATGAAATTTTTATTCGATTAAGATTACGTAATTTACAATGCTGCTCTGCTTTTTCAAGCAGTGCGACGGCAACACCTTGATTCCTAAATTCATCAAACACAGCTAAATCAGAAATAACACCATAGGTTTTATATTGCTCAAGTAAATGGCTGTCACCGTCATCTTCTTTTTCAATATAAACACAGACAAAACCAAAAACAGTCAGGCCATCAACTGCAACATATATTTCACCGTCATTTTCTTTGCATTCTTTCAAGATATAATTAACATAGTTTATTGCCACGTCAACACCACAAGCTCGGTCATCACTGAGTGTCTTTTCGTAGTCTTGTAAAATCGCCAATAATTGGACTAAAGTGTCGAAATGAGATGTTTCATATGGAATTATTTTCATATTATTCTAGAGTAAAGGTATTCATTTATATTTATATCCAACGATAATTACATAGGTTTAACTTTTTTAAGCCTTGAGTGTATGGTAATAAATCGACAAATAAAAATATCAGCGTCATTATGACGCTAGTCTTATGGTTGGCTGTGTAGTGGTCAAGTAAATCTGGCCACAGTTTAAGAGGCTTGAAAGAATAATCCTTCTGCCTCATTTGGAGTCTTCCCATTATTATGCTGGTGTGGTCTCAACTGAGAATAATAACCTGCGATATAATTTGTTATCGAATATTCAGCCTCAGCAAAATTGCTATACCCATATTTCGGCATCCATTCTGTTTTTAAGCTTCTAAAAAATCGCTCCATTGGTGCATTATCCCAGCAATTACCTCGACGACTCATGCTTTGTTTTATCTGGCAGCGCCATAGTGTTTGCCTAAACTTTCTACTGGTGTAATGCATACCTTGATCGGAATGGAACATCACTCCTTTAGGTTGCCCTCGGCTTTCATAGGCATGTTGTAAAGCTTTACTGGTTAACTGACTATCTGGCGATAATGAGAGCGCCCAGCCAATTAGCTTGCGGGCGTATAAATCCATTACCACAGCTAAATAAGCCCATCTTTTCCCGATCCAAACATAAGTGACATCACCACACCAAACTTGATTAGGTGCGGCCACATTAAACTGGCGATTAAGTAAATTGGGCACTGCAAGGTGCTCGTTATTTGCTTTCTTGTACTTCGGCGCAAAAGGTTGTTTGCTAATTAAATCCAAGTACTGCATGGCTTTTCTTGCCCTGTAGCGGCTTAATTTAATACCTGATTGAGTCACCATCGTACTGATTGTTCTAGCGCCCGCAGAGCCGTTACTTAGCCTGAACATTTCCCGAATTCTACTATGCAACTCAATCGTTTTAGAGGTAAGTTTTTCTGGGTGACTTAACCAATATTTAAAACTACTGCGATACACTTCAAATACATTGCATAGCTTCGTAACGGCGTAGCTCTCTTTCAGCTTCTGGACTAACGAGAACCTCTCATCGAGTCCGACATCAAGAGAGCGGTAGCCTTTTTTAGGATTTCTTTCTCTTCTTCAATGTCTTTAATTCTCTTTTCCAGCTCACGAATTTTGATTTGATCAGGGGTCATTGGGGATGCTGCTGGTATGCCACCATCACGTTCAAGTTTGAGCTGTCTTGCCCACTTATCGACGGTGGATTTACCGACATTCATTAACTCAGCAGCTTCGCGTACAGAATAATTTTTATCAACGATTAGTTGTGCAACTTCTAAACGAAATTCGGGTGTAAAATGCTTTCTACCTTGCTTACTCATATGTCACCTAAGATACTTATGAGGTGATGATATCACCTCTATTTAGGTGGCCAAAATCACTGTACCACTACACTGTGTATACCATAAACGGCATGATTTAATATGTTACCTGCGATTATTTCTTTGTTGGTAATTACGCCTTCAAGCTTTAATCCCAGCCGCTCACATACTGCCCTACTTGATGTATTACACTCTGCCACCGATATTTGGATTTTCTCTAACTTTAAGTCTGTGGATGCATAATCTATTAGACACTTACAAACACGCGTAAGGCATATTTCATCATCAATGACTTTTTTAAACATCTAACGTCTTTGTTTTAATACAAAAACCTTTAATGCCTTTTTATGAATATAATTGAAAAGGCTTAAGATCAATATCTTCAATATCACAAACCGCTTTTATGGTTGGGTTTTCACACAGGCGCTTTAAGTATAAAGCTAAATTATTAAACGTCAGCGGCGATTTTTGTATTGGCAACGACCATTCCGCCAGCATAAATAGAAAATAATCACACGCTGTTAGCTCGTCACCAAGCAAATATTCATTATTTTCAAGCTGATCATTAATAATAGACAGCGCATCCGCAATTCTGTCATCTTGTGCTGCAATTACATTCGGTATAGTTGTTTCATCATTTGTGTGACGATACGGATAATAACGAACCATCAATTCGGCTTGAAGGGTGTTATTCAAAAACGTTAACCATTGATAAAACATCGGCCGCTTTGGGTCACCGATAGCTGGCATTAAGCCTGATTCAGGGTATAACTCACAAATATGCATGCATATAGCGGCGCTTTCAAATATGGGTTGCTCATCAATCACTAATGTTGGAATACGCCCTGCTGGGTTTAATTTAAGATAATCCGCTGATTTGTGTGAGTTCGACTTTGTGTCGACCAACAGCAACTCATAGTCTGCATTGACATGATGCAATATGAAATGTGGCGCTAAACTCGCATTATTTGGGTAGTAGTAAAGTTTAAACAATCTTAACTCCTTGTCTTGCTTTAGGCGGTATAACATCAAGCTCTGACTTTATCATTGGGTAACTGCTTATGCCATTATGGCAAATCACTGCCATATGGTTTTGCGATTACTCAAAATACATTCATAGCGTGTCACTTAAAGCCGTTATTGAGCGCCACTAGCCGCTATATCATCGACTTTTTACAATTTTGAGCACCTCTTTAAGGCTTTATTGGTCGTTCAAATGGTTTTGATCTTAACAAATAACCTCTAATGAGCATTTAGAGCAATTTTGTCGCGCTATAGGTTGAATATTGCAAATTGGTTATATGCAATTTTTTGATTTATTCTTAATCGTATCTTTCAAAATTGTGAGATAGACTAATTGATGTAATATTGGTCTAAATTGAACCTAGGTGATATCAGATAATATATGACGATACTTTTAATATTCGTTTCTATCGCTATTGGTGTTTCATTTATCTGTTCGATTCTTGAGGCCGTATTGCTAAGCGTTAACTCCGCACATATTGAAATGATGGAACGCGAAGGCAGCAAATCAGGCAAGATATTAAAAGCTTTTAAGCGTGACATAGGTCAGCCTCTGGCCGCGATTTTAACGTTAAATACTATCTCGCATACTATCGGCGCCGCTGTCGCTGGCGCGCAAGCCGCAGTTGTATTTGGTAATGCCTACTTAGGTGTGTTTTCAGGCGTATTGACGCTGTTAATTTTAATCTTTTCTGAAATCATTCCTAAAACGATAGGCGCTCGATATTGGCGAGAATTAGCACCGGTTTCTGCCCATACACTAAAATACATGATCTGGTTACTTTACCCTTTTGTAAAACTGTCTGAGGCACTCACTAAAAGATTACATGGCGAACCAACATTAAACGGGTTTAGTCGTGAAGAGTTTTTAGCAATGGCTGATTTAAGCTCAGAAGATGGCTTGTTAGAAGTACAAGAATCTCACTTTATTAAAAGCTTACTTTTGTTGCGTACCATGAAAGTTAAAGATGCCATGACACCGAGGACGGTGATTTTCCGCTTACAAGACACCTTGTTAGTTGATGAGTACTTCCATAAATATGATCAAGTCTTTTTCTCTCGAGTGCCAATTTACAATAAGACTGATGACAATATTATCGGCTATGTTTTCAGAAGTGACCTACTGTTAGCGAAAGCTCGAGGTAACTGCCAACAAAAACTAAGCAATTATATTCGACCTATTCCTGCCATTGCCGTCACTATGCCCCTTAAAGATGTTTTTAATTGCCTTATTGAAGAACGCACACACATCATGTTGGCCGTAGATGAGTACGGCAGTGTCCAAGGTATTATTACCCTAGAAGATGTCATTGAGACAGCACTAGGCTTAGAAATTGTTGATGAAAAAGATCAAGCTGTCGACATGCAAAAAGAAGCGCGAAAACTGTGGAATAAACGAATGAAAGAAAAAGGCATTAAAATTAACGAATAGAGAATCGCGTTTGAATGCCTTATATGGCACGCTTCTTTACGTCTAATGTCATGACTGTCGCACCAGAAAACCCCAGCAACCCTTTTAAATACGAGAACCTCTCAGTCTTCTAGTGCAACAAAGCCTTTTGACTCATAAAGCTTTTTCGCCTGTGGGTTTCTGTCAATAACATCTTAAATGGTTCAGGCTTATTGCGCTTTAATCGCCTTCTGGGCTTGATTCTTAAGTTAATAAGCCATTTCGCTATTTGTTCATTCTATGAACTCAAAAGAGACTGATGCCGATAACCGATTTCGCTGATAGAAAATGCTTGGCATGCCAGCCGAATACTGACAGCGTGATTAGAAACAGCTGGTTGTGCTAATTATTTACGCTGCAACAGCTTTACCACTCAGCGTGCACCGCTCTTTGGGTGTTTTTGACATGGCTCTTGAATGATCTCAGACTTAAAACGTTCCTCCGCGTACATTTTTTAAGCAGCTATTTTCATCTTCAAGCTCTTTGAGTCGAGCCACCATAGATGTATCCATGGCGCCATGCTTAGCGTGTCATTAATAGACGTTGGCTGAACTTATGCCGTGCTCGCGGCAAAGCTCTGGGACGGGAACGCCTGCCTCAGCTTGCTTAAGAACAGCCATAATTTGGCTATCAGAATAACGTGATGTTTCATGTAGATTTGCTGCATTTAGTGTACGAGAAAATTCTACTTTGGGCGTTGTTAATTAGATGCAGAGTCTTTGGGAGCTGTAGATACATTACTGGCTTAGAATTTCAAAAACGTAGGCGCTTAGACTAAAAGCATGGTAAGTAAATCGTCTAATTATTGTATTCATTCAATAGCAAAAAGATTCGTTTTTAAATATGCATAATTGGTTATTTTCTTAATTACAAAGTTTAAATTTAGTCGCAGACTCAGGGAAGCGGTTATTTTTATGCGCTTGCATATTAGCCGCTGGGTATGTTTGATAATTTTCTAGATATTCCAGTTAACATCCTAGCGCGGTGTTATATGTCTACGATCATTACTAGCATAATAATCAATCACTACGTTTAAGTTTAATCTCTTTATAAGTCATAAATGTTACTGAAAAGTTGACCCCTAAAATAACTCATAATGTCGTACTATTAGGTGATTTATTTCTCCAATTTGATACCGCATACTGCTGAACGAATTACGAATTAATAATCCGCAGTATAAACAATGAGAACGTAATGATCGGTCTTACACACGGCAGTATGACAAAGTTTATATTAGTGTTAACACCTTTGGTCCTGTTAATGCCATTTGGCTTGGATTTATATGTACCTTCTATACCCTTAATAGGTAATGATTTAGGGGCTAGCACGCAAGAAATGCAAATGACATTGAGCGGTTTTTTAGCCTGTTTTGCATTTTCTCAGCTTTTTTTCGGGCCTATATCAGATGCCTATGGTCGCGTGAAAATAGCATTTGTGGGCGGTGGATTATTTATATTTGGCTCTGTCCTAGCCATGTTCAGCACATCATTTGAGATGTTTTTTCTGGGTCGTATTATCCAGGCGGCTGGAGCTTGTGCAGGGTACGTGGTGACGTTTGCTATTATTCGAGACTGCTACCCAGGTGACAGTAGCGCGCCAATGTACAGCTATATTAATGGCATAATTGCCTTTTCGCCGATTTTAGCACCTGCATTGGGCACTGCATTAGATATACATTTTGGCTGGCACTCAGGATTTTTATTTCTAACTGCACTTGGCGTCTTATCTATCATATCCGTTAAGTACTACTACAAAGAAACGCTTAACAAAAGCGATCGACTACCGGTTAACATCAAGGTATTTAAACGCTATATTTCCTTTTTAAAAAAACCATCGTTTATTCTTTATGCGTTAAGTAGTGGCTCAGGAATATCGTACCTTTTTGTCTTTGCATCCATTTCACCAATAGTACTGCTTGAGATATTACACCTCCCCAAAGAAACCTTTGGTTTATATTTTTCCTTTATGGGTGTGTCTTACATGATTGGTAGTTTTATCGGTGGTAAGTTAAGTCAGTCGCTGAGTGTTCGATCCATGCTGATTCTTGGTCATAGTATTGCCGTATTAGGAGGCGTATTTTCCCTAATCTGGCATCACTACTACGGCCTAAGTGCGCTGGGTTTTGTGATACCCATGTTGCCCATAGGCATTGGCGGAACACTCTGTCTTGGGGCTAGCACAAGTGGCGCCCTAGAGCCGTTTCCAAAATCTGCCGCATCTGCCACCGCTATGTTCGGGCTTATTCAGTCTTTAACAGCCGCAAGTGTAGGCGCTATTGTCGTTAGTCTAGGCGTGACGTCTAGCTTGCCTATCGGTTACACCGCCGTGTTAATGAGTTCGACCATGCTCATATTATTTTTACTATTAAATGCAGTGACTGACTCTGGCGATATAAACCAAGTTAACGAGAGCAATGAAGTGTTGATGAAGGGTAATCGTTAGCCTTGCGACCTCCTAGCGGGTGATTACAAACAGTGTTTCTTTAGCAACCTCTTTTTGAGGGTGCATCTTACCAACATAAAATGAGTAAGCGTTATATGGATGGCATTATGGATATAGATGACGAAAAATCTAGGATAGAGAAAGAACACTTATTGAAATATGCCCAGATGATTTCAAGGCGAGGCTACATTAGTAATCAATTGGGCAATATCGCATTGCGTTCAATAAATAAAGCCCAAGGTGAATCCCTTATTTTTACGAAACATCGCGGCATCTCTATTGAAGAAATGGGCATGGAGAATATCGTTGGTATTGGTCTAAATAGCAATTTATTACATGATGGTGATATACCTCCCAGTATTGGACATGCATTAAACCGAGAAATATTTTTACACAGAGAAGACGTTAATGCAGTTATTCATGTGCATGTGGATGAGTTGATTGCCTATTTTTCTTTTTTTTATGATCAGCCATTTAAGTTTATTTCTGCAGATGCTGCGATCATTTTAGCGGCTCCCATCGTGGTTCTTCCGCCAGAATTAAATGTGGAAGCGGATGCAGGAATGGCCAGTCAATATATAACCGACACCAATGTACTGGTGTTGGCGAATCATGGCATTACTACTTTCGGTAAAACCCTATCTCAAGCTTATCACCGTCTTAATACTATGGTGGCTGAAATTCGAAGACTGCTGTTTGCCCATAAACTCTCATCGAGTACTCAACGCGAGATAAGGTATATCAATGACAGTGAAGAGCAGTATCTCTATCAACTAGAACGGACGATTTTATAATGGATTTATCGGAGATACGTCCTTGTGATATGACACCCTACCTGGCTACCCGAAGTCAAAAACCGTCTTGGCTAAAGATAAACGTTAAACAAATAGCGAAGTGGGCACCCCCCAATGAGTCTAAAGAGGCGATACGATTAGACTTAAATGAAAATCAGTTTATTCAAGACGACTCAATCTCTGAACTGATTAAGGGAATTAATTGGTCTAACCTGCATCAATATCCCACGTATAATACACTTTACGAATCCCTAGCAGCTGACTCTGGTTTAGATTCCAAGTATCTACTCTCTACCAATGGTGCTGATCAAGCCATTGAAATTATCATTCGCTCCTTAAATCCGGCACTTAAGGTGGTATTGGCTGTACCTACATTCTCTTATTACCAGCATGTATTGTCATTAGAAGGCTTACAAGTCGACAAGGTCTTTTATTCAGCAGATTTAAGTTTAGATGTAGAAAAAATTATTGATTCAATTACAGAGAATACGGGGAGCATTTTATTAACGTCTCCGTCTAACCCCTTAACCACATCGTTAACGGAAAATGAGGTGGTCTATATTCTTCAAATGGCTGAAGCACATGATGTGCTTGTGGTGATAGATGAGGTGTATGCTCGATTTACTCAAACTGATTTTGGGCACCTAGTCTCACGATTCAAAAATTTGGTATTAATTAGGAGCTTTTCTAAATTTCACGGTTTGGCCTCGTTGCGTATGGGTTATATCGTTGCTGATCCTGAGGTCATCAGTCAGATGTCCAAAGTAAGAGGACCATGGGATGTGTCTGAACTTTCAGCTCAGTTAGTGTCTGCAGCGGTGTTTAGCACGAGCTGGTTAGATTACCTTCCATCCCTAGTCGCTAATAGGCAGGTGTTGATCGATGGCTTAGAATCTATTGGTGCGACAGTAGCCCCATCAAATGTCAGTTTCATTCTATTTTTTCATCCGCAAGCTCTCAGCATTCGTACGCAATTAAGACAAAAAAATATAGTGTTAGCCTCCTTAAAAGATTACCCCGATTCTGGAGGCCTTTTGCATAATGCGTTACGTATGGCTGTGCCTAATAAAACACAACTTGATTATATTCTCGATACGCTAAAGGGATTATCCATTTGAAAACAATACACCAGTCCTTAATGCTCAGCCCTATTGATAGTCGCTATTATTCCAAGGTCGAAGTATTAAGTGATTATTTCTCGGAATTTGCATTGGTAAAAGCACGGCTTAAAGTAGAGGTCGAATACCTTATCCGGTTTTGGAAAGAGATTCAGTTTACACCTGAGTTACAGAATGAAGATATTCATTATTTTAAAGAACTCGTCGACCAATTTTCTACTGACGATTTTATGGAGATTCAAAACACAGAGAAAACCCTGAATCATGATGTGAAATCCGTTGAAGTATTTTTAAGGCAACGGGTAGAAGCTCGCTTTAACCCAAAGGCATCCGAGTTGGTGCATTTCGGTATGACCTCCCAAGATGTGAATGATGTGGCGATCCCTTATTTATTAAAAACGGCCCTTGAGCAAGTGATTATCCCCGAGATTACATCCGTTGCAGAGACTCTAACTGAAATGTCTGAAAAGTTCAGATCAGTAGTCATGATTGCCCGCACCCACGGGCAACCGGCATCACCCACGGGACTGGGAAAAGAGTTTAGAGTATTCCTATCACGGTTAACCACAGAATTAGAACAGCTAAAGCAGTATGAACTAACAGGAAAGTTCGGAGGGGCTACAGGCAATCTTAACGCACATATATTGGCTTACCCTGATACCGATTGGGTTCAGTTCTCAAAAACATTATTATCTGAAGCGTTTTCATTAAAGCGTAGTGAACACACAACCCAAATCAATAACTTCGAAAGTAAATCGCGAGTATTTGATTCATTATCTCGAATATGCGGAATATTGCAGGATCTATCTCAAGATATGTGGCTTTACCTGATGATGGGATTTTTAACCCTGGAGACTAAATCTTCTGAGGTCGGTTCGTCTGCCATGCCTCACAAAGTAAATCCAATCGATTTTGAAAATGCCGAGGGCAATTTACAATACGCGAGTTCAATCTTCACTTTTTTAAGTCGAAAACTATTAGTTTCACGGTTACAAAGAGATTTAACGGATTATACCTTAAAACGAAATATTGGCGTTCCGATGGGACACCTATTACTGTCCTTGAAAAAGTTAAACACAGGATTAGGTAAGATCAAGCCTCATTATGACAATATACAAAAGGATTTAAGGGCTAACCATGTGGTCGTAGCTGAAGGAATTCAAACCCTATTAAGGCGAGAAGGCGTTGATAGAGCCTATGATAGGGTTAAGGAAATAGTCAGGGGTACGGGCATCTCGGCAAAAGATCTAGATGATTGGCTGAAAACAATTGATGTGCCAGAAGCTATAAAAACTGAAATGAGAAACTTAACTCCAGAACAGTATGCAGGAAGTTCAACATGGTAAATATGACTAACGATAATACTATTCAACTGTGTGTATTTGATTATGATGATACCTTAATGAGAACACGAGAGTGTAAAGTCGCAGCAGTCAAAGCCTTAGCTGAGCGACACTACGACTTAACTCTGAGCGTTGAGGATATTGAAAAACATTGGGGAATTGCTCATCATGCTCTGTTTGAAAATTTATTAGGCGTGCATGGGGATGAATTAACCAATGCATTAACATTGTATGAGAAGCTGGATGTTGAGTTTCCAATATCACCCTATGCTGATGCGGCGGAAGCATTAACGGAATTAGCCTCTGATTTTTCTCTGGTTATTGTATCTTCTTGTACGAAGAGTTTAATTCAAAGTCAACTTTCTCAAGGCACGTTAGCGGACGTTCAATTTGATGCAATTTTTGGTGCAGATGAAACCCAGTTTCATAAACCCTCTGGTAAGGTATTTAACGAATTAAGAGCTCAGTATCCCGATATCTCTCCTTCTAATATTATGTATGTTGGCGACAGCCAAAAAGATATGCAAGCAGCTGATGAAGTGGGGTTTCACTTTATTGGATTGGATCGTAATCATGCTGAAACTTCAAAAATGAGGGCGGCAGGCGCTAACGTAGTTACTAGTTTAATGGCAATGACTGATATCGTTTTAAATCACCATAAAGTCATGAATATATGAAAAGTATTAAGTCAGAATTGATTGAAGCGGCTTTGATCAGTACCTGCTCTACACCAGCAGTGGACTCAAATGGCGTCACTCGTTCAAACTATTTAAACGGGCATCAGTTTTTGTCATCGCCTAGAATTCTTAATATAGCGAGTCAACAATTACTGAGTCATATTGAAAGAACTCCTGCGACGTATATTGCAGGCCTGGCTTTGGGGGCATGTGGTCTTGTGGCGAGTATCAGCACATTAAGTGTCGATAGAAAATCGCCATTGCCTTATTTTTATATTCGTCGAGATTCAAAACGATACGGGTTCTCAGGCACGCTAACTTATGAAATACCAAAAGGCGCCAAGGTTTTTTTGGTGGATGATATATTGAGTACGGGTGCATCGGCTATAAAGGCAATTGAAGCGTTAACACTTCATGGTTTGGTACCCGTTGGGTTTGGTGCAGTGGTTCATCGGGGTGAAAGCGGAATTAATCAATTATTGGCGCATGGAATCTCACCCATTACATTACTCTCAATGGAGGAGATTCATTCGGGTGTATCTCAGAAGCTGATTATGGGTTAAGTTCTTGCCCCCAGAAAAAATAGTCTTAAATTGGAAAACCTGCAGGATGGGTAATCCCCACCAATAGAGTTATGACGCCACGAAAATGCAAAACTGGACGGCAGCTTAATTAATTCTAATTCTGGTTATAAAGGTAGAGTACACATAGAACAATTGCCAAGTGCCTTTCACAGTTTAATGCCTCCCTGCCGTGATTTTAATTAATCAATCAGCTGATATTCCTCTTTCAATACTTGAATGATCTCAGCCTTGGGATTAGCGCTCAAGTTAAGCTTTTGGCCCGTGATTTTTTCCGCAATACTAATGTAGGTATCACTTACTTGTTGGAATACTTCGACCGGCAAGACATGATCACGGGCCAAGACTTTACGCTCCGCCATGCGGTCTTTATTCAGCAGAATATCTGGTTCAAAGAAGCGGTTAAGCAATAACTGGCGAAAGGCTTCTTTAGAGTTTTCCACCACTTTTCCATCACAATAGGCAGTGGCATCCCAGATACGGGAGGAATCTGGTGTGCCTACTTCATCCATATAGATAAGTTTATCTTGGCCCTGGGCGTCACTCACGTAACCAAACTCAAACTTGGTATCCACGAAGACCTGGCCAATATCAGCTAGAGCGCCACTGATCAGATTAAAGCCTTCTATTGACAGCTTTTCATATAAATCTATGTCTTGCTCCTGACGCAAAGCGAATGCTTGAAAGTTATTGAAGATATCGTCACGACTTACGTTCACATCGTCTTGCTCGGGCACGCCGGGAATGCCGGTGAGTATGCCCTTGGTAGATGGCGTCATTAGCAGCTTGGATAGCTTTTGGTCTTTCTTAAGGCCTTCCGACAAGGTAATGCCGCAGAATTCGCGCTCGCCTTTTTCGTAGGCACGCCACATAGAGCCTGTGATGTAATTGCGGCAGATGGCTTCTATCATCACTGGTTTGGCTTTCTGCACTACCCACAAAAATGGATGGGGTGTATCCAGAATATGGCTCTCAGCCAACCCCTCTTTCTTGAACAGCTTAAACCAGTGATTGGATATGGCATTTAGCGCAGCACCTTTACCAGGAATGCCGTTAAGACCTCCCTCCGCATGCCAGATGCACTCGAAGGCGCTGAGACGGTCCGAGATTACCATGATGGCAAGAGGTGCATCACTGGCCACATTGTAGCCTTTTTCTACGATCAAACGCTTGCTGTCAGCCTCGGTTAACCAATAGACAGAGCGTACTTTACCGCTGTGAACGGGTTTGTCAGTGCGAATTGGCAAATGATTATTAAGGGTCAGTACGGAGTCAGCCAGGCTCATGATATGGCCTCTTGAGTTTGGTTGTGGGCAACTTTAAGGTAACGCGCACTCTAGCATATTCAAACCATTTCCTTTTAAGGCATTCTTCTTAGATTTTTATTTACATTGTTTTTATGCGCAGGTTTTTCTATTTTATTTAAAAGCGTATTTCTGAAAACACGAATACAAGAACTGATTTTAATTAGCGATAGGGCAACCCCTCCGTTTAAGTATGATTTTATTTAAGCCCGCCTCTTTTCCCTTTTCCCTTTTCCCTTTTCCCTTTTTGTACTTTAACCAGTTGTTCTTGCTGGCAGAACAGTCTTTACCAATACCAAATTTCTGTTTCTCATTTTTATACAGACTGCGCTAGGCCCCAGCGTTACTGGGCTGCGCTCGATATTCCCATATAAATTCCCCTCTATATGGGCAAATCTCCTTTTAATGATAAATAGATTTACAGCAATTAGATTGCACGCAATTCAAATTTAAAATAAACTGCCCAAACATTAATAAACCCAGATCAATTGGAGGCCATATGCCACTTAGCCCTATTGGAATTGCTCATACCATCATTGGCAGTCTTGCTGTTTTTGTTGGTCTTAAAATGCTGTTTAAAGACAAGCAAATTACGTTTAACACCTTTGAAGGTAAGTTTTATCTGCTGGCCACCTTGTTTACGGCTATATCGGCTTTAACCATTTTTAAACATGGTAGCTTTAATCCGGCCCATGCCTTGGCAATTTTAACTATTTTAGCCGTGGTGACGGGGATGGTGCTTGAAAGGATTACACTGTTTAAGTCTTGGAATACGTACTTTGTTAACTTATGTTTTTCGGGCACGATTTTGTTTCACTTAATTCCTACCGCAACAGAGATTTTAACGCGTTTCCCGATGGATGGGCCTGTTGTAACCTCTCTAGAAGACCCGCTTTTACATAAAACGTTTTTGACCATTTTTATTCTCTTTCTAGGATTTTTAACTTATCAAATGAATTGGTTACGTAAACACAACTAACCTCAGAGAGAACCGGCTTAATTACTTAAGTCGGCTTTTTTGTGCCATAACACTCTATCTGCATCAAAAAAATAACATATCCCAAGATTTACTTTCCTAGTCAATCAACTACTTAGATCAGCTGAATTCACAAACCATGTGTTACGCGCCCTATTTCAATATTTGGTCATGTTAAACATGATTGCTTTATTTAAGCTTAGAGGGGGTTTAATCGCCCAAAAAACAAAAAATCACAAAGCAATACCCTATTGCAAGTTATAAACCGACCTCGAGCCATTAAAATAGAAAAGACTTTTACCAATATGACGTTTGAAAGAATGAAATGTGAGGGCCAGTATCACATTCACACACGTAAAAGGTAAAGATAGATAATCATAGGTAAAAACTGTTCAACACTCTTTATTCGAATATAAAGAATAAAATATTTTTTATGGCACAAATTTAATGACGCAATACCGACATCTACATCTGGAATAACGTTAGACAACTAACATTGGCATTAACAAATAGAAACAAATATTTGAAGGCTAATTATGAAATCTGCCCTATATTAAAAACAAAGATGGCTTACGAGGTATTTATGACTAACTGCTTCAGCCGACTTAATAACTTCACGTTATATTATTTTTTATCGTATTGATAAAAATTACGAACCAACAAACTGTAAAAAATTAGTATTATTTACTTATTTTTATCATCAACCGGAGTATTAATGAAAAAATGAACAGCAATCACCCCCTAAACAATAACTCTAAATCAACCCTCCCGAGGATATACAATTAAAGCTTAGGTCCAGCTTATTTTTCAATAATTAGATATCCAAATTTATTTTACCTTGCATTAAAAACGATCGTTCAATTGTTTGATTAACCGTGACAACGTGGTTTATTTCACATTTTTAAATGTGGGATTATGACAAAGACACTGTCAACACTGTCAACACTGTCACTTATGCATTAGTCGTTAAATTTACTTAGGATAATATTACAAATGAAAGATAATCATCCGTTAAATTTTTCCTACCAAAAAGCATTACTACTGGTTGCGGCCACATCACTTGCGGGGGTCAATCAAACTGCAATGGCCCACGGCACAATAACGGAGCCCCCCAGTCGAATATATAATTGCTACCAAGAAAACCCAGAAAGCCCAGTATCAGACGCATGTAAAGCGGCCGTAGCAGAAAGCGGATCACAAGGCTTTTATGATTGGAACGGCGTAAGACAAGGCAATGCTAACGACAACCACCGCGAGGTCATCAATGATGGTGAGTTATGCAGTGGTGGTAACCCTAACGATTTTGGCGGCCTTGATTTAGCACGCAATGATTGGGTAGCCGCCGATGTTACAAGTGGCGATTACACGTTTAAATGGAGTAATACGGCCCCTCACGCAACGGCCTATACTGATTACTACATCACTCAAGAAAGTTATGACGTTACAAACCCTTTATATTGGAATGACTTAGAGTTTCTTTGTCGCAATGAAGCAACTGGTCCAGAGTCAAGTTCGTCTCATACCTGTACCTTGCCCGAAAGAACCGGCAAACACATTGTCTATAGTATTTGGCAACGCTCCGATAGCCCTGAAGCGTTTTATGCCTGTGTTGATGTAAATTATGATGCCAACACTACACCTCCGGATGGCAACAAACCGCCTGTTGCCAATGCAAACGGGGCTTACCTTGCAAACCTAGGCGACTCGATTACATTTAGCAGTAATGGATCGTCCGACCCAGATGGCAACATTGTTGGTTATCAATGGCAGTTTGGTGATGGTAATAGCAGCACACAAGAAAACCCATTGCATACATACTCAGCAACGGGAACCTATGCGGTTAAATTAACGGTAACCGACAACGAAAATAAATCGAGTTTTTCAAATACAACTGCAAAAATTAGTGACTCCAATAATCCGGGCAGTTGCACCGAACCAAACTATGTTGCTGGCACGCAATATAATAATGGCGATTTAGTTCAAAATGTTAACACCAAATTTAGTTGTAAAGTGGGAGGCTGGTGCTCTTCCGCCGCCGCTTGGGCGTACGAGCCAGGTGTGGGCATGCATTGGGAATTAGCATGGACACAAGTAGGCACTTGTAGCCCTGGCAATACTAACCTTGCTCCAACTGCCTCTGCAAATGGTCCCTATACTGGCTCAGTCAACAATGCGATTAACTTTAGCAGTGTCGGCTCGAATGACCCAGACGGTACAATTACGGCTTACCTTTGGGACTTTGGGGATGGCCAACGCTCTGCACAAGCCAACCCTTCTCACACTTATGCAGCCGCTGGCGCGTACTCGGTAACTCTAACGGTTACCGATAACAACGCGGCGAACCATATGAGCGTAACCACCACCACAGTCACTGACAGCACTATCAACCAAAAACCAATCGCCAAAGCCAACGGTCCCTATCAAATGGTTTTAGGCGGAGTGATTCAATTTAACAGTAACGGTTCAAATGATCCGGATGGTTTTATCACTCAGTACCTATGGGATTTTGGTGACGGCAACACGAGCACAGAAACTCAAGCCCGCCATACCTACGCTGCCCTTGGACTTTATAATGTGACATTGACAGTAACCGACAATCAAGGTGCAACTACCACAAGTCAGGTGACGGCTAACATTATTCAAGAGCCAATCAGTAGTGACAAAATTGTTTTGGGCTACTTTGTTCAATGGGGTGTTTACCAGCGTAATTATCATGTCAATAATATTAAAACCAGTGGCTCAGCCGATAAACTAACGCACATTAATTACGCGTTTGGTAATGTCATTGGTGGTAAATGTGTGGGCGGTGATAACTATGCCGATTTTGAAAAATCGTATACCGCGGCACAAAGTATTGATGGTGTCGCAGACAAATGGAACGACCCATTAAGAGGCAGCTTTAATCAGCTAAAAAAATTAAAACAAATGTATCCGCACATTAAAATTCTTTGGTCATTTGGCGGCTGGACATGGTCTGGTGGCTTTAAAGAAGCGGCACAAAACCCGCAAATGTTTGCGAACTCATGTTTTGATCTGATACACGATCCTCGCTGGGATGGGTTATTTGATGGCATCGATATTGATTGGGAATACCCTAATGCGTGCGGTTTAAATTGTGATACCAGCGGCCCAATGGCATTCAGCACATTAATGTCGGCATTAAGAAATCGATTTGGCTCAGAATTAGTAACTGCAGCCGTGCCCGCTGGTAAATCGAAAATTGATGCCACAGATTATGGCTTAGCCGCTCAATATATGGACTGGTATAACGTCATGACGTACGATTTATTTGGCGCATGGGCGAAAACAGGCCCAACTGCTCCACATTCGCCACTTTATGATTATGCCGACATCCCCCATTTATGGCAACAATACCGATAACGCGCTTAAAGTTTATATGGACCAAGGCGTACCAGCCCAAAAATTATTACTTGGCATTGGTTTTTATGGCAGAGGTTGGACGGGCGTAACGCAAGACGCACCCGGCGGTAATGCAACAGGCCCAGCTACGGGTAAATATGAAGCGGGCATTCAAGACTATAAAGTATTAAAAGATACCTGCCCAGTAACCGGTTCGATTGCAGGAACGTCTTACGCTAAGTGTGGTAACAACTGGTGGAGCTATGATACGCCGTCCGACATTGCAGGAAAGATGAATTACATTAAAAACAATAATCTCGGCGGTTCTTTTTTCTGGGAGCTCAGCGGTGACACCAACAGTGGTGAACTGATTAAAGCTATGGGAGATAACCTATAAGACCAACATAACAATATTCCAGTAATCAATTGCTGGCATATTGTTTTACTTTTAAATACATACAAAAAAATCGGCTTAATCACTTAAGCCGATTTCTTATTTTTAACACTTAATTGCTATCTTAACTTAAGTGTTACTTTAATTTATCAAAGGCTTCGTTTTCGTGTTTGATGATACTGCCAATCAAACCGATAATGATGCCGCTGACACCCAATGCAAATAGCATGAGCATGATGGGTGAATCCGCAAAGGTAAAATACGCTGTTACGTTTTCCCATGTTGTAATTGATGTTCCCATAATTAAATCCCCTGTGGTTCAACGTTAGCCAGTTTATTTGGCACTTCGCTGTCAGTTGATGCGGGTGTATTTGATTCTGGGTATGGCTTAGCAAGCAGCTCTACCTCATCAATACCTAAGTCTTCTGCTGATTCTGGTACACGTAATGCGTTTAGCTTTTTAAGCAATAGTGATAAACCGTAACCAGGGATAAAGCCTAACAATGCCATGATCACTGCTGATAGGGTTTGACCTAAAAAGCTGATCTCTGGATTGCCGCCCACGTTAGGAGTGCCACCCGCAAATACGCCCACTAAAATCACCGCCACAAAACCCGTAAAGCCGTGAACGGCAACTGCACCTACTGCATCATCAATGCCGCGTTTTTCTAAGAACTTAGCAAACCAAACTGCCGCAAAGCCCATACAAACGGCAATAATGAACGCCAATGTTGGGCTATATAAATCAAGACCTGCCGCCACTGAGATAATACCGACTAGACCGCCAGACATCGTCCAGAACGGATCACGCGTTGCAATGTAACAACCAATAATGCCGCCAGAAAAGCCCATCAAGGTATTAAACGCAAACGCCGATAAGTTTGTTGGTGTGTTGTAGATCGTCGTCCAGCCTGTTTCACCACCGTTAAAGATAATGCAGCCGCCTAAGAAGCCAAAGAAACCGAAGATGATCATCATCAAACCAATTAATGTCATCGGTAAGCTGTGCGGCGCAATGGTTTGTGCCACGCCATTTATAAACTTGCCTTTACGGGCACCAAGGTTAATCAGCACGCCTAGCGTAAAGAAGCCCGCCACTGCGTGAACCACACCGGATGCACCTACGTCGTGATAACCTAAGTCAGTTAGCAACCAACCTTCTGGGTGCCAGCCCCATGCGCCCGCCAAAATCCAAATGGCACTGCCTAAGAATACCGTTAGGATTAAAAACGCACTCACGCGAATTCGCTCGATGACCGCACCGGATAAAATAGAACCCGTAGTAGCACCAAATAAAGCAAACGCCGCCCAAAAAATACCCGTGCCCATGTCAGACACATCTGGCCCCATGCTGGGCGACCAAGGTAATGCAGCAGACGCATCCGCTGGAATCAAACCACCTGGGAAGGCGTTGTAAATCCACCAACCAAATAAATAGAAAGTAGGAATAATCAAAGCCAAAGCTAGAATATTTTTAATACCGGCAGCCAGTGCGTTTTTACTGCGTGACGCGCCCATTTCGTAGGCTAAAAAACCTGCGTGTATCATCATCATGATGGCAGTACACCACCAGTAGAACACCTCGACATTCATAGCCTGGTGCATTTCAAAGGTGCTTTGTTGAGCGGCAAGCTGGGCCTGCAAACTCTCAAGCGTTAGGGTTGCTTCGTCCATTGGACTCTCCTCGTTGTTTTAGTGTTTTCTCTAAATTCGTGAGGGCCATTTTTGTTTCGTTTTTTATTATTGTTTGCACGTCGTTTTTGATCCCAACTTCGCGGGATTTTTTAATTGTTATTTAGCTTGGGTTAAAAAGCTTTGATGGCTGGTTAATATCCCCCCTACTTCTTCACTGCGCTCTTTTAAATTTACACCGCTTAAACCAAGGCGCTGTGATTCTTCGAGTAAATACTTGGCTTTTACTACGGCACTTTCGTAACGTAAACCCGCTGGGCGAATGTTTGATATACAGTTGCGCTGCGCATCATTGCAACCAACATGGGCGCCAAAGGTTAAATACAAACCCATGCTGTCTGGGCTTAATAAACCAGGGCGCTCACCAATTAATACAATTACAGTTTTAGCTCCTAATAATTGCGCCACATGATCACCAATGGCCACACGGCCCTGCGTACAAATCACCAAAGGGGCCAGAGATAATTGATTAGGCGCGAGTATGGTTAATAATTGTTGTAAAAACGGCTGGGTGTTTTTTTCGATGGCCATAGACGACAACCCATCCACTACACAAATGGCCAAATCAAACTGCCCTTTTGCTTGGCTTAACGTGTCACAACTTTGCTGATTTAACTTGCGACCCAAATCGGGTCGTTGTAAATAGGTGCCCCGATCATTCGCACAGCTACTCACCAATAACGGTGCATCGCTCACAAATAAATCGGGGGCTTGGGGGCAAGCATTTAAATTGTGTTCAAGGTTTTCATACAATGCTTTTGCATTTAATGGTAAGTGTACAGCGTCCCTTGCTTGTGCATGCTCTAATTGAAATTTGAGCATTTCATTGGTCGGGATTGAGCTGCCCGCTCGGCCAAGTGCAATGCGGGCATCGGTAAAGTCTTTTAATTTTTGCCAAGGGTTTAATACAACACTTAATGTATTGGCTTTGTTTGTCATATTAAAAGCCGCCCTTAACATCCAGTAAGTTTTTTGAAAACGGGCTTGGAATATTGGCATTTAAATGAAATTGGTTATCCATTATTTGCATTTTAGTTAACCAAGATTCGAACTCTGGCGCTGGGCGTAAGCCTAATAATTTGCGTACATATAAGGCATCATGAAATGACGTGGTTTGATAATTCAACATAATGTCATCGGAACCTGGAATGCCCATTACAAAAGTGCAACCCGCTGCGGCCAGTAATGTTAACAGGCCATCCATATCATTTTGATCGGCTTCTGCGTGGTTGGTGTAGCACACGTCACAGCCCATGGGTAAACCCAGTAATTTCCCGCAAAAATGATCTTCTAATCCGGCACGGGTGATTTGCTTGCCGTCATATAAATATTCAGGGCCAATAAACCCAACAACTGTGTTGACTAAAAATGGGTCAAATTTTCTGGCCACGGCATAGGCGCGTACTTCGCAGGTTTGCTGATCTAAGCCGTGATGTGCATTGGCACTTAGGCTACTGCCTTGGCCCGTTTCAAAGTACATGACGTTTTGCCCAACGGTGCCGCGCTTTAATTCTAGCGCCGCTTGCTGCGCTTCTTTTAAAGTATTTAAATTAAACCCAAAGCTGTCATTTGTGGCTTGAGTGCCACCGATACTTTGAAATACTAAATCAACCGGTGCGCCGTTCTCAATACATTCAATGGTATTGGTTACGTGGGTTAACACACATGATTGCGTGGGGATTTCATAATGCTGAATCACGTCATCAATCATTTTAAGTAATACAGTGCATTGCTGTACGTTGTCGGTTGCGGGGTTAATACCAATAACCGCATCGCCATTGGCGTACATTAAGCCATCTAAAATACTGGCGGCGATACCCGTCATGTCATCCGTTGGGTGATTAGGTTGTAAGCGTGTCGAAAAATGCCCTTTCAAACCTAAGGTGTTTCTAAACTGGGTGACAACTTCGCATTTTTTAGCCACTAAGATTAAATCTTGATTACGCATAATTTTACTCACGGCAGCGGCCATTTCTGGTGTAATACCCAATCGTAACGCGCTAAGCATTTGTCCGTTGCACTCATCACTTAATAAAAAATTACGAAAGTCCCCTACTGTAAAATGACCAATGGCTTTAAACGCATGTGCATCGTGTTCATCCATAATTAAACGCGTGATTTCGTCGTCTTCGTAAGCAATGAGCGCATCACTTAAAAAATGTTTAAGCGATACATCGGCTAAACATAACTGCGCCACTGCGCGCTCTTTTTCTGTTGTTGCCGCAACGCCTGCCAGTACATCCCCACTTCTGAGTGGCGTTGCTTTGGCCATTAACTCGGCCAAACTTTTAAACTGAAACGTTTGATGGCCTAACACATATTTAAACTTGGACATAATTGTCGTCTTAAACCTTAGTATTCGGCATGGGCTTTGCTCTATTAACAAGTAAGCAAAGTCTAAAAGCACCAAATAAAGCTTGAATGAATCACTGCTGCTACCCAGTGAGGCTACTTTAACAAGACTAACCCAAATGCATTATCAAATTATGGCAAATCTCAGACTCGTTAAATTCAGCAGGTAGCACCGAGATTGGGCATAAAGCACCAAGATAAAGCAATATAGTGAAAAAATGTAAGGCGTATTTTTCATGATTGAGTCAATCGTTCCACAACAACAGAAGCCGCTTATCACCAGTATCAGTTACGATGCCCATGATCATGCGCATAATTTAACCGATTGGCAGCAGCATTATGATCAAATTAGTGCAGGTGAGTTTTATGGGCAAATTATCGAACGCCCCTTCGAAGACCTACAAGTATTCAAAGAACACACCAGCCAAGCTCTTAGCCAAACCTGTTTGGTATGGCCAGATAGTATTTGGCTAGGTATTTCACCTAAAGAACAAACCAACAAAGAGCACAGTAAAATTAATGGTTTGGCACTTAATAAAAACGACATTATGTGTCGCCCTGGCAATATCGAATTTGAACTGACGACGCCAGATGCATTTGATATTTATGGTGTCGTTATTAGCTACGATAAACTCATGGGCCAAGCCAATAAACAAGGCGTTGAATTAAACTGGCAAGACATTTTACATAATGAGCGCTTAAGTATTCCGGAGAATACATTAAATGCCATCAACTATTTATTGGCACGGCTCTTAAACAACGAAGCGGCAAATGAAAACGCCACACCTGACCACCTTACTCAAGATTTAATTCTTATGGGCTTGCTTGAGGTGTTTAGTAAAGAGTCACCAAACCAAACCATACATACCAGCTACCAGCACCGTAAAACCATTGTGAACGATGCCCGTGCGTTTTTACAAAACCATCATGAGCGCGCCATTACTCTGAGTGAGCTTTGCGAAGCGTGCCATACCAGTAGGCGCACATTACAAAATAGTTTTGAAAGTATATTGGGTTTGTCACCCATACAATATTTACGCTACACCCGCTTAAATGGTGTGAGACGAGATTTAAAACAGGCACGTACTGGCGAAACCATCGGCGACATCGCTGCCCGCTGGGGCTTTTGGCACTTAGGCCAATTTGCAAAGGATTATAAGGGGGTATTTGGGCAACTACCCAGTGAGACGTTAAAATAGTATGGGCTTATACCTGAGTATTAACTAGGTACAGGCGATCTATCTTTGCTTCAATATTATGAGAGGGAATTATATTTTGATGCTCCCTCTCATATTTACCCCAATAAATCATTTAATTCATTCGGTAATATTTGAGTTAATGGCCAATAGCAATAATGGATTTTTAAATTAGAGCCAGCGACTCACGCCCCCTGCATCCATCAATATCGAAGCCTATGGCACCGGACTATTCGTCTATACTCAGTAGTGCTGATCCCCATTCGCTAGGTTTTTATGGTTAACGATCTGACTTGCTCTAAGCACACATGCAATGCGCCCTCAAAGGCTAAAGCGATAACCTATATCGTCGTATCGACTCTCATCATAGTACGCTCCGTATTGGCTACCGCTGAGCCTGTAGCTGATGAGTCTTTAGTGGTACGTCATTACCAAGCTCAAGAGCGCTATACATTTGGCGCAAAGCTATTGGCCTTGGCACTTTCAAAATCAGGTCGAGTTTATAACCTGCAAGCGCCTAAAACACAGCTTGTAAATGAACGCCGCGGTGAAAGCATGGTGATTAACGGCTCGCTAGATGTGCAATGGCAGTCCACATCAAAAGAGCGAGAATCAAGAATGATTCCCATCTACACGCCTATTTACAGGGGAATTCTAGGTTTACGTTTAATATTGAGCAGAAAAGATCAAGCACATGCACTTTCAGAAATCCGCACAAAAAAAGAATTGAGCCACTATATGGGAGCACACGGCGCTCACTGGGGAGACTTGCCCGTGTACAAGGCCAATAATCTACCCGTTCGGTCCCATGTCGATTATAAACTGTTATTCAAATGGCTCATTAGTGGGCGCGTGGATTACTTTCACCGAGGCATTAATGAAATATGGCCCGAACAAGAACGTTACGCACAAGATATAACCGTCGTATCCAACGTTATGTTATTTTATCATTTGCCTGTCTATTTTTTTGTATCAAAACAACGACCTCAATTAGCAGAGCATATTCACGCTGGGCTACTGGAAGCTATTAAAGATGGCTCTTACAAAAAAATATTCATAGCGGAATATCAGTCGATCTTAGACAAATCAAACTTAATAGACCGGCATCTAATATTACTCAACAACCCCAGCGTACCAAAAATAAAAGATGAAGATATGAAGTGGTGGTTGCCAGCATCTAAACTAAATCGTTCTTTGAGTAATTAATAGTCTGCATGTTTTATAGCGGCATTGAAAAAAGCGCCTCACATTCTAACAACAACAAAAATAATAGAGGGGATTTTTAACATAAACATTCCCATTAGATGCTGCAAACACAAACAAAGATGCGTGGCATTTCAAAGTAGTGATAATCATTCAATTTGACCTACAATCTTAATAGGATCTATCTATAGTCATGCAACCGTTAGAGTTACTAACTCTTAATAATGAAATCCAATAAAAACCGTGCTAAAAAAACAAACAGGGCACATCTCAAAACAGTATTGAAACAACACTCGGTATCACTAATACAGTATTTATGAATTTGCCATTCAATATCCTTTTACCAATGAGATTGAATTTTGGCCCAGTTGCATATACAAAGATCGATCGTTGATACATCTACGACGTCCACCTCCCCTAAATACATACGTCACTCTAAGCTATTGATTTTAATAGCATTAAATTTGATCACCCTATCAATTCTACAACCCATTAACTCGCAATCTCACCCCCATTACACTGATTTTTTCCATTAACGGGGGGAGTAAACTAAGCTTAACTCAGGTTTAAAGTCTATCCGGAAGGGTCGTTTTTGATGTTTGCAAGCTTTCTTCGTCCAAGCAATCTATCCCAAAAAATGATGTGTGTTATTTTCTCCATATATTTGGTCGTAACAAGCCTAATTACCGGCATGCAATTTTTAACAGAATACCTAAAAACCCAAGAATCAATCTTAAATGAATTAGAGCAATTAGAGGAAACAGTACGAGGTCCTATTTCAACTAGTTTATGGCAGTACAACCAGAACCAGCTAGATGCCCTTATCGCAGGACTGCTTAAAATGCCAATTATTGAAGGCGTTGATGTTTTAGATAAACATGCCAAGAATATGATTTCCAAACGATCCTATAATTCTATTTCAGCCCCGTTATCGATCTTTGATACAAAATCAGACTTATACTGGGCGCTTAACGATAAAAAGATATTTCTTGGCTCACTCACACTTTACTCCTCTTCAGAAGTCATTCTAGATCGAATCTGGTTTGGTTTTTCCTTAATTGCACTTACCGCAATCATTAAACTGTCTATTTTATTTTGGTTATTTACTTGGGCTTTAGATCGTTATTTAGCCACGCCTTTGCAAGAGCTTATGTCTCAAGTAAGTGAAGTTCAATTAAGTAAAAATATAAGCAAGCGCATTAAACTGTCCAAGATTAAAAATTACGAACTCAGCCAACTGCAAGAGCATATGAATGAAATGCTTTCAGCAATAGAAAGGGATCAAATACGATTACTAGAAGACGAGCAAGCTAAACGAATCTGGTTAGAAGACGCCGTCAAAAAACGTACAGAAGCATTGCAGATATCAAATAAAAAACTAAAAAAACTGGCCACAAGAGACTCTTTAACCGATGCATTAAATAGAGGCAGTTTTTTTGAGACCGCACAACATTTACTCGATCTATCTCAACGCCACAAATCACCCGCATCTTTTGTTCTGATGGATCTAGATTATTTTAAAGTAATCAACGACACCTACGGTCACTTCATTGGCGATCAAATACTTGTTCACTTCACCCATACAATCCAAAACCTCGTACGCAAGTCGGACCCGGTTGGACGAGTGGGCGGAGAAGAGTTTGCAATATTCCTCCCTAATACAGATACAAATAATGCCTTTCGACTTGCCGATAAAATTAGACAAGCCATTAGTCATTCGGTTTTAGAATTGGATGGAAAAAAAGTTGCCTATACCGTCAGTATTGGTGTCGAGTCATCTACGCCAAAAGATCATTCAATTGACGAACTTTTTAAACGCGCCGATTTAAAATTGTACGGTGCAAAAGACAAGGGCCGCGATCGTGTCGAAATATAAAAAAGGTCAAAAGAAAAAATCGATTAAAACAATGTCTTTAGTATCGTTAATGTTTTTATCAATAGTAATCAACGCAGCCAATGTCACTCATGCTGACACATTAAATGTTTGCTACGACCACTGGGCACCTATGACAATTTTCCCGTCCAAAGAGTCACCCGAGCGCGGCATTATCATTGACATGCTGGACCATATATACACATCAAAAGGCTATCAAATTACATATTATGAAGTCCCGCTAGCAAGAGGACTGGACATGGTGACTGAAGGACTCTGCGATATGTTACCAGAGTACTTATTTTCGCCTAACACAGAAAAGCACTTCGTATATGCAGAAGCTGTAACGTATAAATACACAGCGGCATTTGTGGTAAGAAAAAATGACACATGGCACTACAGCGGTGTTGACTCTATAAAAGGGAAACGCATTGCAACTGGGCCTGGCTGGGATTACAGCTCAATGAGTACCGACTACCAAAAGTATCTCGACAACCCTAAAAACGCCAACTTGGTTGAAGTAATCGCAGGTTATGATGACATAATCGACCGTATATTTCGCATGATAAAAGATAACAGAATCGATTTATACGCAGACAACGAACTCGTCCTTCAGCATATTTTAAATAAACTAAAATTCAATAATGATCTTAAGATCATCTACCCAGGGTTAGAAAACAAACTTATCGAAAGACCTATTTTTTCAAAAAACATTCCAGCCAAAAAAAGAGATAAACTAATAAAGATTTGGAATAATGGTCGCAAGTCGATTAAAGGTGATTTCGAAACAAAACTCCTAAAAAAATACAACATAACATTTAAGGATTAAGTTTAAATATTAGCATACCATGACAAGTGAAAATACCTAGGCTATCTTTCAATATTTTTTTAAAAAATAAAGCCAACTAATTTGACAGCGAAGAATCAGACATCATAAAATCTCTGAGCCTTATCAATTCTTTACTTGTTGTAACTGCCAAAAATATAAATCCAACTGAAAACAAAAATCCAGTTAAAAAAATAAAAAAACGCATACATACAGTAAAATCAACCATGCATGAAAATCCAGTAACGGCTAAAAAAACTGGAATTACAAGTGCGCTCTGCAATCTTAATTTATCTACTTGCCCCGATATATATAAATCAGCAATTCTCTTATCTTCTACACCTCGATTTAAATACTCGAACCATATATCGACAATACTCTTATCACCGTAATTATCCTCATTTCTAAATTTATCATTATTATTCAAATAACTAAATATCATCCCTTCGATGAAATCACCTAACATTTCGGTAATAAAAGAAAAAATGAACGCTATAAGGGTTAGAATGAGAAACGGTTGAAATATATCTTGGGAAGTGACGTCTATATCAGCCCATTTATAATGGACTACGGGTGACAGCAATATTAATGCAGGCACAGTTTGCCTAAACCTATAACCCCAAACAGATCCAAATGGGGTATTACTAATTATTTCTTTCATTTCAACATCCTATACGCCTCTATCAAACTATAGACGAAAAAAAAGCGCCTTACGGCGCTTTCATCTTTAACAAAGGATTATAATCACTTTTTAACCCACGTTGTCCCTTCACGACTATCTTGAAGCTCAATGCCTTGTGCATCCAAGTCTTGGCGAATTTTATCAGCAAGCGCAAAGTCTTTATTTTTCTTGGCTTGTACGCGCTGTTCGATCATATCCTGAATATAAGTTTCATCCACATCGACACCCTGCTTAAAGTAATCTTCAGGGTTGGTTTGTAGGCAACCTAAAACATCCGCAAAGGTTTTAAGTAGACTTGCCAGTTTGTCTTTAACCGCCCCTTGTGCTTTATTGATGTGGGATACCAAATCAAACATAACCGCAATGGCTTTAGGGGTATTAAAGTCATCATCCATGGCGGCTTTAAATTGCGCGACAAAACCAGCCAAGTCAGCGTCGGCTAAATCTAGCGTAACGGTTAAATAACAACCTTTAAGTGCATTATACAAACGATCTAATTTCGTTTGTGCATCTTGTAAGCCTGCTTGACTGTAGTTGATTTCACTACGGTATTGAACAGAGGCCAAGAAGAAACGAATCACTTCGGCATCGTATTCTTTTAATACATCACGAATGGTAAAAAAGTTACCTAGTGACTTAGACATTTTTTCGCCGTCGATACGTAAGGCACCAGCGTGCATCCAGGTATTTGCGTAGTGCTCACCTGTTGCCGCTTCACTTTGGGCAATTTCGTTTTCATGATGTGGGAATTTCAAATCTGGGCCGCCACCATGAATATCGAAATTATTACCCAAACAGCAAGTGGACATCGCTGAACATTCAATATGCCAACCTGGGCGACCTTCACCCCAAGGACTTGACCAAGATGGCTCACCTGGTTTGGCCGACTTCCAAAGTACAAAGTCCAATGGATCTTCTTTTTCTTCGGTGACTTCAATACGTGCGCCGCTCTCTAGTTCTTCTAGAATTTTGCCAGAGAGTTTGCCGTAGCCGTCAAACTTACGCACACGGAAATACACATCGCCATTAGAAGCCCCATAAGCGAAACCTTTTTCGATTAAAGTATTGACCATGGCAATAATGCCTTCGATGTGGTCAGTGGCTTTTGGCTCACTATTAGGGGTTAGCACGTTTAACTTAGCGAAATCTTCATTCATCGCGCCCACCATGCGATCAACCAATACATTAAACGGCTCGTTATTTTCAACGGCGCGGTTAATGATCTTGTCGTCGATATCGGTGATATTACGAATATAATTTACATCGTAACCACAGTGACGCAGGTAACGCACTATCACGTCAAACGAAACCATTACACGCGCATGACCCATGTGACAAAAGTCATAAACCGTCATGCCACACACATACATGCCAACTTTGCCTGCTTGCAGTGGTTTAAATTCTTCTTTTTGACGCGTTAACGTGTTGTATATATTTAGGGTCATAATATTTCTACTTTGAATGGTGCTTCACAACACCCTACATTTTGAATGATATTTAATTTATGGCTTTAAATTAAATTGGTGGGCAGTGCCCACCCTACTCGACTACATTCTGCTAGTCGGTCGCAGAGCATTTCGATTTTGTACGAGGGTGCCCTGCGCCCGATTTTTTTTCATTTGTGCATGTCGCGTGCAATACCCAAAATATTCTCTACGCTCGCGGGGTACCCTAGCACCCTCTTACAGCGAGAGCTATTTATCGGCTTTTGTTAGCTAGCCAACGACTTATCTTCACGCAAACCGATGGTTAAGTTAAACACGGGTTTATCGCTTAAATGATCAAAACGATCCGCCACGTAATAACCTTCGCGCTCAAACTGGAAGACCGTTTCAGGACTAATTCTGGCAAGCGCAGGCTCAATTAAACCAGTTTTCACAATTAAAGATTCTGGGCTTAAACAGTCCATAAAATCTTTTTTACCGCCATCTGGGTTAGCATCTGTAAACAAGCGGTCATACATGCGTAGCTCTGCTTCTACTGCATGCTTACAGCTTACCCAATGCACAACACCTTTTGGTTTATCACCGTCTTCAGGGTCACAACCTAGTGTATTCTCAATAAGCGAGGCATTTACTTGAGTAATATTGCCTTCGGCGTCTTTTTCAAAACCGTCAGCTTGTATCACATAACCATGACGCAGACGAATACGTTTGCCTACGCAGAATTTCTTTTTAAATTTCTTACTGTATTCTTCTTTGAAATCATCTTGATCAATGAAGATTTCATTAGTGAATGGCATTTCACGAGCACCCAATTCTTCACGGTCTTGCAAGTAAGGCACCGTTAAGGTTTCGTCATGATCTGCTTTCATATTAGTAATCACCACTTTAAGCGGATTAATCACACACATGGCACGCGGTGCATTCTGGTTTAGGTCGTCACGAATAAAAAACTCAAGCTGTGCCACATCAACGGTACCGTCTGTTTTGGCGACCGCTAAAGAATCACAGAAATTGCGAATAGCCGATGCCGTATAACCACGACGACGCATACCGCTAATGGTTGGCATACGCGGGTCATCCCAACCATTTACTACATTACCTTCAACCAAGGCACGCAATTTACGCTTACTGGTTACCGTGTAGTTAATGTTCAAACGGCCAAACTCATACTGGTGCGGCTCGACTGGTGTTTCTAAATTGGCGATAAACCACTCATATAATGGGCGGTGATCGGCAAATTCTAACGTACACACAGAATGGGTAATGCCTTCGATGGCATCCGACTGGCCGTGGGCAAAGTCATAGCTTGGATAGATACACCATTTGTCACCCGTTTGGTGATGCGTGGCTTTTTTAATGCGATAAATGTATGGGTCACGCATGCTCATGTTCGGTGAAGCCATATCGATTTTCACACGCAAACCGCAAGCGCCTTCGTCGAAATCACCGGCACGCATCCTTTCAAACAGTTCAAGATTTTCTTCAATGCTGCGATCACGAAACGGGCTGTTTTTACCTGGCGTTTCAAAGTTACCACGGTATTCTTTGGCCTGCTCTGGTGATAAATCACACACGTATGCTTTACCCGCTTTAATTAGGTCAATGGCCCAAGCGTGTAATTGATCGAAATAATCAGAGGTGTAATGGATATCACCCGCCCACTGAAAGCCCAGCCAGCGTACATCGTCTTGAATCGATTGTACGTACTCGTCTTCTTCTTTCTCTGGATTGGTGTCATCAAAACGTAAATTACACTGACCACCAAACTGCTGGGCTAGGCCAAAGTTTAGGCAAATCGATTTTGCATGGCCTATGTGAAGGTAGCCATTTGGCTCGGGCGGAAAACGCGTAACGATTGTAGTGTGTTGACCACTGGCAAGGTCTTCGTTAATGATTTTCTCGATAAAATTAACGGGTTTTGCCTTTTCTTCTGTCATTTCTTAAGCTCAATTGAATATGGCCTTAGGCATCTTTTTGAAAAGAGTGAGGGAGATTCCCACTGCCCGCTGGCTAGAAAAATATAAAAGCCGTATTATACGCACCCTTTAAACACAAGCACATAGAAAAGGTGGTCACGTGACTCAGGTTGTATTAAAAACCAGTTTTGGCGACGTTAAGTTGTCTCTAAATGCAGAAAAAGCGCCTAAAACTGTTGAAAATTTCATCAACTACGTAAAAGAAGGTTTTTACGATGGTTTGATCTTTCACCGTGTAATCGATGGTTTCATGGTTCAAGGCGGCGGCATGGAAACAGACATGAGTCAGCGCCCTGCGACTCAAGGCACCATCCAAAACGAAGCAGACAACGGTTTATCTAACAAAGAAGGCACCGTTGCTATGGCTCGCACCATGGACCCGCACAGTGCTTCTAACCAGTTTTTCATCAACGTGAAAGACAATGGATTCCTAGATCACTCTGGCAAAAACCCTGAAGGTTGGGGCTACTGTGTATTTGGTGAAGTAATTGAAGGTATGGATGTGATTAATCGTATGAAAGGCGTTAAAACGGGCATGACCGCAGGTCATCAGGATGTGCCGGTTGAGCCAATCACAATCGATAGCACTGAAATCGTAGAATAAGTCTGCGTATGAGCACTTGGTTTATTAGTGATTTACACCTAGCGCCAGAGGAAACCCGCATCACTGCGGGTTTTCTTGACTTTATGTTAGAACCCCAAGCCGGTGACACCCTTTACATCTTGGGTGATTTCTTTAATTACTGGATTGGCGATGACGTCAAACACCCTTATTGCGATCAAATACAAAGCGTACTAAAAGCCACCCAAGAGCGCGGTGTTACGCTGTACTTTATGCATGGTAATCGTGATTTTTTAGTGGGTGAAGAATTTTGTAAAGCGGCAGGCATGACATTATTAAATGATCCGACCGTAATTGATTTAGACGGCGAGCCCGTCGTGCTTATGCATGGTGACAGCTTATGCACCCGTGACGAAGCGTATATGGCGTTTCGTAAAATGGCCCGTAATCCTCAATGGCAGCAACAATTTTTAAGCCAGAGCATTGAAGAGCGCATCGCGTTTGCACAAAAAGCACGCAGTGAAAGTGAGTCTAGTACCAGCATGAAAGATGAAGACATCATGGATGTCACCCCATCTGAGGTAGATGTTGAGCTAACCAAGCACCATTCAACACGTATGATTCATGGCCACACCCATCGCCCTGCGGTTCATAATTGGCAATACAACGATCAAGCCCGTGAGCGCATTGTTCTTGGGGATTGGTATACAAAGGGCTGGTACTTAAAAGTCGAAGCTGGCCAATATAATTTGGTTGAATTTGATTTACCTGCCGCATAAAACAGCCGCTAACAAAAACAAACAGAGGCCAGTATGATTTTACGCTTACTTATTACCGCTATGATGCTACTGGCTGTCGCAAAATTTTATTTACACGATACAAAACAAGCCGAACAAGTAAAACCTGCTGCACAAATTGAAGACATTCAAAATCAACTGGATGAAATCCAACGCAAACAAGCGGAGCAAAGACAAAAACAACTCGACATGCTTAGCCAATAATTTTTAATATAAAGCTTGCGTCAAAACAACTCTAAAAGAACAGTAAGTCTCTATACTCACCGGATACTCTATAATTTAGATAAAACAAGGAAGAGCAACATGATCAGCAATGAGTTAATCAGTGTACTTGGTTACTGCGGTTTAATTAACATTGGCATACTTGCTTTTTGGTTTGCATCTAACTTGCTAGGTGGCGAAGCCGTTATCAATTGGCATACCCGTTTATTTGGTTCAAGTAGTGAAAAAATCATGCTGGTGCAATATCAGTTGATGGGCATGTATAAATTACTTAACTTTATGTTTTTCTTGGTGCCGTGGTTGGTTTTGACCCTATTAAAATAGGGTCAATAAAAGCTAACGTTATAGCTTTAACTGCTTTGCGATAATCTCGTTCATAATTTCTCGCGTACCACCACCAATTGAAAGTATACGATTATCGCGATACAAGCGCTCTACTACGCTTTCTCGCATTAACCCCATGCCACCAAAAATCTGTACCGCTTCATAAGTAACAAAGTCACTGACATCGGTTGCGAAGTTTTTCGCCATACTGACTTGCTTAACTTGATCGACACCAACATTCATGTTTGCCGCCACGTTGTACATCATGGTTTTGCTGACTTCTAATTTTGTCGCCATCTCGACCAGTTTGTGTTTGATCACTTGATACTTTCCGATGGCTCGGCCAAAGGCTTCACGTTCTTTTACGTATTTATAGCATTCATTTAATGCAAGTTCGGCCGTCATATTCGCCATTGAGGTGAGCATTAATCGCTCACTTTGAAAATTGGTCATAATGGCGAAAAATCCGGTGTTCTCAGCACCAATTAAGTTTTCAGCGGGCACCATACAATCTTCAAAAAACAATTCGGCCGTGTCCGATGCCCACCAGCACATTTTTTTAAGGCTTTTACCCACATTAAAACCTGGGGTGCCTTTTTCGATCATTAATAAGCTAATACCACCAAAGCCATCACCACCTGTACGAACCGCAACGGTATAATAATCAGCACGCACACCTGACGTAATAAAGGTTTTACTACCATTCACTTTATAAAACGTGCCTTGATCTGTTGTCACTTTTTCAGCACGGGTTTTAATGTTCGCCACATCTGAACCGCCGCTAGGTTCTGTAATGGCCAGTGCGCAAATTTTATCGCCTGCTAATACACTGGGGATGACTTTTTGTTTGAGTGCGTCGCTGCCCCACTTAGCAATGGGTGGTAAACCAATATCAAGTGAACCTAAGCTTGAAACCAAACCAGCACTGGTGCATCGCATAATCTCTTCGGCAAATACTAATTTGTGAAACACATCGGCTTTTGTGCCGCCGTATTTTTCATCAAAGCCAATACCCAAAAAACCAGCATCACCTGCCATTTTATAAATTTCACGGGGAAAGGTATTTTGCTCTTCCCAATCATCTATATGAGGCAGAATTTCTTTATCGACAAAGCGTTTAATACTGTCGCGCAATGCGTGATGGGTTTCATCAAAGTAAGGCGGTGTAGCGGAAACTTTTGACATGAGAGCAGCCTATTGATAATTATAATAATGGTTTACATCTTGTTAAAATAACATTCAACAAGATGCAAACAATGGCAAAAACACTCGAAAGCTTGGCCTAATCAACCATTTGATTACTTATGCTGATTCGGCTGCTGGTTCTTTATTTTCAGACTCAATTTCAACCAGTAATTGTCGACCTTTCACTTGATCACCTTTTGTAACCAAGATAGCTTTAATCACGCCATCACTATCGGCTTTCATGCTGTGTTCCATTTTCATAGCCTCTAACACCACTAAGGTTTGGCCTTTTTTAACCGCTTGCCCACCTTCAACTAACACATCAATAATGCCACCATCCATACTGGCTTTAATTAAACCACTGCCTGCGGCATCAGCGCTTACCGCTGGCGCATGGGTCATGTCTTCAACAAACACACACCCTTCATGTGTATTGAGGTAAACACCATTTTCATGAAATGCAAAACTTAATGTAGTCGCAACACCGTTTTCACTGTAGCGAACACTTTGTTCACTAAAAGCTTGCAGTGTCACGTTAATTTCGTCATCACCTGCGCTTAACATGAAGGTTTTTTCTTGGCTATTAACCACATTCACGGCCACTTTATGCTTATCGCTCACACATAATAAATCAAACCAAGTAGGCGCAGGATTAGAGTTACGCCAAAAGCCACGTTCCAATGCATCTGAGTTACTCTGCGCCGATTTAAGATAAAATAACCACGCGGCCATCGCTTGTTGCTTTGATGTAAGCGGATGCGGTGTAAGGGATTTATCTTCGTTAAACGATGCTTCAATAAACGCAGTTGTCGCGCCACCAGTTGCAAAAACATCATGCTGTAAAATATTAAACAGGAAACCGCGATTACTACGCACACCCAGTAATTCGATTTTTTTTAATGATGCCATTAATCGACGACGCGCATGATCACGGTTCTCGCCATATGCAATGACTTTTGCCAGCATAGGATCATAAAACGGCGTTATGGTTTGGCCTGTTTGAATACCGGCATCCATTCTTAAACCATCACCTTGGGGGTAGTTCCAACGCAACACTTCACCAGTTTGTGGCATAAACCCTAATGCTGGGTCTTCTGCATATAGACGCACCTCCATGGCGTGTCCTTTAATTGTGACCTCTTCCTGTGTTTTAGGTAAAAGGCCACCCGCTGCAATTGTTAGCTGCCAGGCCACCAGATCAACGCCAGTGACTAATTCAGTCACTGGGTGCTCTACTTGCAAGCGGGTGTTCATTTCAAGGAAGTAAAATTTGCCGTCATCATCGGTTAGAAACTCAACCGTGCCTGCGCCCACATACTCACACGCTAACGCCGCATTCACAGCTGCTTCACCCATTTTTTGGCGTAGCTCTGGGCTGACAAATGGTGACGGGGCTTCTTCTACTACCTTTTGGTGGCGGCGCTGCACAGAGCAGTCACGTTCACCTAAATAAATGCAATTGCCATGTCGATCAGCAAAGATTTGAATTTCAATATGTCGCGGACTAATAACCGCTTTTTCTAAAATAATTTCATCACTACCAAACGCATTTAATGCCTCTGATTTTGCCGTTTTTAATTGCTCTAAAAAGTCAGATTCTTTATGCACCAAACGCATACCACGACCACCACCACCGGCAGCCGCTTTCACCATGATTGGATAACCGATTTTGTTCGCATGAGTAAACAAGATGCTTTCATCTTGTTCTGCGCCTTCGTAACCTGGGATACAAGGAACATTCGCCTTAATCATTTCGATTTTAGCTAAACGCTTATTGCCCATTAGCTCAATGGCTTTTGGATCTGGCCCAATAAAGGTGATGCCTTCGGCCTGACACGCTGCGCAAAAATCAGTATTTTCAGATAAGAACCCGTAACCTGGGTGAACCGCTTGTGCGCCGGTTTTCTTACAAGCATCAATGATTTTTTCAATTACCAAGTAACTTTGATTCACTTGGGCTGGCCCAATGCATACGGCCTCGTCTGCAAATGCCACATGAGGCGCGTCAGCATCGGCTTCGCTGTAGACCGCAACGGTTTCATAACCCATGGCCTTTGCAGTTTTTAAAACCCGCAGCGCAATTTCACCGCGGTTTGCTACTAATACTTTTGTAAATTCAGCCATGTTGTCTCCTACCTCAAACCACTTGTATTACGTACTGCATAAAATTATTGTTATTTTTTGTCGGGCAATGCCCGACCTACTTATAATATTGTCTGCTTATTTTGCATGAGGGCGCACCCAAATATGTGGCATACCACCCTGCGTCCTATAAGCCCGGTAACCCAATGTAATTTTCAACTAAGCATTCCAAGGCGCCGGTTTCTTTTGAATAAAGGCCATGGTTCCCGCCACCCCTTCTTCGCCTTGTACGGCAGCACTAAATGCTTTTGCCGCTTCGTCAATTAACTCTGACGCCTCATGTTCGGCGGCTTTTAAAATAAGTTGCTTGGTTACTGCATTTGCATGCGGTGCACACGATTTAATTTGATCAAGCGTTCGCCCTAACAACACATCCAGTTCGGCATCGTCTTTTGCAAAAAAGTGGCTTATACCAAGCGTCACCGATTCTTCACCACCAAAACGTTCACCTAATAATGCTAAGCGACGGGCTTGTGTTAAACCAATACGCTTTACCACAAACGGTGCAATTTGCGCAGGCGGAATACCCAAACTGGTTTCAGGCAAACCAAATTTTGCAGTGTCGGTTGCAATGGCCACATCACTGACACACGCTAAACCAAAACCACCACCGAGTACCGCACCTTCTAATACAGTGATGACCACTTGAGGAATGTGATTCATTTTCAAAATCAATTCACCGAATTGTTTATTCAATTTAAAATATGGGTCACTCTCACTTTTCGCCGCCTCAGCACGGGCACTGGCCATATCTTTAATGTCGCCACCGGCACAAAAATGCCCACCTTCACCGCGTACAATCACGGCACGCACCGACAAATCACTTTCGAGTGCGGTTAACACTTGTGACAACTCACCCACCATGGTCAAACTCATGGCGTTACGCGCTTGCGGGCGATCCAATGTCAAATGCAAGACCCAAGGGTTTTGTGCATCACGTTCTAATTTAATACAGGTGTAAGCTTGTTCTAACATGTTGAATCCTGTTTACACTTTACTTTTCTTACCAATAATCATTTTTATAATACCAAAGGTATTAACCGTATAACTTTGACTAGCTAGTTTTTAAACTAGCCAAAGCAATGAATGTAACGTCTATTTCATTTTTTTAGGTAAAATATCCATATACTTACAAATAATACCGAGCATGATTTCATCCGCCCCGCCGCCGATAGACGCCAAACGGCCATCGCGATAAACCTGAGAAACTGGGTTATCCATGGTAAAGCCCATGCCGCCCCAATACTGCAAGCAGCTATCTGCCACTTCACGAATTAAGCGGCCGCCTTTCAACTTACACATAGATGCAAGCTTGGTAACATCTTGCTTTTGAATCATTAATTCAGTCGCGCGATACGTTAATGAACGCAGCAGTTCGATCTCGGTTTGCAATTCCGCCAAACGAAAATGGATGGATTGATTGTTAATCAATGGCTGACCAAACGTTTTACGCTCACGGGTGTACTCGATGGTTTTTTCAACGCATTGTTCAAGCGTAATCAAACCACTGGCCGCACCCCATAACCGTTCTTCTTGAAACTGCAGCATTTGCAGCATAAAACCCGTGCCTTCTGCACCAATGCGATTACGCTGAGGCACACGCACATCATCAAAATAAACAGGAGCGGTATCGCTTGAGCGCATACCAATTTTATCGATCTTTTCACCAACGCTTACACCTTTGGTATTGGCAGGCACAATAATTAATGATTTGTTTTTGTGTGGCTTATCATCACTGGTATTGGCTAACACACAAAAGAAGTCCGCTTGCGTGGAGTTAGTAATCCACATTTTTGAGCCGTTAATAATATAATCATCACCGTCTTTTTTAGCGGTGGTTTTAAGTCCGGCCACATCAGAACCGGCACCCGTTTCAGATACGGCAATAGCCGCAACAAAATCGCCAGCAATAGCGGGGGCTAAAAATTCTTGTTTTAATTCATCGCTACCGAACTTTTCAATGGCTGGCGTTGCCATATCGGTTTGCACACCGATGGCTAACGGCACACCACCACAGGTGGCATAACCTAATGCTTCAGCTGCATAAATATTATAAGAATGGTCTAATCCCATGCCGCCGTATTTTTCAGACTTATTAATACCCAGTAAACCAAGGTCACCCATTTTCTTAAAGACTTCATGGGCAGGAAACGCGCCTGCTTTTTCCCATTCGGCTACATTTGGGTTAATTTCGTTTTCAACGAAATTTTTCATCGTACGGAAAATTTCTTTGTGTTCGTGTGTAATGATCATGTCGCTATCCTTAAAAAGAGTTAAAAATATAAATACTTACAAACGGGCCACGCCGAATGAATTTGGTTGCAGTGTGCGGGCCTGTGCTTCTTTACAAATACTTAAGCAATAGCCTAATACGCGACGAGTATCACGTGGATCAATAATGCCGTCATCCCATAAACGGGCGGTTCCAAATAAACTGGTCGAACCTGCATCTAACTTTTGAGCCGTTGCTAACTCAATGGTGTCGAGCATTTTAGGGTCTGGTTCCATTCCCATTTTGCGTTGCTTATCTTCGGTCACAATACGTAACACCTTACCCGCTTGCGCCCCACCCATTACGGCGGTTTTACTGTTTGGCCATGCGAAGATAAAACGAGGGTCTAAGCCGCGACCACACATGGCATAGTTACCCGCGCCGTATGAACCGCCCACATTAATACTAATTTTAGGCACGGTAGCATTGGCTACTGCTTGAATCATTTTAGAGCCGTGTTTAATCACACCATTTTGTTCACTTTGCGTGCCCACCATAAAACCTGTGGTGTTATGAATAAACAGCAGCGGTGTATTACTCTGCTCACATAGTTGAATAAACTGTGCCGCTTTCGCCGCGCCTTTTGGTGTAATGGGGCCGTTATTACCGATAATGCCAACCGCATGACCTTCGATTTTGATACGCCCACACACAGTTTGGTTGTCGTATTCGTTTTTAAAATCTAAAAATTCAGAACCATCTGCAATACGCGCTAAAATTTCACGTACGTCATAGGGCTGTTTTGCATCCGCTGGCACCACACCTAAAAGTTCATCTGGCGCATAAAGCGGTTGCTCGTATAAATTGGGTTTTAATGCGCTGGCATCAACTTGATCATTCCATGGTAGGCTTTGCATGATCTCGCGAGCAATGCGAATACCGTCTGCATCGTTTTCTGCTAAATACTCCGCCGTACCGGCAATTTGCGCATGCATTTCTGAACCGCCAAGTTCTTCGTCTGTGGCGACTTCACCGGTTGCCGCTTTTAAAAGTGGTGGGCCGGCTAAAAACATTTTTGCTTTGCCGCGTACTAATACAACCCAGTCAGATAAACCCGGTTGATACGCACCACCCGCTGTTGCATTACCATGCACCACTGTCACTTGCGGTAAACCTTGAGCAGACATGCGTGCTTGGTTTGCAAAGGCTTTAGCGCCTTTCACAAAAATATCCGTGGCATAATTTAAGTTTGCACCACCGCTTTCAGAGAGACTGATGACAGGTAAATTATTTTCTTGAGCGATTTCTTGTAGACGCAGGGATTTATCTAAACCCGCTGGTGAAATAGTGCCGCCTTTTATTGCGCAGTTATTGACTACAATCATGCAACGGATGTTCGCCACATAACCAATGCCTGCAATAATACCGCCCCCTGCACCACTGCCGTCTTTGTCGTCATGCATTTTATAACCCGCCAATGCCATCACTTCTAAAAATGGCGAGCCTGCATCTAACAAACGATTTAAACGTTCACGGGGTAATAGTTTTTTACGCTGAATGAATTTTTCGGTACTGGCTAATTCTTTTTCAATCACTTTTTGTTCAATGGCACGAAATTCATCAATGCATTTTTGCATGGCTTCACCATTGGTTTTAAAACCAACACCATGAACATCAATCTCGGACTGCAATACGGGCATAATTAGGCCTCCTGCTTATCGTTATTTTTGTCTTGCAAGACGTCTGGCATCACCGCACGGTGAAAACCATTATAAGGCGCGTTATTTTTGGCTTTAGGCAATGGCCACATACGGTTACCCAAAGACGCTGCGCCATCAATCCGCAGGGTTGAACCGCTCACAAACGCAGATGCTTCACTTAATAAAAAGCTAACTGCACCGCTCACTTCCGATTCTGTGCCCATGCGTGATAGCGGCACGGCTTGTTCTAGTTGTGGAATAATGGCTTTGAAGGCGCCCTCATAGGTATCCATGCCACTTGAAATAATCCAACCCGGTGCGATTGCGTTGACGCGCACACCCGATTGACCCCATTCGAATGCCGCCGTTTTAGTAAAGTTCTCCATACCTGCACGTGCTGCACCTGAGTGACCCATGCCAGGCATGCCACCCCACATATCTGCAATGACATTTACAATGCTGCCACCGGTTTTCACCATTGACTGGTTGTACACTTCACGGGCAAACAAAAAGCCACCCACTAAATTAGTGCGCATGACGGTTTCAAAGCCTTTTTGATTAATGGCCGCCAAAGGTGCTGGATACTGACCACCTGCATTGTTAAGCAAGCCATGAATGACACCATGTTTTTCTTTAATGGCTTTTACAGTGGCTTTTACGGATTCTTCTTCGCGAATATCACAAGCCCAATAATCGGCACTGCCACCGTCTTCAATGATTTCAGCTTGAACTTTTTTCAGCTTATCTTCTTTGCGTCCAATTAAGACTACATGAGCCCCTAAGTGGCTTAATTCATGGGCACAGCAGCGACCTATGCCGCTACCGCCACCGGTTACCACCATAACGGTACTGGCAAATAAATCCGGTTTAAACACACTGTTATATGACATTTAGCTTCCTTTACGACCTTGCTGGGGACTGAGTTTCACCCCAAATACATTCAGTAATTATTCAATAAAACCACACTACCAAGCAAGCGCTTGGTTTACAATACCAAATGTTTCATAAATAATGGCCAAATATGACAACTTTTAAGGAATAAACCGTGGATGAAGTGCTAAACGAGCTAGTGGCGTCAGGTAAGATCACAGATCCACAAAGTGCCAAGGGCCGCTTAATGCGTGCCGCGGCACATTTATTTAAAACCAAGGGCTATGAGCGCACCACAGTTCGTGAATTAGGTGCAGCGGTGGGCATTCAATCTGGCAGTCTGTTTCATCATTTTAAAAGCAAAGAGGCAATCTTGTTATGTGTGATGGAAGAAACTATCATCATTAATATTGCGCGTATGCATGAGGCGCTTAAACATGCTCATAGCGCCACCGATCAATTATTAGCCTTAATTACTTGCGAGCTTGCGTCAATTCATACCGACACAGGTGAAGCCATGGGGGTTTTGGTTTACGAATGGCGCAGCCTTAGCCAAGACAAACAAAAATACATTCTGCAATTACGCGATGAATATGAAAGCCTGTGGTTAAGCAGCATTGAACAAGGTAAAAAAGAAGGACACGTTGAACATGATGCCTTTATTTTAAGACGACTGTTAACCGGAGCCATAGGCTGGACAACCACGTGGTACCGCCCAGATGGCGACTTAACGTTAGACGCACTTGCTGAGCAAACTCTGAAACTGGCCATTAAATAGTTTTGTACATTCAGCAACCAAAACTGCTTTTATCTGATCATTTTTTTAATGGGGAGTCTTTCCCCATTAACCCTTTCTATACCAATCTGAAACATTACATATTGTTTTAAATCAGCTTTATTTCGCTTAAAAAATAATAAGTTATTTTGCGTCAAACAATTGATTTAGATCACTCGTACCATTTCAAATCCCCCTAATATGCAGAAAAACCCACGGGAAATCTAAGGAAACCCCTGATGAAAAAACTAAACGCCCCTATTCTTTTAATCTCTTCTGCAATGATGTTAAGTGCACCTGTTATGGCTTATGAAGCAGGTGATATTTTAATGCGTGTGGGTACGGCTTCGGTTAATCCAGAAAAGAAATCAGACGATATTGATGAAGTACCAGGCCAAGCAGTAAAAGCAAACGACAACACTCAACTGGGTATCTCTGCAACGTACATGATCACCGATAACATTGGCGTCGAAGTATTAGGTGCAAGCCCATTCACACACGACATCACAGCAAAAGACGGTACGCTTGGTGCACCAGGGGCAGACCTTGGTGAAGTAAAACATTTACCACCAACCATCAGCGCACAATATTATTTCATGGATAAAACATCGGCTATTCAGCCTTACGTTGGTGGCGGCTTAAACATTACCGTTTTCTTTGACGAAAAAGCGGGTAAAGATGCAAAAGCACTAGGCTATGACAAACTAGACCTAGATGAATCTTTCGGCCTAGCCGTACAAGCGGGGATCGATTATAACATTAACGAAAATATGTTTGTGAACGCTTCCGCTATGTATGCAAAAATTGGCACCACTGCCACGCTTAAAGGCACTGCAGGTGAGTTGAACGTTGACTATGACTTAGACCCAATGGTTTACCGCGTTAACTTTGGTTATAAATTCTAAAATAACCCTCTCATATTAAGCCCGCCCTTTGCGGGCTTTTTTGTGCCTGAGTTTTGTACAATACAATTATGAGTGGTATGTAGGTCATGCTCATAACTGAACCTTAAATACTCGCCCAATCAGCCAGTAATTTATTCACTGATTTTTTTGGGGTTTTGGCCAACGTTTTAATTTTCTCGAAACTTAGATCAAATGCTCCGTAACGCTCACCGATGTATTCCAACATGGCAAGCCACACCTTGGCAGTCATTTCAGCATCATATAAAGCTCGGTGAAACTCTCCGCCGCTTTCGACGTTGGTATAACCCACAAGCTCACCTAATTTATGGCTTTGCGCATCTTGAAACACACGTCGCGACACCAATAGCGAACACGAAAACTCCCCATCATAGCAACGACCTATACGGGCTAATTCAGCATCTAAAAAGCGTTTATCAAACGATGCATTATGCGCTATTAAGTTTGAGCCTTGTATAAAGTCCGCAAAGTCATGCATAACCTCCTCGCAACTTAACGCATCAGCCAGCATGGTATTGGTAATGCCCGTGTAATCGGCAATAAAACCCGATACGCGAAAGCCCGGGTTCATCAGCGCCTGAAATTTATCCACCACTTGACCATTTTCTAAACGCACAGCACCAATTTCTATGGCGCGGTCGCCCATATCAGGTGATAAACCAGTGGTTTCAAAATCGAGAATAATTAAGGAGTCGGCGCGCATGGTGAATATCTTGGCATGATGATAGTAATTTCAAGTGTAACAAATAAGCTTAGAGATCGACATTATCAAAAAATACAGCAGGCAGTGCTTTCACCACCTAAACGCTTGTAACCTGCATAGCCAGCATATGGGAATGACTATTCAGCTAAGGGTAGGTTTGTGCCCAACAGTAGTAACATTCTGCTTTTCAACTTGCTAAGATTGCTTCGTTTAGAATTCAAAGAGCAAAAGTATGAAAGCGGCACTCTCACTTTTCATTCAGTTTTTCATGTTAGGTTGCACCAGCTTTGGCGGCCCGGCTGCACATCTTGGTTATTTTAGAACGGTATTTGTTGAGCAGCGTAAATGGCTAAGCGATAACGAATACAGTCAGTTAATCGCTCTAAGCCAATTTTTACCCGGGCCAGGTTCTAGCCAAGTAGGGTTTGCAATTGGCTTAAAAAAGATGGGGTTATTAGGCGGTATCCTGGCGTTTATCGGATTCACCCTGCCCTCTTTTATGATCATGTTGGCCATTGCCCTTGGGTTAAGCCAATTTACTCAAGCACCTTTTGCAATTGAACTCATCAACGTATTAAAAATATTTGCCGTATTTGTCGTGCTTGATGCTGTTTTAGGTATGGCCAAAAACTTTTGCCATAACACCAGCACCGTTGTATTAGCCACTTTAACCGCATGTGCGATATGGTTAATACCCAACCCGTTTGTTCAAATTACATGCCTTATCGTTGCCGCCATTTATGGCAGTGTCGCATTGCAAAAAGACCGTTCTAATGTTATGAGCAATACCGTCAAAGTCACTTGGTGGCCACTGGCGTTATTTACGGGTCTATTTATTTTAATTTTAAGTGGCGTACTCCCGCTGCCTGAATTATTTGAGCAAACCTTTATTGCAGGCAGCTTAGTCTTTGGTGGCGGCCATGTGGTATTACCCTTACTGCAAGATTATTTTGCAGCCAGCATTGGTGAAAATGCCTTTATAACGGGTTATGCCGCCGCACAAGCGATACCTGGCCCCATGTTTACCTTTGCCACATACTTAGGGGCACTGTCGCACACACAAGCTTGGCTAGGTGCATTAATCGCCACGGCAGGGATATTTTTGCCGGGCTTTATTTTGATTCTCGCTTTACATAAGCACTGGCAAGTCATTGCACAAAAACCAAAAGTAGCCGGGCTTGTGAATGGCGTTAATGCCGCCGTTGTGGGGCTTTTATTTGCCACTCTTTATGACCCTATTTTTACCTCCGCTATTCATAGCAAAGAAGACTTAGCACTAGCCACGATTGGCTTTGTGTTATTACGCTTTATTAAGCTGCCTATTCTTTGGATCTTATTGTTGGCTGTTTTAGTAAGCGCGGCTAAAACATGGCTTGCTTAACACACACTAATTACCGGCATAAAAGCATTCATTAAATTGCAATGAAGCGCAGTTGAAACTGCGCGTTTATTTTGTAAATACAAAGAGGCCGTCCATGAAACACCTAATCTTGTTTATTAGCCTCTTTTTGTCACTGCCCGTGTTTGCCTATAACTGCACAACTGACAAAAAAATCCCTGCCATTCGTTATTTAGGTGTAGGCGCATTGGACATTCATTATCAAGGAAAACGACTACTCACAGACCCTTTTTACAGTCCTCAATCGTTTTGGGATATCGCAAGTTTTACCCCTTACACATCAAACAAAATCCACATTACAACAGCGCTTGGCGATGCAAATAACACCGTAAATACCGTGTTAATTGGCCATGGCCATTATGATCATGCCGCAGACGTGCCCGCTATTACAGGCTACTTAGCAAACGATGCACAAATATTAAGCAGCCAAAGCACTCAGTTTTTACTTGCCAGTAAAATGGATGCCTCTCACATTACAGGGCTAACCAAAAATGATTTTGGGCAATGGCGATCAGTTGCCGAAGGCTGGATAAGAGTCATGGCAACACCATCAGAACATGCGCCCCAAGCACTGGGCATTAACTTATTTCCACACAATCATGAGCATGAAGTAGAAGACGCCCCAAAATATGTTTGGCAATGGTCACAGGGCACGAACATTAATTGGATTGTGGATTTTTTAACCGCTAAAAATGGCAAAAAAGTCACACAACGCATTTTTGTGCAAACGTCTGCTTCTGCATTTCCGATTGGTGTGCCGGATCTTAAAGATGGCATTAAAGTTGACAAAGTATTTCTGGCGGCCGCATCCTTTGACCACGTCGATAATTACCCTACAGGTTTAATTAAACAGCTTGAACCTAGTGAAATCATTTTTATTCATTGGGAAAACTTCTTTAAGCCTTGGTTTGAACAACCACAGGCACTATCGCTCATTGATTTTGATACGCTGATGAGCAATAAAACCCTAGCAGGCCGTGCAAACGATGCATTAATCGGCCAACCAGGGTTTTGTTATTAATTTATTTTTCAGGCTTAAGACTCAAGTTTAAGACTCAGTATCGGATGTCAGACCCGCTTCATGCTTCAATTGTTTTAACAAACGCGCAGGCAAGTTAGTAATCATCAAACTATTATTATTTTGATTAAACTGCACATCACCGCCCAGTGCCATGGCCGAAAAGCTTAAGGTTACATCTTTGTTTTTACCGCTGTAACGAATGTAGTTTTTTAAGCTTTTACGGTCAGGGATAAATTCTGTTTTTTCAGCAACCTCAGCTTCTGATTGCTCAGGGTTTGCCTGACGAATTTCTTGACGTTTTTGCTGTACAAACTGTTCAAATTTTTGCGGCGCTTGTTCATCAAGTTCATTAGATAGCGCTTTAAACTCAACCGCTGAACCGTATTTATCTTGCTCCATGCAAAACTCAACCACCTTTGTGCGAGTCTCGTTGGCTTGCTCTTCTGGCAGTTCCTTGGTGTAAGCTTCTACGATTTTTAAAAACTCTTGGGTTTCTTGTTCTACATTCACTGTGTCGTTAAAACCACAAAACTCACAGAACAAATTTTGTACGGCTTTTTCACCACGGCCATAGCTAAAACTCAAATATTTTGTCGCATCACCCTGCTGTAACGCAGTAGTATCTAGGCACAGAGCAAAACCTGTATTAGAAAAATCGATATAACGGGTCTCTGTTAATTCACGGTTTTCATTCAATGCCACGTTGGATTTCTCACGCAAGTGATACACATAAAAGCGATCACCATCGGCTAATTGCTCAGCCATAAACGCCAAATAACCATCCACTTCAAGCTGGGTATTATCGAATTTTTCACAGAATAATTTGGTTAATCGTTGCGTTAACGAAACAAAAGACTGTTTATTATTCAACCAATCTAACATCAAGCCTTTAAATTGCGGGGCTTCTGGGCCAAATTCACCATAGCGCTTGCTGGCACGGCCAATGAAGATATTACGTAACTGGGCCATGACTTTCGCCGCGTGATCTTCTTGAAAATTATCATTTTCTGAACACTTCACCAAGGCCCCTGCGGCTTTAGGGTCTTTATCGATTTGATGAGTAATAAAATGGGTAACAGGCATAAATCACAACACGCATTAAATAGGTGCGCATATTCTACCACACCCCTTGTGGCGTAGCTCAGATATGGCTAAAGTTGGCCATCTTTGTAATCTAGCCCGTGAAAATCAATATGCATCATTTATACAGCGCATTTCGAACATTAATGCACCCTGGCTACCGTAAATTCATCTTAATTCCGTTAGTCGCAAACATGGTTTTATTTGTCATACTCACTAGTGTTGTCATCACATTATTTTCAGACGTTATTGATATTGCCTTAAATTACATTCCTAGCTGGTTGCATTTTATGGCGTGGATGCTTTGGTTGGTATTCGGCTTGGCTTTTCTGATTCTTTACGGTTTAAGCTTTACGCTCATTACCAACTTAATCGCAGCCCCTTTTAATGGGCTGTTAGCCGAAAAGATTCAACGCGACAACGGTATCCCAATGCCAGAAGGGGAAACCATCACCCATGTTATTATGCGTACCCTTTGGCGTGAAGTGGTTAAGCTCAGTTATTTTATAAGTTATGGCTTTGCCGTTGCCCTTATATTAATGCTGATAAGCTTTATCCCGTTTGTGAATTTAGTTGTGCCTGTCTTAGCCTTTATGTGGGGCAGTTGGTGCATTGCGATTCAATATTTAGATTATGGCGCGGATAACTGCCAACAAGATTTTAATGATTTAAGAAAGCTCGCCAAGCGCCCTACTTTTCACACCTTCAGCTTTGGTGGTACCGTAACGTTATTGTCTATGATTCCAGTTGTGAATATTTTTGTCATGCCACTTGCTGTCGCTGCCGGCACACAATTTTGGATTAAAGATATTTACCCATTAATGATTCAAGAAAAACAAATTAAGCCGTCATAAAAAAGCCCACCCAATGGGTGGGCAAACGCCTCATGCTTTTTAAAACCGTTTTATTATTACACTTTAAGGCCTGCGATTAATGTTTCACAGGGCTTGATACTAAATTAATAATTAACGCTTCTTTTGGTATTTTCAAATACACCGTTGAGTCACTGAACGGTGTATCAATAAACACATCGATATCGACCATTTGTAAGTTCGTCAGCTCTATCTCCATTCGGCCATCGGGTAAAAATAATACTGGCCCACGTAAATTCAAGGTCAATGGTAAGCTGTGCATATTGGTGTCCATTTCAATACCGATAACTTTAGGTGCCAAACCCGGCGCATCTAAATACACATTCATTGTGCTTTCAAAATACGCTTGCTGGTGCTCTTCATCCCACACGATATAACCCGTATTAGGCACTGACTTACCGTCAGCATAGTCATGCCTTACTCGCATAACTTGAGGGCCAGTTGGATTCTCTAACCAAATACCAATGGCCTTTGCAAACATGGTAATGGATGTGGTCATTAATGCTTGCGGATAAATGGTGACAGGAATGCGATCATTCGCTGCATCGTATTCACCAATGTCCGTGGGCAAGTTGCCCGATACATAGATGTTTTGGTTATTCTCACAACTGCCCGCTTTACAGCCCAAACGTGCTTCGCTCACAAGCCCTTCAACTGATTGCACCCACAATTTAGATGCGTTTTTTGCGACCGGTGTTTCGTTACTGTCGAAGGTATAATTACGATTCACATCTGTTGTAGGCATTTGACTCATGGTGCCAAATACATGGGATGTTTTAGACGGCGCGCCATAAAATGGCATGCGCATAGCATTACTGCCTTCTGTGCGATTACTTAATTTCAGTTTCAATGGTTTAGCGTTTAACGGCACATTGTAAATACTACAAGGAACACCATCGCTGCCATCACATGAAGTGGATTTGTTCGAATACAATGTATATTGGTACAAGGTGCCTTCTTGCCACGGCTCGTTGGGCATAAAGACTAAACGACTTTGATCAAACTGAATATCGCCCGCAACCACGCCTAGGCAATTACCTGATGAATCAATGCGCTCGACTCTAAATGCACCTTGACCACATTCATTGCCCAGCGTGAGTGTTTGTTTTTTCATGAGCTGGCTAAAATTAATTTCAATGGGGCGATTACTTGGCAAAGTAAAAATATTATATAAATCATCACTTTCTAAACCGCCACTGCAACGCCCTGCAACATCATTCGCTAAGTCAGCTGCGGTTAAGCGACAGTTAAAACCAGGATACACACTGCTAACAAGAGGGGCCGTCAATGCAGAGGTATTAAAGCTTTCTGTTGCGAACGATAAAAGAATGGGGTCATCCAATGTATTACCGGATAAGTCTTGAGTATCGCCATTCACCTGCACGGTGTAGTTAGTACCTGGGCTTAAAGAAGTATCTGGTTTTATGACCAATGCACTGCCATCTTGTGTGATTGACACAGGCACTTGCAAACCAGAGCCGTCCAGTAATTTCACATTTTGCGCTATCATTTTAGTCGATAACGGCTCATTAAAGGTCAATAAAATAGGATCACTCAATTTAGAGCGATTGACTAATTCACCGGGCACCCAGCTGTGTAATGACGGCTTAGTCGTATCAATTTCTTTGGCTGGTGCACTTTCTGGAGAGGCGTAACCTTCTAAGAAAAAACTAGCCGTCGCGGGAACATTTTCTAACCCTAAAAGCGACATGGAAATATCACCAATGGCATCGACAACCATTACGCCATTATCAATGACGGCAAGCCCGCCTAAATTCACATTCAAAACGTCTTGGCTCAATGTGCCATTGGCAAGTGGGTTTGTAGCGGTCATGGCGGTATCCATCACCATACTCAGTTTACGATTAAATCCAGTGCCACTGTCATGTGGTGTTAAATAACCCACCGCATCACTGATCAGTGTTAAGTAAATGTTTTCCGTCATAAAACCCGCTGAAAACTCACCACCAATATTCACATCCATCGACGACAATGTAATCACTGAACCTTTACGAATCACAAACGGCAATACATCAGGAAAATTACCCACATGTGAAAGTTCGGCATGATAATCGCCTTGAGCATAACTGACATTTTCGCCAATCAATTGAGAGTGCACTTCTACTGAGTTTCGAGTTTTAGCATTTACAGGGGAAGCCGGACCGCCGTCTTCACCAAATATTTTTTGTACAATATCAAGCCTTGGCATTGTGGAGCGTGGCGTAAATATTTTTGCTGCATAATCACCGCTATTCAACACTAAACCCGATACGCTTTTAATATTGTTTGTCATACTAAGTGTGTACTGAGCACTGCTGTCTAAATCAGCATCTGGGTCAAAACTTATGTATCGGCCTTTGACTAAAAGTGTTCCTGAGACCGTATCAACTTCACCTTCTTTCATTAAACTAAAGCTTTGACCAAGCACCACTGTTTTTGCATCCACTACTTGGCTTAACGTAAAGTGAAATACAGATATGTCGAGATAGGGTAAATCACCTTGAGGAAAGCTCTCTGTAATATAAAACTGGGTTGCGTCGTATTCAACTGGCACATAAACCGTGTCTTCTGGTGTGACGACACCGTCACCGTTGATGTCTTGCTCATTAGCCACAGGATCCGTTGGATCGGGGTCAACCGGATCAGGGTCCACTGGGTCGGGGTCCACTGGGTCGGGATCAACTGGATCTGGATCGACAGGGTCAGGATCTGTTGGTATTGGGTTATTCGGATCAATATCCACTAAACTTTTCTCAGAGCGCGTGGTGAATTCAACCCCAGTTAATTCGCTTTGAACACCCACAATTGAAAGCATCACCGAAAAGTCTAAATAATAACGCTCACCATATGACAATATTTGCATAGGCGTTATCAGCACTTTACTGTCATTTGTTGGATCAACTTCAACATTGATCGATACAGGTTCAGCTGATTCATTAAATAACTGAATACTATTGAGCAAAGCTTCATCATCTATTGCCCCTGAAAATATCAGCGTAATGGCTTCGCCTATTGCAACACCACCTTGTTTATTTACCGGTGAACTCTCTAATAGCTGAACATTACGTTTAGGTGAAAAATCCACCGATTGTTCTTGCCCGCCACAGGCTTGCAACAATATAACAAGCATTAACACACTGAATATTTTTATTATTGTCATCATGTTATTCCTTAATATGAAACCAATACTGATTTATGATTATTAGCTCTTTACCATTTTTGAAACTAACGTAATAGCCAACTCACCTTCAGGTATCACCAAATCAACATCAGAGCTTCCCAGTGGTGAGTCAATCACCACACCTATATCAACGGCTTGTGCATTTTTTAATTGAATTTCCATACGCCCGTCCGCTAGAAACACAATCGGGCCTCTTAATTGAATAGTAAGCGGCAAGCTATGCATATTTGTATCAAGTTCAATACCCAACATGTTTGGTTTTAAACCTGGGGCATCTAAATAAACTTCCATCGTGCTTTCGAACATAGCCTGTCCTTTTGTGCCGTATTCGTTGTCGCGTTCTGGGTCCCAGTAAATGTAACCAATTCCAGGCAGGCTATTGCCTTGTTCATCAAAGCGTGAGCGCATGCGCATAATTTGTGGACCCGTTGGGTTTTCCAACCAAAAACCAAGGGCCTTCGCATACATAGTGACCGATGTTGTCATCAGTGCTTGACTGTAAAGTTCTACCGGAATTTTACCCATGGCTTCGTTAAACGTTCCCACGTCTGTTGGTAAATAGCCGCTCACATAAATATAATCTTGGTTAGGGCAACTGCCCGTTTTACAGCCCATTCGTGCTTGGCTGACTAAACCACTTGTTCCAGCAACCGCTAAGCGTGATGCATTTTCAAGTACGATGCCTTCGCTAGCATCGTGGGAGAAATTACGATTCACATCCCCTGCGGGTAATTTACTTAACGGGTTAAATACCTTGGTTTGCTCTGGGGCGCTGGCGACAAATGGAATAGCCATTTCTGCACTACCCTGATCACGATTTTCAAGCGTGAGTGTTAATGGGTTTGTTCTTAGGGGCAACCCTTTTGCACTGCATAATACTTGATCAATGCCATCACATAATGACGTTTGCGCAGAGTTTAATACTACTCGGTAAAGCGTATTATCTTGCCAAGGCACGCTTGGCATAAAACGAATTCGGGATGCGTCAAATTGAATACTGCCGCTAACGGGTTTGATGCATTCGCCGTTTGTATTAATTTCTTCTACTCGAATGGCACCGTCATCACAAGCTTGCCCCAAGAGAAAGGTATTAGTATTCATCAATTGATTAAATGTTATTTGTACTTCACGGTTTTGTGGGATTTTAAAAACTGAAAACGTATCATCGCTCGCTTTTCCGCTTTCACAGCGCCCAGCAATATTATTAATAAAATCAGCATCCACTAATCGACAGTTATAGCCGGGGTATATTGAGCCAACTAACGGCGCAGCTAAATCAGCGGTATCATAGTTAAGTGTAGTAAAAGCCAGCTCCATAGGGGCTGTTATTGGATTGTTTGCCATATCCACAACAGCGCCTCCTACACGTACAATATAATCACTATTGTATTTTAGCGGCTCGTGAGGCTTCACGATGACGGCACTGCCATCGTGAGTCACGGTAACCGGCACAGATTCATTGCCGTTGCGAATAAGGGACACTTCTTTCTGTAAGTTTTCAGGACTGAGCGGCTCAGTAAATATCAATAAGATTCCATCGGCAGGGTCCACTCGACTAATAATATCACCGGGTAACCAGCTCTGTAATTGCGGAGAGGTTTTATCCTGTATTTTTACTGGTGCGTTTTTTTGATCAGCATAGGCTTCTAAAAAGAATGAGACCAAGCCATTGGCTTTTTCAACACCAAGCAAGGTTGGGTTGATTTCACCCACGGTATCAACGACTAACACATCATTTTCTGTGCGGGCGATACCAAATAAATTAATGTGTAATACATCTTGGCTTAAACCACCATTTGCTTTTGGGTGCTGCGCCGTCATGGCGACATCCATCACTATCTGAACTTGTTTCGGTGCATTTTTATCATCACTGTTTTTGTTATTAATTAAATAACCTGTCGCATCGGTAATTAACGTTAAGTAGATTTCTTCTGTGGTGTAACCCGCACTGACTTTACCGCCTATTTCTACTGGCATATTACTGCCTTTAATCACGGCGCCCTTTCGAATCACAAAAGGCGATGAATCTGGAAAGTTAGGAATAAAAGCCAACTCTGTATAATAATTACTATTGGCATAACTGATCACATTTCCCATTAAGGTAGAATTAACTGGCACTGAATTACGTGGCAATGCTGATAAAGGGGAAATATTACTATCTGCTTCACCTTTGATTCTTTGCACCATGGTTGTACGCGGCTTTGAATCAAGGGGAATATAGATTTTAGCTTGATAAGCAGGTGCGTCTATAGATAACCCTGATTGACTTTTTATGGTATTGGCCAAACTTAAGGTATATTTTTTTCCTGGTGTTAAGTCATTTTTTGGGTCAAAAATAATATAGCGGTCTTTGACCATTAATTTACCTGGCACACTCTGAGCCTGCCCTTCTTCTACAAACTTAAAACCGTTATCTAATTTAACCGTTGCGATATTCACAGCATGACTAAGTGTCAAATGGATCACTGAAAAATCCATAAACGGTAAATCATCAGATGGAAACGCTTGCGTCACATGAAACCAAAGTGGGTCTGGGTTTATGCCATCACGACCACTGCCAACTTGAGCATCTTTTGACACGCCGATGGTATTAAACTGAATGGTTTTACCAAACTCAACTTCACCCAGTTTACTGGTCACCCCTTGATAATTTAATGTATACGTTTCACCAGCTAATAATTGTGCATCTGGCGTAAACATCAAACTCTTATCACTGTTTTCTTGAATACTCACTTGACCACTGACTTCTTGGCCATTTTTATCGCGTAATGACACGTGACTTTGCAAATAAATATCATCGATCTCATGGCTAAACATTAACGCCACATTGGTTTTAACCGATACATTTTTTTGCCCATCAAACGGATAGCTATAAACAAGATAGGATTTTTCCCAACCTGAAAAATCTGTTTTCTGGTCGTTATCGACTTCGCTACAAGCGCTTATCAGCCCAACCAAATAAATGCCTAGCAGTACTTTTAATAAGATAGTTTTCATATTCCCCCCCCCTTAAAACATCATAGAGAAAGATAAGCTAATCACATGGGCATCGCCCGATGTCGTTACTGATTCATAAGGGCTTGTAGCGACTTCGTTTGACGTCAATACAAAATCCCGTTCAACTAAGTGATGATATTGGTAGGCCGCATCAATGCGTAAAGGAAACGCTAAGAATTTTGTATCGCCGTATTCATGGGTAATACCGCCGCCTAAAATTAAACGATCGTTATCAAATAAATTAACATCAGGGGACAGGCCATCTTCTAGCACAGATTCTTCATAGCTTAACCCCATTAAAAAATGGGTATTTTTTGAATATTCATAACGGGCCCCCAGTCTTGGCACAATGGCATCTTTAAATGCTAAATTGGCTTGATCTTTAATGGTGTCATCTTTCAGTTTGTTCTCAAGCTCTGCCCAGTTTTGATATTCAAGTGTGGTTGCCAACTGCCAGTTTGGTGTTAAATGATAACGCACTCCAAATGACACAATCATTGGCTGATAAGCATCTAGCGTGCTCACCACAAGGGGCAAACCTGGGTCAGGAATCGTACCTGGAATGGTTGCATTGGCATTCACTTTAGTTTGCGTATCACTTTCACCACGATAAGAGAAAGCAAAGTCTAAGCCTTGCCACAGACACGCCGCGCCCTCATCACACAGCAGATCACCTAAATCAAAGTAAGCGCCTAACAAGGGAATAAAGACAGGCTCTGCACTTACCTCAAGCTCTTCGCTGTTCGTATTTCCGGCTAAATCTGACTCAAGTACCATATTGGCTTTCGCATGCAAGGTAACGCGTACACCCGCGCCCAAATGAAAACCCGGCATAACCGTAGCAGCAGCCGAAATCGACAAGAACAACGGTTTTTGCCCATACTGCATAAACTGCCCTTCTTGCGAGCTATTAGATTCAAACGCTAACATTTCAAGGCCGTATTTCTCGACTCCTGCCATCATTGCTAAGTAAACTGGTGTTTTAAATTTGGTAAGGCTGGTCAAGTTGGTTTTCATGCCTAATAGAACCGTTTCTGTTTGGTTTGACTCCAGTACGGTGCCGCTGCGTTGTGGCGGATTTGCACCTCCATTTGAACTCACTTCTAAGCTTGGCGTTGCTTGTAGGAAACCAACGGTTAATTCCCCTCGTTCACTTAGCGCCAAACTGGCCGGATTATAATAAGACGCACTGACTTGCTCGCTAAATAATGAAAAGGATTGCGATGTCGCCATATCCTGAGGCAATAAGCCGTAAGTGGTTGCGATGTTTCCCATACTGGCAACCGCATAATTTGAAGATAAAAGAACCGTGGTAAAAACACTGCCTAATAATTGAGGACGTAAAAAACGAGATGTAATCATGATGAGCCCACTTCAACTTATAATTTTTATTGTTATTTTTGATCAAGCAAATAAACAGCTTGATTCATATAACTGAAATGATAATGCTTTATAGGGAGATTACATTGGCACTACTGACAGCTGAGGGGTGCTTTTCGGTCAATGGCGTAAAATGAGACAACGGATGTCACATTCTCATACAATTTTGGATTCTAGAATTTTTTTACGGTATTCAATTGGCGTCATACCGGTCCAACGCTTAAAGGCCCGATAAAATGCACTGATTTCAGAAAAGCCCAGCAGATAGCATATTTCTTCTACTGACTCTTGCGTACGTTCTAACAAACGCTTAGCCAGAAACGTTCTGTATTCTGATAACACTTGGTTAAAATTAGTATTGAGTGTAGATAATTGTGTGCGTAATGAGCGCGGGCTCATACCCAATGATTGAGCCACCAACTCAAGGTTAACTTCTTTTTTATCCAAATGTTTACTCAATACTTGTCGTATTTGGTACACCAAATCTAGTTTTTCAATTTTTGCAACATGCGCTTCGGCCACTTCTTGGTGTAAATCAATTAGTTCTGGTTCGGCATGTTGCGATTGAAAACTCAGGATAGATTCAGAAAAGACGATGGCATTTTTGGCTTGATTAAATTCTACTGGTCTAGCAAATACTCGCTCGTATTCATGTTTATTGCTGGGCTCATCAAATATGAGCTGTATCGATAATGGGGTGAATGAATTTTGAGTACAGCTTTTAAAAAATCGAATCACCCCAAACATAATGCATTCGATAAAATGATGATCAACTTCATCACCTAGTGCGGTATCAAAAACAAGACTGGCCTGACCATTTTCTATTTCTAGGTAAGATTGCGCCACATCAGATAATAAACGCTGATAATTAAGCGCTCTATTCAAGCCATCACCGAATGTTTGACTGCTTAAAAACAAATACTCAAGGACCTGTCCCTTGTATAACGGGATATGCTCAGCCACATGTAAACCAATCGATTGATCACCCGTAACCGATTCAGCCACCTGCCAAAAACGCGTATTGGCACGGTGCTTAAGACGCGCCTTTTTATCTTCGATATGATCACGTGTTACGCCACATTGTTGGTAAATTTTAGCCACATCGAGCTTCATATCCACCATGGCTTCATGTACTAGACGTAACAAAATACTCGCATCGCGCATTATCATTCCGTATTAACAATGGGTCCTTAAGTTCTTGAAAATAACAGAATTTTTCAGCAAATACCAAGTTGCATTTATCCATTTCACAAAACTTGTTTGACTATATTTGACTAGGCACTTAAACATTGTCGCAAATTTGTCATGTTTTATTCTCACAATACAGGTAGATTAATTACATACTCGCTCAGGATACTTCATGATGCATGAAACCCTACTTGTAAGCCCACCATCATTACTGTCACTTTATGCTCGCGCTTTATTCAAAAGGCACTCTGCGCAACCCCAACAACCTAATATCGCAACACTGGTTCTTAATACTGCAATTCACCAAAAGCAGCTTTTACAATACAAAGCATTATGTGGCGATACCTCTGCCTCTGAGATCGTATCGCCCTTATATCCGCAAGTACTGGCGTTTAAGCTCCACTTAGAACTATTACTAAACAAGCAACTGCCTTTTCCTGTGATGGGATTGGTTCACCGTGACAATGAAGTGGAATATTTCAGCCCGATTTACCCAAGCGACCAACTCACCATCAAAGTGGGTTTAAGTGATTACAAAAAAAACAACAAGGGTATTAATTGCACACTGCTCACACAGGTTTATGTGAGTGGCATACTTAAATGGCAAGCCACCAGCACGTATGTTTATCGACAAATAAAAAATGCACCGATGCAGCGCCTGCGGAGTAAAAATCTTAAAATAATTGAGCAACCAAATAATTTATCAATATGGTCATTACCTGCCAACTTAGGTCGCCAATACGCCAAAATCACAGGGGATTTAAATCCCATTCATTTGTATTCACTGACCGCAAAATTGTTTGGTTTTAAAAAAGACCATTATCCATGGCATGTGTATGGCTGCGAAAGCAACAGCTCAAGCGCAACCTGAGCCACTCTCATTTCCAAGTCGTATTTATATTCAATTTAACAAACCCGTTTACTTACCCGATCAAATCGCTTTTACTCAAACAGACCAAGATTTCAATATTTACCCAGTATTGAATCAAGATATTATCGATAGCCCTATGTTAAGTGGGAAATTTGAAACTAATATGGGGGCCCAAGACTCTAACGTCGTATAAATTTCACTGACCAGAGAACCCAATGAAACTCATATACTTAGTACTCATCCTATGCAGCACCAGCGTATTCGCAGAATCATTACGCAGCTCTGATAATATTGCCAGAGATCAATACCGCCACCCAATGCAAACTCTTGATTTTTTTGAGGTAAAGCCTCACCACAAAATCGTCGAAATTTGGCCTGGCGGTGGCTGGTATAGCGAAATACTGGCTCCGATACTGTCTTCAGAAGGCACACTCATCGCCGCTCATTTTCCGATTGATTCACCCGTTGCATTTTTCAGCAATAGCCGAAAAAAGTTTGAAGCGCGTAAAAACGAACAGCCTGAGTTTACTAATATCAAAATGGCTACCTTTGCGCCGCCTAACATCACTAACTTTGCAGAAAAAGGCTCTGTCGACCGCGTGTTAACCTTTAGAAATGTACACAATTGGATGAGAAATAAAGGTGAGCAAGCCGCCTTTAATAGTTTTTACAAAGCGCTTAAGCCTGGTGGTATTCTAGGCGTTGTCGAACACCGTGCACCCAAAGATTTCTCCATAGAGAAAATGATTGCGTCAGGCTATGTAACAGAAGCTTATGTCATTGCACTGGCAGAAAAAGCTGGGTTTAAATTACAAGCTAAATCAGAAGTTAACGCTAATAAAAAGGATACTAAAGAGCACCCTAAAGGTGTATGGACACTGCCACCAAGCTTGCGTCTTGGCGAACAAAACAAACAAAAATACTTAAACATTGGTGAAAGTGACCGCATGACCTTGAAGTTCGTCAAATAGTTAAGCTAATGAAATCGTTAATCCTTGGCGAATAAGATTCGCCTTACAAAAATTTCCTCCCGTTAACTTGGCCACTATATCTTCTGGGCCAAGTAATTGATGAGTAATTTCATCAAGGCTCAAACCTTTCTTGCTTAAGGTTTGGGCCTGATCGCACAGCCCCAGTATATTTTTTAGCTTTTCTTCTAACGCCGCTTTGCCATTTTCGATAATACCCCCGTGAGGGCAAAATAACGTACCAAAATCTAACTTCAATACTGCTTGAATGCTGTCTAACAATTGCTGTAAGTTTTCATCGCTACGCAATAATTTTAAGCGTTTAGCAATAAATAAATCCCCACTAAAAAAATAGCCCTGCTCGGGTAAAAAAAAGCACGTTAAATCCTTTGCGTGTCCTGGCGTATGAACTGGGATAATTTTACTGCCGTCGGCCAATGCTTCTTCTGCCTTGAGTGTTTGCGTTTTAACCGGTAATAAAGAACCCCAGATTAGCTTTTGTAAATACGGCGTTTTATAACCGCTTGCTAATTTCTCTTGCGCAAGTTCTGGTGCGCGAGGCAAAACCCCATGAGTCATTGAGATACGATGGGCATTACCACTATGGTCTTCATGATGATGTGTCAGCAATAATTGTTCGACCGGCTGCTTTGACAAGAACTGCTTTACATACCGCCACTGGTTGCTTGGGCCTGTATCAATCACGGTATCACCAAGACGATACACAATAAACTGAGTATTAATCCCTTGATTAAACCGCCCTACCTTCGCGCCTGTCACTTTTTCAAACTCATATGTTTTACGGATAGGCATGACGTATTCCTTATAATTATGGATAAATCATGCCAAATATGACCTAGATTACAATCGCACAATAAACCCAATTGAGTGGTAAAAGCGCTCACAGCAAAATGGCTTTTTTCTACTATAGTAAATAAAAGCCATTTAATAAGGTCTCCTATGCTATCCCTACCCAAACCCAGCTTAGAGCTTACCTTTAACCTGCTTCGTCATGTGCAGCCCAGCCTTGCTCTTAAAGTACGTAATATGGCACTCATCCCCTCATTGACCCAAGATGAGACCAATACCTCTATGATATTTTGCGAAGAGGAGGTCTTCACAATCGTGAACCACCTGATGTTCATTGAGAACCAAGCCCGCATGGGCGCAAAAGCTGATAAAGGTCGTCAAATCTTAGCCAGCGCCTTAATTGCAGACTGGCTTACATTTAATATTCGCCAATAACCCAAACATTGATGGCGCTTTTAGAATGAAAATTTGAATCAGATAAAAGATAACGGTATAAAACAATATATGACACAAAATCCTCAGACACAAAAAAAGGCTCAAGCTTTTCAGCAGAGCCTTTAATCGCAATTAATGCTGTTTTTCTAACGCTATGCCGCTTGATTAGACGCGTGCTGAGGCTCCTCTGGGCCCCATATCACACCCTTACTGCCATCTTCTACCAACGAAAGATAACGCGCTTCAACGGTATCGCGACGCACTTTCAATGTGGGTGTAATTAAACCCGACTCAACAGTCCACGCCAATTGCGTTAAAACTGCGCAGTCTAAACGCTCATGATGTTCAAGTTGTGCATTGGTTTGCTCCAAATGCTCTTTAATCAATAAAGACACATCGGCTTTATCCATTGCGCGAGCCGTTTCAGACAATTCAATAACAACTAACGGTTGATTACGCCCAGAACCCATTACACAAGCTTGCTCAATAGCCACATGGGAAACTAACAAACCCTCTATAGGTGATGGCGCAATGTACTTACCTTTCGTGGTTTTAAATAATTCTTTTACACGCCCTGTGATTCTTAAAAATCCTTGCGCATCCACTTCACCTTTATCGCCCGTGCGATAATACCCATCTAAAAATGCCTCTTGGGTCTTCTGCTCGTCTTTATAATAACCTTGCATCAACGCTGGGCTTTTAAATAAAATTTCACCTTCTGCACTTATTTTTACTTTGTTTTGATGAAATGGCTTACCAACTGCACCAATACTTCTTTGCTCTGGCAAGCTAAGGGTGCCGTAGCAAAGATTTTCAGTCATGCCGTAACCTTCCATAACTGGCAAACCAATGCGGTCAAACCATTCAAGTAGTGCTCGAGGCATAGGTGATGCACCACAACCACATAAGCGTGCTTTATCTAAGCCTAACCCTTTTTTAATTTTGCTTTTAATAAAACTTGAAACAATTGGAATTTTTAATAAAAGATCCAGTTTTTTCTCACCACCTAATTTACCAAGAATACCCTCTTGAAATTTTGACCAAAGTCTTGGTACAGCAAAAAACAATGTCGGTTTCACACTCACAATATTATCGGCAAAACTATCCAATGACTCGACAAATGAAATACTAAACCAGCCATAATAACTTTGACCTTCAACAATCATACGTTCGGCCACATGAGCTAACGGTAAAAACGAAATCGCACGATCCGTACTCTTAATACCAACATGCTCAACAAAATTATTAGCCGCAAATGCAAATGCTTTGTGTGTGTGCACCGCGCCTTTTGGCATACCGGTTGTACCAGAGGTATACACTAACGTCATGATCTCGTCTAAATCCGCTAGATGAGGTTTAAACTCTGAGCTTGCAGGCTTACTAACGAGATCATCCCAACTGTGAGTTACTTGACCACTGTAAAAAGGAAACCCTATGGTGGAAAACCCTTGAGGAATACTATCAATAACATCTTGATCATTATCATGCTTGCCAACAAATAAAATTTTGGCTTCACTGTGCTCAAGTACGTATTGAACGCTCTTTTTAGATTGACCAGGATACAAGGGAACAGAAACGGCACCCGCCATCATGATGGCTAAATCGGCCGTAATCCATTGTGCACAGTTTTTTGACCAAATGGCGACTTTGTCACCTTTATTAATACCAAGCTCAGTCAACTGAAAGGCCATGTTGCGTGCAATAGCCTCAACGTCACACCAAGTGAGTTCTTGGTATACACCATCAATAGGCTGACGCAGGTAGACACGATTAGGTTGCTCTTCAACAGCTTTATAAAAAGCGGCTAGCGGACTTAGCATAGGCACCTCGGCAGTTTTTGATTGCATTGTTTTTATTATTTTCACCATTAGCAATAGATCATATAGCTGAACTTATGTCTAGGTTATCTGCTGCAACGACAAGACGCTTTGTGTATGCTTGACGCATTCTGTCAATCGTTTCAGTTATTTAGAGGGGTGTTATGAGCATATTAGAATTTTCGATACCCTATCATTATGTGAAAGCGGCGCTACGTGGCCCGCAATCACAGAATGTGGATATTACGTCATTACTCCAACTCTCTGGTATTTTAGAAGATGTTTTACATGAGCCCAAGGCACGAGTAACCGCAAAACAATACGCCAATTTAATTCAAAATATTTGGCTAGAGATGCAAGATGAATACATGGGGCTTGGCCAACAAGTGAGCCCATTAGGGTCATTTGCCATGATGTGTCATGCCGTTATTCACTGCCCGACGTTAGAAAAAGCATTTCGCCGAGCATACCGTTTTTATGGGCTTTTTCTTCACCTACCCGACATCACACTTGAAGTGGACAATGAGTACGCAACTATTAAAGTTGACGAAAGTAAACTCAATGACCCTGACCACTTTTTAATAGAATCCATTTTAGTTATTTGGCATCGCTTTGGCAGCTGGTTAATTGGTAGGCGCATTCGTTTAATGGATGCTCATTTTAAATTTGATGCCCCTGTTAATCACAGTGAATACCAACGCATTTTTTATTGCGATATACAGTTCAATAGTACGTTCACTGGTATTCGGTTTCCCATTAAATTCTTGCAGGCTAAACTTGTTCAAAACGAAACCACACTTAAACAATTTTTAAAGCAAAGCCCAGCCGACTTACTCGCCAGACCAGATGAAGGCAATAGTTTGGTGGCGCAAATTCGTGCCATTATTGGCTCTGATTTATCAACTGAGCTACCTAATTTTGAATTCGTTGCACAAGCGTTGCATACTAGCGCGCAAACGCTACGTCGACGTTTAAAAGAAGAAGGCTTAACGTATCAAGAACTCAAAGATCAACTGCGCCGTGATAGCGCATTGTTTTATTTAGAGCGTGGCGATTTGAGCATTCAAGAGGTGGCAGAAAAACTCGGGTTTTCTGAGCCCAGTACGTTTCATCGTGCTTTCAAAAAATGGACAAATATGACTCCTGGCGCATATCGCCATGGTGAAGAATACATACACAATGACTAATCAAATGAACACACCACTATCAGACCTAGCTGAAGTAAAAGACAGCGCCGTCCATGGCAAAGGGTTATTTGCCAAATGTGCCATCAAAAAAGGGGCTCTCGTGGGCACCTTAGAAGGCAAGCCCTGCCAAAAAGATGGCATTCATGTCCTATGGATGAACGACGGGCAAGACAAATTCAAAGTAACAAACGATCTCAAGTACATCAATCACAATAAAAAAGCCAATGTTGCCTATTATGACGACTTCACCGTAATGGCAATTAAAAACATCAAACTCGGTGATGAATTACTTCACGATTATGGCGATGGCTGGGAGTAATAAGAGTCCAGTATTCAGCTGTTCGCTGAAAGCAAGACACCCATCACAGCCTGAGCGTTTACCTTTGTTATTCGGGAACAAGGGAGCTAAGGTGTAAGTTCAAGACTTTAGATTTCATTGAAATGGATTTCATGAGACAATTGGCTATTTTTCAACCATACAACGCCTAACTCGGCGACAACAGGGTTATGCAAGGCACTCATTTTATTAACCATTTTCGTTTCCCTTTATTTTGGCAAATACTACTGGCCATGGCTGTCACCTTGAGCCTGACTGTCGGGATTATTTGGGCTTATCTTGGCTACAATTTAAACCATCTTCTGCAACAGCAAACTGACACATTTGCACAAACTATCACCCATCAAGCGGCCGATAGCGCGGCAGAAATGGTAATGGCCTCAGACAAACTCGCCTTAACCTCTATGCTGGATAATCTCGTCAGTAAAAATATTAATATTCATCAGATGCGAGTATTTGATGACAAGCAACAGTTACTGGCACAAAGCCCGGCCAACGATACAACCTACAATCACATTAAGCTGACCCACTACAACACCCCTATTCTATTTCATGACGTACAAGCTGGCAGTATTGCACTTGTGCTCGATAACAGCCCGATACGTGACTCATTGATACATACTCGTAAGATATTAGGTGTGATTGTGTTTAGCATCGGCATATTGGCGTTGATGATATCCGCATGGCTGGCCACGAATTTGAGCGCACCACTAAAGCGTTTGCAAAAAGTGGCGTCAGAGGTCACTAACGGCAACCTGAATCCATCACTGCCCAGTATCAAAAATGATGAAGTCGGCGATCTCGTTTTAAGCTTCAACAATATGTTGCAAGGACTGCGTGATAAAGAATCAATCGAGCACAAGTTCAGCAGTTACATTTCAAAAGACATTGCCAAAGGCATACTAGAGAACCTGCACACCAATAAAGCCCCACTGCGAAGCGTCCATGGCTCTGTATTGTTTGTCGATATTGTGGGCTTCACACAACTCTGCGAATACGCCAAGCCAAGTGATATTACGGATATTCTCAATCATTATTATTTCTTATTACACCAAGCCGCAAAAATGTACCGTGGTACTGTCGATAATTATATTGGCGACGGTGCTATGCTAACGTTTGGCGTTCACAAAGAAGATCACAAACACAGTATTAACGCGGTTTGCTCGGCGCAAATATTCTTACGCTTAACCGACTTAATGAATGCCCAAAGAAAGGAACAAGGCCTACCTGATTTAAACTTTAGATTAGGCTTACATTGCGGTGAAATGCTAGCCGGTACAATTGGCTCAAGTGAACGCATGCAACTGACCATTACAGGTGACACCGTTAACTTAGCAGCCCGCATGTGTGAACACGCCGACATGAACAAACTCATGATCAGTGACAGCGTGTTCATGCATCCTTCCACACACGAATTAGTAGTTGCAGAACAGCCCGTTGAACTGACAATTAAAGGCAAAACAAAACCGGTTAATGCACGTCACGTATTGCACCTTGCCCCTAAATTTAATCGATTATTAATGCAACAAGAAGCTGAAATGGAAGCCATGCAAAATGTATAAAGCTGCCATCATTTTCTTGTACCTTTGCCTATGTGCATGCAGCACGAATCAGCCACGAGTGTGGCTTGAGAGCACCGAATCGCTTATTAAAAAACACGAGTATCAGCAAGCGCTCAATCAAGTTAATCGCTCCAAGCCCCTGAACACCGAGCTGTTACAACACATTCAACAGCGAGCCAACGTTTACCGTCGAATACAATTAAAACAATTACATACTCTTTTTTCGCAAAAGCAATGGCGCAAAGCAGACCGCTTGCTGCTCACGTTAAAGTCCACACAACCATGGCATAACCAGTTTGCGCGAGCCGAAAAAAAGCTTGCACAATTACGCAACAAAGAACGTTTATCACTAGTAAGCCAACAAGCCATAGCACAAGCACACTTGCTCATTGAGCAATCCAACTACACACTATTCAAACACAGAAACGAACAAACAAAATTGTTTTGGTGGCAGTCTAGCACCCCCATGCTCACTGAAAAAAACCTGCTTGCTGAAAAACTCTTAGCGCTGGCGAATGAATCCATTAAGCAAAACAACTTACAACTAGCAAAACAGACATATGAACAAGCTTTGTTATTAAACAGTCAGCTTAAAAACGCATCAATACAAACAGCCATTCTACAAGGGCTAGCCAAAAAGAATGCTGACACTATCCATCAAAAGCAAACTAGGTTCGTCAGTCAATTAAATGAAGCCATGGCGGAGGAGAATTTCGAACAAATATTAAAATTAGTCGCCACACTTTCAAAGCCATCATTTAAAAATAAATCAACTAAACAGGCCATTAAAGCTGCCAAGGCATTATTGCAGCTCAACGCAAAAGAGCTCAACCAACTAGGTGACAGCGTATATCGCCAAGGGGACATTAGCGGCGCTATGATCCTGTGGCAACAAGCTCAAACACTCATGCCATCTCTGCCTGAGCTAAAAGACAAGATCACCCGCGCACAAAAGATCAAATACAAGCTAGACACCTTACGCCAATCACAAAACCAATAGCGATTTGAAACTGGCGTTTTTCTTCTAACTTACTAAGCTGAAATGGGCAATAGCCTTTCTAAAATCAGCTATATTAAGGTATGGGGAATTTAAGGATGACACCATGATGGACTTCACGCTCGACCCAGCCAATATTCATGCGGATAAAACACCGACCTTAAGAGCCCAAATTCAAAAACATTATTTATGCGATGAACAGGACTACGTACAAGAATTACTCGATACCTTCCCTGAAACCCAAGATGAAACCTTCACTCAATCGGTAAGTGACTTAGTTGACGTCATCCGTCAACACAACAGCCATTCTATCTTGCACCAGTTGCTCCAAGAGTACGACTTAAGCACAGATGAGGGCATTACATTAATGTGCCTAGCGGAAGCGTTAATACGCGTACCGGATACCGCCACGGCCAATGACTTACTCATCGATAAATTATCAGAACGTGGCTGGCAGCATCACCTCAATAAAAGTGAATCATTTTGGGTTAACGCCGCAAGTTGGGGGCTAGCGCTAAGCGGGCGAGTACTCAAATCCAACAAGGCACATCCTAATGACGCAATTAAGGGGCTGGTCAACAAACTAACCATCAACATCACTCGCGAAGCGGTTGGACGCGCCATTCGTATTATGGGTGAGCAGTTTATCTATGCCCAAAGCATTGAAGAATCCATTGATAAAAGCAAACACTTAGAGCCTAAAAATCAATGCTGTTCATTTGATATGTTGGGTGAGCAAGCCCTAAGCGAAGAAGATGCTCAGCGTTATTTTCAATCCTATAGCCACGCCATTGATATCGTAGCAGAAGGTAATAATCGCAAAGAAAAACTCACCGACAATATTTCGATAAAACTATCCGCCTTGCACCCTAGGTATGAGCCAAGCCAGCAACATAAAGCGATGCCTATTATTATTGATCGTTTGTTAAAGCTTGCCTGCAAAGCCCGAGAAAAGAATGTCCCCATTACCATTGATGCAGAAGAACAATATCGACTAGATATTTCATTACAGATTTTTGAAACGGTGTTGAGTCATCAAGATTTATCAAGCTGGGGGGATTTTGGCATCGTGGTGCAAGCCTATGGCAAGCGTGCATTGAGTATTCTGCACTGGTTATATGCACTCGGAAATAAACTGCAAATTGCCATTCCAATACGATTAGTTAAAGGCGCGTATTGGGACACTGAAATAAAATGGGCACAACAATCTGGTTTAACTGAATACCCAGTATTCACTCAAAAAGCCAGTACCGATTTAAACTACCTAGCGTGCGTTCGGTTTTTACTAAGTAATCGCCAAAAATGGTTAAAGCCTAAATTCGCAACCCACAATGCCTGGACAGTAGAATATATATTAAGCTTAAACTCAAATGTTGCGTTTGAATTCCAAAGACTACAAGGCATGGGCGAGGCACTGTATGACTTAGTGAATGAACGTCATAATATTGCATGCCGAATTTACTCTCCCATCGGCCTACACCATGAGTTGCTCCCTTATTTAGTTCGCCGACTAATTGAAAACGGCGCAAATAGCTCGTTTGTATTTCAAGTTCATGATCCACAAGTACCAATACACAACCTAACTGAGCACCCAGCTGACAATTTAATTCAATCTTCAATTATGAACCCTAACGTGCCCTTGCCTGGTGAAATTTTTGTAGATTACCGCAATAGCCATGGGGTGGAACTTGAACACGATAAATTTTATCACCGTACAATGGATTCTGTGGTGCCATTTTTTGAGGAGCATTATGAAGCCTGCCCTATTATCAATGGGCAAGAATTGAAGCACAGCCAACCTGTGGATTTGTTTAGCCCTGTCGATACCAAGAAAAATCGGTACTTTATACGCAAGTGATGAAGCGGCTATTGCCAGCTGTTGCGATCAACTGAAAACACATAAATTTCAGTTTGATGATTTAGAACATATCACCGCCTCCGTTGAGAGAATCGCAGATGAACTACATAAAAACCGTTACGAGCTAATGTTTTTATGCATGCAAGAAGCAGGAAAAACACTACAAAACGCATTAGATGAAGTACGAGAAGCCATCGATTTTTGTCGATATTATGCAAGGCAAGCGCAAAAAAACTTTGCCGACCCTGTAATCTTAGACTCCGTGACGGGTGAAGAAAACTTACTGCGATACCGCCCGCGAGGGACCGTACTATGTATTAGCCCATGGAACTTTCCATTGGCTATTTTTGTCGGCCAAGTGTGCGCTGCATTAGCGTGCGGCAATCGTGTTGTGGCAAAGCCCGCACAACAAACCAGCATTATCGCCCAACGTGCAATTGAAATCATGTTTCAAGCCGGCGTAAGTGAAGAGCAAATAATTTTCATGCCTGGTAGTGGTGAATTGATTTGTAAGTCACTCATAGAACAACAGCTCATTGACATGGTGTGCTTTACAGGCTCAACCGCAAGCGCTAAAAAAATACAACAGTGGCTACTGACGTATTGCGATAAATTTGTACCGTTATTGGCTGAAACCGGCGGACAGAATGTTATGTTTGCCGACAGTACCGCTCTGATTGATCAACTGATTCCTGATGTCATTGATTCCGCATTTGATAGCGCAGGACAGCGCTGTTCAGCGTTACGCATTTTATTCATCCAAAAAGATATCAAAGATGCCTTTTACTATGCGTTACGTGGTCGCCTAGCCGTTCTCAATATTGAGTCACCCTTCTTACGCGATACCGACTTTGGCCCAATCATAGACAGCACCGCCAAACAAACGTTAAATGGTCATATTGACTGGTTGAATGAAAATGCGACCCTCATTGGCCAAGTGCCCCTACCAGAGAGCCTGCCGAGTGAATTATATTTAGCCCCAAGAGCGTATGAAATAAATGACATAAACCAGTTAACACAAGAATTTTTTGGGCCAATACTGCACATCATCCCCTTTGATCACAACGATCTAGATGCCAAGCTTCAGCAGGTCAATAATAGCGGCTATGGTTTAACGCTTGGCATTCATAGCCGTAATCAACAATGGATCGACTACATAAGCCGCAACGCCATTGTTGGAAATATTTACATCAATAGAAATATGATAGGAGCAAAAGTGGGCTCACAACCTTTTGGCGGTCATGGGCTCTCTGGCACAGGTCCAAAAGCAGGCGGGCCAAATTACGTGCAGGCTTTTGTTAAGGAATACACAGTAACCACGAATACATCAGCCTTTGGTGGCAACCAAGAGTTACTTAGCTAAATAGTTTTTACCTCCCCACAAAAAAACGCCAAGAAATATCTTGGCGTTTTTAGTATAAACAAAATAAGTATCAAATGATCATCATCTTTAAAAATCTAATTTCTCTCCCAACCTTAAATTCAACCAACTTCCTTTAAGGCCTCTATAAATATCTTTTAATAGTACAGTACCAGCTTCACTACCATCGGTTTTCCACAACTCCCTTCCAGACATTCTATCATCCGCTCGAAACAGCACTTCATTATTCAACAAGATCAGCTGTTGTGGATAGCTACTTGAACTATCGCCCGTAATATCTTTTACAAGTGAAACCTGAGCACCATCATATTGAAATAATTCAAAATTACTTTCATCAGCAAGACTTGCGTCAAATAATAATTTATCTTTCAACGCTACTAGATAAGTATATCCGTTAACTTTTACACTCAACTCGCCCAGTTCAACTTTTTTAGCAACATCAGCTGTTGCTTCGTATAGCTGATTATTACTAATAAAATACACCTTTTCATTAAATATCGCTAAGTCATTAATTGAATGGTTATTTTTTTTCTGAGAATGATGCAGAGGCCTAGCCGTTAAGCCATCACTCACCCAAACGCTTCTATTACGACTAATCGATGAGTCAGTAAAGTAAAAATGATCATTCAGGGTGATGAAATTATCAGCACGCCATGGTCGAAGCTCAGAATTCAATTGTTTTGTGCCTGCGTCTGTACCATCACTTACCCAAAGACGCTCTGCTACTACCACGTACAGCTTATCGTTGAAACTATAAAGGTCACCAAAGTTTGCGGAGGCATTATTTTGCGTAAAATCTTTTACTAAATGAGTGCCATCATTTGAATTATCACCATTGGTCACCCATAACTCGTCACCGGTATAGGATAAATAAGCCGTAAAAAACATCTGATCACCGACAACCGTAAAATTGCGCGGTATGCCACCATTTGGGCTCACATCAATATCTTTAAATAATCTAGCACCTGCTTCTGTACCATCAACCACCCATAATTCTGAACCATGTGCAGCATCACGGCCTGCAAAGTACAGCTTTCCTTTAAACTCCGCCATCTCATAAGGAGCATTAAGCTCAGGCCCTTCGCTGAATATTTTCGTACCTGCTGGCGTACCATCTGTTTCAGCTAAGCGCATTTTAAATGAATCATTGTCATAAATGGCAAAAAACCATTTATCACCCACTTGTACTGGTTTACTTCCGATTGGGCCATTTGTAATCACATCGAGGTTTATTGTGCCGGCTTCCGTTCCATCTGTGACAAAAAGATTATTTCTTTTCTCAAGCGTACCCGCTGTGAAAAATGCTAAGTCACGTTTGATTTCAAACGATTGAGACACGCTTGCTTTACCTGTTATTGAACCGGCAACAGCAATAGGCGTCACTTCAAATATAAGAGACTTACCAGCTTCAGCTTTGGTACTGACATAACGGTCTCCTGTTGCTACTTCAACACCATCAACCAACCAACGAGTAACAGTCGTACCTTCGACATCCCCTTCTGCATCAGAGTAGGTATAGCTGCCAACCAGCTCATCACCCGCCCACGTAGCGCCACCATTTACATCAGTAATACCCACATTACTTGCAACAGGCGAATTATTAACCTCTTGAACTGGCAATTTCTCACCTTGGTTAATGCCATCATCACCGGAACTACTGTCACCGACACCTGAACTACTGCCACCGCCACACGCGACTAAACCACAAGCCATAAAGGCACTTAAAAATATTTTTTTCACTATGAGTAGATTCCAAAATTGCACGAATTATTGTTAACAATAATTGTATGTCAGCGACTATTTGGGTCATATAGTGCAATTTAGGGTTTAAGTGATAAATGTAAAACCCAGCATAAAAAGATAAGTTTGCTTTAACGTTTTAATGCAAATAATTCTTTTGCGTGTGTGTGACTTAACAAAGTTACTCACACATAACGGCCAACAAAAAAGTGTGTACAAACAAATGATACTCAATACGTATGAATACGGTCTTAAAGGCGGTGCAAAGATAACGGGGATTATTTAGGAAATTAGATTCTAAAAAGCAGTGACAGCAGAATGATTTTAAATCGCGATGCGAACGTGGTTACTGCACACGCTGCGCACTCGCGAGTTAAATTGACAACTTATTATTCGCCAACTAATTCAGTTGTTTTTTGTGCATTTTCAATAAATGCATAGGTTTTATTTTGATACTGCTCTTCTTGTATTTTTTCATGCAAGTTGGTTAATGTTTCCATCGGGGTTTCGACCACAATCGAGTTCACTAACCAGTCTGGTAACGAGCCACCTGGGTTGGCATGGGCTTGATACACAACTTCGACTATACCTTCGGCTTGCGGGGTAAATACCCACTGACCGTTAACGTTTGGCATACGCACGTAGTCTTCGTTTATGTCACCATAATCGGATTCTGCTTTAATCGATGATGTAACCACACCATGAGCATCGGCTGTCATAACTGAGCGAATGTAAACATCGCGATTGGTCACAGGCCAAGGGGCTTCGTTAACCGTGTAAATAACAGTCTCTTCATCATTGATGCGATCTTTTACATCAAACACAATCACGTTATGCATCCAACTTGTGGCTTGCGGATCATCTTTGAGTAAGGCAACAAATGCATTTACATCAGCTTTGATATGAGTAACGCCCTTAAACTCTTTTAATTCAGAGCCTTCTACTTCTCGGGTAAATACTTTGATGTCTTTATCTTCGTCGTGAGCCTCTAATTGCCATGGACTAACATCAGCAATACTCAATTGACTCAAAGACAGTAGCGCAGCACTGGCCAGGATTGTTAACCGTTTCATTTATTATCCTCATTATTAACGGTGTAAGAACCCTGAGTATACCTGCCAGCTCACTCATCACAATGTCCAAAAATTCATATTAGCCTGTCAAATGCGCCAATATAATAAGCGACTATAGACCATTACCGCCCATACAGTTGGGTGAGTCAGGCGCACTATTGGATTCAGACCAAGCCTGCGGCGTAAACGTATGCAATGCCAATGCATGAACCGCACCGGCTAATTCTTCTGCCAGTACCTTATACACCGCTTGATGCTGTTTTACTTTATTCAAGCCATCGAACTCATGGGTGACTAAAATAACCTTAAAATGACTTTCAGAGCCTTCAGGCACGTTATGCATGTGGCTTTCATTTTCTACATGCAAATGCATAGGCTTAAATGCGTGATCTAACTTCAGCTGAATTTGCTGTTGAACCTTCATAGCGATTACCTTCAAATAAAACATCAAAATTATACCCATTCCCTCAATAAAAACCATGTATGGATATACAGATTCACATTGACGAAGCCATTTTAGGCCTGTATAAATTAGCCCAAATCAAGCAAGAGGTGACAGCATGAGCAAGGCGCAATCATTAATCGAACAGTTTTACCTAGAAGAACAAGCGCGCATTGCGCAAGAATCCACATTCACCCCTATTGATGTCAGTGTCAGTAGCGCCGATATGGCCATGATCAACACCATTTCAAAGCGCTTTAACAAAGGCAAAAACCAACTAGTGCGCGAAGCTCTAAGCCAAGCAATTCTGGACATGTTCAGCGCGCTGGACCCTGTTGAACGAAAGATGCTAGCCAAAGACGCTGACGAATTATCAAACAGCATCGCGGCCGAAATCGCTGAAGAACAAGGCCTTGATAGCTTAGAAGTAACAGGCACCAACTGGGTTCAACAAGATAAGCAGTGCATCAAAGATGAACGCAAAGCTGAAAAAGAACAGCAAAAGCAACAAGATATGCTGGCTCAACAGATTTTAGCGGAACAACAAGAAAACGTTAATCAGCCTAAAGAAACACCGGTTGAAGCACCTCAGCTTGAAAATTCAAATGAAGAATTCGAAGGTGAATCAAGCGAAGAAGTCAGTGAAGATGCCCCATTTGCTGAAACAGACGAAAGTAGTCACGAAGAAGAGCCTCGTAACAACTCTATTTTTGCCTAATACTAAGCAATATCAAGCACAATGCCTTACTGAGTAAGGCATTGTGCTTATTTCCTTTCCCCTCCCGCCATAACCCCGTAAAATAGCCAGCCGATCTGCTTTTACATATTTTTTATAGGATTCATCATGGCTATCCAGTGGTTTCCCGGTCACATGCACCGAGCACGCAAACAAATTACTGAGATGATGCCGCAGATCGACTTGGTCATTGAAGTACTTGACGCACGCCTACCCTATTCCAGCGAAAACCCATTAGTGCCCGAACTGCGCTCAGGCAAAGCCTGCTTAAAGTTATTGAATAAATCTGACCTAGCGGACCCAACTTTCACCAAGCAATGGCTGGATTATTTTAATAGCCAGCCCAACACCAAGGCCATGGCGCTCACGGGTTTAGATAAAAAACAAGTGAAAGCCATCACTCAATATTGCTTGAGCATGCTGCCTGAACGTGAAGAGAAAAAGCAGTCCATTCGTACCATGATCATGGGCATTCCCAATGTGGGGAAATCCACGCTGATTAATACACTTGCAGGTCGCACCGTAGCAAAAGCAGGTAACTTGCCTGCGCTTACTCGCCACCCACAGCAAATCAAAATTAATGACGGCATTGTTCTTTCTGATACCCCTGGAATTTTATGGCCTAAAATACACAACACCAGCAGCGGTTTTCGTTTAGCCGCCAGCGGCGCTGTACGCGATACGGCCATTGATTATTTCGAGGTGGCTGAGTTCACCGGCAACATGTTGCTAAAGCTGTACCCTGACACCATTCGCTCACGCTATAAATTCACCGAATTACCTGAAACAGGCGAGCAACTGATTGAAGGCATTGGCCGCAAGCGAGGCTGCTTACGTTCGGGTGGTATCGTTGATATGCACAAGGCTGCTGAAATTCTGATTCACGAATTACGCTCAGGTAAATTAGGCAAACTCACCTATGAAACACCTAAAATGATGCTAGCAGAAGAAGAGGCGTTAAAAGTAGAAGCTGAGCGTAAGGCCGCAGAGGCTGAAGCGAAAAGACTCGACTCTAAAAAAGGCACACGCCAAAATAAACCAGAAGAAGAGCAAGAGTAAACGCGTTAATCTGACATAAAAAAAGCCGCTTAGCGGCTTTTTCTTATGTTCTTTAAACTCAGACAAAACGGCTCTTATTTCATCATTGCGTTTTAATTGCATCACGTAATTGAGTGAATATGTCCCAGCTGGCATCTTCTTCAGCCACAATTTCAATGGGGTATAACCCAGTGTCAGTTGGAATCGTATTTAAATCTGATTGCAGTTGTGTGGTGTCTTTTGCGTATAAAATCCACTGATTAATTCCCTGACACATAATCACCATAACAACCAGTGCATGGCCATCGTCTTCAATTGCACTCATTAATTTTTGATTAAAGTCGTCAATTAGTAGCAATTCTTTATCGCTTGGGTAACCCGTCACAGCATCCACATCAGCCGCGCTCCAAGAGATTTGCACACATTGGTTAAACTCACCTGACGCCTGCTCGTTTTCAAGTTCATCACGATAGCGGATCGTTATCGGCTCATCGTTAAGCGTGCCATCTGCTAGCACCCAGCGGGTTGAAAACGCCATATGCTGTCCCTGCTTTTATTTTTGGATATGTTTAAAACTAGCAGAGTATAAGCCAAGTGCACAAGAGCGCCGGTTCTTATGGCTATTTAGACCCAAAACCCTTAACGCAGGGAGATTTTCAAAAAGCACCGCCCATTTGCATCCACTGCGGGTAAATGACCTGCTCGCACATTCACTTGTAAACTGGGCAGTATCAGCTTAGGCGCATCCAAAGTCTTATCTCGTGCTTGGCGTTTCTCAATAAAAGCGGATTCACTAATATTTTGTGCACAATGGATATTGTGGCTCTTTTGCTCTTTTACACTGACAACAGAGCGTACATCACGCTCATTAGGTGGATAGTCATGACACATGTGAAGTTGCGCATCATCGCCTAATGCATAGATAGATTGAATCGACTGATAAAGTGCTTGCGCGTCACCACCGGGGAAATCACAACGCGCCGTGCCGACATCAGGCATAAATAACGTATCACCAACAAAAACATGGGCCACATCATTGGCTGATCTTACAACATAGCTTAAACATGCTGGGGTATGGCCTGGTGTTGCCAGTACTTGTATCGAAATATTACCAAGGGTTAGCACATCACTATTGGACAATAAGCCATCAAATAATGCTTCTTTATAACTGGTCAATGCAAAAACCTCATCAAAGTGACGCTGCACGCTCACCACGTTTTCACCAATTAATACACGCCCACCCACCTGGGATTTAATGTACTGTGCATCGCTCAAGTGATCAGCATGGACATGGGTTTCTAAAACATAAATGAGATTAAGGCCTCGCTGTTTAATACGACCCATAATCTCATCAGAAAACACATGACTCACACTGCCAGTACTGGCTTGATAATCTGCAACAGGATCGATTAATGCCGCATCATCTGTCGCCTCATCAAAAACAAGATGGCTAAATGTCTGTGTTGTTTCGTGGTAGAAGCTCTCTATTTGCATGACAAACCCCAAATTAAGTGCAATTGAGACTACATTAGCAAAATCTAATTTAGCTTTCATTAAATATTGTGTTAAATTTAACACAGCTAAAACAGTTCTTAGAGGACGCTATGGAAACCTTTCCCATTGCTCAAGAAATGAAGGCTCACGCCAGTGAAGCTTCAAAATTATTAAAAGCCTTGGCAAATGAAAATCGCCTAATGATTTTATGCTCTCTCGCCCAAGGCGAAATGAACGTAACCGAACTCAATGATCGCTTGGACCTAAGCCAGTCGGCACTGAGTCAGCACCTTGCGTGGCTAAGACGGGAAGCGCTCGTTAGTACACGTCGCGACGCACAAACCATCTACTATTCGCTTCAAGGCTCTAAGGCAAAAGAAGTCATTATGGTATTACAAAGCATTTATTGCCCTGACTTACTGAAATAACCATGCCTAACTGGCTTTTCCCATGGAGACACAGCAATTGGCAATTGCGCAACGATGCCATTGCAGGGCTAATTGTCGCCATTTTAATCATCCCCCAAGCCATTGGTTATGGTTTTTTAGCACATTTACCGCCAGCTACCGCTTTGGCCAGCTGCATCTTCCCGTTAATCGCCTATGCCGTTTTTGGCCGAAGCCACGCCTTGGCAATCGGCCCAGTTGCCATTATCAGTCTAATGGTAGGCGAAGCACTGCAGCCACTTTCTGCGGAGCAAGCCCTACCTGCGGCACAATTGCTGGCACTGCAAGTGGCCATGATTTTGACTGGTATGCGCGTACTTAACCTTGGAAATATGGTGCATTTTATTGGCCACCCCGTCATCCAAGGCTTTACTACAGCTGCGGCCGTATTAATCATCAGCAAACAGCTGCCGCTTATCCTTGGCACCGATATATGGACTGACACATCACCGCACATGCAAACCACGTCTCTTGCAGTTGGTTTCATTGCGTTATTAATAGCCTTTCGCAAAATACCCCACCATTTTTTAAGCAAACTGGGCCCGCTCGTAGTGGTGGTCGTCGGTTGCGTTTGGGTAGTGTATTTACCTAACACCTTTAACACTGTGAGTGTCGCCGGCGCTCATGGCATATTTAATTTTTCTCTTTCAATGCCTTGGGAATTATTTGAGCAGCTATTGCCAAATGCCGCACTCATTGCACTAATTGGCTTTCTAGAAAGCACCTCTGTGGCTAAAAACCTCGCCAAACACAACAAAGAAAGCATTCACGCCAATCAAGAATTAATCGGCATCTCATTTGCTAACTTTGCCGCCAGCGTATTTCAAGCCTACCCCGTTGCCGGTGGTTTTGGGCGCTCAATGGTGAACCATCAAGCAGGCGCCAGCAGTCCGTTGGCGGGTGTATTTACTGCACTATTTGTCAGCCTGCTATTGCTGTTCACATCAGACGTTATTAATTACATTCCTCTAGCCGCATTAGGGGCTATCGTCATTTTAGCCGTATGGCCATTATTAGACTTCACGCCCGTAATCAAACATTGGCGCATCCAACCAAAAGAAAACAGCACTTGGCTCATCACGTTTGCAGTGGTTTTATGGCAAGGTGTTGAGATCGGCATTTTATCTGGCGTCGCCCTTTCTGTTATTTTTCTTATCCGCAGCGCAGCCAAGCCTCATATCGCCATTATTGGTCGCATCCCTCACACTACTCACTTCAGAAATGTGAAGCGCCATAACGTCATTACACAAACAGGCTTATTGGCCATACGGATTGATGAGGGCATCCATTTTGCTAATCAAGATGCCATCAATCAGTTTATAGAAGGTGCACTTGAGAACTACCCCAATACCCAAAACCTGCTCGTGGTGTGCTCTGCCGTCAACATAATTGACAGTGATGGTTTAGATTTATTGCATTCGTGGAATGAAAAACTCCAAGCACAAAATAAACAACTTCACCTTGCCGAGATTAAAGGCCCAGTAATGGATGAGTTAACCAAGCGAGGCTTTGTTGAAAGCATTAAACCTGGCCATATTTTCCTCACCACCAGCGAAGCGTTCGATACCCTTTCGCAACCGACCGATGAAAGCTATATAATCTAGCTTTTTACTCAAAGGTAATACCATGCTGTATCTCATTATCGCCGGCGTCATCATTGTCACCGCACTTTCTGCAACAGCCGCCTATTACTTAATCAAATTACGTAATGTTAAACGCCAGCAAGCCCAACAAATTCAACATAACAAAGGCGTATGGCAAAAACACCGCAACGAACTGGCAGGTGATTTACGTTTTATCGCTAACTCTATGCTGCAAGGCCAGTGTGAGATCACTGAGGGTTGCCTGCGTATTAAGGTATTAATGGACCGTCTTGATGATGAGCTTCAGCATAAGCCTGAATTCAAAACGATTCAGGCGCATTTTGCTCAAACCATCACCATGCATACCCATGAAGCCTATAAAGCACTCAGCAAAAAAGAGCAATTCAAACAAGATAAGCAGAGGTTTGCTTTAGAGCAAAAGCATAAAGAGCAAGTATTAATAGAAGTTAAAACCTTAAGCGAATACAAATTCGACATACTGCAGCCTAATTAACCTGTTCATATAACGAGGCTTTGGTAAAATACTGATGAGATCACATTTACCAAGGCCGTATCATGAAGAAGTCTATATTAAGTTTATGTACATTGAGTCTATTGGCCGCCTGCTCGACTCCTGCGATTAAAGACACCGTACTGATTCAAGAAACCGCATTAAGCGAAGCGCAAAACAGCCAACAAAGCCCTCAACAAGCCATCGAAAGTGCTAGGGCCATCCAAGTTAATGCCCAACAACAAGATCTTTATATTTATAGCCCCACTTACATGGCGCAAGCTGAAAAAGAAATCACCAACGCAGAAAACGCTCTCAAACAAAACAAACCTGCTAGCGTTACGATTGCTCATAGCTTAACCGCACAAGCATTATTCAAACGCGGCCTTGCCACCAAAGAGATCGTTATTGATCAGCTAAAGCCTAGTTTTGATGGTTTAGAAATGCTGAAAAAAATCGATAGCCACACACTGCTCAAAGACGACTTTGACGATCTGAAAGATGACATCAATGATCTCATTTTACTTATTGAAGGCGCGAGAACAAATAAAGCATTAAAAGATCAAAATGACGTATTAGCAGATATCACTGAACTAGAAGTCAAAACGCTCAAGGTCGCACACTTTCTACCGGCTGAAAATGCACTAGAGCAAGCTGAAGATGCTGATGCTGAAAAATTCGCCGCAAAAACATTTGAAACCGCAGAAAAAGCCGTTGAGCAATTAGAGCTGCTCATTGAAAACAAATATAAAGAACGCGAACTCATTGCTGACAACTCAAGAGCCACCATTCGTTTAGCTCAACACGCTGAGCAAGTTGCAAAAGCCGCAAAGCCTTTGCTCAAAATGGATACAGAACAAGCCGAAGAGCACATTTTGTATGTTGAATCTTTACTGGATCGAGTAACAAAGGCCCTCGATCATGAGGCTGTCAACCATATGCCGCTTAATCATCAATCCATTGCACTGGCTCAAGCAGTCGAACGCTTAAACAAACAAGCCCAGACCAATATGAATAATTCACAATGGTCCAACGAAAAGAAAGAACTCGAAAACACCATTGCAGAACTTAAGCAAGCCGTGCAAGCATCATCTACTGCGAAAACAGTTCCCAATGACACCGCAGCGTCTACTGCTGCATCAAAAGAAAATGCACTTAAAAACGTCTCGGCAAAAATGACGGCGCCAACTGCAGCCGACGATTCTAAATTAATCGCCAACCCTAAGCCCACCGATAACAACGTAGAAGCGGCTCAAGATTCGGCTATTAAAAACCAAAACATTGCCATCGAAGATCAAGCCGCGCCTATTCAACCAATAACCGAAGTGACTGCAAAAGACGCACAAAGTCCACCTGAAAACATTGTCGCGATAGAGACAGCCGATAAAATTAGCACATTAGAAGAGAACACAGTTGTAACCGATACCGTTATAACCGATAAAGACAGCACACAAAACATTATCGAGAAAGCAGTACCAGAAGCACCTTAATCTTTAAACATTAATAGCACGACACAACAAAAATAGTAAAGGCCCGTATAATCGCGGGCCTTTACTTTACGCGTTCTTTTAATATTCGCTTGTATTTTATGGAATGAAACATTGCCTCGTATTGCACTTTTTGATTCTGGTATCGGTGGCTTAAGTGTTTTACAAGGCATTAAGCAGCATATAGCTCATGCCGATATTGTTTACTTTGCTGACCACCAGTTTTCACCTTACGGGGATAAAGACCCTACTTGGTTAAATGCACATATCATCAATCTTGTCAGCGCACTTGATCACCATCATTCACTTGATGCCATTATCATCGCGTGTAATACCGCCAGCACACTTTGCTTGGATCAGTTACGCGCATGCATTAACACCCCTATTATTGGCGTTGTACCTGCGGTTAAACCCGCTGCCAGCTTCACTAAAAAACGTGCCATCGGCGTGCTAGCTACCCCTACAACCGTAAACAGTGATTATTTACAAAGTTTAATCACACGCTTTGCCCATAATTGTCACGTGACAAAAGTCAGCTCAACCGAATTAGTCACCATGGCCGAGCATAAATTAAACAAACAAACCATTGACCAAAAGAGACTGGCCAATATTATTGAGCCTTTCGTACACGCTGAATGTGATTATGTTGTATTGGGTTGCACACACTTCCCACACCTTAAAAAAGAATTAAATGCCCTCGTCCCTCAAATTCATTGGATTGACTCGACTCACGCTATCGCTAAGCGTTGCATCGATGTTTTACCCAAAGTACAACCCCCTATGGATTGCGCTATTGATTGTGACGCTATTTTTTATTCAAGCGCTCAAATTAAACAAGGGCTACATAAAACATTAAAAGAGTTGGGTTTTACCGAGATAAATTCCGCAACACAATTCGTGTAATATGCACTAAACTGCAATAACGGATTACTATTTGAGGCCACCATGAATCAAGCAACTAAAAGCATTCTGACATTTTGGTTTGGTGCATGGCCATATGACCAACAAAAAGCACAAAAACAAACACCTATCTGGTTTCAATCAAGTGATGAACTGGACCTACAAATAAAGCAGCAATTTGAGCCCTTAGTTAAATCGGCCCTTATGAATCAATATGAGTGCCATACAATTGATGACGAGATTGCCTATATTATTTTACTCGACCAATTCACTCGAAATATTTATCGCGGTCAAAGCGAAGCATTTAGCGGCGATGCCCTGTCACTGGAAAAATGCCAACGTTTAATAGCCGACCAGCAGCATCTAAAATTGCCACTGCATGTCGCTGTATTTGCTTGTATGCCATTACAACACAGCGAAGACATCAAGATGCATGAACAATCCATTGCCATCTTTGGTGAGCTGGTGAACCATCATGGCGAGCCAGCCAAAGGCTTCCTTGATTTTGCTCATAAACACAAAACCATCATTGACCAATTTTCTCGCTACCCGCATCGCAACCAAGCAATGGGCCGTGAATCAACGCCCGAAGAACAAAAATACCTCGACAGTGACGGTTTACGTTTTGGCCAATAGCCAAAGTTAATACCATCGTCTTTGTTTGCAACACCATATAAGACATAACAAGCCAATAGTCGGTGAGCCGAATGATCTTCTTATGGTGTTTTGTATTGGGCGCCTGATGAATCTAAGTTTGTTACGAACAGTGAGCGGGTGATTGATGGAGGGTATACTGCTCAGTAATTAGAGACACTAAAGAATAGGAAATAGACCGATGGCTAGCCAAAAACAAGCAATGTTATTCGGATTGGCTGCGGTATTGCTGTGGTCGACGGTTGCTACCGCTTTTAAATTGTCGCTGCGAGAGTTTTCTCCGATTCAGTTATTGGTCGTTGCGTGCTCTGCTTCGGTTGTCGTCATCGCTATTATTTTAAAGGTTCAAGATCGCTGGCATTTGGTTTTTTCACTAAGCCGTGGCCAGTACTTGCAATCTATCGGTATGGGGTTAATTAATCCGTGCCTTTATTATTTTTTACTTTTTGGTGCGTTTGATCGCTTGCCAGCCCAAGAAGCGCAACCGCTGAATTATACCTGGGCGCTGGTATTGGCTTATTTGTCGGTGCCATTTTTGGGCCAGCGTTTGCGACCAGCGGATATTATTGCGGGGCTGATTTGTTACAGCGGTGTGGTCGTGATTGCTACCCGAGGTGATGTATTCTCAATGAGTTTTTCTGACCCATTGGGGGTTGCTCTGGCGATTGCCAGTACGTTTGTTTGGGCGTCTTATTGGATTATTGCAACGCGCGATACCCGCGACCCTGTGGTGGGTTTGTTTTTGAATTTTCTTTGTGGGTTACCTTTCCTCATTATTTTTTGTGGGCTCACCGACGGTTTTGATTTCACTGTAGGCGTGAGTTTGGGCGCTGCGGTGTATGTAGGTGTATTCGAAATGGGGATTGCGTTTGTGCTTTGGTCTTATGCGATGAAAAAGGCTGATAATACGTCGAAGGTGAGTAACCTGATTTTTATCTCACCGTTTTTATCGCTGGTCTTTATTTATTTTATTCTTGGCGAACATATTTTGTCGTCTACCTATGTTGGGCTAGTGCTGATTATGGCAGGGCTTTGGGTTCAGCAGCATCGCCATAAGGATACAGCTACCATTCCCGAAATTAATACATAGCTAGCATTATAAGTCATTTTATTCATGGCCAATATCTGATTAACATTCATGCTAGGCAAAAGATTACCGACTGAGATTACATAAGGTGTCAGTGCGTTTCAGTTAAGAATTGCACACAAGCCATGACAGCAAAGGCAATGCTGGTTAAAATGCCTGCCAAATAAGAATAATGACAGAGCAATTTATGAAAGCACACACCTCACTTAAAACCAAATTATTACTATTTATCGGTTTATTCTTTATCTCTTTGGCATCCCAAGCGGGTTACTTTGGCGTCGCGCAAAACTTTAATAGTTCTGCCACGTTTAACGACCAAGATGATGGTTTTCGCGTGGACTCTGGCAGCAATGTTACTCCTTGGCTCGACTTAGAGTGGAGCTACATAGACTACGGTACGTCACGATTTGATGACCCTAATTTTGTATTAGGTGATGATGACGATGAAGATGACAAAGATCGCTTTGAAAACATTGGTTACGGCGAAGATTCCGTTAATGAACAGACAGCACGATTCAAAGGGCTATCGAGCATCCGCACACAAGGGGTTTCTGCCGGTTTAAAATTCAAAAAATCCGTTAATAATTGGATGCAGATATACGCTCGTGCCAGTTTTTTAGCCTGGCACTCAAAAAACACCAACGTTACCATTTTTGCGCCACGCCCCGGCTTTGATAGCGATGGCAATGAATTGCCAGATGGCTCAACCGATACCCCAAACAACTTGAACGACTGCGGCACAATTACTTATTGCCGTATTGAAGACAGCAAGAGCCCTAAAGATAAATGGGCGGTGGATTTCTGGTATGGCTATGGCGCAATCTTTAAACCTTACAACTGGTTAGCCATACGCGCCGAATATTCCATCGTGACACTGAATGCTGTTGAGTTCCCTAAAGGCAAGTTAGAAGGCTTTTCAACTGGCTTCGAAATCCATTTTTAATCCCACCTAGAGTCAAATGTACCCAGACTTGTTACTGACATAGTTACTATGCGTAACAAGTTCGCAACATAGTTATGCTTCTCTTAACCCGACTACTAAAAAAAACCTAGCCCGTACCTGCCATCTTTAGACATTGAATGATAATGGCACATTATGTGCATTTTTATTAACAGGACAGAGATCCCATTTAAAATAACAATAACAAAAGAAAGGATCAGTACGGTGACATCCGACTGCATATCTGTATCACTGATTAACCCTGTTATCAGCCATGTTAAATCCCTAGGATTCGACACGGTCTCTGCTGTAACACAAGCGGATATCAATCCCGACTTGCTGTTAGACCCTGATAACCGCATTACCGTCGCTAAAGTTGATGCCCTTTTCCAAGCATTGGTAAAGGTCAGCGGCAAGAGTGACTTGGGGTTAAGCGCTGGCGCCAGCCTAGAAGCACGTTCCTACAATTTATTGCAGCACTTGCTTTTATGTTGTTCTACCTTAGGTGAAGCACTCGTATCCCTTAATCGTTACTACATCCTGTTCAGTGATGAAGCACCGCCAACTTTCAGTCGTAAAGGAGATGGGAGCGTCAAAATAACGTTCCCTATTTGCCAAGATATTGACGAACAACAACGAGTCCGCATGGATTTGATGTTATCTGTTACATGTCACTGGCTACGACAAATTTGCGGGCGTGAATTCAAGCTAACCCAACTTTTGTTGCCGTTTTCAGCACCTAGCTACGAAACGTCTTATGAAAGATGGCTCCACACTCCGGTCCGGTTTAACTGTCAGGAAGTATCAGCAGTATTCCCTGCTTTCTGGCTTGACAAGCAACTTCATCAAGCAAATACCCACATTATGAATATGATAAAAACAGAAGTGAAAAACCTGGCAGAAAAAATCAATAATCGTGCATTGCTGAGCGACCGAATTCGTCAAGCAATTGTGCAGAATCGTATTGAATTCAGTGCCACACAAAAGGAAGTAGCCGAGCTATTTCACATCAGCTCGCGCACTTTGAATCGTCACCTTCAACAAGAAGGGACATCACTCAAATCGATTTTGACGCACTCACGCATCGAAGAAGCAAAAAGTTTGTTAATGGACAACAAACAAAGCATCGAGCAAATCGCCATGAAGATTGGCTTTTCAGGTCGTCGCACGCTAGATCGTATTTTTATTAAATACGTGGGTATGAGCCCCGCTCAGTACCGCAGCAACCGCACCCATGAAGCCCACGAAAGCAGCAGCGAAGTCGCTTAATTTTCTGGAGATACTGTGTGGAATGCATTGCATTCCACACAGAGAACACTCGCGTTAAGACCGCGTGCCTTGAAGCCCCCCCGTATGTATGAACAATACACGACTGCCCCTGCGTATCTTTTCTTGCTTGATTAAATCCACCAATCCATAAAACGCTTTTGCGGTATAAACAGGGTCTAATGGTAATTGTGTTTCGCCTTGTACCTTCTGTATAAAATCCATTAATACTTGATTACGTTTAGCATAACCTGAAAAATGATAATCCAATTCTAAGCGCCAGTTGGTCATATGTGGTTTTAAATACGGCTGCACCTCTTCCGCCATCCATTTAGCACCTTTTAATACGGGTATGCCTATTATCTGAACATGAGGCTCACTGGCACGTATAACCCCCGCTAACGTAGTGCCAGTACCGCAAGCCAGCACAATAGTGTCGTATTGAGACTGGTCGACATTTTTGAGAATTAATTCAGCACCTTTAACGCCTAACTCACCCGCCCCCCCTTCTGGAATCCAATATGGCGCTGGGTATTGATCAGCCTGTTGTTTCACTAAAGTAGAATCTTGTTTTAATTTATATTCACTTCTTGAGAGCGGCTCCAAGTGCATCCCCCAATGCTGACAGTCTTGCAACGTTGGCGTTAACACCTTTAACTCATGTGCCTCAGCACGAATAAAACCAACCGTATTAATACCTAATTTATGACCAACATAAGCCGTAGCGTGCAAATGATTACTGTAGGCCCCACCAAACGTCAGTAAGGTTTTATGATTGTTTTTATGGAAGGCATTTAAGTGGTGATAAAGCTTAAAAAATTTATTACCACTGACCACATCATCAATTAAGTCATCACGCTTTATGTGCAAGCAAACATTAAACGCATCAATGTCCGAAAGCAGCGCAAGAGGGTTAATGATAGGATTTTGAAGTTTTACAGAAAGGGAGTTCATTTAAATACTGCAATAATAAATGTGTCAGTTTCCATAATTACAACGCTTACTCAAGCGGTTTATGCTGATCGCAGTAGATGTCTTTAGCTACATCAAATATTTTAGGGTTACCAATTAACGCAATATCTTCATCACACACGACACACTGCGGCGAATCATGATGTTTCAGCCATATGGCGTATTCAGCTTTTGCAAACGATATTTGATGAGCCGCATAGGCAATAGGGTCATCTAAATAATCAGCAAGCTGGTGGGCGTGCAAATTGATATGGCCAGCACCTGGGTGAAACACAACACTCATCACCTCATGCTCTTGCATCTTTTGAATAAATTGAACATTCATTTCCGCCGTGCTCTCATTAGGCTGATCATTCGCCTGCGAGCGACGCAATTGATCAAGCAGCACTTGTTGCTCACGCACCTTCATATTCAATCGCTCGTTCTCACGGCGCAGCTCATGCTCATCAAGTGTTGATCGTTTTTGTGAAAGCTCAGAAAGTTGCTTAGAGGCACGCTCTGTTAATAACGTTTGCTGTTCAAGCTCTTGCTGCACCTGCTGCATTTGGTTGCGATAAGCCGCCTCTTCATTGCGCAATGTTCGCTTAATATCAACGACATCATCAACCGAGTCTTCCTGCGTTACGCCATGCAGTAATTCACCCTGTGCGTCATCTAGCGCTTCGGTAATAGCAGAAAACACAACGGTAGATGGGTCCCACAAATTTTCTTTATACCCAGAGATCGGGCACTGGCTGCGACAGGCTAAACGAATACGACCTGCACCAAAGTCAGGGCCTGGCCCTGCTGAATCACATAACCGCTGTAAAGGTAATGGCAAGTCTGGTTCGCAATACCCTTCGTCATCAAATGCAATCACGCAGCATACCAACGCCTGAATCAGCCAATCATGATTTGCCTGTACGTAAACTGCTTTGTGATTGCCGCTGATATTAGGCAGCCCCATCTCACCATCCAGCAAGGCATCCATCTCGTCCTTACCTAAAACATGAACAACCTTGCCTTCATCAAACACAAGCAGGGTTTCAATATGACTTGAAATGGGGTGAACCCAATCTAAGGCCGTATTTGCCATAGTATGTACCTTCATTAGCTTCGTTTCAGTGTAGGTCAGTTCAAGCATTCAAGATGTGATAAAGCTTACACTTTCTCATAGCAACCTAGCCATAAGTCGTCAACTTAAGCACCCCGTCACAAACAAAAACACCCCTAGGCTTTCGCCTAGAGGTGTTTAAAGTACATCAATTAGTGAATTAAATAGCAGCCGCTAACTCTGTTCCTTGCTTAATGGCTCGCTTAGCATCTAGCTCTGTCGCCTTATCGGCACCACCAATTAAATGCACCCCAATACCAGCCGTCTCTAACGGTGCCTGCAATTCGCGCAACGGCTCTTGCCCTGCACAAACAATGACATTGTCTACCGCCAATAGCATTGGCTTGCCATCCACCTCAATATGCAGCCCTTGATCATCAATTTTAAGGTAATCCACCTTATTGATCATTTGCACACCTTTGTGTTTTAACGTTGTGCGGTGAATCCAACCTGTGGTTTTACCCAAGCCAGCCCCAACTTTTGATTTTTTACGCTGTAACAAGAATACCTCGCGAGGAGACGCCTCAACTTGGGCCTCAGCCGCTAAACCTCCTGCGTTTGTGACGGTTAAATCAACGCCCCACTCTGCCATAAACTCATTCTTATTTAAGCTAGGGCTCGTTTTGCCATGGGTTAAATATTCAGACACATCAAAGCCAATACCACCTGCCCCCATTACGGCAACACGCTTACCGACTGTCTTCTTGTCACGCAGCACATCTAGGTAATTCAACACCATTGGGTGATCGACACCTTCAAGCTCAGGCGTACGTGGCACAATACCGGTTGCCAAAAAGACATCGTCGAAGCCTGCATCAATTAACTGCTGTGCATCAACACGGGTATTCAATTGTAATTTGACCCCTGTTTTTTCGATCATTTTACCGAAATAACGAATGGTTTCGTCGAACTCTTCTTTGCCTGGCACTTGCTTAGCAATATTAAATTGCCCACCAATTTCGCTCGCGCCATCAAACAACGTCACATCGTGACCACGTTCAGCAGCGGTTGTAGCGGCCGACAAACCGGCAGGGCCTGCACCCACTACGGCAATCTTTTTCACTTTATCAACGGGCTGCTGAATCAGCTTGGTTTCATTACACGCATATGGGTTCACCAAACACGACACTTCGCCACCACTAAACACATGATCCAAGCACGCTTGGTTACAGCCGATACAGGTGTTAATTTCATCGGCCTTACCAGCAGCGGCCTTCGTTACAAAATACGGGTCTGCCAACATAGGGCGCGCCATAGAGACCATATCAGCCTGACCTTCAGCAATTATGGCATTGGCCACACCCGGATCGTTGATTCGATTGGTCGTGATCAGCGGCACGCTTAGTTCTTTTTTCATACGAGCCGTAATTTCAACAAACGCCGCACGGGGCACACTGGTCGCAATCGTCGGCACACGAGCCTCATGCCAACCAATACCGGTATTGATTAATGTGGCACCGCATTTTTCGATTTCTTTACCTAGGTAAACGATTTCATCCCATGTACTGCCATCTTCAACTAAATCCAACATCGACAAGCGGAAGATAATAATGAATTTTTCGCCAACCGCTTCACGGGTGCGGCGCACCACTTCTTTGGCCAAACGAATGCGATTTTCATAGCTACCACCCCACTCATCGGTACGCTTATTGGTACGCGTCACAATAAATTGGTTTATAAAATAACCTTCCGAACCCATGATCTCAACGCCATCGTAACCGGCTTTTTGTGCAAGCAGAGCACATGTCACAAAGTCTTGGATTTGTTGCTCGATACCATCAATATCTAACTCTTTAGGCGGAAACGGATGAATAGGTGACTTAACAGCAGACGGGGCAACCGCTTCGTTATTGTATGCATAGCGGCCAGTATGCAAAATTTGCATGCATATTAATGAGCCTGGCACTGTGTGTACTGCATCGGTCACTAATTTGTGTTTAATCACGTCATCTTCATTGTCTTTACACAAGATAGCGCCACCCTGCACACCAACACCTTGGGTGTTTGGCCCAATACCACCCGTCACAATAATGCCCACGCCGCCCTCAGCACGCTGACGGAAATACTCAGCTTGGCGTTCCCAACCCCCTTTACGTTCTTCAAGGCCTGTGTGCATTGAACCCATCAATACTCGACTACGCGCTTTGGTGAAGCCTAAATCTAATGGTTCTAACAAATGAGCGTACTGCGTCATATCTTTCTCCAACATCAATTTTATTTTTATGTTTTTTATTTGGTTTGTGGCTAATACCTTAGTTTTCTTGCTAGTATTCGCCAATATCCTAGATGAACAATTTTCTGACCAAGTAGAACAAATGAAATTAGGCGACATCTCTGTTAGTTATGTTCGAGCTCTGCTTAGCACGGTTGACGCCCTTGGTGGTGAGTCAAAAATACTTGCGAGCCAGTTTAGCTTGTCTGATGCAAAACTTTCGCAACCCGAGGGCCGCATTAGCATTCCTCGATTTATGCGCCTAGGTTATACCGCCATTCAACAAACCGGTCGCGGCGACCTTGGCCTTGAAATGGGCAGACGTGTCAAAATTCCTTTTTTAGGCCTGACTGGCTTTTTAGCCATGACCGCCAAAGACATTGAAGCTGGCTGTAAAGTCATGGCTCATTATGAGCGATTATCCAGCACCAACTGCCGTGGCCAATCGAGTTTTTACTTAGAGAACGGCAAAGGCGTCGCCAGCTTTTATTCCATTAGTCCCTACAACGAATACAACTTATTTGTAGTGGACTCTGTTTTATCATCTCAACACAAAGTCATCGAGTGGCTATGTGGCCAACAAGGTGCGGTTGAGCGAGTTGAAGTTGAATTTGAGCGCCCGGAACACGCCGAGGCCTATGAAGCGTACTTCAACTGCCCGGTTGTATTTGGGCAAGAGCGCAACGCGCTGATTATAAAAAGTGATGCGCTAAGTTGGCCGCTACTGCAACACGATAAAAATGCGTTTTTAAATCTACAAGGGATATGTGAAGAGCGCCTAGCTAAAGCCACCAAAGACCGCTCATTAAGCGAAAAGGTCATGGATGAAATAAGCCCTTTGCTTGAAGGCCAAACGCCAAGTATTGAACAAGTGGCCGACAGCCTTGGTATGCCACCGTGGACACTTAGGCGCAAACTGCAAGACCACAATACATCTTTTCAAAATCTGCTCAATGACACACGTAAAAGCCTAGCGGAAAGCTATATGAAAGACACTGACCTTGCCATTGGTGAAATTGCCTATTTACTGGGATTTAGTTCACCGACTGCATTTCAGCGTGCATTCAAACGCTGGACAGAGGAATCACCAGGGGCGTATAGAAGAAACCATAGAGAAAGTATTGTTTAGATAAACGAGTTTTTTGGGGGTTAATCTGGCCAAGACATAAAAAGTGGCCAGCACACGGCGAACGCCGTTTTAGAAAAGTAACACTGTTTGCTTTGTTATTGAATCAGTTATTAAATCAAAAATGCTAAATTAAAGTTCAAAGCCATCGTCAATGAAATCATCATCTTCAAAGTCCATCACATCTAATAAAAGTTCTTCTTCATAATCACTCATATTTATTCACCAACACTGACAGGCTATTACCCAATGCAATATGCATCTGTTGTGTTCGCGATAAACAATATAACAATAACATGACAGATTTATTACAAAGAATAGGCCTGCTTAATAACCGTAATGAGCAAGTGCACTTACCTTGTATTTATTAAACATGCGAGCGCTGTATTAATCTTTCACACTTTTTCCCACAACAAAACAAACACATTCATCAACCTCTGCTGGCTGCATTAACTTACCAAGTCCAACTTTCATCGGCTGATAGGTCAAGCCTGACGACTCTCCTGCATCACCGCTGCACTCAAAACCATATTTTTCATAGGCAGAAACAGAGGTCAAAACAGCATTTACTGTTACCGCATCAACTCTAGCGTAAGTTAAAGTCAAAAACATGAGCCTCATACCTATGCCTTTTTCTAGTGATTAAGGTCAATAAACAGCATTGAAAAATGACCCAAGGGCTTAACTCTGGATATATTACTTTAAATACTGATTTAAATATTAAACGACGTCATGACATTGCAACGGTTGTAAGAGGTGTTAATACGATGGATCTATATTAAACGTCAATTACACGTTTAAAAAGTTACCACTAAGATGATCGGTAACGAATCAATTAAATTATCACCTTGCCCTTTGGCCAGGTGATAATTTAATGCAATGAAAAATTGACTAAACTGTTGTACCTTCCTCAGCAACCACTCCCTGACGCTCTGTCGTGACGTCATTATTGGCGTCGACTGTGGCGTCTTCCTGAAGCGCTTCGGTTTGAATATCTTCTTCCAAAACACCGCCTTCTTGAGTGGTTGATTCAATATCAATTCCAGCTTTATTGTTACGATCTACATTAACCTCGCCATTGACGACATCAACATTTACATCACTAAATAAACGCATTAAGGTTTGCCTTGTTGTATCTAAGTTAACTTCAAAACCCACTGCGTTTTCTTTTGTCATTAATGCTTCAAACACGGAATGCGCGCCACCCATGTGAGCACTAAATAAATCTGTGGCATATTTGCCACCACTTTGAGAATTGACATCCCAATCGTTCCCTTGCGTCGCAGCATAAACCGCCTGCTCCTGTCGACTACCACCTAATACCACTTCAATAAAGCGAACCGCCCTAAACGCCGTCATAGATGGGCCAAATGGTGAAGAAGGATAGGCACCATGATCTTCTCCCCCAGCCACTTCGGAGTAAGTGCTACCGTAATTTGTACCCGTCATAAAGCTCATCGCGGTTTTTAGGTTCAGCCCCGGTCGGCCTTCAGCCAATTCAGCGGGGGCTTTTGCATTCAACCCCCTTTCTGTTGCATTGGCCTTCATGTCTGAGCTAAATATGGATGCAATAATAGTGGTTAGCCCTGCCATATCTCTAGCAGTTGCAGGAGAAATTTGATCACCCCTTTGTAGATCAGCCTCTACTCGCTCCATAACAAGTTGAATCGCATGTAGCGGACTATCGGTAGCGGCTCGCTTTTGTCCTTCCGGTGAAGCCGAAACATAGTGCGAGTACTTACCGTTATCGGCCCAAGTCATGAGTGTATTTAATACAGACTCGCCATTTTCACCACCTATTTGTTGCTGTACGAAATCCAACAACCGTGTAAACGTCGCTAATTGATAGTATTGAAATGACCTAGACTCTAAACTTGCGTTAACAACTTTTGAAAGCAGAAGTGCTATGGCTTGATCTTTCGTTTTTACATCGTTTTTGGGATCAGTAACTATTTGGTCTACAGTAGCATCGAATTTCAGTTTCTCACCTTCCGTCATGCCATTATCTATTTTATTAAATGATTCAAGACCGTATTTTTCATCAACTCTACCTCGTAAAAACGCCAACACTTCATCCACTGATTGTGATATACCTTTACCCGTTTGTTCATGCAGCTCTTCATACCCGCTTGTCGCTTGTGTCACTGCTTGCAATGCACCAGGTACGGCTGTCAAACGACGCTCAGGGGCCTTTGAAATATCTTCTAAATGGTGTAATACTTTCCCCCTAACATCTGCAAGGTTTGCCCCTAAAAGAGTGCCGGCAGCATCTGTCGTTGTAGGCTTTACATAAGCTTGTGCAATCATAAGTTTCTCCTCACTCTTGTTTCTTTTTAATTACACAAACATTGCATTTACAGCATTAGACGAAGAGTGAGGTTCAGAAACGTATTCAACTGCCCCACCTAAATTTTCTAGCGACTCTTTCAACTTATTTGTGACAGATATGACGTTTTGGAGACTATTTTGAAACAGCACACTGTCTAGTTGCTCAACGTGTAAAGACAAACTTAAACATAGAGCATTGCTAATTGGATCAATGGATATAGATCCCCCCATGGTTTTATCTTGATACAAGTTAAACGCTAATGCCTTTTCAAATAGGGCCTCTTTATTTTCAGCCGGTATTTTAAAAATATCGCTATTAATAATGATATGGCCACTAGCATCTACCGCTGCAACGACAATCTCTACACCACTTTCACTGGTTAGAAACAACTTACCCGTTTCATTTAACGTTAAACTTGGGTCAACTTCTTTGAGCCATTGGTTTACTTGATCACTTGCAACAATCATGAGAATTTACCGTATTTAATAAGTACTGAATTTAGAAAAACAGACAAATAAAGCCACAGCTTCATAATCGCCTATCACTAGGTTCTAATTAAGTAACCAAAACGGTGATTTCGTTGCAAAAAATAAAACATAAAACATAAAACTCAGGAAAAAAAACCCAGAAATTTGGCTGAACTGCATACAAAATAAAAGTAATTTAAACTAGAAACAATTATTTTAAATCGCTAGCGATAAAATACATTTTAAGACGATATCTAAGCTCTCTAACACACAGCCAGACCCTTGATTGTAGTGGTACAGTTAACCCTATTGAATGTCTCTACCTCCACGACGAATATCACTTTCCCATATTTGCTAATATGACCAGAATAAATACTTGGCTTAGTGATGATTTCTTCTTCAGGGATTATATATACGTGAGTTCTATTCATGACTTTTAACGAATGTGTAGAAAAATACGATAATCAGACATATCTCCCACTCTGCAAAATTTCCATTTAATTTCGCTCTATTTTATAGAGCCTTGCAATATTGGCAGTGATATTTAAGTAAATCACTCACATTGCCAAATGTGAGTATAGTGGCTTACTAATCTAAGTTATTTAAAGATGCCAATATTACTAGGAGGGGGTATTTTTTGTGTAACTACTTATTATGCTTGAAATACGGCTCCAGTAAGCTCAACCAACTTCTTAATATATTGTCATACTCATCAATACATATTTCCGCTCTTTCATCCGAAAAACCCAGCTCTTTTTTCAGATCCCTATATTCTTTGGGTTCGCTTCCATACACATGGCACAGCGTGCTGTAGAACCGCTGGGCATCGAGACTATGTTCACCCCAGAAGTCCTCCTCTTCAAACTCTTCTACATCTTCACTCTCAAGGTCAAACAAATCGGCTGCACTGATCGCTATTTCAGCGCCACTTTCAAAATATTCGATCAGTAACACATTTGCTAGACTATCTGCTGCGTCCTCTTCTTTTCCGAGTACTGGAAGCTTATATGTAAATATAAGAGCATGAGCAAGTTCATGAAATAATGTATGCATAACTGCATCCATAGTTGCATCAGCTATACTCACTCCCGTTTCAGAATATTTTGCATCCTTGAAGCGATCTTTTACTTCTTGTATAAACGTGTAGGGAATAATAACTTCATTTGAGGTTGGGTCATATAAAGGGCCATCTTCCCCGCCAATCTTAAAGTATAGCGTTTTTGACAATAAAATTTTCTCGTTTATAAATACAGCTACATTTTCTACCACATTTGATACCCTAATTTCTTTTTCTATAATGACCTCATATTTATTAAAAGGCTTCTCATATACAATGCGAACCTCACTCTCAGCAAACGCTGAAATGGTAAAAAAATATAAACAAATAATTGAATATGATATTTTCTTCAAAAATATTTACCTTTTATATTAAACGCATAATGAGGCTGTAGAAAAACCCACAGCCTAAATGTACTAATAAGAATAAGGTGAAAATCACCCTAAACATGAGTCTCAGTTTAAAACCTGTATAGATTTCGCCACTAAACCTTCTATAAATTTAACGTAGATCGCGTTTATTTTTCATATTAAGGTTTTTCTACAGCCTCAACGCTTAGCTAAAGGGCGTGCGTCTAGCACGTCCAGTGAAGGCCGTCTTTTTGGCCGTAACGCATTTCAGCGCATTGTTATAAGGCATTTACTTTGTATCGCTCTTAAGTAATGCAGAATGGTATTCAACTATTTCTGTGATTCTAATCATTAGATCAGAGTTCCACTCTACGCTATCAGAAGTAAACCTTGTGATGGACTTTACGCTATTGCTAACATCAGATGCATGCTCAGACGAGTGCGCATTAGCCGAAAGCTTACGAAGATGGTTTAGACAATAATCTTCAATAGAACCTTTCGCACAATTAGAATTAGCGATCTCTTCACAGTGTTTATCAATTAGCTCTACAAAATCGGTGAAGTTTGCCAAATATACAATTCCTTTGCCTTATAACGAGGGTGTAGAAAAATACAATATTCAGACATGTTTCTCTACCCCTAAAAATTTTCGTTTAATTTCTGTAGTGGTACAGTGATTTTGGCCACCTAAATAGAGGTGATATCATCACCTCATAAGTATCTTAGGTGACATATGAGTAAGCAAGGTAGAAAGCATTTTACACCCGAATTTCGTTTAGAAGTTGCACAACTAATCGTTGATAAAAATTATTCTGTACGCGAAGCTGCTGAGTTAATGAATGTCGGTAAATCCACCGTCGATAAGTGGGCAAGACAGCTCAAACTTGAACGTGATGGTGGAATACCAGCAGCATCCCCAATGACCCCTGATCAAATCAAAATTCGTGAGCTGGAAAAGAGAATTAAAGACATTGAAGAAGAGAAAGAAATCCTAAAAAAGGCTACCGCTCTCTTGATGTCGGACTCGATGAGAGGTTCTCGTTAGTCCAGAAGCTGAAAGAGAGCTACGCCGTTACGAAGCTATGCAATGTATTTGAAGTGTATCGCAGTAGTTTTAAATATTGGTTAAGTCACCCAGAAAAACTTACCTCTAAAACGATTGAGTTGCATAGTAGAATTCGGGAAATGTTCAGGCTAAGTAACGGCTCTGCGGGCGCTAGAACAATCAGTACGATGGTGACTCAATCAGGTATTAAATTAAGCCGCTACAGGGCAAGAAAAGCCATGCAGTACTTGGATTTAATTAGCAAACAACCTTTTGCGCCGAAGTACAAGAAAGCAAATAACGAGCACCTTGCAGTGCCCAATTTACTTAATCGCCAGTTTAATGTGGCCGCACCTAATCAAGTTTGGTGTGGTGATGTCACTTATGTTTGGATCGGGAAAAGATGGGCTTATTTAGCTGTGGTAATGGATTTATACGCCCGCAAGCTAATTGGCTGGGCGCTCTCATTATCGCCAGATAGTCAGTTAACCAGTAAAGCTTTACAACATGCCTATGAAAGCCGAGGGCAACCTAAAGGAGTGATGTTCCATTCCGATCAAGGTATGCATTACACCAGTAGAAAGTTTAGGCAAACACTATGGCGCTGCCAGATAAAACAAAGCATGAGTCGTCGAGGTAATTGCTGGGATAATGCACCAATGGAGCGATTTTTTAGAAGCTTAAAAACAGAATGGATGCCGAAATATGGGTATAGCAATTTTGCTGAGGCTGAATATTCGATAACAAATTATATCGCAGGTTATTATTCTCAGTTGAGACCACACCAGCATAATAATGGGAAGACTCCAAATGAGGCAGAAGGATTATTCTTTCAAGCCTCTTAAACTGTGGCCAGATTTACTTGACCACTACAGTCATCGCTTTCAAGTAGATGATAAAGGCAGTATTCGAATGTATTATTCCCTAGAACTTCTAGGTAATTAAGGTCAAAGAAAACACTTTGATTGAGGTTGTCATCAAGGAAATTGGACATGGAAAGGTCAGATAAACGGGAAAGTAGTATTTTAACTGATTTATACTGATACGTTCAGGCTGTTTTCTATTTTTCTACAGCCTGAACGAATTAGATATAAGGATTGAAGTGAATTTGGCATGCATTTGCGTAGCAAATTAAGTGACAACATTTAATTCAAGTCCTTATTATCGACTTGTTAAAAAAAGTTTTGAGTAGAAATCTATTAGGTCGACTTCCAAATCTGTTGATTACTGTAATTGATCGAAGCCGTTTTTGATTCGTCTCTTCTAGCGCTCTTTGCTGTCACGCAAAACTCGTTTTACTGCAGCGACGAGCGCTAGAAGCGTAAACTAATAATTCAAATTTGGCTATCTTTTTACTGTATTTTCATGGCTCTTCCCCTTATTCAGTGGAACACCATATCCAGCCCTCCAAAATGAAAAAAGATAGAAGACTTATATCGCTCAATATTTCTATAGCCCCTCGATTGTCTGCCTAGTGCCTTAATGTTGTTGTTTAGTGCTTCAGCTCGACCATTTGAAACACCGTAATGCATTGCATTGATAATACCCTCCAGATAATTTTCTATCGTTCCTACAACAGATGTTAAAGCTTTAATCCCTGCTTCTTTCGCTAGCTTAATCCATGTTTTCCACGCTGATTTAGCTTGGATGTAGCTCACCGTTTCCCAGATGATTCTAAATTGCTCTTTGAAGTACCAGGCTACGGCTGTTTTTATTAAATATTGTTTTTGTCCGTCAAGGATATCTTCAATTTCTTCGGTTCTATTTTTTTCGTTTTTAAACCATAAAAACCGTGACTTATGGTGCTTAAGTTTATTTAGATTAGGCATAGATCTTACTTCTGATCTTTGCACATGAAGTAATGCCTCATTCAGCATTTTGGCAATATGAAAGTGATCATAAGCAATTAGTTTTTTAGCTCTGCGTCCAAAGCGAGTAAAAACAGCTTTTTTATAGGCCGCACTTAAATCCATTGATATGGATTTCATTTTATTAATGTCGTGCACCGGTATGCTGGCAAAGCACTGCAATAGGCTCTCGCTAGATCGGCCGTCCTTGATGGTAAGTACCTGGCCTAGCTGGTTTGAAAGTACTGTAATGAAAACTCTAGGCTTTCCTACACATGTCTCATCTACAAATAGATGTTTACATGAGAACTTCCTTCGCCTTTTCAGGCCTCGATTAACACCTCGCTTAATAATCCCGTCAATTGCATTCCAACTGAGTTTAAGTTGGCGTGTTAGCGCAAGAATAGACGTTTCGGCTGCCCACTTCAGAACTTGATTTTCGAACATCAGTGTATAGCGGGCGCTATCTTCTGCCCATGGTACAGAAATCGTCAAGCAGCCATGTTCTTTACAGTTTACCCTAGGGACATCAGCCTCAATTATTGTTTGAAACTGACAGGTATCAAGGTGACGCCATTACCTTATTTTAGAGTCGTATCGCTTTGAATCAATATCGCATTAGGGCATGACATTGAAGACGCATTACAACTCACCACAACCGTTATTTGACCTGAGCTTTCCTCAAGACGAACACCGGATACTTCCCATGGTGCCTTAAGCTGCAGAATTTTATTCTATAAGGTGCGCTGATCCATGCTGACCTCCAAAATCTAGAGGCCTAATTTATCAGATTAAAATGGTATTTTGCTAAATTTCCACCAGATCAGGGGAAGAGCCATTTTCATACAGTAGTACTATACGAAATTTACAGTTTTATAAATCCAAAACTTGTTTAACGAATTAGATATAAGGATTGAAGTGAATTTGGCATGCATTTGCGTAGCAAATTAAGTGACAACATTTAATTCAAGTCCTTATTATCGACTTGTTAAAAAAAGTTTTGAGTAGAAATCTATTAGGTCGACTTCCAAATCTGTTGATTACTGTAATTGATCGAAGCCGTTTTTGATTCTTCTCTTCTAGCGCTCTTTGCTGTCACGCAAAACTCGTTTTACTGCAGCGACGAGCGCTAGAAGCGTAAACTAATAATTCAAATTTGGCTATCTTTTTACTGTATTTTCATACAGTAGTACTATACGAAATTTACAGTTTTATAAATCCAAAACTTGTTTAACAGTTTATTCTATGGCACGTGATCAAATAATATAATATGCCGTCACGTGACGTGTTTTATGGGGCACCTTCGCCCTTCATTTCAATAAAGCCGAGTCATCATGGGGCATGCAGCCTGTTTTGGCAAATATGCCTTCCCTTTTTTTACGTCTTCACGAAACATTTGTGCCTATGTAAGCCCTTCTTTTTCTTCAGGTTTCTTTTTCGACGCGTTTCGTCGTTTTACCAAGACAAAGGTCCCATTTCCACAAAAAGCGTCACGTGACCGCATAATATAATATGCGATCACGTGACGCTTTTTGTGGCCAATACCCAGTACAAAAGTATGATTTTGTTTTATTTAACTTCAAAAATTCAGCCTTCCATTTACACTGTATATAAAAACAGTACAGGTGAAAGCATCATGAATGACTCTCGACCGAGAATTGATACTCGAAAATACATACCGCCCTCTACATCTCGTTTTTCAGATCAATATCGATTATTCATTCGAGCAAAGGGGCTTGCATATACAACTGAAAAAACCTACATGCAATGGGCTTCTCGATTCACAAGGCTTATGAACTATCGCTCTGCAAATGATTTTAATGTTCAAGATATTAATTTTTTCTTATCTCAATTAAGCAACCAAAATCAATGCTCAACCAACACTCAAAGAACAGCCCTTAATGCGCTGGTATTTTTATTTAGAGAATTTTTAAAACAAGATATTGGTCAGTTAGATTTTCAGGATGCGAATAAACCTAGAAAAACCCCAATTGTACTTTCTAGCAATGAAGCCATAAGCATCATTAAAAATCTATCGGGTCGAAAACAACTCATTGTAAAGGTGCTATACGGTTCTGGCTTACGCATATCTGAAGCAGTTAATTTAAGAGTTAAAGATATTGATTTAGCCAACGGTGGTTTATTTGTAATGGAGGGGAAAGGCTACAAAAGCCGCCGCACCTTGCTTCCAAATAGTTTGATTGAACCGTTAAAACAACAAATAAAATTTGTTAAGAACCAATTTGATGCGGATAAAATCATGGGTATGGCTGGTGTTTTTATGCCTGATGCCTTATCTAAGAAAATGCCAAAGGCCCAGTATGAATTAGCATGGCAGTTCTTGCTTCCTGCCGATCATTACTCTGTTGACCCAAGGAGCGGCGTTGAGAGACGCCATCACTTTGGGCAACAACAAGTTCAAAGGGCAATTAAATTTGCCACATCAAAAGCATGTATAAACAAACGCGTCACTTGCCATACGTTCCGCCATTCATTCGCGACTGAATTACTGCGACAAGGGACGGATTTAAGGACCATTCAAGAACTACTGGGGCATTCATCCATTGAAACCACACAAATTTATACTCACGTTATTGGAATTAATGAACGAGGAATCATAAGCCCCATGGATATTTAAGAGATACTTTTACTATCCGAATAGACACAAATATCATCGGGCAACATTCTGCAGGTACGCAAAGCCAATTAGAGAACATACATTTAAAATGATTTTGTAAAACAAGATTTTGGGGATGTAAAACGGGAAATTCGCCGAGATGCGACGATAGATATAAGCAAGATAAAAAATGGCGGACTGGACGAGACTCGAACTCGCGACCCCCGGCGTGACAGGCCGGTATTCTAACCAACTGAACTACCAGTCCGCATTAGAATTACTTTTAACAAGTAAAATTGGTGGGTGATGACAGGATCGAACTGCCGACCCCCTCCTTGTAAGGGAGGTGCTCTCCCAGCTGAGCTAATCACCCAAATAACACCTAAGTGCTTTTAACTTATCTGTATAAAGTGGCGGACTGGACGAGACTCGAACTCGCGACCCCCGGCGTGACAGGCCGGTATTCTAACCAACTGAACTACCAGTCCACTTTAAAATTGATGTCAAACAGACATCGCCAATCTTTGGGAAGATTGGTGGGTGATGACGGGATCGAACCGCCGACCCCCTCCTTGTAAGGGAGGTGCTCTCCCAGCTGAGCTAATCACCCAAAACAGATAACACTCTCAAGTTAACATCCCGAGTGGATGAGCTTTGACTCAAGCTAAAGTTGGCGGACTGGACGAGACTCGAACTCGCGACCCCCGGCGTGACAGGCCGGTATTCTAACCAACTGAACTACCAGTCCAGTATTAACATCCGAAGATATTAACTATTTACGCTTCAACCATTTTCTCAAAGAGAATTTGGTGGGTGATGACAGGATCGAACTGCCGACCCCCTCCTTGTAAGGGAGGTGCTCTCCCAGCTGAGCTAATCACCCCGAAAGCGTGGAGCGCATTTTATATAAATTTGCCCATGTGTCAATCACCTTTTGGTTATTTTTTTCATATTTTGCAAGTACTTAGCGACTTCTGTGTAGTTTTCAGACAGTTACGACCCTTTCTATTTTAATGCTGTTTAAAGCCTTAGGGCTCTATGTAACTTGCAGACAAAAATAAACCCAGCAAAGGCTGGGTTTATTTGGCTAAAACAAAATACTAAAGGGAAACATTCTATTATTGGCCCGCTAGCAACCGAGAACGGTTCTTTTCAACCGTTTTGATCCCTATGCCTTTTACTTGGGCAAGATCATCTACTGTCTTAAATGGGCCATTGGCCTCGCGGTGCCGAATGATTTCTTGAGCCTTTTTAGGCCCTACTTGTGTTAACTGAGACAACTCTTCTTCACTGGCACTGTTTATATCGATTTGAGCGGCAACCGCTTGTATACCCTGCCCTTCATACTCCGTGCTTTGTTTTGACTCCGCCAGAGCAGGCAAAGAAAACAGAGCGGCGGCAATAACACTCACTAAAAAACATTTAATCGTTTGAATGGATTTCATGGCTTTCTCCTTTTGGGGAATCAAACCCTAACAAGGAGCAAACAAAGGCGTCGTAAGATTTATCTCACATCATCGTAAGTATTTTGCCCAGCCAACAATCGATTACGCCATAAGCATGATTAAGCCGACAATTCTTGCTCAATTAAGGTTAGCGCTTCAATTGGGTCTTGTGCCTGCGTGATAGGGCGCCCTATCACCATGTAATCAACACCGGCGCTCATGGCCTCACTGGGTGTCATTACGCGACGCTGATCGCCTTGCGCGGCGAAACTTGGGCGAATACCTGGCGTCACCAACTTAAAGTCTTGGCCGCATAATGCTTTTAATATGACCGCTTCTTGGGCCGAGCAGACTACACCGTCTAAACCGCTCGCTTTTGTAAGCTGAGCCAATCGTTTTACCTGTTCTTGCGGCTCAATGTCTAAACCAATACCGGCTAGGTCTGACTGCTCCATGCTGGTTAAAACCGTTACGCCAATTAAAAGCGGCTTTTGCTGAAATTTATCTAATGCTTCACGGGCAGCAACCATCATGCGCTCGCCACCACTTGCGTGTACGTTAACCATCCAAACACCCAGATTGGCGGCTGCGGCCACCGCTTTCGCGCAGGTATTTGGAATATCGTGAAATTTTAAATCTAAAAAAACGTCAAAGCCTTTATTCTGTACAGCCTCAACAAGCTGCGGACCTTCACTTGTAAATAACTCCTTACCAATTTTTAAGCGGCAACGAGCTGGGTCAAGACGCTCGACTAGTTCGAGGGTTTGCGTGCGATTATCAAAATCAAGCGCGACAACAATCGGTTTATTTGGCATGAGGAATCCTTACTTTTGATTGTGAGTTTGCTTTGCTGCGCTGGGTGTATGCTAATTTAGGAACAAAGGTTTCCCATTCCTTACAGCTTGGGCAACGCCAATGGTGTTTATCGGCTTCAAAGCCACACTGGCGGCAAGCAAACTCATCAGATGTTTTCTGCAATTGCAGCATGATGTGTCTTAGGCTTCGCATATAATCGAGCGATAATGCGTCACCCTTTTCAATTAAGTGGTCCAGCAACAGGCTAAACCCTTCATAGGTTGGCACCTGAGCAATAAAATGCGTTAGCTTTTCAATTGAGGTGTCTAAATCTTGGTGTTGTGCGATGTGCTCGGCATAACTGTGCAGAGTCAATGGCATTGGGTGGTCTTGCCATAGTTGCTCGAGCAGTCGCTCTAATTCGTCTGGGCGGTGACGCGACTCAAACAATGCCTGTAGTTTAGGTAACACCACATACAAAATACTGGGATCATAGCTTAAGGCTTCTTTAATGCTAGCCAGCATTTTATTAGGAAAACCTTCTACCTCCGCCATGTCGGCGGCTAACAATAAAGCACGTACGCAATGGCTATTTAACTTTAATGCTTGCTGAATATGGCGCTGAGCATCACGCCAGTTTTTTTGTTTAATTGCTGTATCGGCTAATTCACAACAGGCATAGGCGATGGCTTTGTTGTTTTTTAAGTATTTGGCTTCACTGGCCAGCGATAAAATACTTTGCCAATCTTGCTCTTCTTCATAAAGGGTCACAAGCTTAGACAGTACCTTGGGCTTAAGGTGATTATTCCCTTTTAACAGTTCAAGTAATAAACGCTCAGCGCGATCAAGCCAACCTGCATTTAAATAATCGGATGCCAAAGCCAACTGAATATCGGCTGATAATTTTTTATCTAAATCGGGGCGAGCAAATAAGCTTTGGTGAATGGATATGGCTTTATCAATTTCGCCACGGCGACGATAGAACGTACCCAGGTTTAGCTGTAAATCGAGGGCTTCTTCACGCTCGGCCATGTTTAAAATAACTTGCATGGTTTCTGACTGACGATCACCAGCCAGCATATCTAAACTTGGAAAAGGTGTTTGTTTGTATTTTTTGCGCCCTTCATTGCGCCCAAGCAGCCAGCCAAGGGCCACTGCCAACACCAATACAAGAAGTAGTTGTAAATCCATAATGGCTACTGTATTTGCTCAAGGCGCTTAATAGATTGATCAAGCTGTTTTTGTAGTTTCTGGCTTTTACGCGTCACACGCAATAGCCATAAACTATTAATTAGCATACCTAAAATACTGCCAATCAAAAGACCAACCACCAGTACGATGCCCAGTGATAATGGCGGGCTTTGCCAAAAGATCAGGTCAAGTTCTACCAACTGCCCATTGCGCAACGTTAAAACAATGCCACATCCAATTATAATCAGTGCAAATGCGAAACTAATAAACGCTCTAAACCAAGCCATGGTAAAAATCCTAGATCAGTGATGGGGTGATTATCGCTGTTGCCTGATTGGGTTGCAATGACCCTATGCAGGCTTACGGTACCTGAAGTCTTTTAAGTTTAGCTCTAACTGACAATCGGTCTTCAAACGCACTAACTTTCTGGCCAATAGCGCGACGCGATAATCGGATTGCAGTGTCAGCCCAACTTTGCCTTTTACGTGCTCGCTATTGATCAATACGGAATCAAGATCGCCGTATTCGTCTAATAACTGGCCTGCCGTTTTAGGCCCAATACCGGACACGCCCGGCACATGATTGGTGGTATCGCCTACTAAACTCAAAAAATCCACCAGCTGATGAGGCTCAAGCCCTAGCTGCTGACGCACGTCATCAGGATTTAAAAAACGTTTATCAAAGTGGTGGTACAAACGAATGTGTTCATTGGCAATTTGCATAAAACCTTTATCGGTAGAGACAATGGTCACTTGCCCGCCTTTTAAACTGGTTTTAACCGCCAAAGTGGCAATAACATCATCCGCCTCGAGCTCATCAAACACCATGCTGGCAATACTTAACTTACGAAAACGTGCCATATAAGACTCAAGCGCTGCGGCTAGCTCTTCAGGCATGGGTTTGCGATCCGCTTTGTATGCTGGGAATAGTTCATGCCGCCAAGTGGGGCCTTTGCCATCAAATACGCACGCAACATGGGTCGCCCCTACTTTTTCGACGTCTTTTAATATCGCGTTTTGGCTTAATAACAATGTTTGCTCAATGGCTTCTGAGCCACCATAAGACTGAGCCGCATAAATTCGGCGAATAAGGTTCATTGCGTCAATCAGCAATAAGTTCATGCGTCGCCCTTGTGTTGCTGCATTTGCCATAAAGCCGCATATCGGCCGTTTTGTGCCATGAGCACGTTATGATCACCCTGCTCAACAATTTTGCCATTATCGAGCACCAAAATGCGATCCGCATTCACAATGGTTGACAACCTATGAGCCACCACCAAACTGCTCTTGCCTTGTGATACTTCGTCAATGGCATCTAATACCGCTTTTTCAGAGGCGCTGTCTAACGAACTGGTGGCCTCATCAAATAATAAAATACGCGGCTGCTTTAAAATTGTACGGGCAATGGCCACCCGCTGTTTTTCGCCGCCAGATAGTTTCAGCCCACGCTCACCTACTTCTGTGTCATAACCATTGGGAAGTCGCTGCACAAATGCTTCAAGGTGGGCTAATTTAATCGCATGCTTCACATCGTCATCCGTGGCGTCTGGGCGGCCATAGCGGACATTTTCAAGCAGCGTAGAATTAAACAGTACGGTATCTTGTGGCACCACACCAATGGCTTTGCGCAAGCTATATTGACTGACCTCTTGAACATTTTGCCCATCAATTAAAATTTCACCACCACTGACATCATAAAACCGGAACAACAACTTACCTAACGTTGACTTACCCGCACCACTGCTGCCCACTAATGCGACTTTTTCACCCGGTAAAATCGTAAAGCTTACATCGTTAATGATGTTGCGCTCTCCATAGGAAAAACTCACATGCTTGAATTCAATTAAACCCTTATCAACATTTAAACATGTCGCATTTTCTTTATCTGCCACTTTTGGTTTGACCCTTAATAGCGAAAACATTTTTTCGATATTGGTCATAGAACTTTTAATTTCACGGTATACAAACCCTAAAAAATTCAGCGGCATGAAAATTTGCATCATAAAGGCGTTCACCAAAACAAAATCACCAATGGTCATGCGGCCCTTGCTTACTTCACTGGCTGCCAGCAGCAACATCGCCGTCATGGACGCCGAAATAATCAACGCTTGGCCACCGTTCAATAAAAACAAGGTTAAGCGATTTTTACGCTTTGGCTTTTTCCCAGTAAGCTAATTCTTCATCGTATAAGCCTGACTCGTATTTCTCGTTAGTGAAGTATTTTACCGTTTCAAAATTTAATAGGCTGTCTACGGCTCTTGAGCTAGAGCGACTATCGGCATTATTGGCCTCACGGATAAACTGGGTGCGCCAGTCTGTGGTTTTTTTAGAGAACCACACATAAGACACCACAGATAGAAATACAATCAGCGCGAATTCAAACCGGTATTGCTGCCATAAAATCCCCATGACTAAAAATAACTCTAAAAACGTGGGCACAATATTAAACACCAAAAAGCGCATCAAAAAGCTAATACCACTAACGCCGCGCTCTATATCACGAGACAAGCCGCCCGTTTGACGTGACAAATGAAAGGATAAATCCAATGCATGAATATGCTGAAAAACCGCCAAACCTACACGGCGCATGGCGCGCTCAGTCACTCGACCAAACAACGTGTCACGTATTTCGCCAAGCAGTACATTACTTAAGCGAATGAGCCCGTAGGCTAAAATCAACGCAATTGGTGCAATGATAAGCGCCGATGCGCCGTTCATTTGCGCGTCTAAATCATCGACTACTTTTTTGAGTATAAATGGCATGCCCACACTGGCCACTTTCGCCAACACCAAACACATAACCGCTAAAAAAACACGGCGCTTGTATTCAATTAGGTACGGCACAATTTGCTTAACAATAGACCAATCTATTTTTTGATCCGGGTCAAAATCTGAGCCCATTCCGCGCATGATAATTCCTTACATCCAATCAAAGTTGCTCAATAAATCATCGAGCCTTACAAACACATTGCGCAATTGATCTTTACCAATCGTAACAAACACCCAACAAAATGAGACTTATGTCTCATTTTAAAAACCGTATAGTGCGCAACAGAAAACGAACGGTGAAAACATGAAACTCAATCAACTGATTATTCCGCCCAAGCCCGGCATCTTACTTGAGATACAAGCGTTAATGCAGCAGCAAGAGGTTGATTTGATCAAAATAACGCAATTGATCAAACAAGATGTTGCCCTTTATGCGGTTTTATTATCCAGCGTTAACAGCCCATGGTTAGGTTTACGCCAAGAGGTGAAATCCGTTGAAACCGCTATTTCCCTCATGGGCCTTGAGCGTGTATTAAGTTTATTACAAGCCGTCATCATACGCTCTTGCTTTAAAGGTGCTCCTTTATTAAATAGTTTTTGGGATACAGCATCGGAAGTGGCCGGCATCTGCCAAATGCTCGCGACAAAATACACCAACGCAAAACCCGATGATGCATACAGTATAGGCATGCTGCACAACGCGGGTGTACCGGTTATGCTAACAAACTTTGACGACTATCAAGATTTCATCAATACCCATCGGCGTAAACCCGCCAACGAATTATGTGTTTATGAGCGTCAACGCTTTAATACTGACCACTATTTGCAAGGTGCGCTCTTAGCAAAAGCTTGGTACATGGGGAATAATATTTCACTGACGGTACGCTATCAGCCTATTGCGCAGAGTGTATTAAGCGGTTCGAAAGAATTACCAGCCGATATTTGCCAACTGCTCGCAGTACTAACATTGGCAAAAGATATCAGCAGTGAATACCAGCATTATTGGAAACTCGAAGACAATCAATTCAATACTCAATGTGTCGAGAGTGCGCTTGAATATCTGCATATTGATCACGCCGAATACATTGAATTAAAAGATGATGCGATTAATGACCTAATGAACAACCAAGTGGCTTAGCACCTGCCATTAAAACAACGACAACTGGGCACTGGGTTGTAACAATTTAGCGCCTAAGCCTAATAACCGAATCGACTGTTCGTCACGCTGACTGGCTTGCAATATTAACGTCAAATATTCATCAAAGCTCGCTTGTGAGCTTTGCTTAGCTAATGTCGTCACATGAAAGTCAGCAAATTTTACTTTTACAAAAGGCGCTAGCTGCTCAAGTTTTAAGCCAGCCCCTTCGACTCGCTCTAAAAACTTGGGCCACATATCAGTTAAAGCCTCAATAATATGGGACTCAAGACGCAAGTCTTCGGCAAAGGTTCGCTCAATACTGATCGACTTTCTTTCACGCCCTAAACTCAAACCGCGATTATCATGGCCCTTTGCACGCTCAATGAGTAATTGCCCAAAACGACCAAAGCGCTTTAATAACACATCATCGGCCACTTCCCTTACATGGCCACAATTATAAATACCCATTTCATGTAATTTAGCGGTGCTTTTTGGCCCAACCCCTGGAATTTTTTTCACTTCTAGGCGACTGACAAACGCATCGACTTCACTGGGTAAAACCGTAAACTGGCCATTGGGCTTACGCCAGTCACTGGCGACCTTAGCTAAAAACTTATTCGGTGCAATGCCCACCGAAACCGTAATACCAAGCTCACTCTCAATTTGTTGGCGAATCTGCTCGGCCACTAGTTGACCGTTACTGGTTGGGGCGAGCTCTAAGTACGCTTCATCAACCGATACAACTTCAAATTGCAAAGCATAAGGCTGAAGAATTTCCATCACTTGGCGTGAGACATCACGATACTTTTGCATATTACCCGGCACTAAGACCAAGTCGGGGCAGAGTTTTTTTGCCTGCGCACTGGCCATGGCTGAACGCACACCGTATTTGCGTGCAATGTAGTTGCAAGTAGAGATGACGCCACGACGATCACTGGCACCGCCGATGGCAAGTGGTACATGGCGTAAATGAGGTTGGTCACGCATTTCAACCGCCGCAAAAAAGCAGTCGCAATCAACATGGAGAACTTGCCTAATCATCCACTACCCGTGACACTGTTAATATATACAGTAGATTATGACGTCATCTATTAAAATATCAAGATATCTTCGTTGATAATGTTTTCACATAGCACTCCTCATCACGGTAAAGGCCTTCGTTTAGACCTCTATCAGGCTTTTACCGTGCTATTTTCTACGGCAGCAGTGCATCTAACGCCAAACCAATACGCTCACCCATTATCAAGTGAGCTGCTGGGTCATAATGGTAGTACCGACTTAAATCATCTGTTGTTACCAATATCGCATGGCTATCTGCGTTCACCACATCTTGCTGCGCCTGCATAACCTGATTTAATGTCTGCGCCCAGTAGCCTATTTCAACAATCACAACGGGTAAGTTAGGATTACTGGCTTGGGTTCTTACATATTGGATTAAGTCTTTTAGGTTTTGCTTATAATTAGCGGCCCCATCTTCAGACATTGAATCGTTCTCACCTTGAAACCACACAAAAGCCGACCAATCACACTGGGTCTGTTCACAGTTTGGATTCACCGTCTCTGGGTCCGTTTGCACGTATTCATGCGTTCAATTAACTGCGTGTATTGCGGACCAACTGCTTTAGCCTGCTTGGCCGCCGCGGTGGGATTAAGCCAATCAGTATGCAAAGTAGAGCCGCCTTTCGCTACCTTAATCAATGATGTAGGTTGTGCCGAGTTAATTGAAAGATAATGCCCAAAGGCTAACTCTGGGCCAAATTCATAACCACAGTTGTCACTCAACAATGACAAGTCTGTATTATTTATTGAGCACCACACATCATTAAGCGGACTAAGAAGTTGCTCTGTAATTAAGCCATTCTCTTTGAGTCGGATTAACTCAGACGCTTCAAGCGCAGCCACTTCAGCTGAGGCCGCGTAATTGGCATACCTTTCGTCATAGTTTTCATACCAATCATTTATGCGGAACTCTAAACGGCTTTGCAATGTGTCATTGGGGGCTGTAAATAAATCGCTATAAAGATTATTAAAAAATCCGTTTCTATGTGCCCTCCCATGTTGGACTGCCCTGCCATATAAACCAATGGGACACACAACTTACATAATAATTTTGTTATGAGGCTTCTGTCGGTATTTACAAATGCTACATACCCGCATTGATCTTTAATTTTTTGCACTCCGCTCATATTTTTCGCTTTTGAGTAATCAAAGTAAGCGCGTTATTCAAAGCCCAGATCTAATGGTGGGTTTTTTATGGCACACCGTCGCTTAAACGCTTAAGACAGCACAGTGGTATTCAGCCAAGCTACTGCCGAACCCTGCCACAGACCTTTTAACCCGCACTGTGCTCTCATAATCTTAAACATGGCTTTTTTTGGCTAAAAATACGGCTCATAACCGCAAAATTAGCCTGTTTTGGCCCTTGATGTAACGCGGTTACATTTTTATACTCTAAAAATGAAAACGATTACATTTGTGCATTATGTGATTCCCTGCAACCGAAAAATAATAACAAGGTAAACAAATGTGTAATCTAAACCGTTACTTAGCACATGCTTTTGTGTGGTTTGCGTTGATACTCGTATCAGCCTGCGACAATGGTCATTCGGGTGGTAGCCCAGAAATAAACAACCCAAAAGGGTTGGAACTCACCGACAAGCAAGCCGTGATTTATTTCAATAAAGCCGACGGCAATTACACCGACTGGGGCTTATACATTTGGAATAATCAAGGCGCCGAATTTGACACCAGCACCCTACCCAGCTCGAATAACGGCACTCGCTGGGATTCACCGCTATTGCATACCGGTGTCGATGATCAATACGGCGCTTATTATATTATCAATTTTGATTCACCCGACTGGGCCGGTTTTAACTTTATTATTCATAAAGGGGATGAAAAAGAACTCGGTGGTGGCGAGTTTTATTTCGATCGCACGATTTACAAACAAGATGCCTACACGTTCTCAGGCGTCAGCCGTGTATTTGCAGACCCCATTACACAGGTACCCGTTTCGGTTGAAGGGATGAGTGCTCATTGGTTATCGCCTGATATTATCGTTTTTGATACGCCCCAAAGCGCGCAGTTATTTTCATCACCAAGTGCGAGTCTTAACCTCAATGAAGGCACCAAAAAAATAACAGGTGGCAATGCGACGCCCTTAAGTAAAACAGACCTACCCGACAATCTTAAAATAAAATTCCCACATTTAAGCACATGGCAAGCGTGGCAAATTCCTGTTGGCATTGACACTAAGCAGCTGATGAAAAACCAACTGTGGATCGCGGGCTTTAATGATAACCAAGAAGTCATTAAGGCAACCCTATTACAAAAAGCAGGTGTGCTCGACGCGCTGTATGCTGAAAACGCGCAAGACATGCAATTTGGCGCTACCCCAAATTCAGGAACCATAAGTTTCAGCGTATGGGCCCCGACAGCGCAAACCCTAGAAGTTGAGCTATACACAGATGCACAAGGCAATAACGCTACGCTCACCGCCTTAGTATTCGATGGCAACACAGGCGCTTGGTCTGGTGACATCCCTACCGCGAATGTCGGCAGTTATTATCGATATAAGTTATCTGTTTATCATCATGCAACAGACCAGATTGAAAATTTACGGGTCACCGATCCTTACTCTCTCAGCTTGTCAGCTTCATCGACTTTTTCACAAGTGGTTGATTTAAACGCAGAGTCGCTCAAACCCAATGGCTGGGATACACCAAACAATTATTCAGTAAATAAAGCCGAAGAAATTGTCATTTATGAAACTCATATTCGTGATTTCTCCCAATCGGATACTAAAGGCAATAACGATCACAATGGTAAGTTTTTAGCCTACACCGAAGACAATCGCGACAGCGTCAAACATTTACAAACCTTACGTGATGCAGGATTAACACACGTGCATCTTTTGCCCGCATTTGATATCGCCACTGTAAACGAAGATGCCAACCAGCGTATTGACTTGCACAGCACTAAAGCACAACTGTGTACGGTAAATAACGCAGCAAAAGCCTGTACAGATAGCAGCATTGATAATGATACCGTGATTGCAGACTTACTAGCCGCTTGCGATAAGGCAACCGAATGTGCACAAGCATTAATGGCCGACATTCGCCCTGTCGATAGCTTTAACTGGGGTTATGACCCTTTACATTACACCGTACCTGAAGGCAGTTATGCGACAAATGCCAATGGTGATGCGCGCATTTTAGAGTTTCGCCAAATGGTTTCTGCATTACACGATATGGGGCTAAGCGTGGTGATGGATGTAGTATATAACCATACTAATGCCTCTGGTCTTAATCAGAACTCTGTTTTAGATAAAGTAGTGCCGGGTTATTACCATCGTTTAAACCCCCTAAGTGGGGCAGTAGAATCATCATCATGCTGCGATAACACCGCAAGTGAACACAGCATGATGGAAAAGCTCATGATTGACTCTCTACTGGTTTGGGCAAAAGATTATAAAATTGACTCGTTCCGTTTTGATTTAATGGCACACCACACAAAAGCCAACCTCGTAAAAGCATTAGAGGCAGTGCAAAACAACACCGACCAGTTTATTTATTTTTATGGTGAAGGCTGGAACTTTGGTGAAGTTGCAAATGACGCATTATTTGTGCAAGCACGACAACATAATTTAAATGGCACAGGCATAGGGTCGTTTTCTGACAGAATGCGTGATGCTGTTCGTGGCGGCGGTCCTTTTGACGAAGTCGAAGCACTGCGCTCACAACAAGGATTTGCCAATGGTTTATTTACCGACCCCAATGAATTGAACACGGCATCTAATAATCATAAAAATAATTTAAACCACTTAAGTGATTTAATTCGTCTAGGCATGACGGGTAATTTAATTGATTACACCTTAGAGATCAGTGATGACCGCGTTGTCAAAGGCAATCAAGTGGATTACGTGGGGCAAGTGGCAGGCTACACAGACGACCCCCAAGAAGTCATAAACTATATTTCCAAACACGACAACCAAACCCTGTGGGATAACAACCAATACAAATTACCGACCCAGACAACATTAGCCGAACGCGTGCGCATGCATATGCTAGGTTTATCCACTGTACTCTACGCTCAAGGAATTCCTTTTCTACATATGGGGGTTGATCTTTTACGCTCAAAGTCGTTTGAACGTGATAGCTATGATTCGGGAGATTGGTTCAACATTGTTGATTTCAGTATGCAAACCAACAATTGGAATGTCGGCTTGCCTCGCGAAGATAAAGACGGCAAAAACTGGATCGTCATCAGTGACATTATTACTAACGATTTGATCAACGTTACTACTAATGAGATTCAACGTGCCAGTGAAAATACTCGTGAAATGTTGCGAGTACGCAGCCGTAGCCCTCTGTTCCAATTAAGTGATAAATCTGAAGTCATGAATCGTATCGACTTTCACAATACTGGATCACACCAAATACCCGGCGTCGTTGCAATGAGCATTGACGATGGCGTGAATGCCGGCAGTGACCTAGACAACAACTACCAAGCTCTGGTCGTTATTATAAACGCTAGCCCGCAACCATTAGTTGATTTTGCCATTAATAATGCCAGTGATTTTAAGCTGCATCCTTTATTAAATGATGGTATTGAAGACGATGCTATGACGGCGACTGCTTCTTTCTCTGCCTCTGGTTTTAGTGTACCAGCGCGTACAGCCGCCGTATTTGTTAAACCACAAAACGGCATACAGGGAGTTGGCTTAGCCGTAACACCCAAAGTTATCACGCCAACAGAGTTAGCCGCTGATACGTTCATTCGAGGTTCATTATATGGTACTGGCTGGCCTGCCGATGAGGGTAATAAATTGTCGCTTATTTCCACCGGCTTATACAGCGTGACACTGCCCCTAGAGGTTGGTGACTTTGTATTTAAAGTGGCCACAAGCGATTGGTCAACTCATAACTGGGGCTTTTCTGGCAGTATCTCTAAGGGCGAAAACATTGCGCTTGTCGCTAATTCCAACAATGATATTCAATTAAGTATCAGCGAAGCCGGTGATTATAAATTCACACTGGATATTAATAATTTTGCCCAACCTAAACTGACTTTATCAAAACTAAACGGTGGTTGTGTTGAATTACCCGATGACGCAAGTACTGGTGTCTTAGGTGCCATACCATTATTTGTACGTGGTGATCACTCTAACTGGGAGGCGGCCGAAACATATCAATTCAAGCATAAAGGCAACAACGTTTACCAAGCCGTATTCGAACATGAGGGTGCCATGCAGTTCAAATTCGCGGATGCCTCGGTTAGCTGGGATACACAATATTTCATTAGCGAAGATGGCGCACTCATCAGCTTAATACCCGATGTAGAGTACCCTGTTTTTAAAGGCAATGCGGGCACTGACAACAACCAACTTAATGTTGCCGCAGGACGCTGGAGCTTTATGCTAACGATTAACAACCCACTGCAAGAAGGCGAAAACGCAGGTCATTTAATTATTCAAGACTGTACCCAATAAATTTTAATTATTGTGAGTGTTTAGCCGCTATTAAAATATTGTATTTTGATAGTGGCTCTTTTTATTGCAGCAATAAATCATGCCCCACAAGTAAATACGCCTCACCCTGCTATTTCCCGCACTCTCACTAAAAACCAATCAACCACTGTTCTTATTAATACCAGTTGTATGATATATCTCCCATGCTTTATAAACAAAAAAATCAACAGCCAATACTCCCATTTAAAATAGAAAAAATAGGCGCATAAATTCATGTATTTTAAATCGACACCTTATATGAAAATAGTCAATCAACTATTTTTGTAGTGTAAGATCAAATAGATATTAAACATATGGAATAACGTATTGCGTTATATGGGGTATTTAGAAGAAGAGCTAATGATTTTTTATAAAATACAACCACCATCTGTATTACGCCGTCAAAAAAAGGGAATAAAAAAGGGAAAATAAAAAAGAGAAGCAAGCTCCTCTTTTTTATTGTTACATTTATTTAAAGAAAATGATCAACTAATCATTCCGATATTAATATTACACCATTACTATGCGCATTAAACGTGACTGTCCCACCGTTAACCACAGCCGTATTGCCCGTATACGCATCCGTTAGTACGGTACCACTACTGAACAAGCCCGCAGTATTAATCGTGGTTGCTCCATTAGCGCCCATCACCACCATCACTTTATCATTATCTTTAACACGGCTAAATGTATAAGGAGACGATTGGATTTGCTGATGAGAGCCTGCACCAATTGCCACATGATTAGCACGGAACGTACCCAGTTTTTGCCAATGGGCAAGGAGACCTTCAGACACCGAATCCCAGTTCATATCTGAACGAGTCGGCTCATCCCAGTGCCAGTTATTGCCTTCTTGGCGTCCAGTTTCATCGCCATAAAAGATTTGTACACCACCTGGTGACATTAACAATGCATTACCCGCAAACATTAGGTTTACGCGATTGTACAACGCAGTATCATGGCTTGATATGTAACTTAGGGCATTAAAACTTGCATCGTTATTAATGGCACCTGCATAGCTAGCATAAATTTTCTCTAAACTGGCCGTGTTTGTTGCATCATTTTGAAAGCAAAAATTAATAATAGAATCAAAACCATTATCAAAGTATTCACTTCTGCCAACACAATGAGCCCAGACTTCACCCGTCATCCAAAAGTCTAACGTCTGACCATCCGCTTGCGCCGCTGGGTTAACAGCCTGCCATTCTTTTAGCGCAGCGTTTGCCTGAATTTTTAACTCCTTCCACACATTTAGTGGCACATGCTTAGCGGTGTCAACACGAAAACCATCTACGCCATACTCTCGCACCCAGTCTGTCATCCATTTTATAAGATAATTCGCTGGTGTACGCGCTAACCCTGTGTTGTTAAAAAACACATTTAATTCAGCACTCTCTTGATTAAGGCGCCCTTCGTTTGTCCACTTACGTTGCAATAGCGGTGGTAAACCCACGGTATTATTAGCGTCGTTTTTAAAATCAGGCAAGCCAGCTAAACACATGGTAATGTCATTACCGCCATCGCAGTTTTCATAACCTGCCACGCCGCTTAAACGCATCCATTCACTGCCCCACCAATTACGCCATGCACCAGTATCACCTTTGTTTAAATAATTATTAAACGATGAAACATTTAGCCCCGCAGGGTTATTAGTGAAATACTCGTTTTGCCAACCTGATGCTGGCGAGCCAAAGCCTTGTTCGTTCATGTCGTACAAGGTTTCATAACCGGAATGATTCAAAACCACATCAAACACAATACGTATGCCTTTACTATGAGCAGTATCAATAAACGTTTTTAGTTCATCTGACGTACCATAGTTGGCATCCACATTGGTAGGGTCCAGAAAATAGTAACCGTGATAGCCATAATGTTTGAATTGCTCGCCCGCCACATAACCATGGATTTGCTCAATAGGAGCAGAAATCCAAATGGCATTGACACCCAAATTAGTAAAATAACCTTCGTTGATTTTTTGAGTAAGGCCAGTTAAGTCTCCACCATGAAACGTACCTTCATCGGATTGTGAACCATTATAAACATTACCATTTTGATCTTTATTGCGACCATATTGGTTATCGTTACTGGTATCGCCATTTAAGAAGCGATCCGTTAATGTAAAATAAACCGTCGCGTTGTCCCAAGAGAACTGTGCTACTGGCGTTGGTTCGATTTTAGTATACGAATAACTCATGACGACGGATGTCGTGCCATCAGTTGCCCACACATTTAACGTCACACTGTCACCGACAGATAAGTTCTCACCAATGGTTATCACCGTACCAGCATTAAAGTCTTGGCCTAATGATGGGTCATCACTACCAAAGCTGTACTTGCCTGTAGTGACCGACTCGCCTGAAGCTTGTAAAGTCACACTGATCCCATCTGTACTAAAGTTACTACTGCCAGGTAACGCGATAACTTCAAGCGCTTGTAACGGTACATCACAGTTATCGGTCCACGCCGCGCTCTCCATGAAAAAACAACCATCTTGCGAACGATTAAGATCAATCGTTTTATCACTGCCTGCATTATTAAAAATAATATTTGAAGAGTCTGCCGTCTTAAACGTATATTTAAACCAACCCTCACCTAAATGAGTCATCACATCGCCAGGCCACGGGGAATCCGCTTCAGAATTTTCTGGTAATGCATTCCAATGATGAATTCTGGCATCCCAATCGGACCATGCTTTCAAATAAACCGAAAAGCCATCATTGTCATTGATCATTTTTGTGTAGGTATATATTTGTGTATCACTGCCTGCGTCATTGGCGGCGTACACTTGCAAGTCTTGGCTTGCGCCATTAGCTAATGCATCACCTAAGGTGATCACATCCCCATTATTAAAATCAATGCCTTGCGTCATAACATCGCCACTGCCAATCAAGTACTTAAGCGTTGTTAATGCATTGCCATCGACATTAAGGGCTATCGATAAACTGTTTGAATTAAAAGTAGTGCTAGATGGCATAACCATTATTTCAGGCACAACCGGATCAAGCATACAGTTGTTAGTCCAACCTAAATTAATATCGTAACAACCACTGCTATTACGGTTTAGGTCTACTGTTTTATTGCCATTGCAATCCATAAAAATAACATTAGCAGACGTCGCGCCCACCACATCAATAGAATAAAAACCGTTTATTTCGTTTAATTGTTCGGTGCACCATTGCGTATCGTTCATGGTACCCGCAGGTAATACATCCCAAACATGAACAAACACATTAGGCCAGTTGGCTGGCTTTTTAAACTTCAGCGTTAATACATCCGCTTGCGTCACCACCACAGCCGCACTACTGGATTTAGTCTCAAAACTTGCGTTGATAACGGTGCTGCCCTGCGCAACCCCTAATATGGCACTGCCCGTTATAGATGCCACCTGCTGATTACTTGTGGTCAGTATTGCATCGCTTGTTACATCGAATTTACGGCCATTAGTGTAATGTGCTTCAACGCTGATATTTTGGCTACTGCCCACCGTTAACGACACATTGGATGGCATGACTGTGATGCTGCTTAGAATTTTATCCGTGTCATCTACAACCTGTGTGACCATTTTTGTTACTGGGTCAAATCGAATAATATACGTGAGGTTATCATCAATGATGCGATCATCACTTGGGTATGATTCGCTCCAATCACCATTATCAATTCGATAACGAGCACTGCTGTCTTCACCAGAAAACGTCTGGGTGCTGACGTAAACACCATTAACCTCGTCCCATGTCATTTCGCTGGCGGCCCAATTATTAGGCGTGCCTCTGAAATACCATTTCGCAATACTCTGTTCATCGCAATCAGCCACGTTTTGCACGTTAATATCATGAGTGCTTACATTAAAGTTGATTTGATAGCTGGCATGATCAACCACCACCCTATTACTACTAGGGTAACTTTCGCTCCAATCCCCTGTGCGATCTATTTTAAAAGATGCAACACTGCCTTCACCAGAAAAGGTTTGGCAAACACTGAGCACATTTGAATCGGTTGTAGTAGACAGCGGTAGCATTTGCCAACCATTGCTGGAACCCCGATAAAACCATTCTGCGCAAGCGCTTGACGATATCGTTAACAATATCATCAAAAATGCCAGAGATTGGCTGGATTTATTCATAAAAAACATAGTTGTTTTCTCCTAATTATTTTTATTTTAACTTTTCACAAAAAAACAAGGGACGTCGTTCATTCAATATAAACACTTACTAATAGCGCATTAAGATATTCTCTCAGGTATCCTAAAAGTCGAGCCAAACAAGAGCGTTACTTACCTTTTAAACGGGTCTATTTCTACCTAATTGAATAACAACATACACACTTCATCAAAGTGAACGCGTCGCAAAAATTTAACAATATGAAATTATTTTTTCGTCATCGGACTTCCTTATATTAGATTTTTGTTAACAGGCTTAAGCCAGCACATTGAATAATAAAACAAATATCTTTTATTATTTTTGCCATCATATTTTTTATGACCAAAAAAAAACGCCATTTTATTTATTGCCTTCATAAAAAATGTAATCGATTTCACAATAGTCATGTAACAGCGTTACAGCAAGGGTAAAAATAGGGTATTTACGGTCAATATCGGTAATAATTATGTTTGGCTGGTTTTATCGAAAAGGGAATACTGCTGATTTAGGAAAGAACGGGGGATCAATAAAAAACAACATCCGTCAGCCCATCAAATGAAATTCAACAGGCTATTTATTAAATAAAGTGTTTAAATTTGCTACTCATTAACGGTTATTTTAGGCGACTTTAAGGTGTTTAAATTCGATAAATCTTCTAACTCTAGCACCATTAAACCGCCAAAATATACAATCGAAAATGGTGCTTTTGCATTTAAGGGGTTACAGATCTTTTTTTCAATAAACGTCCAATGTCGCTTTATTTTCGCATAAGATGCCGAATCGTGCTTAACTTGGGCCATATCTAATAACTTATGACGTACTTCATCACATGCTCGCGCAATAAACGCTTCTGAAAATAATTCAGACCGAGACGAGGCGAGTGCTCGCTCTGCATGCATCTCTATAGATGCCATAACAATATCAATAACTTCAAAAGCGTTTGAGGTGCTTGCATCCATTTTTTGTATTGATGTTGATGTCGAAATTGCCCTATCGATCTTTTGCACTAGATCAAAATAGATCTCATATCCTTTAGAGGTGGTACCTGTGCCGGAGCTTTGGAAATACTGAATGGTTGGCATGCTTGATGACTGAGAAAACGCGTTCACGCTTGCCATTAACTCAACACCCAGCATACTTTCTATTTGTTTAGATTTAATTAACTGCTGAGTTAACGTTAAAACATGATCAAGATTCAACACCATTTGATCATGAGCGCGTAAGTCGTGATCGACAATTAATGAATATGCATACGTATTACGTACTTTAATCTTTAATTTTTGTAATTGATAGACAACCTCTAATGAGTTTTTTTCGTATGAAAGACTACTATTAGCAGCCAAAAAAAAGCCAAAAATAAGAATAGTTTTTGCCGTCATTAACACACTTAAACGAATATATGATCGTATTATTATTGAAAAACACTGCACTTTGGCTTCCTCATTTTATTTTTATAATTTTCTAAAGGATTCTATCTATTTTTAATCATATATATCCGTACCACTTAACAATAAAATTTTTTATTATTCATACACATTCGTAAAAAAACGGGTCTTTCATCATTAAATGGCTTTCTGCTTATGCATTAATTAAAGTAACAAATGCCTTATATCGTTTAAGAGATTTGAAATATAAACCGTAAATCTTGCAGCTTCTGCACCATCAACCACTCGATGATCATACGTTAACGATAATGGCAGCATTAACCTTGGTAAAAAGGTTTGACTATTATAATCGTAAACCGGCTTCATACTTGAGCGAGATAATCCAAGAATGGCCACTTCAGGCGCATTCACAATCGGTGTAAATTGTGTCCCGCCAATCCCCCCTAAACTCGAAATACTAAAACAGCCCCCTTGCATGGCATCTAGTGGCAGTTTTTTCTCTCTGGCTGCTTTTGCAAGATGAGCCGCTTCTTGGGCGATATCAACTACGGTTTTATGATTCACATTTTTAATCACAGGCACCATTAACCCTTGCGGAGTTTCAACTGCGATACCAATGTTAATGAATTTTTTAATAATCAATATTTTTCCATCAGGATCAATCGATGAATTAAATTGTGGGAATTTTTCTAATGCCTTCGCCACCGCTTTCACCACAAAAGCCAGCATTGTCACCTTGAAATCAATTTGTTTAGGTAACACTTCACGCCTGTAGTGTTCAAGATCCGTGATGTCGGTTTCATCAAATTGCGTCACCATCGGAATATGGCGCCAACTTCGACTCATGTTGCGCGCGGTGGCCTGCTTGATACGGTTTAGTGGTTGCTTTTCAATTGGACCGAACTGGCTAAAGTCGATGACAGGCATTTTGTCTGCTTCAACCATCGCCGTTGCAGGTGTATTTAGTATTTCTTTAACATACGCTTTGATATCGTCTTTAGAGATACGCCCTTTGGATGATGTCCCTTTAATCGCTTGTAACGATATCCCTATTTCTCGCGCTAAGCGGCGTACAGCAGGCCCTGCGTACACCGTTGTTTCGGTATTTTGATTGGTATCATTTACTGATGGCGTCGCCGGGTTTTGACGCGCGACTGCTAGCTCACTAGGCTCTGGGTTTTTCATGCTCAATGGCGTTAACGAGGATTCTGCCGCCGTGCTCTGATCGTGTACAGGCTTTGTATCATGTGAGGATACGTGCGCGTCTATGGCTTGATCAAAAGTAGGTTCAATGACCCCGATGACAGCACCTGTTTTAACCTCATCCCCTTCGTTAATATCGAGACGCTTTAATGTACCTGAATACTGCGCTGGTATTTCCATCGTGCTTTTGTCGGACTCTAGCACGAGCATGGTTTCATCTTTGGTGAGTGCATCACCTACCTTCACACTCACTTCAATAACCAATACACTGCCATCTGTCCCTAAGTCAGGCATCAAAACAGTTTGATCTTGTTGTTCTGATAACTGGGCACATGCTTTTTCAGCGACTAATAACGCTTGCTGTGCAAAGTTTTCGCCCTCTACACGATTCGCCGCACCGCTATCTTGGCTTACCTCAAGCATACTATGTGATTGGTCTGTGCTTAAACTGTCTTGTAACAGTTTCATCATTGGTGAGCCCGTCGCTACTTTATCGCCTACATTTAAAAGCAGTTCTTTGATCTGCCCTGCTCTAGGTGAAGGGATATCCATGGTGGTTTTATCCGACTCAAGAACAATCATCGTTTGATCTTGTGTGACCTCTTCACCTACTTCTACACTCACCTCAATTACTTCAACCTCTTCAGAGGCACCAATATCTGGAATATAAATCGTTTCAGAACTCATGGTTAACTCCTAGCGTAGTGTTGGATCAATTTGATCAGGATTAATACCAAAGCGTTTTATAGCTTGTGCAACCATAGCCTGCTTGATCTTACCTTCATCCGCTAAAGACGTTAGCGCAGCTACACAAATATAGTGCCTATCGACTTCAAAGAAGCGGCGTAATTTACTGCGCGTATCACTGCGGCCGTAGCCATCTGTTCCTAATACTCGATATGTTTTAGCACCAACAAATTCACGTATTTGATCTGCGTAAATTTTCATGTAATCGGTGGCAGCGACAATTGGCCCTTCGGTTTGGCTAAAACGTTGTTCAACAAAACTTATTTTTTTTAGTCTCGCTAGGGTGCAGCATATTCCAACGTTGAGTACTCAGGCCTTCTTTTCTGAGTTCGTTAAAACTGGTAACACTCCAAATATCAGCGCTTATATTAAAATCATTTAGTAATATTTTTTCAGCTTCAATCACTTCGCGTAAAATTGCACCCGAGCCTAATAATTGAACATGCAGATCTGATTTTTTTTCAGCTGTTTTAAATTGATACAGACCACGAATAATGTCTTCTTCGACATTCGCAGGCATGGCTGGTTGTGCGTAGTTTTCGTTCATTGCGGTAATATAATAAAAGACATTATGTTGTTGCTCTAACATACGTTTGAGCCCATCTTGAATAATGACCGCCATCTCATACCCAAATGTAGGATCGTAACAAATGCAGTTGGGAATCGTGCTGGCTAAAATATGACTATGGCCATCTTGGTGTTGTAAGCCTTCACCATTTAATGTGGTACGCCCAGATGTTGCACCAATTAAAAACCCGCGAGCTTGCGCATCTCCTGCCGCCCATGACAAATCACCCACACGTTGAAAGCCAAACATAGAATAAAACGTATAAAACGGAATAAGTGTGCAGTTATTCGTGCTATAGGAAGTCGCCGCGGCCAACCATGCTGAAAAAGCACCCGCTTCGTTAATGCCTTCTTCTAACATTTTTCCTTTTTTATCTTCGCGGTAATACATCACTTGGGCTGAATCAACCGGATTGTATTTTTGACCTTGCGAAGAATAAATACCCAATTGACGAAACATGCCTTCCATACCAAATGTACGGGCCTCATCGGGTACAATCGGCACGACTCGCTCACCAATATCTTTGTTCTTCGTCATCAAGCCTAATAAGCGAACAAACACCATAGTAGTTGAGATTTCACGATTATCAGAACCTTTTAAAATGGGATCAAACAGCGACAATGGCGGTACCTTCAGCGTTTCACCGACGGCACGCCGCTGAGGTAAAAAGCCTCCTAGCTCTTCACGTCGCTCTGTCATGTATTTAATTTCAGGGCTATCGGGTGATGGCCGATAAAAAGATACTTTTTCTATTTGCTCGTCATTGAGTGGGATGTCAAAACGGTCTCTAAAGGATCTTAATGCCTCGACATCTAATTTTTTAACACTGTGAGTCGCGTTTTGTGCTTCCCCTGCGCTGCCAATTCCATAACCTTTAACGGTATGTGCAAGGATAACTGTTGGTTGTCCTTTATGTGCAGCCGCCGCCGCGTATGCTGCGTATACTTTATACGGATCATGGCCACCTCGGTTTAATCGATAAATATCATCATCTGATAAATCTTCAACCAAGCTTAATAGCTCAGGGCTTGTACCAAAAAAGTGTTCACGGGTGTAAGCACCACCTTTTACTTTATAGTTTTGTACCTCACCATCGACCACTTCGTTCATGCGTTTTTGTAGCAAGCCTTTTGTGTCTCTTGCCAAAATAGGGTCCCAATGTCGACCCCACACAACTTTAATTACATTCCAACCTGCACCTCGAAACTGCCCTTCTAAATCTTGAATGATTTTACCATTACCACGCACAGGGCCATCTAATCGTTGTAAATTACAATTGACGACAAACAACAAATTATCCAACTGCTCTCTGCCCGCAAGTGATATAGCGCCTAATGTTTCTGGTTCATCGGTTTCACCATCGCCAATAAACGCCCAAACTTTTCTATTTTTTCTTTCAACTAACTCACGCTTATCAAGATAGTTCATGATGTGCGCTTGATAAATAGCTTGAATCGGCCCTAGCCCCATAGATACAGTAGGGAATTGCCAATAATTAGGCATCAGCCATGGGTGCGGATAAGACGATAAACCCTTGCCATCGACTTCTTGACGAAAATTTTCTAACTGGGTTTCATCTAAACGACCTTCTAAATATGAGCGCGCATAAATACCAGGGGAGATATGACCTTGGTAATAAATAAGGTCTCCCAATGGGTTATCTAGTTTCGTCTCATTTGGAGCCCTGAAAAAATAATTAAAACCCACGTCATACAATGTGGCACTGGATGAAAAACTTGAAATATGACCACCTAAGTCGCCCTCTTTAGCATTCGCTCGCATCACCATAACCAGTGCATTCCAACGAATCAGTGAGCGAATGCGACGCTCCATAAATAAGTTACCCGGCATGGATTTTTCTTCATTAACTGGAATAGTATTACGAAATGCAGTGACATACGCATAAGGCAGAGGCGAAGCATTGTTACTTGCACGTGCGGCTAGCTGCTCAATAATACTGCGCGCACGCTCTGGACCTTGATATTGAATAATATTGCTTATGGCCTCTAGCCACTCTTGATCTTCTAAAAATTCTTGGTCTTCTGCTACAACTGATGTACTCATAATGAAATCCTAAATAATAACGGCATAACACAACACATGAAAATCGTGCCGATAAAGAATTAGCCACGGGCTAATATGAACGGTGCTTAACTTATATTGATGACGCTAGTACGCTGTATTAGCCAAGTTCACCACGTTGTTTTAACTGCTCCTTTATTCGCAGTAAACGATTGTATTTAGACACCCGACCTGATGGGCATAATGAGTCCATTTTAATGTGATCTTCACAGGTCGCGACCGCTAAATCACTAACTGCCGTCAATACACCTTTGCCAAAATAACGATCCATGTCGTTATCTCTAAGCTCTAATGTTTCACGAGAACCAGTAGACGCATCAGAAGGCGAACATGCCGAACCAAAAAAACCTCTCGTTAAATACACATCCGCCTGAACAGTGGGGTTTCCTCGACTGTCGAGTATTTCTCGCGCGCTAATATTAATTATTTTTGACATTATATTTATAACCCTACTATTTTTATTTTAATACTGAGATGTTAAAAATTTAACTTTACTGGGCTTCCTTAAAATTAGGTGATGTACTTTTTTCAACTAGGTTTTTCAACCACACCAATGTGTTAATTCTAAGCGAATAAATAGGCGCTTTAATCAATGCTTCACCACCAAGAGCAATAGCAAATACCCACTGCACCGGTATTTGATAGATCAATCCTGATATCGCCGTTAGTGGTAAAACAATTAACCAAATCACGACCATATCCACATATAACGTAAATTTAACGTCTCCGCCGCTTCGCAAAATAGACACACACGTAACAACATTAAATAGGCGCAACCAAAGGGTCACAGAGATTACAAAAAACATATCAACGGCTATGTTCAACACATCCCCATCCACACCTCTGTATATGTAAAATACTAAGTCACTTAAACTTAACAAAACCAACCCATAAACAATGCAACTAAACGTTATTAAGCTTGTTAACATGAAGGCTTCTCGCTTTGCATCGGAAAATTCATTTGCCCCAAGACGACCAGAAATAATAATGGAAGCGGCACTGGTAAAGCCGATAAAAATATCAATACTGATCCCTTCAATTGGTCCTAATAATGTAATCGCGGCTAATGCTTCTGTTCCCATTAATGCGTAAACCACCGTGAAAGAAAACACTCCTAATCCCCAGATAAATTCATTTAACAATAGCGGCAAGCTTTGCTTAACAAAGCGCTGAATTTCTTCTATTTGAAAGCTATTAATAAATTCTTTGAAATTAATTCGAATAGCCGAACGCCCTACATACACGCATGTAATCAATAAACCACATTCAATGCACTTCGCTATTGATGTGGCATAGGCTGCGCCTTCGACACCTAGTGCAGGGGCTGAAAAATGACCAAAGATAAGCACATAGTTCATAAAGGTGTTAACAATCACAGCAACAAACCCCACCATCATGGGTAATAATGTTTGGCTATTTGCTCGCAATACCGCAGAAAAAATTGACACAATCGCCATAAGTAAATGAAACGGCGCGGTAATACTCAAAAATTGAGCGCCGATACGAATCACATTTTCGTCATTGCTAAATAACGACATAATATTGTCAGGAAAAAAAACAGCGCCAATAGAGATAGGAATGACTAATACGAGCGAGAACGCTAAACCCAGTGACAACGTGCGCTTAACCCCTTCCATATCTCCTTTTCCAATATATTGCGCCGCTAAAATACTAGAGCCTGTGGCAAGACCAGAGATCATCAAAATCACCACAAAAAATAATTTATTAGCCAAGCCCACTGCCGCCACTTCAGCGCTGCCTAATGAGCTCACCATAAGCACATCAATTAATGATAACGAAGACGCTAAAATTAATTGGAGCGAAATAGGAATCGCGAGTGCCAGTAGGTTTTTGTAAAAGCTACGGGGCGTATTTGATACAGCGTGGCGGAGACTTAGATACATCGTTATTCCCTGTAATCGATTACACTAATTGTTATTTTTTAATGCTTGAAACATGCAAAGGCTTAAGCCATAAGCATTCATAAGGCGCAAATTCGATACCATCATTAAAATTAATCACCGCGTGTTCACGGGACTTACTCAATACGTGCGTAAAAGCACCACACAAATTATTAAGTGCCAAAACAGACTCATTAATCTGTACTTGATAGGCGCTAAAATTAGCCAGTATCAAAACAGTGTCTGTACCGCTGCCCCGTTGAAACGCCAATATTGAACGATCATTGAGATTGATGGTGGTTAATTGAGATCCAGAAAAAAGCACTTCGCTTTTTCTCGCTTCGATCATCGCTTTAAGGCCATAAAAAATACGCGATGTTGGCGTGTCGAGCTGACTAATACTATGTGCGTCTTTTACCCAATCTTTTTTTGTTCGGTTTACCCAACGGCTGTCTTTGCACTTAGCGATGTCATTAATAAAGGTATAATCATTTAATGCGCCCACTTCATCACCTAGATAAATGAGTGGTAAACCCCCTACTGACAAAGCCAAACTGTGCAGCAGCAAAATTCGCTGAATCGACAAATCAATATCGAGTGATTTATTGTTATTGATACCTTGCTCAAGACCGGATAATGATGCAGTGGTGCCAGAGATACGAGCAAGCTGAGTATCATTATCACGCATGAAAGGTAAACCTTTTGCAAAGCTTTCTTCGTGCTCACCACTGTAAAACTGATCTAAAAATCGACGAGTGGTCAACGCATCTGCGCCAGTGAATTGAATATCTAAGTCACAAAAAACCCAAGGTATATCATCGTGACTACGAATATAATTGATCCAAGTACATCCTTCTGGCAAGGCATGCCAGCGCTGTAAACTAGTCGCTAATAAGTCGACATTGCCGCACGCTAACGCATGCCACAGCGTTGAAGATAATAACGGTCGATAAGACAACGTTGCTGAATCCACACTGACATAATCAATGACCTCTTGAGGTTTGACGATGGCTTCTGATTTGAATTCTAGCCCTGATGTGACCAGTTTGGTTAAAATTTTAAACAAACGAACCAAGGTTTGTATTTGCGGTAAACTTTTACAATTGGTGCCTTTTTCTTTCCAAACTAGCGACACAGCATCTAAACGTAAAACATCCACACCTACATTTGCCAAATACAACACGTTATCTAACATACCTTTAAGTACATTCGGATTATGGTAATTTAAATCCCATTGATTAACGTTAAATGTCGTCCAAACCCAGCGATTAACTTTTGAATTGTAAATAATGTTTTCCCCTTTATCAGGAAACGTCGCTTCGACATGCTGGATAATGTCATTTACTTCGCTTTCATCATCAAAAAATAAATAAAAGTCTTCGAACTCTTTGATGCCAAGTTGAGCCTTTCTTGCCCAGTCATGATCATCTGCTGTGTGATTGAGTACAAAATCAAGTACTACATTTATTCCTTTCTCGTGGCATGCATCAATGAAATAGCCCATTTCCTCCATGGTGCCTAAGTCTTCACGAATCGATTTATAATCTGAAATGGCAAAGCCACCATCACTATTACCCATTGGTACTTTAAAGGGCGGTAATATATAAAGATACGTAATGCCCAGCGAACTCAGATAATCAATTTTTGACATCATCCCACTAATATTGCCCGCAAACAGATCGATATAACAACTTGCACCGATCATCTTATGGCTATTGTAAAAATCATGAATAGCGTGTTTTTCTGCGTCTCTTTCTATCAAATTTTTAGGCCGTGATAACCAGTATTGTGATGCCATCATGATGGTTTCATAAAATACATTAAAGGCTTCATCTCGGTCTGAGTATAGCGCTAGATAATCAAACGCTATTTGCTCAATATTATCCGTTACTGTTTGCTTAAATTTATTTAAATCTCTTTGCGTGGTCTGTATGTTTTCACAACTAATATCGACATCTAACTTTGATAAAGCACGATCGATAAATGAAAATACTTGGTTATCTGGCTTTACACTCAATCGCTCTTGAGTCACATCCGCTGTATTCATTTTATCTCCTTTTTATTAAGCATCTAGGCTCGAAAGTTGATGGGGATTTTCTGTGGCTGATTCATGTATTGCTTGGTCAAAGGCTTTTGACATTCGCTCGATACCTTGCTCTAACTGATGAGCAGTGATATTTAACGGGGGTGCAATTCTAAAGAGATGATCAAAGGTCATCACTTTAACCCCTTGAGCCAAGCAACATTGATGTAACTTCATAGAAAATGCTTTCGTATCTTCTGGTGTGCCTTTGTTAAGTTGCAATGTCGCCATTAAACCAGACACTCTAAAATCAGCTATCGTATTAAAGCGAGACGCTAATTCTGATATTTTTTGCCGTAATAACGGCTCCATCCCCAAAGCATTCGCAGCCAGTTTTTCATCATTGTAAATTTTAATCGTGATGTGCATTGCCGCAATCGATAATGGGTTTCCTCCAAAGGTTGTTGATGCACCGCCTCTTTCACCAAATGGAGTTGCATTCATAATTTCTTTTTTTCCCGCTAAGCACATGGCCGGAAAACCGCCGCCCAGTCCTTTAGCAAAGGCTATCAAATCAGGTTCAATTGCATATCGTTGAAATGCAAAGTCATATCCTGTACGACCAAAACCCACACAAATTTCATCAATGAATTTTAAAATTGAATATGTGTCACACAGCCCACTAAATGCCTGCCAAAACCATTGGGAGCCTTGAAGGTTACCTCCCGCACCTAATATTGGCTCAAATATGACCGCACCAATGGATGAATCATTTGCAAAACACACTTCAATTTCATCAAGACACCGTTGTTCATATGCCGGTTTTTGCTCATCACTCAACCCAAATTTATCTGGGAAAGGTAATTGCTTAATATCCGCAGGCGTCTCACCGGGAAACTGACAGTGCCATAGTTGTCGAGCTGCTAATGTTTTACCATGATAAGCTTGTGAAAATGAGACGATGCTTTTTTTTGATTCCGGCAAAAACGATTTTAAAGCACGCAATCCCGCCTCGATTGTTTCACTGCCACCAGTGTAAAATTGAAAAGTATTGATATCCACCGGCGTAAGTGCATCAAGTTGACGCAGTAGTGTCAAACGTAGCGGTGTTGAATAATCATGTACATTCCATAATTCAGCTAAACGGGCTTGCATGAATTTCACGGCCACTGGATGCGCATGACCAATTGAATTAGTAAAGGTACCTGCACAAAAATCAATATAATCATTGTCATTTTTATCATATAAATACACCCCATTTCCGTAACTAAACTGATAAGGCGCACTGGCATACCCAGGCGTAATACCACTTGCCATTAGATTAAGCTCTGCGTCACTTGTCAGGGTTCGCTGCTGATTAGACATGAGTGATTGACTCCTTTTTGGCGTAGTCGTAACTGCCTGTTCTATAGTGGCCAATATCAAGCGCTTTAGAACCCACAAGATTCTTATCAATATAGCGAGTGCAATACGAGTAGCGATCTTGCTGTGATTGATTAACTGGCACGGCGTGAAACGTTAACCCATCAACTACAACTAAATCACCTGCTTTAGGATAAAGTACAATCTCACCGTTAAGTGCATCATGGCTACCACCTAAACCCAACTTACCTGACAAGTGGCTTTTAGGTACAAGCCTTAGCCCTCCCATCGCTTCGTTCGAGGTTTGCGGGTAAAATAAAAAATTATAAAATTTACCCGCCCCCACTTTATAAGAAATATCTTGATGCCACGGTATACTATGGCTTAATGCACATTTATTATGCTGAATTAAACTCATGTGAAAGTACGCGTCCGGCATCATACGCTGAGCAATATAATTAAGGTCTACTGAAAACTTATCTAAAGTAGCGTTAACAAGATGCGGATTATCAAATGTATGATTAACAGCACCATGAGACGCATAAAACTCAGGTGTGTTGTAAGCTTGTGACTCTTGTAATACCACGTATTTAATTGCATCAAATAACGCGAGTGTCGTTGCTTGATTTTTATAATTGTGGATCACTAAATACCCTTCATTGCGAAGAAATTTCAACTTATCATCCGTAAAGTCCATTATGATATCCTTATCTTATTTATCGTAAGTAATTCACACCTTAATTCTTCTTTGACGCTTGAACGTATGATTTAGCGTATTACGTTTTTTCGTTTATTATTTATGCGTTTCATTTGTGATACACGCTCATCACAATCAAAAAAATCTTCAACTGTATGACTCAGCTTGCGCCGCCAGTTTGGGTACTGATCTGTCGTACCTGGTAAGTTAATAGGATTTAATATGGCTAAAAAATCGTCCGGTTGAAAAACCGTAATATTCGCCTGCGAGGACGCTAAATATTCATGCGCTAACGCCACCACACTCTTACTATTTAAATCAGATATACTTGTTTCTTTTTCATTTAATCGCGTCGTTTTATTATTGATCGCCCGAACAAACGCCTGCTGAAAAGACGCTCTATTTTTACTCAAGCGTTGATAGTCCGATTCACTTGGGAACAGCTTTAAACGCTTAAGAATATCTAAGTCAACGGATTGCCAATAACCCGCCATTGTAGGCAAATCATGAGTTGAAAGCGTCGCTAATGCTCGCTTTTCATAGTTTTGAGGGGACTTCAAATCTTGTTCATTATTTTCACGCTCAAATAAGAAAACTTTATACGAATAAATATCCGCATCGTTCATGGCCTTAGATATCTCTTGTGGCACCATGCCCAAATCTTCACCGATCACCATGCATTGTTGCCTTTGACTCTCCAGCGCGAGTATCCCCATTAATTCTCGAAGTGGATAATGAATATAAGTACCATTACTTGCATCTTGACCTGCGGGCATACACCAAATGCGAAACAAGCCCATAATATGGTCAATACGTAAGGCACCGGCATGGGCCATATTGGCTCGTATCATTTGCGTGAATGGCTCATAACCTCTCGCTTTCAGTGCACGAGGATTCATCACAGGTAACTGCCAATTCTGACCATGCAGCGCTAATTCATCCGGTGGCGCCCCCACGCTCACATCACAGTTGTAAACATCACCGTACATCCACGTTTCCGCACCATGATTATCAACACCCACAGCCAAATCACGATACAAACCTAACGACATACCACCGCCTGTGGCCGCCGCTTGTGTCGCCGCTAATTGTTCGTCCGCTACCCATTGCATAAATTGATAAAAGCGTACCTCTTCATGATACTCAATCAAAAATTTCTGGACCGCTTGGCTTTGATAATTTTGATATTCAGCTGGCCATTGCTGCCAGCTATTGATGGCATTATTTTTTTGATAAAAATAATGATATAACGCTTGGAATAAACAAATTAAATGATGCGACTCGCTACTATTTTTAACATAAGCATTAAACTGAGCTATTCGTTTCTGGTCTGCATGCGTAACAAATTCTTTATAGGCGACTTTAGCGGCCAAGAAAATCAATTGACTGTATTGTTGGTAATCGACTAAATCGACTGCCCGTAATTCGTGAATGAGCGTTTCATTCTCAGCATAAAACGTGGTCATAGCCTTTTCGGCTTCAGGCAGTTTTTGCCAATCAATGTACTTAGGGTCTAATAAAAGGCGGCTACTTGGGCTGTACGGGCTACAGATTCGCCCATCATCATTATATAAAAGATGTAACGGGTTCAGCCCAAGTACATTCGCACCTAACGCTGCGCCTTTCTCGGCAAACATTTGCAAGTCTGTTAAATTACCCAAGCCCCAGTTTGACTCCGAGCGCACAGTATAAAGCTGCACCGCAAAGCCCCATATTTTATTTGTGTAAAAATCATCTGGCGTGTAGCACTTTTTAGGCGCGTAAATAACTCGACAAGCGTAAGCTTGGTTATGCCATTGCACATTAATTTGATGATAACCAAATGGCAATTCACTGGGCAAATGGATGCCGCCGCTAGTAAAGGTCAATGGTATCTTTTTTTCATTTTCTAACGTTAATACAACCTGACTTAAATCCGGATGCTCTATATTCGGCGTCACTAATAATATATCGCCTTCAATTATCACATAACAGTCTTCAAATAAGGTTTGTGGCTCGTTATTATCCGTAGGATCAAGCAAGTCAACCAATGCGTGTAGCTTGTTTATTTGAATCTCTTCTATTTCATCGTTCTTATTTAGATAGCTTCTAGCTAGACCCATTTTTTTTATTTTTTCGTCTATATTCATAACTTACCACTACAATGATTCTATTATTTTTTTTCTAATCTGATTATATTCATCATCACTCACTAGATTTTCTTCTCGTAAGACCTGTAATCTTTTAAGTCGATCTTTTATGCTCAAGTTATTTTCTTCTTTAGGTTGATCATGACCTGACACATCAAACACATTTGGTTTGGTTAATTCACCTGTGTAAACCTCATTTATTTTTGATGGCACAACAGCACCCAGCACAGAAAAATAGCGATTAGTATCGCTATCTAATAATAAGTTATTAAGCCATTTCCTTTGATAACCATGGCTATCTAAGACATCAACAATAGGTGACGCATCAACTCTTGCACCCAATTTTAGTCCTAGGCTGTCTGTGTTTTTACCCGGTTGTGTTAATAAAATAAAATTAGGCGCTGCAATATTCATTTGAAAACGCGTTTCAATATCGGCAGCACTAATGAGTACACTATAAGCCCAGTCTGTTGATAGTGTGCTTATAAAGGCATTTGGAATGGTTACGATGACCTTATTTTTCTTAATTTTAATCTTTGTTGCGAATAAATAATGCTCTTTTATAGACGTTGCCACATCTTTTTCTATCTTGGCACTGACGTCACTATCGAGGGTTTGATCGGAATTAGATAATGTTTCTATCTTCGTTTTAACAAGATAGTCATGGTGCATTGATTGCGCAGCATAAGGGCGCGGCGTCACTATAATGGCCTTTTCCCAAGCAAATTCATTTGCTAACAATGCTTGGCGGCCTGGCAATGTTTGTACAAAACCACTATTTGGCTTACGGTCTGTATCTATGTAAACATCAATATTAAGAGTATAAAAATCGTTTTTTACAATTTCATTTAATGCCGTACCACCAAATCGAGATAATTTATCTTTGGGGGATGATAAAGGTTTACGAAATTCAAATATAAGCTGATGATTATCCGCTTGTTTTTTTACTTCAAATTTTATTAAGTCTAATTCGCCCTCAACAATACTATTATTGGCAGGGTATAAGATATCTCCCGCGCCATTATCATCGTTCGACTCATCAAGTACCGAAAAATCGGCATAACTACTTACAGACAGAAAAAGAAGGGATATGAGCGTTATTTTTTTGGGTTTTAACATATTTATTTGCCATAAATTGAGAGTTACTGCGGTTATCTTCTCACATTTAAATCAATTAGAGTGCCCAACATACCATGAGCACTCTAATTTTTTCGCAAAATCGCTCAGTATTTAGAATTGTGTTTTAACAAATACTTTCATTCGATATTGTGAATAATCAAAGTCTTCATTAGGGCTATCGATATTGCCATTCCAACCACTGCCTGCAACCAGTGCATCAATTGCGGCTGCATTGGTGACCTCTGTTACACTACCGTCTGCATTACCTTGGTAAAACTCAGGATCAAAAGTACCGTGTATAAACTCAACTTTTGCCCCCATTTCTACACCGGAGATAATATAGTCAGCTTGCAAGCCAAAGATATTTTTACTGTGTTGACCCGTTTGGTATTCAACCCAACCACCGCCTTGCTCCCAACCGTCAAACACAGTGGGAACGTTGTCGATGGTGCCATCCATTAAGTCAACTTGATAAACATCGTAATAGGCTTTCACGTACAAGTCTTGATGTAACTGAGCGCCAATGGTCATACCAAAAGAAGTATAATCCGCTTCACGATCGTCATGTTTGTGGTGGCTAATAATGGTTGAGGCATTGCTATAAGCATCCGCCAACGAACTGTTCGACTTTACTCGCTTATCTTCATCGCCCACAAATTTCACAAAACCAGAAAGGTCTATGCCGCCCAATACATCCAATTGATGCTCAGCACGCAAGGCCACAATCGTTGTTGACTTATCTTGGTAAGGCGATAACACAGAGCGATAATCACCACCTACACCCCAACCAGAAACACCATCAAGCCCAGGCATTGCACAATCCGCTTTCACATCACCGCCACAGGCCTGTTCATTATCATTATAATCAAGCAAGGTTAGCTCTAATGATAAGTCCACATCTGCTATGGTATAGCGAGGAATAACCGTTAAACCTTTCCAACCGATAACACTGTAAGCTTGCGATTCATCGAAGTCAGTGAATTCGTTATCCGCATTAACCGCAACAACTTGTTGTTGTGTTCCACGCCAACCGCCATAACCAACATTCGCCGTACCCGCTGCCTTGCTATTATAGTTCGGCCTCGACCAGCCCCATGCACCGTCATAACCTTCTGTCAGCAATACATCGGCTTCACGACGAGATGCCATCATTGAGAAATAGTCTTTACCGATATCAAAGTACTGAGCCGAGATGGCTAACTCATCAACACCAAAGTCGCTTAGTTCAACATTTAATAGTAAGGCGGTATCGTTCACGCTTTTACTTGGTGTAGGTGTCCAACGTGGCTCTGTTACATTTTCATCAATATCAAATGTTGAGTTGTATACTGCAATGTTTGTACTTAGATAATCCAGTCCATCCCAAGCCAGTTTTAATCCTGTCACTGAATTAGCAAAACGCGTTTCTAATCTTCGACCATTGGTTGCATCTGTATCATTGGTATCAAGCTCTTGGTCTTGAACATATTCATGAATCAAGGTTACATTTAAGTCGTCTGATATATGGCTTTTTAACTGCAAACCATAAGCTGCATCTTGGGCTTGTAAGTCGCCAGTATTAAATTGAGGGCCTGCCCACAAACTAGGCAAAGAAATACGCGCAAAATCATAGCGCAACGCACTATTAAATAATGCACCTTGCGCTAAAATACCGGACCCATTGTCGCGGTCAATGTAACGCATTTTACCGATGGTCATGGCGTCGAACACACCCCAATCATTTGAACCAATCGTGACAGAATCAATCCACTCGTACCCAGGGGTTATACGAGTATAAATACCTCGCAGTTTCACGTATTGCGCTTCTTTGGGATTACTTTCACCAGTACACGTAACTTGACCACCGCCAGCAGGTGCTTGGCAATCACCGCCAAAGCCACCAAAGTTAGACCAGTAATTTGAGTCAAAGCGAGATTTTAAGCGCCCACCAACCTCCACTTTTTCAGATACCTTTGCTTCAAACATCAATTCGAATTCAGTGCCCTGACCAATGTCACCGCTACCGAATTCTGAATTATTATATAAACCAGTTTGAGAATTTTGGTTACCATCTAAAAATTTGTTATAGACAGAACCATACCAACGTATATCACCTGCCACTGCCATTTGGGAAGCAAGTCCCAACAGCACAGCGGACGCCAGTACCTTTTTTTTAAATTCCATAATAAAGACCTTTTGCAATTTAATTTTCTTATTTTTATGTCTAATTATTCTGCTTAAAGCTAGATTAAATACACAATGCAATCGTTTACATTTTTAAGCAACAAAAGGCTGCAACATTGGCAGCTTTTGTCCCCTATGAATTTAATATTAATTCCTTAACATGCTTAATTCAGATAGTTTTACAACGTCACCATCTTCTGAGCATTCAAATTTCAACATTTCGATTTGCGCTGCGATTTCAGACTTATCGCCTTTACCACTACCCGCAAGTACATCTAAAACATGGGGATCGCAGTCTGTATCCGCTTGACCACCAAAGCGATGCTGACCTTCGTATTCATTAACCTTACGAGTTAATAAATCAGTTTTAGCCGGGAAACCTTCGTTTGATTGAACAACCACTTGATAGCCCCATTTCGCTGGATCCCCTTCACCTAGGTCTACAAGATTCACCTTACCCGTAATTTTATTGCCTTTGCCTTTAGTACGGCTAGGTACAACAATGTCGTTTAATATATCCGCGGCCTTCACTTGCGCTTCAGAGATAACACGTGATTGTTTTTGTGGTGACAGAATCACAACTTTGTCCCATTCGTGGCCTGGGGCAAATGTCACATTTGTGCCGGGCACACCTGCGGTATGTCCGCCTGCTTTCGTATCAATATAGACAAAAATCATCTGGATAGAAAAACCGCTCCCCATTCCCCATCCATCTTCCAATGTGGTATTAAATTCAGTTGTGAATGTGGCTTTTTTTGAATCACTTTTTATTTTCAATTTTTTTAAATCAAAGGACCCGGGTTTATAAATGCCATCCGTTGGATATACCACATGGCCTGCACCAATGTCATCTCCCTTAGGATCATTAAATTCAATGGAGCCAGCAGCAGCTGTTACACTTAAAGCAAGCGTACTCACAGCGGTTAAGGCTTTAAGCATTGTTTTTATTTTAATTTTCATATTGCAATTCCCATCGTGCGTTTATAGTTACATGTTATTCAAATGGTGTAATAAGTTAAATTAGATTTACCCTTTTACACCTCCTGAAGTCAGTCCTGATATTAAGTATTTTTGTAAGTACAAAAATAGAAAAACAACGGGGGCCGATACGATAACAGAGCCCGCAGCAAAATAACCCCACATGGAAGAATGCTCCCCGACAAAAAATTTCAACCCTACTGGCGCAGTGTACAGTTGCTCTTCACTCATGAAAATTGAGGCTAAGATAAATTCATTCCAACCAGCCATAAATGAAAACAATGCAGTTACTGCAATAGCAGGCTTGGCTAAAGGCACAATAATCTTCCAAAAGATAACCGCTTGTGATGCACCATCCATAATAGCGGACTCTTCAATTTCTTTTGGGATCGTATCGAAATAGCCTTTTAGCATCCAAACACAAAAAGGAATAGCCGTAACAGAGTAAACCAATACCAAACCAATATAAGAGTTCTCTAAATTCAACCACCCTACAATAATCACATACAATGGAATCAGCATTAGTGTGCCTGGAAACATCTGTGACACTAAAAATGTCATCATCCCAACACCACGACCAGGAAAGCGAAAGCGCGAGAACGCATAAGCAGATGTACTGGCCAAAAACACACCAAACACCGTTGTTGCTCCCGCGACAACCGCACTATTAAACAACCAACGGCCAAATTGCTGTTCGGTTAGTACATCTACAAAATTTTGAATAGAGAAGTTTTCAGGCCATGGGATAATAGCGCGAATTCGATCCCAGCTACTCGGATCAGCCGGCAGTTCTGTAATAGATAAAGACTGACTACCAGAAAATGCCAAAGAGAGCACCCAAAAAATAGGATACAACGACAATATAGTCATGCTAATAACAAACACGTATCTCATGATGAGCAGTATGTTTTCTGTTTCAAATAATTTATTCATAATCACTCTCCGTTACGAATTCGCATCCGTCACTTTGCTCACCTTATTTTGAAACACACCGTAAACCAGTAAGATCATGAAAATCACCACTGAATAAGCCGCTGCGTAAGCATATTGCATTTTTTCAAAACCAATTTTATAAGCCTGTGTAATCAATATTTCATTTGCACCGGCAGGCTCACCTGCTGAAACCAAATAGATCACGTTAAACATATTAAATGTCCACACTACCGATAGGATGACGGCTGGAATAAGTGTCGGCTTTAACGACGGCAAGGTTATGTATTTAAATTGCTGCCAACGATTAGCGCCATCAATTTTAGCCGCTTCGTACATATCAGTAGAGATTGACTGCAATCCGCCCAAAATAACCACCATCATAAAAGGAAAACCTAACCACACATTGGTGGTTAAACCGGTTAAAAATGATGTAAAAACACTGCCAAACCAATCAATAGGTTCAAATCCAAAAATTTGAATTACCTGATTAATCACACCAAATTGTTGATGAAACATGCCCTTCCAGACAAGCGCGGTAATATAATTAGGAATGGCCCAAGGTAAAATAAGCGCAACCCTGAAAAACCAACGGAACTTTATACGCGAATCATTCAATGCCAGAGCTAATAACAAGCCCAAACCCACTGCAAACACCACGTTTGATACGGTCCAACAAATGGTTATGAATAGCGTCCAATAAAAGTTTTCATAGTTAATAATTGTTTGACCATCTAATTCTTTAAATAAATTAAAATCGCCTAAAATAGCCAAATAATTATCAAAACCCACAAAGCGCTCAGAGAACGAAAGGCTTTCGTTAAACATCGTGGTATCTGTAAAAGACAGTATAAAACCATAGCTAAACGGAAAAAACACCAATACCAACATACCCAACATGGCTGGCAATACGTACATATACGCCTGACGACTCTCTCTAAATGCATCACGGGTTTTGGCTGCGGAACCGGATACAAAAAAGATTAATAATAATGAAGAAAGTAAAATATAAACAAAGAGCTTAGCCATGAGCGCCTGCGTGTTCGATGCCATCCATTGTAAATAAAACGGCTGCGAGACCTCATCTAATCGCTGCATATCAAGACCGTAGCGATTAATCCATAACATATCCGTATTAGCCAATACCAGCTCAATACTCTTTAATAATTCGGTAATATTATTGATAGCGTCAGATTGTTCAATTTGAAAATTGTGAACTAACCTAACGCACAAAAGCACAGCCATACATAAGAATAGAAACAGGTAAACACTCGTATTTAGTGTGTTTTTACTAACAGATATGTATTTAAAATTCACATTACTCAATGTCTTTTTATTAAAAAAAACTAAGCAGGCTAATGCGAGAACCAGCAATATAAACCAATAAATCACATAGTAAGGTGACATCGCTTCAGATTCTGCCAGAACATCAACCTGCAACACTCCCTTAAATCGATCATTAACCACATATGGATAAACGACTCTCAAAATACTGTTTGATGCTGTATCAAGCCATTCATAGCTAACAAGTGGATTTAAAAATTGACCGCCTTTAGTTTTTCCATATGCCGATTTTATTTTTTTAGCTTCATCAAAAAATGACTTTTGATCTTTAGGTAATGAAAACGGAAAACTCTGGTGCTTATCTTCATCTTGCGTTGAGGCTATCACCTTAGCGCCGCGTAATTTTAATACCTTAATATTTGCAATACGCTCGTTTGATGCTTTCAAATCTAATGCGGCACCTTGCAGTGAAGCTGAATCACTGGCCGCCATTTTATGCGCCGTAAAACCAGATAATATTACGGCTTTATCCACTTCACTTTGATGATATAAACGAGAGAAGCTGTCGTTCAAACCATGCAAGAAAGCAAAGTAAGCGATTGTGAATATCACAATAAAACTAAAAATACGGTTATTAACCACTTGAGTATTCATATCTATCACATCCCCTAGTGGCTTTTAGACAAGGCCATAATATCTTTACTGATACTATTTTGGGCCTCTAACAATGCCGCCTTAGGAGAAGCAGTACCTTTAACTATTTTGTTCATTGCCGTCGTAGCTGGTGACCACATCAGGGTCATTTGAGCATAATTAGGCATAGGCACAGCTGTTTTCATTTGTTCTTTAAAGGCCATTGCCACTGCATTTTGTTGCATTACTTCATGTTCCCACACCTTAATATTAGAAGGTAGCTGCTGACCTTTCTCGCCCATAACCAGTGCGGTTTCATACGATGTTAAATATTTAATAAAATCATAGGACTGCTCTTTGTCTTTTGAGCTTTTAGATATGTATAGCCCTTCAACAGACATCCAAGGCGCCATGGCTTTGCCCAATTGATTGATGATCGGCATGGGCGCAATGGCATAATCAATATCAGGTGAAATCTCACCCAACATCCATGGGCCTGAAAATACGATGGCGGCTTTACCATCATTAAACAACGATGTAATTAAAGACGATGATGGCTCAGCTGGTAAGATTTCATGCTGCTCAAACCACTTAAGCATAAACTCAACCGATGCAATGTTTTCTTTGGAAACCATCGTAGAAACAAGGCCACCTTCTTGAAACACCTTGCCGCCAAATGCATTCAATATGGCCGAATGAAAAAAGAAATTTGAATACTCATAAGCCAAACCAAATCGGCCTATTTTTTTATCTGTAATTTTTTCCGCAAGCGCCGTTAATTCATCTGTTGTTTTAGGGGCATTCTTAACTAATTTTTTATTGTAGATCATAGCTGGCATTTTAAAATTAAACGGTAACCCATAAAGCGTATCGTTATACGTCATGGTACTGATCAATGAATCAGGGAAGCGTTCAAGCTCTTCATCTTCCGCATAAAAATCTATCGATTCTAGTGTATTGCCAGCTTCAATCCATCCCCCTAAACGATCTTGGGCAAAAATAAAGACATCCGGCCCTTTCCCACGAGGAATAGCTGCGCTGATTTTATCTGCATATGCATCATAAGGAACGGCTAGAGGCTTAAAGTATATTTTTTTATCTTCGATTTTTTTATTGTAACGCTTCACCACATTTTCAAACGCACTTTTTTCTTCACCACGATACGCGTGCCATACCAGCATACGCTTCATTTCTGACTGAGCGTGCACAAGGTTTATTGGCAATAAGCTAACCAACGTTAATAAGCCTGTTACGAGAATTCCAAACTGTTTTTTCATTTTAATAATCGCCTCTATTATTTTTATTTTTTGTCAATGACCAATTATGTATTGTTAGTTAATGATGCGCTCTTCAGTCTGCGCATCAAAAAGATGAATGGCGTTTATATCTAGTTCTAATTTAATGTTATCGCCCATTTTTGGAATATCATGGGCAGGAAGTTTGGCAACAAGTTTTTCTTTCCCCTCATTCATTAAGACATGAATCAATACTTCATGACCCAGTGTCTCTACGATTTCTATGACACCTTTGCAGTAAATACCACTACTATCACCATGATTTGCACCCGTAATATGCTCAGGTCGGATACCCAGTATTAATTTCTTGTCTTCAAAACCTCGTAAAGAATCCTGCCAAACAGCCGGAATATCCATTGAGAAAACACCATTTTTAATCTGATTGCCTTCCACCCTAACATTTAATAAATTCATAGGCGGTGTGCCTAAAAAACCAGCAACAAAGACATTTTTTGGTTTTTCATACAGGTCTAATGGCGCTCCTACCTGCATAATTTCACCTTTATTCATCACTGCGATTCGATCACCCAAGGTCATTGCTTCTACTTGGTCATGGGTAACGTATACCGCGGTGGTATTTAAGCGCTTTTGTAAATGAGCAATCTCTGCTCTCATTTGCACACGTAGCTCAGCATCTAAATTTGATAGTGGTTCATCAAATAAAAACACCGATGGTTTTCTAACCAATGCTCGACCTAATGCCACTCGTTGGCGCTGGCCACCTGACAACGCTTTGGGTTTGCGATCTAAGAGATCGGTTAAACCTAGCACCTCTGCCGCTTCACTCACTAATTCATCAATTTTGGCGGCGTCTAATTTTCGGATTCTCAAACCAAATGAAATGTTTTCACGTACGGTCATATGTGGATATAACGCATAGCTTTGGAACACCATAGCCACATCACGATCTTTAGGTTCGACCTTATTAACCACCTTATCTTTAATTCGAAGCTCGCCATGGGTTATTTCTTCTAGACCTGCAATCATGCGTAGCGTTGTTGATTTACCGCAACCAGAAGGCCCCACGAGAACCATTAACTCATGCGCTTTGATCTCGAAGTTTAGTTCTTTTATAATCGATGTATCGCCATACTTCTTTGCTATATTTTCAAAAATAATATTGGCCATTGGGTTCTCAACTATTTTTAGGCTTTGCAATATAAAATTGCACAGACATATTTTTTATTTTTAGATCAGATTCAAAATCAGCGTTTTGACCTGCGTTAAGTGTGTCTAGATTAAACTTATACCATGATTTATTTTTCACAGAATCTGGAAGATCAAGCGACAATACGGCCTCTTTTTCGCTTCGATTAACAACCACAATAATGTGATCATCTTTTTCTTTATGATTACGCATGAATGCCATCTGATCACCTTTGGCGTACAGTAGCGTATACGCACCTTCGTGCATCGCAGGGTGCTGGCGTCTTAATTTTATAAGGGCTTGGTAATATGATCTAAGAGCTTCGTCACGGGTTATGCCAGAACCAGGCTTAACATCGTGCTCTCCCCAAGGCATATCCATTCGATTATGAGGCCATGCTTTGCCTTCACGCCCCACTTCTTCGCCATAATAAATCACGGGCATTCCTAAACTGCTCATTTGCATGGCAACGCAAATTTTAAATTTATCTTTATCACTACCAAGATCTGCCAGAGCCATATTGACATCATGTGTCGATAAATAGTGAGCCATAAAATAACCATCACGAACGTCATGACGATTCTGTAAATACTTAGAAAATGCAATCGCACGACCGCGGCCGTTAACAAAGGCTTGGCATGAACCTGTGAACGAAAAATCAAACCCTGAGTCCGTTTCATCTTCTTTGAACCATTCATCCATTTGCGTGTGTGTTGCACCCCAAACTTCAGACAACAAGAAAAAATCATCACCCAACTCTTTACGAGTACGTGCACGATGTTCTTTCCAAAATAGGTGGTCTATGTGTTTGAACGTGTCTAGGCGAAAACCATCTATGCCAGATCGTTTCGCCAGCGCGATGGAATGTTCAATCAAATAGTCTTGTACAGGCGGAAGCTCGGTTTTCAGATCAGGCAGTCCACCCACTTGACAGGTGATGACATCAACGTCACATGACGTGTTTCGAGTGCGGAGCCATTTTTTGCGTTCACTGTCGCCATAGAAATGCTGCGCAGAATAACCAGTATGGTTATAGACCACATCTAACAGCACTTTCATATTACGTTGATGTGCGGCATTAACCAGTGCTTTTAAATCGGCCTCTGTACCAAATTGCGGTTCTATTTGATAGAAGTCGTCAATCCAATAGCCATGAAAACCCCAGTGTTGAAAACCATCTTTGGTCTTACCACTTGGGTCAGCGGCATACAAACCAAAATCAATTTGTTTATTAATCGGTGTTAACCAAATGACATTAGCACCTAAGCTGGCAATCTCATCTATTTGTGCGGTGAGTCCTTTTAAATCACCGCCATGATAACCACCAGGATTTGAACGCTCTACCCTTGCATTATTAGTTGCATCACCATCAGCAAAGCGATCTAGCATCACAAAATAAATAATCGCATCATTCCAACTTTCCATTGGCTTAAGCACAATTGGGGAACTAACGTTTTCAGCTGGCTCAAAATTGACACAACCACTGACCAATGCAGTAACCGCTATCGTTATTAATACCGAACAAACCATTGAATTCAGTTTAAAATTAAAATTCTGGCCAAGGTGTCCTTTACTTCTGCACATATGATTGTGTCCATTATTATTTTTATTTTAAAACGCTTGATGACTCACCATTCTTTTGATGGCTAGTTTACCTTACTCAATAAATGCAATCGATTACATAAAATAAATATTACGTGCTATGAATCAAAATTGCGAGTACTAAGTCTCTCTTTTTAATCAATTAAGGCATAAAAAGTTCTACTTTATGCCTTAATTGCTTTATACCGTCAGACTTAGGAATGCCTCTACAACCTTTTGCGCCACAATATGGGGCGGCGCCTGAAATATCGCTTTTTGTGCATCAATACTATGGCGATGATATACCGATGCATGAGCAGGATGCTCAACCAACCAATGACCTTTTACACAGTGGCTAAGCAGTACATCCACCACCAAATAATCATCCACATTTATTTCTGGGTTTTGTTTGAAGTACGCCGCTAACGCCAGCAACGACTCAATGCACAAATGTCGATACTCAGGTATTTTAATTTCACTAATTAAGCCATCAACATACAATTCAAAGGTTTTTTCGCCTGCGGTCATTTGCCCCATAACCCATTGCGAGTCAATACGATTACGACGCTCAAATTTATCGCCAATCACGACCCCTTTACTGCGCTGTAATAAAATCCAAATATCTAAATAAAACGTCTCAGGCATGTGCGTTAATGTCCCTAACTGCTTACGCCAATGTTGCCAATTACTAAAACCTTGCGGCAAATTCGAGTCAATAAAATGAACCGTCTTTTCAGATGCCTCACCAATGAGATGAATACTCTCCACCTCAACAATATGATGAACACTTTGGTCATAATTTTTTAGCATGTTTTTTAGTTTAGTAGCGATATCGCTGGGTGCCATATCACTCAATTCATCAAAGGCTAAGGTCCTGTGTTTCATGCTGCTCATCACTCATCTCACTGGTGAGCATCAACAGTAAATCTGTGGTACGAAGCGCAGCAACATTTTTAAACAATAAGGGCTCGCTTCTAATAATCGTAGCCAGATGGATTAAAATCTCCTGGATAAGCGATTTCTCTTTAGGGTCTTGACCACAACATGCTGCAATTTCGTGGTACAACGCATCGCTTTCCATTGAGTCGGCAATGACTTTGTAGCCACTGTAACCACGTCCGAGCACTAAATGCTTTTGACGAGCCAGAATTTCACTGAGCGCACTGCTTAATTCTTGATGATAAATATCAAGCAAGCCCGCGCACTGACGCACCAATGACCATAAGCGCAACTGGCAAGATTTTGCATACACTTCTTTTATTAAGTCTTTTAACGACACATCTTGATTATTGATCGTCATGACTTGTTGCGATGTGAACCGCCTTTCGAGCAATGACAACAATAATACTTGTTCATATAAATTTTCACTTTGTGATAATTTCACCATCATCTGTGCTAATGAAACATCTTGTGACCATATTGTGAGCGCACTTACATCTATGCTTACTGTTTTTTCATGTTTGAAGGTTAATAAACCATTATCAAGAGCGTCATAACCAGGATGATATTGAATCAAATCAAATGACTCTAAACCGTTTATGACTTCTGTATTTATTTTTGGTAAAAACTCAACTAGATTACCTAACCGAACATGCCCCTGTGATGTAGATAAATCTTTAAACAACGTCAATACATTTTCTTTAGTGTTGGCGTTAAGCATTGACTGATCCACATACATGGTCATTACAGGGTCTTTTTCACTTTGCCAATGGCGGCTTAAATAATTGGCCTCTGACAGAATGCGCTGTGCGAATAAATTATTATCCAGCGACATATAAAACCGAGATTTTTGATATTGGAAATTAGGTAAGAATAAATATTTCTGATCATTAATTTCATACAGTCTTGATGTTGCCATACTGCGGAGTACTCGCATTGGGCGACCTGTTAAACCTAAACGTTTATTACTGCCTAATCTTGAGTACACATTTAAGAGCTGCTCAGTCGCGCATAGCGTTATATCGGTTAATTCGCTTTCAAGATTACTGGTGATGCCTTGTTTATTTAATATATTTTGCACCGAGGCATCACTGGCAATCAAGCAAACATGAACCGATCGAGCTTGCACTGAACGAGTTCGTTTTGATAAGTTTTGAGGGTCTAATTGTTCAGGTGATATTAATTTTTCATGCAGTAAACGCGCTAAATAAAATAATGATTGCGCCCAGACAAGTGGTAAATTGTTATTGGCTGTGCGTTTTTGGCTGTGCGGAGTTTGTTTTTCCGCCTCTACGTTTTCAAGTGGCACATAATACAGCTCTGGCAACAGCATTTGGCCGTTTTGCTCTACCGCTAGAGATTCTAACTTTTTATAGTACTCATCGGCTAAAATAAGGTTTTGGTTAAACAAACTGTTCAAATACAAATATGTGTAAAATAATGGCCATTCCGACTCAATGTCTTTAAAGTTTTTAAGCTCATCATCTTTATAGTAAAAGCGAGAGTGATCTTCTAGTACAGATTGATGGCCATCTAACAGAAAGCGCTTACACCCGTACTCACCGGCTAGCTTATCCAATACCTTTTGATTCGTCAGCGCAGCGATTTCTGGTTCTTCCACTGAAAACGCGGGGTAGCCAATAATACTAAGCAGTGCCGCATCTACTTCTTTAGAGACAGATTCCCTAGGCAATAAATTTTGTAAGGTAGTACGGGCGCGGGCAATTTCGTCATCAATCACATGCACAACACCAAGCTCAGCACCATCTTTGCCAAACAAATTAAAGCCATTTAGCAGCTCAAGTGCCGATTTAACCATGCCAACAGAGCTGGCATTGATTTCACGACGACCATTGTTGATTTTATTACCACGCTCCCAGATACCATAATCACCTGTACGATACGCAGGACCAATATAATGAATCAGGTTTTGAATAAAGTTCACTTCATCCACTGACAAAATAATATCCAAGCCTGCGCTGATCATGCGAACCAACATAATCAAATAAATAGCGGTGGCATCAAACTGTAAATGCCCCCATTTGTCATCATCAACTACGGTGGCGCCTGTTGGCGTATCGTACTTAGCATGTAATGCAAAAAGAGGATCTTGATTATGCTTAAACGTCTCAACTTTTTCTGCTTGGCGCATCATGGAAACCAACAGCCCTCGCATGAGTCGTACGACAGAATGATTTAATAAATACGTACGCTGACTGTCGATGTCAGCGCTTTCGTAAGCTAATGCCAAACCCCACACCGCCTGAATCGAGTAAACATTATCTCGCACCCACGCATCTTGATAATTGCCGTGTTCATTAATGGCAGTACTGGCTGGAAACAAACCCGTAATAGGATCTTGCTTGGCTAATATCGTCGCTGAAATATTGCTATAAAACGCATCCAGCGTGGCAGACAATGTGCTTTTTTTATTTTCTGACATATTTATTCCATTATTTAAATTTACCAATCAACAGCAAAACCAAAAGTTTATCATTTAGAAATCAAAAACAGACGCACCTATTTCAGCAGAGCCAACCTTCTCTCGCATCATGCTGAACAATTCACGGCCCATTCCCACGTGATGAGGTGATAAATCCGGTGGCATTATGTTTCGCTGTAATAGCTCATCATCTGAAACCAACAAACTTAATTCTCCCTTATGGCAATCTAAACTCAATATGTCGCCGTCTTTCACTTTTGCAATTAAACCACCATCTAGCGCTTCTGGTGTTAAGTGTATTGCCGCAGGCACACTGCCTGATGCACCTGACATACGACCATCGGTAACCAATGCTACGCTCAGTCCTTTATCTTGCAGCACCGATAATATCGGCGTTAACTTATGCAACTCAGGCATGCCGTTCGATTTAGGGCCTTGATAACGCACCACCGCTATAAAGTTATCCGTCAGCTCACCCGCATCGAATGCTGCTTGTAATTGCGATTGCTCTTCAAATACTTTGGCAGGTGCCATGATCACTTGACGACTCACATCAACGGCCGATGTTTTTATAACACTGCTGCCCAAGTTACCTTTTAAGACACGAATGCCCCCTTCTTTAGAAAACACACAGTCCGGTGCGGCAATTACATTGCTGTCTAAACTTACCTGAATACCATCACGCCAATCTAACTGCTCTTCATTTAGGTAGGCTTCTTTACAATAGCGACGCATACCTGGGCCAACAATCGTATTAACATCATCATGTAATAAACCATCATTCAATAAACGCCATATAATTAAATTCATACCCCCCGCGGCATGAAAGTGATTCACGTCTGCGTCACCGTTTGGATACACCCTAGCCAGTAAAGGAATCGTACTGGACAACAATGAAAAATCATCCCAGTTAATAATAATCCCAGCTGCTCTCGCAATGGCGATTAAGTGAATGGTGTGATTGGTAGAACCGCCAGTTGCCATTAAGCCAATCATGGCATTTACAATTGATTTTTCATTAATCATCTCGCCTATGCCCATAGACTCAATGCCATTTAATGTATCGCACAAAATATTAGTCGCCCCTTCCGTTAGTGCGGATCGCAACGGCGTACCAGGGTTAACAAACGATGAACTTGGTAACTGTAAGCCCATCATTTCCATTAACATTTGATTTGAATTTGCAGTGCCATAAAATGTACAAGTACCTGCAGAATGATAGGATTCTGATTCGGCGCGTAACAGCTCATCGCGATCGACTTCGCCTAATTGAAACGCTTTACGAATCCGTGACTTTTCACCATTACTCATACCCGACGCCATAGGGCCTGCAGGAATAAATACCGTAGGTAAGTGCCCAAAGCGCAATGCCCCTATCAACATGCCCGGTACAATTTTGTCGCAAATACCTAAACACACCACCGCATCAAACATATTATGAGACAAGGCAATGGCACTGCTCATAGCAATACTATCGCGACTAAACAAACTTAATTCCATTCCTGGTTGGCCCTGCGTGACGCCATCACACATAGCCGGTACACCACCTGCAAATTGCACTGTGATGCCTTTTTTCATGGCCGCCGCTTTTATTTGTGCCGGATAGTCTTGATAAGGTTGATGCGCTGAAAGCATATCGTTATACGAGGAAAGAATGCCAATATTAGGTTTTTCATATTGGCTTAACGATTTTTTTTCTTCTTGTGTGTTAGCCGCAAACCCATGGGCTAAATTGCCGCAACTAAGTGATTTACGCGCCACGCCAAAGTTTTTCATAGTTTGAATTTGCAGTAGATAATCTGCGCGACTTTGCTGGCTGCGCTCAATAATCGCCTGAGTAACCTGTGACACAATGTGGTTCATATTTTCATTACCTGCGGTGAACGCTGCTCTGGTCTTTTTGGAAAGAAAGCGTCTTTATATTATTTTTATTAGCCCAATATTAGGCTTCCTTTAAAAAAAATGCAAACGATTACATTTTATAGTTTATATTGTCATTACAAAGCATATAAACAATGAACCTTGTATTACAAACAGGAGAAAATCACATGCTAAAAGGACAAGTAGCCCTCATCACAGGCGCCAGTCGTGGCTTAGGTAAGCAGTGTGCATTGACCCTTGCAAAAGCAGGATGCGATATCGCAATATTAGCCCGAGATGATGCACAGTTGGCCAGCACCGCGGCTGAAATAAGGGCTTTAGGGCAAAATTGTTTTTTTGCTCATTGTGATTTATCCGAACACGATTCTATTAAAACGTTTTTAAAGCAAAGTGAACAAGCTCTGGGGCCGGTTGATATTTTAATCAACAATGCAGGAATTGGTCATTATAAGCCTTTCTTGGAACACAGCATTGAGGAGCTGATTAATATTCACCAAATAAACGTAACGGCGACCATATTGTTAAGCTATTGACTGCTGCCTAACATGGTGAAAAACAAAAAAGGTGTGATCATTAACGTAGGCTCTGATGTCAGCCAAAAACCATTAGCGAATATGGCTCCCTATGTTGCCAGTAAATATGGCGTGCGAGGATTTACGCAAAGCTTATTACGTGAATATAAAAACAGAGGCATTAAAATTATGCAGATAAACCCAGGGATTATTGATACCCACTTTAATCAAGGAGAAGAAGGCAGCAAAGAGATAAACTGGGCACTGAATGCCAAGCATATCAGTGAAACTATTATGTGGATGATCAATCAGCCGCATTACCAGCTGATTGATGAACTGAATATTCACGCCTTAGAGCAAGACTTCTAAACACAACTAACCATTAGCAAGACTGTCGAATTACCAATTCATAATCCAATTCTTGCTTCACTTTTCTAGGTTGCTTGCCGCTCATTAATTCAATGAGCATTCTCATGGCATGGCAACCCATATCAATGCCATTTTGCGAAACAGTGGTTAATGGTGGATCGGTGTATTCAGAAAAGCGAATATCATCAAACCCAACAAGTGCAATGTCTTCTGGCACTTTTAAACCTTGCGCTTTAATCGCCTGTAAAGCACCCATCGCCATTTCATCATTAATCGAAAAAATAGCCGTTGGCCGATCATCTTGCTCCAATATTTTTTGGGCCGCTGTAAAACCAGACTCAGAAGAAAACTCACCTTCTACGACCCACGAAGCATTCACATCAAGACCATGTGCTTTCATAGCCTGACAAAACCCTTCGTAGCGTTGCTGTGTAATGGTATTTTTATAACCGACGATACAGCCAATTTTTTTATGGCCTTTAGACAGCAAGTGACTCACCACTTTATTTGCAGCAGCGGTGTTATCAATAAACACATTATAAATTGAATCTTCCGGTGTATAAGCACACGTCATAACAAGAGGCGAATGAATCGAGCGCAATTCATTACGAGGGTCTATATCAGCGGGCACTCTGTCACCCAATAAAATCATGCCGTCTGCTTGCTTGGTTTGCACCATGTTGGCATAACTGGCTTCACGTTTAAGGTCATTTTGAGTATCACCCAACAGCACGCTGTAGCCAGTACTATGGGCGACTTGCTCAATACCCCGTATAACGGTTGCAAAAAAAGGGTTACTTATGTCGGGCACAAGCACCACAATGGCTTGCGATTTTTGCGTTCGTAAATGCCGCGCCATAAAATTAGGGCTATAACCCAGTTTGTCTATGGCGGCTTGTATTTTTGTTCGGGTCGGCCCTTTGACGACTTCAGGATTCATCAACGCACGCGACACTGTCGCCGTTGAAACGCCCGCAACCCTAGCAATATCCTTCATTGTTGCCATACAATCCTTCCACTGCTGTTCACAGATTTCATTTTGTTAGATTGTAATCTATTCAATACACATTTGGCATTAATTCAACCGTTGCTTTTCGCAACAGTGGTTAATGCCAGCTCAGTAATCGCCTTCCAGTCTTTTTTCTTAACAAGGTCTTTAGGTGCAAGCCAAGAGCCACCAACACATTTCACATTGGGAAGGGCTAATACTTGAGCAAAGTTATCAAGTGTTAAACCGCCTGTTGGGCAAAACCCAATCTCAGGAAAAGGACCATTTAATGCCTTCAACATTTCGCGCCCTCCCACTACCGAGGCAGGGAATAACTTAAAGCGGTCAAACCCATGCTCTAACCCCAGCATTAATTCACTGGGGGTTGCGACGGCTGGAACATACTGCAATTGCATTTTTTTTGCCGCGATCAATAAGCTTTCTGTTATACCAGGACTTAAAGCAAACTGAACACCTAACGCCTCGACCTGTTCAAGTTGCTCAACCGAGGTGATAGTCCCAGCTCCCACAATCGCATCCGGTACATTGGCAATAATATCTGCAATGGCTTCAAGCGCGACGGAACTGCGCAACGTAATTTCTAACACCTTGATACCACCAGCTACTAACGCTCTCGCAAGTGGCACGGCATCGGCCAAATCATCAATGACAATAACAGGCATGACAGGCGTTGCTGTGAGTATTTGATCAACACTATTTGCTTTCATATTAAATTACCTACAAGATCACTGACGGGCAAACCCTGATTATATTGTTGTAACGCAGCGGACGCGCCGATTAAACCCGTTGATGGCTGGGTGATAAGATAAACAGGCGTATAACGCAAAAACTCATACGCACTGCCCTTTCGTAAAAATCGTTCTGCGAACGCACCTTGCTCAAAAATTTTCTGAATTTTTGGCGCAATGCCTCCTGCAATATATAACCCGCCATTACTGCCTTGTGTCAAAATAACATCCGCACAAACCGCACCCATTATCTGACAAAACATGGTTAATACTTTTAAAGACAAAGGATCATTATGCTCAAGTGCCGCTTGCGTAATTAAATTAGGCTCGCTTAATGGTGCATCTTCTTTATAAATATAAGCCAATGCTTGGTACAAATTGACGAGACCAGGACCTGATAATATGTGCTCACGGGTCACGTAGCCAAAACGAGACATTAAGTATGAAAGCACTTCTTTTTCTATATCGTTACTCGGTGTAAACCCTGCATGGCCCTCCCTCACTTGTCATCGCTATGTATGATGCATCAATATAATGCAAACTGGCCACACCCAACCCGGTGCCCGCACCAATAATGGCAATCGGTAAGTCTTTTGATAATGTTTTAGTGGGCTTTATTAAAACCTGTGTGTCTGTGTCTTGCAAAAAAGGGATTGAGCATGCTTGTGCTTTAAAATCATTGATAACAAGAAGTTTGTTTAACTTTAATTTTTTTTCTAATTTATCAACATCAAAATACCAATGGTTATTAGTAAACGTCACCCGATTACCCATAATAGGTGCCGCCACAGCAAAACAAGCACATTTAATGACGTAATCGTTTACATATTTTGACAAAAAAGAGCCAACTGCGGCGTCTATGTTGTCATAGTCTTCGCAGTTAAAATTTTCTTGAACAACCACTTGGTGAGTCTGTGCATCTGATAATGCAAAGCGCGCGTTGGTTCCCCCAATATCGGCCACTAAATAATAGTGCTTAAGCGTCATTAATGTATTACCCGTATTAGTTAGCGGCATAAAACACCTCCATTTTGCCGCCAACATGATTCATAAATATGCGTATCGGCATTTCCATAACATTGGCACCGCTCAAAGCCTTGTGATAAGTCTGCAATTTACTTTCGCCTTTAAGAAGCAAATAGGTACTGCGGCTTTTACGTAAATAAGACGCCGTTAATGACATTCGTTCATAAGGTGCTTCTCTTGGCTGAATAGCCATGACTCTTAATGGATTGCGCTCATCTAATATTGTCATTAAAGATTGCTGATCCGCACACGGGAAAATGGATGCCATATGACCATCATCCCCCATGCCTAATAACAAAACATCAATTGTATCCGGCAAACACTGCAATACCAGATTACAACTTTCTTGAGCTTGCTTAGCACTAACAACTGCGCTTTTAAGTGGAACAAACCGAGCTCTCTTCGCCTTATTCGTTAACAACGATCGTCGTATCAATAACTCGTTGCTGTCTATATGCGTACTGTCTAACCAGCGCTCATCCACTAATGTCACTATGACATTGTGCCACTGAATATCAATATTTGATAATGCCTCAAATAATGGTTTTGGTGAATTACCACCTGATACTACCAACAAAGCATGACCATTTGTTTTAATTGCAGCATTCAACTGCACTGCAATTTTCTCACTAAGACTTGATATTAGCGAATCAAAACCAGAAAACTCATTCATGCCATTCAAATCCATCTTTTAAGGGCAGAGCCAACGAACTGGCTGGGCCAAAACTGCCTGCCGCGTATTTTTTCGCTGGAGCAGCAGACTGCTTCCAAGCATTTATAATTGGATCCACCCAATTCCAGGCCGCTTCTACTTCATCACGCCTTACAAATAACGTTTGATTATCATTAATGAAATCCAACAACAATCGTTCGTATGCATCAATAGGTTGACTTTTTTCTACATTTGAAAAGTCTAGCTTTAATGACTTCTGCCCTAGTACCATAGGCCCGCCACTCAAGCTAGGCACTTTATTCATCAGTGTCAATTCGATACCATCATCCGGTTGCAAACGAATCACTAATTTATTGGGCTGCAAGTTTTGCTGTTCATTTTCTTGATAAAAAATAGAATGAGGTACCGATTTAAATTGAATCACAATTTCACTGTAACGTTTAGCTAACCGTTTACCGGTGCGTAAATAAAACGGCACACCACGCCAACGCCAATTATCAATATGGGCGCGTATTGCAACAAATGTTTCTGTTTGACTAGTATATGAGCCCTCTTCGTCATAACCACTCACCGCCTCGCCATTAACAGAGCCACTTTCATATTGGCCGCGTACAGTATGCTCTGACACATCATTCGAAGTAATCTTTCGTAATGACTTGAGCACCTTGAGTTTTTCATCACGTACATCTTTTGGGTGAAAGTTAAGAGGGACTTCCATGGCAACCAAACACAAAAGTTGCAGCAAATGATTTTGTACCATATCTCGCATGGCGCCGGCATTATGATAAAAATCCCAACGATTACCAACACCGACTGTTTCGGATGCGGTTATTTGAACATTATCAATACCGCTGTTTTTCCATAGCGGTTCTAAGATGAAATTACCAAAACGTAACGCCAATAAATTTTGTACGCTTTCTTTACCTAAATAATGATCAATGCGGAACACTTGTGATTCACTAAAATAATGAGCCACTTTTTCATTCACTGCGATAGATGATGCTAAATCAGTGCCAATGGGTTTTTCTAATACAACCCGTGCGTGTGCATTAATCAAACTAGCCAGATGCAATGATTGGCAAGCTGCCCCAAAAAAAATAGGATCCAATGCCAAATAGGATAAAACATGACGTCTTTCAAATACGGGCTTTTTTTCAACCAAACTATGAAACGCATCATCTGAACTTAAATCAATAGGAATATAGCTCAACTTAACTTTAAAGCGCTCCCATACGTTTGCATCCACTTCATTTTCTTTAATAAAAATTTGTAAATTTTCTAATACTTTTTCACGGTATTCGTCGTCGCTAATAAACGTTTTGGATAATCCAATTATGCGGTCAACATGATTAAGCAAATTTTCTTTTTCTAGATAATAAAGCGCCGGTAATAACTTGCGCATGGCAAGATCACCATTACCTCCAAAAATAAGAAAAACATGCTTCGATTTTTCATCTAAATGCGGGCTAATATCAGACACAGATCCTACTCCTAAGCCTGTAGAATTTTAAGTGTATTGGTACTGCCTTGAATCGACATATTATCTCCCATGGTTAAAATCACTCTTTCACCTTTAGAGATTAACTTTAACTCTTTCAATAATTCAAGTGCATGACGACTCACACTGCCTACTTTAAAATCAACGGGATCAAACATAATTGGCTGCACACCCTTAAACAAGCTCACGCTATTAAACGTGGCCACATGTGGTGTAAGTGCAAAAATTCGAATATGTGTATTTAAACGTGACGCCCATAATGGCGTATTACCTGACTCGGTTAAGCAAATAATGGCTTTAATATCCGGCATAATTCGAGCGGTTTTTACAGCCGCTTTTGCAATTGCATTATCCAAACTGGAGGCATGATCGGCCATTTCGTCTAAAGGGATAACATGGCTTTTCGAATCGTGCTTTTCTGCGCCTAAACAAATTTCTCTAACGGTAGAAACCACTTCATCCGGATAAAGGCCACTCGCGGTTTCTGCAGACAACATGACGGCATCTGTGCCATCTAAAACAGCATTGGCCACGTCAAATACTTCAGCGCGTGTCGGCATCGACTTTTCAATCATGGATTCCATCATTTGAGTCGCTGTAATCACAGGGCGATTCAATTGCAGGCTGCGTTTAATCAGTTTTTTCTGCACACCAATTAGGCCCGCCTCACCAATTTCAACGCCTAAATCGCCACGAGCAACCATGATGGCATCGGATGCTTCAATGATTTCATCCATTAATGATTCATCTTCAACCACTTCTGCACGCTCAATTTTTGCCATGACCAGTGCTGAGCTACCAGCTTCTTTTAGTAACGCTTTGGCTTCGATCATATCTTGCGCTGAACACGGAAAAGACACCGCTGCGTATTCCATTTTCAATTCACTAATTACCGGAATATCTTTTTTATCTTTGTCCGTTAACGCAGGTGCCGACAATCCGCCACCCATCTTGTTGATGCCTTTATTGTTTTGTAACGTACCATGCATGATGACAGTCGTGTGTATTTCGGATCCTTTAATTGACGTAACGTTTAAACGAATACGCCCGTCATCTAGCAGTAAAATATCGTCACGCTTTATGGAGTCAATCAGCGAAGGAAAGTCCACACCCACACGGTATACATCGCCCTCATGAGTTGGCAGATTCATATCCAAAATAAATGTTTGACCTAATGACAGTTTCACCTTGTCATCTTTAAAGCGCGCAATGCGAATTTTTGGGCCTTGTAAGTCACCTAGTATCGCAACAGCCAGTTGATGCTTTTTCGCTACTTCACGAATATAACCCACACGACGACGATGATCACCATGGCTGCCATGGGAGAAATTAATGCGCGCAACATTAACGCCGCTTAATAATAATGACTCGATGCTTTCTAATGTATCGGTTGCAGGACCAATGGTGGCAACTATTTTTGTGCGTGGCTTTACAGAATCTAGTTTAGTCATTTTATTGCTCCAACCATGCTAAGGTATTGTCTAGCATACGCATTGAGAATGCCCATTCGTTATCGTACCAAGCCAATACTTTTACTAATTTACCATTCACTTTTGTTTGTGTTATGTCCGCTATAGACGATGAGTCATTATGTAAAAAGTCGATCGACACTAGCGGCAGCTCATTAATACTCATAACAGCAGAGTCTTTCGCTGCGTTGACCAATGCTTGATTAATTTCATCTACCGTCGTGTCACGCGAGGCCATAAACGTTAAATCAACCAGTGACACATTATTAGTCGGCACCCTGACCGCCAAACCATCTAATTTACCCATAAGCTCAGGCATCACTAAACCAATTGCAGACGCCGCACCTGTTTTCGTGGGAATCACTGATGACGTTGCACTGCGAGCACGACGTAAATCACTGTGGTAACCATCTGTTAATTGTTGATCATTAGTAAAAGCATGTACCGTTGTCATTAAACCGGATTCAATGCCGACACTGTCATGCAATGCTTTGGCAACCGGCGCAAGGCAATTGGTGGTACAAGAAGCATTTGAAATAATGCGATCATGACGAGTCAAAGTATGATGATTAATGCCGTAAACAATGGTTTTATCTGCCCCGTTCGCTGGCGCAGAAATCATGACGTTCTTCGCGCCCGCTTTAATATGGTATTGGGCTGTTTCTTTTTCTGTAAAAAATCCAGTGCATTCAAATACAACATCTATATCTAGAGAGGCCCATGGCAACGCCTTTGGGTCACGCTCTTTAAAGCATGGTATTTCATCATGATTAATCGTGATGCTATCAGCGCTATGGCTTACGGGATAATTGAAAGTGCCATGAACACTGTCATATTTTAATAAGTGCGCCAGCTTGTCGGCATCCCCTAAATCATTAACAGCCACTATTTGGATATGTTCACGATAACCCTTTTCATAGAGCGCTCTAACTACATTACGGCCAATTCGGCCAAAACCATTGATTGCCACTTTAATCATTTAAATACCTGCTCTGAATTGAGACTTATGGAGAACTATCGTTAGTTGTTATTTTTAATGTTCAGAATCGAATGTAATCGATTACATGAATAAGCTTATTCTCAATTTCAAATGGGGTCAATGCCATTTGCGTATTAAATAACCGTGATAATCAAGGTTGTAGCGTTAGGGGGGAAAGGTTGCAGAATTTAAACAGTCGTAAAAAAGCCAACGGAGATAATATTGATATTCACAGCGTACTGATTAGGACTAAGGTCACTAAGAAATAGAACCTCGATACCCCATAAAAAACAGAGGATAACTAAAACTCGACATCCACTTCTTCGTCTTGTTTTTCAAGGCGAATCGTCACGCGGCGATTCAATTCACGGCCTGAGGCGGTTTTATTACTCGCCACAGGGTAACGCTCACCATGATAACGCGTCGTAAACATTTCATCGTCTAGACCTTTTTTAACCATGTATTCTGTGACCTTTATTGCGCGCGATTCAGACAATCGGCGGTTATTATAGCGGCGACCTGAAGAGTCACTATGGCCATCTATATATAATGCTTTTACTTTTGGGTCCGCTTTGACATATAGGATAATCAAATCCAGCTTCTTTTTAGACTCAGCATCTATGCGATCACCGCCGCCTCTAAACAGCACTTTACTCTTAGCCACTTGCCGAAAATTAACCGGCAGCAAGCCCGCAACACACCCTAAGTAGTCTTTATAAAAGCTATTAAAATTAGCCGCCGAAACCGACACCCTAATGGGCTCGCTTTCATCATAGCGGGCCTTACGGGTAAACGTTGGCTGCATGCCTTTGATTAACGCCTGCATCATGTGATTAGCGCGGCCAGGATCAACCCTCAATGGGACATTCGTTTGATTAATAGCCACCAAACCAAGGTCTTTAGCAAATCGGCTAGGGCCCCAAATTGGCGGCTCAATATGTAACGCCGCATCACCTTGGCCCATTAGATTTTTTTTGGTTTTAATGTGAAACATCAAGTCTTCACCCGCCTCATGATAAAACACGGCCTCACCATAATCCGGAATGGGCTGGACAAATTCACACTCAAAAATAGAGGGCGATAAACGCCATTCAGTTTCCTCAACCGAGGCCTGAAATGTTAACGCTTGGGTATAAATGCCCCACAACAGCAAGCCAACACAACAAAAGATACGCACAAATCAAACCCAATCTAAGTTATCTGCATAAGTTATCGGCCAAACCCGACCTTTCTTGACCACTAATCACCGTAACAGCTCGAATTTGAAACACCATATAGGATACGTTACAAACCGTCAGCACATGTAAAAGCGATAAAGTAGGTTTACACTGCGCCTTGGGGTACAATTCCCTTTTTTTAACGGCAACATTAAGGGAATTCGTGTCAGATTTTCATAGCAACCCAATGGCAAACCGCTTTCGTGGTTATCTACCTGTAGTGGTAGATGTGGAAACCTCAGGATTCAACGCCAAAACTGACGCCCTTTTAGAAGTGGGCATGGTCATCATGGACATGGACGAAAAAGGCCTCATGACGCCTGGCCCAGAGATGTCCGCTAAAATTAAGCCATTCGATGGTGCAAACATCGAACAGAGTGCGCTTGATTTTACGGGTATCGACCCATTTGACCCAGATCGCGATGATGAACACGAAGCCGATGCGCTAGACGCTATGTTCAAAACGATTCGCAAAGCCATCAAAATCAAAGGTTGTAAACGCGCCATATTAGTCGGCCACAACGCTCACTTTGATTTGGGCTTTATTAATGCGGCCGTTGAACGTAATGACTTAAAACGCAACCCTTTCCACCCGTTTTCGGGATTCGATACGGCTACGCTAGCTGGCCTTGCATTAGGCCACACGGTATTAGCGCGCTCTTGTATGCTTGCAGGTATCGACTTTGATAACAAAGCAGCACATAGCGCACTTTATGATACGCAAAAAACAGCCGAGTTATTTGCTCTGATTGTAAACCAATGGCACCACATGGGTGGCTGGGATTGGGCTGTACGTAAACATCAAAAAGAACAAGACCAGGACTAAACCTGCCCAGTCATTGCTACACTTATATCATTAACGTCTAATATTAGGCGTTATGATATTTGGTCTTTATATTACCTTTCGCTAAACTACCTGCACACTCTCTCTTGAAAGATCATCATGTTTGAATCTGTTTCATTTATTCATACGTTATGTGGCGGTGCATTAATTGGCTTAGCCGCTGTTATTTTATTTGCAGGCATCGGCCGTATTGCTGGAATTTGCGGCATTGCGTTTTCGTTATTAACCACCCCTACCTCCACACATATTTGGCGTTTGTTATTTTTAGGCGGGCTTGTGATTGGCTCACTGCTGTTTCACGCATTATCAGGTCAAGCCTATCCGCCTGCCCCTAACAACTCATTACCATTATTAATTATTGGTGGCCTGCTAGTGGGCTTTGGTACCGCCATGGGTAATGGCTGCACCAGCGGACATGGCATTTGTGGTATATCCCGCTTTTCAATTCGATCCATCGTAGCCACGCTAATCTTTATGGCCAGCGCCATCATGAGCATGTATGTGTTTCGTCATATACTGGGTTGGAGTATTTAACATGCAAAAAATTATCGCACTACTGGCCGGTATTTTATTTGGTGCAGGACTAGCCGCATCTGATATGAACAATCCAGAACGAGTACAACGCTTTTTAGACCTAATGAACTGGGACCCAAGTTTAATGTTCGTCATGGTTGGCGCATTGATAGTGGCGGCACCATGTTTTCAATGGTTAATGGAAAAACAGAACAAACCCGTATTCGCTGCTAAATTTTCTTTACCAAGCAAACTCAGCATTGATAAAAATTTACTCATCGGTTCTGCTCTATTTGGTATTGGCTGGGCCATTGTTGGTTACTGCCCTGGGCCCGCTATTGCGGCCATTGGCTATGGGTATCATGAAGTCTTTATTTTTGTGATAGCGATGTTTGCAGGGGCTAAGGCACAACAAGTGTTCATCAAATGAATAACGCCTAGACACCTAATTCACCTAAAAACATTGTTTTAATACACGTCAGTAGAGACCAACAGAGAATAGAGTGGACCGCACGTTACGCTACCACTCCTTTATATCTCATGCTTTATTGGTATTTTTAGCAGTAAATACCCGTCAAAATTAAACTGTCATTAATAAATGCCTTACTTCAACAAAAGATAAATTGGAGTGGGTCATGAAAAATTTCATTGATATTAAAATCGAAGGAATTAACGCTAGTATAAGTATAGTTAGCGTGACAGGACATGAATCTATATCTGATGAATTCTCGTTTAACTTACTGTTAAGCACACCGATTAATGAGCCACTCAAACCAGAAGATTGCTTAAAACAACCCCTAACCATTTTTTACAATGAAGCCAATAGTACATATAAAAAATTCGGCATTATCACATCACTTCAATTGGTTTTCTCAAGCGACCCACACAATTTACAGTTCAGGCTAGCGTGCCAGTCTTCCCTAGGGGAGCTAAAATCCATCACTCGATCCAATATATATACTGAGAAAACGCCGATCGAAGTCATTTCGGAGGTTTTAAATAAATACAATCATATAAACTATTTTATAAGTTGCGCGAACGCCTTACCTAAAAAATCCTTTATACATCAATATAAAGAAAGCGATTGCAATTTCATTGGGCGCTTATGTGAACACTGGGGCATCCATTATTATTTCGATAACGACGAAGAGAATACCCTCACTTTTGCAGATGACCGTAATTATCAGGCATCTGAAAAAATATTTCACTTTATCGAGAACCCAAATACCTCACAAGTCGAACACGCCATCACGGCGTTAAACATGCAGCAAACCCCTGCTATCAACCATGTCACTGTAGAAGGTCGTAACCCTGAACAAGATAGCATCATTATTACGACAGAATTTGGTAAACCAAATGATGATCATTCATCAATAAAATTTAACGGAATAGGTATTGATAACGAGGATGAAGGGCTACTGATTGCCCAAAGACGATATGAGTTGCAGCAATGTCAAAATATCATCTATACCGGATCATCTACAGCGCAAGATATTAGGGCTGGTTTTACAATAAAAATAGACATGGGTAATAATCAAGAGCCGCTAGAACTGCTTATTATCTCTGTGGATTACACAGCCTCTAACTTGAACTTAATCCGCAATGAAGATGCGATAGAGTTCAATTTAACCTTTTCTGCCATCCCAGCGAATATCGTTTTTAGACCTGCGCTTTTAAAACCAATACCCACTGCAATTTCTTCAACGGCCAGAATCTTTTCTAGCTTCGAGAATGCATCAATAGCACATAGAGACAACCTTGGTCGTTACAAAGTTATCTTTGATTACATGGATAATCAGCAAGCCTCTCATTGGATGCGAAAAAGTCAAACCGCAGGTAAAGACAATCACTTAGATATACCATTACTTCCTAATACAGAGGTGCAAATAGCCTATTTAGGGGGTAACCCTGACTTACCCTACATTAGCTGTGCTCTAGAAAACTCACAATCTACCATTATTCCTAGCAACAACGAACGACCCTATGCAACATGTTTACATACAAGCGGAAAACTCAGTCTTGAAGCAGGAAGATCATTCAACCTCAGCATTGTGGCCCCTATGGATAAACAAAGCACTGTTAATCCTGCAACCCCTAGTAATATTGTGACGCAATTTTCATCTACAGCAACAGTGGGTAAATACAATCGACTGAATAACAACGGCATTAAATTTCCAAATGATGAACGCCTTAATGGCGACAACATCGAATACAATGTTGACGCCCTTCAAGGCCAAACATATAAGGTGCAAGATACTGTTAGCTTTGTTTTAGGGTGATAACCCAACCTATTTTTTTGGTCAGCAATATAGAGAAGTTCACGCCAAATTCCCCAATCAAAAAAGTGTTCAACCTAGTGACAAATTCTCCTTTGATCTGAACCACATATTAGAAATGGATGAGAATAATATAGTTAACAGCAGCCCAACTATAGACAAGCAGATAGGCATGGTAAGAAAGTTATTTGGCAATCGTTACAACTATCACGACGGCAATATAGTATCCGTTAGAAAAGGTGATAATAATGAACCTCATAAAACCTTTAATTACGGCGCTCGTTATGTGGAACACATTATTAACGATAGCGATAACCCAACTAATTCACTAACCGATGGCTTTCCCCCAAATTGGCAGCCTAAAGAAATAGACTACATCATTAGAAATCACCACAAGCAATTTAAAATAAACCACAATGATACTATTACCATTCAAAAAGGCGATTCTTACGTTGAACGTGAGGGCAACACTGAACGAGTTCAAACAGGTGGTAGCAGCAAGGTCACGATTACAGGCAGCACACGCAGTAAAGACATTAACATTAGCGGCGAATCTATAAAGGAAATTACGGCTTCAAAAATTAAGTCTACGTTAAACGCATCCACAATATCTAAAACCGTAAATGGTGAGAAAAAAAGCACAACCACTGGATCAGACACATCCACTGTGAATGGCAACAAACACTCTGCAATTTTTGGCAACAAAACATCTGTCGTGATGGGTGGGAAAGCGGCCGCTGAATTAGGCAGTTCAAATAAATTTATTGGTGGCCTCAAAACAGAAATGGTGGCGGGCCTGACAATAAAATGTGCATTATTGCCCGAAATAGATGTATCTCCATTAAAATTTTCGAAGAAAGCTTATAACTTTAAAGATGGTGATGCCATGGTAGAGAAAGCAAAAGCCAAAATAATCAAAACAACACTGGTCACAATTACGTGTGGCGCTGTATTGATGCTTGGTTAAAGTCTTGCTTGGAGTGAGCATAGAGCTAAGCAGAAAAATTAAGACTAAAAAACACGTTGAATATAGATTAGGTTTACAAACCAAATAGCATATTCAGACGCGTCATAGCTTAGGGCAAAACAACCTAAATCAAACCGCATAGCGACCACCTATAAACCAGAATTTAAAGCGTAATCTCACCTTTCATATATGTAACGGCACGGCCTGATATGAGGACTCGATCTTGTTTATTCAGACACTCCAACTTTCCGACTCTTTTTGACAATTGTAATGCTGACATTTTATTTTTACTTAGTTTATCAGACCAATAGGGGATCAAGGAACAATGCGCAGAACCGGTCACTGGGTCTTCAAAAATAGTGGATTGAGGCGTAAAAAATCGTGATACGAAGTCAACCTGATCACCCGGCGCCGTGATAATGACACCACCAGGATCTAAGTTAATTTGATCAAGTATTTTTTGATTTGGCTGCATATCTTTGATCACCTCTTCTGAATCAAAGACCAATATATAATCCCTCGATTTCAACACTTCAACAGGCTCTATTGGAAAAGCGTCTAAAATAATCTTCGGCGCCACGGCATGAATTGGCTTTCTTGAAGGGAAATTCAGTGTTAACAAACCCCTTTCTTTGGTAACGATCAACTCACCACTCTTAGAGCTAAATTTAACCACGTTTGTGTCTTTATTTAGGTAACTAAATACAACATGTGCTGACGCTAATGTTGCATGCCCACATAAGTCCATTTCGATATCAGGCGTAAACCAACGAATACCATATGAGCCGTCTAAACACGAAACTATAAACGCCGTTTCGGCCACGGCATTCTCTTCAGCAATTTTTTGCATGAGATCATCTGACAGCCAATGCGCCAAAGGACAAACCACCGCAGGGTTCCCACCAAACACCCTATCAGTAAATGCGTCTACCTGATAAATAGGTAAATTCATATATTCATAACCTTTTTATTACAACCCGATCACTTAGTGAGCAAGAACATCTATGACTTTAATTAACACCAGACACAACCACTATACCTGAGCCCCCTTAATTACCAATATCGTATCGATAAAAATGCGCGACTAGGTGGGCTAATTTTGCATAAAAAAACAACATGCATCCAGTAAAAACATACCTAACCATAAGTATTTGATACAATTACGATTCACTTTATCATCAATTAAGAGCTTACCACCATGCACCCTGCTGAATTTAAAACCTTGCGCGAAGCGGTTGGCCTTTCTATTTCGACCCTCGTTAAAGTGATTGATGTGGATGAACGCTCTATCAGGAAATGGGAATCGGGTAAAAAGAAACTGCCCGTCGACGTTATTAACGCTGTAGTCGCTATTGACCAATTACTGACAGACACGGCAAATAAAGCCTTTGATGAATTACAAAAAACACCACAAACACCTGTTGTACTGCAACGCTATATCGAAGAAGAAGATTATTTAACCGCACACCCTGAATTCGAAGGCCTGCCGATTAACACTTACGGTGTATCACTTTTTCGCTTAAGACAAAAATTCATTGATGCAGGCATACCTGTTTCGATTGAATATATCTAACCGTTATTTATAAAGCACGATGAAGCTCAGCACTCGACTCTCAATTCTTTGCAGCACGATTCATACACATGATTTCGATCATATATGGGATTGCTGCTGTGATCATGGCTACCTAGGACAGCACATAATGGCTGAGCACCCCGATAGCCATATTCATTTTGTCGATGTATTGCCTCATTTAATTAACGAAGTAGAAAAACGCTTAATCACACAACTTCAAAAGAATTGGACCACCCACTGCTTAGATGCGGCAGCCATTAAATTAGAGCACTCAAGCAGTCACTTGGTCATTATTGCAGGTGTCGGGGGTGACTTATTAATCGATATGGTGGACGCCATTATAAGTAACCATTCAACGTTAATTGAAGACAGGCGCTTAGATTTTATATTATGCCCTGTCCGCCAATTACATAAGGTCCGTGAAGGCTTAAATAGATTGCAACTGGGCTTAGTCAGTGAACAAATAGTAAAAGACAACAACCAGTTCTATGAGGTAATACAGGTAAGCAACCAATCTAGAATACCACTAAGCTTAGTGGGTGACATAATGTGGAATACCGCGAATGAAGAACATCAAGCGTATCGCAATGCCATGATTACTCACTATCAAAAACAGCCCAGTCATCACGCAAAAAAATTACTAAGACTGTATCAAGACATTTGTTAACTACTTAGCTTACCTTATAAAACATTAAGAGCTTGTTTCTACTAAGGCCACCCACCTGCTAAATACATTTAACTGCTCAGCAGCAAGTTTGATACACACCAGTAACGGCACCGCCACCAAAACACCCACAGCGCCCCAAAGCCAACCCCAAATCAATAACCATAAAATTAATATTAATGGATTTAGCTGCATGTGCCGACCTAATACGGCAGGCGTAATAAACTGAGCCTCTAGCATATTAATTCCAAAGTAAACGGCAGCAGGCACCAAGGCAACCGCCTCCATGCCATACTGAGTAACACCGGCAAGGCTCAGTATCACTAAAGCCATTATGGAGCCAAGATAGGGCGCAAAATTAAGTAAGCCAACCAGCGCCCCCCAGAGTAACGCATCATTGACGCCCATCATCCAAAATACACCTGCGATAATCATTCCCAGCCCAGCATTAATAATTGTTACCGTAATAATGTAACGGGATAATTCTTTTTGCAGTTTACCTATTAGCGCAATCGAACGACGGTTACTTGATTCTCGAGGTAACATTTTCAGATAACTTTCATACAGACCAGGGCCAAAGATCAATAAAAATATCACTAAAATAAGAAAGGTCATGAACTGTGCAAGGACTAACGGTGTTGCAACCAAAATAGAAATAATGATGTCCATTCCGCCCTGCGTCACTCGTGTTAAGAGCACACTATTATTACTTGTTTCTTCTACAATGATTGGCTCTTCATCTTCGTCACTGCTAAACCATCCAAAAAAACCAGCGCTTTTTTCCTTTACAGGCAATACAACTTCATTGGTTTCAGCCACGGGGTCAATACTGATAATTTTGCTTATATTATCAAGCTCCTCAGTGAGCTGAGCTGAAAGCTTAGGTAATTGCTCTACCCATTTTTGTGCAGGACCTGCCAATTCAATACTCAGCATCGTCAAAGGCCCACCAATCAAGGTAAGTAAAAAGATAGCCGATAAAGAGCGAGGAATATAAAGCCGTTTAAGCAACGACACTAAAGGGCTCAGCAACAACGAAAACAAAAGTGCCACAATAATCGGCATCAATAATGATTTGGCAAAATACAAAGTATAAAGAAGTGACAGCGTCAGCAAACCATAAACAGGTAAACTAAAAACGATACGTTTAGGCGCAACAGCAGGCGCTGCTGATTCACTTAAAGCAAGTGATTCTGACTCTTTATCCATTTTCATTACTCTCATTATGCGACCCATGTCTGCTAATCATGAAAGAATAAAGACGGCCCCCGGTACGTAAAAGACTGTAAACCCTGCGTAAACCAACGCCTCTTGCAACAACCCCAGCTAGCAGGCCAGCACCAACCACTAAGTAGGGACTGTATTTTTTTAATGCTTGCATTGACTGCTCGTTAATCAAAGAGAATTGCACCTGACGTACATGTAAACGATTATTCTGCGATCGAATTTTACGGCACAAAGTGTTACGACTCACTGCTTTGACCTTTAATAAACTGACGAATATGCTGTCGAGTTAATGGTAACTTCAGGCTTTTACTGTAGTGCTTCCACCCCACAGCAATACCAAATAGACCAAGCATCTGAAAGGCACAAAAAGATATCAACCCTTGCGATACAGATTCGTCTAGTAAATAAATATGCCATGAAAGCGCCGCACTAAAACTAACCCAAGTGAGCATCAATATAGGAACAAATAACCTTGCTAATACCATTAAGCGCTTAGCATCTGTAATGGCCAGTTTCATTTCAAGCTGAAACAGCTCTAAAATATCAGAACCTGTTGACACTGCCTGTTGTAGCCAGTTTATAAGCAGCGTCACCTCTTCCGTTATTTCAGGTTTTTTAAGACTCTCACTTGAATTATTTGTATCTTTAGCTTCAATCATTTGCGTGAAAAGAAGTGAGAAAGAACAAGGCCCGTCACAAAAGCAATGCCTAAACTTGCTAGTGGCTTTTCGCGAACAAATTCACTGGTTTGCTTACCAAGCTCTTCTGCCTTAGCGCGCCCTTTGAGTAATTGCTCAATTGCCTCATCTTTAACATCGACACCTGCCGCTTCAGCAGCGGATTTAAAATGCTCTTTGGCTTCGGTTAATTTTTCATAAGCGCTCAACACCGCTTCTTTGCTGGCCGCTAATTCATCGCTTTTGGTTGTATTTTTGCTTGCTGCCATTTTTACTCTCCAGTGCAATTAGTTTATTTTGCTACCATTCGCCTTAGAAACAATAGCAGGACTCACGCCTAAATAAAAATACTGGGATTACATCGCTGAAATTGCAATAAGAACAGGCTGTTGGCGATAAAACTGACACAATAACCGGTATACCTCAGGCATGTGCTCTTTCATATTTTCTGGGTCTTCAAAAAACGTCTCGCTGCACACAGCAAAAAATTCAGCAGGATTGGTTAACGCATAATCATCAAGTGGCAAAGGACGACGCGTTTTAAAATCATGCTGCAACCGGTCCCATGCAGCGGTAAAGATATCATGCCACTCACCGGCGCGCATATCAGGGTGCATCGGTGGTGCGCCATTGGCGCCGTCACGGAGCATATCAAGCTTATGTGCAAACTCATGAATCACCACATTACTCGCTTTACCACCGCGAGCAGTGGCCCCACTTTCACAAACCGATTTCCAAGATAAGATCAACGGCCCCCGATGCCATGCTTCGCCACTTAAACCCGGACTTTTACTGTGAACAACCCCGTCATCACTACGGTATGGACGATTCGGCACAAAATCGCCTTCATAAATAATAACAGTCTGAAAGTGATCATACCAATCCAATCCAAGCTTCAAGACAGGCACACATGCCATTGTCGCGATTGTTAGACACATCTCAGTGGTAAATTGGAACTGCGCACCAGACACAAAACTTTTACGCACAAGAAAACGAAACGTCATGTCTCGTAGCGCATCACGCTCAGCACCTTGATAATGTTCCATCACAGGCCAGTCTGCTACCGCTGACTCCCATTCCTGTGCGGTTAATCCCATTTTTTTGATGCGTTTATTTTCACGCCAATTACGAAATCGTTTAAACATGATTAGCTCGTTTTGTCACAGGTGAATGTTTTACAGTGCTAAATTCTAACACCTAAGCTTTTAAATTTACTCATGTGGTGATTTTCTTACATACTCCACCTAAAATAATTAATCTTTAGTATTATCTGACCTTCGAGCGCCAATAGAATTCAAAATATCGCTATATACCTGGTTATTCCAATCTTGAATAATTATCTGCGATCTAAACAGTGCCCATGACTCAACAATAGAGGTGATAATAATCACCGCAAAACCTAATTCAATATAACCAGTAAAAATAAAAACCAGGCCGACTATAAATAGAAAAAGATCGATGATTCCATGCACCCACTTTCCTAAATAAAAGTGATGAATACCCGTTATAAAAAACCAATTCAACGCAGCATAGGTATCAGGGTCTTTAATTTGGCGTTTAGCTTGAGCGTAAAACGTCTTTCGATTCTCTGCCGTTAAACTTGAAATTTGTACGCGCAACTGCTCTTCGTGTTCGTTTACCGCATCTTGATTCAACAATTAACGCTCCTCCATAAATGGGTCGATACACTTACAAATGCAATCCCGCCTATTACAGCGCCGAATTCGATTAAATCCCAACCGAATCCCTTCAACAATTCCCAACGAGTTAATCGCTTTATAAGTATACGCTGAACAAGTTGGCTCGAAATTGCACTCTATTCCGAACCACCGCTTACTGCCACCCGAATTTCGATAGCCTTGTATTAGAAACAATACAAATCGCTTCAACACATTAGCGCCCCAAAGTAATAATGGTGGCTTCTCTGCTCCAGAACAACAAGAACCTTTTTCTTTCAATAACCTGAAACACCATTTGCCAGCCTTCAGCGGCCAATAAATTCAACTCGGCTTCAATCTTTTTTAATGGCAAGCCTGATGCACCTAATAAAATTGTGCCGCAACCGCCTTCAACTATGTGTACGACTTTGTATTCCGTGTATTTAGCGTTATTCATGGTATTCCCCTAGATTCTTAAACGTCATTATAAAATGCCCAAGCTTACTGCATTAAAAACCTGAGCGTTTGATTATAAACAAAAAACAAGATAATTATATTTTAAATACCCGCCACGCTGCCTCTCAACACATAGATTATCTGTAACGATTAAGTTTTGCATTTACAATGCAGTACAAAACGAGCCACACAACTCATAATGAGAGATTACAATGGCGTTTAAACACGATAGGCAGTGAATAGATATGCTGGCTATATTTAAAGCGCTATTATTGGGTGGTGTTTTTGAGCTAGCACGCGGGGCAAAAGAACCACACCAGTGAACGTGTGGCTACAGTCGTATTACGCAAGATAACGGTCGAAAATGTGCTGTAAAAATTTAATATCCCTATTTATTTTAACAGCCTAAATTGCTAGCGCTAAAATAATACCCCTGAGAACCATTATTCAGGGGCTGACCGTATATAAAAAGAGCCATGCAGGCATGTTAGCACTTACGATCACTACCCTCTTACATGGTTATTATATTAATGACTGCCTGCCAGGTCTTTTTTCGTTGCAGGTTCGGTTCTTGTCTCCGCCGTAATGGCTTGTAAGAAGGCTTGCAACGCTTGCCCCTCTTTGAATGATAAATTCAAAGGTCTGATTTTTGGCGATAATTGTGGAAATGTTTCATCATAGTTTTCCCAGCCAAATGCATCGTTCGTGGCCATACCTTCTGAGTACATTGAAATGAGACCTTCTATAGTATCAACGAGCCCATTGTGGAACCAAGGGCCTGTATTCATCACATCACGCAAACTTGGGGTTTTAAACTTACCGACATCTGCGCTGTTTTTAGTCACATTGTATCGACCTAGATCTTGGTAGAATCGCTTGTAATATGTTAAACCAACATTTTCAAATTTATGATCCGTCATTTCTGGCCCCATGTGGCAATTGACGCAACGACCATTACGACGAAAAACATCCAAGCCCCATAGCTCTTGATCATTTAAAGCGTTACTGCTGCCCTCTTTATCAACTTGGAGAATGAATTTATCTAACTTATTCTCATTAGACACAATGGTGCGCTGAAAGCTAGCAAGTGCGCTCGATAACTGCTGACGATCGATAGGCGAACTCGCGAACACTTGCTTAAATTGTTCACGGTAACTGGGCGTATTATTAAGCTCGACTAATAGCGCATCCAAATCTTGCGCCATTTCTACAGGGTCTTGTATCGGCATTAACGCTTGTTGCTCTAATGTATCGGCTCGACCGTCCCAAAATGCCGTTGGCAAAAAGGCACTGTTGACGATACTCGGCGCATTGCGTTTTCCGCGCAACTGATTATGACCGATAGACGTTTCTAAACCATCTGCCCAACCTTTCTCTGCTGAGTGGCAAGAGGCACAAGACACATCATTATTTTGTGAGAGCATGGGATCAAAAAATAGTTTTTTTCCTAGACTAATTTTAGCCGCATTGTAAGGAATCCCCTCAAACAAATCCGCTGTCGGCAAGGGCCCTAATTCAAGATAACGATCTTTTACATCGTCATCAATAAAAGGCACTGGCCATAGTTCTGGTCGCACTTCATAAGACGCCCTCAACCAGTTAGCACTAGGCTGTTGGTGATTATTGACCGAACGAGCATCTTCTTTTGGACGATACTCATGCTCAAGCGCCACTAAAAAGATATGCCCTTTTGTGATCTCAGCATGATTTTCATCAATAGCCGTCGGCGCGATATCAGAGGTTTGTGGAAATGATTGCAACCAATGCTCATCTCCATTACTCACCCAGTAGCGCCCTTGAGCGGGGTGTTTAAGAGAAACAGCATAAGGCGTGTCATACTCGCCATGGATATCTTTATGCAGTAACCACGTTAGCTCTTCTTGCGTTGGCAAGCGCCAATCTTTTCGTTGGCAGCGGCCATCTTGATTAGTCTTTTTTATTATTTCTGCCAGCTCAGACATTAAAAACTGCTGGGTATTATCTTTTTCAATAAACCAATAACTACTGGCAAACTTACCATCACGAAGAAATATATTATCGCGCACTAAAGGCCTTAAATCTTCTAAGCACTGCCATGGCGTTTGAGCATAATCGTCTTGCTGTTGGGATCGAGGTAGTGGATGACCATTATCATGCAATCGAATAAAACTGTCTTTTTCCGCTAATGGTTCGGTCGTCTCTGTGGGGATAGAGGTGTCTCTAACCTCACCAGAAACCAATATAACTTTTTGCGGCAAACGCTTATTTACAATTTTTGCAATGGCATAATCACGAGAAAAGCGCATACCATACGCTTGATTATCAAAGCCTAATGCAGCGTTATCTTTAGATAGCCAATACATTGAAAAATCAATACCCGGAAAATAGAATGGGTCAACACCCGGCTGGTTATCCGCGACAGATAAGTAATTAACATCAAAAATGTTATTTACTTCATACGCTTCTGGCAAGCGCCAATCATTTTTACCACATACATTGCTATTATTGAGCGTAGAGATTAAATGCTCTGTATTGCACTCACTATTTTCTCTCCCCCCTAAGGTCGCTGCGCACTGTGCATCAAAACCCGGTAGGATAGCGCGCCATCCGCCCCATGCATAGTTAGCGGCATTGGTTTCATTAGCAACTAACCAAGTAACACCCTCATTAGTATCATTATCCTGAACACATGACCAAGCAGAAGCCGCATCATCAAGAGTATTATGTGATAAAACCTCAAATCGAGGCTCATCATCGGTAATAGAAAACATCCAACGTATGATTTTAGGCTGACTATTTAAATCAGCCTCACCCAACGATTGTAATTCAAAACGTATGATATCAGTACCTAATGAGGTGCCCGCTGTATAGTGTAATTTATTATCGACAAAAACAACCTTGCCTAAATGATCTTCGTTGATAAAACGTAATTGTTGCAGTGCACCCAGTTTAAATTGATAAGTAAATACATCACTTTTTTTAAGCACGGCCTTACTAAGCAGCTCCTGATCAATCACGTCGACTAATTCCTTATCAGTTATGTCGTCATCAATAGTCGAAGGTGTCTTATCCGCTATGTCGTCATCAATAACTGAAGGTGGTTTATCAACATTGGAGGGACTTGAGGATTCGCTGCACCCCACCAAACTCACACATAATATTAACAGGATTACGTACAAGCGATTAGATATGAGTTTGAATAATGGTTTCATAAATTAATTTACTTGTTACTTGCTTAAAGAAAATGTCGAAATCAAACGTACACGATAATATGATGTAAGCTTATCTTTACTACTACTCTCGGCAAACGCATCCTGAAAAGATACGGCTGATTTTTTGGCATCACTATATTCATCATCCGTACTGGTCCAATAGTAGCTCTCTTCATGGTTTTTACCGACAACCAGATCATTAAATACACTGGTTTCATAACCTGCACGCTTATCAAGAAAATTAGGAGCGAAGTTGTATTCAACTAATAAAGATTTTAACTCTTTCTCTGTAGGCAAACGCCAATTGGTTTTACCGCATAGCTTATTTGTATTGACGTTATCAATGTAAGTGTCAATCGCAGCATAATTCATCTGTTTTTCAGTATCAGTAATACGTTGCCAAACAATTTTTATGTCTTGTAAACCATTCGTTGCCGTCTTATACAGTTTATCTTCTGTGCAGCTCCAACTATCGGCATCTTGATCGACTAATTCAACGGCTAAGTCATCCAGTTTAGAAAACCGATTTTTCCAATTATTATTTTCATCTTCACCGTCATCTATCTTTTCTAGCGGCATCAGCTGGGTGATTGCGTCAACACGTTCGTCTGTCGGTTCAGGAGTCACGGGCAATACTTTTTCGCCACTCACAAGCATGGCAAAATGCGGCTCATTCGCAGAACGTGGCGGCACCTTAACATTAGCAAAATCACTATCCATCCATACACCGTAAGCCGAGCCTACTTGTGCATTAGAGCCTTGCCAGTCATCTTTGACTACGACAGAGTCATGACCATTAGGATAATTAGCAGCTTCATCTCCCCAATAAAGTTCACCCCCATTCGCACTAACAAAAGGGAAATAAAACGCATTAATCGGCGCCAGATTTTCTGCTTCGTTAGCATATTCTTTGTTTAATAGTGAATTGAATTCTTTACGGCTGGCTAGACGCCAATCGGTTTTACCACAGAGTTTTAGGTCGTTTGCACGTTGAATGAATGCATCAGTATTACAATCGATAGGCTCGCCATCGTGAGTGAGTAAGCCACATTGTGCACGACCATAGTCTCGATGATTAATCGTACGCTCTGCCCAATAATAAGTATGATTAAAGGCGAAATCACCATTAGCCTGGGGGACTTGCCACGTCAAGTCAGCGTTTTTATCCTGCACGCAGGCCCAAGGCTCAATGTTCATATCGAACAACTGCTGTTCAAGGCTTAATGATGCACCTTTTTCATTTATTTTATTGAAACGCTCAGTATCCACTAACGGATTAATCTCAGGCTCTGTCGGAGTAACAGGCTCAACTGGTGCTATAGGTTCAACTGGCACTATAGGCTCAACTGGAGGCGTTACATCTATTGGCGCGACAGGCTGCTGATCATCACTTTTTACATCCGAATTAGAGCTGTCTTTTTCTCCGGGCAACTTACACGCGGTTAATAATAATGAGCAGCACATCAGTACAGCTAGTGATTTTGACACGGAATTAAACATCTTCGCCCTCTAAATTGAGTAAACCTAAAAATTTGGGCGGCGAGAATATCAGTATAAATCATTATCATCAATAATAATTATTATCATTTGCATTAAGGTCTTTATCGGGCCCTGATCCCATCAACGTATATGGTTAAATGCTCGTTTCAGGTTTATCACTGCCCATCATTTTATACGCCAGCACAACAGGTAAAACCCGCAAAATGAGACATATAGCCACCGGTAATGAGTGCCGATAAAAACCCTCATATATTTACGGTGACAATATGACCAAAAAACTGGGCATCTTTTGGCCACAAACTCAAACTAGCCGCGGATCAATTAGCGCTCAATCAAATGAATTCAATAAAGGGACAACTCGCAAGGCCGCAGAACTGCGCCTAGCGTTCGGTATTCATAAGCGTAGTTTTAATCATTAACTCAGGTGTAAAAAATATTGATATTTGAGTTAATGCAATCGATGGGTATCGGTATTTTTAATGCAAGATTTAAAGTGTCACGTTGCATGATGGGTTATGACAGTCGTTAAGGCGGCACATTTGTAACGGCGAATTAACACACTGTAAACAGAACAAGGGGGAATTGCCTTTCTAAGTTATGACCAAATCTAATTGGCCACGACCATTTAATCTATACGTTTATACTGAGGATTCAGTAACAAAAATATCAATGAGAGATTTCATTAAATGTAGCCACTAAAGAACGAAAGTAATCAGGTGCCTTATTTCGAGCTTCGCCTAAAGACACCTTATTATTATCAAAGTTAGACTGGTTCACAAAGGTAAGTATCCAATATGACGTGGCTGTTTCCTGCTCAACAGAATATGCATAATAATCCCTCTGTTCACCTGACGTATTAAAAACACCAAATTTCCCATCTAATTCATCCAGCAGGTTTAAACTATAAGATTCTTCTAAAAATCCTCTGATAGGATCAATATAATCAGTGGTCTTATCCACAACAAAAACATGCACAAAGTCATTTATACCATTAATTCGCCCAGACTTTGTATACTGGTATGTTTTTGCCATGCCCTGCTTACCGGAAGCATCGCCTAATTTATACTGCTCCCCAGAAAAATAGAGCGTATCTGGGGTTGAATCTTTATTTGATACATAAAAAATCAAACCACCCACTAGCAGCACAATTATAAAAATATTTTTCACTATTCATTCCTTAAATCTTATTATTAGTATTAAAGCTTAACCCAATGAGAAGCCCTTAAAAATTGAACGTCACTTTAACGCCCACCTTAAATAACAATTAAAATCCTGAACTACGTCCAATACAAATACTACTCGACACAGACAGCACATTCACTACTGGATATTTATTGGACTACACAAAATACTGGCCATAAAAAAACCGCTGCAATGAAAATTGCAGCGGTTTTTTGAAATCTTAAAACTTTAAAAAATTAAAGCTTATCAGATTCTGTAGCTAGGTATTTCGCTACACCTTCAGGCGACGCGTCCATACCTTTATCGCCTTTATTCCAACCAGCAGGGCAAACTTCGCCGTGCTCTTCAGTGAACTGAAGTGCTTCGAACAAACGGATTAGTTCTTCCATGTTACGACCAAGTGGTAGATCGTTAACGATTTGAGAACGTACAACACCGTTAGTGTCGATGATGAATGCACCACGGAAAGCAACGCCACCGTCAGATTCAACGTCGTATGCTTTACAGATATCATGAGAGATATCAGCAGCAAGGGTGTATTTAACTTGGCCAATGCCGCCGTCGTTAATTGGGGTGTTGCGCCATGCGTTGTGAGTGAAGTGAGAATCGATAGAAACACCGATTACTTCAACGCCTAGGTCTTTGAATTTATCCATACGGTGATCAAGTGCGATCAACTCTGAAGGACATACAAATGTGAAATCCAACGGGTAGAAGAATACTAAACCGTATTTGCCTTTGATGGCTTCTGACAGTGTGAATTCGTCAACGATGCTGCCGTCACCTAGTACTGCTGCTACTGTAAAATCAGGTGCTTTTTTACCTACAAGTACGCTCATCACTTACTCCATTTGTTGTTGTAGCTGTTATGCTGAGCACAACAGATATTAAGAAATCTTCAGGCGGCGCTGAAAGGTGGAATATAATACAATGCCCGTTCGTTAAATCCTACCTCTTGAGTAGGTTAATCCGATGGTTATCGCCGTTTTAAATCATAGACCATTAAAAGTGACAGGATTGTGAATCACAATAACGCTTCGAGCCCTTCAAATCGTACAATAAACAAACACAGCTGGCCGACAGCCTTGTTGCTGTCTATTGCTGTGCATGGGTTGGTGATGATAGGAGCAATTTGGGTTTGGCCAAGTGCATCATCTAAAGGGCAAGGCCAAGTGATGCTGCTCGAAGCGGTACACGAGCAAACTCAAGAACAACCTAACACTCAGGCCCGCCAAACCAGCGCGCAATCTGCACAAACAAATACGCCCTCTAAAAAAATAGCATTGAGCGGTCAACAGCAAGCTGTAAAACCACAATCCAGTGCCAGTAAGCCGCAACAAGCTAAACAATTACAATCAAAAGCCAGCTCAAGTAATCAAGGGGATCTGGTGGATCAATCTGGCAAGGCCCAAACCCCACAAGAGCAGTATCAGCAACAATTGCTTAAACACTTGCTCAATAAAATGGGCAGCGCCCCTGTGACTGGTAAAGCGAATATAGGAATAACCTTGATGCCTGCTGGGGTTGCAATTCAAGTAAAAATCGACGTATTAGAGGGCTCGCCACACTATCAACAATGGCTGCAAAGCAAGGTACTCAATGCTAACCCCTTCCCGGCTATACCAAAAGAATTAGGCGTGTCAGAATTTAAAACCACCATTCCTATTGAGCATTCAAACGAGCCTTCGTCACGACGACAAACGAAACTACAAACGCGATAAATATAAACCACTGAGTATCAGGTAACGATTAAGTCATCTGTCGGCATACCCGAATGCAAACGCATTAAACGATCGGGCTGCATAATACTGTCGTCTTCGCACTGCAAAAAGAAATCAACGCGGGGCTGAATATCATCTTCTGAGTATTTTTGTGCAAGGGTAAGGTAATCTTGAAAGTGACGAGACTCAGACTTAAGCAATGAAATGTAAAATTTCTGCAACTCATCGTCTAAGCTTGGAGCAATTTTATGGAAACGTTCGCACGAGCGCGCTTCAATAATACTGCCAATGATTAAACTGTCAGTGAGCTTACCCTTGTTATCAGAGCGAATGTGCTTGGCCATATTAAAGGCATAACCACTTGCCTTCATGGTACGAAACTTAATACCGCGCTTTTTTATGATTTTAAGCACTTGCTCGTAATGCACCAACTCTTCACGGGCAAGGCGAGACATCTTATTTTGAATGTCCATATTTAATGGGTTACGCGCCATTAACGTCATGGCTTGCTGAGCCGCTTTCAGCTCGTTAGTGGCGTGATCAATCAAGATGGTTTCTTGATGCTCTAGTGCCGCAGCCACCCATTCATCCGGTGTGCGATTGGGCAAGTACGCCACAACAGGGGCAATCATCTCGTCTATATCCGTTTTAGCCATTCTTTATTACCACTAACTCATTTTAACCTAGCCATTTGCGGGCGCTATTATAACGACATTTGCTCTAATAGCTCGCGTACTTCACCGTCGATCACCACAGACTGGTGCTTAACTTGATCCAGCACACAAAAGGTCACTAACGCATCGGCCACTACTGTCTCGGTCCCTTCTAAATACATTGTTTGTTCAATTGTGCAGCTTTTAGTGCCAATTTTGGCCACCTTGGTACGAATCTCCAACACTTCTTGAACAAACGCTGGGCGGCGGTAATTGATATTAATATTCACCAATACAAACGCTAAATTATGCCCATGAATTTTCTCAACTAGCGGGTACTGCTCAAAGAACGACCAGCGAGACTCTTCTAAAAACTCAAGGTAGCGGGCGTTATTGACATGCTGATAAACATCCAAATGATAGCCACGAACTTTAATGTGATTAATATGCATAATCTGACCAACTAGAAAAATCGCGCCATTATACAGCTTTTCAGCCTGACCTGTATGCCCCTATACCCTACTGGGTATAGCCATAACATCGTTTGAAATCTATGGTGAATGGCTAACGATTATAATGACCAGACCATGACTCTACTTTCACCCCGCATTGCATTTTTTTTACTGCTACTCACCAGCTTTATTTGGGGCGCCGAATTTGTACTTGTAGACCTTGCCATTGAGGTACTGCCCACTCATACCTTTAACGCATTACGCTTTGGTGTCGCGGCACTCTCATTAATGCCTTTGTTCTATTTTAGTAAAGAGATCATCAACAAAGCCCATATCAAATCCATCGTATTAGCCGGTTTATTCTTAGGCCTATTATTGTTTATTGGGTTTTTTACTCAAACCGAAGGCATGCGCTATACATCGGTATCGAACGCTGGCTTCATTACAGGCTTAGCCGTATCGCTGGTTTCGTTTTTAGGTTTTATTTTCTTTACGCAAAAAGCAGCGATCGCGGTATGGGTTGGTATTACCCTGGCGACAATTGGTTTGTATTGCTTAACCGTTGGTGACAAATTTGTATTTAATAAAGGGGATGCACTGGTATTAGTTTGTGCATTCAGTTTTGCGTTTCATATTTTACTCACAGGTAAATTTGTCAGCACCATGCCTGTGATTTTATTGAGTATTATTCAATTAAGTGCCGTCGCACTCTATAGCGCTATCGCAGGCTATCTAGACCCTGACCCAAGTTTTCACATTACCGGCGAACCAGCCATTACTTGGCATGAACAACTCACCACTCCCATCGTGTATGCCGGTATTTTAATCGCAGGCATACTTGGGACAGCCTATGCGTACTGGGCACAATCGGTGTCACAAACGTTATTAGCGCCGCATAAAGTTGCATTGATTTTTGCCAGCGAACCCATCTTTGCCCATATATCAGCCGCCCTCTTTTTAGATGAAAAGTTAGGCTTGCTGGGCTTTGTCGGCGCCACCTGTATCATTTTAGGCATGGTAGTATCGGAGCTAGGAGATAAACAGCACACACCAAAAGTAAATGTGCTGGATCAAAATAGCAGTGTATAAAGCCTATTTTTAAGCGGACAGTTATCACGCTTTCTGCGCACCAGTAATAACTTTATTCTCGTTTTTTAGCGCATTTTGTAATTGCTTCAACCCCACCTTGGGCCGCTATTTTCGCATTTGCTATACCTTCAAGGCTTTCTATCTCAATTGGCCATTTATACTGCTTTGATGAATAAGGGTAAATCACATACAAAACATCGCCGCTTGGAATGCCTGCACCGTTTCTAGGATTCACATCCTTACCACCTAACCTCTGTGCTAAGTTCATGGAAATTTCGCCTAAAGCTGCACGGGACGGCCCTATATCGGCCACAACAAATGGGCTCACTTTCCCACTTTCAAGATTCAAAGCGTACCCCAAATCACCCAGAAGCCCAGTACCTTTTTTATGGAAAAACGTTCGAGGGAAGACTAAATACGGATAACGGGTAGCGTCTACATACCGCGTCGTATCATATATATCTTTAGCCGAATCATATAAGGATGTTTTTGATATAAAAAAACCTTTGTATTCACCCTCTTTTTGACGATATGCCACATTAGGGTTAACTGGGTCAGGTACTAATACTGAGCGCCACCAACTTTTTTTGGGGTAGCCTGCATTTTCTAAGTAATCGAGACCAATATTATCAGGATGGTAAGCGTTAGGTGCGCCGTCGGCATCTACAGCCTTATGCGAAGTCATAAAAAAATAACTGTCTTCACCTTTAAAAAGATTAACATCACTAAAACTATCCCACTTTTTATAATCACAAATCGATTCAGCTTGTGTGATTATTGGTAAAAAGCAAAGGGTGGTAAGTAATAAATACATTTTTTGAGTAATGCGATTACGTTCCATCGGTATCTCCTCGTCCATATTTGAATTAGCCATCACTTATTAAAAGCTTATAGCATAAATATAGTGGTCAAAATAACTGTATCACTACACAAGTGACTATAGAAATATCGAGCAATATAAGTCTCCTATCCTTTTTCGTTTTAGAGGACTAGATATGGAACTCCAGTAAATACGGAAAACCGCCATATTTATCGAATAATTTCCACCTTAGGCCCACCCAACCTACGACCAAACTTGGAAGACCCGAATATAACTTATTGTTTATACTAGTATTTTTAGTCATTACAGCAACCCCATCACCCTTCCAACTTCGCTGGTTAATATTTGGACATCAAACGCCTTTTTAAGTACAATGCGGCCTCATTTTTTAGCGGACATATCCATGAAAGGGCTCTTCACTGTACATCTATTGTTATTCCTCTCACTTCTATCGGCCAGTCAAGCCCATTCAACCACTGAATCTAAAACTCCTAGAATTATTGAGCAAAGTTTAGATGATGTAATTTCGGAATACGGGGGGAAACTATCACCTCATTCAGCAGAGGTTTTATATAGATATCGTACAGTAAATGTAGATGCTAATTATTTAGACACCACTACAACTTATACTGCGATTCGCATTAATGATAGCCAAGCCGCTCCTTTTTATAGCCAATTTGAACTGGAGTTTGATGACTACTACGAAACTCTCTCTTTAGATTTCGCAAGAGTGAAAACTGAATCGGGCGAAACCCATGAGGTACACCCTTCTACAGTTCAAGTTAGAACAGCAAATAATGCATTATTCTACAACAACAGAAAATCGCTTACATTTTCTGTTCCAAAGCTTTTAAAAGGCTCTGTTATTGAATATCAATACACAAGAAAGACAGCTAAGCCATATATTGACAACCATTGGTTTCACAATGAATTATTCGCTGTCTATCAACGTAACGCATCAACTGGTGAATACATCCAAGACTTTGTAAACCTAAGCACCGTCGTTGTGGCATACCCAAATAATCTTCCGATAAAAATTGACGCCCCAAAACTAGATAAAATTAAACATTCAACATCTTCAAAGGATAATACGACCACACATACATTTTCTTTTTCAAATATTTCGAAACTATCAATTGAAGAATTAATGCCTCCTAGTTGGTTACATGCACCTAGACTCACTTTTACGACATTAGACAGCTGGGATGAACTCGGTGATTGGTCTTACAAAATGTTTCAAACAGCACTGACTAAAAGTGAATTAGATTCAATATCTGAACTTGCAGACTCGATAACTGAAAAAGCACTGACTAAAGCGGATAAAATAAAAGCCATTTACGCTTATATTCAAAACCAAACCCGATACGTTTATGCTCACTTAGGCAGAGGGGGGTTTACACCTCACGCACCTAGTTGGACTCTAAAAAATGGTTTTGGAGACTGTAAAGATCAAACAGCCCTAACAATTGCATTACTTCGAGCCATAAACGTTAAAGCATTTCCTGCTCTCTATGACTCAAATGGTATCAGCGTTGCTGAGCATGTACCCCGCCTTATTTTTGACCATATGATCACCTATGTACCCGCTCAGCCTGGTATTAATGCACAATTTATAGATACAAGTAATAATCGCCACCAATACCCTGGGCTATTCCCAATAAACAACCTCAACTAAAGCCTTAGTGCTTGGCCCTAATAGCGGAAAATTTGTAAATGTTAAAGCAAATGACGTGGCCATTGAACTAAATATTGAAACGAATTACCACACTATCAACTCTGATGCTGTACTAGGCTCAATAACAGTGAAGGCTATTGGCTACTACGATGAATTAATTAGACATATCTGGAGTCAAGCTCAAGAAAAAGATAAAGAATTACGTAAAATATTTAGCCCAATTTTTAATACCGCACAAATAGATAATATAAAAGTACTAAATATTGACGACCTATTCTCTCCGGTAACACTAACCTTTGATATCCGATACGAAACAGAAACCGATCTTTCAGAAGGTATTACACTAGGGGCATCTTACCAGCAGCTATTGCAAGGGTTCACTTCTTTTTTAAGCCCATTAGGTAACACTCAACGTCAACATAGGTTATTCAATCACACAGACATAACACTCAATATTAAAACGATCGTCAGTGACGAACGAGTAAAATCAGCCAGTACTATTTCTTCACCTTCGATAATTAATACGCCATATATTCAAGCCACATATAAGGCATTCGAAAACGAAGAAATTGGTGCATCAATTAACATAAGAATTACACCGTTTTCACTACTGCCTGAAAAAAGAGATGAGTTTATAAGAACGATAAAAACAGCCAATGAAAAAGGATTCTGGCTAACACATGTTAAGTCGTCTTCAGATGAAAGCCCAATAATTTCAGATCAAGAAGGTCAATCTATCCCTAGTGTAAAAGCCTTCATTGATAATGGACGCTACGATGAAGCACTAACAACGCTACTCGTCTTATTAGAAGAAAATGAATTGCCCGAAGGTTATTATTTAAAAGGCTTAATACTGGGGCATCAAAATAAATATGACGAATCAGACAAAGCATTTGAAAAGGCAGTTGATTTAGGGTACGAGCTATGAAAAAAATAATTATTATAGCTGCTATGGTATGCACAGCATTTCTCGTAGGTTGTATTCCTAATACAAGTCAAGAATCTACATTACTACTGCAGATTAATGGGTACGAAGCACAACTAAAGGAACAGCCAAACAACCCTAGCCTTTTAATTGAAATAGGCCAACGTTATAGACAGCTATTTGAAATCACGCATAAATCTCACTATAGAAAGCATAGTATCGACTACTTAAAGCGCTATATGATAACCGACACTCACAATCCAGAAGTACAACTAAGCTTGTACTATTCGCTTTATAGCCAAACACTGGAATCGGGAAAAAAAGAAGATCATTCAAAACTAAGCAAGCTATTTAACGGGATGACACCTCTCACTAAACAGCGAACCAATCCACCTGCTTTAGCTGAGTTCCTGTCACGCTCTACTGCCAATAAGGACTTCAACACAAAAACATCACTCCTAAAACGAGCCATACAAGAACAACCCAATGCGACTCATCCTTACGTTTATTTATATGGCATGTATGCGAGTAAGGGCCACGACACACTAGCACTTTCTGTATTAAAACAAGGTGTCGACTTAAACCCTTTAAATACTTATCTAAAATCTATGTTGGCCTATAGATATTTAAGATTAGGGGAAACTAAAATATGTACTGGCAAACAAGCAAGTCCGATTCAAAAGTCCATAGACATTTACAACGAACTAGTTAAAAACGCCCCAAAAAATGGAATATATAGACTTAATTTAGCCGATGCATATAGCGCAATAGGGAAAAATCGTCTTGCTCTTGTTCACTACAAGGCATCTATAAAACTTGTACCGAATGAAGACGCACTATGGGGAGCAGGATACACATACATTCTACTGGGAAATCTAGAGAAAGCAGGGAAAATGTTTACAGAAGCATTAAAATTAGATAACACCACCAATCAAGACATTGGAGACTTGGAGTTTATTAATGGCGACTACATAAAGGCCAAACAAGTTTATAAAAAGGCCAAGTTAGCATTCACCAACGATGTTTACATTAATTTAAAACATCAAATCTCAGCAGACTTATCTCAAAATAAATCGAGCACACCCCTTACTTATATAAAAAATATGACAGATTGGGAGAAAACTCTATACGATTATTATAATAGAAAGCTGAAAAATGAAGAACTCATAGGCTATGCCAAAGATGCATGCGAACTGACTGAAGCCTACTTCCTTCAAGCTATTATTGCTAAGCAACAAAAAAACCAAGAAGAATTTAAAATGTATCTAGAAAAGGTAGCAGAACAAAAAGTTTATTCGTATTCTGAATACCTAATGGCTAAAGGCATATTAAACAAAATGAAATGAGCACTTCACTCGATTAAAGTGGGAAGCAATCGCCCACTTTCGAGTTTAACTCACATATAAAAACTTAATCAACAACTCAAAAATCTTATTAATTCAGTGTATCTAAGATTGATAGAAATTAATAAATTTTTATTGACACTAAGACACCTATACAAGTAGACACTCAAACAGGATTACATAATCAACCGTACACCTACAATGTGCATTTAAATATATTATCTATACTTAGCTTTTAAGTGCATCAAATGCTTGTGACGTCATCGTTGGGATGAACTCCGTAATTTCATAATCAGCTAAGTCTTCAACATAAAATGGATCTTCTTTAATTATCTTTTCTACCTCATTCAAACTTGAGGCTTTAGCTAAAATCACACCGCCTGTTCTCGGCACTTTACGCCCTGACGCTATAAAACTTCCTTTAGCATAGTATTTTTCTAAAAAAGCGACATGGTTTTCAATATGTTTATCAACTTCTGATAAATCGACTTTATATGTAAGTGCAATAATAAACACCTAAACCCTCCATTTCTAATAACATATTTTTGACAAATTAAAGCAAGGGCTAAATACTGCCATAATTTTATCAAACAGACTCTACAATTTTACCCACTTAAATGATTTTTTAATAAAGTCCTCTGCGTTATCCTCAATAACAAGCCCATGGGCTAAAATAATTGCGTTAGGCTTCCAGTTTAGTATGTGCTTAATGTGGCGCCTAGCTTCAGCTTTTTTAGGGTAGAAACTGTAACGCCAATCTATAGGCGTTTTTCCATTAGGTGCTAAAACACCAGCGACTTTAGCAATCAACCTAGTAAAAAATGGAAATGCATCAGGTGAAAAGTTTTCGATAAGGTCTGTTAGTATTAATACTCTGGACGCCTTATGAAAAAAAACGGCCTCCTGCATGGCTGGTGAGCCTGTAAAAAGCAACTGGTCAAGTTCATCACTCCAGGCAGGATTAGCGACCGCCTGTAGTGGTCAAGTAAATCTGGCCACAGTTTAAGAGGCTTGAAAGAATAATCCTTCTGCCTCATTTGGAGTCTTCCCATTATTATGCTGGTGTGGTCTCAACTGAGAATAATAACCTGCGATATAATTTGTTATCGAATATTCAGCCTCAGCAAAATTGCTATACCCATATTTCGGCATCCATTCTGTTTTTAAGCTTCTAAAAAATCGCTCCATTGGTGCATTATCCCAGCAATTACCTCGACGACTCATGCTTTGTTTTATCTGGCAGCGCCATAGTGTTTGCCTAAACTTTCTACTGGTGTAATGCATACCTTGATCGGAATGGAACATCACTCCTTTAGGTTGCCCTCGGCTTTCATAGGCATGTTGTAAAGCTTTACTGGTTAACTGACTATCTGGCGATAATGAGAGCGCCCAGCCAATTAGCTTGCGGGCGTATAAATCCATTACCACAGCTAAATAAGCCCATCTTTTCCCGATCCAAACATAAGTGACATCACCACACCAAACTTGATTAGGTGCGGCCACATTAAACTGGCGATTAAGTAAATTGGGCACTGCAAGGTGCTCGTTATTTGCTTTCTTGTACTTCGGCGCAAAAGGTTGTTTGCTAATTAAATCCAAGTACTGCATGGCTTTTCTTGCCCTGTAGCGGCTTAATTTAATACCTGATTGAGTCACCATCGTACTGATTGTTCTAGCGCCCGCAGAGCCGTTACTTAGCCTGAACATTTCCCGAATTCTACTATGCAACTCAATCGTTTTAGAGGTAAGTTTTTCTGGGTGACTTAACCAATATTTAAAACTACTGCGATACACTTCAAATACATTGCATAGCTTCGTAACGGCGTAGCTCTCTTTCAGCTTCTGGACTAACGAGAACCTCTCATCGAGTCCGACATCAAGAGAGCGGTAGCCTTTTTTAGGATTTCTTTCTCTTCTTCAATGTCTTTAATTCTCTTTTCCAGCTCACGAATTTTGATTTGATCAGGGGTCATTGGGGATGCTGCTGGTATGCCACCATCACGTTCAAGTTTGAGCTGTCTTGCCCACTTATCGACGGTGGATTTACCGACATTCATTAACTCAGCAGCTTCGCGTACAGAATAATTTTTATCAACGATTAGTTGTGCAACTTCTAAACGAAATTCGGGTGTAAAATGCTTTCTACCTTGCTTACTCATATGTCACCTAAGATACTTATGAGGTGATGATATCACCTCTATTTAGGTGGCCAAAATCACTGTACCACTACAGCCTCTAAGCTTCCATTAAAAGAAATATCATTTCGTTTTTTAATGACCTCTTCTGTCCCGTAAGATAAGGCATCTGGATACGCTTTTTGCCAATCTTCAATAAATATATGATGAAGATGATTAGGCGCAATAAGATACTTCACTCGCCCTAGAGACTCCACTTGAGCCTTAAGATCAGATTCAAGCCTTATTGGGCTATGCACCCAGAGATCACCATTTTTTAATAGAACAATTGTCATACGGGTCGTAAATGAAAAAGAATAAAAGTTGACTGCCTCACCATCAAATATCCATATATTCTCAGACATTGCCTTCATTTCAAGTGCCTCCCTTAAAACCACATAATATGCTTACCATCAAAAAATACAGTTAACTGAATACTAAACAGAGTAAAATAGCACACCAGTACTTTTCATTTAATGTTCTGAATATATTTACATCACACCAATAAGCCCTAATACACCTATAGGTAACAATAAAATCCATTGCGGTAGCTTTATCAATGCTTGAAATTTAAAGAAATACCAGCCAACAGCAATAAAGACCAAAGAGAAAACGATAAAACTCATTGAAATGCCTGTAACAATATTTTGAAAGGAATTCAATTCAAACCAACCAACATACGTTAAAACACACCCTGACATAAATAGTATGACAGTAACAATGTGCCAACATCCTAACAGGGTTGCCTTAGGTATATCCGGTAAATCAGATTTAAGAAAAGGCCTAACAGGATCGACCTGCCCTGCAAAAAGATGAACGCAGGCTGTAAACACGCCTATTATGCCTGCGGAAAAAATCCAAATATTCACTTTATTCTCCTTATAAACATAAAATCCCAATAAAGTATCGAAATATCACTATCGAGATGTTTAATCACGCTTAATTTTTTGACTAACATTCATCAACTCAGAGCAAGGCCGTTGATTTAAATAATCCTTAATGAGTGATCTAATATTTTCTTTTAGCCATAGAGGCCCAAAATCAGCATGGCTCGATCTCTCGATACATCATAAATTTGCTCTGCATTTACAGCGCCAACCAAACACCTAACGATGATTGCGAATGCGATTATTTTTAGGCATCTCATAGTTTTCCTTAAACATCTAACATATTAACCGTGGCAAGCACTAGAGAACCTGTCTGTTTCGTCACGACATTAATACAATCATTACAACTGACTATTATAGGTAGCGGAATAATCATAATAAACTCAATGACAAAACCGTTGTCATTCGAAAGAATCTACAAAAACAATAGCGAAGATAACAACATAGCTGTCAATATAGTAATTGTATCGACGTTATAGAACACCCTAATACCAGAATTAACTATTCTAGTTTTCATAGTAATCACCCTAAAAAGGCGTACAGCTTCTGCGCGGGCCAGCATACACAACTGAAGTGTTGTAATCATTCACTGCACTTAGAAAAATTTGCACCTTATTCAGATGCAAAATGATTAGTTGCAATTAAGTGACGGGAAAGCAAGGACCAGTGAAATATTCGGTGTCATACAGGAAGGGGTTTTAAATACTTTCACCACTTTATTAGAATGCGGCCAATAATATTTTCAGCTGGGACCATACCCCACACTCTACTATCTGCTGAGTTATCACGATTATCACCCATCACAAAATAGTGATTATCCGGCACTGCCCACACGCCTGACCTAAACGGGTTATTATCATTTATATATTTTACATTAGCTACATTGTCACCAAAGATCTCACTCACCACAACATTATTCGATTTTGTTGTATCAATGAGATTACCGTTAATGATTAACTGCTTATCACGAAACTCAACCACATCACCAGAAACACCAACAACCCTTTTTACAAAAGGACGAGAATCGTGAGGTGGAATAAAAACGACCATTTCACCTCTATTTATAGGTATTCGATTTTCTATATCTTGACTAAACAGCCTAATTCCATATGAGCCATACAAACCATAACCCCACTTTTTAACCAATACATAATCGCCAGCTTCAAGCGACGGCGACATAGCATCTGAAGGGATTAAATACGGCTCTACGACAAAAGACCTTGTTAAAAATATTAATACAAATATAGAAATGGGAATCGATAATGCACCCCACCAGTGACTGTACCACTTTCTCTTTTCTTTAAAATCGACTGTTTTCGCTAAAATAAACCCATGAATTGCTGCTAGCACTCCCAATAACAACCCAACAAAAGAAAACCCAATCACAGAGATAAGATAATAATCTGCAACCCAAGAGAACACGAACAACACAAGGTATAATGCAGCTATCCGCAATTTAGCCAAATAGAGTAATGCTAAAGGTGGCATTAAAAAACCTAACATTGCAGCAAACCATTTATTAGACATTAGTACTCCTTACTTGATGTATTTGACGCCATAAATAACAGGCTAAATATCGCACTTGTTTCATGCTGCATACGCAATCAACTTATGAAACGACATTATTAAGGTCATATACACCTTACCAGCTTTAGTTTTTAAACTTACTAACGTAGAAAGAAAATATTGGCTGATAATTTTAACATTGACAACCGCACATAAACATTCGACTTATAAGCGCCACAAATAACGTCTTAAAATTCTACTATTCTGCAATAAGAAAACCTGTTTTTTTTACAGCTTCGATATCTTGTAGTGGCAGAATCACTTGAGTGTTATTTATCTATATCAAAACTTTTATCAAGTAACCCTGAATATTTTAATACTTTTTCAAGCTTATAAACTCGATAAAATGCAGTCAAGCCAAATATCATACCGATAACTCCTATCGCTTCCATACTGTTGTATCTCCTCATTTCATTCGGTTATAACGCCTCGCTAAAGCACGTATATTTTTTCGTCGCTTTTCAGCCACTTATTATATTTTTCTTATGACTGATTTTTTTAAAAACAAACCAGACAACAACAATAGAAAGGATAGAGTTGCGACTATGAACAGCTGGTCAAACTCAGTTCGAATAAGTCCTTTCATTAGCACTAGACCTGATAGAGTTAATAAAAAATATGAAATCCTATCAAAGATACTCTTGCCTCTATAGTTTCCAATGAATCCCTTAGGTCTTCTACTATTTTTCTTTTTTGATTCACTCATATACTTTAAATATATCACCTAGCACAACCGTGAGCGGAGCGAGTCAGGGAGGAGAGCTCTCAGGGCCAATTTATTGGCCGAACTATTGCTACTTGTTATAGGCGTTTCACTATCGACGCAGTACATATTTGATATACAGCCCTAATAATATAAGAGCTGTTCCTAAGCCAATTGCAATCCATGGCCCCTTATCTGGTTTATCCGAAGGCACAACTTTATAAAATTCTTCATCTGACTTCTCATCGAAAAATCCAAGGGGAAGAAAGTCGTAAAGCTGAGGGGAACCAAAATAATACGCAACTAAGGTATAAAGAATGATTGACCCACCGAATATGATAAGAAAATAATTTATTACTCATTCACCTTATAACGCCGTAATTTACGGGCGGAGTGGGATGGCGACTTGTTTGCGTGTTTTTTTTTGCAAACAAGGTGACAGCCCACAGAGTTCCGCAAGATTGCTTTGTTAGAAATTGATGCACTGTTCTTCATAGTTTGTATAACAAATTAAATTATACTCATCTATAGACATGGATTGAAAAAATTTGGTCCCGACGTTTTGGGTAACTACAACATTTTTGAAATCTGAAGCAAGTGGCGTCCATGTATTAGGGTGAGGATATTCACTTATATTTGCATAAACCCCAAAACTTCCGTTTGGGGCATAGTCAACGGGGACAGCTGAAATAGTTGCAGTGAAAGAGCCAGTTGAATCGCCCCGAGTTCACTAGACATCCTTTAACTATATAATGTACTTAAAGAGGAGGCCATTATGGCTGGTGAACGATACAACGAAGAATTCAAGATAGCAGCGGTCAAGCAAGTGACTGAAAATGGTCATTCCATTGCCGATGTGGCCAATCGATTAGGCATTACAACTAAAAGCCTCTATCACTGGCGAGATAAATACGGTGAGAACGCCCAAGGCTACCAAGAAAAACAATCCATAAACGAAGAGCTTCGCAAGCTTAAAGCCGAACTAAAGCGTGTGACCGAAGAGCGAGACATCTTAAAGGAGGCCGCCGTGTTCTTTGCCGGGGAGTCAAAGAAAAATACACGTTCATAAGCTCTCGAACCCACCGTTTCTCAGTGCGATCCATGTGCCGTGTACTAAATGTTCACCCAAGTGGATTTTACGCCTGGCATGAAAACTCTAAAAGTCAGCGTGAAAAAGACGATGAATATTTATTAGGGTTTATTAAGCAATTTTGGTTAGAAAGCGGCTGTGTTTATGGTTATCGAAAGATCTATAAAGACATGCTTTCATTTGGCGAAGCGTGCGGTAAAAATCGCGTATATCGACTGATGAAATCCGCAGGCATACAGTCTCAACGAGGCTATAAGCGTAAAGCTAATTACAGTGGAGGCGAACTATCGACAGTTGCTCCAAATCTTTTAAATCGTGAATTCTATGTAGCCGAACCAAATACTGCTTGGGTAACCGATATAACTTATATTCGTACTTATGAAGGCTGGCTGTATCTTGGTGTTGTCATTGATTTATTCTCAAGGCAGGTAGTTGGCTGGTCGATGAGTGATCGCATTAATACCGATTTAGTACTCAATGCCATTACGATGGCCATCTGGCGACGAAAGCCAAAAGGCAATGTAATCGTGCATTCTGATCAAGGCTGCCAGTACACCAGTTACGATTGGAAAAGTATGTTGGAAAGCAATAACTTAACAGTAAGCATGAGTCGACAAGGGAATTGTCACGACAATGCCTGCGCTGAAAGCTTTTTTGCGTTGTTAAAACGTGAACGTATTCGTCGTAAAATTTATCTCACTCGAGAAGAAGGTAAAGCTGATATATTTAATTATATTGAGTTGTTCTATAATTCAACTCGACGTCATGGTAATAATAATGATGTGTCACCGATGGAGTTTGAAAGGAACTATTTTGTGAAGAAATTGGGTGTCTAGAAAAGTCGGGGCGATTCACATACCTTTAGAAACAACTTGGTCATAAAGAATGATATTCGCATCCTGCTCATCTACATTAAAACCAATATTGACCTCACCTTGGTCAAAATCTACTAATTCATAATCTATGGATACTGTGAATTTTGTATTTACGCCATCCTCCGCAGTATCTGGTGATATAGAAATAATTTTAATATTGTTAGTAGATATTTCGCTTTGTAGTGGTTCTCCATCTCCGGAAGAACAACCCACACAAAAAGCTAATAAACTAAATACGAACACCTTTTTCATTACTACTCCTTTTTACTTCTAACGCTTTTAGCATGTGCGCGGCTTTTTGCGTCACATGCCTAAACTTGTTAAGAGTACGGCCCTTTAGGTAAAAGCCGAACTCGAATAAATTGTGGCCAAAAAAACACATATAAAACTATGGCCATATATATTGGAAGATAGAAAACAAACTCTGCCCAGCTCAATTTGCGTGGCAGCTCCGGCCATACCAAGAAGGCCAAGCTCCACTATTGTAAGAACAACGACCAATATTTTGTTGGAATGTATCTTCTTATATATCACAACATCCAGTGAAAATACTGAGATACATATTATGTAAGCAATCCATAACAGGTTCATGTAGTACTCTTAACAGTTTATTCTATGGCACGTGATCAAATAATATAATATGCCGTCACGTGACGTGTTTTATGGGGCACCTTCGCCCTTCATTTCAATGAAGCCGAGTCATCATGGGGTATGCAGCCTGTTTTGGCAAATATGCCTCCCCTTTTTTTACGTCTTCACGAAATATTTGTGCCTATGTAAGCCCTTCTTTTTCTTCAGGTTTCTTTTTCGATGCGTTTCGTCGTTTTACCAAGACAAAGCTCCCATTTCCACAAAAAGCGTCACGTGACTGCATAATATAATATGCGATCACGTGACGCTTTTTGTGGCCAATACCCAGTACAAAAGTATAATTTTGTTTTATTTAACTTCAAAAATTCAGCCTGCCATTTACACTGTATAAACAGTCGTTTTACTGCAAGCAACAAATGCCCTAGTACCCGTTTAAAGCAGCAAAATAGAGGGCGACTCTACTTGTATTAGCGGCCTATATCCCATGCTCAAATATGTGTTTATTTACTGGTTTCATTGATGTAAAGCTTTAACTCGACCCTTATTCACGGGTATCATTGCACCTATTCGTTTTATTTGTTTTGAGAGCGCTGCATGATCAAGCTGATGCCTACTTTAGCTATTAAGCCATTTTTGTTGTTTTGTGTGATGTCATTAGGTGCCGTGTTGACGGCCAGTGCCGCCGACGCAGAAATCGCGGTTAATGTAGCCTTAGCAACCGCTCAAGCCCACACACCGGGCAAGGTTGTGGCGCATGAGAAAGCCGACGAACAAGTAGGTCAAAACGGCGCTAAAACCATTGAGCCTGTCTACCGTGTGAAGATTCTCAGCAAACAAGGTGTGATGAAAACACTGTTTGTGCACCGCCAAACCGGTAAGGTTGTTGAGTAGCCATGCGGGTATTGGTAGTTGAAGATGACCGCAATATCGCCGAGCAGTTAATCCAAGCACTTGAACACTCAGGCTATGCCGTCGATTGGGCGCCCGATGGCGAAGAAGGCCTGTATATGGGCACTCAGTTCCCCGTTGATATGGCCATTGTTGATGTGGGCTTGCCCAAGCTTAACGGTATTGAGCTCGTCAGCCAGTTGCGCTTACAGAATAAAAACTTCCCTATTTTAATCTTAACGGCCCGTGATAACTGGGAAGATAAGGTCGAAGGCTTAGAAGCCGGAGCCGATGACTATTTGGTAAAACCCTATCATCTCGCTGAACTGCTGGCGCGACTTAATGCCTTGCAGCGCCGAGTATCCGGAATGTCACACCCTAAAGTGATTTTTGGGCCGCTATCATTAGACACCACACTAAAGCGTGTTTTTTTACACGACAAAGCCATTGATTTAACCGCTTATGAATACCGCTTAGTTGAGTATCTGATGCTCAACCCAGGTAAAATATTATCCAAAAGCGAATTAACCGATCACATTTACGATGACGACACCGAACACGACAGTAATGTGATTGAGGTTTTTGTGCGCAGGCTACGTAAAAAACTCGACCCAGAATCCACCATCAAACCCATCACCAATATTCGTGGTCAGGGTTATCGCTTTGATCTCGCAGTTTAGCCTAAGGTGACTTAGCTCATGGTCACTAAACATTCCTATTCGTTACGTCGGCGCATGTTATTCAGTGCCAGCTTTATCTTAGTGTTATTTATTTCGTTAACCGCATTGATTCTTGACCAGGCATTTAAGCGTGGCTTGCAATTAGATTTACAAGATCGGCTGCAAACACAGTTGTACTTAGTACTAGGTGCCGCTGAATTTGAAGAAGCGCAACTCTTTTTACCTAAATCATTAAACTTCCCAAAATTAAATCAGTGGGATTCGGGCAGTATTGCGCTGATTCTGGATGATCACGGTGAATTTGTTTGGCGCTCAGGCTCGACCCAAGGTTATGTAAAAGGGTTGGTAACGAACAGTTTAATGTCTCATGCAACACTGCAAGCCCCTGGGCAACAAGAACACGGGCGCATGGCGATTGATGGTCAGCCTTTTTTCTACACAAGCTTAGGTGTCGCGTGGGAGTTACCATCTGGGCAGCTAAAAAATTATACGCTTGCCATTGCCGAACACTCTACCCGCTTTGAGCAAAGTATTCGTCAGTACCGAATGATTTTATGGTTAGGCTTAAGTGTATTGGCCATTGTGCTGCTGGTTGTTTTTACCATCACCTTAAACTGGGGGCTATCACCCTTAAAGCAATTGGCACTTGATTTAAATTTGATTGAAACCGGAAAATCGACACAATTAAGTGGCCACTATCCAAAAGAACTAACGGCTGTTGCACAAAACCTGAATCAATTATTACTGCATGAAAAGCGTCAACATACCCTGCTACCGTAATACTCTTTCGAATCTTGCTCATAGTTTAAAAACACCATTGGCCGTTTTACGCGGGTTGGTTGATCGGCAAAATTTTGTAAAAACGCCAGCACAAATCGAAACATCACACATCAACACCTTGGCACAGCAAGTCACACGCATGGATGAAATTGTGCAGCATCAATTACACCGCGCCTCTCATGTTGGGCCACAATCGGTACAACATACGATTGAGGTTTTACCTTTATTAGAGAGCCTTGCCAATGTGGTTGAGAAAGTCTACCAAGAGACCCTGCAATGCATTGATATCGACACTGAAGCCGATGTGATATTCAAAGGTGCAAAAGGCGATTTAATGGAGATCATCGGTAACTTATTAGATAACGCCGCCAAATACGGTGGGGGTTTAATTCTTGTAGCTTTAACTAACGAACTAGAAAGCCAGCAGAATAACGAAACAGATCGCCTGCGCTGTCGTATTTTAGTTGAAGATAATGGCAACGGTATTGCCGAGCATGACATAGCCGATATTTTACGCCGTGGCGTACGGGCGGATCAAAAACAACAAGGGCAAGGGATTGGCTTAGCCATGGTGGTGGATATCGTTGACCAATATCAAGGCAAGCTGCACCTAAGCCAGTCAAGCTTAGGCGGCTTAAAGGTCGAAATTTTAATTTAATTAGCCATTCATTTTCAGTTCATTTTACGTTCATTTTCAGTACATTGCCTGTTGTTAATCTTATTCCAGTCGAAGCAAACAACGATTTGTTTCACTTAAATGGAATGACACAGGATAACAATATTATGAAAAACCTAACGCTGATCTCAACACTTACCGCGTCTCTTTTTACTTTATCTGCGCACGCTGATTTAAATAATTTCTACGTTGAAGGCGCTGCAGGTAAAGCCAAAATAGACAATGGCTATAACAGCGAAACCGATACCAGTATGAGCCTATTAGGTGGCTACAAAGTCTTTGCTAACGGGCCGTTATCAGTCAGTACTGAAGTGGGTTATAATCGTTATCTATCGATAGACTCTGACACACCATTTGGTAAAGCAAGTAACACAATCAGCAGCTTGTCACTTGGAGGTAAAGTGGGGTACGAAGTAGCCCCTAAACTACAAGTATTTGGGCGCCTTGCTTATGAAGCAATAGAGCAAGAAGTTAAATTGCAAGGTGCGACTGCAAGTCTAACATCAGATGAATTTACATATGGTGTCGGTGCATCTTATGAAGTGGCGGAGCAGCTAACCGTTGGCACCCAATATAAATTCGCTCAATTAGACAACGACATAGACCTAAGCAATGTAAGTGTTTCTGTGGGCTATCAATTTTAATACCTTAAGATCACATTTTTGAACAAATAAAAAGGGATTTAATTAATTTTAAATCCCTTTTTTACACCCTATTTAACCACTCCGTTATATCAATAAATACTGATCACTAGTAACGCATTGATTAAATGTATTTTTGTGATATCTTTGCCGCGATTTTTATAATGCACATATATCGGATACATATAACATAATGAAATATACACTAGCCGCAGCGTGCTTACTTGCCTCTTCAAGCGCGTTCGCACAAGAAGGCAACGCTATGATTACAGGCTTCAACTACACAAAAAGCCTTTCTGCAGAAGCAAAAAAAACCTATGATAGACCTGACCGTGAATACACAGAAGATATTAGCACTAAAGCATTCGGCGTATATTTAGGCTACGTCAATGAAAAAAATAATCGGTTTTTAGTATCTTATTCAAAAGCAGATGTTGATTTTGATCGCTCCCCTGCCTCAGAAGATATCACTGGTTTTGATTTAGATTGGCAGTTTGTTTATGGCCAAGATCAAATTCAGCCTTATTGGGGAATCGGATTTGGCTTCCACTCAATTAAAGATGCTGCAATTCTTTCTGGTAGCAACAAAGATGGTGATTCTTTGAATGGTGCATCCTTTCAAATGTCAGCTGGCATTAAAGCCGCAATTAACGAACAAGTTGAATTAGATATTTCTATTCAAAGAAAAGCGTATGCATGGCAGTCAATCCACATATTAAATATTGATAACTATGGTTATAGCTACAGCTATTACTCAGAGTCTATTGATACAGCTTACGCTCAAAATTCACTTAGCATTGGCCTTGGTTTTAAATTTTAATTATTATTACTAATGGTTGTATTGATGCAGCCCTTTTTATCACATCCAAATAAGCACCACATACTGCAAAATATCAAATTCTGCCTCAGACTACTGACTGACACAATATTAAAAACATTATAATTTTAAGACAGCGGCAGTTCAAACCCATAAAAAAAGCGCTTACCTAAGTAAGCGCTTTTTGTTTTAACTCAAAAAGATTATGAACTAATAATTAGCCATTAATCTTCTGAAGTGGATGCAATTTTATGGATCGATAAATCCGCACCGTTGTATTCTTCTTCTTGAGTTAAGCGTAAGCCAGCAATGGCGCCAACCAAACCGTAAACCGCAAAGCCACCGATTAGAGCAACCGCCACACCACTTAATGAACCCACAAGCTGTGACATAAAGGTTACGCCACCCATACCACCTAAAGATTCCAAGCCAAAGATGCCCGCTGCAATCCCACCCCAAAGACCACACAAGCCGTGTAAAGGCCAAACACCTAACACATCGTCAATGCGTGGGAATTTATTTTGAAACAACGTAAAAGTGTAAACGAATAGCGCACCTGCTACACCGCCCACAACTAACGCGCCCATTGGGTGAAATAAATCAGAACCGGCACACACAGCCACTAAACCAGCAAGTGGGCCATTGTGAATGAAACCAGGGTCATTTTTGCCCATTAACATCGCCACCAATGTACCGCCAACCATGGCCATTAATGAGTTTACTGCCACAAGGCCGCTGATGCCGTCCATTGTTTGCGCTGACATGACATTAAAGCCAAACCAACCAACCGTTAGAATCCAAGCACCTAACGCCAAGAAAGGAATACTTGATGGCGCAAACGCAACCGGACGACCTTCACGGTAACGACCCGTACGCGCACCTAATAAGATAATCGCGGCCAGTGCAATCCAACCACCCATGCCGTGCACAACAATAGAGCCAGCAAAGTCATGAAATTGCGCACCAAACGTGGCTTCTAACCATGCTTGATAGCCAAAGTTACCGTTCCAAATTAAACCCTCGAAAAACGGGTAAACCAAACCAACAATCAATGCTGACGCAATTAAGAACGGGTAAAATTTCGCACGCTCAGCAATGCCGCCCGACACAATCGCAGGGATGGCAGCAGCAAAGGTTAATAAGAAAAAGAACTTAACTAATTCATAACCGTTTGTTTGTGAAAGCTCATTTGCATTCGCAAAGAAGTCAGCACCATACGCCACGGTGTAACCCACAAAGAAGTAAGCAATGGTGGATACTGCAAAATCGGTAATAATTTTAACCAAGGCATTAACTTGGTTTTTATGACGTACAGTACCCACTTCTAAAAAAGCAAAGCCTGCGTGCATAAAGAACACCATGATGGCGCCCAATAAAATAAAGAATGTGTTTGAGCTGCTAACTAGGGTTTCTACAGCACTGTTGATGTTTTCCACAACAATCCCCTCTTATATGCACCTTAAATCAGCAAGAGCCATTGCTGCTAAGGTGTCGTCTTATAGTTAATAGTGATTAAAGCGTCTCTGCTTAGTTCACCGCTTAATAATGACTCAACTTAATGCATGCAGCATGCCAAGTGCGTCATTTTAAAGCACCACATTAAAAGAAGGGGTGACAAAAACTGGGCGAAAATAGCATTCACCCAGTTTTTATAGGCACTAAGAAGAGGCTTTGATTAAAAAGCACTGATGAATTTTTTGATTACGAGCAAAGTCTTGGGGAATACTTTGCGCACTTATATCCTCAATTACGAACTGATTTAGTGCGTCATGCTCCATTTTGAAGCGCCTAAAGTTATTCGAGAAAATTAATGTCCCACCAGGGCGCAAAATCCCCATGGCCAAAGTAATCAACTTCACGTGGTCGCGCTGAACATCAAAAATGTCCGACATACGCTTGGAGTTAGAAAAGCTTGGCGGGTCCATAAAGATTAAGTCATAGCGCTCTTTATTTTGCTGCGCCAGTTCTAGCCACGTTACACAATCAGCCTGTACAAATTCATGGTTGGTATCGGCCAAGCCATTCAATGCAAGGTTTTTGCGCCCCCAGTTAAGGTATGTGTGAGACATATCAACGCTGGTAGTTGAACGCGCACCACCCACCGCAGCATGCACACTGCCCGCACAGGTGTAGCTAAATAGATTTAAGAAGTCTTTGTTTTTTGACCACGCACCAATATCAGCACGAATAGGTCTGTGATCTAAAAACAAACCGCTGTCTAAATAGTCTTTAAGGTTAATATAAAAACGGCAATCGCCCTCTTGCACTTCAAAGAACTGCTCTTGCTTGTCTTGTTTTTCATACTGGCGCTTGCCCTTTTGCATCATGCGCTGCTTTAACACAACTTGCCCACGGTCGATTTTTAACGCAACGGGTACAGCATCCAACACGTCACGCAAACGGTTTTCTGCTTTTTCTGGGTCAACCGATTTAGGTGGTGCGTATTCTTGAACATGTACCCACTTATCGTACACATCGATAGCAACCGAGTACTCAGGCATATCGGCGTCATACAAACGGTAGCAATTGGTGTTTTGTTTTTTCACCCAAGGTTTTATTTTTTTCAGATTTTTTTGCAAACGGTTACACACCATTTGCGCGCCCTCGCCAAGCGTCGCAGCTTCATATACTGCTGTGTTCGCAGGCTCGCTTTCTTCTAGTTGAGCTTGGGCTTGAGCCTTTTCACTTGAACCCTGCGAGATGGTATACAAAAATAATTTTGATGAAATCGCACCATTATAAAACTGATATTGTTTATGAGCGCGCATTTTAAATTGGTAGGCTTGACCTGGGTTACCGGTAAAAATACCCAGCGTCCAATTGGCAAAATGCTGCTTAACTAAGCGACCAAATGCCGAATACAAAGAGCCAATGGCCACTTCGTCACTTAAGCGTTCACCGTAAGGCGGGTTACACAATACTAGGCCAGCTTCAGGTAGCCCTTTTTCTTTGTGCAGTTCATTTAGTGTTTGCGTTTTAAAATGAATAAAATGCATCACACCAGCACGGCGTGCGTTATCACGCGCTTTATTTAAAACCGATTCATCCATGTCGTAACCGATCAAGGTTAATTCAGCTTCTGATTCTTGCGCCGCTAATTTACGTGCTTGTGCATCGTCTTTAATGGCTTGCCATGGTTGCGGCTGAAAATTTTGCCATTTCTCAAACGCAAAACCTGCACGCAATAAACCCGGTGCAATATCAGCCGCCATTAACGCCGCCTCAATCAGCAACGTGCCCGAACCACACATAGGGTCAAGCAGTGCGCCATCTTCTTGCTTCATCACATCAGGCCAGCCTGCACGCAACAATAATGCAGCCGCTAAATTTTCACGCAGTGGCGCTAAACCTTGGCTTTGACGATAGCCACGACGGTGCAGTGATTCACCTGCCATATCTAACGACACAGAAACTGCATCGCGACTTAAGCGCACGTGAATACTAATATCAGGCTGATCCGAAATATCTGGGCGCGTGCCGGTTTTATCACGAAAGTAATCACATACCGCATCTTTAACTTTTAATGCACCAAAATGGGTATTGCGAATATCGTCATTGGTGCCCGAAAAATACACACGAAACGTTTGGCCATCGCTTAAATGCTCAGTCCATGGGATCTCAAGTAATTGCTTGTACATATCATCGGCATTGGCCACCGGAAAATGCGCCAATGGATACAGTACTCGGCTGGCCAAGCGCGACCACAAGCAAATTTTATAGCCTATGATGTGGTCAGGCTCGCAACTGACAAATGCCACCCCTATTTTTACGGCTTGCGCGCCCAAATCGGTTACTTCTTTGGCCAGCAAAGACTCCAAACCTTTAGGGCAAGTGACGACCATTGATTGTTGTTCTATTTCATTCATGCACGCATCAACTTTTTATCTAATTTTGGCTTTGCCATTTAAGTTAAGAGCATGCGCTCTACACTGGCGATGTTTGTGTAATTTAAATCCGTTTACAGATCAATCACTTAGAATTTAATAACTTTTGGATCTAATAAAAATCCGTTAAAGAACAAATAAATCATTAACATGGGGCTGTAACCTATCCATACTGAAATCTGTGTTAGGCAATTTTTAATGCCTAATACATGTTCAACATTTTCAAACAGAGGCAACGACGTATGAGAAGACAGAAGCGTGATATGGATCGCCGAGCATTCCAAAAAGGTTACATGGCAGGCGTTCAAGGTCGATCTAAAGACCTATGCCCAGATGGCACTGCCCACTTTAATTGGATGAGTGGCTGGCGTGAAGGTCGAGCTGATCACTGGGACGGCTACTCAGGCGTAGCTGGTGTACATCGACTTCCGGTTTAACTCACACTTACAACAAATTCTCGCTTAAATCATCAGGGCCCTAAAGGGGCCCTTTTCAATTCTAAAGCACATCAATTTATTTATTAAACTAGCGGCTCTTTATGGCTGCAATTGCATCGTTGGCTTGGGCAATAAGCTTTGGCCCTTCGTAAATAAAGCCCGAATAAATTTGCACTAAATCGGCACCCGCTTTCATCTTATCGGCCGCAGACGCACCATCAACAATACCGCCCACACCAATAATCGGCATTTTGCCATCTAAGGCAGCACTTAACCATTTAAGTACCTGTAATGAGCCTTCTTGTACGGGTAAGCCACTTAGACCACCCGCTTCGCTGGCAAACTTATGGCCTTGCACTGCATTGCGCTCAAGCGTGGTATTGGTGGCAATAACGCCATCCATTTGAGTCTCGATTAGAGTCTTAGCCACCAGCTGTGTTTCTTCTTCGCTCATATCTGGTGCGATTTTCACCAAGATTGGCGTGTATTTTTCATGCTGTTTCTCAAGTTTCAGTTGAGCTTCTTTAAGTACTGACAGCAGTGAGGTGAGTGACTCGCCAAACTGTAAAGAGCGCAGCCCTGGGGTATTGGGGCTTGAGATATTAACGGTGATGTAATCCGCGTATTCGTAAGTTTTTTCTAAGCAGATAAGGTAGTCGCTATTGGCGTCTTCAACTGAGGTATCAAAGTTTTTACCGATGTTAATGCCCAAAATACCGTTGTATTTTGCCTTTTTGACTTGTTCAACAAGGTGGTCAACCCCTTTATTATTAAAGCCCATGCGGTTAATGATCGCTTGGTGTTCAGGTAAACGAAACAATCTAGGTTGCGGATTACCCGGTTGAGGGCGGGGTGTAATGGTGCCAATTTCGATAAAACCAAAGCCCAAACCACCGAGTGCATCAATGTAATCGCCATTTTTATCAAGACCTGCTGCAAGGCCAACCGGGTTTGCAAAGGTCAAACCCAATACTTCTACTGGCTGATTCGGCACTTTAGGTGCAAATAGGCCCAATAATCCTAAGCGCTTCGCAGCACCTAGCAAATCCAATGTTAACTCATGGGACGTTTCAGCATTGAATTTGAACAGACAATTACGCAGCAGTTTGTACACAGGCAAACCCTCAAGAAATTTGCGGCATATTATATAGAAAGCCATGCCTATTTGCTTATGGATTCACAAAAAAGGGGCTATTTATTAACTAAAGCAACCGAGTAACTGACTCAAACTGCTTATCCTTGGTGTACTGAATGCGAAATCGACCATGAATTCCGCTGTGACCAATGAATTGCCAAAGAATTTTCACTGGAAAACGAATACTGCGACCATCAAGCGCCTTGGCAAATACCTGATCAACCCCTTCATAAGCGCGCTGCACTTCATCCGGCGTCAAATGAATATCAACATCAATGATGTCCATCTAAAAATTACGCTTTGTTATTTTGTAATAGCTTGTTTTAACACACACCTAACCAAGTCTCTAGACTTGGTTAGGTGTGTGTTAACAACGGAGATCAGGCATTACCCTCAGAGGCTAAGCGGCTGGCCTGAGCAAGATCAAGCAGTTCACGCAATGCAACCGAGAACACGGCAAAGTCATTAATATCACTCTCCCTAAGCTCTGCCACTGTCTTACGCCACCGCCCAATCATTGGCTCACTTTGCTCAAGCCAAGTGGACATACGGGTTTCAATGTCCCCTTCTGGCAAGGTATTAATGATACTGGCCGTTAAGGTTCGCTGCTGCCAATCAAGATCATCGCGGTACGTTTCACGAGCAAGTGCCTGCCAGTGGCTTTGAACCGATACTTTATTAAGTTGCTCTAAGAACCATTCAAGATCTAAGTTACAACCGACTTGGTAATACGTTGCTGCCACGTCTTCGATATTACGATTGGTTTGTTCAGCGCCTTCAATAATACTCAAGGCTGAGAACATATTATTCGCACCGGCAACCGTTGCCGCTAGCTCTTCAGGCACGCCACCTTCAATTAATTTATCATAGAAATTCTGCCAAGCTTGCTTGCCTTCACCGGCTAAAAGATCTGACAGACGCGAACTAATATTGGCGGCCCGATCCCTAAAGCGAGTTACTTCATCCGCAATGCATAATTCGCGACGACGATTTCGTAAAAACCAACGAGACGCTCTTCGAATTAATCGCATCAAGGCCGCCATCATAAATTCTTGAATATCAGAGCTGACGGTATAATCCAATGCTTCTATTCGCTGCCACAGTTCATTCATGCGAAACACATCTCGTGCAGCAACATACGCTTTCACAATGGCATTTATGTCGGCTCCGGTACTATCACGCATGCGGTTCACATAAGTAATCCCCATGCGATTAACCATTTCATTGGCCAATTGTGTGGCGACAATTCCACTGCGCAACTGGTGATCATATACCGCTTCAGGAAAACGCTTTGTTAGCATTTCCGGGAAGGCGTCTTCAAGGGCTTTTGCTAAATACTCATCTTGTGAAATTTCTTGTGTATTGAGCAGTTCTTTTAAATCCCCTTTTGTATAACTGATCAATACAGACAGCTCTGGGCGCGTTAAACCTTTCTTCTGATTTTTACGCTCTTCAAGATCGTCATCACTTGGTAAGAATTCTAAATCACGATTCAGTTTCTTTTGGCGTTCTAAATCGTTCATTAAGCGCTTATATTCATCCATACGCGTTTTAGCTTCACGATAAGCAAGTGCAATGGCTTGGGTTTGACGATAATTATTAATCAATACCAAATCAGATACTTGCTCAGTCATGCTTTCTAAGAATTCATTGCGCTGTTTTGTGGTTAAATCCCCAGCCAGTACCAATGCATTCAACAGAATTTTGATATTTACCTCATGGTCTGAGCAATCAACCCCAGCGGCATTATCAATAAAATCTGTAAATGAGGCGCCTTTGCCTTTTAAAGCGTATTCGATACGGGCACGCTGTGTAATACCTAAGTTGCCCCCTTCACCAATCACTTTTGCCTGTAATTGTTTACCATTGATACGCAAGCTATCGTTGGCCTTGTCACCAGCAGCAGCATGGGATTCGGCACTTGATTTCACGTAAGTACCAATGCCGCCATTCCAAATTAAATCCACGGGCGCTTGTAACAACGCATGAATTAAATCGTTAGGCGACAACCTGTCAACTTTAATACCGAAACAACTTTTCATCTCAGCTGAGATTTCAATAGATTTTGCAGAACGATTAAAAATACCGCCCCCTTTTGAAATCAGTTTTCTTTCGTAATCACTCCACGAACTGCGTGGTAAATTAAATAGGCGCTCACGCTCTTTAAATGTCGCTTTTACATCCTCTGGATTGGGATCAATAAAAATATGCAAGTGATTAAAAGCCGCTACCAATTTAAGGTATTCACTGCGCAACATACCGTTACCAAATACATCACCGGCCATATCGCCAATACCAATAACAGAAATAGATTCCTTTTGAACATTTAAGCCCAATTCACGAAAATGGCGCTGTACAGAAACCCAAGCGCCTTTGGCGGTAATGCCCATTTTTTTATGGGTCATAGCCAACACTGCCGCCACTGGCAAATGCATCCCCTAACCAAAAGCCACGCTCTTGCGCGATACCGTTAGAAATATCACTAAAAGTTGCGGTCCCTTTATCAGCAGCCACAACCAAGTATGGATCGTCATCATCAAATCGAAAGACTTGTTCAGGTGGAATCACTTTACCTTCAAGTAGGTTATCCGTTACATCCAGCAGACCTGAAATAAAGGTTTTATAGCATTCAATGCCTTCAGCTAAAAACGCATCACGATCCCCTTCTGGCGGTTGTTTAGCAATAAAACCACCTTTAGCACCCACAGGCACAATCACAGAGTTTTTAACTTGCTGTGCTTTTACAAGACCCAGCACTTCGGTGCGAAAATCTTCAAAACGATCTGACCAACGTAAACCACCACGGGCCACTTTACCGCCACGTAAGTGCACACCTTCAACGCGAGGGCTGTAGACAAAAATCTCATACAAGGGTTTTGGTAGCGGTATATCACTAATTTCACGTGGGCTAAACTTAAATGATAAGTAGCGTTTTAACTCACCATCTTTGTCTTGTTGGAAAAAGTTAGTACGTAAAGTGGCACTTAACAATTCAATATAGCGTCTAAAAATACGATCTTCATTGAGGCTTTCAACTTGATCCAGCATTTCAGTAAATTTGGCATCTAATGCTTCTAACTGTTTATTGCGAGCCTCGATATTTGCGTTGGTTAATTTGAATCGAGTGAAAAAATAATTAACAACAAATGAAGTTATTTCCGGATACTTACATAGTGTATCTGCAATAAACGACTCAGAAATACCAAAGCGTATTTGTTTCATGTAACGCGCATAGGCACGTAATAACGCCACTTCTCGCCAACCTAACTTGGCACCAAGCAACAAGCGATTAAAACTGTCGTTTTCGGCTTTACCAAACCAAATAGCTCGGTACGCATCTTGAAAATTTTCTTTGCTTTCATGCAAGTCAATATTATCGCTGAAGGTATATACAAGACTAAAATCATGCATCCAAAATTGTTTACCATCACTCCTGTGTATACCATATGGGTGCTCGCCGATGACTCGCAACCCTAAATTTTCTAAGATAGGAATCACATCAGAAAGTGGTAATAATTTGTCTGCATTAAATAATTTAAATTTAAAATTGCCGCCAGTATCCGCTACATTACGATAGAGACTCATAGAAATATCGTCACTGGATGCCATGGTCATTATGTGCTGTATATCAACGACCGCGGTACGTGGTAAAAATTCTTCGCGATAGCTTGAACCAAAACTATGACGATACTGTTGGAAGTATTGATTCCCCTTTTCTTCACCCACACCTTCAATTAAAGAGGACATTAAGTCGTCCTGCCAAGAGCGTGCAACCGCTTGAATATCTTTTTCAATGCGCCTCTCATCAAATTCAATTTTTTCTGACGGGTTCAATTTAAGTGTAAATAGCGTACGCGCTAAAATAGACTCAGAAAAATACGTTGTGAATTCAATATCAACTGGGTTAAACGCTTCGATCAAAATATTCTGCATTTTATGACGCAGTTCAGTGTTGTATAAATCACGTGGTACATAAATTAAACACGATAAAAATTTATTCAGCTGATCTTGTCGAACAAAAATATGGGTCCGACGGCGCTCTTGGATATTTAAAATGCCAATGGCTGATCGCGCTAGGTGATCAATATCTGTATGAAACAACTCATCACGCGGGTACACCTCTAAAATATGCTGTAATTCTTTACTGTGATGACTACCCGAATTCAAACCAGAGCGTTTAATAACTTGTTTGGTTTTATTGCGCACAATGGGAATATTAAATGAGCTTTCGGTATACACATTCGAGGTGAACATGCCCAAGAATCGACGACCACCTGTCACTTGACCTTGCTCATCGACTTGTTTAATTGTGATGTAATCAGGATAGGCTGGACGATGAATACGAGAACGGCGACCCGACTTAGTTAACGCAATTAATTGCGGTGCCAATATTAATGCCTTCATGCTTTCTGATAAGTCATCAACAATGACTTTATTAGGGCCATGCACCTCTTTTTTGAACAACCCTGTCACGCTACTTTTATCGCGAATGGCCACTGTTTTGTCGCCTTGCTTCTCTATCGAGATATCTTCACAACCTAAAAAGGTAAAATGGTCGTTTGCCAACCACTCCATAAACGCCACTGATTCGCTTATGTCCTTTTTATTAAATGGGCCTTTGCTATTTTTTATCCATTCTAGCGCCTCTTGGCACTTACCTTTGGTTTCTGCAAAATCATCGACCACCAAACGAGTTTCGTCCAAAATTTCTCTTAAAGACGCCCCAAGGTCTTTCAGTACTTTCTCGTCGGTATGGCGGTCAACCTCCACATAAACAATGGCCTCTCTTGGATTTTCGGTATGATCAAGAGGGGATTTTAGGTCTAGCTCGCCTTTTTCACTCCGGTCTACGTGCATGACGGCATGGTTAATAAAGTGAATCGACATCTCACGGCGATTCAATTCCATGCGAATAGAGTCAACTAAGAATGGAACATCTTTATGCAGCACCTCGACAATCGTATGTGTTGACTGCCAACCATGTTCTTCGAAATCAGGATTAAACACTCGAATTTTGCTGTCACCTGCGCACTTCTGCATGAAGTTCCAACACGCTAAAGTGGCCCCATATAAATCATCAATTTTGCGATTTTCCAGCTCTTGCGCTGGGGTCGCAGCATAGTAGGTTTTGGTAAACTGCTTGATGGCCTCAGCATGGCTTTTTGGCACCTCAGCCATGAGTCTTTCGATTAAAAGACCGACTTGAGGGTGGACGTCCTTATTCAACAAGTTGTTCATCTTAGATCCTATGGGGATTTATCTATAAATAAATGATAGTTTAATCATCCAAAAACGCGCACACATGATGCAAAGCAATTTTTTGAACACATTGGAACTCTTTTAATAAGATGTCATCTTATCCTTGACCCGCAAGGAAAATTTTCTAAAATGCTTGCAAAAACAAAAACTTGGAAATGGTCATATGACAAATCGTGAGCACATCACAGCGTTACAAACCAGCTTACAAGAACACATAATTGGGCAACCGGACTTAGTAAATGCCCTCTTAATCGCCCTTTTAGCCGATGGTCACTTACTGGTTGAAGGCGCACCAGGTCTAGCTAAGACCAAAGCCATCAAAACCCTCGCTGACTGCATCGAAGGTAACTATCAGCGTATTCAGTTCACGCCGGACTTACTGCCAGCCGACATTACAGGTAGTGAAATCTATCGTGCTCAAACTGGCGAATTTACCTTTCAAAAAGGCCCACTATTTAATAATTTAGTATTAGCTGACGAAATAAACCGGGCACCTGCCAAAGTACAATCAGCGTTATTAGAAGCCATGGCTGAGCGACAAGTAAGTGTGGCCGGTACAACCTATGACTTAGATAAACTGTTTCTGGTTATGGCCACGCAAAACCCAATCGAACAAGAAGGCACCTATCCTCTACCCGAAGCACAGCTTGATCGCTTCTTAATGCTGGTGCGTATTAATTATCCAAGCGCTGAATCTGAAACCAAAATTTTGCGTCTGGCCAGAGGCGAAGCACAAGAAAATGCGACCCCTTTACCTTCTGAAAAATTAAGCTCGGCAAATATTTTTTCAGCTCGCCAAGAAGTGCTCTCTATGCACTTAAGTGAACGTGTTGAGGAGTACATCGTGCAATTAATAATGGCCACTCGTCAACCACTAGCTTACGGTGATGACATGGCCAGTTGGATTGAGTTTGGCGCCAGCCCTCGTGCCACCATTGCACTTGATCGCTGCGCTCGCGCCCATGCTTGGCTAGCCGGTAAAGACTTCGTTAGCCCTGATGATGTTCAAGCCGTATTGCATAACGTATTGCGCCACCGTTTGATCATTAGTTTCGATGCTGAAGCCACTGGCATGAACACAGATAAAGTGATCAACGAATTAATCATGCGCGTGGCAGTGCCATAACGGAATCGCCATGACAAACCTAGCTAATAGCGACTTAGACTACCTCGAAGGGTTTTTCCCGGGCAGTGCGTTTACCGATGAGCATCAATTAACCCAATTGCGTATGCTGGCAAAACGTTTACGCCTAGCGAGCCTGCCACAAATTCATGGCATGTTAGCAGGCGGTCACGCCAGTAAACAAAAAGGTCGAGGGTTAGATCTTGATCAACTGCGCCAATATTTACCCGGCGATGATATTCGCACCATTGACTGGCGTGTGACTGCCCGCACCCAAACACCCCACACTCGAGTTTACAAAGAAGAACGTGAACGCCCTGTTGTGATCATGTGCGATCAACGTACACCAATGGCGTTTGGCTCGCAGCGCAGCTTTAAGTCAGTAGTAGCCGCACAATGTGCCTCTATTATTGCGTGGGCTGCACTTGATCACGGTGATCGCGTGGGCGCATTCATTTTAGGTGACGATGACGAAAAAGACTTTCGCCCTAAACAAAGAGCTCAGCACGTACTGCAAATTTTACGCTCAATAAATGATTTTAATCATCGCTTAAAGCAGCATAAACAAGTGCAGAATAGTTTAAGTGAGTGTTTGAAAAAATTACACAAAGGGGTAAAACCCGGCACCTCTATTTATCTTATTAGTGATTTTTTTGACTTAAGCCCAGACGACAAAGCCGCCCTGTTTAACTTAAAGCGCCACAATCATGTGGTGGCATTGCAAGTGTACGATGCATTAGAGCGAAAAATGCCGCCGCCAGGAATGTATGGCGTCACGGATGGCCTAAACGAAGGGTTTCTAGATACGCAAAGCAAGCAGTCACAAAGTGCCTACAAAGAAGCGGTTGATGTCTTCCAGCAGGGTATTGAACAAACATTTAAACAGCTGGCCATTAATCATCATCAAGTGGATGCTTCAGAGATTCCTTACATGGCACTAAAAATTGCACTCGAGCAACGAGGTGCAAGATGAACCCATTAGATCAACTAAACGATATTCACTTACCGCAGGCGGTGTCTTATTGGCCACCGGCATGGCCTTGGTGGCTGTTATTAGTTTGTATCGTTGCACTGATTGTTTTAGGGCTTTGGTATAAGAAACGCCAAGCATGGCGTAAACAAGCATTACAACAATTGCAGACATTCGATTGGCAAACACCACAACAAGCCTACCGCGACAGCAATAAACTGCTTAAGCAAATTTGCATACAAAAGGTCGATAACAAGTGCGCTAATTTAAGTGGCGAATCATGGCTGAGCTTTTTAGACTCACACGTCAAGCAACCCATTTTTTTACCGGATCTTCGCCCTTTTGCTTACATACTCGATGAACCCAACATTCAAATGGACCCCAACACGTTACGCGACGCCATTAAACGTTGGATAAGGAAAGTAAAATGCTGAGTCTACACTGGCCTTGGTTGCTACTCGCCCTGCCACTGCCTCTTTTGGTTTATTATTGTGTACCGCCACATCAGCAAAGCCATAGCCAAGTCTTTGCACCAAGCTTAATGATGCTCGCCGAGCAAAAAAAACTGGGCACACAAAAAACGCCCTTACTAACCTACTTATTAGTAGCCGCCGCATGGATCTGTTTAGTATTGGCCAGCGCCCGCCCTATTTTTGTAGGCGAGCCACAAGCCATTACCGAAACCGACCGTAATATGATGCTGGCTGTTGATATTTCAGGCAGCATGGCCGAAGAAGATATGGCGGTAAACGGTCGACTCATTAACCGCTTACAAGCCGTAAAAGTCGTGCTCACTGATTTTATCGAACAACGCAAAGGCGATCGCTTAGGGCTTATTTTGTTTGGCTCTAAAGCCTATATTCAAACACCTCTGACGTTTGATCTAACCACCCTTGAGCAACTTTTAAATGAAGCTCAATTAGGGTTAGCAGGCAAACAAACCGCCATCGGCGATGCTATTGGTTTAGGGGTAAAGCGTTTACAATCGTTACCTGAATCAAATCGCGTATTAATCTTATTAACCGACGGGCAAAATACCGCCGGTGAGATCGAGCCCCTGCAAGCCGCCAAGCTTGCCGCACAGGCAGGCGTGAAAATTTATACCGTCGGCATCGGCGCTGACGAGTTAATCAAACAAGGTTTTTTTGGCCCACGACGGGTTAATCCAAGTCGTGATTTAGATGAACCCACCTTAATTGAAATCGCAAAAAGCACTGGTGGGCAATACTTTCGCGCACGTAACCTAGAAGAGCTTGATAAAATCTACGCCTTACTTGATGACCTCGAAGAAATTGAAGTGCAGCAACAAATGATTCGGCCGGAGAAATCCCTCTTTCATTACCCTCTTGCCTTGGCACTGCTTTTGACATTGTTAATTTATGCGCAGCAACAAGCATGGTTTCATACATTAGCCGCACGTCTCTCTGATAATAAGGCGAGCACTCATGTCTGATTTTCATTTATTACGCCCCGAGTGGGTTCTATTAATCTTACCCTTGGCGCTATTGTTTTTCTTTAAGCAAATAAAACCATTACGTGCGGGTAATTGGCAGTCGGTTATTTCACCTAAATTGCAACAACATGTGCTATTTAACACCCAACAAAAAAGCAGTCAGCGACTAACGCAGAGCGCTTTGTGGTTAGGCGCATTATTGGCAATATTGGCACTGAGCGGCCCAAGCTGGCAAAAACAAAGTTCAGAAGTGTACCGCTCTGAACAAGGGCTTGTTATTGGCTTGGACCTATCCCTTTCCATGACATCGCAAGACATTGCACCCTCTCGTGTGCAACGTGCAAAATATAAAATAATGGATGTACTACAAGCGCAACGTGGGCAGAACATTGGTTTAATTGCTTATGCTGGTGATGCTCATGTGGTTAGCCCACTTACCCAAGACAGCAACACAGTTAAATCATTATTACCGCCACTTGACCCTTACATCATGCCAAGTCAGGGCAGTAATTTAATGGCTCTGGCACAAGAGGCCGTCAATTTATTCGAGCAAGCAGGCAGCTCCCCTCGCACCTTTTTATTGGTCACCGACGGCGTTGAAAGTCGAGACATACAAGGTGCCGCTGATTTATTTAATCAAGCGGATATCCGCCTTGCCATTTTAGCGGTGGGCACCGAGCAAGGTGCGCCTATGGTGCAACCGGATGGGCGTTTCTTTAAAGACAGCAAAGGCCAAGTCATTATGCCGCCATTGGAATGGGATAACCTACAAGCACTGGCGCGTGCCACATCGGCAAAAATAGAACGTCTAACCAACAATGACCGTGACATTAGCGCACTGCTTGGCAGTCTCTCTTCAGCCAATAGCTTTAAAAAGGATGACGATGAAAACATGGAGTTTGATCAATGGTTAGACAGCGGTTACTGGTTATTATTACCACTGCTTTTATTATGTTTAGGTGCATTTAGAAAAGGCGTTGTGTTGAGCCTCGCACTGTTCATTTTAATACAGCCGAACGACAGTTTTGCCCAAGTGGACTTACCGGATGTGTTATTGAACGGTGACCAACAAGGGAAGAAATACTTTGAGCAAGACCCAGCCAAGGCCGCCGAACATTTTAACAACCCAAAATGGAAAGCCAGCAGTTTATATAAAGCCGGTGACTACCAAGGCGCATTGGATATTTGGCAACAGTTTGATGACCCTCAAAGTCTTTACAACCAAGGCAATGCACTCGCGCAATTACAAAAAATAGACAAAGCCATTGCGGCCTATGATGCAGCATTAAAGCAACAACCTGATCTTGAAGACGCATTAGCCAATAAAAAAATATTAGAGCAGCTAAAACAAAATCAAGAAAATAACGAACAGCAAAACCAAGACGGTTCCGACTCACAGGAAAACCCTTCCGATCAAAACCAAGAGTCAGGCGAGCAATCGGATCAAGAGCAATCTCAACAAAGTGATTCGCAACAGTCCGATTCTCAAAAAAGTGACTCTCAGTCGAGCGAGTCAAAAGATGGTCAAGAGTCGAGCGATCAAAGCGCACAAGGCAATCAGTCCGACGATGAAAAAAACAGTGACAACCCTCTCGAGCAAGCACAAACCGAAGCCGAAAAGCAGCGCCAAGAAGAAATGGAAGAAATGAAACAGCAAATGGCGCAACAACAAAGCGACGAGTCATCACAAAACGAAGAACAAGAAGGTGATCCGGCTAATATGCAGATGCAACCTAAAAGCCAAGAAGATTTAGAACAAGAACAAGCCATGAAACAATGGATACAACGCATACCCGATGATCCGGGTGGTTTATTGCGTAATAAATTCTTATATCAATATCAACAGCGCCAAGGCAACACCGAACAAAATGGGGAGCGTAAACCGTGGTAAAACACTTATTTTGTATTTTAATATTAAGCTTATTAGCCAGCCAATCCTTCGCTGTCGCATTTGACGCCAGTGTCGATCGGGCCAATATTGGTGAAGGTGAGTCACTCATGCTCACATTACGCTATAACAGTAATGTGTTGTCCGGTGACCCAGACCTTTCACCACTAGAGCAACAATTCACCGTTATTAACCAAAAGCGTAAAAATAGCTTTCAATATATAAATGGTCGCAGTGAATCGTGGACCGTTTGGACCGTTGCACTGTCACCTAAACGCAAAGGCAACTTAGTGTTACCGTCAATTGAATTCAAGGGCGAACGCACTAAACCGATTCAAATTATGGTCAGCAAACTCGACCCAAGCCTACAGAACCAACAAAAAGACGTGTTTTTTCACACCGAAACCGACATCAAAACCAGTTATGTGCAAGGGCAAATTGTCTACAGCGAAAAATTATACTTTGCAGTGCCACTGGATAACAGCCAGTTGAACGAAGTTGAAGTTGAAGATGCCGTCGTGCAACCACTAGGCGAAACCAAGCAGTATCGCACTCAACTAAATGGTCGCAGTTTTGATGTATACGAACGCCGCTATGTGATTTTTGCACAAACCAGTGGTGATTTAATTATCCCAGGACCACGTTATACCGGTGAGATAAGCAATGGTCGCTGGCGCCCCGGCCGCCCTATTTCCATTAGCCATCCGCCTATTCGCATTCAAGTATTGCCACAACCTGCCAACTACCCGCAGCAATCCACATGGCTACCCGCAAAAAATGTCAGCATAAATTATAAATGGCTAGGCAATACCAAGAATCTAAAACAAGGTGAGCCCATTACGCTCGCACTGACGTTAAAAGCACAAGGTTTAGGTGCCGCACAATTACCTAAACTAACACTGAGTGATGTACCGCAACTTAAATACTATCCAGAGCAGCCTCAAAACCAAGACATCAATGATGACAACGGCATCACCGGCATTATAAGCCAAAATATTGCTATCGTTGTCACCCGTAACGGTGATGTACGCCTACCTGAAATTCGTATTCCTTGGTTTGATATTAAAGCGGGTCGTATTGAGTACGCGGTTATGCCAGCACAAACATTAACCGTATCCGGTGCCGCTGTCTCGACACAACCAAACAACAATAACGCACAAAGCAGTATCGAAAATATTCAAAGCAACGCACAGAGCAATGATGCAAGCGAAAGCAGTGATGGCTTAATCGCCACAACTCAGCAAAGCAATAGCGAAAAACTGTGGCCAGTATTAAGTTTGATTTTTATGTTGTTATGGCTGATTACCAGTTATTTTCTTTGGAAAAAGCACCAAGCTAAGCCTGATGAAAACAACCAAGAACACAACAAACAATCATCATCGTCAGCGCAATTAAAACACATCAAACAAGCTTGCCGTACTAATGATGCAACCGCCGCTCGTCAAGCCATTATCGAATGGGCGCAAACACAAGGCTTTACACAAACCGTAACGTTAGAGCAAATCGCTACCATTAATAACAACAAAGAACTAAAACAAGCATTGCAAGAATTGGACTACACACTGTACTCACCTCATGGTAGCAGTGCATGGCAAGGCGAGTACTTGTGGCAACTTATTCGTAACATTAAGCCGAACAAAGACAACACATCGTCGCCACTACAGCCTCTGTACCCAAGCTAATGCTTTTTATTTAAAACAAAGAGAACGATATGACTCAAGATGATGAGCTTTGCCCTTGTGGCAGCGGTAAAGAATACGAAGCGTGCTGTAAAAAAGAATACGATCATACAAACGCCGCAAGAGAAAAATTAAAAGCAGCTATGGGTGATCCTGCAAAAGCAAAAGAGCTCAAAGACTTGCTTAACAACATAAAAAAAGACGATTAAACATGTCGCCTCTTTCGTTAGCTATGCAAACGGTGCTCGCACTGTTAGCCTTTGCAGGCAACAGTGTATTGTGTCGTCTTGCGCTAAACGATGGTTTAATCGATGCAAACAGTTTTACTATTATCCGCTTAATCAGTGGCGCTTGTATTTTAGTGGCACTGGTGTTTGTCATGAATCGCAAACATGCCCCTATTGAAAAACCCAGCAAACTTCGCATCAAACAAGCGGCTTACTTATTTGTATATGCCGCTTGCTTTTCAATTGCGTATTTAATGCTTGGCACCGCTGCTGGTGCATTAATTTTATTTGTCAGCGTGCAATTAACCATGCTGACTGTGCAATACATACAAGGGCGTCGAAGCACCAAACTTGAACTAGCGGGACTGCTACTGGCCCTGGGCAGCTTTGCTGCATGGATGATCCCAGGTGCTCAACGCCCAGATGTATCCGGTGTTTTACTCATGGCCATTGCGGGTATTGCTTGGGGTTATTACACCATTGCCGGTAAAACCAGCCAGAACCCACAAAAAGATACCGCGCAAAACTTTTTTTATAGTGTATTTTTTTGTGTATTTCTAATACCACTTTATTGGTTGCATGACGCAATCAACATCACAAACCAAGGTACTTTATTAGCCATAGCGTCTGGGGCGATCACATCCGGTTTGGGTTACTGGCTATGGTATCGAGTTCTGCCCTCGTTTACGTCCTTGAGTGCAGGCGTTATGCAGTTGAGCGTGCCGATACTGGCCGCCATTGGCGGCATAATTTGGAATCATGAAGCCATTACCCTGACATTTATACTGGCAAGCAGCGGTATACTTGGCGGGATTTTTTTAGTTCTGTACAGTGGTCACAAGCAAAGCACGGCATCTTAATCACAGGTATACTGTGATTCTGTCGTCGCGAGATCATTATGAATAACTGGTTAGAACTCAACTATGTACAGGCATTTCAAACACTGCCTGACACCCTCTACAGTCCGGTCACACCGCAACCATTATCAAACCCGAGGCTTGTGGCGTCTAGCCCTGCCTGTGCGCAATTGTTTGGCCTTAATGAACAATCGCTGCATGACGAAACCACACTAAAAATACTCTCAGGCCAAAGCCTATTAAGTAATTGGCAGCCTGTTGCCATGAAATACACGGGACACCAGTTTGGCTATTACAATCCTGACCTTGGTGATGGTCGAGGTGTATTACTTAGCCAAGTTGAGAATGATGGCAAAATTTGGGACTTACATTTAAAAGGTGCAGGACTCACCCCCTACTCTCGCCAAGGTGACGGCCGTGCGGTGTTGCGCTCAAGCATTCGTGAATTTTTATGCTCAGAAGCATTGGCCGCACTGAATGTGCCCACCAGTCGTGCACTGTGTGTTGTGGATACCGATACGCCTGTTTATCGAGAGCGCGCCGAAACCGGAGCCACCGTTTTACGGGTAAGCGAGAGTCATATTCGGTTTGGGCATTTCGAGTTTTGCTCATTCACACAACAACCTGATTTGCTTAAAACCCTGTGTGATCATGTTATTCAGCATCATTTCAGTGAGTTGCTTAACCAAGAACATGACAATATTTATGCGGATTTTTTTCAAGCTGTATTAACCCGCACTGCCAACTTAATGGCCCATTGGCAAAGCATAGGGTTTGCCCACGGTGTAATGAATACCGATAACATGTCGATTATTGGCGACACATTTGATCTTGGGCCGTTTGCCTTTTTGGATGATTACGACCCAACCTTCATTTGTAACCACAGCGACCACCAAGGACGCTATGCTTTTAACCAACAACCTAATATTGCCAATTGGAATCTTGCCGTATTAGCCCAAGCGCTTTTGCCTCTGGCCAATAAAGAACAATTAGTCGCGATACTTGATACCTACCCAAGTATATTCGAGCACGCCTACTTAGAAAAAATGACACTCAAATTGGGCTTAATGGGTGATGCAAAATTGCATCAAGACATCATCGAACAAACATCTAAAATGATGGCAAGCTGTCAATTAGACTTTAGTTATTTTTTTCGCCAGTTGTCTTCAATTGACAACCAAGACACATACACACATTTACGTGATATGTGCTTAAATATTACCGCCTTTGACGAATGGTTTACGGCCTATAAAAAAAGCTTATCTGACAACAAACAACCCCTTAATAGTGAGCATGACAACAAAAGAAAAGCGCGAATGAATCAAGTTAACCCAAAATATATTCTACGTAATTATCTTGCTCAAAATGCTATCCGCGCAGCACAAAGCGGTGATTACAGTGAAGTGCAAAAACTGTTTAGCATTTTGCAAAACCCCTTTGATGAGCAACCTGAAAACGACGACTATGCCAAGCTGCCACCAGATTGGGGCAAGACCTTAGAAATTAGCTGCTCGTCTTAAGCATTTAATTTTTATGTGTTGCGCTTATGACCTTTTCTTCCAAATAAACTGACCGTTTAAATCTATTTAACACTAGGGCCAAATTGGCCCTATTGTCCACTCACCGTTAGGGCTAGACTGAATTCACCATAAGAATAAAAACAATCAACACTAACGAATCATTTAGTGTTATTTGAGGTGAAGTATGAGCACACAGCCATTGCGTTTTGTCACCGCAGCCAGTCTCTTTGACGGTCATGATGCCGCCATTAATATCATGCGCCGCTTAATACAAGACAAAGGTGTTGAGGTTATCCACCTTGGCCATAATCGCAGTGTTCAAGATGTTGTGAACGCCGCCCTACAAGAAGATGCCGACGCCATTTGTTTAAGCTCTTACCAAGGTGGTCACATTGAATATTTCCAATACCTAATCGACCGTTTAAAACACGCAGGCGCCGAACACATTGCTGTATTTGGCGGGGGCGGTGGCACCATCACCCCAGAAGAAATCAAGCAATTACATGATTACGGCGTAGAACGTATTTACCACCCTAATGACGGCATGAAAATGGGGTTACTCGGTATGATTGATGACGTCGTCATACGCGCAGAAAAACGCCGTCAGCACATACTGCCAGATACTCAACAAGCCCCTACACATCATATCGCCAGAATGCTGAGCGCCTTAGAAGACAACACCCTAACAACTGAAACATTAAATAGCCTACGTCAACAATGGCATCAGCTGCCACAAGCCCCAGTACTTGGTATTACCGGCACTGGCGGTGCCGGTAAATCCAGTTTAACCGATGAGCTACTCAATCGTTTTTGTCAGTTTTTACCTCACATAAAAATTGCAGTATTGGCCGTTGACCCCACTCGCAGACGTACCGGCGGTGCATTATTAGGGGATCGCATTCGCATGAACAGCCTAGGTCATGCCAACATATTTATGCGTTCAATGGCCACTCGCAGGCAGCACGCGGCAACCAATAGCATGCTGGCTGATGCCATTGGATTTTTAAAAAGCTCGGATATTGATCTTGTTATTGTTGAGACAGCAGGCATTGGCCAAAGCGACAGCGAGATTGTCGATTATGTGGATATATCAAGTTATGTCATGACCAGTGAATTTGGCGCAGCAAGCCAATTAGAAAAAATTGACATGTTGGATTTTGCCGACTGCATTGTCATCAATAAATTTGAAAAAGGTGGCAGCTCTGACGCATTGCGAGATGTAAAAAAACAATGGCGTCGTAATCATAATGAGTTTGCACTTGCAGATGATCAAGTACCTGTCTATCCATGTATTGCCAGCCAATTTAACGACCCCGGTGTTAATTGGTTTTTCGATTCACTCGTTCATTTACTGCAAAAAAATAACCCTGATTTTGCACAAAAGACCAATTACACATCACGTTTTAACGCCATAGAACCAAAAGGCACCGCGATTATTCCAAGTCATCGCAGCCGCTACTTATCTGAAATATCAGATAGTGGTCGCCAACAAGCATCACTCATTGAGCAACACAGTATAAGCGCCACAAAAGCACAGCACTGCTATGAAGCACTGAAAGAATTAAACGATTCAGCATTGCCAGAACCACTTGAACATTACACGCAAACCGCATTACAAGAAGACAGCCCACACTCCTTATTGCGACAGCGCTACCAAAGCCATCTCTGCAATATTGAGCCTTCATTACTAAACATATTGAAGCAATGGCCACACCAACGCAACGCAGTCACCGTCGAGCACTATGAGTATCAAGTGCGGGATAAAGTCATCAAGGGCGATAACTACCAAAAAAGTCTTAGCCACTTAGATATCTGTAAAGTTGCAGCACCACTCGACAATAACTGGGGAAGTTGGGTGCTGTTTTTAGGCAAAGAAAATTTACCCGGCTTCTACCCTTATACCTCGGGTGTATTCCCCTATCGACGCCAAGGCGAAGACCCCATTCGCATGTTTGCAGGTGAAGGCACGCCGGAACGTACAAATCGACGTTTTCATTATTTAAGCAAAGGCCAAGATGCCGCACGGCTATCTACCGCATTTGATAGTGTAACGCTATATGGCGAAAACCCAGCGGTAAGGCCAGATATTTTCGGCAAGGTGGGTAATTCTGGCGTCAGCATTGCTAGCGTCGATGACATGAAAAAACTCTACAGCGGTTTTGACCTATGCTCACCCACCACCTCTGTTTCAATGACAATCAATGGCCCAGCGCCAATTATTCTTGCGTTCTTTGTAAACGCGGCCATCGACCAACAAGTTGAAAAATATTTAAAAAAAAATCAACGTTGGCCACAGGCGCAAATCACGATTAATGAATACTTCAAAGATCACCCCAAGCCCTCTTATGCAGGCGAACTGCCCGACAATAACAACGGGCTTGGCTTAGCCTTATTAGGAATTAACGGTGAATTATTAGTCGACAAACACACTTATGAAAATATTAAACAGCAAACATTGAAAACCATACGCGGTACCGTTCAAGCTGATATTTTAAAAGAAGACCAAGCGCAAAACACCTGCATATTTTCGACTGAGTTTGCCATGCATATGATGGGCGATATCCAGCAATATTTTATTGATCACGATGTGAAAAATTTTTACAGCGTCTCGATTAGTGGTTATCACATTGCTGAAGCAGGTGCGAACCCCATTAGCCAATTAGCGTTTACTCTCGCAAACGGCTTCACCATTGCCGAGTATTACTTAAGCCGAGGTATGAACATTAATGACTTTGCCCCTAACTTAAGTTTCTTTTTTAGCAATGGCATGGACCCAGAGTACGCCGTCATCGGACGTGTTGCGCGCCGAATTTGGGCAAAAGCCATCAAGCATCGCTATCAAGGTAACGAGCGCTCGCAAAAATTAAAATACCACATTCAAACATCTGGGCGCTCACTCCATGCCCAAGAAATTCAGTTCAATGATATCCGTACGACCTTGCAAGCCATGTACGCCCTATTTGATAACTGCAATAGCTTACACACCAATGCCTTTGATGAAGCCATCACTACACCAACAGAAGACAGCGTACGCCGAGCAGTGGCCATTCAGCTCATTATTAACAGAGAGCTAGGCATGAATATGTGTGAAAACCCATTGCAGGGCTCATTTTTTGTTGAACAACTAACCGACCAAGTAGAAGAAGCGGTTTATCAAGAGTTCGATCGATTAAGTGATCGTGGTGGTGTATTGGGCGCTATGGACACCATGTATCAACGCAGCAAAATTCAAGATGAATCTATGTACTACGAACATAAAAAACACGACGGCAGCCTACCTATTATTGGAGTAAACACATTTTTGGGAAATGACAGCCAAGATATCAGTGGTAATTTAGAGTTAGCTCGTTCGAGTGATGATGAAAAACACCAACAAATCAATAACATCGAGCAGTTTCATCAACAACACCAAAGTAATGCAGAACAGGCTCTGCAATCATTACAAGCTTGTGCAGTAGAAAGAGGCAATACATTTGCCAGTTTAATTGAGGCAGTCAAACATGCCTCACTTGGGCAAATCAGTCATGCACTGTATGTAGCAGGTGGTGAGTATCGACGAAATATGTAATTGATTGTTACTTTATTTACGTTGCAATTTTATGACCAACATATAACTTTTAATGAAAATTTATTCGATTATTTAAATCTTAATATGACATTTTAAAACCTCACAATATTCATGGGAAAAAAATGGTTTTTTCGCATATTTTTTGTTTTATTTAAAAACAATTGGGTCTAAGATAAGCACTGATTTATCAAATGGAATACTCCAGATAAATCTTACCGATACGACCACACGCTTACCGCGTAGGTCGTAGTTAAACTGCCAATACAATTGGCCTGAAAGAGAGTAGAAAAAATGTCACGTGTTAACGGAACCGTTAAATGGTTCAACGACGAAAAAGGTTTTGGTTTCATTGAGCAAAGAAGGTGGCAAAGATGTTTTTGTTCACTACAGTGCAATCAATGCATCAGGGCGTAAAAGCCTAGCTGAAGGCCAACAGGTTACCATGACTGTGACTGATGGCGCTAAAGGCCCTCAAGCTGAAGACGTTATCCCTGATTAATCAGGCAAAATCGAAAGTGGCTTCTGGCCACTTTCTTTTTATATAAGTCGCACAAATTTGCCATGAGTGTTCACACCCTGCTAACGTTAGAGTCTGGGTCGCAGAATAAGAACACAGCATGTCTAAAATTCAAGTATATGGCTGGGATGTCAGCCCCTTCACCGCCAAGGTACGCAGCTACCTTTCTTACAAGCAACTTGACCCCGATTACAAAGTGGTAAGTGCTTGGCAATTAAATTACAAAATCAAAAAAGACGTGGGCCAAATTATCATGCCCGTGGTGTATGACGATAATACCGTACTGCAAGACAGCAGCGTCATCATTGACCATTACGAACAAAAGTATTCTTCAAAAGCGGTTATTCCTGATGAGCCCCTTCATAAAATATGCGCCTATATTCTAGAACTACTTGGGGATGAATGGCTACCACTATCAGCGTTGCATTACCGTTGGCACTACCCGGAGAATAACCCATTTATTTATGGCGAATTTGGTCGTAGCGCGCTGCCTAAATTTCCAACATTTATGCAATCGTTTGTTGCAAAGAAAATGGGTGCGAAAATGGCGGGCTACCTTCCTATTCTCGGTATCAATGAAGCCATGCAACAACCACTTGAAACCAATACACACAGTATTTTAAATTTTTTAAATCTACATTTAGCTCAACATACATTTATATTTGGTACACGCCCGAGCCTGGCCGATTTTTCTTTATACGGCCCTATTTATGCGCACCTATATCGGGACCCATTTCCGGACAAATTAATCACATCGTACCCCCATATTATTAACTGGATTAACACCCTCAACGGCCCCATCAACCTACATAATGGCGAATGGCTGGAAACACCGACACTGCCCTTAAGCTTACTTCCGATACTGCAAATCTGGAGTCAAACCCATGTGCCTTTAATCAAAGAAAGCATCCGCGGGTTTACTGAATGGTGCCAATACTACCCAGATAAAACTCGACTACCACGCACCTTTGGCAGCACCACTCTCACCATTGACAACATTCAATCTAAACGATTAAACCTCAGTTATGTATTATGGATGTGGCAACGACTGCAAACCGTATATAACGCACTAAAAGAGCATGAAAAAAACAATGTTGATGCATTGCTTAATCAATTAGGTGTTTTAGAAATGATTCAAACGCCTCTTGTAAAAAAGATTCAGTTAAAGCAGTGCAGGTTACACCTAGCCCCATGCTAAACTCACGCCACTGTACTAAGGATTCATTATGCAAAACGTTATTATTCATGATTCAACTGGCATCCCTTTACACCTTTTTGAGAAAAATCAATATTCACAATGGCTAGAGCAACAAAGTAGCTTCGTAAAAAATTGGCTTGAGCAAAGCCAATATAAAGAGCAAGGCCTTGCGCTTATTCCTAGTAAAGATGGCGCATTAGAAACCGCTATTTTTGTCAGTGAGAACCTGTCGGACTTCTTTGCAACGGCAGATTTAGCCAAAGTCCTACCAGCCAAAACATTTTTATTGAAAGCAGACGCTGAGCACCAATTAAATACCGCCATTGCATTTGGCTTAACCAGCTATCGTTTTGATAAATATAAAGCCGTCACTCAAGGCCAACCCAAATTAGCCATTGCCGATAAAGCCATCATCGAGCAAGCAGATAAGTTTATTGCAGCGGCCACCCTTGTGCGTGACATGATCAACACACCCGCCAGCGACATGATGCCGCAGCATATGTCCGTGACCATGGAATCCCTTGCATGCGAGTTTGGCGCACAATTTAGCGAAATTATTGGCGATGAGCTATTAACCCAAAATTACCCGACGATTCATGCCGTAGGACGAGCCAGTTGTCATGCGCCACGCTTGCTTGATATGCACTGGGGCAACACTGAGCACCCCAAAGTGACACTAGTGGGCAAAGGCGTCTGCTTTGACAGCGGCGGCCTTGATCTTAAGCCTGGTGCTGCCATGCGTAACATGAAAAAAGACATGGGTGGTGCCGCGCACGTATTGGGCCTTGCTCGTTTAATCATGAGCCACCATTTACCGATCAACCTGCGTGTATTAGTGCCCAGCGTTGAAAACGCCGTATCAGACAATGCCTTTCGTCCGGGCGATGTATTAACCACTCGCCATGGCCTAACCGTCGAAATCGACAACACAGACGCCGAAGGCCGTTTAGTGCTGTGCGACGCATTAAGTGAAGCGAATAATGACAACCCCGAACTGATCATTGATTTCGCCACGCTTACCGGCGCGTGCCGCGTGGCACTGGGCACAGAATTACCAGGGTTTTTTACCAATGATCAAGCCACCGCCAATGCATTAATGCTCGCCAGCGAAAAAAGCCAAGACCCTGTTTGGCAACTGCCCCTGCATCAAGCGTATAAAGACATGCTAAAAAGCGACATTGCCGACATGGTCAACAGCGTACCAAGCCCGTTTGGCGGCGCGATTACAGCGGCCCTGTACCTTGAGGCATTCGTTAAAAAAGACACCCCTTGGGTGCATTTTGATGTTATGGCTTGGAACAACCGCAGCTTGCCAGGGCGCCCTATCGGTGGCGAAGCCATGGGGATTCGCGCTGCCTTTGACATGCTGGCCACCAAATATCAGTAAAACTCGCGATACGCAGCTTGTTATTGCCCACGGTAATAACAAGCTGGATTAACCTAAGATCTTCACAAATGGCGTAAAATCACTATAATCCCGCCCAGCTGATCGTTTCAGCGATTGATTTTAAGCCAAATAGAATGCGCCGAACTTACGCTTCGGTTAGCAGGAGAAGATATGACCCAGTCCCAACACACTGGCAGCATCGTCGTATGCGCCATGTATAAGTTTGTTACCCTTGAAAACTTCGAAGCCATTCGCCCTAACCTATTAAAGGTCATGGATGATAACCAGGTTCGCGGCACGTTATTATTAGCAGGTGAAGGCATTAACGGCACCGTTGCTGGCTCCCGTGACGCCATTGATACGCTACTGACTTGGTTTAAACACGACGAACGCTTAGCCGACATTGTTTACAAAGAATCCTATACCGATATCCAACCGTTTCACCGTACTAAAGTAAAATTGAAAAAAGAAATCGTCACCATGGGTGTTGAAGGCATCGACCCAAAACAAGTCGTGGGCACGTATGTTGAACCTAAAGATTGGAACGACCTAATCAGCGACCCAGACGTCGTACTTGTAGACACGCGCAACGACTATGAATATCAAGTCGGCACATTCCGTAACGCAATTAACCCGAACACGGAAACCTTTCGCGAATTCCCACAGTACGTTAAAGAAAACCTAGATCCAACTAAACACAAAAAAGTCGCTATGTTTTGCACTGGCGGTATTCGCTGCGAAAAATCAACGGCGTACATGAAAGAGCAAGGTTTTGAAGAAGTTTATCACCTTAAAGGCGGCATCTTAAAATACTTAGAAGACGTACCTGAAGACAATACACTTTGGGACGGCGAATGTTTTGTATTTGATGAGCGCGTCACCGTAAACCATAAACTAGAAAAAGGCGAATACGACCAGTGTCATGCGTGTCGTTTACCGATTACCGAAGACGAAAAACTGGATAGCCGCTATCAAAAAGGCGTAAGCTGCCCACACTGCTTCGACAAAATCACAGACGAGCAACGCGCACGCTTTGCCGAGCGTGAAAAGCAAGTCGAGCTTGCTAAACAACGCGGTGAAGCCCATATCGGCTCTGACGTAAAAGACGCCATTAAAGCGCATCGCAAAGCAAAAGATGTAGAGCGTGAACAGCAGCGCCTACGCAGCCAAGCTGGGAAAAAAGCTTAAGCAAACACATAGAAAACAAAAGCCGTTAACTCGTCAGTGCTAACGGCTTTTTAATAAAACACGTTTCTATTTTCACTGAACATCAGCAACTCAGCTTTCTATACTTATAAAAAACATAATAAAAGCGGTTCATTAGAGCCCATTCATATGGCTCAAGGTTATATAGACACTCATTATCTGCCTTAACTAAACACTTACCCGCTTTGACTATTTCTATTCTGTATTCCATTGCTAGACTGATAACCATTAAGCAATTAAACATAAAATGAATAATGAGCAATCGATTTGAAATCCGAGCAGTTATTACTCAGAGCCAAAGCCTTTGATCACCTTTTTGATTCTGTCGTGGTCACAGATGATCAAGGTATCATCACTGACTGGAATATTGGGTCTGAAAAACTGTACGGCTACACCGAACAAGAAGCGATTGGCCAAACCGTCAGTATTCTTCATGTACCAGAAGACACGGAGCATATTACCGAAGAAGTATTAGCCGCAGTGGCCCGCGAGGGAAAGTGGACAGGTGAAGTTCGCATGCTAAAAAAAGACGGCTCAATCGGTTGGATTGAATCTATGTGCATCCCCATTTTAGATGATGATAAACACATGATTGGCGCATTAGGCATTAACCGCGATATCACCCAACGCATAGATGAAACTGAACAACTGCGGTATCAAGCTAGATTCGATTACCTGACCAACATCCCAAATAGATACTCACTTATCGATCGTATTGACCATTTAATTGCGCAATACGAACGCAATCAGTGCGCGTTTAGTCTACTATTTTTTGATTTAGATAATTTCAAAAAAATTAATGATACCCATGGGCATTCGTTCGGGGACTTAGTACTGAAAGAAGCTGCCAAGCGCATTTCAAACAGTATCCGAAAATCGGACATGGTTGCACGCATTGGTGGTGATGAATTTATTTTGTTACTTGAGAATACGCATAAAAAAAGCGACATCAAAACCGCTATTAATTACATTACCGAAAACCTCTACAAAGATATGAAAATCAATGATCAAACATTAAATATTCACGCCAGTATTGGTTATGCTACTTTCCCTACCAACGGCTCATCCTGCGATGAGCTGCTCACCTATGCCGATAAAGGTATGTACAACGCCAAAAAACAACAAAGCCGTTAACACCTAAGCGTTAACGGCCTTTTTACAGTTGTTCTTATAAAACCGCTAACGCGGCATCATAGTTTGGTTCATCAACAGTTTCAGCCACTTGCTGAGAGTGCAGTACTTTGCCTGACTCATCGATTACCACTACGGATCGAGACAATAATTTGCTCAACGGGCCTGAGATAAATTCAACACCATAATCTAAACCGAAGCTTGAGCGAAAGCTAGATGCTACCTTCACGTTCTCAATGCCTTCAGCACCACAAAAGCGGCTTAATGCAAACGGTAGATCCGCTGAGACACAAACAACAACGGTATTATCTAATGCAGCGGCCTTTTCATTAAACTTGCGAACAGAGGCGGCACAGGTTGCAGTATCAACAGAAGGGAAAATATTCAAAATAATACGCTTACCAGCCAAATCGCTCCTGCATTAGGTCTGATAAATCACTTTGCACTAGCGTGAAAGCAGGTGCTTGAGAACCTGCTTTAGGTAACTCACCCTGAGTATCAAACGCATTGCCTTGAAGTGTAACTGTTGCCATGATGATTCCTTGTGTTTATGTGAAGTTATATGTATTCAACATATGAATGTCAGCCAAAGACTAACTTGCTTCATTGACTTACGAAAGCAATACTTCACTGGATCAATAAAACACTCTATCCAATAAAGAAGCGAAAAACCTAAAGAGCAAACCATGACCTTTGACCAATGCTGTGAATATCTAGCAAGCAAGCCAGAAGCGCAATTAAGCTTTCCATTTGACCAAGACGTGCATGTTTACAAAGTATGCAACAAGATGTTTGCTCTTATTAGCTCAACGGGCAACAAAACCCCAAACAACCCGAATCAAGTGGCACAAATGAATTTAAAGTGTGACCCCTTTCATGCACAAGAGCTCAGGGATGTTTTTTCAGCCGTCATTCCTGGCTATCACATGAACAAAAAGCATTGGAATACGCTGATTCTTGATGACACCCTCCCCGAGAGTGAAATTAAGCGCCTCATTGACCACAGCTACGCCCTTGTGTCGAGCAAACTTACCCGAGCACAAAAGGTCCCACTTGAGCTTAAATACTCGAAAGAAGCACTTTATCGCGCTTTAAACCCTTTTGAGTGACACAGCACTAGGCAACCCACACTCAGATCACTAAAATAACACCCTATTTCATATTCATTAGTGAGCAAGTCATGGCATCGTTACAAGAGCAGCTGTTAAAAGCTGGCCTAACCAACAAAAAGAAAATGCAGCAAGCAGAGCGCGCAAAGAAGAAAGTCGCCAAGCAAATCCGTAAAGGCGATGAGGTAATTGACGAAACCAAATTACAAACAGAGAAAGCACGTAAAGAAAAACTCGAAAAAGACAAAAAACTAAATGACGAGCGTAAAGCACAGGAACAAACCAAAGCATTGGCCGCTCAAATCAAGCAGTTAATTCAAAATCATGCCATCAAACGTGAAGGGGCTGAGCTTGACTACAATTTCCAAGATGGTAATAAAATCAAGCGCATACAAGTCACCAGCCTACTTCAACATCAGCTAAGCCGAGGCATATTGGCTATCGCTAAACTAGATCAAAGCTACTTTATCATTCCCGTTGTAGTGGCCGATAAAATTCGAGAGCGTAATGAGAGTTTTGTTGTATACCAAGCTGAACCATCTAAGCAAGAAATAGTAGAAGACGACCCGTATGCTGACTATCAAATCCCAGATGATTTAATGTGGTAGTCCATTAAAGCAGACCGCTTCACAAAAAAAGGCTTAATCAGCAATGGTTAGGCCTTTTATTTTGGCCAAAACAAACTATATTTAAATGAACTAATGAAAACAAAAAAACTCAAAGAAGGTTATAAATAAATCCAATTGAGTCAGCTAACCAACTCACACACCGCATTATTGTCATTGGTTAGCACCCAACCCTACTCATTACATAATTACTTACGAGGTAACGGAATAATATGAGTGATTTAAGTGACATAAAAAAAGCGCGTGAACATTGGTATAAAGCCTATTTCAAAGGCGACACGGATGTATTACAAAAAATTGAATCGTCTGATTTCTATGTGAGCAGCCCCAAGGGAAAAGAAGAGCGACTCACGCGTTATGACACAATCAAACAAGCGATAAAAAACGGCAAGTGGTTTGAAACCGACATAACGCTAGAAGAAAACGCTCTTCAGTTTCTGCTAAATGATCGTAAAGCAAAAGTATCGGGCCACGGTCGTACGTCAGCTAATGGCAACCCGCTACTTGAAATAGATTTTGAAGAAAATTGGGTTAAATCAAAACACGGCTGGCAAGTACAAGCACTGCATTTAAACAAGGTGGTTTAGCCGATCTAAAAACCGCTACAAAAGTCATGGTCATACTTAATTGATAGCGCTATATTCTAGAAGTACTTTTATGGAGACTTCACATGAGCTACATAGACGGTTACATGTTAGCGGTACCAACTGACAACAAACAAGCTTATATCGAAATGACAAAGCGCTTCGCGCCAATCTTTAAACAGCATGGCATGATCAGCGTAACAGAGTGCTGGGGAGACGATGTTCCTGAAGGTAAAGTTACATCAATGCCCATGGCTGTAAAATGCAAAGATAATGAAACCGTCGTATTTAGCTGGATGGTTTGGCCAGACAAAGCTACGCGTGACAAAGGCATGAAAGCAGCCATGTCAGACCCTGAAATGAGTATGGCTGACCTTGATATACCATTCGATGGTAAACGCATGATATTTGGTGGATTTGAAGTGGCATTTGAAGCTTAATCACTAATTACGGCAGTAAACACAACTCACAATAAAAAGGTATCACCATGAAAACTGCTCTTCTTATCTCTGTTAGTTTATTTACCCTATTCACGCTAAGTGGCTGTGAAAGCATGCCTGAAAAAGCAAAAAATGATGGGCAAGCCGCCGCCGAACGAGCAAAGCAAAACGCAGAAAAAGCGTATGACGATATGAAAGAAGACATGGAATAATCAAACCATACAAACAAAAAAAACGGCTTAAGAATCGCTTCTTAAGCCGTTTTTTTGTGTCACTTAAATGCTAATAATTATGCATCTAAACCCTGTGACTTAAGGTAATCATCATAGCTACCATGGAAATCCACTAGACCTTGATCGGTGATCTCAATGATGCGCGTGGCAATGGAGCTTACGAATTGACGGTCATGGGATACAAATATCAACGTACCTTCATAGTTCTCAAGTGCCAGGTTCAATGCTTCGATTGATTCCATGTCCATGTGGTTAGTCGGCTCATCTAACAATAAGATATTCGGGAATTGCATCATTAACTTACCGAATAGCATACGGCCTTGCTCACCACCGGATATAACCTTCACTGACTTTTTGATGTCACCCGCACTAAACAACATACGGCCAAGCTGACCACGAACCACTTGCTCGTCATCACCTTCGTTTTTCCATTGGTCCATCCAGTCATAAAGGTTTAAGTCTTGCTCAAAATCACTAGAGTGGTTTTGCGCGTAATAACCGATATTTGCATTTTCAGACCACTTCATAGTGCCCGCTTTTGATGGCATCTTACCCGCAAGCGTATGCAACAAGGTGGTTTTACCGATACCATTTTGGCCGATAACCGCAATGCGCTCACCCACTTCAACCATCAAGTTTACTTTATCGAACAAGGTATTATCGTCATAACCTTGCTTTAAATCTTCAACGATCAATGCATTACGGAACAATTTCTTCTCTTGCTCGAAACGAATGAATGGCGATTGACGGCTAGAGGCTTTAACCTCATCTAACTTGATTTTATCAATTTGCTTCGCTCGGCTGGTCGCCTGCTTGGCTTTTGATGCGTTTGCCGAGAAACGGCTTACGAAGGTTTTTAATTCTGCAATTTGAGCTTGTTTCTTCGCGTTATTAGCCAGCATACGCTCACGGGACTGAGTCGCCGCGGTCATGTACTCATCATAGTTACCAGGGTAAACACGTAACTCACCGTAATCCAAGTCAGCCATGTGGGTACAAATACTGTTTAAGAAGTGACGGTCATGCGAAATGATGATCATGGTGCAGTTACGATCATTAAGCACCCCTTCTAGCCAACGGATGGCGTTAATGTCCAAGTTGTTGGTTGGTTCGTCGAGTAAAAGAATATCTGGGTCGGCAAACAACACCTGCGCGAGTAGTACGCGCAGTTTCCAACCTGGAGCGACCGCACTCATCAAGCCATAATGTTGGTCAATAGGAATATCCAAGCCTAGGAGTAATTCACCGGCACGGGCTTCGGCTGAATAACCATCCATCTCAGCAAATTCGGTTTCTAGATCAGCTACGCGCATGCCGTCTTCTTCGGTCATATCTGGGTTGGCATAAATCGCATCACGCTCGCTTTTTACTTTCCAAAGCTCAGCATGACCCATTAATACGGTATCAATAACGGAATACTCTTCGTAGCCAAACTGGTCCTGATTCAATTTAGCCATGCGCTCATTAGGATCAATGCTGACGCTACCAGTAGTTGGCTCAAGCTCACTACCCAGTATTTTCATGAAGGTTGACTTACCGCAACCATTCGCGCCAATTAGACCGTAGCGATTACCTTCACCGAATTTAACTGAAATGTCTTCAAAAAGGGGTTTATCCCCAAACTGCATGGTGATATTAGCCGTAGAAATCAAGTTGGATACCTAAGATATGAGTATTTATCGAATGGCCGCGAAGATTACCCTTTGTGGCCTATTTGATCAAATGATTCTACCCATTTAACGCCCTTTACCCCAGATTGGTGCAGGGATTGTCTGACCAAGTAGATTCAAGCCTCTCAGTCCTTGAATATCATTAAAAGACGTATTAAGTTGGGGCATATAATACCGAAAAATAAGATACACCTACTGTTATTGGATTAACCATGATCAAAGTAATCATAGAGCGCAATATCGCTGAAGGCTTAGAGCTAAATTATTTGGACGCCATCCGCACCACACTAAAAGCCGTATTGGAGGCCCCAGGGTATATTTCAAGCCAATCTCTCACCGACATTTATCGCCCTAATCACCGCCTTATTGTCATCAACTGGGCATCTGTTCAGGCATGGGAAAAGTGGCAATCATCACCCGAGCGTAAAAACGCCATCTCGGATATCACACCCATTTTAGATGGTGACGAAAAAATCACCGTGGCTGAAATCAGATAAAAACCTAAAGATAACCTGCTATGTAGCGGGTTATCGTTTTTAGCTTAAGCTGCTTGTGAAACCCCGCGTAACCCCTTATATTGCCACCACTATTTTTTATTAATGCTAGGTTTTATCTTTGCATGCACGCTCTCTCTGAACCCACCGTTGGGTTAGCCTCAGCACAGGCCATCATCGATTTTTTCCTACAGTTCAATATGGACACCAAGGCACTAGCAAGTGAGCTAGGTATTGATGAAGCGCTTATTTCTGAAGCCCGATCAGCGCTTACCGCTAAGCATTTATCACTCGATCTGGGATTTGGCCATAAAAAAAAGCCAATGCCCTGAGCTTGGCTTGAGCATTGCCCAAAACGAAGGCATTGAAGACTTAGGCTTAGTTGCCCACGTGGTCTATAACAGCAGCACCATAAAAGAAGGGTTAGAGCACTACATTCGCTTATTCAGTGTGGTCAATGAAGCCATTGAATTAGAATGCGAAATCATTGATAAACGTTGCCACCTTCGCTACATCTACAAATCGCCTGATTTTTATCATATTCCGGATATCGAACGCACGCTTGCCATTGTGGTTCTGCGCACGATTAAGGCCGTGGGGCTCGAAACTCGCTTCCATTGCGTTAATTTCCAGCACAGCCAACCCGAGTATGCACAAAAATTTGAAGACGTATTCCCCTGTAAGGTTAACTTTGACCAACCTTATTGTGAGGTCATCTTTGACAGTAAAATGCTGAGCATGAAGCCCAAGCGTCGCAACCCACATACCCGTGTCGCTACATTAAATTATGCGAACCAAGTTTTGTCTCGCCTATTCAAACGCAGTATTTCAAGCAAAGTAAAACGCATTATTGAAAAGAATTTAAGTGATGGTAGTTTTGATGCAGAGCAAACCGCCAAGCTACTTAACATGAGCAGACAGACCCTGTATCGAAAATTAAAAAATGACGGCTCGTCTTACAGTGACCTAGTTGATCAAGTTAAGCAGAACAAAGCATTTTTTCTGCTCAAACAAACCCAACTACCACTAACCGTAATTGCTTATGATTTAGGGTTTTCTGAATTAAGCGCATTTACTCGGGCGTTTAAACGCTGGACAGCACAGACACCGGCCGAATATCGCAAGCAAGCGACAGGCAAAAAGTCGTCTACGAAAGCAGATTAATCGTTATAAAATCGATACAGCCTGTATTTAGACGATTTTTAATCGCTAAGCCGTTAAGTCATGCTTAGCATTATGAGTAGTTAACCTGAGTAAATACCCATCTGGGTCCATAATCATAAATTGTCTAACATTTATGAATTCAGCACCTGCTCGATATGATCTTTGCTCTAAAGGTAGCTTAATAGGATAACCGTTTCTTAATAAACGCTCGTAAACAACCTCAAAGTCCGTAACGATTATCTGAAAATTAATCCCCCTACCAAACGGATATTCTAACGCTGCAGTCAGCCATGGCTCATCACTGGGCTCCTGTGTATCTACCTGCTCAAGCATGATGAACACACCATCACGCTCTATTGTTGCAAAACCTTCTTCTAGACGCGAAAAGCAAACTTTAAAGCCAAGTAGTCTCGTATAAAAGTCTAAAGATACCGCAATGTCACGAACATTTAATTCTGGTGTTAATGGCGGAAACGTATTGGCTATATCCATAATTTAATCTACGAAAGCCCAAAAAAATTAATCGACCATATCAAGCTATGCTATCAAAGCTCGCTTGTTCTGATAACGCATCTATGTTGCCTAAAATATTAATAAAGGGCTGAAATAATTTGATTGGTTGCATGATTCCCCATTCCCGGTCCTTTTGTATCAAGAAACCCATAGGTTTTATCGGCTAATTTCTTTGAAATCTCATATAGTTTTTTATATTTGTACATTATTTACTCGTGACGCCTTAACCCCTCAATAAAAAAGCACCGAATTAGTGGCTAAAACAAATATCAAAGGGGTAAGCCTACTGCACTACCCCTTTTGCAATACCTTTAACACTGTCGTGTTATCGCTGATTTAACGTAGCGACGGCTAAACCGGATGTTATGAACGTTAGGCCTGCACCAACATTCAGACCATTTGTTACTTTAGGTCGATTTTGAAGCCAGCCAGTAAGTTTTGATGCAAACATACCCATCAGTGAGAACCCAATACCCGTTAGCAGTGCAAACCAAACACCGTATACAATCATTTGCGTCGTCACTGAACCCAATTCAGGGCTTACAAACTGAGGAATAAACGCAAGTACAAACATGCCTGGCTTAGGATTTAAAACCGCCGATAATAAACCCGTTGAGAAGATCGTTTTAGTTGACTGCTTCTCTGCTGGCTTAAGATTAATTAAGTTCCCAGACCTTAATACTCTTATGCCCAGCCAAATTAAATAACAAGCACCGACGAGTTTTACAACCATAAACGCTATCTCTGATGTTTGTATCAGTAATGTAAGCCCAAAAGTGGCCGTCAAAACATGGAACAATATACCTATACCGGATGATAATCCCGATATACAGGCAGCGGCTTTACCTTGGCTAAGCCCCCTACCAATCGCCAGAATATTGTCTGGGCCAGGGGATATAATCAAGAGCATGCAGGCCAGCGTGAATGTAATCCAAACATCAATAGGGAACATATATCCTTCCTTGAGTATGCAAACGTCAGCTTGCGCTGACTAAAATTAAGAATGGTGTCTACGATACCGATTCTATTTTTTCTTATAAAAAGCCAATAAGTAATCACATAGCTCATACAAGACGCCTAATTTTAGCGACAATGTACGGTGCGAACGCCGTCACTAACAAAACAATAGGCCAAATATTACCGTCTTTGAAAGTATACGCATCTAAAATTTGCGACAACGGCTTATTTTGAATGAAATACCCAAGTGTAAACTCAAAAACCAGCGTAAGGAACAACCATCCAAAACCTATTGCACAATACTGCTTAGGTCTGGCAATACCAAGCCACGGCAACATGAGATATATGACCATAAGAATTAGAGCACATAACAAAATACCACTTAGAGTAAAGCTAAGGTCTTGGCCAAACCAAGGGACTAAAAGCACTTCTCGCAGAATGCCATTAGCGATGGCCATAACCAGTATAATCAACCAAATTACCAATGCCCTTTCAATCATTTTTGATCCCCACCTTTATTCTGCCATGCGTGATCAATCAGTTATGAACACTGGTAATACTGACCTTTTACTTATGTCTTTTAATTATTTATAGCCCTAATTAAGACGACGTTATACCTACTCATATTTATTATCTTCACTGTTATTACAATTCATAACTAATAATAATTGTTTTTTCCATCTCAAATGGCCGTTAGCATATGCGCCAAGCATGTAATTACCCATAAAACTGAACGCTCATACTTTAGCTCACGTCCTTAATGTCACGCCAATTAATATTTTTCATTGAGCACAAAAAAGCCCCAGACCGTAAGTATTTACCACTTAAGGCTGAGGCTTTTTCAATCAATCGAATTAAGCAGTTTCTAATGCTTTAATAAAATCAACAATGTCTTGCACACGAGTTAATTTTTCTGCTGATGCTTCATCAATCTCGCAATCAAATTTTTCTTCTAGTGCCATTAATAGCTCCACTGTATCCAATGAATCTGCACCTAGATCTTCAATAAAATGAGACCCTGCCTTAACCTGTGCGGCCTCAACACCCAACTGCTCTGCAACGACTTCTACTACTTGTTGAAAAATATCAGACATTTTATTCTCCTAAGAATCTGATGATTAAATTACCCTGCTTTTTTCATGCCCATTAACTGAGAAAAATCATGAATAGCGGGAGGTGTTAGTGGGTCCGGCTTTTGACCATAATCAATAAAGTCATAAGCAAAACCAAATTGGTGTAAAAATTGTTGCCTTAAGCTGTCTACGTCAACCAAATCGTTTAAATTGTCCGCATCAACTTGGTTTAAAATAGCATTTACATTCGCCTGAATAACCGCATCTCGCTCTAAATTATCAGCTCGCAAGCGCACACTTGATTGCGCTACCGAGGCATTAAACAAACTATCGTTAAACAAACGCATCACCTGTTGCAGTGTGGTTTCATGCTTACCTGCACGCTTTTGTTCTTGATTAAGCGCAGCCATGTACAAAGGCAGGCTAGGAATAACCGAGCTAGACGGCGTAACCAGTGCTTGCAATAAACCGATGTGCGCGCGTGCGCCCATTTTTTTCAGATTTTCATCCAATGCAATGGCGGTTTCGTGCAAATGCGCTTTTGCTCGACCCAAGTGTCCCATTACCATAAATGTCTTGAGTTTGGTCAGGGCCTAAATAACTGTAAGCAATGGTCTTAAAATTAGGGGCCAGTACGCCAGCTTTTTTAAGAACATTCACCCATTCTTGCCAATCTTCTCCCCCCATGACTTTAACCGTGGCGTCTATTTCATCATGGCTGGCAGATTGAATCTCAATATCACGAATCTCGCCTTTGAATACATCCAGTGTGCGCCCATGGAAAGGGGCATTAATGGGTTTAATCGCACTCACATATTCCGCAACGCCTTTAATGCTGCGCTTAGGTGACGCAAGTGAGTACACCAAAACATCAATTTGTTTCTCGCTCTGCTGTAACTTTTGAACAACCCAGTCTTTTGCATTGCGCTGATAGGCATCTTGATTACAGCTAAAAGCCAGTTTGTCTGCACGGCGCGCGTAATATTCAAATGCTTGGTTATTATACCAACCCGCACTGCCGTATTTGTGTGCCTGGGCAGCGCGATCATAATAAAACACCCAATGTATCCATACCTGCGGCAAAGGTCAGTGCAATTCGCGAGGCCAAACCAATACCCGAACTTGCCCCAATAACTAATGCCGTTTTACCTTGAAGCTCTTTTAATGGATTATCAGAGGCGGCTTGCACTTGCTGAAAAACATTGTAATAACACCCAACCGGATGAGCATTTGTGCAAATATTATTTTTTATTCTTGGCTGATAACCCATAAACCACCCCTAAACTCTTATTTTTTATTTAATCTAGAACCTTATGCTGCCTTAAAAACAAGACATGCATTGGTTCCACCAAAGCCAAAGCTATTACTTAAAACTGTTTCTACTTTTTGTTCTATGCGCTGACGAACCAAAGGCAAGTGTTCAACTTCTTTTTCAAGATTATCGATATTAGCCGATGCACTAATGAATCCATCTTGCATCATGATCAAGCTAAAAATAGTTTCATGAACCCCTGCTGCCCCTAAACCATGGCCAGATAACGATTTCGTTGAGCTAATATAAGGCACATCATTTTTGAACACATTTTCAATGGCTTTTAATTCTGTTAAATCGCCTCTTGGTGTACTGGTGCCATGTGTATTGATGTAATCAACGTTTTGAATACCCGCATCTTTTAATGCAATCCTGATTGCTCGCTCAGCGCCTTCGCCACTAGGGGCAACCATGTTGTCACCATCACTGCTTGCGCCAAAGCCAATAATTTCACCAAGAATATTTGCGCCACGATTTTTTGCGTGCTCCCATTCTTCTAAAATGACAATGCCAGCACCGGCACTAATAACAAACCCATCTCGCTCACGGTCGTAAGGACGAGACGCTTTTTCAGGTTGGTCATTAAACTGTGTTGATAACGCACCCATGCCATCAAATTGCATGGCATGTGACCAATGTGCTTGATCAACGCCACCGGCTATTGCAGTTGTCATCAAGCCCATTTTAATTTGCTGATAACAGGTACCGATGCAATGTGCACTGGTGGCACACGCAGATGAAATCGAAAAGCTCGGCCCTTTGATTTTAAAATTGGTTGCCAATTGCGCCGAAGGTGCGCTGCCCATTTCTCGAGTCACTCGATACGGTCCAATTTTTTTAATACCTGATGTTTCTAATACCTTAATCGCATCCACTAAATCATCACTGGCAACACCGCCTGCGCCCACTATTAATGTGGTTTTATCGCTGCTTAATTGCTCTTGTGATATGCCTGATTGCTGAACGGCCCTCTCCATTGCTATATGGCACCACTCACCATTCGTCCCCATGAAACGACGCAGTTTACGATCAATATTTTCAACTTCCGGGCAATCAATGTAGCCACTTATTTGTGAACGCAGACCTTTCTCAATAAAACTTTCGTTAACGCGAATGCCGCTTTTACTAAAATACAAATGATCACGTACCGTTTTCCAATCATTCCCTAAGCTTGATACTAAGCCCACTCCAACAACGGCTACGCGATTCATTTTATTTCCTCTGTATTTTTTTCAGGCTTTTCTCGCTTCAGGAAAAATACCCACTTTCAAATCTTTTGCTTCGTAAATAAGTTTGCCATCCACGAGGACTTCACCATCGGCTAAGGCAATCACCCAATCGCGTTCAACTACTTTACGAATATGTAATTGAAACTGTAAACGCTTGGCCGTTGGCAATACCTCACCAGAAAATTTCAAACTGCTCACGCCAAGTGCTCGACCTTTGCCTTTAAAACCTTTAAGCGCCAAATACAAACCTAAACTTTGCCACAAGCCTTCAATGCCTAAACAACCTGGCATAATTGGGTCATCGGGAAAATGACATTTAAAAAACCAAGACTCAGGGTCAATGATCATTTCAGTGACGACATGTCCTTTACCGTAACGACCTCCAGCATCCGACATTAACGGCACGTGATTTAAAAGTCGCAATTCACCAACTGGCAGTTGCGCACTATTACCACCCACACTGTCCATTAACGTTTGAACATCTTGATCAATTACTTCTGCTAATGCCGACATATGACTTACTCATTTAAGTTGACTGCACATGGCATACCTAAGTACACCAACTAACGGAAAACAAACCTGTTTTCACAGGTTTCATATTCAAGGCATTTGTTTGCATTTTTATGACAGTCATAAATAGCACCCACTGTCAGTGGTGGCTAATATAGGTGGGTTATCTATGGGAAACTTGACTCTAGGTATCAGGGGGTTGATTCAGCGTGACAAGCAAGGTGATAAATGAGAACGGATTAACAGGCCTATGATGCGCAAATCACAAGATCGAAATAATATAAAGAAGGTTTAAAAAGAGAGCCAGCCTTTGATAAGGCTGACTCATAAGAACTAATTAGAGGCTAATAAAGTCGACGAACATGACACGTGATCTCTTCACGGTCGTGGTACAAATGCTTAGCTGAAATTTCAACATTGATGTTGGCACTTTGGCATTTTTCTTCGATTAACTCCAAGCACTGACGTACTTCTAAATAGCGCTTTTTCATTGGCAATTTTAAATTAAACACGGTTTCATGACACCATTCATTTACAATCCAATGCGCCATTCTGTCTGCCACCTTGATAGGGCTTTCAGCCATATCACATACCATCCAATGGGCTTTTTTACTCGGGCTAAATTTAAAACCGTCTTCTTGATGATGGGTTACTTGGCCAGAGTCCATTAAAGCGCCTTTCATTGGACCATTATCAACCGCGTCAACCATCATGCTGCGCTTGACTAACTGCCACGTCCAACCGCCCGGTGCAGCACCTAAGTCAACTGCACGCATTCCGGCACTTAAGCGTTCGCCCCACTGGCGCTTAGGCACAAACCAATGCCAAGCTTCTTCAAGCTTTAGCGTTGAGCGACTAGGTGCGTCTTTAGGGAATTTCAAATGCAAAATACCGTCAGGCCATTTGCATGCATTATTAGTGAAATGATATCCAACATGGGCATGCTGGCCATCAATTAAAAATATCATTAGGCGCGGGATTTTATGGCTGCGCTTAGCGCTTAGTTTATTTTTCTTTCTTAATGTGGCAGCTAGCGGCCCTGTTAAGCTTTTGCATAAACGGCTTAGTTCTTTTGCTTCATTGGTGTCGGCGTGAATCAACTCCACTTCGCCACAATGAGGCGTACCTTCTAAACTTTGCATAATAGAAGAGACTCGGTCAGTGCCGTCTAACTCTATCGCCTCACCACAGATAAACCATTGGCGCACAAATATTAGCTGGCGAAAACTAACATGCTCAATGATTTGTTTAAGCTGATGGTCTTCAGCAAAAAAACTCACATATGCTTGATCAGCTTGCGTCTTACAATAGCCAAAACAGCCAGCTTGAGATGCAACATCTTGAATTTCAGCGGCGGTTTCAGCTTCAAAGCCCTGTCTACATAACAGGATTAGTTGTGTCATAGCCATTACAGCGGGGTACTCACAGTCATTAGGTTTAATAACCTAAGAATTAAAATTAATAGCAGCGCTTAATAAAATCAGCGCAAAACTGAATTGTTTTATCTATATGTTCTGCATGGGTAAAACCACTTTTTACCCTAGGCTTAAGATCGTGATCGCCATCTTCTAACCACAAGAAGGCCAAACTGGCTGGCAATGGTAGCTGCGTGACTAAGTCTTGATTCCCTAGCGCATCCCGTGTGCCTTGCACAACGGCCATGGGCACATTTACATTAGGCAAGTGATCAATGCGCAGTTTTTCTGGCTTCCCTTGAGGGTGAAAGGGATAGCCTAGCGCTAGGACACCTAATATATTTGCGGTTTCGGTTTGCTCACTGGCCAGAATACTCGCCATTCGCCCACCCATTGATTTACCCATCAAGACAATTGGGCCTTTTTGCCCCGCTAATACTTTATTAAAACTCTCAAGCAATTCAGGCTGACGATTAGGGGGACGCTTTTTACCACTTAATCGCCGCTCTTGCATATAAGGAAATTCAAAACGCACAACGCGAATACCCATTTTGGATAAGCCGCTAGAGACTGTATTCATGAAGTCGCTGTCCATCGGTGCCCCAGCACCATGCGCAAACACACATGTTATTGAGTGTGATTCGCCATCAACAATCAGCATGGATTTAACGTCCTAAATAAAGGCGCATAGTGTAATCCCAGTGGCTGAAAATGTCAGGTGTTGTATTTTTAACCATCCAACAAATTCGCTGCTAAGCTTATAAACACCAAACCCCTGAGTGATTACTGAGCATTTTTTAAACAAAATAGCTAACTATTTGTTATCACTCGATAAAAGGTTGATGTGTATCATGGCTTTTAATGGCTTTTCATTGCATTTACACCCGCCTTTACTGATAATTGCGCCGATTTTTTAACTTGCTGCGAATGGAACTTAATCATGAGCACTGCTGTAGAGCATCCAACCTATAACTATAAGGTGGTAAAATATTTTGCCATCATGACTGTGGTCTGGGGTATCGTGGGCATGTCCCTTGGTGTCTTGATCGCCTCTCAACTTGTTTGGCCTGAGCTGAACTTTGAGATTCCGTATCTGACGTTCTCCCGTTTACGTCCTTTACATACTAATGCGGTTATTTTCGCATTCGGCGGCTGCGCCCTTTTTGCTACTTCTTACTATGTTGTACAGCGCACTTGTCAAACTCGTATTTTCTCTGATTCTTTAGCCATGTTTACCTTCTGGGGTTGGCAAGCTGTTATTGTTGCAGCCGCAATCACCTTACCTTTAGGTTTAACGTCTACTAAGGAATATGCAGAGCTTGAATGGCCAATCGATATCCTGATTACCATTGTTTGGGTGTGTTACGCCATTGTGTTCTTTGGCACCATCGCCAAGCGCTCACAGCCTCATATTTATGTGGCTAACTGGTTCTTTGGTGCGTTCATCATCACGATCGCTGTTCTTCATATTTTCAACAGCCTTGCTGTTCCGGTTAGTGCCTTTAAATCGTATTCGATTTACGCCGGCGCAATCGATGCGATGGTTCAGTGGTGGTATGGCCACAATGCGGTAGGTTTCTTCTTAACCGCTGGCTTCCTAGGCATCATGTACTACTTCGTACCTAAGCAAGCAGAACGTCCGGTTTACTCTTACCGTTTGTCTATTGTTCACTTCTGGGCGTTGATCTCTATCTACGTTTGGGCCGGTGCTCACCACTTGCACTATTCTGCTCTTCCAGACTGGGCGCAATCGGCTGGTATGATTATGTCTTTGATCCTTCTTGCTCCATCTTGGGGTGGCATGATCAACGGTATGATGACCCTTTCAGGTGCTTGGCATAAGCTGCGTACTGACCCTATCTTACGTTTCTTGGTTGTATCGTTGTCTTTCTACGGTATGTCTACGTTCGAAGGCCCAATGATGGCAATCAAAACAGTTAACGCTCTGTCTCACAACACAGACTGGACCATCGGCCACGTACACTCTGGTGCGCTAGGTTGGGTTGCAATGGTATCGATTGGTGCTATCTACAACATGCTTCCGGTTGTGCTTGGTAAGAAACAAGGTGAAATGTACTCAATCAAGTTGATCAACATTCACTTCTGGCTAGCGACTATAGGTACGGTTCTGTACATCGTTGCGATGTGGGTTAACGGTATTATGCAGGGTCTGATGTGGCGCGCAGTTAACGCTGACGGCACGCTAACTTACAGCTTTGTAGAGTCTCTAGAAGCCTCTTATCCTGGTTACTTTGTTCGTGCCTTAGGTGGCGCTATATTCCTAAGCGGCATGTTTCTTATGGCTTATAACACCTATAAAACGGTACGCAGTGCCAATGCCGAACAACAAGCTAAGCTAGCACAAGTATAAGGGCGAGAAATTAGTATGAAACATGATATCGTCGAAAAGAACCTGCCATTAATGATTGTGCTGATTGTCATTGCAATCAGCTGGGGAGCACTGGCAGAAATTGTTCCTCTATTCTTCTTGAAAGAGACAACTGAGCCAATTGAAGGCCTTGAGCCATTAAGCGCAGTTGAACTAGAAGGCCGTGACATCTACATCCGTGAAGGCTGCCATGTATGTCACACCCAAATGATTCGTCCATTCCGTGCTGAAACAGAGCGCTATGGTCACTACTCTCTTGCTGGTGAGCACGTTTATGAGCACCCATTCCTATGGGGTTCTAAACGTACGGGTCCTGATTTGGCTCGAGTTGGTCAACGTTACTCTGATGACTGGCACCGTGCGCATTTATATAACCCTCGTGACGTTGTTCCTTCTTCTAACATGCCTGCTTTCCCATGGTTGTTTGAAGATAAAGTTGACGGTCGAGATACGCCTAAAAAAATGAAAGCTCTGCGCTTCGTTGGTGTGCCTTACACTGATGAGCAAATTGCGGGTGCTAAAGATGCAGCTGACGGCGTACGTGAAATCGACGCGCTTGTTATGTATCTACAGCAGCTTGGCACAGTTCTAACCCAAAAACGGTAGAGTTATGGATATTAACGACGTTCGCGGTTTAGGTACCGTATTCGCTTTAATCGCTTTTCTAGGAATCATTGCGTGGGCTTACAGCTCATCTCGCAAGAATCGCTTTGACGATGACGCCGATATGATTTTTAAAGACGAACAAATCGCGCAACGTACAGCAGACGCAGAGAGAGAGAAAGATGACTGAATTAACAACCTTTTGGCACATATGGGTAAGTGTCATTGTTATAGGCTCCATGATTGCTAGTGGCGCCCTGATCATTGTGACCAAACGCGGTCAGAACTTTGATGAAGAAACAGACCAAACCACGGGCCACTCGTTTGATGGCATCCACGAATTAGACAACCCACTACCAAAGTGGTGGATGTACTTTTTCTGGTCAACCATCGTATTTGGTTTTGTTTACATTCTAATCTACGGCATTGGTGACTGGACTGGCTTCTCTAAGTGGAGCTCAATTGGTCAGTGGGAAGATGAAGTAGCCAGAGCTGAAGAGAAATATCAGCCTTACTACGACAAACTAACTGCAATGAGCGTTGAAGAGCTTGCACAAAATGAAGAAGCACTGGCAACAGGCCAACGCATTTATGCTTCTAACTGCTCTGTTTGTCATGGCCCAACGGCATCAGGTTCAGAAGGTTTTCCTAACCTAACGGATCACGATTGGTTGTATGGCGGCTCTCCTGCTGCTATTAAAGCAACCCTGACAAATGGCCGTAATGGTGCCATGCCTGCAAACGGTCTGAAACCAAACATGACCGCTGAAGAACGTACTGACATTGTTGCTCACGTACTGACACTATCCGGCCGTGAAGGCTCTGGTGATGCGTCAAAAGGTAAGGCACTGTTTGCTCAAGCCTGTGCGGCCTGTCATGGTGGCGACGGTAAAGGCATGCAAGCAGTTGGCGCACCCAACCTAACGGATAACATTTGGTTGTACGGCGGCAGCGAAGCTAAAATTGATTTCACCATTAAACATGGTCGTGCCGGTGTTATGCCAGCTTGGAAAGAGATTTTAGGTGAAGATAAGATCCATGTTGTTTCAGCTTACGTTTATTCTTTATCACAAACTAAAGATTAATTGAGCTGACTCAATAAACCATGAAAAAGCGGCTATATGCCGCTTTTTTTATATTCATTAGCGCAAGCTAATGTATTAGACTCATTACAAATTAAATCTACAGAAGTATGTCTTAGGCGCATAACAAAGAAATGACATGATTCATTACCGTCATTCAACAACAGCCTCTAAACTATAAAAAAGACAATATCGTTTGGCATGACACTTCTTGCTATTAAGGTGGTCAGTATGAGTGAAGAAATCCCTGTCAAAGATGTCACCCCTTTTAACGCCAGTGAACAATATGAAGGCGTTTCGGCCAAAGTAAACGGCAAGCTTTATGTCCGTGCCATTAATGGCTTTTTCAACAAACTAAGAACATTTTCACTCTGGGGCTTAATGCTCGCCTATTTCATTACACCGTGGATTAACATCAACGGTACGCAAGCGGTGTGGTTTGATTTACCAAGCCGTGAGTTTCACATTTGGGGCCTGACATTCTGGCCACAAGATTTCATATTATTATCTTGGCTGCTGATTATTTGTGCCTTTGGCCTATTCACCATCACTACCCTAGCTGGACGCATTTGGTGTGGCTATACCTGCCCTCAAACCGTATGGACGTTTATCTTCATGTGGGTAGAAGAAAAAATTGAAGGCAACCGCAATCAACGCATGAAGTTAGACAAAGCACCGCTCACGGCGTCTAAGTTTTTCAAAAAATTATCTAAGCACAGTATTTGGATTGTTATTTCGTTTGCCACAGGGGTCGCGTTTGTCGGCTACTTTTACCCTATTCGAGAGTTAGTGCCTGACATCATCACGTTTGCTATTGAAGATCATTGGGCAAGTTTTTGGTTATTGTTTTTCACACTTGCCACTTACGGCAATGCTGGCTGGCTAAGAGAAATGGTGTGTACACACATGTGCCCATACGCTCGCTTCCAAGCCGTTATGTTTGACCAAGATACATTGATTGTCTCTTACGACGAGCGTCGCGGTGAACGGGGTGATGGCCGCGGTGCCCGTAAAGAAAGGCGTCGATCCTATTGAGCAAAATATTGGTGACTGCGTTGACTGCAACATGTGTGTTCAGGTTTGCCCGGTGGGCATTGATATTCGTGAAGGCTTACAATACCAATGCATCAGCTGTGCGCTTTGTATCGACGCATGCGATGAAATCATGGATAAAATGCACTATCCAAGAGGCCTGATTCGATATACCAATGAGCACGCTTTAAAAGGCAACAAGGTCCATATTTTACGACCTAAACTCGTTGGCTACGCGAGCGCATTGGTTATTATGATCGGCATTTTCATGTACTCCATTTTCGACCGTTCACCCATCGAACTTGACGTGATTCGAGATCGAGGCGCCTTGTACACCAATACCAGTGATGGTCGCCTACAAAACAGTTATTTTGCCAAAGTTATGAACATGTCATCAGAAGAGCACGTATTTACAATCAGTGCAAAAGGCCTTGATGGCAGTGAACTAAGCGGTAAAACCAAAATTCATCTTATGCCGGGCGATGTGGGCTCAATGCCATTGAATCTCATTGTGGTTCCGTGGGAATTAAAAAAATCTCGAACGGACGTGCTCTTTACAGTGACACGTGATGATGGCTTAAGCGCAGTAGAAGAAAGCCGTTTTATCGGTCCGGCAGGCGGATAACAAGCAGGGAGTTTGTAAGAAAAACCCGCTACCAACCCGCCTTAAAACTTGTTCAGCGCCAGTGCAATGATTACACTGGCGCTCTTATTTGATATAGCAGTAATCACCATGACTGAATTACAACGCCCTTGGTACAAAGAACCCTATGTTTGGATGCTTATCGGGTTCCCGCTAACCTCAATCATTGTTGGTTTGAGTTTACTCACCATATCGATTTTAAATAAAGACACCCTAGTACGTGATGATTACTACAAAGACGGCTTAGCCTACAACCAAGAGTTACAGTGGGATAAGAAAGCAAAATCATTGGATATCCGTATTGAAATTCAAGCTGACGGCAATGAACTGAGTTTGAATCTCATCAACTCACGTCAAAATCCTCCAAGCACTCTAAAAGTTACATTAGGTCACCCTACTATTCCTGAAAAAGACCGTGAGTCACACTTACAGCTAACGAAAGATAAGCGCTATGTTGGGTTTATCGAACCAACCGAAAATGGTCGTTATTATTTACTGGTTGAATCTACTGAACAGCAATGGCGTGTCCGTAAAGATGTTTGGGTCAAAAACGGCGTGCCGATCGCCATCTAGTTATGAGTAATTGTTATCACTGCGGGCAAGCGGTTGCCGAAAATCTTCACTTAACCGCTCGTGTATTTGGTGAAGCCCGCGATATGTGTTGCGTGGGCTGCCAAGCGGTTACTAATGCCATTGTAGAAAGCGGCAGCGAGTCCTTTTATCAATATCGCAGTGATACAAACACAACGCCTGACTTCACCATAGACACCCTACCCCAATCGATTCGCCAAGAGCTGACACTATTTGATAACACAGATGTGTTAGCCGACATCGCCACCCAAACAGACAGCCATTTTGAAACTGTACTCATTATTGAAGGCATTACGTGCGCGGCCTGTGGGTGGTTGATTGAGAAACAACTGCAACGTTTTGCTGGTGTGCAAGCCGTCCAGCTCAACTTAAGCCAGCACAAGCTGTACATTACTTGGCAGCAAGACATCACACCCCTTAGTGATATTATTTCTCGCATTTATACTCTGGGTTTCAAGGCACAACCTTACACCCCAGACGCCGCACAGCAGCAGCTACAAGCAGAACAAAAACAAGCAATACAACGATTAGTACTAGCCGCCCTTGGCACCATGCAAGCCATGATGTTCGCTGTTCCATTGTATGCCGATGACTGGGCTGGCGTTTTCATAAAGTTTGAAACATATTTTCGGTTTGCTGGGTTATTCATTACAACGCCCGTCATTCTTTATAGCGCTCGACCTTTTTTTAGCGCCTTTATTCGCGACATTAAAACCCGTCATCTCACCATGGATGTACCAGTATCGATTGCCATCGGCGGCGCTTACATTGCCAGTGTGTACTCGACGTTCACCCATGGTGAAGAGGTCTACTTTGACAGCGTGTGTATGTTCACGTTTTTCTTATTGGTCGGTCGCTTTTTAGAAACCCGCGCCCGCTTGCGTAATGGCGAGGCTGGCAATGAGTTGCACAATTTAATGCCAAGAGCCTGCGTTAAAATTCTTGAAAATGGCGACGAAGCATTACTCCCCATTAACCAAGTAGTCATTGGTGACTGTATTCGTATTTTACCGGGCAGCACCATTGCAACCGACGGCATCATAGTGAATGGCAACAGCAGTGTTGATGAATCCATTATTACCGGTGAGTTCATCCCCTTACACAAAAATATCAATGACGCCGTTATCGCTGGCAGTTTAAACGTCGAAAATCCAATTGATGTGCGTGTGACCGCCATTGGTAAAGACACTCAAATTTCGACCATCATGTCTCTGCTTGATCGAGCCTCGCAGGATAAACCCAAAATGTGCTCAACTGGCCGACACTCTGGCTCAGTACTTTGTAGCAGGCGTACTGCTTATGTCCGTTATCGTCTTCACTACCTGGTATTTTATTGATAGTGACCGTGCATTTTGGATTACCTTATCGGTACTGGTTGCCACATGCCCGTGTGCGTTGTCACTTGCCACACCAACCGCCCTTACGGCCGCCACAACGGCATTAAGGCGTAATGGCGTGCTCATCACCCGTGGCCATGTACTAGAAACCCTGCGTAAGAGCCGCCGTATCATTTTTGATAAAACGGGCACACTCACCCTTGGCCAATTAGCCATCGAACAAACCCAAATTGTGAATGCAAAACAGGTTAACCCGCTGCAAATTGCAGCCAGCTTAGAGCATTTTAGTCAGCACCCAATTGCCCATGCTTTCCAGCACGCACAATTGCTGCCCGCAACCCATATCCATAATCACGCAGGCGAAGGCATCAGCGGTGTGATTGATAACATTGAGTATAAAATTGGTACGGCCTCTTTTATTAGCAGCCACCTAATCTCAGTGACGCCACCTGATCCGCGACACTGGGTTGCACTGGCCGATCGCGATACCGTGTTAGCCTGGTTCTTACTTAGTGATGAAATACGCCCCAATGCCAAAACAACAATCGAAGCGCTAAAAAAATTATCATTTCACTGCGAACTATTAAGCGGTGATCAAAGCACCCATGTTAGCCACGTGGCAAACACCTTAGGCATTGAACAATTTAATGGCGGTGTCAGCCCTCAAGGCAAATTGGATTACCTTGCAAAGCAAGATCCTAATGACGCCAGCATTATGGTAGGTGACGGCATCAATGACGTGCCGGTTTTAGCACAAGCCCCCGTCTCTATTGCCATTGGCAGTGCCAGTGATTTAGCGAAAACCCATGCCGATGTCATTCTCGTCAATAATCAACTGACACGCTTACCACAGCTTGTTAAGCAAGCGCATAAAACCGCGCGTATTATTAAACAAAACCTAGCTTGGGCATTGCTGTACAATAGTAGCGTTCTTCCCCTAGCCGCCTTGGGATTACTTCCCCCTTATTTAGCCGCCATTGGCATGTCGGCCAGTTCGCTCGTTGTGGTTTTTAATGCATTGCGCTTAAACAAATTGCCTAAATAATTGAGGTTGTATGGAAATTATCTTTATAACGATTCCGGTTACCCTGCTGTTCATTGCAGCAGGTGTGGCGATTTTCTTTTGGGCAAACAAAGGCGGGCAATTTGATGATTTAGATAGCCCAGCCCATCGCATTTTATTTGACGATGACGCCGCGCCTGATAAAAAAGAATCACAACCTGATGCAACACAAGCCGATAAAGAGACTAAAGATTCTAGCCAATGATTGAACCGCTCTCTTACCTAACAGCGTTTTTATTAGGGCTTTTTGGCAGCATTCACTGCATGGGCATGTGTGGCGGCATCGTTGGCGCGCTGTCCCTCAATACGCAACACTCAAGACCTATGATGCTGCAACTCAGCTACCACCTTGGGCGAATTACAACTTACGGTGTGATTGGTTTAATTGCTGGGTTTATCGGCCTATGGCTCGCATCAAGCCATGAACTCGCTGGCGCCATACTGCGCTCGCTGTCCGGTATTATTTTAATTCTGATGGGTTTTTATGTTTTGGGCTCGACTAAAAGCTTAATCTGGCTTGAAAAAGGTGGCTCCAAACTCTGGAAGTACATTCAGCCGCTAAGTAAGCATGTACTACCCGTGCGCTCGGTAAAACATGCATTAGGGCTTGGGTTAATTTGGGGTTTACTCCCCTGTGGCCTGGTTTACAGCACATTAAGCTGGGCATTGGTTTCGGCTAATCCATTACACAGCGCCACACTCATGATGGCATTTGGATTGGGAAATATTCCAGCGTTACTTAGTTTTGCCGTATTCACCGCACAGCTAAACCAATTTAAGCGTCATTGGTTCGTTAAACTAATACTTGGCGGCAGCATTGTGATCTTTGGCGTTTGGACCATAATAGCCCCTTGGTTAGTAAATTAAGACTGACAATAGTCCTTATAAATAATAGTATTAACCTTATAACTTTTAGTTTTACCGCAAGCTTCAGGAGTCATCATGTCAAAGGATACGCAGTCTGTTCACTTTTTGGCTTCAAGCAAAAGTGGTCAAACCCATTGCAGTACCTGTAGCCTGAATTCTCTGTGTCTTCCTATCGCGTTAGAACGCGCCGACCTAGATGCATTGGATAAAGTCATTAAACGTGGCCGCCCAATCCAAAAAGGTGAGCTACTGTTCAAGCAAGGCGACCCATTCAAAGCCATTTATGCCATTCGTACTGGGGCGATTAAAACCTACGCAGTTGCACAAAGCGGCGAAGAACAAATCACAGGGTTTCATCTAGCCAGCGAATTAGTGGGTTTATCTGGTTACTCTGAAGATACTTACCCGCTATCAGCAAAAGCACTTGAAACCACGACCGTGTGTGAGCTTCCACTGGAACAACTCGAAACCCTTTGCGACGAAATTTCAGGCTTACGTAAACAAATCATGCGTAACATGAGTGGTGAGATTCGCCAAGACCAGCAAATGATGCTTCAGCTTTCAAAGAAAAGTGCCGATGAACGCATGGCGTATTTTTTATTAGATTTGAGCAATCGTTTTGAACGTCGAGGCTTTTCAGCTAAGTCCTTCCGATTATCGATGTCCCGTGTCGACATAAGCAACTACTTGGGCTTAGCCGTAGAAACCGTCAGTCGTATTTTTACTCGCTTTCAGAAAAGTGAGTTAATTAAAACGGAAGGCAAAGAAATAACACTGCTCAACACCCCCGAATTAAATGCCTTATCTGGCAACCCTGAACCGCAAACTAACTGCGATCAACAACATCCCTAGTCCAGTAACGTATTGAGATTAAAGCAAAAAATAAATTGCAAGTATTTTTTGCTTTTTTCATATTAGCATCTAGTGTTTAACTAACTTCACACATGAAGCGTTTACACACTGAATGCAAGGACAAGAACCATGGGATTGTGCCCTGATGAACTTAGGCACTTGGTTATTAAACCCACGTTAGAGTATCTAAACCAATATTCTTTAGCCGCTGAAACATTATTAATGGGAACCGCTGCCGTTGAATCTTCTTTAGGTTATGAACTCAAAGCGCAACAAGGCCGTGGCTTAGGTGTTTATCACATCACACCAAGAAGCCACCAATTACTGTGGGATCATTACCTAGCAAAAAATCCAGACCTAGCCAGTAAAGTACGGGGGTTGGCGAGTCAGCATGAGTTTTTGTTAAACCCTCACTCAGAGCTCACAACCAATTTACGCTACGCCACGGCCATCGCGTGGCTTTTATATGAACGCAAAGGCAAAGCATTACCTCATGCCGATGATCTAGAAGCGATGGCAAAATTTTGGCATCGCCATTTTCATAGTCGCCCACACGCTACGATTAACGCTTACATTGAGCGCTTTAAGCTACTTAAAAAACAATCAAACTTGGCCGCATAAGATAAAAGCGCCACGGTTCATAAAAACACTCGTGTCGCTGTTATCTATCGCCTATCTTTTTACTCAAACAAATACAAAAAATAGTTAATTAGTTCTGTGACGCTTTATCGTTTTTAAATTTCCAAGACTGCCCATCTTCTAGTTTTGACACAGGAAAACTCACAGTGCCACCCACAATGTCGCAGCTACTGGCTGTCGAATGAAACGTATAAGACGATGTTGCTGAACCATTTACCTGCACATTTTTACTACTGCCATTGCACTTTATTTTAACAACATGGGTTTTAGAATCGTTATTATGAATTCTTACCGTACCAGCATTAGCTTGAACACCGAAAGCCAGCATGAGTGCAATACTGATGATTTTAAATTTCATTGTGATCTCTCCAAGTATGTTTGCATAATTAACACTTATGATTCAATTGCATAATATCGACACACAAGAAACACACAATAGTCCAATTTGGGGTTTTGGCTTAAAATTAAATGACCACTGTAAGAACTATAAATCTGACTTTTAGAGAAAGCTGACGGGTTAAAAACTAGAGACCTCAGCTGTATGGCCAGTGGACGAACAAAACGGCCCACGCATGAAGCATTTGAATGCCTAAAAACAAGCGATTCCATCTGCTTGACGTAAAAACACACCCCTCTTATAACCCTATTTCATAGGCAAACAGGTACTATTTGCGCTAGAATCCGCGCCTTAAGCAGGTTTAGCTAGGTTGTAGAATGGTTCAGTTCATTGATGCCAGTGTGTCTAAGACACCTGATGCAGACAAAAAGCAAAAAACAGAATTTAATAAACTTCAAAAACGTATTCGTCGAGACGTGGGCAGAGCCATTGCCGACTTTAATATGATTGAAGAAGGCGACCGTATTATGGTTTGCCTATCAGGCGGAAAAGACAGCTACACCATGCTGGATATGCTCATCAGCCTACAAAAAAGTGCCCCTGTTAACTTTGAGTTAGTGGCTGTTAACCTAGACCAAAAACAACCTGGTTTTCCTGAGCACATTTTACCCAGCTACCTAGACACACTGGATATTGAATATTACATCGTCAACCGCGACACCTATTCGGTAGTCAAAGAAAAAGTACCTGAGGGCCGAACAACCTGCGGCCTGTGCTCTCGCCTACGCCGTGGAACACTTTACGCCTTCGCTGAAGACATCAACTGTAACAAAGTCGCGCTGGGCCATCACCGCGATGATATCGTTGAAACGTTATTTTTAAACTTATTCTATGGTGCCCGCTTTGCAGCTATGCCACCCAAGTTACTAAGCGATGATAAACGCAACATTGTGATTCGCCCTTTGGCGTACTGCAAAGAAAGCGAAATAAGTGAATTTTCAAACATCAAACGCTACCCAATTATTCCTTGTAACTTATGCGGCAGCCAAGAAAACCTGCAACGCCAAAACATAAAGGCCATGCTGACTCAGTGGGAAATAGACACCCCTGGCCGCGTACAACAAGTTTTTAGTGCCATGCAAAACATAGCGCCTTCGCAGCTAGCCGATACTCAACTGTTTGATTTTGAAACCCTCACAATTGATCGCAGTACAGAAAGAGAAGCCTATGAACATGCTGAGGGACAACTAGTAGAAGGTATTGGTCAATTTGCACAAATGCCACCTCGACTCAAACCAGACAATTTAATCAGTGCCATTGACCTTTTAAGCGAAACACAAGACACCTGAACGTTACAAAGCCCTATACGGTAACCGAAAAAGTGCAGGCTTTGGCCGTCATAACTCAATTGTATTAGATGCGAAAACAGAAAGGTTTTCTTTTAAAGATGCAGAAACACAAATACAAAAAGTAGCTGCCGATTTACAAACAAAAAAAGCAAACATACAAAAATGCATTGCTCACCATGATTGGATAGGCTTCATAGATGGGGTTATTCGAATTTGAAGGTATATACCCCCAAGTCTTGCACTTGAATAATCACTCGCGTCGATGATTTATCATGCAGGTTTTCTAACCCTAAAATGATGTGGCGAGAGTGACCCACCGTTTCTCTGCGAATAAAATCAACTTTGAAACGTCCTTGCGCCTGAATCTCTTTGACCTCTACTGTGCTTCTTACGATTTCTGGCCCTTTGTCATTCCACTGTACCCATTGCAAAAACACTTCATCTTGCTTTGCTAGGCGTGTAAGAATCAAACGGATTTGGCCGCTTCGGCTGCCTTTTTGCCAATTGCCCATTCCTTTAACATCATAAATAACGGGGCTAAGTTTATAAACTTCATCAATTGTACCGGCGCTTTTTTCAGCCGATACCGCATTAAGTGACCATAACAGCAAACTGATTATAACAAGGCGCATAGGGCTTCTCCGAGAAGACTACTTTAAGTCTAGATCAAACTAGAAAAGGCGCTAATTCACCCAATAACCCTTAATTATCAGGTTGATAGCGGATCTCAGCGATCTCCCACTCTTGAATGCCACTGGGAGTATTCACCCGCACATCATCGCCCTCTTCTTTCCCAAGTAATGCCCGAGCCATGGGGCAATCAATTGAAATATTAGCACTACCAGCAAAAATCTCTTCTGGCCCAACAATACGAAAATGCTTCTCATCACCTTGTTGGTTTTCAACACTGACATACGCACCAAAAAATACTTTACCCTCTTGCTGAGGCGAGTAAGGCACGATTTTTAGTGTCTCAATGCATTTACTTAGATAACGAACGCGGCTATCAATTTGACGCAAAATACGCTTATTTTCTTTGTAATCGGCATTTTCGGAGCGGTCCCCAAGGCTTGCAGCCCAAGTCACTTTCTGTGTAATTTCTGGGCGATACACTCGCCACAAGTGGTCAAGCTCTTGTTTAAGTGCCGCAAAGCCTTGTTCGGTTACTAACTTAGTTTTCAAAAAGCACCATTAATACTTAACCTAATTTACAGTGACAAAAATAACCCAATACACGCACTGACACTTAATAATAAATGTAATTTTGCCGCATCAAATCGAATACCGTTCAACGATACCTGATCACATGAATCCGCTTTAAACAACAATACAATATGCCTAACAAGCACAGGCAAAGTAACAATAGGCAGTAATAACCAAACACCCAAACTTACCGCCAAAATACTTAAACAAACAAACGCCGCAACATAATATAAAACCTGTAGCCACCTCGCGTTAGCAAACCCTAAAACACTGGCCAATGTTTTTGCGCCACTGGCGGCATCTACTTTAATATCGTTTAAATTATTGGCGTTCAAAATACCACATGCAATAAAACCAAAATACGCGCCTAGTAATAACAGTAACGGTGCCATGGTGCCACTGGCTGACAAGCCTACTCCTAAGGTTAAAATTGGGCCACACAATAAAAATACAAACACATCACCTAATGCCCGATATTTGAAGCGAAACGGTTTACCCGAATACCCGACCACACCAACACCGGCAAACATACCGATGACTAAAATATACAAGGGATATTGAAAAACAGCAGGCAAAGCAAATATGAATGCTAAAAACAAAGCGCACCAAGCCACCATGTTCATTTGTTTTGCGCTAAACCAACCGGATTGAATCACGCCGCTGCCACCTAAAGACCCAGGCAAATCGATTAATTTCAAGTAATCCTCTACATCATTAAAAGCATTCACCGAAACTTGCAATAACAACACGCCAATAACAGCTGTTACCAATGTGAATGCATCAATAGATAGTCCCATGCTGTAGCAAAGTAAGACCGCTGCAATAGAGGGTAATAACGTTGCGGTTAAGCTAATGGCCCGCGTGGCCTTAAATAAACGGTAAAATACACTGGGTTTAACATCCTGCACATGTTGAAATATAACGTCATTTTCTTCTTTTTTTTGAGCAACCCAACCATCAACCCCATCAAGGCAGCCAGTATTCAGAGCATTTTTTAGTATCCCTGAATTTACAGGTATGCGTATATTGTCCATTATATTCCTTAATAAATCGCTATTATCGACTAAACTAAATACACACCATGATGACAAAAACGCCATGTTTAATTTTGATCTAAGCCAAGATATTGAACAATTTATTCTTTCAAATTCGCCATGTAAAGAATATGAAATCATTCAGTATTTGCAAAAAAAGGGGCGTTTAAAAAAAGATTGCATGGCCGATACACTTTCATTGTTCCGCTGTCATTATTTGATTTTTAATGCACTTTATCGATTGCAGATTTTGGCTATGTGCCATGGGCGCTATCAACTTTCCATATCCAGTTTAGAAATTTCTGCCACGCTAAAAAATACGCCACATTTTATATTAGGGCGTAATGAGATGGCAGAGCACGACCCACTTTGCTTGTTTTATTTAGATACATCCAATTTATCCAATACAAGCGAAACCGATATTGAAAACCTACTTAATGATTTTTGGACCTCATATTTTAACGATAACCAAAAACAAAGTGCGCTCGATAAATTAGGCCTAACAGAGCCCGTTGACTTTAAAACCATAAAACAGCAATATCGGCGCCTAGCGATGCAGCATCACCCTGATAGAGGCGGTAATGCTGACACTCTAATTGAAATTCATCAGGCTATGCAATGTCTTCAACACTGTTATCACTGAGTATTATCTTCAGTTTATTCTTCTTTTGTGCCCACGTTTACAGCAACATCAACCCTGCTCAAAGTGACTTACTACGTCAACATCAAGCTGTTATTTTGCAGTATCACCATGTAAGTTCTGCTACACCTGCAAGTACCAGTATTTCACCTGAAAAATTCGCGGAACACTTAGACCTTATTGAAACCCTCGGATTTCAAGTTAAGTCCCTGCAACATGTAATAGAGAGTATTCAAAATAATATTCCCTTTAAGAAAAAAACCGTCGTGATTACATTTGATGATGGTTACGACTCAATTTATCTTGCGGCATACCCTCAATTAAAATCAAGAAATTGGCCATTCACCGTTTTTATAAGCCCCAAAGCGATCAATAAAAGCCACGGCAGCACAATGACATGGCAACAACTTAAAGAAATGGATGAAAACGGCGCAAACATCACTAACCACAGCTGGGAACACTTGCACCTATTAGCGCGCCTAGAAAACGAAACACACGAGCAATGGCAACAACGCATAAAGCAAGATATAACAATGACCCAGCAGCACTTAGAAACAAAACTAGGACCAAGACTCAACTATTTTGCATACCCTTATGGGGAGTTTGATGAGTCATTAAAACAGTTATTAAAGCGTGAAGGGTATATTGGGTTTGCTCAGCAGTCTGGTGCGATCAACCGATTTAGCGATTTTCAAGCACTGCCACGATTCCCAGCCTCTGGGGTTTATACCAATATCAAAACGCTGACGACTAAATTAAACAGTTTGGCGTTTCCGATCATCAAATACAGCCCAGAGCAACAACTGCGTCACGCAAATGAAACGACACCACAGCTAACGCTCGTTACAAACGCCGATGACATTCGGCACAAACAAGCTCAATGTTATTTTGCTGGTGAACCTGTATCCACCAGCGCAACGATTACAAACAATGAGCTAACCATTGAGGCCCAATTTCAAGGGCCCTTACCGCTGGGCCGCAGCCGTTATAATTGCACTGCACCGTCAAAAGCATCAAATGATTACTACTGGTTTTCAATGCCATTTATTAGTATAAACAAGCCCGAAAATTAAACTATTATTCAGCGTCGCTTGAAGATGAATGCTTTAACTCATCTAAACTAAGTTGTTTTTTGACATATTGCTCGGTGCACAATTTAATGTATTTAGCTAGCAACTCAGTGGCAGGACCGGCAATGGATTTATTCGCAAAAACTAAATATAGATTGCCCGTTTTTTGATAATCTTCTTCTAAATCTAACGGCAAAAGCTGACCTTTTTGAATGTACTCGCACGCTTCATGTAACGGAATCCAAGAAAAGCCAAGGCCTTCAACAACCAACTGCCTTGCACTTTCTAGGTTTGTCACCGTCCAGCGTAAGTCCGACCCTAACCAGCCCGAATCGCGGTTTTGTTTAACAGCCGAGTCCTTTATCACTACATGCAGGTGCTGGCTTAAATCGCTACTAGCAACCTTGCGCCCCAATTGATGCAAAGCATGATCAGGGTGAGCCACTGCTATAAAATCGATACTCATGAGTTTTTCACCCATGAAGCCAGGCGGCACCCAAGGTGTAATTGACAGGTCAACTTTTTTCTCAAGCAATACCTCTGCCGCACCTGATAGCACTTCTTCACGCAATAACATTTTACAGCCACGGCTTTCAGGGAAGAACTGTTTAAATGCACGAATTAAAATGGCTTTTGGAAAAATAGCATCTGCGGCTAAAGCCACTTGCGCCTCCCAGCCTTGCTCTAAACTGGCCGCGACTTGTTCTATTTCAATGGCATGATCAATTAAATGGCGAGAGCGCTGGAGCAAAGCTTCCCCTGCGCTTGTGAGTACGGCCTTGCGGCCTTCGATGTGTAACAGCTCCATGCCTATTTGTTCTTGCAGTTTGGCAACGGTGTAGCTGATCGACGACTGACTTTTATGAAGCGCTTCTGCTGCTTGCGCATATCCGCCATGATCCACTACGGCCTGTAATGTCCGCCATTGCTCTAAAGTTACTCTGGGTCCACGCATGGGCTATCAATCTGCTAAAGTCTGGTATACTGCAGCATAAATCAGTCTATCTGTTAATTACAAGCGAACAAGCCACATGACGACGACCGCCGCCTTGAATGAAGATCAATTAGAAACCCTAGCATTATTTTTAGAAGACCAAGCTGAAGACGCTGAAGGGCTCGATTTCTTTGCATTACACGGTTTACTGACAGCGAATGCGGTCAGCCCTAAGACACTGTCAATTGATGCGCTCATACCCATGATTTTCAATGGCGTGCCACAGTGGCCAAAAGACAGCGTAAAAGCTGAGATCATCAGCCTAATTAGCCTTTTGCAAAAAGAAGTGATTGAATTAGTTGAGTCAGGCCAAAGCTTTCCGGTTCCGTGTGACCTGAATGTTGAGGGAGATGAAGACGGCGAGGCTGCACCACTAGAGAATTGGGCGATTGGCTTTATTCTATTAAGCATCGAACAACACAAAGACTGGTATGGCAAACACGAAGAAAATGCAGCGGAATTACTTTTCCCTATTGTCTACGCTTCAGGCCTGAATGCAGAAGATGATGCTTTCGCTGATATTGATGACGATGAACAATTAAGCCTACAAGTATGCGCCAGTATTCCTGACAATCTGATCGATTTGTTTTTGCTTTACAACGGCGATGAAAGTTAATCGTCTAAGTTTAATTTTTGATTGACAGGAAAGTCGGCTTCAACTGCACACCCATTTTTCATGTATTCAGTGCGCTTACACACTCGGTGTATAAGCGACACACCTCGGCCAAAGGAGTCTTCACCGGCTCCTTCCATGATGGCACTTACATCAAAGCCACTGCCGGAATCTTCCATTTTTATTCTCAGCACTAACTCTTTTTCTTCGTCATAAATCAATTTACAACTAATTTTAATGTAGGCATCTTTTAACAGACTAAGACGCGTCCTTCGTTGATTGTAATATTCTATGAACCCTTCTTCTGTGCGTTTCATATCAGATGACAACTGTAAAATCCCATGCTCAAGAGCATTACTATACAATTCAGATAGCAGTAATCCAATTACGTCTCTATTAGGGCGCAGCAATGTTTGTGCACCCAGTACAGACATGATTTCTTCAACAGGATTAGCTCGCTGTAAGTCCTTAACATCTAAATTAAAGCGAATATTCCAACGAACGCCTTCGTATTGAATACTTTCCTCAATGACGTCTCCTCGAATAGACACTTTTCCTCCACTGACTTCCACCAAGGTAATATCATCGTGTTGTTCCGCACCCTGAGTGAATGCATCCAGTTTGTTTAATACGGAGCCAAGTGGGTCACTAACACCGCTGACAAAAACATTTTTTAAACCTTCTTCAGTGAAAAACTCACCTTGAGGATTTTCGGCTTCAACAATGCCATCGGTAAACAGTATAATTTTCTCCCCTTCTTCTAGCTTTTTAACTTCAAACCCTTGGCTAAAGTTTTCGTTTGACTCAATTCCTAGTGGGATATTTCTAGATACAATGGCTTCTTTGATAACGCCGTCGGCAGCAATAATATAGCCGTCAGGTAAACCTCCCGACCAAAGTTGTACACTGTTACCATGTGAATTCAATTCAAGTAACGTTGCACAACAAAACATATAATCGGGCAGCATCGATAACAACATTCGATTAAATTCACTCGCAATCTCACCCACACTTAAATGACGATTCACCAATTGATCAAAACTATTGGCTATTGGTAATGTACCAATCGATGCACCAAGACCATGGCCGGTAAAATCCCCCAAAAAGACATACAAACCACCACTAGGGCTTGGGGCCGATAATAAAATGTCGCCATTAAACGTGGAGGCAGGTGCGATGTGACTGCGTAAATTACGGCAGTCGCTTAAGTTATGTTCTAACGCACGGTTAAATATATGGGAGACAATACCTTTTTTCACGCTCCCAACGGCTATTGTGTAATGTCAGTTCTGTGTTTTTTTCTTTAATTTGTTGGGTTAATTCACGAATTCGCAGGTGAGCTGAAATTTTGGCTTTTAGTACCGCTTCATTGTAAGGCTTAGATAAGAAGTCATCGCCACCTGAGTCTAGGCATTCGCTGAGTGCTTTATCATCTTCTAAGGCCGTTAGAAATATAATGGGGACATGTAAACCCCCATCATTACAAAGGTCTTTAATTTTCTTAGCGGCTTCGAGCCCGTCCATAACCGGCATCATTACATCCATTAATACAATATCAATAGAGGATTCTTGAAACAGATTAACAGCTTCTAAACCGTCTTTTGCTTCAATAATTTCATGACCTTCATCTTCAAGTAGCCATACCAAAATCGCTCTATTGGTGGCTTGATCGTCAACAACTAAGATGCGCATAGTTATATAAACTTAAATTTTTTGTCAAAGTGTGCAATTGAGAAGATTTTCATTAAATTTGGCTGGCAGTTTTTGATTTCTATCTGTCTATCTTCCGCACCAAGGTGGTTTTTCATATTCAATAGCATCCCTAATGCCGAGCTATCAATATATTCTGTCTGAGCTAAATCAACCACAAACTTGTCGCCAGCCCCCTGTTTTTCCGAATAAGCATCCCGAAACTCTTCCAGGATATTGAAGTCAAATCGCCCTTTTATGGCAATCTGTAAAACACCACCACTATTATCAACGCTAACAATGCTCATCATGTTTCCTCTATTAAGCCTTTGTAAGATAAAGAATAGATGCTGCAATGGTGTTTTGCTCAAACAAGTGATAAATTTTTGCGTTACCGTCACTTAATTATCAAAAGAAACCCGTATTTAATGCCCAGTCCAACTAAAAGCCGTCATAACATCATAATATGGGGATTACTCACTATCGGCTGGGTAAGTGTTTGCTTGGGGGTACTAGGCATATTTTTACCCCTGCTGCCCACAACTCCGTTCTTGCTGTTAGCGGCCGCGTGCTTTGTACACTCAAGCCCACGCTTTTATCAATGGTTAGTTGGGCACCCAAAGCTGGGGAAATATGTGCTGCACTACTTAAATGGAGAGGGTTTACCAAAAAAGGCGAAGGTTTATACCATCGCCACTATTTGGCTCACAATGAGCATTTCTGCCTGGCTTGTGGTGCCCATTATTTGGGGGAAGTTACTTTTAGTATTAATTGGCGGGTGTGTCAGCATTTATATTTGGCGCTTACCCACGACAGATGCCGCGAGTGCTAGCGCAACCAAACTTCAACGCGACGATTCTTAACCTTAGACGCCCCTTCAAATGAGGCCACTGGATTAAAATCACCATATCCTGTGGTTTTGTCTGAGTATATGCCGAGCTTTGATAACTCGCGCTTCACCGCCATTGCACGCAACTTAGACAATAATTTAGAGCGGTGCTCGTTTTTACGTTTATCACCAAAGCCAATTAGCAATAATTTAGAACCAGGCGACTGTTCGCGCATAAAATACACTAATCGCTGTATGTCCTTTAATGCTTTGTTGTCTAGCTGGGCGCTGCCTTCTTGAAAACGAAAGTTAACGCTTAAGCGCTTGGCGCCACGCACCATTTCGACATAATCATCCGGCATGTTCTCCGCTTGTGCCGCCGCCATTGATTCAACATTTTGTGAAATAAAACCCTCACTTCGAACAATGGATTGCCCCTTGATGCCCTGAGCAAAGCGCATAAACTCTTGCACATAGGCATTCGCTGGCTGGCGATGCGTATAAAAGAAAAGACGGCGAGACAATGCGTAATCTTCTGTGGCAACCGTTAACTGCGACGGTTTAAACGCTTGCGTTGGACCATCACTAATAGCCAAAAGCTTACTTTCACCGACAAAAGCCATACCGATAAAACCAATACCGCCTTCGTTTTGCAGAACGTTTCTCACTAGGTTTTCACTGGATTCGAAACGGCGAGCATCAGCACTCAGCTTAAAACGCTTGCCAAGCACCATATTTTTAAAGCTATCCCACGTGCCTGAGTTTTCATCCCGTGCAAACAAAGCGATTTTTACATTCGGGCCGCCTAATTCAGACCAGTTAGTAACCTCGCCTGAATAAATTAAACCTAGTTGCTCTTTATTGAGCTGATTAATGCTATTTTTTGGATTTACAACAATGGCCAAGCCATCAATGCCAAGAATGTGTTCTGATTCTGGGTTCAACAGATTTGAAAAATCCTGCGCTGCCAGCACCTCTTTCTCTTTAACCGGACGCGAAGACGCCCAAATGTCAGCATCACCCTGGATTAAACTTTTATAACCTGTGCTAGAACCATGCGCAGCAATGGCTACTTGAACCGTTTTTCCTAGATCTGGAAAATCACCTTTAATCACTTTCTCGTTTGCTTCAGCTAACGACGACACACGCACATTTTTAGCTCCTTTTGCTTCTAGGTAAGCCATCACCATATTGGGGCCTAAGCTTTCACCCACTGTATTAGAGCCATGAATCGTGAAGAGCGTGTGCACAGCAGAGCCGCGTGGTAGTGTATCTAGTGGCTTTGGCGTTCCTTTAATGGCCATCTTTGCCTGAGACCAGCGTAATTGTTGTTCAGCCGAAATAGAGCCATGTGCTAGACCAATAATCAAAAAGCCAGCTAAAAAGGCCAATAAGCGTGATTTTTGTGTCATTCTAAAACCTGAATATTTTTAATTGGATGCAGGCTAACTTTTAATTGTTACAGTAATGTTACAGCCATCTTAAGCTTATGGTTACTAGGCTTTTAAGCTTATTAACCCTATTTTTGACATAAAAAAACCGCCCGAAGGCGGTTATTCGAACTCGGCTTATTTTAAGCTTCGTCAGGCACTGCGGCATCAATCAATTTTTTCAATTCACCGCTTTCCGCCATCTCAGTAACGATATCGCAGCCGCCTACCAACTCACCTTTCACCCACAACTGCGGGAACGTTGGCCAGTTAGCATATGCAGGCAAGTTCGCACGTACATCTGGGTTAGATAGAACATCAACATACGCAAAACGCTTACCGCATTCCATCAACGCTGACACAGTACGGGCCGAAAAGCCGCACTGTGGCTGGTTTGGATTGCCCTTCATATAAATCAGGACATCGTTCGATTCAATTTGCTCTTTAAGTTGCTCAATAATCTCAGACATAAATAGGCTCTCATCTGGTGTGCTAAATTTGCGCCATTTTAAACAATAACCTAGTCCATTACTAGGATAAGTAAGCAGCTGCTTGCTTGACCTCAATCAAAGCCCAAACAACAAAGGCAGGCATAATGCGCCGCTTTATCATAAATGGGCGCACATCATGAAAACCGAGTTACTAAGTCCCGCAGGCACCCTCAAGAATATGCGTTACGCCTTCGCTTATGGCGCTGACGCAGTTTATGCCGGCCAGCCTCGTTATAGCTTAAGAGTCCGCAATAACGACTTTGATTTAGCCAACCTAAACATCGGCATTCAAGAAGCACACCTGCAAGGCAAGAAATTTTATGTGGCCAGCAACATTGCCCCACACAACAAAAAAGTGCACAGCTACTTAAAAGACATTGAGCCTGTGATTGATATGAAGCCAGACGCGCTTATTATGTCGGACCCAGGCCTAATTATGTTGGTCAAAGAAAAATGGCCAGACACCCCTATCCACCTCAGCGTACAAGCAAACACAGTCAACTTTGCCGCCGTCAAGTTTTGGCACAGCCAAGGCATTGAGCGAGTCATTTTATCAAGAGAACTCTCACTGGATGAAATTGAAGAGATACGCATGCTTGTCCCCGAAATGGAGCTAGAGGTTTTTGTCCATGGGGCATTGTGCATCGCCTATTCCGGTCGTTGTTTATTAAGCGGATACATTAACAAGCGAGACCCTAATCAAGGCACCTGCACCAATGCCTGTCGCTGGAAATACGACACCCATGATGCCAAACAAAATGAACAAGGGGACATCATTCTCAAAGACACCGCGAAGATATGGCAGCCAGAAACCACTCTGGGAATTGGCAAGCCAAGCGATGAACTGTACTTACTGGAGGAGCCCGGGCGAGCGGGTGAATTAATGCCAGCGTTCGAAGACGAGCATGGCACTTACATTATGAATTCAAAAGATTTGCGCGCCATTCAGCACATACAGCGTTTAGTTGATATGGGTGTTCACTCACTGAAAATCGAAGGCCGAACTAAAAGTCATTATTATGCTGCCAGAACCGCTCAAACTTATCGTCAAGCCATTGATGACGCGCTTGGCGGTCAACCCTTTGATAAATCCTTAATGGATACACTAGAAGCACTTTCAAACCGAGGTTACACCGAAGGCTTTTACAGACGCCATGTGCATGATGAATATCAGAATTACGAAAGAGGGACATCAAATAGCACCAAGCAACAGTTTGTCGGTGAGGTTATCCAAGAAATACACCCTAATTTTTTAACCATTGATGTTAAAAATCACTTTGAAGAAAACGACCAATTAGAGCTCATGACACCTGCTGGCAATATACGGTTTACACTAACGGGCATGCTCGACACCAAGCAGCAACCGAGGACAGTTGCGCAAGGCTCCGGCATAAAAGTGTTAATCCCAAAACCTAATGGATACGTAGACAATCAACATGCGTTACTGATGCGAGACCTTGAAGAATAAGGCACAACCCTTTAACCCAGGCTGGTTTAAATCCATTAATGTCTCTGGTGCGTATAGTATGTAGGTCTTGATCTGGGTATACCATGAAACTATATGCACTTTTATTACTAATCAGCCTCCCACAGCTTGCATTGGCCCAATGCCCTGACTGGCTGGATATTTCTATCGACAAACTGCACAGCCGTGATGTCATTCAACTGTGTAAAGTCATTGAAAACAAGCCATTACTCATCGTTAATACCGCCAGCCATTGTGGTTACACCAAGCAATTTGGAGGCTTAGAATCATTACACCAAAAATATAAAGACCAAGGCTTAGTGATTTTAGGGTTTCCATCCAACAGCTTTAATCAAGAAGCAAGTAACGAAGCTGATACCGCAGATGTTTGTTACCAAAACTTTGGTGTCAGCTTTATTATGAGCAAACCCGTCATAATCAAAGGCGATACCACACACCCTATTTTCAAACACCTAAACGCACAACAGGGTGAAGCCAAATGGAATTTCAATAAATATTTAATTGATGCTAACGGCCATGTTTTAAAGCGTTACGATAGCTGGATAAAACCAAACTCAAAACAGTTTATACAAGACATTGAGGCGAGACTTTAATATGCCTAACAATGACGAAAAAATAACCGTATTTTATGACGGCCACTGCCCATTGTGTGATTGGGATATTAACCATTTAAAGAAAAAAGACAGTGAAAATAATATTGAATTTGAAGACATTAAGAGTGAGTCGTTTTCAACGAAGTACCCAAACCTCAACAAACAGCAACTCGATGCATTGTTGCATGTACAGCAATCAGACGGTCAGTGGCAAACAGGATTAGATGCTACCTACTTACTTTGGAATACAGTGGGCGCAGGCAAGTGGTTCTCACCATTAAAATGGCGCTGGTTAAGGCCAATACTAAAACCCTGTTATTTAGTATTTGCTAAATATCGCCACAACATCACCTCTGTACTGTTTCCCAAAAGAGCCGCACACCTTGTCAATAAAACAAAGCAAGAGACACATCATGAATAGTATTGTCATTGGTGCCAGCAGCTCGATTGCCCAAGCAATTATCAAGAAAATTAACATACAAAATGAATCCGTCATTGCGATTTCGAGTCGCCCTAATGAAACACCAGACAATTCAGTTATAAACCTGTTATGCGACTATTCTACGGATAGCATTTCTAATACCATAAACCATATTAAGCAGTTGGACTTGTCGTCCATTGATCGAATTTATATTTGTAACGGCGTGCTGCACAATGACACGATTGAAGTCGAAAAGCGTTTAGAGAGTATAGAGAGTGATTCTTTTATGGCCCTCATGCATAGCAATGCACTCATTCCTATTCTTTGGTTACAGGCTCTGCTGCCGCTAATTAAACATCAACAATGCAAAGTAACAGTATTTAGTGCACGCGTTGGCAGCATATCAGACAATAATCTAGGAGGGTGGTACAGCTATCGAGCAAGTAAGGCTGCGCTTAACATGTTATTAAAAAGTGCCAGTATCGAATACGCAAAAAGAGCAAAAGGCATAAAAATACTCGCCTTTCATCCCGGCACAACCGACACACAACTCAGTAAACCGTTTCAAAAAAACGTAGCAAAAAAACAATTATTCACACCTGAATTTGTTGCCCAACAACTTGAGGGCATTCTGAGCAACCTTGAAACAGACGGTAAGCTCAGTTTTCTTGACTGGCAAGGCAAAGCAATTAGCTGGTAATGTCACTAGAGTGAGTATTCGCCAGCCACTCTAAAGCATCCACCACATCATCAAAATATTTCACATCACCGGACACAAACCACTCACCTATTTTTGCAGCCACTTGCAACCAGCGTTTATTGCCGCATATGGCAATTTTTTCAAATTCGCTACCATGCTTTAGGCCTAGTTTAAGGTCATCCCACGCCGCTCTTAATTCCCAGCCTTCTAATTCGGTGGCATCAAATAAAATATTCGCTTTTGGATGCTCAACTTTTGCCAGCGCCCCATCAACCATAGGGGTTATGGTTTTATAATCTTCATGGGTCAGAGTGCCAACCGCCTTAATAGAGATATAAACCTCGTGATCGACGCGCTCGATTCCAATGGTCAAGCCATGACGTTTAAGCACCATAAGTTACTCCAAAAAATCACTAATTTTTGGCAACCATACCCGTTACATGGTTATTGTTCATGATGTACATCAGGGTTCATTCAATAGACACAAAAAAGCCCTCTTGCGAGGGCTTTGCATCCATTGGCTCAATTGCCAATTTAGTATTTCAATACTGAGCAATGTCAGCAAACGTCATGTATGTGATTACCACTTCATTTCGCCCGTGGCTGCGTTTGCGCCAATAGCTAAGTCATCATCTTCTTGCACTCTGGGTAAGCGGCTTTAATGGCGTTAATTAACCCCCCTGAGTGCCTAGCTAAGGCAGCCCCTGCCAAATTTTAACTATGAGTGTCTGAATGATTCATTCCCCATGCACCCATAAATTACTCCTTTAGTTTATTGAATAGCTAACGAGGCTGTAGAAAAACACACAGCCTAAATTTCATTATGAAAATAGAGTAAAAATCACTCTATAAATACGCCTCAGTTTAAAATCCATATAGGTTTTACCATTAAACTTCCTTGAAATTTAACGTAGAGCGCGCTCTACTTTTCTCTTTGAGGTTTTTCTACAGCCTCAACGATTTGCATAAAGGGCGTGCTTTAGCACGTCCAAGTCCGCAGTCTTTTTTGCGGGCGATCTTTGATGCACTTGTTAGCCGATTTCTATTGCAGAAGTTAGTAAACCATATTCTTCTATAACTTCGTTATCACCGATAACATACCAAAGTTCCATCCAACACTCTATTTGCACCCTTTAAGAAATCGAGGTTTAAAAGTTTTTCATATGGTCGATTAAACATAGCAAACTCGTCTTCAGTGTCTTGCAACTCGTATTCATATCTTTCAGGCTTTGCGTGCGCCAGAGTGTTTCTTGCACTTTGTAGTGAGTCAAATACACTATCTAACCCCTCAATATGATCGACATCTAACTTCGAAAGTACCTTCTTGCGTTTCGAGTGATATGAATCTTTTTCTTTAAACTTTTCTCGAAACAATCCAAATCCAGCCATATTTATCAAAGCTTCTGCTAAAAAAGCATGTGAGATCAAACATGCCTTTATGTCTAACGTAAGACCAGTGGTATCAGCTGAGAGCTGTTTTTTTTCAATACCGTCAAGCTGATACTGAGCTAAGCTAGCCAAATCTGAATGAGGGTTATATTTAACTTGAAACTTCAAGATGCCTCCTGTTGGCTAACATTTTAATAGTGCGCATGCTCATTTTTGCATTTTTAACCACCCTATCAAAAGCGCTATAAATGATTGATTAATAAATACTTATATTAAATAAAGGCTGATTTTATCCAATAAAAATGAGCACGCCGTTTTTATCCTAAATCATAGGGTCTCATGATTTAGGATTCGAATTTGATAAGCTATTGAATCTAAAGCATTTTGGGATTATTGAATAGACAAAAACGAGAACTTTTTCTATTTTTCGAGCCACTGTACTTAAATTTACCGTAAAACTTAACATCAACTGCGGGTGTATGGCTCTTCCCCTGATCTGGTGGAAATTTAGCAAAATACCATTTGAATCTGATAAATCAGGCCTCTAGATTTTGGAGGTCAGCATGGATCAGCGCACCTTATAGAATAAAATTCTGCAGCTTAAGGCACCATGGGAAGTATCCGGTGTTCGTCTTGAGGAAAGCTCAGGTCAAATAACGGTTGTGGTGAGTTGTAATGCGTCTTCAATGTCATGCCCTAATGCGATATTGATTCAAAGCGATACGACTCTAAAATAAGGTAATGGCGTCACCTTGATACCTGTCAGTTTCAAACAATAATTGAGGCTGATGTCCCTAGGGTAAACTGTAAAGAACATGTGTAGTGGTCAAGTAAATCTGGCCACAGTTTAAGAGGCTTGAAAGAATAATCCTTCTGCCTCATTTGGAGTCTTCCCATTATTATGCTGGTGTGGTCTCAACTGAGAATAATAACCTGCGATATAATTTGTTATCGAATATTCAGCCTCAGCAAAATTGCTATACCCATATTTCGGCATCCATTCTGTTTTTAAGCTTCTAAAAAATCGCTCCATTGGTGCATTATCCCAGCAATTACCTCGACGACTCATGCTTTGTTTTATCTGGCAGCGCCATAGTGTTTGCCTAAACTTTCTACTGGTGTAATGCATACCTTGATCGGAATGGAACATCACTCCTTTAGGTTGCCCTCGGCTTTCATAGGCATGTTGTAAAGCTTTACTGGTTAACTGACTATCTGGCGATAATGAGAGCGCCCAGCCAATTAGCTTGCGGGCGTATAAATCCATTACCACAGCTAAATAAGCCCATCTTTTCCCGATCCAAACATAAGTGACATCACCACACCAAACTTGATTAGGTGCGGCCACATTAAACTGGCGATTAAGTAAATTGGGCACTGCAAGGTGCTCGTTATTTGCTTTCTTGTACTTCGGCGCAAAAGGTTGTTTGCTAATTAAATCCAAGTACTGCATGGCTTTTCTTGCCCTGTAGCGGCTTAATTTAATACCTGATTGAGTCACCATCGTACTGATTGTTCTAGCGCCCGCAGAGCCGTTACTTAGCCTGAACATTTCCCGAATTCTACTATGCAACTCAATCGTTTTAGAGGTAAGTTTTTCTGGGTGACTTAACCAATATTTAAAACTACTGCGATACACTTCAAATACATTGCATAGCTTCGTAACGGCGTAGCTCTCTTTCAGCTTCTGGACTAACGAGAACCTCTCATCGAGTCCGACATCAAGAGAGCGGTAGCCTTTTTTAGGATTTCTTTCTCTTCTTCAATGTCTTTAATTCTCTTTTCCAGCTCACGAATTTTGATTTGATCAGGGGTCATTGGGGATGCTGCTGGTATTCCACCATCACGTTCAAGTTTGAGCTGTCTTGCCCACTTATCGACGGTGGATTTACCGACATTCATTAACTCAGCAGCTTCGCGTACAGAATAATTTTTATCAACGATTAGTTGTGCAACTTCTAAACGAAATTCGGGTGTAAAATGCTTTCTACCTTGCTTACTCATATGTCACCTAAGATACTTATGAGGTGATGATATCACCTCTATTTAGGTGGCCAAAATCACTGTACCACTACAATGGCTGCTTGACGATTTCTGTACCATGGGCAGAAGATAGCGCCCGCTATACACTGATGTTCGAAAATCAAGTTCTGAAGTGGGCAGCCGAAACGTCTATTCTTGCGCTAACACGCCAACTTAAACTCAGTTGGAATGCAATTGACGGGATTATTAAGCGAGGTGTTAATCGAGGCCTGAAAAGGCGAAGGAAGTTCTCATGTAAACATCTATTTGTAGATGAGACATGTGTAGGAAAGCCTAGAGTTTTCATTACAGTACTTTCAAACCAGCTAGGCCAGGTACTTACCATCAAGGACGGCCGATCTAGCGAGAGCCTATTGCAGTGCTTTGCCAGCATACCGGTGCACGACATTAATAAAATGAAATCCATATCAATGGATTTAAGTGCGGCCTATAAAAAAGCTGTTTTTACTCGCTTTGGACGCAGAGCTAAAAAACTAATTGCTTATGATCACTTTCATATTGCCAAAATGCTGAATGAGGCATTACTTCATGTGCAAAGATCAGAAGTAAGATCTATGCCTAATCTAAATAAACTTAAGCACCATAAGTCACGGTTTTTATGGTTTAAAAACGAAAAAAATAGAACCGAAGAAATTGAAGATATCCTTGACGGACAAAAACAATATTTAATAAAAACAGCCGTAGCCTGGTACTTCAAAGAGCAATTTAGAATCATCTGGGAAACGGTGAGCTACATCCAAGCTAAATCAGCGTGGAAAACATGGATTAAGCTAGCGAAAGAAGCAGGGATTAAAGCTTTAACATCTGTTGTAGGAACGATAGAAAATTATCTGGAGGGTATTATCAATGCAATGCATTACGGTGTTTCAAATGGTCGAGCTGAAGCACTAAACAACAACATTAAGGCACTAGGCAGACAATCGAGGGGCTATAGAAATATTGAGCGATATAAGTCTTCTATCATTTTTCGTTTTGGCGGGCTAGATATGGCATTCCACTAAATCAGGGGAAGAGCCGGGTGTATACACGAGTTTTAGTGCGGCATATTTTACCGAAAAAAACACGAACCGATAGCATAATGCGCCATTGATACACGGCAACCACCAAAATCTATTTGAATATATAAAATGCCTACTCTAGATAGTTAAGCGCACCTTTTGACAAGCTCAGGATGAATGGCGTTACGGGGTCACTTCGTTCGGGTTCTATGCTCCCTCGCAAACAACGTGCTGGCTTTTTTGACTGCACAATCCACCCATTTTTTATTGCCAAGCTTTAAATCATCCATGCGGCTCTTAGCTCCCTGCCTTCAAGTTCGCTGGCGTCTATGAATGCACTTATGTGTGGGGTTTAAGTTGTTCTAAGGCCCCTTCTATCATTAGGTTAATAATAAGGTAGTCTTCGTGGGTGAGTTTGCCGTGTGCTTTTAATGTCAGAAAGACGTCAAAATTGATGCGTTTAACTCAAGCGGTTAAACCATGGTTTTCGAATGACATAATTACTCTCCTTAATAGGCCATTAAAAAGTGTAACTGGGTAGTGAGGATTTTTGATGACACAAAAAATAAGCCCTCTTACGAGGGCTTATTAATCACAGTTTGTTTACCAACCTGCTTTTTCTTTTAGTGCTTCGCCAATGTCGGCGAGACTGCGCACGGTTTTAACACCGGCCGCTTCTAGAGCTTCGAACTTCTCGGCGGCTGTGCCTTTGCCGCCCGCGATAATCGCGCCGGCATGACCCATACGTTTGCCCGCAGGTGCCGTCACACCAGCAATGTAAGAAACCACTGGTTTAGTAACGTTGGCTTTGATGAACTCGGCCGCTTCTTCTTCAGCGGTACCACCAATTTCACCAATCATGACGATGGCTTCGGTTTTTGGGTCATCTTGAAAACGTTGCAATATATCGACAAAACTTGAACCCGGAATTGGGTCGCCGCCGATACCTACGCAAGTAGACTGGCCAAAACCGTAATCGGTGGTTTGTTTGACCGCTTCATAGGTTAATGTACCTGAGCGCGATACGATGCCTACTTTACCTGGTTTATGAATGTGACCAGGCATGATGCCGATTTTACATTCACCTGGTGTAATAATACCTGGGCAATTTGGCCCAACCAGCGTTACACCCAGTTCGTCACAACGCATCTTGCACACCATCATATCAAGCGTTGGGATGCCTTCTGTGATGCAAACAATTAGCTTAATGCCGCCATTGGCCGCTTCTAAAATGGAGTCTTTACAAAACGGCGCAGGTACATAAATAACAGATGCTTCAGCGCCTGTTACTTCTACCGCTTCTTTTACCGTATTAAAAACAGGTAACCCTAAGTGTGTGGTACCACCTTTGCCCGGTGTGACGCCGCCAACCATTTTTGTACCGTACTCAATGGCTTGCTCAGAATGGAACGAGCCCTGTGAGCCCGTAAAACCTTGGCAAATAACTTTGGTATTTTTATCGATTAAAATGCTCATATTATTTGCCTCCTGCTGCTTTAACTACTTGCTGAGCGGCATCCGTTAAACTGGTCGCTGCAATGATATCTAAACCACTTTCAACCAATTTTTGAGAACCAAGCTCTGCATTATTGCCTTCTAAACGAACGACGACAGGCACTTTAACACCGACTTCTTTTACTGCCCCTATAATACCTTCAGCAATCATGTCACAACGCACAATGCCGCCAAAGATATTCACTAATACAGCCTGCACTTTGTCGTCTGAAAGAATAATCTTAAACGCCTCAGCTACACGCTCTTTGGTTGCACCGCCGCCAACGTCCAAAAAGTTAGCTGGGTCGCCGCCATTTAATTTAATAATATCCATGGTGCCCATGGCTAAGCCTGCGCCATTAACCATGCAGCCAATGTTGCCATCTAACGCAACATAGTTAAGTTCCCACTTTGCCGCTTCTGATTCACGCGCGTCATCTTGTGATGGGTCATGCATGGCTTGTAAATCTTTGTGTGCGTATAACGCATTGCCATCGATATTGATTTTGGCATCAAGGCAATGAAGATCACCCGCTTTGGTAACTACCAATGGGTTGATTTCTAACAGCGCTAAATCTTTTTCAAAAAACAACTTTGATAAACCTAAAAAGATTTGGGTGAACTGTTTGATTTGATGATCTTTTAAACCCAGTTTAAAAGCCAATTCGCGAGCCTGATAAGGCTGAGCACCCGTTAATGGGTCAATTTCAGCTTTAAGAATTTTTTCAGGGGTTTCATGGGCGACTTTTTCAATTTCAACACCACCTTCGGTGGATGCCATGAAAACCACTCGTTGAGATGCACGATCAACAACGGCACCAAGGTACAACTCTTGGTCAATATCCGTGCATTCTTCGATAAGGATTTGATGAACAGGCTGACCACCTGCATCGGTTTGATATGAGACAAGATTTTTGCCTAACCAATTTTCGGCAAAGGCTTTAATCTCATCTTTGGTTGTGACTACTTTGACTCCACCTGCTTTACCACGACCCCCTGCATGAACCTGCGCTTTAACTACCCACGCATTGCCGGGAACACTATCCGCTGCTTTCACAGCTTCCTCAGGCGAAGTGGCTACAACCCCTTGTGAGACAGGTAAACCATAAGCGGCAAAAAGCTGCTTAGCCTGATATTCATGTAAATTCATGATGACCTCGTCGTGCTTTCTTTGATAAAAAAATCACGCACTAAAACAACTTAGTACGCCTTATAGATTTTTGTTATAACAAAAACTCAGAACAAAAGACACTTAGGAGGTGAAAACCAAGGTATTTAAACGTAAAACTGGCTAGCTTTCACACTAACCAGTTTATTTTTCAGGCTATTTAGACTTACGGTTCTGCTTGTGAATAGCATGATTATTAACGCTTAAGGCTGCTTCGTGAACGGCTTCAGATAAGGTTGGATGTGAGAATACCATCATACCTAAATCTTCTGCACTCGAGCCAAACTCCATGGCAATCACCACTTGCTGTACCAAATCACCAGCACTAGGACCAATCACACTGGCACCAAGAATCGTATCTGTTTCAGCATCTGCAATAATTTTTACAAACCCAGCCGTATCGTTGGCTGCCATTGCACGGCCAACCGCCGCAAATGGGAACATACCAACATTATATTTATCGCCCGCTGTTTTTAATTCATCTTCGCTCTTACCAACCCAAGCGATTTCAGGATGAGTATATATTACTGAAGGAATACAATCGTAGTTAACTTGCGCCTTATGTCCCGCAATACGCTCAGCAACCATTACACCTTCTTCAGAAGACTTATGCGCAAGCATTGGACCACGAACCACGTCGCCAATTGCATAAACACCCGGTGCATCCGTGACGCAACGGCTGTTTACAAAAATGAAACCACGCTCATCAAGATTAACACCACTATCACCTGACAATAAATTTTCGGTATACGGACGTCGACCAACCGCCACAATTAACTTATCAAACGTAATTGTTTTGTCGCCTTCGCTATCGGTATAAGAAACAATTACTTCTTGCTTCTTACCTTTGCCTTTCACTTCCGTACCCGTCAAGCGTGCACCCAGCATAATGTTCATACCCTGCTTCTTGAACTGTTTCGCGGCTTCTTTACCCACTTGCGAATCAACCAAGTGTAAAAATTTATCTTGAGCTTCTAAAACAGTTACCTCTGAACCTAAACGATTCCAAACACTACCAAGCTCTAAGCCAATTACACCTGCGCCAATTACACCCAAACGCTTAGGGACTTCAGTAAACTCTAGCGCGCCTGATGAATCAACAATAGCCCCTTCCGTTAGAGGCGCTGGCGGAATCTCAACAGGCACAGAACCGGTTGCCAGAATAATATTATCCGTTTCAAGTATTTCTGTTTTACCAGCATGATTAGTAAATTCGACTTTTTTACCTGCCAACAATTTACCAAAACCTTCAAGTGGTGTTACGCCATTTGCTTTAAACAAGCCGGCCACACCTTGGGTTAAATTCTTAACGATGTTTTCTTTACGAGAAAGCATGGCAGGAATATCCATTTTGATATCTTTAATACTAATACCGTGGATACCGTAATTATCCTTTGCTTCTTCGTATTTGTAAGAGCTGTCTAATAATGCTTTTGACGGAATACAACCAACATTAAGACATGTACCACCAAATACACCTTTGCCATCTGCATTTAGCCACTTATCAATACACGCTGTTTTCAATCCTAGTTGAGCCGCGCGAATTGCAGCAACATAGCCACCTGGGCCACCACCAATTACGATAACATCAAACTTATCCATGACTTTTCCTTTTATGCGCGCTTAGGGGCATAACATAAATTTTATTCAAGCCCAGCTGAACTGGGCCATCTTATTTTTAAATCAGATATCCAACAAAATACGCGCTGGATCTTCTAGTAATTCTTTAACCGTTACTAAAAATTGAACCGCTTCTTTGCCGTCAATCATTCTGTGGTCATAAGATAGAGCTAGGTACATCATGGGACGAATTTCAACTTGGCCATTAATCGCCATCGGACGATCTTGAATCTTATGCATACCCAAGATAGCAGTTTGTGGTGGGTTTAATATAGGTGTCGACATAAGTGACCCAAAAGTTCCACCATTAGTAATGGTGAACGTACCGCCTTGCATTTCTTCTATGCCTAATTTGCCATCACGCGCTTTACCTGCGTACTCAACAATACCACGCTCAATATCAGCAAGACCCATTGCGTCGACATCACGTAAAACCGGTACGACTAAACCTTTTTCCGTAGAGACAGCAACACCAATATCTTGGTAGCCATGATAAACAATATCGGTACCATCAATGGATGCGTTTACAGATGGGAAACGTTTTAGCGCTTCTGTTGCTGCTTTCACAAAAAATGACATAAAACCTAAACGTGCACCGTCATGTTTTTTCTCAAACATGTCTTTATATTGCTTGCGCAATTCCATTACGGCTTTCATGTCAACTTCGTTGTACGTAGTTAGCATGGCTGCATTTTGCTGTGCAGCGACTAAACGCTTAGCAATGGTTGCACGTAACCGTGTCATTGGCACACGTTTTTCAGCTCGCTCACCAGGATTAAAACTTGGTATTGGCGCTGGTGCGGATTTCGCCGGTGCTGCAGAAGCTGGTGCACTCGCACTTGGTGCTGCGGCCTGAGCAGGCACGGCTTCTGGTGTTTTAAGATGACTGAGTACGTCTTCTTTGGTAATACGCCCATCTTTACCTGTCGCTTTAACGTCAGCTAATGACACACCTTTTTCTTCGGCAAGCTTACGTGCGGCAGGGTTTACTTTTAAATCTTCACTATCAGATGAGTCATCTGATGCAGGCTTAACCGCTGGCGCCGCTTCAGCTGGTGCATCGCTACTGCTGATGTCGCCTGCTTCGAAGATAGCAATTACTTCGGCGCTTAATATGGTTTCACCTTCTGGCTTCATTATTTCTTTAATGACGCCATCCGATTGCGCAACCACTTCCAAGACTACTTTATCGGTTTCAATATCCACCAACAATTCATCACGCTTTACAGGCTCACCAACTTGCTTGTGCCAAGTTGCAATGGTGCCGTCAGCAACTGATTCTGGAAAAACGGGGGCTTTAACTTCAATACTCATGTTCACTATTCCTAATTCGTTGTTCGCTTAAGCCTAAAGGCCCAGTGCATCTTTGATCAATTGCTCTTGTTGCTCTAAATGCAACGCCATATAACCTGCAGCAGGTGAAGCCGAAGCTTCACGACCTGCATAATCTAAATACAAACTTGAACCATGCTGATTAACTACTCGTCGCATGTGATGCTGTGAACTATACCAAGCACCTTGGTTCATTGGTTCTTCTTGACACCAAACTGTTTCTTTTAAATTTGTATAAGGAGAAATCGCAGCAAACAACTCTTCTTCAGGGAAGGGATACAACTGCTCAATGCGAACAATAGCAACATGCTTCATTTCTTCTGTGCGACGACGATCGATCAGATCGTAATAAACTTTACCGCTACACAGTACAAGACGTTTAATATCTTTTGGATTCACATCTTCGACTTCGGGAATAACATTTTGGAAAGAGCCCTGTGCAAGGTCTTCCAAGGTACTAATGGCTTCTTTGTGTCGTAGCAAACTCTTCGGCGACATAATCACTAGTGGTTTACGCAATGGACGAATCGCTTGGCGACGTAACAAATGAAATATTTGCGCAGGCGTTGAAGGCACACATACTTGCATATTGTGTTCGGCACATAGTTGTAAGTAACGCTCTAAACGAGCCGAGCTATGCTCTGGACCTTGGCCTTCATAACCGTGGGGCAACAGCATGGTTAAGCCACACAGGCGGCTCCATTTGTGTTCACCACTGGAAATAAACTGATCCATTACCACTTGAGCACCGTTGGCAAAATCGCCGAACTGAGCTTCCCAAATTACTAATAAATTCGGTGTGGTAGTTGAGTAACCGTACTCAAAACCCAGCACCGCTTCTTCAGATAACAAGGAATCATGAATAGTATACGTTGGCTGGTCTTCACTCATATTTTGCAGTGAACAATAAGACGCGCCATCTTTTTGGTTATGCAACACAGCATGACGGTGAGAGAACGTACCACGACCCACATCTTGGCCCGTTAAGCGAATCGGGTAACCCTCTTCAAGTAACGTAGCGTACGCCATTGTCTCAGCAAAACCCCAGTTAATCGGTAAGGCACCAACAGCCATTTTACGACGATCTTCAAGAATTTTATTTACTTGGCGCTGTACGGCAAACCCGTCAGGTACGTCTTGCATCTTATTTGCTAATTCTTGCAAGCGCTTAAGATCAAATTCGGTGCTAACAGTCAGGTTGTTATCATGACCAAGATACGGCGCCCAATCGACAAACATTTCAGATTTTGGTTCTGTCACCAAGCTTTTTACAACGTGCTTACCGGCTTCTAAGGCATTACGATAATCTTCGTCCATCGCTTTAATGCTTTCGTCATCTACCACACCACCTTGATTTAAAAGCTCGGCGTAAAGTGTGCGCGTGGTTTTAATCGCCTTGATGACTTTATACATCAAAGGCTGCGTGGCAGACGGCTCATCCGCTTCGTTATGACCGCGACGACGGTAACAAACTAAGTCAATCACCACATCTTTATGGAATTCATTACGGTAATCGGCTGCCAGCTGAGTGACAAACAAAACCGCTTCAGGGTCATCGCCATTAACGTGCAAAATAGGCGCTTGAACCATCTTAGCAACATCCGTTGCATATTCAGTTGAACGCACATCTTCACGTTTATTTGTTGTAAAACCAACTTGGTTGTTTACAACAATGTGAATGGTTCCGCCTGTCTTGTAGCCGCGAGTCTGTGACATTTGGAATGTTTCCATCACCACGCCCTGACCAGCAAATGCAGAGTCACCATGAATCGCAACAGGCACAACGGTTTCGCCGATCTTATCACCACGTCGATCTTGACGTGCTCGAACGGAGCCTTCAACTACAGGGGATACAATTTCAAGGTGAGACGGGTTAAACGCAAGTGCCAAATGCACTTCACCACCAGGGGTTAGCACATTAGAACTAAACCCTTGGTGATATTTAACATCACCAGAGTGGTCGAACTGCACCTTGCCATCGAATTCATCGAATAAATCAGAAGGCGCTTTACCAAGTGTATTAATCAGTAAGTTTAAACGGCCACGGTGAGCCATACCGATAACGATTTCTTTTGCGCCATAAGTACCGCAACGCTGAATTAATTCATCCATCATGGGAATCAGCGATTCACCACCTTCTAAACCAAAGCGTTTTACGCCTGGGTATTTAGAGCCTAAATATTTTTCTAAGCCTTCAGCAGCGGTTAAACGCTCAAGTAAATGTATTTTAGCTTCATCACTGTATTCAGGTTTGGCACGTACACTTTCAATACGTTGTTGGAACCAGCGCTTTTCGGCGGTATCAACAATGTGCATAAACTCAGCACCCACTGTTTGGCAGTAGGTTTTTTCAAGTGCTTCTACAATTTCGGATAACGTGGCTTCTTCTTTACCAATGAACAAAGAGCCTGTTTGAAAAATACTGTCCATATCCGCTTCTGATAACTCATGGAAGCGTAAATCTAAATCTGGGACTTGCTCTCGCTCCATAATCCCCAATGGATCAAGCTTGGCATGTTGATGCCCACGGAAACGATATGCATTTATTAGTTGGAAAACACGTAACTGCTTTTGATCATAGCCACTAGACGCCTGGCTTTGCGTTACGGTACCAGCATGGCGCTGGTTTTTAGAGATAAGAACAAACTGCTCACGTATAGGAGAATGCGGAATATCATTAAGACCACCACCTTCTACTCTAGGTAAGGTCGCGAAATAACTACGCCATTGTTCAGAGACCGCATTAGGGTCTGTTAAATATAATTCGTATAGCTCTTCTATGTACGCAACGTTCCCACCAGCAAGCTGAGACGTACTCCATAGCTGCTCCATCGAGCCTTCGTGCATGACTAAACCACCTTTAAATTATGTCTAGGGGCACTACTTTCCAAACCTCGCTGCGTGGATCGACAGATGACCGGGTGTGGTCTGAAGTTTTTCAAGCAATACGGGGGTTACCCGATTCCCTGTTGGTATCTATATTGGTATCTATATAACAGCCTAGCAAATATGATGCTAAAGGGCCTTTTTTTTATATTTTTTTACGTCATGCCTGACGTATTGTGTTTCAAATGCACTCTTACGAATAAATAAAGGGGCATATAGCCCCTTTATTTAATTAGATCTCACGAGACAACAACATGTTGCGAATATGGCCTATTGCACGGGTTGGGTTCAACCCTTTAGGACATACGCTTACGCAGTTCATGATACCGCGGCAACGGAAAACGCTAAATGGATCATCAAGACCCTCTAAACGTTCTTGTGTTGATGTATCTCGGCTGTCCGCTAAGAAACGGTAAGCCTGTAACAAACCAGCAGGACCAATGAATTTATCAGGGTTCCACCAGAATGATGGGCATGCCGTTGAACAACATGCACATAAGATACACTCATAAAGTCCGTCCAACTTCTCACGCTCTGCAGGGCTCTGCAAACGCTCGATCGCTGGCGCAGGTGTATTATTTTGTAAGAAAGGCTTAACCTTTTCAAACTGTTGATAGAACAAACTCATATCAATTACTAGGTCACGGATAACCGGTAAACCAGGCAACGGACGCAATACTAACTTATTACCTTTAGCCGCTTCTGAGATTGGCGTCACACAGGCTAAACCGTTCTTACCACTAATGTTCATACCATCTGAACCACACACGCCTTCACGACATGAACGGCGATAAGCCAAAGTTGAGTCTTGTTCTTTAACAAGTGCTAAAACATCTAGCACCATTAAGTCTTTGCCACCCGGGATTTCGATTTCGTAATCCTGCATATAAGGTGCGGCATCGACCTCTGGGTTGTAACGATATACGCTAACTAACATATTCTCTCTCCCCCACTCTTAGTATGTACGAATTTTTGGTGGGAACGCAGGCATTGTTTTCGGCGCAAAGTTCACAGCACGTTTTTTAATGCTTTGATCTTGCGGGAAATACAATGAGTGGCACAACCAATTTACATCGTCACGCTCAGTAAAGTCGTTACGTGCGTGAGCACCACGAGATTCTTTACGTTCTTCAGCTGCAATTGCAGTTGCAAGTGCCACTTCGTACAAGTTATCTAGCTCAAGCGCTTCGATACGAGCTGTGTTGAAAGCAGAAGATTTATCTTCAAGGTAAGTGTTTTTAACACGCTCACCAATTTCTTTCAGCATCGTTAAGCCTTTCTGCATGGCTTCGCCTTCGCGGAATACACCGAAGTAAAGCTGCATACATTTTTGAAGGTCCGCACGTACTTTCGCAACAGGCTCACCAGAGGTACTGTTGTTTAAGCGCTCTAGACGAGCCATTGCACGTGTAATATCTTCTTCACGAGGGTCTAAAGAATCAAAACCTTCACGGAAGCTCTTTTCAATTTGCAAACCAGCCGCACGACCAAATACCACAAGGTCAAGCAGAGAGTTACCACCAAGACGGTTAGCACCGTGTACCGATACACAAGCCGCTTCACCACAGGCGTATAAACCTTCGATGATTTTATCAACGCCGTTTTCGTCTTGCGTAATCGCTTGACCACCAATATTAGTCGGCACGCCACCCATCATATAGTGACAAGTCGGTACAACTGGGAATTGGCTCTTTAATTGGGTCAACGTGAGCAAATGTACGAGACAGCTCAAGAATACCAGGTAGCTTAGCGTTAAGCGTTTCTTCACCAAGGTGATCAAGCTTAAGCATTACGTGATCACCATCAGGGCCACAACCGCGACCTTCAAGGATCTCCATAACCATTGAACGGGCCACAACGTCACGACCTGCAAGGTCTTTCGCGTTAGGGGCATAACGTTCCATGAAACGCTCACCGTCTTTATTGATTAGGTAACCACCTTCACCACGACAACCTTCCGTTACAAGCGTACCAGCGCCTGCAATACCCGTTGGGTGGAACTGCCACATTTCCATGTCTTGTGCAGGCACACCAGCACGTAAAGACATACCCATACCGTCACCAGTATTGATTAATGCGTTCGTTGTGGACTGGAAGATTCGACCTGCACCACCTGTCGCAAGTACTGTGGCTTTTGCTTGAATATAAACGGTTTCACCCGTTTCGATGCAAATAACGATTGCACCAGCAACTTGGTCTTTTTCGTTTTTAACTAGGTCAACTGCATACCATTCGTTTAAGAATGTAGTACCGCCTTTTAAGTTACCTTGATACAAGGCATGTAAAAGTGCGTGGCCAGTACGGTCAGCAGCAGCACAGGTACGTGCAGCCTGAGTTGGGTCATTTGGACCTTTAGATTGACCGCCAAAAGGACGCTGATAAATACGACCTTCTTCTGTACGAGAGAACGGCAAACCCATGTGGTCCAATTCAAATACCGCTTGAGGACCCACTTTACACATGTATTCGATCGCGTCTTGGTCACCGATGTAATCGGAACCTTTAACGGTATCGTACATGTGCCAGCGCCAATCATCATTCGGATCATTAGACGCGATTGCGCATGTGATGCCGCCTTGTGCAGATACAGTATGAGAGCGCGTTGGGAAAACTTTTGTTACACAGGCGGTTTTAATACCGGCTTCTGTTAATTGCAATGCAGCACGCATGCCTGCACCACCACCACCAATTACGATGGCATCAAATGTCATTGTACGAATATCGGCTGTCATGACTTATACACCCCAAATAATGTCAATGCCCCAAACCAAGTAAACAAACATTGCTAAAAAGCAAGTCACTTGGAATGCAAAGCGAATAGCAGCTTGTTTAATATAGTCCGTGGATATCGTCCACATACCAATCCAAGCATGAGCCACTGTAGAAATGAGCGCCAATAACGAGAAAATACGCACCCAAGTACAAGCAAAAAATTCTTGCCATTGAGCAAAGCTCAATTCAGGATTTGATAGTAGGTAACCAACTATAAACACTGAGTAAACAGCAAGGACTACAGCTGAAAAACGCTGAATCAGCCAGTCGGACAAACCACTGCGACTGAAGTTAGTGATACTTACGCCCATACCCAAACTCCTGCTAGAACAATTAGTGCACTTGAAAGAACCAAGGTAAGAATGGCAGCAACCTTACCACTTTCTTTTGTTTCACCAATGCCCATATCCATAAATAAATGTTTAATGCCAGCAACAAAATGGAAAGCCAATGCTGATAATAAACCCCAAGTAATAAAACTACCGAAACCAGTAGTCATCGATTGTTTCGCTGCTGCAAATCCTTCGGCCGATTCAAGTGAACCGTTCAAAGCGCATAACAGAAAAATAACACCTACAAATAAAATCACACCCGCAATACGATGAGTGATTGAAGTCAAAGCAGGAAGAGGAAATCTGATCGTAGTCAGATCAAGGTTTTTTGGTCGTTGTTGATTCACGGTTCTCTACACTCTCTCTCACGCCTCAAAATAAGGCGAGCTTATGTGGGCAGGCTCGCTTGTTGTGCACTTTTCTTAATGAAAATGCGAACTTACGGGTCTTTTTAGTGCCTTCGCAAACGCGCCGAATTATAGACACAGAGTTTGTTAAATACAAATAAGCACCTAAACTTAAAAAGTGTATTTTGCTCAATTTTACGTGCTTAGATTAATAATAGATCATTCCTTGCACAGTTCGACTAAACTTACACCAAGATCTCATGGTCAATAATTGACAATCACTATTTTGGCTCTATAGTTGGCCGTCTTTGCAACGGTACAGAGCGATTATTGCTCAACATAATTCGGGTATTCAACAGAATACCAGTATCAGAAATAGCAGATAGGAGGCCATGCATGGCTGACAAAAAGGCGCAGTTAAAAATTGATGGTTTCGATGAAACCCTAGAACTGCCAATTTACGAAGGCACCATAGGCCCTGACGTAATTGATGTTCGCAGCTTAGCCGGTTTAGGTAAATTCACCTACGACCCAGGCTTTGTATCAACCGCTTCATGCGAATCAAAGATTACATATATTGACGGCGGCAAAGGTGTACTTTTACATCGTGGCTACCCGATCGAGCAATTGGCCGAACACTCAGATTTCTTAGAAACATCTTACCTTTTACTTCACGGCGAATTGCCGAGTAAAGAAGAAAAAGCAAAATTTGTCGACACCATTACACACCACACCATGGTGCATGAACAACTTGTTCATTTCTTTAATGGTTTCCGTCGCGATGCACACCCAATGGCCGTTATGTGTGGCGTTGTTGGCGCACTATCGGCTTTTTATCACGACTCTTTAGATATCAACGATCCTAAACACCGTGAAATTGCAGCGCACCGCTTAATTGCAAAAATGCCAACACTGGCCGCAATGGTTTACAAGTACAACATGGGCCAACCGTTCATGTACCCTCGTAACGACCTAAGCTACTCTGAAAACTTCCTTCACATGATGTTCAACACACCAGCCGAAGAAAAAGAAATCAACCCAGTACTGGCTCGCGCAATGGATCGCATCTTCTTATTGCATGCTGACCACGAGCAAAACGCATCAACATCGACTGTTCGTATGGCTGGCTCAACTGGCGCCAATCCATATGCGTGTATCGCTTCTGGTATCGCGGCACTCTGGGGGCCGGCTCACGGCGGCGCCAACGAAGCTGTACTTAAAATGCTAGATGAAATCGGCGATGAAACCCGTATTGATGAATTCCTAGCAAAAGCCAAAGACAAGAGCGACCCGTTCCGCCTAATGGGCTTTGGTCACCGTGTTTATAAAAACTACGACCCTCGCGCCACAGTAATGAAGACAACTTGCGACGAAGTACTTTCTGAGCTTGGCCTGCAAGATGACCCAATGCTAAAAATGGCAATGAAGCTTGAGAAAATCGCGCTTGAAGATGAATACTTCCAAAAACGCGGCCTATACCCGAACGTAGATTTCTACTCAGGTATTATTCTTAAAGCAATCGGCATCCCGACTGAACTGTTCACTGTGATTTTTGCTACAGGCCGCACACCAGGCTGGATTGCTCACTGGAACGAAATGATCGGTAACGAATACCGCATTGCTCGTCCACGTCAGCTTTACACTGGCCATACACAACGTGATTACCCTAAAAAGTAACCTCAGCATGGCGCAGTAAATAGCGACAAATAAAAAAACCGCCCTGCTCGCAGCGCGGTTTTTTTTATGATTAAAATAAACAGCCAACCAATACAGAGCGACAAACACATGAACATTGCATTTATTGGGCTCGGCAACATGGGCGCACCAATGGCAAGCCACCTCGCCAATCAAGGCCACGCCATCACAACCTACAATCGCACCACAAGTAAAACCAAGAACTGGCTCAAGCAACACCCTACACACAAAAGCGCGAAAAATGCCGAAGACGCCTGTAAAAACTGCGAAACACTCATACTGTGTGTCGGCAATGATAATGATGTAGAGCAGCTTATCTTTGGACCAAATGGCGCAAGTCAAAGCCTCAAGAAAGGCAGCCTTATTATTGATCACACCACAACCAGCAGCGAATTAGCCAAGCGTATGCACTCAAAACTCAAAAGCCTGCACATTGATTACGCGGACGCACCTATTTCAGGCGGACAACAAGGTGCTATCAACGGCCAACTCACCGTAATGTGCGGCGGTGACAATCATGCAGCACAGCGCACCCAAGAGATTACCGCCTGCTACAGCAAATCATTCAACCACATGGGCGAGACAGGCTCGGGGCAGCTAACCAAAATGGTTAATCAAATTTGTGTTGGCGGCCTAATACAAGCACTTGCCGAAGGCATCCACTTTGGACAACAGGCTGGCCTAGATATGAATAAGGTAATGGAAACCCTTGGAAATGGAGCAGCTGCCTCATGGCAAATGAACAACCGCCACGAAACCATGATCAAAGGTGAATTCGATTTTGGCTTTGCCGTCGACCTAATGCGCAAAGACTTAGACATCTGCCTAACCAGCGCACAAGACATTCAGGCCAACCTACCAATCACCACACTTGTTAATCAATTCTACCGAGAACTGCAACACCAAGGGCACGGCAAACTAGACACATCCAGCTTACTATTAAGACTCAATCAAAAAGAATAAAAGCAGGCACGATAAAAATGATCAATCAACTCAAGTTAATCATGAGAAAATCAAAACAATAAAGGGAATTTAATTTTTGGATTTGAAGCAAGAATTCATTTACTAAGTAGTAAATGGTGCGGAGGGAGAGACTCGAACTCTCACACCTTACGGCACCAGAACCTAAATCTGGCGTGTCTACCAATTTCACCACCCCCGCACAACAGAGGCCAACTCATAGAGTTGATACAGTAGCTCTAAAAAAAACACCACTTACTCTTAAAGAATAAATGGTGCGGATGGAGAGACTCGAACTCTCACGCCTCGCGGCACCAGAACCTAAATCTGGCGTGTATACCAATTTCACCACATCCGCATTGCATTTTTGCCTCAAGTATCTAGAAGATTACTCAAGCCAGAAATTAAGTGGGGTGACTGAAGGGGATCGAACCCTCGACCACAGGAATCACAATCCTGCGCTCTACCAACTGAGCTACAGTCACCACAATACTACTTAAACCAAAGGCTGGTACGCCCGACAGGAATCGAACCTGTAACCCTCGGCTTAGAAGGCCGATGCTCTATCCGATTGAGCTACGGGCGCTTCATCTGTCTAATCAAATTAGACGTCAGACACAAACTTTCGTTTGTCACTCAGTGCAGTAGTGCTCACTAAGTGGGGCGCATAATACGTATGGACTCCCATCTCGTCAACACTTTTCTCAAAAAATTTTATATAAAACAAGCAGTTCCAAGAATTCACAAGAATTGATACCAGTACTTTGTATTACAGGCGAACCATGCGAAAATTGCGAAAATTTTTATACGCATACCAGTAGGAAAGCCATGAGTGCACAACGCATAGACGGTAACGCCGTAAGCGCCACCATCAAAGAGCAAGTTGCTCAACGTATTCAACAGCGTAAAGATGCCGGCAAACGTGCACCTGGTTTAGCCGTAATCCTAGTGGGCAGCGATGCCGCCAGCGAAGTATACGTAGGCAAGAAGCGCCAAGCATGTGAAGCCATAGGCATTCATAGCGTAGGCCACAACCTATCAAGCGACACTGACGAAGCCACCCTACTTGCCATAATCGACGATTTAAACGCAGACGACACCATAGACGGTATTCTCGTTCAACTGCCATTACCGGCTCATTTAGACAGTACCAAGGTTCTTGAGCGCATCCACCCACAAAAAGACGTAGATGGCTTTCACCCTTACAACGTAGGTCGCCTAGCGCAGCGCATCCCGGTTCTGCGCTCATGCACGCCTGCTGGCATCATGACGCTGCTTGACCATTACAAACTCAATGTAAAAGGCCTACACGCGGTTATCGTGGGCGCATCAAACATCGTTGGCCGCCCAATGGCCATGGAATTACTACTAGCAGGCAGCACCACTACTATCTGCCACCGCTTCACTAAAGATTTAAAACACCATGTATCACAAGCCGACTTATTAGTTGTTGCCATTGGTAAACGCGGCATTGTGGATGCCAACTGGATTAAACCAGGCGCAATCGTAATAGACGTGGCCATCAACCGCCTAGATAACGGCAAACTGGCCGGTGACTTAGATTATGACGTAGCCAGCAGAGCGCGCCAGCCACATCACACCCGTTCCCGGTGGTGTTGGACCAATGACAGTTGCTACTCTAATGGAAAATACGCTGTATGCGTGTGAGACGTTTCATGATGCTTAAGTGTTAACCACCATAAGACAAAAAAGGGCGCAAAGTGCGCCCTTTTTACACCAGCCAAAACAGCGATAAACGCAAAATAAAGCCAGCACACAAAATCCAAACCACCAAGCCGCATAATAAAGCCAACCCTCAGAAAAACTCAAACCTCCTAGCTTAACGACTTAATCAGAAGATAAAACTAGACTTCGACAAAGCGTTTCTCAGCATAACCTGTCGTGATTTTAACGCCATCTTCCATCTTAATAATAATGGCTCTATCAATGACAATTATAGAGCCACTCAAGTGTATTCTGACACGACCGCTTGCAGCCGATGCAATATCAGTCCCCCAAATATTCTCCATTGAAACTTCGAATGGAACGCCCTGCGGGACAAATATTTCAACATTGTCGCTGAATATTTCGCAGTCACCATCCGCAGACAACTGCACTTGCTCCGCACTGATCTTAATATCAGAAGCCACAGAAACTGGAGCAATGAACAGCATACCTGCAAATAATGCTGTCATAATTGAACATATAAGTGCAACTTTTGACTTAAAGTAGCTTTTACATTGCGGCGCTTCAGCCACAAATAATTCATCTACGCTTAGTGAAAAACAAGCAGCTAGTGCTTTAATAGTCTCTTGGGAACCCGCTCCGTTATTCTCTACGCGCTGTATAGTCCTTAAGCTAACATCACTTGCATCCGCTAAATGCTGCTGGCTCCAAGCTTTCGATTTTCGCTCATTTATAATTTTTTCAGCGTTTATCTTCATTTTCTTTTCTCATAGAACATATGAACCCTATATTCTGCTAAAAACCCCTCTTTTGTATACGACATATTTACGTCACCCTAACGACAACGGTATGCATACTGCCAAAACCATAACAAAAAGCAGAGGATTGAACAAAAAGCAGTCTACTCTACAACAAACAGAAACGGTGGCCATGGCCACCGTTTTATAGAGGTTAAAGTTTGCACTGAAATCAGAGACAGGCCGCTAATTCACACCCTTATTTAAGGCCTACTCATGAACATCACACTGTTACTGACTAATGAATAATCTTTAAAAGCTTAAGTGACTCCATTGTAAGCTTTTTGCGCAGCGCCAAATCCGATTTTTTAGTCACCTCAATATGAGTAGCAAAAAACCATTCTTGCTCATCAACCAAAACATACCCAACAAACCAGCCATCTTTTCCTGACCAGCCTGTTTTTGACCAAACCTTATAACCTTCATTCTCCTCTGACAGCATTATGCTTTTTAGGGTTTTAATATGACTATTTTTCACTGGCAGGTCTTCAGCATAAACCTTACGCAGGAATTTAATTTGATCATCAACCGAAATTCTTAAATCACCATCTAACCAAAAGCGAGCAATATCACTGCCTGTCAAATAATTCCCATAATTAAATTTACGCAGATACTCGTGGTATTTTTTATGACCTATTTGCCTTGCATAAAATTGATAGCACCATACACATGAATATTGGAAAGCACTTTTAAGTGTTTGATCTTTATTCCAAGAGGCGTATTCCCGCTCTTTACCGTCCCATTTTATAATCTCTGATGTGCCTTTAATCAGCCCTTCTTCCAATATAATGAGTGTGTTGGGGATTTTAAATGTCGAAGCAGGCACAAAACTGTCTTGATCATTAACGTTATATTTATGCTTAATCGCCCCATCACCTGACTCAATCAGTATTGACCCGGTAATGTCACTTGATTTAAAAAGAGCCTCAATCTGAGCCTCTTCAGCATGCAGGCTACTACTAATCATTAATAATATAAAAATTCTAAAACCGATCATTTATTTCTCGATATTAAATACTTAAAAAGTACACATCAGTACGTTTAAGCCCTAATCAAAAAGCTCAACAGATGCACTTAAATGGATGAAACCGTGTGAGCTGAAAATACCACACAGAGCCTATGGATTTAAATACTTTTTACGATGGGAAATACCCGTTAACGCAGTAATGTCGATTGCATCAACTTCTCGACCAAGGATTCACTTATATCGGAGTAAATCACAGACAGGCATCACTGGCACAGCCATTCCGTAATACTCACCAAGGAGCGATTCCTTAAAGTTTATTTCTAATTCAATCCACTGGCCACCATTAGAATCGAAAATTTTAGTACCGGGTGATAGGCCAATTTCTATTTTCTGAGATTGATAAATAAGCTGGAAATACTCTAGATCCCAAGAACCTTCGATATAATGAGCAAGTGGTTTAGAAATAAAAGTATCCACAAGGGGTAATATTTTTTCCACGTTAGACTTAGAAATATAAAGATCAATATCCGCCACGTCACGTAAACTACCATGAATATAAGCAGCAAGCTCGCCCACTATTTGATACCGAACCTGCTGAGAATCAAGAATATGTGTAAGCCACATAAGCGCTGATTTAACTTGCTCACTCATGCTCACCTCTTTATACAAGCAATACCAATATAAAGAATATCGTTAAAATCCTTTAATTAAAAAATCACATATTTGGCACAAAGTAATATGTAGCAATCAACATGTTAGAATGTGTGGCTATTTTAAGCCGTAACGAACCATACATTATTTAAATGGTATATTTATAGACTGCATAAACTTACTTTCGGCTAAACATGCTACGACGAGGAAGAAGATCTGGACCCTCATAAATATTTTTCACATCCGATACGGAATATATAGCCGTCCCATCTAGGTCTTTAATTAGTTGGATTAGCCCAGGAACATTGCGTCTTTTTTCAATAATAAACAACAGCTCAACCGGATAGGCATCCCCCATATCTCCATCGAATGACACAACCTTAAATCCCACATCACGTAACTTACCCGCTAAAACATCCCGGTTGAATGAAATACACCGAACAATCTCACTACCAATGGCAAATCTACCCTCAATTGTAATACCAACATAATTACCGACGGCAAAACCACTGGCATAGGCAAATGCAAGATACCACTGCTCAAGATTTGTCAAAACTTGCGACGCAGCCATCAACCAAATGATGATCTCAAAGAAACCTATAAAAGAGGCCAAAATTTTATGGCCACGAAAAACTACAATTGTTCGAAATGTACCAAGGGAGACATCCGCGACTCGAGAAAGGAATATCAAGGGGACTAATAAATAAGGGTACTCTATAAGTGTTTCGATAAAAAATACTCCTTGATAACTGTAATTAAGGCATTAACTTACCGATTAAAGGAACATAAACATTGTAGTTATTCCAAAACCGTATGTTTAGAGTAGCCCCATATAGACAAACACACTAAATAAATATTTATTGATCAAATCGCCATTTACTTACCACGTAAAGTGCGCAATATACGCCAAAGATTAAGCTTGAGAACGGACTAATAAAAACGCAGATATAGAAAGGCTAAATAATAGCTTTACAACTAAGACACAAAAAAGGGCAAAACGCGTTATTTAATAGTCGTTTCATCACCCACGCCTACCTGCCAATGACGCTGTATCTCATAATAAAGAAACGACGCCGTCCATGTTATAAGCACCAAGCCTGTTAGTGATTCAATACCGGTTAGATACCTCAATGGCCGCTAGGGTGAATATCACCAAACCCCAGCGTGGTATAGACGGCAAAAGAAAAGCAAGCGCAATCCATTAAACTGCCATTGAACTCACCACTAAGATAACCCCATCCCTCCGATTTATTCATAAAATAATAAGCAATAGCAAAAATCCATATTTAAATTGCATAGGCAATCAGCGCATCAAATTCACCCACTACAATTCTAAAGTAATGCAGTACGTTTATTTTGACCAAACAAACACTCATTTGGTAGAAAAACTCATAGAGCACTAACACAGATACCGCCACAACAAGACAGTTTAAAATAAAGATATACACAGCGAAAAAGCCTTTTTCTTGGCAGGAAATACAACAAAGTAAATAATATTATCTTGAAAATAATCTATTTTTAAGCGACCGCTAATTTAGACACATAAATGAGGTAGGCTATCTATGCCTTGAAAATTATGACCTATTTATAATCACCTATATAACACATCACAATATTAACGAGACACTCATTACAATCACCTTATTATTACCTAAATTTAGGCAAGCTAATTACAGCCTAATATGACATTGCATTGAGTGCCTACGTAAAACGATTACTGCAATAAAATGAGAATGAAAAAGTCACAATATTATTTAAGACCTATTTCATCCGGATGCACACATCCATTATTAACCGCCACAAGGTGGCGCTTCACTTTGGCAGAACTTAACGTGATCTTTCACATTGCACCACAACCCATCTTCATCACCATACTGCCAGTTATCTTCTTGTGGCGTCGAACCACTTTCCTCAAAAGCACGTGTATATTCAGACACATAACCTGAGCTCACTGATGTAATAATTGTAATGGGCGGCGCTTGATCGCCTTCAATCACACAACAGCCATTTGGGTCAGTACATGAACTCCCATTGAAAGGGGTTAGGTCCCCATATGTCCCGCCATTTCCGACTGTACCACCCACATGGCAAGCCGATGCCGTTGGACTTGCATCAGGGTGTCCCATTGGCACGACGATGATTGCCGCCATCGCATGACCACTGACGAATAAGCTCATAATGACAATACTGAGCGCAGACAACAGCTTACTTTGAATATTCATGATTCACTCCTTGCTGTGTGAAAACAAAAGCCAGTATTGGCATGCCTGTCATAATTCTTTTACTTACGTTTTTCATTTTGCCTCCCATTGTAAATACATGACTGACAATCCAATGATTGCCAGACCCAAGTGTAGGAAAGATCTATGGCACTGATAGACTGTTAAGTTATTTAAAGATGTCTTATTATCGGAAGAGAGGAATTCATTATGTACTTGAAAGATTTACTGTCTCGCGGCTTGTTTTTAAAAATAAAACTGAGTCACAAAAATATTTTTTACGCAATAATATAAATAAAAAACCACAGTAACTATTATTTAATATAACGGACTCAATTTCAACCGTCACACTATTTACTATGTGAAATCAGTCACTATTTAAGATGATTTATCTCGTCATTCATACATGCTTCACCTAACTTAAAGTACAGCGGCGATACAATTTAAATTTTTATTTTCTGTAATCAAAAGTCAGCGGGGTAATTTTCGAATTGGAGAGACATTATCCTCAAACGGCACATGTCGCCGACGAAATGTGATGCCTTCAACGTATTCAGGCTGACTAATCCGATCCATCCTAAAATGACGAAAATCTTTACGCGCTGGGTCCCAAGCCACCAAATACCATAATGGCGGTAAAATCAGCATGGCTTGCGGCTCAACATCTCGGCTAGTTACCACCCCTTTTGCATCTCGGTACGCAAAGCGCAAATGTAATCTTTGCAAAAAAGCCACCTCAAAAGCGGGCAGCAGCGCGGGGTCCATTGCGCCCATATCGGATATATCTACCTGCGGTGCAAGTCTCCCGACATACAAGCAATCCAGAAAACGACGCAGATCGCGTACCTTATCTGATGGTAATGCTTTTTCAATTTTGGCCAGTCCAGCATCTGCCAGCCCCGAAAACGGCAGGTTTCCGGCTGCGCGCATCGAAGCAACACTAATGAGAAGCGCAAAAACCTCCGCAACCGAAAGTCGCGCAGTTGTCTGAACAGATTGCGGATCAAGCTGTAACCCCCCTCCACGCCCAGGTTCAGAGTAAATAACAAAGCCCTCATCACGCAGCGCGCTAATATCACGCAACACGGTACGCCTCGATGCACCGACCTCCGCCGCCAAGTCTGCAACTGTCGATGTACCGCTGCGGCGCAGGCTTCGCACGATGGATTCTTGTCGTAGACGAACATTCATTTTGTCAGGTTACCATTCAATGGTGACAGTATTTGGCACCATTAGGTTATATACATTATCTGTCCATGTCAGCAAGGAGATTTCGAAATGGTCACACACATTCGCAAATTCCCAAGACAGGAAGGAATGCCATCTAAAACAGAAGGCACAGCCTGATCACCTCAAATAGTTAAAAGAGAAAAACAATGCTAAATACAATCGATTTCCCCAAGCCCACCCTTATTTCAGTCAATGGGGTAACACTCGAGGTCTTCGAAGCAGGCCAACAAAATGTAGGCAACCCTATTGTGCTTTGTCATGGCTGGCCAGAACATGCTTTTTCTTGGCGCCACCAAATACCGGCCCTTGCAGCCGCAGGCTATCATGTCATCGCTCCAAACCAGCGGGGATATGGCAATTCATCGTGCCCGCCAGAAGTAACTGCTTATGATATCGAACAATTATCAGGGGACCTCATCGCACTTCTCGATCACTACGGATACGAAGATGCCACCTTTGTCGGCCATGACTGGGGTGCCAATGTCGTTTGGGGACTGGCCTTATTGCACCCGAAGCGGGTAAATAAAATCATAAATTTAGCTCTGCCCTACCAAGTTCGCACAGCAAAACCGTGGATCGAGTTCATGGAAGAGTTTCTTGGCGACGACTATTATTTTGTTCACTTCAATCGACAGCCCGGCGTTGCAGATGCCGTGCTAAATGAAAATACCGCACAGTTCCTTCACAACATGTTCCGCAAGAACATCCCAACTGCGTTACCTGAACCTGGCATGATGATGATCAAACTCGCCAAAGCAGAAACGCCACTCGGTGAGCCTATAATGAGTGCCGAAGAACTCGCTGTTTTTGTATCCTCCTTCAAATCATCAGGATTCACTGGCAGCATTAATTGGTATAGAAATATTGACCGCAACTGGCATTTATTAGCGCACGTGAATCCCATCATTCAACACCCTACACTTATGATCTATGGCGATCACGATGCCATCCCCGAATCTCAAAACCTAACAGAATTCGTACCTAACGTAGAGGTGGTCAATTTAGATTGTGGCCATTGGATCCAGCAAGAAAAACCAAAAGAAACAAACCAAGTCATTTTAAAATGGTTAAAAAAGCAGAATAACGCATAAAACCAAGCGCGCTTGTAAGGCACAACGCAACCCCTTCGGACAAACCGGAGGGTAAACGAGCATACGGTAACAACACAAACCCATTACAGAAAAATGCGCTGTAATGTAAAGAGTGCCACTAACAAAGGAGATTAGAAGATGGCGGATGTCATTTTTTTCATAAACCAAGAAGTGCTTAGCGATTGGTTAGAAGCACATCATGCTAACACAAGTGAACTTTGGCTCGGCTATTACAAAAAAGGCACTGAACGTGAAACCATCACATGGTCTGCATCAGTCGATACCGCTCTTCGCTTTGGGTGGATTGACGGCATAAGGCAAACAATTGATCAAGAGAGCTATAAGATTCGCTTTACTCCACGCAAAATAAACAGTGTATGGAGCGCTGTAAACATAAAGAAAGTAAAAACACTGATACAATTTGGTAAGATGAAACCAGAAGGCATGCACGTTTTTAACAATCGAACGGATGCGCAAGGCTATTCTTCTGAGAAAAGGAATATACCACTTGCCAAAGAGTATGAAGAGCAGATCAAAGCAAACCAACCAGCTTGGATATTTTTTACTAATTTAGCCCCCTCCTATAAAAGAGATTCTATCTGGTGGGTAATGAGTGCTAAGAAAAAAGAAACACAATTTAAAAGGCTAGGCTTATTGATCACGTCATCTGAAGCTGGGCTAAAAATACCAATGCTGCGAAAGACATAATAACTTTTATTTAATGGGTTTAACTAATAATAATGACCGCATTAATTAACAGTGCACCGTGTGTGAGGGACTTCATAATACATGAGTGTCAGGTGATCTTTAAAGCGAGCTCGTTATATCAAAAAAGGTAACGTTATCTAACTTTGGTCGGGCGCTGGGCACCCTCTTACAAATTATTGGGTTTTATTTTCTTTACTCACCCACGCCCAAGCAACAAACGCCCCAAGCAAAGCGCTGTACCCTGCCCACTCAAACATAGTAACACCCATGTCTTGCATCCAAACAAGGCCAGATATATAGGCGCCCAGTGCGCCGCCTGCCCCATACGTTAAACTTGAAAACAAGGCTTGGCCTTGCCCTTGGTGTTTGCCTTTAAAATATAAATGAATGTAATGCATCGCCACGGCGTGCATAGCACCAAACGTTACGGCATGCAGTAATTGCATGATGGCGAGCAGCCATAAGGTCTCAACATAGTGAGCTGTCACAACCCAGCGTAAGCTACCTAATAATAAACTCACTACCAATACTGTTTTGTGATCTATTTTTGCAAAGATTTTATGGGCAATTAAGAATATACCCACTTCTGCAATCACACCTAGTGCCCACAAAAAACCAGTCATGCTTTTGCTGTAACCAAATTGCTCTAGGTACAAACTGAAAAAGGTGTAATAAGCACCGTGGCTCACTTGATTTAAAAATGCGGCTAACAGAAATGCGATGACAGTAGGCTTAAGCACTAACGATAAGAAACCATCGGTGCTTTCGTGCTCGTGGGTAATTTCTTTGCCCTTAACAAAAGTGCTACTAAAAAATATGGCGGCCAGCAATACCAACATAAACACCGGAAGATAACTGACGCTAATATAATCAAATGCCCAACCCAGTAACGCCACAAACACAATAAAGCCGATAGAACCCCAAGTGCGAATCTTAGAATACTGATCCGTTTGATCTTGTAAATAATTTAAAGTAACCACTTCAAACTGTGGCAGCACCGCAGCCCAAAAGAAGCCATAGCCAATCATAATGAGCGCTATCCAAAGAAAAGACTCCACCCAAAAAACATTTAAAAACACACAAAAGCAAATGGCACAACCAATACGCAATAGCGGCATGCGCTTGCCTGTGTAGTCGCCAAGCGCGCCCCAGACATTCGGCGCAAGAATACGCACCAATCCAAATAACGCCATCAACTCGCCAATTTCTTGAGCGCTGAAACCTTTATCATCGAGAAACAAACCCCAATAGGGAGAAATGCAGCCTAACAAGGCAAAGTAGAAAAAATAAAATGAGGAGAGTCGCCAATAAGGCACTGAGCTACTAACAGGCATGGATCAATACAAAAGAATTAAAACGATAATGACTACGAAACATAATTAACTCTCTTAAAACAACTGTGGGAGGGCGCTTGCGCGCGATTAAAGGCATAAAAGGCCTTTCGCGCACAAGTGCCCTCCCACAATTTTAGCTCAATCAATTACGCTTGTGACGGAATCACTGGCGTTGTACAAACCACATCCGCATTTTGACCGCGGTGACGCAAATAATGATCCGCCAGCACAATGGCCATCATCGCTTCGGCAATAGGTGTTGCACGAATCCCCACACACGGATCATGGCGACCTTTGGTGATCAGTTCAGTTTGCTCACCATTTATATCAATGGTTTTACCCGGCACGGTAATACTTGACGTTGGTTTAAGTGCAATGTGCGCAATAATGTCTTGGCCAGAACTAATACCGCCCAACACACCGCCAGAATGATTCGAAAGATAACCCTCCGGTGTCATTTCATCACGATGCTCCGAGCCTTTTTGCTCCACGACATCAAAACCATCACCCACTTCAACACCCTTAACCGCATTAATGCTCATAAGTGCATGAGCAAGATCCGCATCTAAACGATCAAAAACGGGCTCACCTAAACCGGGTTTAACGCCAGTGGCCACAACAGTGATTTTTGCACCGATTGAATCCCCTTCTTTACGCAGGGCATTCATGTAAGCTTCCATTTCTGGCACCTTATCAACATCTGGACAGAAAAATGGATTTTGACGCACTTGCGCCCAATCAAACTTTTCAGCTTTCACTGGGCCAAGTTGTGACAAGTAACCACGTACTTCAATGCCTTTAGCGGCTAGAAATTTCTTAGCAATGGCACCCGCTGCCACACGCATGGCGGTTTCACGAGCACTTGAACGGCCACCACCACGGTAATCACGGAAGCCATATTTTTGCGTATAACCATAATCAGCATGGGCTGGGCGAAATTTCTGTGAGATATCGCCATAATCTTTTGAACGCTGATCGGTATTTTCGATGATCATACCAATGGGCGTACCCGTGGTTTTACCCTCGAAAATACCCGACATGATCTTAACTTGATCAGGCTCGCGGCGCTGAGTGGTGAACTTAGACGTACCCGGTTTGCGCAGGTCTAGCTCTACTTGAATTTCTTCTTCTGTAATCTCAATGCCCGGAGGGCAGCCATCTAGAATACAGCCTAACGCCACGCCATGGCTCTCGCCGAAAGTGGTGACGGTGAATAATTTACCAAATGAATTACCAGACATAAGTAAACTGCTTATCAACTAAAAATTCGACACATTATACACGGAAGTGATGCTGATGCGCGGCCAGTTGTTCGCGGGTGAATACAAACACCCCATCGCCACCGTGCTCAAACTCTACCCATGTAAACGGCACCTCAGGGAATTCGGCTTCTAGGTGAATCCAGGAATTGCCCACCTCAACCACCAAAACCCCTTCTGGACTCAAATAATCACAAGCATTGGCGAGAATTTGACGAGTAATATCCAAGCCATCATTGCCACTGCCTAAGCCCATTGCTGGTTCGTGCTGATATTCAGCTGGCATATCGGCTAAGTCTTCCGCGTCCACATATGGGGGGTTCGATAGAATCAGGTCATAGCCGGGTTGCAGGTTTGAAAACAAATCAGACTCAATGGCGGCCACTTGATCAAACAGCTGATGACGCTCGATATTAATCTCTGCCACGTCCAACGCATCACGACTTAAATCCGCTAAATCAAGCTGGGCATCAGGGAAAGCTTGCAATGCAGCAATACCGATACAGCCACTGCCACAGCATAAATCCAATACGCGATTAGGCTCTTTTCCGTCCATCCATGGGCTTACGCCGTTTTGAATCATTTCAGCCAGTGGTGAGCGTGGCACTAATACGCGCTCATCCACATAAAACGGCAAACCGCAGAACCAAGCCTCATTAATTAAATAGGCCACTGGAATGCGCTCATCAATACGGCGCTGAATAAGTTCAGCTAGCTGCTCGCGCTCGGCGTTAATCAAACGGCATTGCGCTTGCTGAGGGCTGATTTCAAAAGGCATCTGCAAGCTAGCTGTTACCAGCAGCAACGCTTCGTCCCAAGGATTATCAGTACCGTGACCGTAATACACGCCTTGGCGCTCAAATTCACTGGACGCAAAACGCACCCAGTCAATAATACTTGGCAGTTGCTCTACTGCCTGCTCATAAATATTTTTCACAGGACATCTCTTGAAAATTTGTCGCAGTTTAACTTAAAGCTGACCATAAGTATTAGACTCGCCACGCTCAAACCCTTCAAGCGCACGACACGTAATGTCATAACCTAATTGGATCTGCTCTTCTGCGCGATAAAACTCATGGAATCGAATCGAGTCTTTGGGCATACGAATCAAAAGATCAGGACGATAACCCGCAATCTTATAATGAGTTAATGATGCCTGCATGGTATCAAACATCTGATATACAACCCCTAACTTACCGAGGTTGGCTGTCAGTGCTTTTGCGGTTTCGTCTTCTTCATCGCGCTCAAAAAACTGTAAGGTTTTTAGCTTCATTTGCCCAAACCAATTCAATTTATCTAATGCATAAGCGGCTTTTCGCTCTTCATCTTCTTCTATGCTTTTACCGCCCGGCATCGGGACTTCAGCGCTTAAGTCCACGGCAATAATCGACTCAGCATGATCGCCAACCACAGGTGTAATAGGCAAAGGATTTAGTACAGCACCATCGACTAAAAGCCGATTGCCTTTTATAACCGGCATTAACAATGAAGGTATCGCACTTGACGCTCTAATCGCTTCTTCAAGACTGCCCGCAGAGAACCAAATTTCTTTTTGCTTAATTAAGTCCGTTGCAACCGCTGTAAAAGGGATATTTAAATCTTCTATCTGAATATCTTCTAACATCTCAGCTAAAAGATTAAACAGCTTGTCGCCTCGGATGGCCCCATTACTCAGTAAGCTTATGTCCACTAGTTTAAGCACATCAAGATAGCTTAGCGATCGGGCCCAAGCTTCAAACTCATCAAGCTTTCCGGCTGCGTAAAAACCTCCGACAACGGCGCCCATAGAGCACCCCGCAATACTTTTAATATCATAATCTTTTTCAAGTAACGCGCGTATCACACCAATGTGTGCATAACCGCGAGCACCACCGCTGCCTAAAACAAGAGAAATAGATTTCATTATTTTTTCAACTCTACCAACTCAATTCTATCTAATAATAATTCACGGGGCATAACCGCCCCTGCACCATGGGCATACAGGTTTTTAATAAAACCGCCTGCTTTGGCTACTTGATCCAATAGACCATCAGCCTCGCCTTGAGTTCGCTCAATTAATGCCTGATTCTCCATACGACCATAACGATGCACTACCAATGCAAAGCGTTTGTTCGGGTTGTCGATTAATAACGCTTTTAACCAGCTCACTTGCGAATCTCTTAAGCGCACGTTATCGCCCAATTGATTGAACACAATATAACCTTGATCAAATAAAACCTGTGCTTGACCCTTTTGCACAAAGCCATCTAGTTTTTCTACTTGGTCTTTATCCAATACGATTCGCTCAACATAGGCATATACACGCTTAGCGCTTCTAGCGGATGCATACACAATCCAAACGGTAGGGCGTTTCTCATCCGACAAACCAATCCAATAAAGTTGGTCACTATCACGACCATATAAAATAGATTGCTCAAATACTTGGTTTGCGAAGTCATTACTCAGGCCACAGCTTCTGCCCTGGCATTCAAATAACGTTGTGGTTTTAGGGGTTAGTTGATCTTTTAAAACATCGAATATCTCTTGGCTTGTGTGACCTTCAGGCAGCTGCCATAACCAATGGGTTATTTTGCCGGATAAGCGCACTTCAGCCTCAGGTTTCATTGCCCCACTAATGCGCTGAATCGCGCCTAAGATTAAACGATGGTCTTTATCTTGCGTTGTACCATAGCTCTTTTGTTCGCTACCAATAATAGGATCAACAGCCCAAGAGGACTGAATCACAAGGATTAAGAATAAAAACTGAACAAATTTTGTTACCATTGGGCTACCTTGCACTGTGTATTTCATTGTTTAACTTAAACTGAACCGGCTGATTGTGAAAGTGTCATTTATCTATTGTATTCACTGCACCCTACCAACGGCATCTTGCGTTTGCCAGTATGCGCCTAAAGTGTCACTGACAAAACCCTGTACATTACTATATCACCCTAGAGAGTACTCAAAACGCAGTAATACCGGCCGCCTGTTGAAAATTGCGACCGACATTCACAGCACCAGCTGGCACCGATTAAAAAACGCTCAATTAAACGCGCAATTTAAAGATTACGCTTTACTCTACCCTGACGATCACAACCAGACTATTGATGATACGCAAAAGCCTGCCTTACAAGATCACAATACAATTAAAGGATATTTAATTTTAGATGCCACGTGGCAAGAGTCCCACAAGATAATGAGACAAAGCCCATGGCTGGCACAACTGCCTCGCGTGAGTGTCAAAACACAAGAGAGCCAATATCGACTAAGACGTAATCAACAAGGCTTGAGCACACTCGAAAGCTTAGCTTATTGGTTAATTGAACAGAATCAAAGGAATTGCGGTCTAGAACTGATACAATTTTTACACTGTTTTCAAGATGCCTACTTACAGGCAAGACAAGCCGGACAACTTAAATAATGTTATTTCAATACCCACTAAAAACCAGTCTTCTTTTGACAGCCGTGTTGGCTGTATCTGCCTGTCAGCTCAATACTCAGCCACAATCGATCAACGAGCCAACACTAACAGAAGCATTTAAACAAAGTCAGCAGCAACTCGCTGACACGCTTATTGAAGAATATAGCCACTGGCAAATATCCAGCAGCCCAATGCTGCAAGCCTATCGTGGACTCAAAACTAATTATGGAAAATGGGATGATATTTCCGATGATTATGAGCTAGAGCAACTTAACCAAGAAAAAGAATTCCTAGTTCGTATTAGTAACATCAACCTTCGTGCATTGGAGCGCCAAACGGCTCTAAGCCTTGCATTGCTACAAGATCAAATTGAGCAAGATATTAAGCATTACGAATTTCGTTTACTAAGCTTTCCTGTAAATCAAATGTACGGCCTGCATAGTGAGATCCCTAATTTTTTAATTAACATTCACCAAGTGGATACCATTGAGGATGCTCGCCATTATATCGACCGAGTTAATGGCACGAGTAAACTCATACAACAGCTGATCAAACAGCTAGAGATGCGCGAAGCAAAAGGCATTCGACCACCAAGCTTTGTTTATGATTCAGTCATTAAAACCAGCGAAAGCCTCATCGCAGGCCACCCAATTGATCGCAGTAAAATACATAACATCATTTGGAGTGATTTTTTACAGAAAATAGAGCCCTTAGATTTATATGATTCAAGCGCAAAGGTATTAAAAGACCAACTAAAGCGAGCCCTTAAAAAGCGTTACGTACCCGCTTATAGCAAACTCATTAACCATCTAAAACGAGAACGCGCACAAACAAGCCTAAACACAGGGTTGCACCAATTTGAACAAGGCAAGGAGTATTACAACTTACGCCTAGAAGCCATCACAACCACCAAGCTAACGGCCGAGCAAATACACCAATTAGGTTTAGATGAGATTGCCCGTATTAAAGCGGCTATCACCCAGTTATTACCGCAGCTGAAGCAACCTAGCTTAGCCGCGTTATTTGAGTTCACTCGCACAGAAAAAAGCCTCTACTTTGAAACCAACAAACAAGCACTTGATAAAAGCAAAGCTTACATCAAAAATATGAACCGCCAGCTTAGCCGTGCGTTTAAAGACATCCCTAATATTCCCATGGAAGTATTAGAGGTTGAAGCTTACCGCGAGCAAAGCGCGCCGGTTGCCTTTTATCAAAGCCCTAGTGATGATGGCAAACGTCCTGGGCGCTATTATATGAACGGCTCAAAACTAAACGAAATGCCTGCCTTTCAATTTGAGGCACTGGCCTATCATGAAACAATCCCAGGTCATCACTTACAAACTATTTACGCACAACAAAGCACAGAAATACCTGAGTTTCGTCGCCACATACATTTCACCGCATACAGCGAAGGCTGGGGACTTTACGCCGAAACACTTGCAAAAGAACTAGGCGCATACCAAGACCCTTGGAACGAATACGGCCGCTTGCTCATGGAACTATGGCGTGCCAATCGATTGGTCATTGATACTGGGTTGCATTACTACGGCTGGGATATAGAAAAAGCATTAACGTTTCGCCTAGCGAACACGCCATTCTCTAAAGAAGACTCGCTCAATGCGATTAAACGCTACTTAGTTATGCCTGGGCAGGCAACTGCTTACAAGGTTGGTCAATTGAAGTTTTTAGAATTAAAAACATTGGCTGAAAAAGAATTAGGCTGGAAGTTNTGATCTACCAGCCTATCATGCGTTTATTTTAAGCCTTGGGCCTTTGCCCCTTACTCTACTAGAGAAAGAAGTTAAGGCTTGGATTCATCGCCAAAAGGCTTAAATACAATTAGCATCCGTGGCAATAGCGTTAGTACCAATACTAGCGCTATTAACATGGCCAAGCCCGTTAACAAGCCAAAGTAAATCGTTGGTATAAAGTTCGACAGCGCCAGAATCGAAAAGCCCACAACAACCGTTAAAGATGTGTAGTAAACCGCTTTACCGATTGAACCATGGCAATTTCTAACGGCCTGCTCATATTGACCCACTTCATGAAACTCTTCTGTAAAGCGGTGGATATAGTGAATGGTATCATCAACCGCAATACCAATAGTGATGGCTGCAATTGTAATCGTCATCATATCTAACGGTATACCTGCCCAGCCCATAACCGACAACACCACGCCTGCACTAAGTAAGTTAGGGACAATAGCAATAAGCGCCATCTTCCAAGAGCGGAACAACAGCATAAACATCAACATAATGCCGATAAAAACAGCGCCTAACGTTAATATCTGAGACGTAAATAAACTTTGTAGCATGTTGTTATACAAGACCATCATACCGGCAAGCATGAATTCGTCTTGCTTTAAGCCAAACTCGTTTTGAAGATCTCGCTCAATGCGTTCTAACAATTGCGCACGCTTCAAATCAGGCTGACTATCATAAATTCGTAAACTAATTCTTGCCTGACCATTTTCGGGTGAAACATAAGGGTCTAATACAATGGCTTTAAATTCATCTGGAATCGCACTATAAAGCAACGCTAACTCAAAACTGCCTAGCTCAGTACCATTAATTTTTTCCGCCACTTCAACCATTGTGGCAAGAGAAATCACCTTGCCTATTTCAGGTTGCGCTTCTAAGTACGCATGAACGTTTTTAATGCGCTCTACTTTTTCGGTGGTAAACCAGTATTTAGTCGGATCTTCCTTTTCAACTTCATCAAAAAAGAAATCATCATTCTCTTCGCTTTCCCATTCTTGGCTAACAACCGGAAAGTTAAGTATCACCTCAAGCGGCGTTGTGCCACCCAAGCGCTGATCAATTACGTTCATCCCCTGATGGATCTCAGTGGATTCCTTAAAATAACTAATAAAACTATTTTCAACCTTTAGCTGTGCCAAACCTGCAACAACTAAAACAGTCAAAACCACACTAATAGACAGCAACTTGCCACCGTGTTTAAGCGTGATCCATAAGAACAAATCGGTAATCGGGCTGTGATCTTTTGCACTGGCAGACTCAGTCCCCTTACCCGCCAACAACGCAAACACAGGAAACAAAATAAACACAATACACAAGGCAACAAAGACACCGGTTGCCATCATCCAACCAAAATCAATAACCGGGCGAATACCGCTGAAAATAAGCGAATTAAAGGCAACCATGGTCGTTAAAGCCATATAGAAACACGGCTTAAACATATGCCCGATGGTTTCTTTGACCAAATCATATTGTGATGCATCGGGGCGCGCAGCATGAGCCTCTCGATATCGCACAATCAAATGTATACACATGGACATGGTCATAATGAGTAACAAGCTAACAAAGTTGCTTGAAATAACCGTCACACGCCAATTAAACAATCCTAATAAGCCGACCATCACCGCTACAGTAAGAGTGCAACAGCCTAGGGCAATAACAACCCAGCGCACTCGGCGAAAAATAAACAGCAAGGTAATGACTAAAAACACAAACACACCCAAGCCAAAAGTATACATGTCACTCTCAACATAGGTGATCATGTCGTCTGCGATCATGGGCACACCACCCAGATACACTTCGGCTTGAGATTGATACGGCTTGAGCACTTCACGAATTTTAATAATGTCTTCATGAAGGGTCTTAGCGTTTTGCGCATTTAACTCTTTGATCTGCTGATCAAGCTCAGAAAGCTTAGCGATTTCCTGCTCTGACAAATGAGCAATCGCTTTTTTATTCCACAAAGCCTCGCGGGTTTTTGTTAATTCACGATGACGAGCGTCAAAAGGACGGTTAATTTGAATCGCCGTCGTATTATGCTCAAGGTTAAGCAGCATATTGTTATAAAGTGGGCTGGTTGCCAGCTCTTGCTTAGCGGCCTCAATATCAACATCTGGGTGTTCTAAGCTTTTAATGTTGCCCACTAACTCGGCGACGGGCACAGGTGGATTTTCGAGCAACGGCACATCTAATAAAGAGTAAATCGAAGCAACGCGGGGTAATACTTTCAAGTCATCACGCATTTGCTTTAAAAGACTAAGTGACGAATCGGAGAATAAAGGCCAAGGCGGGGTGTACGTCACAATTAAAAATTCGCTGCTACCAAACCGCTCAGAAACCGTTCGATAGTTGACTAAATCTTGATCATTCTCTAACACCAGCGACTCTGCTGAGGCATCTAACTCAAAGTTAGATGCCCCTTGAGCTATAAGTAATATAACCAGCCCCATGGCAACTAAGGCGGCTTTTGGGTACTTTAAAATAGAATTTTGGTAAAACTGAGCTAAGCGCAACATACAAATCAAGACAACTTACTAACTAAGGTAGCTGGCCTTTATAAAAGTATGCTGCGCAACTTGCAAGAGGCAGAGTCGAACAATCTGTTACACAATGGTGCACAAGTAGCATTTAAGCTCAATTATGAGGTTTAAGGTGGGTTTTTAATTGCGCTAAAGAGCCAACAATACCCAATGTTGATTGCTGCTGCATACATTGAATAGCTTCGAGGATATGAATTAATCGTTCAAATTCTAAACACAAATCCAATGGCGCCTGAGTTTCATGCAACAATTCAAGGTAGCAGCAAACGTATTCGTAGCTGTCTCTTAATTGTTGATTAAAAGCCTCCTCAGAAAACGACTCCAAAGAACCCAGTAAATCTTGAACTTTAAGCAGTTCTTTTGCCCCTTCGCTATCGCCATATAATGATTCATGACAAATAAAGCGACGCAAAAAGAGAATGCTCGACTGCAGGATATTGGCACATTGCTGTGATGTAGATTTGACACAGGCAATAGCTTGCCAGTCAGGCATGCCATCGTTGTGCCGATTACTGTTTTTATGAGCGCTAGGATCAATTGACGGTGTCATAAAGCTGTCCTTTAGGTGATTCCAGCCACAATTAAGCGATAACCATGCCAATTAACTAACAGGTACCGTGTAAATTCCTTTTATTCCTTACTTTTTAGACTTTGGCTTCTTTGCTAGCTTTTTAATGTGCCGTCTAACGCTCAAATATACCGCAAACAATACCATCGGCATAGCTGCCCCCGCCGCTACTTTAGGATCTAACTTAATCCCCCATTGCGCCATGCCTTCAAATCCGTAAACAAGCAAACTTAAAAGATAATAACTAATCGCCACCACAGATAAGCCTTCAACTGTTTGCTGAAGTCTCAATTGCAAGCCTGAACGGCGATCCATCGACGCCAATAACTTATGATTTTGACTTTCAATACTGATTTCAACACGTGTACGCAACAAACTGGTCGTGCGGTGAATGCGACGACTCAAGTCCTCTAAGCGGTCCCGCACACTGTTACATGTTCGAATACCTGGGGTTAATCGACGCTCTAAAAATTCTCGCAAAGTTTGCAAGCCACTAATACGTTGCTCAAATACCTGCTCCAATCGCTTACCAACCAATGCATGATAGGCATTTGTTGCCGCAAAGCGGTAATTTGTGTCGCTTCTATACTGTTCAACCTTTGCCGCAATTAAAGAAAGACGCTTTAACAGCGCTCGCTCATCTTGCTCGGTCTGAATTTCAGCTATTTTTTGATTGATCTCAGCCAGTTGAGATTCCATATAAGACACATCAGAACTCAAACCCCTAGCCACCGGCAAACCCATCAATGCTGTGAGGCGATATGTGTCCAGCTCTAAAATTCGCTGAACCAAACGACCCGACTGATAAGCATTCAAGCCATGATTAACCACTAAAAATCGTCCAAAGCCATCACTGTGTAAACGGAACGTTGTTAAAGCTTTTGCTTTGCCATTTGCCACACAACTGCCCACGGGGCGTTGCCCCTCAAAAAAATGAGCCTGCTGGCTTTCATCCATCTCTTCATCTTGCACACGGATATTCAACGCAACCACCAACTCACCAGGCAATTGGTTTAACCAATCTTTCGGTATAAAAGCCAGAGCAAACTCACTAGCTTTTTGCTCATCAATTGAACGAATAAACGTGTACGTTGAAAATTCGGTGTGGCGCTCCCAGCGAAACTCAAAACCTCCAAACCCCTGATAGAAGCAAGATGCACCCGGCGCTGGCGGATTAACACTAAAGCGCTGGCAGAGGCTGACCACTAAATTATATTCTTGCTCGATATCCCCTTCACCACGTGACATGGCTAAGTGCGTAACATAACAAGGGGTGACAATTTTAGGTGACGGGCGAGTATGCAATTCTTCATATAACGAATTGCGATGCTGATAAATAGGGAGACTTAAGATTTGCCCATCATGAATTAAGCTGCAGTTCTGACATTGAGTAGCCATTTATTTTAATTTGGTTCGATAGTAACACACGTTTTTGACGGCAAAAAAAAACGCCACTAAAACACAGCTTTAGTGGCGCGAGCGAGCAGGAGACACTGCTGCTATTAGAAAGCCCTATGGCAATTCTTCACCCATCATTTCAAACCATTCGATAATGCACAGTTCGACCACTTCAGTACGTGTACATTCTTGTTGCTTGGCATATTCATCGAGCTTTTCGACAAGCTCAGTGGGCATTTTAACTTCCATTCGACGCATGCCTTTATGCTTATCTCGCATTCTCTGCACACGCTTATTAATTCTGATTTGCACTTCTCTTGGATAAGGATTTGAGCGAGGGCGACCCTTCTGCACTTCCTTAAACATATCTATCGTGGTGCGATCTTCGACTTGCACGCCCATTCTTATTCCTCTCAATAGATTTATACCAATAAATATGACCTGTCATAGTAATAATGTCAAATTTTTAGAAGCTAATTTGATCAATTTTCATAAAGTTGTCGGTAGTTGGCTAAAAATGCGATGAAAGCGCCCTGAATGACTTGCTCGAAAGGGCAATACACCATAAGGTTTGGGCATATATATATGGAGTTCTGACCTGAATGGCAAAAGCGACACACCCTTCTTTGACACCCGATCAATTAAGCATCCAAATCCCTGAAAACAGTCTTTCTTTTGAATCAAGCCATGAGCTAACGCCATACAACGGTGTTCTTGGACAAGACCGAGCCGTCACCGCTATTCAATTTGGCGTTGCAATGAATCGCCCTGGCTACAATGTCTATGTAATGGGTGACTCAGGCACAGGAAGAAGCTCTTACATTACGGAATATTTGAAAAGTGAAGCGAAGCGCATGGCCAGCCCAAGCGACTGGGTCTATGTAAACAATTTCGATAATAATCGCGAGCCACTTAAACTAGAGCTACAAGCGGGTCACGGTAAAGCATTCAAATCTGATCTAGATGAATTAATCGATAATTTATTAGCGACCTTTCCTGCTGCATTTGAGCACCCGACTTATCAGCAAAAAAAGAGCTTAATAGATCGTGATTTCAACTTACGCTACGACAAAGTAATTGATCGCATTGAACAGTCTGCCCTTAAACTCAACATCGCCATGTACCGTGACAGCGCCTCCATTAGCTTCACTCCCATGAAAGAAGGTAAAAGCCTCGATGAAACTGAATTTGCACAACTAGATGAAGCCACCCGTGAAGCATTTCATAACAATATTCACGAACTCGAAGGCCAATTAAACGACGAATTAGTACCACTACCCCAATGGAAACGTGAAAGCACTGACGGCTTAAAAAAGCTCAACCAAGAAACCATTGACGAAGCTGTTATTCCATTAATTAAGCCTTTACTTGAAAAGTATCAAGATATTGAAAGCATCCTTGAATACCTAAACAAGGTGAAAGAAAACTTACACCGTACTGTTATTGCCGAATTAACTGACGACCGCATATTAGAAAGCAGAGAAGACAGCGCTAAGCGTATGTTTCTAGAAGAAACCTACATGCCGAATCTTTTGGTTAGTCGCCAAGAAGATTCCGGCGCACCCGTTATCTATGAGTCTCACCCTAATTACGCAAATCTATTTGGTCGCATCGAATACACCAGCGATCAAGGTGCTCTAGTAACGCACTACCGTAAAATTTGCCCGGGTGCGTTACATCGCGCTAATGGCGGTTTTTTAATTGTGGATGCAGAAAAATTACTGCACGAACCCTTTGTGTGGGAAGCACTCAAGCGAGCACTGTCTTCAAATCAATTAAAAATTGAAAGCCCTTACAGTGAAATGGGACTTGTCAGCACAACGACACTCATCCCAGAATGGATTCCGCTAGATGTCAAAATTGTCTTAATTGGCTCTCGTAGTACCTATTACTTACTACAAGATCTAGATGACGACTTTAATGATATGTTTCGTGTTTTAGTCGACTTTGATGACTATCTACCTTGCACAACAGACCACATGGAATCATTCGCCCGATTAATGCAAAGCCGCTGCATTGAAAAGTCGTATGCTTCAATTAGCCGCGCAGGCGTAATCCGTTTAATCGAACAAAGCGCACGCTTAGCTGAAGATCAAAGACACTTGAGTGCACGCATAGGTGATTTATTTGAATTACTGGCCGAAGCAGAGTTTGTACGTAAACTGGCTCAAGATGAAAGCATAGACGCAGAACATGTAAGCCGTGCCCTCGACGCAAAAGAACAACGCAGCGGTCGCATTCAAAAAGAAATATTAGATGACATACTCGATGGCACTATTTTAATTGATACCGATGGTGAAGCCATCGGTAAAATTAACGGCCTAACCGTATTATCAATTGGCGATAGTTCATTTGGCGCACCGGCTCGAATTACTGCAACGGTTTACCCTGGTGGCCGTGGCATTGTTGATATCGAGCGAGAAGCAAACCTTGGTCAAAACATTCACACTAAAGGCGTGATGATTTTAACAGGCTACCTTGGTCATACTTATGCTCAAGAATTCCCGTTAGAAGTTAGCGCGTCAATTGCTATGGAACAAAGCTATGGCTACATCGATGGCGACAGCGCCTCACTCGCTGAAGCCTGTGCGCTAATTAGTGCATTAAGCTATATCCCAATCCATCAAAGTTTGGCCGTAACCGGTTCAATTAACCAGTACGGTGAAGTGCAAGCAGTTGGCGGCATTAATGAGAAAATTGAAGGCTTTTTCTCTATCTGTAAAGCAAGAGGCCTCAACAAGAAGCAAGGTGTGCTTATTCCTGCTTCTAACGTGAAACACCTTGTTCTTAAGAAAGAGATCATTGAGGCGGTAGAACAGGGTGATTTCCATATTTACGGCATAGAGTCTGTTGACCAAGCCATTGAAATACTAATGGACAAAAAAGCAGGCAAGCTCTCTCGTAAAGGCACATTCCCACGTGGGTCTATTAATTATCGTGTTCTAGAGCGCCTTAGGGATATCGCCGATATTGGCCGAGAAGAAGAACACCCTGAAGACGAGAAAGAAGAAAAAGAGGAAAAAACCTCTAAAAAACCAACCAAGCACTAGTCCATGCCCAATATTTCAAGCCCGTAATGGGCTTGAAATATTTCATCGCACAACTGGCAATCCCCCCATCTTTTGCCATAGTTAATACAGATTAGATTAGTCATTTTAAGACAACATTCGCTTATCTTTTAGTATGTAGGCTAACATGGACCCCTTAACTCATGACCCAAGACCCAGTAAGCAACACTGACGATCCCCCTTTTCATAACACCCCTATATTGGTTGTAGAAGACAACGCCGTAAACTTTATGGTACTTGAGCATCAACTACTCAAATTAGGTTGTTTGGTGTCTGGAGCCGATACGGGTGAAAAAGGATTAGAGCTATTCACACAGGGTACATTTAGCTGTGTGTTCATGGACTGCATGCTACCCGGCATGAGTGGCTTAGAGTGCACCACACACATTCGCGAGTACGAACAACAAAACAACCGTACCAGAACCCCCATAATTGCTTTAACCGCTGATATCCGTGAAAGCAATAAACAAGCATGCTTCGATGTCGACATGGATGACTTCATGGGTAAGCCTTTTAAATTCGCAGACCTAAATAACATTTTAAATTTATGGATCAACCGACAAAATTCTACCGAAAAACCAGTATAATGCTCAGCTTATTAAGCATTATTGATATTACTTGGGCTTGTACGCTAAAGCCCTTGGATTTGGGTTAGGGAGAATCTAATGAGTCCAGGCGATGACCTGCTTTTTGGTGATGAAGTCGAAAGCAGTTCAAAAAAACCAACTAATGAACTTCGCAGCAGCGATCATCACTATGAAATTCTAGTGGTTGACGATGACGAGTATGTTCATCAATTAACCAAAATGGTTTTGCGTGGATTTCATTTCGACGGCCACCCTATTCGCCTTGCCAGTGCATTAAGCGCTAAAGAAGCTATTGAATATCTAGGCAATCATGACAACGTTGCGGTTGCACTCGTTGATGTTGTAATGGAAACAGACGACGCGGGCCTACAACTGGTAAACCATATTCGTAATGTTTACAGTAACAATGAAATTCGCTTACTCATCCGCACAGGTCAGCCCGGCGCAGCCCCCGAAGAGTCGGTATTCCAAGACTACGATATTAATGACTATCTAAGCAAAACCGATATCACCGCCCATAAGTTACGCATGGCCTTGCTTAATGCACTACGCTCATATCGTGATATTCGTCATGCTGTTGAATTACAAAAGCAGATTATGCTCGCAGAGCAAGAGAGTCGTACAGCGGCTGCGGCTTCTGAAGCCAAGTCTCAATTTTTAGCTCACATGAGCCATGAAATACGCACACCTCTTAATGGCATCATCGGTATCGCTGACATACTCTCACAGACAAACTTAAGTGAAGAGCAATCTAAATACGTCAACACAATTGAAAAGTCTGGTGAAGCATTATTAAGTATTATCAATGACATTTTGGACTTTTCTAAGATCGAAGCAGGCAAGCTCGAACTAGAACACACTGACTTCTCATTAAATGAAATATGCGAATCACTGGGTAATATATTTGTTGCTAAACTAAAAGAAAAAAAACTGAATTACACCTTTAAACTTGACCCTAATATTCCCTCGTTTTTAAATGGTGACCCTTTACGAATCAAGCAAATCTTATTAAACCTTGTAAGCAATAGTTTAAAATTTACCAGTAAAGGTGGCATTCACATTGATGTGCACTGCCTAAATTGCAACGGCAATATTCAACTTGAATTTAGAATCATTGATACGGGCATCGGCATCCCTGAAAACAAACTCAACTCTCTTTTTGAAGCCTTTACACAAGTTGACTCATCAACCACGCGAAAATATGGCGGCACAGGCCTTGGGTTGCAAATCACGAAGCGGCTAATCGAGCTAATGGGTGGTAAGATTCATGTTGAGAGTCAATTAAATGAAGGCTCTACCTTTATTTTTAATATAGTATTAGCACATGGCAGCGCTGATAACATAACATCATCGGCTATTAACCCTACGCCACTAGCCAGTACAGATAAAAATATCTTAGTAGCAGAAGATAATCGAACCAACCAAATGGTTATTTCTGCCATGTTAAAACGCTTAGGGTATGAGTTTGATATTTGTAATAACGGCAAAGAGGCGATTGATGCACTTTTAAATAAGCCCTACAGCCTTGTATTAATGGACTGTCAAATGCCGATTTTAGATGGATTTCAAGCTACTAGAAATATTCGTAAAAATTCAAGTATTGCAGACATACCAATCATAGCACTGACCGCAGGTGCCACTGACAACGAAAAACAAGAATGCTATGAGGCAGGAATGAATGACTTTTTAAGCAAACCCATTAAACTTGGCTTGCTTAAAGATACACTATTAAAATGGACCGCACTAAAAAAGCCAATCATGTGATTGGCTTTTAAAAACTTAAAGGCTACCCAGCAAGCCTTCTTTTAAATCGTCTTGGACTGAATCCTCAGCCAACCAGATACCAAATAATGCCTGCTTAAACTCTAAGCCTTCAACCGTGGTTTTTAGTGTGTCATTTTTAAACACCTTTACACCAACGCTTGGCACATACACGAAGTCAAAAACGTCGTTTTCTACAATACCATCTTGAAACGTTGCGATAAACGCATCAATCGTTGGCTGAATAGCCGCCGTATGGCCACCGGTAGATTTCTCAAAACCTTCGCGCGTCGCGGACTCCATTTTCTCTGATGTTAATAACCCAGATGTAATATGTAACCTCAATGCCATCGGCTTATCTTGCTCGATAATCGATTTCGCTTCTTTCGTAGTCTGCGTTAGGTACAAGCCCGCTGCATAAATATCCATGAAAAACTTAGAACGAATACCGACACCATTTAACGCCAGCGACTGATCCTGCGCACTTAAACTATCAGGCAAGTTCACACCAGCCACTTCCTTTGCTTGCGATACCATGCTGAACATGGCCATTAAAAATACAGTTAAGAGTGTTCTCATTGTTTGCTCGCTTTTTATTATTGTTACCTTATAGCAACACGCTAAAAGGGGCCCATATATAACGAAAAACCTTAATGTAACGCAAGGTCACCCAGGCTAATCTCATTGATTTTCATATATTTTTTGCGTATTGGGTGTAATTTATCGGTTAATTGGTTCTTAGGTACAAAGTTTTGAATACCATATAAGCAACACAACCTAAAAACAGTGTGCTTAGAATGTTAACTTATGAAGAGCACATTTCTCTGGTGAGCGCAGTACTTAGCTTCTACATTGAAAACTCGTGGTCAAATTAGGGGATAAGCGATGCAAAATATTAACCCGATGGTCAGTACAATCGTTCAGCAAATTATGGTCTCTGAGAATGATGTATCCGCATGGCGCAGAGAATTAATTCGCAACCATATCTTCGGGGCTCAAGAAGCTAGAGATTTATCTGAACGTGAGATCTCCCTTATTCATCATGCTCTACTTACCCAACGCCTCAGCCAATTAAGCAGTGACGAACTACTGGTTGAAGCCAAAAAACAAAAATTACAATACAACGTAAAACTTGAAGGCGATCAATTTCAAATGGGATCGGTTTCTTACTAGTAACAACCGACTACAGCATGAACACATAGGCAAAGGCTTCCTTTGCCTATACCATAAAAACATCTTCTACATAGTCGACGTAGCTTTTACGCAATACTCGAATACTCTCCTCTTGAATATTACCCGCTAGCTGGCCTTTATTCATGGCTAATAAAAAGTACCTCAATTGATTCAATGTCGTTTTAATCTCATATAATGCATTTTCCATGATACGGGCAGAACGCTTAGGCCGACTAATTAAACTCAACAACCTAAAATGGGCATGGCTATAATAATACTCGGCTTCTTTATTCTTGCCTGACTGATTCAGCGCATGAGCTGTGTTGTGACAAGAGAGAACAAATAGGTGCATGACTTTAGTGACTTCTTTTTCATCTTTATCTAGCCAAGGCTCAATAAGCTCGACACTTTTTGAAAACACCTTGCTCGCTTGCTTATACTCCTGCTGATGATAGAAATTATCCGCTAAGAGCGTATAAGATTCCCAATCTCTCATGACATCCTGTATATTTTGCGTAATTTTCATGATGTGCCCACTAGAATACAAACGATAATGATTATCATTTAATGTTCGAATGGACTAATTGTCAAGCGCAAACCCCATTTAATTACTTAGGACCCGATATGGCTCTGGAATCCTTATATGCACCTTTAAAGCATACGCATTTATTGTTGGTCAGCATCAGCATCTTCTATTTCGCGCTACGCGGCGGCTCTAAGCTGCTAAAAAAGCAGTGGCAAGATAAACTCGCCGTCAGGATTAGTGCCTACACCATTGATTCGTTTCTATTATTAACTGGGGTTCTATTAATGTTCGCAACCTCTCAGTACCCCATCGCACAGTCATGGCTTACAGTAAAACTCATCGTATTAGTCGGTTATATCGTTTTTGGCATTAAAGCCATGAAGAGCAACACTCAAGTCATTCAAAGCGGTTACTTAGCCGCCGCTATTGCCTGTGTTCTGCTTATGATTACCATTGCACGCACCCACCACCCTCTTGGGCTGTTCAGCTTAATGTAGCCCAAGTTTGACTGTATCAAACACAAAAAAGCTCAAAGTATTTTTTATACTTTGGGCTTTTTTTAGACAAACATGGTCTATTTAACTTCAATCATCGGAATTAAATTTTCTTTCCCTGCTTGCTTCTTTCCGGTACTCAATAGCCAGATCGTCAACAAGACTTGCCAAATAGACAACCCAATCAACCACAAAGCTGATGACGTTGGGTGAAGCTGCCAAGTGACCAGCTGATAAACTCCCACAGCCAATACGTATGCCACGCTAAAAGACCACAACATACTAAAACCCGCCCAGAAGTTACCATGCTCCTTTACTATCGCGCCAACAGTCGCAACACATGGCATATAGAGCAAAATAAATAACAAATAACTAAATGCAGCCCAAGGTGATACAAAAAATAGCTGCAGCGCATCTATCGTTGTCAAATGCACTTCTTGGCTTGCCGCAATCGTCTGAGTATCGCTTAAGTCGCCCATATTGATACCAAGCGGGTCCGCTAAATTACTGAATACATCCACCAAATTCACCGGAATTGTCGCTAAGGCCTCAGCGATAGCATCAATAAAATTAAAATCATCATCATTATTATTTGCCGACTTTGAATACAGCGCATCAAGCGTTCCTACCACCACTTCTTTTGCAAACAACCCAGTAAATATACCAACCGTTGCAGGCCAATTATTTTCTTCGATGCCCATGGGCGTAAAGATGGGCGTAATGGCTTTACCCACTTCTGACAGCACAGAATTCTCTTGGTTCTCATTACCAAAACTGCCATCCGTACCAACAGAATTAAGCACATTTAATACAATCACTACGGCAACAATGGCCTTACCTGCACGCATAATAAAACCTTTTAAGCGGTGCCAAGTATGCATAAATAAATTACGAGAGGTCGGTAATAAATAAGGCGGGAGCTCCATAATAAAAGAACTCGCTTGTGCAGGCAGCATGAATTTACGCAATAAAAATGCAGTAAAAACAGCAACTGCAATACCAATTACGTACAGCGCAAACACAATATTCTGCCCATTTTCAGGAAAAAACGCGGCGGCAAATAAAGCATACACGGTTAGTCTGGCACCGCAGGACATAAATGGAGCCATTAAGGTGGTAACGAGTCGATCCCCCTCTCTGTTTAAAGTGCGTGCCGCCATGACCGCAGGCACATTACAACCAAAACCCACAATCAGCGGCACAAATGCTTTACCAGGCAAGCCTAACGATCGCATCATTCGGTCAATAATAAACGCCGCACGGGCCATGTAACCAACGTCTTCTAGAAAAGACAACGCTAAAAACAAAGCTGCAATAACAGGAATAAAGCTCGCCACCAACTGCACACCACCACCGACCACCATCCGCAACAAACGTTGTTAACCACTCAGGCGAGCCAACAGCTGCCAACAACCATCTTGGTGTCTCGACAAAAATAGCGGCAGCGCTCATATCAAAAAAATCAATAAACGCACTGCCCACATTAATTGAGAATAAAAAAAGCAAATACATCACCCCTAAAAAAATGGGCAATGCCAATACACGGTTAAGTACAATATCATCTATATATTCGCCGAGTGTTTTACGTGTTTGATGATTTTTCTGTAGAACATCAGTACACACCTGGTCGACCCAATCGTAACGCGATTGAATTAATTGCAGGTGCGCGGCTTCGGGAATGTTTAAATCCACATCCGGTGGGATTCTATTTTGCTCTAGTAAAAGAGTCGGTAGTAATGGTGATATCGTAGAGTCTTTCTTTAATAAGATTTCATTTAAAACATTTAAAGTAGATTCAAGGCTGCCCGAATAAATAAAAGGACGGGCAACCGTCTGCGCTTTTTGAATACGACTTTCGACAGTGTCCATCAAACTGACCAGCCCATCACCGCGTGAAGCCACCAATGGAATAACAGGACAACCTAACTTTTCGGCCAACGCCTGATGATCTAAATGCATGCCTTTACTGTGTGCAACATCAACCATATTCAAGGCGATGATCATTGGCGTCTTCGCATCATAAAGCTGAGAGGTTAGATATAGGCCGCGCTCCAAACTCGAAGCGTCGAGTACATTGATGATTAAATCGGCTTCTTGCTCTAAGATAAATTTTTGCGCAATCTGTTCATCAATGGAGTCACCGTTTATATCCGCAATAACACTGTAGGTACCGGGTAAATCCACCACTTCATAAGTGGATTGTGCATGATGGTAATGCCCACTTTTACGCTCGACCGTCACCCCCGGCCAATTACCGACTCGTTGACGAGTCCCCGTCAAAGCATTAAAGAGTGTCGTCTTACCGCAATTAGGGTTTCCAACCAAACCAATGGTGAACGGTTTGTTATTCATACTTTATCCACCCAAAGACCAAGTGCCTCATCACGACGCAAGCTTAAATTAAAGCCTCTCAACCTTATCTCAATTGGGTCGCCCAGTGGTGCAACCCGCGTAACATGAAAGCGCGTCCCAGGTGTTAAACCAAGCACCATTAAGCGCTGGCACTGTTTGTTATCCACTTGATCTGCTTTAAAGCTAGAGATGACGGCATTGTCTCCAACCTTGAGGTCGCCAAAGAGTATCGACATGACTTATATCCGATATAAACATATGGCTAAATGATAATACTTCTCAGAAGTAATTAATAATGCTTAAACGGTAAAGAAGCGTAAAAATGCCCTGCATTATTGATGCAGGGCAAGGAAGGATAAACTGATAACTTTATTGGCGAGCTAAACGACCCAAACCATTAGCTGAATCAAGGGGTGTCAAACTGCGGGTAGGATTAATGTCTAGCCCTCCCCTACGCGTGTAACGCGCTGTCACGGTAAGTTGCTTAAAATCACCCTTGCTTAATACATCACAAAAGATTTGCTCAACACAGTGCTCATGAAAATCATCATGGTTGCGATAGCTAATAATGTATTGCAGCAGAGCCTCGCGATTAATCTGCGGACCATCATAATAAATAATCACAGTCGCCCAATCTGGCTGACCTGTCACTGGGCAGTTTGATTTAAGCAAATGAGAATGCAGCGTCTCTTGAACCTCTTGATGTTCATTTAAAGACAACAGCAGCGAATTAGGCGAATAATCACTCACCTCAATATCCAGCTCATCGATGCAATGCCCCAAATCTTGCCCTGAGATAGGAAAATTCATGACATCAAAAATACGAACCTGAATTGTCGCACCAAAACCCTCAGATAAATCTTGCTGCAAACGCTGCTCTAACTCTGCCTGGCTTGATAATCGAGTTTGGTTAAAACTATTCAAGTACAACTTAAACGACTTAGATTCCACAATATGTGACGATTGAGCAGGAATCGTAAATTCAACGATCGCCACTTGTGGCTTGCCTTTTAGGTTCAACCAAGACACTTCATAACCTGTCCACACATCAAACCCATAAAACGGTAAATCACCGTTCACACGCGTTGAAGGCATCGATAATTTTTCTCGATTTTGTGAGCGACTAATTGGAAAAATCAGTGATTTATCGTATTCAAAAACATATTCAGTATGCTTACCTAAAAGCAGCTCTTTTTCATCTTGACTCATTAACTGCGAATCCCCTTACCGCGTTTCAACAACCACATACTATAAGCGGTTAATACCGCAATCACACTGAGTAAAATCCCATAGCATGTCACCAAACTCACATCTGTTACACCTAACATCCCATAACGAAAGCCATTCACCATATACAGAATCGGATTAAATTCTGACACTAAACGCCAACCCTCAGGGAGTAAATCGGTACTAAAAAAAACACCACCTAAATAGGATAACGGTGTTAGTAAGAACGTGGGCACGATTGATACGTCATCAAACTTATTCGCATACAACGCATTAATAAAGCCGCCCAATGAAAACAAGATAGACGACAGCAATACAATTGAGATCAGTACCCAAAAATTATGCACCTGAATATCGGTAAAAAATATCGCTACAATCGTAACAATCATTCCCGTTAATAAGCCTCGAGCCACACCACCGAATACAAACCCAGCTAAAATCACACTATTGGGCACAGGAGCAACTAATAACTCTTCAACACTGCGCTGAAACTTATTACTAAAGAACGAACTTGATACATTTGAATAGGCATTATTGATCACACTCATCATAATTAGACCCGGCATGATAAATGACATGTAACTTAAGCCCGACATCTCACCAATACGAGAACCAATCAAGTTACCAAAAATAATAAAATACAGCGTCATCGTAATCGCAGGTGGCAGAAGTGTCTGCTGCCAAATACGCATAAAGCGACGAATCTCTTTACCTAAAATAGTACTAAAAGCAATCCAATATGCGCGAATAAATAACATAACTACTTCCTTACCGCATCGACAAACAACGCTTCTAAACGATTTGATTTAGGGCGAATACCGCTCACATCAATTCCTGCATCATTAAATACTTTAAATAAGTCATTAATGGCCGTGCCCTTTTCAACATCGACTTCAAAGCAGCGATCATCGGTCCATGTGACATCTAAGCGACTTAATACCGGTCGAGCGGGATACTCTTTAGCCAACTCAACCACAAACGTTTGTTTGTGCAATTCTTCAAGCAGTGCACGCTTAGACGTATTTTTAACAATCCTGCCCTCATTGATAATGGCAATGTTATGACAAAGACTTTCAGCTTCTTCTAAATAGTGGGTAGTTAAAATTATGGTTGTGCCGAATTCTGAATTTAGTTTTTGTAAGTATTTCCACATACTCAAGCGCAGCTCGATATCAACACCGGCTGTTGGCTCATCTAAAATAAGTAATCTAGGGTCATGGACCAATGCACGTGCGATCATTAAGCGTCGCTTCATGCCACCAGAAAGCATCCGAGAAGGCACATCACGCTTCTCCCATAAATCCAATGCTTTTAAGTATTTTTCTGTTTGTACTCTGGCCTGTTTCTTATTTAAGCCGTAATAACCTGCCTGAGTGATAACAATATCATCTACATTCTCAAACTGATTAAAATTAAACTCCTGAGGAACAACCCCTAACAAACGCTTAGCGGCATACCAGTCCCCCTCTATGTCTAAGCCAAATAGCTTTACTTGGCCCTCACTTTTATTCACTAGCCCAGATACAATGCCAAGTGTGGTAGACTTACCGGCACCGTTGGGACCAAGCAAGGCAAAAAAATCCCCTTGAGCCACCTCAAGGTTAATGCCTTTTAAAGCAACATGACCATTGTCATACACTTTTTTCAGCCCCGTTATACTAAGGGCCGGTCCTTTATAATCATTCAATGAACTCATAACCGTATCGTATCTATGCAAGCCTATAATCCCAACCATCATACTCTGATTTTGTTGAAAGATTTCTTAAAATCCATGCAACAAGGTTTTCCATTCAATCAAGAAACCCTTGATGAAGACGAATCCAGCTTCGTTGATCAACTCAATAATCTCATCACAGCACTGCAAAACCATGATGTAAACGCTGTATTTGAAGGACAAGACTGGTTAACACGCCTATTCCGTAACTACCCAACATTAGCACCGCACCTAGGCAGAGAAGTGCTGTGGTACTTTGGTGGCGAAGCACTTCACTTTATGCCTGATGAAGAAATTGCCAAGTTTCAAAAGCTCGAAGATCTAATGATAGAAGCCGACGAAAACTTTGACTACCTAGCCGCTAAACAAGCTATCTTTACAGCAAAATAATACGAGAAAAGTCGTCAGCATTATCTGACGACTTTTCTATAGACGAAAAAAAGCCAGAACAAAGTTCTGGCTTTTTAATTTGGAGCGGGAAACGAGACTCGAACTCGCGACCCCGACCTTGGCAAGGTCGTGCTCTACCAACTGAGCTATTCCCGCAATTCTTTCACCTTGAGATTTTCTCTCAAGTCACATACCCGCTAGCTAAGCTAACCAATACACACTAAATAAGTGGTATCCCGTAGGGGAGTCGAACCCCTGTTACCGCCGTGAAAGGGCGGTGTCCTAGGCCTCTAGACGAACGGGACACTAAATGACTGATACTCATTAGGCAATCGGCCTAGTCTAATGAGAAAATTGGAGCGGGAAACGAGACTCGAACTCGCGACCCCGACCTTGGCAAGGTCGTGCTCTACCAACTGAGCTATTCCCGCACATTAGAGTCTTTCACTACTCTAAACATCAGCTTTCGCTGACTATCTTGCCAATAACAAGATAAATATTGGTATCCCGTAGGGGAGTCGAACCCCTGTTACCGCCGTGAAAGGGCGGTGTCCTAGGCCTCTAGACGAACGGGACACTAAACATAGGACGTCAGTCACGTCTAATGTGGCGCGCATTTTATGTATCTTATTGAATTTCGTCAAGTTTTTTCTAACAAAAAACTTTTTAATTTAGGTCTACACTAAATATATCTAATGGAGATAAGAAGCAGCAATGGATTCTATCATCGTAACAGGGGCGCTGATAACCTTCGCATTACTCGGTGGCCTCTTCCTAAAAGGGTATCTCGATAAGCGCCGTATCGAGAAAGCCCGTGAAATGATGGACCTCAATGATGACCTGCGTCGCATGCAAAATGCCATGGCTGTCATTCCTAATATATACTTCGACGCACCTACTCGCATCTTTATGCTTAAACGCACAATGCAGCTTATCAATAAAATCCTTGAAACCAATAGCGACCATCAAACACTCAACACTCTGTATCAAGACCTAGAGATCCAACTAGAAAAAACACTCGCGCAAAAAGATGACAGCGTTAAACGCCTAAGTAAGCGTGGCAAAGTCGACAACCCAGATGCCGCACATGACATTCGCACCATGGTGAAGTTTCTGCATGATCAAATTCTCAAGTCAGTCAAAAGCGGACTCATCCCAAAAGCCCATGGATCACGCGTGGTAAAGAATTTAAAAATCATCATGCAGCGCACCGTTATCGACATGAATTACAACATGGCACAAGGCATACTGCGAACTAAAAAGCTCCGCCCTGCTCTGTCTAAATTCAAGCTAACATTAGGTCTTGTAATAAAAAGCCCACTCAAACAATACTTAACCCCGCTTAAAGACGAGATAGAGAAAACCATAGCGAACATCGAGGGGAAGCTGGCCATTGACCGCAAAAAAAGCAATGACCGCTCATCAGGACAACTGGCCAGTGGCATGGATAAAATGAAAGAAGAAGAGGACTGGGAAGTTAAAAAGAATATCTACGATTAATCCGGCGCATTTGCAAATAACGTTTTCAGCATTTCGCGCATCATCACGACCTCTTCTGTTTTCGCGCTCACCTCACATAACAATTTCTCTGGCACACGCTTAGCTTGCTGCTTTAAAGACTCCCCAAGAGCCGTCAAGCGCACCCAGACTTGTCTTTCATCTTCATTACTACGTTGACGTTGAATTAAACGTTTAGCCTCTAAACGCTTTAGTAGTGGCGTTAACGTGCCACTATCTAACTTCAAACGCTCACCTAACATTGTCACTGTGAATTTATGGCCTATGGGCATCTCCCAAAGCACAAGCATGACAAGATATTGCGGATAGGTTAAATCTAACGGTTTTAACAACGGTTGGTATAATTTCGTCATGAGGCGCGAAGCGCTGTAAAGTTGAAAGCACAACTGATTATCTAGTTTTAACAGTTCATCTGCTGACTTACTCATAACGCCTCATATCAAATCAATAATAAGTATGGCAAGTTACCCTCTACCTGAGGTTGGGTCAAATGCCATAGTATTTTATTACGCTAATAAAGTACGCACTTGCTTGGCGATGTCTTCTGGTTTTGCCGTCGGTGCAAATCGCTTAATCACGTTACCGTCTTGGTTAATTAAAAACTTTGTGAAATTCCATTTGATTTTTTGCGTCCCCAAGATGCCACGAGCTTCTTTCTTTAAATATTGATACAGCGGGTGAGCGTTGTCACCGTTAACCTCAACCTTAGAAAACATAGGAAAACTAACACCGTAGTTTTTCATACAAAAACCTGCAATTTCACTATCACTGCCTTTGTCTTGCTGAGCAAACTGGTTACATGGAAAACCTAATACCTCTAAGCCCTTATCATGCAGCTCTTTGTACATTACTTCGAGCCCTTCAAACTGAGGCGTAAAACCACATTTGCTTGCTGTATTCACTATCAGCAACACCTTGCCTTTATAGTCTGCAAGTTCACGCTCCTGCCCTTGAATATCCAATGCTTTAAAGTCATAAACTGACATTATTTTCACCTTCTATAAAGATCTTCTAAAATTGAATTGCGCACAATTAATTTAACCAAACAGACATCCATTGTCTATCTTTCAATCAAAATTATTTAGCTATGAAAAAGATAACATTCGCGAAATATGAGACATAGGCACACCTGACTGCTCATGCCAAACATTGAACGCCGCTTGAATAGCCATCAAATCACGCTTTGCTTTGTTATCGTCAATCTTATGGACGACACCTTGGGCGCGTAATTGCACCATGACATCATCGCTCAGCATAAACGTATCCCTACCCGCCATACGCAAGGCAGCAGAAGCACTACGGCCACCTAGTTGGGCCCCTTTCTTTTTCATATCCAGCCATAAGCCGACAATATCGGTCACAGGCCAGCTCGCAATGTACTGCCCAAAGCCTCCCTGCTCTCGCTCAAGCTCCATTATCCAGGCTGCATTGGTTCGCAAGGCTTTCATCTTGCCCCAATGCTTAATAAGCCCAGGCTGTAACATATGCTGCTCTAGCGCTTCATCACTTAAACTGGCGACATAGGCAGGCTTAAAGCCCTTAAAGACCTGCTCAAAAATAGGCCATTTATCATTTACCACGCTGTGCTTCAGGCCTGCTCTAAAAATACGCAACCCTAACAAGGATAAATAAAAAGCACCATCACGCTCTGCCAAACTTTCAGAGCGTTCAATACGGGGCATAAAAGACGATAAATCGCCCCCTTTTAGCTCTTGGGCGCGATGTAGAATCCAATCGAAGTCTTTCATTTTTTTTCATCAAACTTTAATGATGCACTGTTTACGCAATAACGCAGCCCAGTTGGCGCAGGACCATCAGGAAAAACATGCCCTAGGTGGCTGTCGCAACGACCGCATACAATCTCTGTGCGCTGCATCATTAACGAGCCATCACTGTGCTCTTCAAGCGCCTCACCTTCTACCGGCTGATAAAAGCTTGGCCAACCAGAACCACTGTCGTATTTAGTGTTCGATTCAAACAACGGCTGCCCGCAACAAACACACACATAAGTGCCGTTTGCTTGATTAGTATATAAAGCGCCCGTAAACGCACGCTCAGTTCCCTTTTGACGCGTAATTCGATAGGTTTCTGAATCTAACTCTTCACGCCATTGATCGTCTGTTTTTATGATTTTTTCCATCATTACCACCTAAAAAAGTCTCTGCCATACATAAGAAAGCTTAATGTAGTGATTGGAGCCCCGCTAAAAGCTAGGTATCATCCACACATCTTTTTCGTCAACAAGCTGCTGTATTTAAAGAAGCAGCACCGGGGTTTTTTCATGCACGATTTGCATAAATCTAACAAACTCGCCAACGTATTTTATGATATTCGCGGTCCTGTTTTAAGCGCCGCTAAGAAAATGGAAGATGAAGGCCATCGCATTCTTAAGCTTAATATTGGTAACCCCGCGCCTTTCGAGTTAAACGCACCTGATGAAATCTTACAAGATGTGATTCATCAACTGCCTAATTCACAAGGCTACAGTGACAGCAAAGGGGTGTATTCTGCCCGTAAAGCCGTGATGCAATATTGCCAGCAAAAAGGCATCAAAGGTGTTGAGATCGAAGATATCTATCTTGGTAATGGCGTGAGCGAATTAATCGTCATGGCGCTTCAAGGCTTAATCAACAATGGCGATGAGGTTTTAATCCCTGCCCCAGACTACCCACTATGGACAGGCGCCGTAAGCTTAGCAGGCGGCACGCCTGTGCATTACCGTTGTGATGAGCAAGCGGATTGGTACCCTGATATTGATAACATCAAAAAAAATATCACACCCAGTACCAAAGCAATTGTTTTAATTAATCCGAACAACCCAACGGGTGCACTTTACCCAGAAGACGTTTTATTAGAAATTTTAGAAATTGCGCGTCAAAATAACTTAGTTGTTTTCTCTGACGAAATTTACGACAAAATTTTATTCGATGAAGTCGAGCATGTTTCAACCGCATCACTGGCAGAAGATTTACTGATTATTACTTTTAACGGTTTATCAAAAAGCTACCGCCTTGCAGGCTTTCGCAGCGGCTGGCTAGTGGTGAGTGGAGCCAAACACAAAGCAAAAGATTATCTAGAAGGTTTAGATATGTTGGCCAGCATGCGGCTGTGCGCCAACGTGCCCGCGCAATACGCTATTCAAACGGCATTAGGTGGCTACCAAAGCATTAATGATCTGGTGCGCCCTGGTGGACGTATTTATGAACAGCGTAACATTGCGCATAAAATGATTAATGATATCCCCGGCTTAAGCTGCACACTGCCAAAGGGTGCGCTATATAGCTTTGTGAAAATGGATCAAAACAAATTCAACATTAAAAATGACGAAAAAATGGTACTGGATTTATTAGAACAACAAAAAATTCTAATTGTTCATGGCCGCGCCTTTAACTGGCCTGAACCGGATCATTTCCGTTTGGTCTTTTTACCAAGAGTCGATGACTTAAAAGAAGCCATTGGCAAAATAGGTCGTTTCTTTGAGCATTACAGCCAGTAAGATTTTATTATGAATGATGTAAACATTGATGACTTTTATCACGATATAGGCGTAGTTTTGCTGAGCCTATTTCAGCAGTTTCCGCGTAAAGTCAGTTTGTTTATTGACGACATTAGCGGGCCAGATGACATGGATGAATTTGGCTTGCACAGCCCACGCTATTTATCCGCGGTTGGCGCACTTATGTGGCTGCATGATGAAGGTTATATTCGTTATTCAGACATTATCAAGCAAGAAAGTGCGGAGGATTGTACGCTGACTCAAAAGGCGTTTGTTAAACTTATTCGCCCGAACATGTCAGGCGAGCACTTCAAACAAGCTAACTCAATTGATAAACGCGAAAGCACACTGGCCTTTCGTATGCAGCGAGCGTTAAAAGAGCAATCCAGTATTGATATGCAAAATATTATTCAGCAGTACTTTTTTAACGCCACTCCTAACAGTTAAACCCTACAACTGGTATAGCATCACTTTTAGTGATGCGTCTTCATTCGCATCCGCCAGCACAGCTGGGTTGGCAATTCGCTCAACAAACGTTGCATCGGGGAAAACCACACTGACCAAGTCATGTAAGAATGCTTCACCTAGTGCGGGAGAGTTTAAGCATAAAACAAGCTGGGCTTTTTCTGCTAAAGCCGGTTTAAGTTTTGTTAATAGTTTTTCATAATCCCTGCGCACATCGAACGCCTTGCTTTGGAAGCTAGGCGGATCTGCAATTAACAAATCAAACGGTCCTTTTTGCGTTAGCTTTTTAATCATTTTAAAAATATCTTGGGCGATAAAAGTATTACTGCGGCAAGGAACTTCATTCAGCGCTAAATTTTGTTGGCCTCGCTTAATTGCCCCTTTCGCCATATCGATATTAACAACCGAATTGGCCGCACCCGCAGCGGCGGCTATACCTAAACTACAAGTATAAGAAAATAAATTTAATACGGCTTTATCTTTAGCGTGTTCACGCATCCACTGACGGCCATTACTCATATCTAAGAATAAACCGCTATTTTGATTGCGCCCTAAATTCACCCAGTACGCTAAGCCCCCTTCATTCACTTTAAAATCTGTATCTAAATAAGAATCACTACCAAAAAAAACTTCAACAGGATTACCTTGTTCATAACGCCGTTGAATATAAATGGCATCTAAACCAATCGCGTTTTGTTGTTCCTGCAGCGCCAGCAGTAGGTCCTTCAACTGTGTTTCATCAATCGCCTGATAAATAATAACCCATAAAACAGGTGGGTATATTTCAATATTAACCTGCTCCCAGCCCTCAAACCGTGCGCCACGGCCATGCAATAGCCTTTTTGCATCAAGACTGGGCAGTTCATTTAAAATTTTATCTAGAATCATTTTTTTTTGCATAAAACTCTTGGCTCAATACCCCAGCTATTACTATACTGGTAATACATATCTAAGGGGTGACGTTATGACAAACTCAACCACGACAAAAGCAGCCCAAGCGAACAAAGACACCATGCACGGTGCTGCGATCATTGACGAAAAAGGCAAAGAGACGCCTATCACAGAAGATATGGTTCAAAAAGCCTTAAAGAAAATACTACAAGCCGCTAAATCTTAATCACAACTTGTAGCGTTAAACACAAACAGCCTAGGCTGTTTTTTTATAGCTATTATTCAAACAAGCATTTGAATATTTACTTAACCCGCACACCTAAAGCTTGCAACCACACAGGGTGGGACAAACGTTTCGCTGAAACACCTTGGCCGTTAAGGTCACGCCTTAATGGGTAGTCTTTACGTAAACGATCAAATGCTTTTGCTTTTTGTTGATCATCCAGCCCCATCAAACTTAGCATCCGAAAATGGTCATCGCGCACATCATAAGCGTTGCGAATAACCTGCTTAAGTACATAGCCCATATCAGCTTCATTACTAAAACTTAATTTACGCACGGGTACTTCTGAAATAAGCTGCGCCAATTTTAATCGCTTAGGCAGAGCCCACTTTTCACATAAGGCTTCATAAATTGCGGCGGTGCCACCGTACTTGCCATCCAAGCTGTAGCCTGCAATGTGAGGGGTTGCCAACAAACAGGCTTTAATTAATTCATCTGATGGCGACGGCTCATGCTCATAAACATCTAAAATGGCGTTGAAATTCGGCTCGTTTTGTAAGTGACTTAACAAGGCTTGATTATCGACAACTGCGCCACGACAACTGTTTATCAAACACGCGTCTCGCTTCATACTATCTAAACGAGCGTTATTAACTAAATGATAAGTAGCGTGTTCACCTTCACGAATAATCGGGGTATGTAACGAAACCACATCTTGTTGCCAAACCGACTCTTTATTTTCTACCGCACTGTATTCTGTAACATTAGGGTCATATACAACCACATCCATGCCCAGCGCCTTTAAGGTGTCATGCAACATGCCACCAACATTACCCGCGCCGACAATGCCAATGGTAAAGTTTTGCCAGTTTTTCTGCTTACGTTCTTGTAATACCAGTAAGCAGCTAAGAACATAATCCACAACCGACTTAGCATTACAGCCCGGTGCATTGGCGTATTGAATATTGTGCTGATCTAGATAGCGTGTATCAAGGTGATCGGTGCCGATGGTGCAGGTGCCTACGAATTTGACTCGGCTGCCTTCCAATAAGTGCTGGTTGACCTGAGTGATAGAGCGCACCAATAGAACATCTGCATCTTTCACTTGATCAGGCGTCATCTCGCGACCAGGCAGTGTTACCAGTTCTTGGCACATGTCGCTAAAAAAGGCATCCAACAGTGGGATATTTTCATCGGCAACCATTTTCATAAGTACAATCCAGCTAGTGTATCTAAGGCCTTTTTCAACGGCCGATGAATCCCTAACTGTTGAGTTAAGGCATCAATGAATAAGTAATTGTCTTGATTAAACGCCAAAGGTGCAAGAGACAATGGCATATTTTGACGAAGTCGGGTTAATTTGTGATTCAAAAGCACACGGGACTTATGCTCAATCAGCGCTACCGTTATGCGCCTAGCCCCTCTGACAGGCAAAATTTCTTCGGCCTCTATCGCGTCATATATGCCTTGGGTGTCACCGTAGGCTTGTAATAGTATCGTGGCTGTTTTCAGCCCGACACTGGGCACTCCTGCAATATTATCACTGGCATCGCCTACCAATGATAAAAAATCAACTACTTGGCTCGGCTTTAGTCCAGTATCGGCTAGTAAACGACCCTCATCCCACAGTGCGTCGGTAGCGCTGTCACGCATCACCACATTTTTGGCAAGCAATTGGCGTAAATCTTTATCACGGGAATGAATGATTATTTGGTGATCACTTAATGCCGCAGCACTTGCAGCGATAAAATCATCCGCTTCGAATTCTTCACCTGCTAATACGACAAACCCCATGTGCTCACAAAATGACTTGAGCAAGCTTAATTGATAAATAATATCTTCGGTGGGCAGCGCACGATTAGCTTTGTAATCTGAGTCTAATTCGTGGCGAAAGCAGGTGCCTAAACTTTCATCAAATGCAGCGACGGTAACATCAGCATCAAAAAAATCTGGGTTCATTAACCAGCGCAAACTCGCTAACAAGGGATACACATCCCAACCATCATCATTAATTATGGTGGGGCCCGGTGCAAAATAATAACGAAAAAAAACAGCGGAAATATCAATTAAATGAGCGTGTTTCACCGAATACTCTTAGGGGTATAAAAAGGAATGGATTGGCTTTCAATGATCATCGTTTTAGGCGGCGCTGGTAATAAGCTGATGTCTTCCACACTGGCCCCTTTAGGGAAAATTAAGTGACCATTTTCAAATCGAACTGGAAATTCAAGGCTAGGATAATACCAACCCAGCATCGTTTCCTTATTAAATACAACCAACCAACGAATAGGTAAGTAGTCATCACCTACTCGCTCTAACCCCACCACGGATAAATCATCGGAATGGCCAAAATAATACACACTGACCAGCTGACTACCATCACCCAGTAATTCTGGGGCTTGCTGTTTAATGAGCACATGAGCTTTCTGTGCATTTAGTGCACATGCAAAAATGCTGTTAAATATCAACGTGAACGCTAACAGCATCCTTGCTGTCATAATTTACCCCTTGGGAACAGGTTCTGTTACGATTTTTTTGCCCAAATACTTTTCTAAGTCCATCAAGCCGTAAGCTTCGTATTCATCGATGAAAGTGATGGCCATACCACTGGCACCCGCACGACCCGTACGGCCAATACGGTGAACGTAATCTTCAGGGTCATCAGGTAAGTTGTAGTTAAATACATGGGTGATGTCATCAACATGAATACCACGGCCTGCAACGTCTGTGGCCACTAGCACCGTATTATCTTGGCTTTTAAAACGCTCTAATGTTTTTACACGTTTTTGCTGCGCCACTTCACCACTTAATAACATGGCTTTAACGCCCATTTTATTTAAGCGATCAGCAAGGTCACGTGAGGTGTCGCGGCGATTAGCAAAAATAATCGCTTTACCTGTTGTCGCTTGACCCAACAAGTTAACCAGTACTTGATCTTTTTCAGTTTCTTGTAAACTGTAAAAACGCTGATCAACGGTTTCGGTTGCCACGGATTCTGGTTCGATTTCAATTTGCTGGGGTTTGTATGTCCAACTTTCACTTAGCGCAACCACATCATAAGGATACGTTGCACTGAACAATTGAGTTTGACGGATATCTTTTTCAGGGGTCGCACGAATAATACGTTTTAAGTCTGGGATAAATCCCATGTCTAACATGCGATCAGCTTCATCAATCACTAATAATTCGGCTTGGTCGAGGAATACCACTTTTTGCTGTAAAAAATCCAACAACCGCCCAGGCGTAGCCACGACAATATCAACGATGCCATTAAGTTGATCTTTTTGCTTATCGTAATCAACACCGCCAACCACGGTTACCACGTTTAAATCAGTGTATTTTGATAACCCTTGTGCGTCTTTTGCTATTTGCATAGCAAGTTCGCGCGTAGGGGCAATGATTAAAGCACGAGGCTCACTTGCGTAACGTTCACTCGGCTCGGTGGTAAGTAATTTTTGCAACACGGTAATTAAAAAAGCAGCGGTTTTACCCGTACCTGTTTGCGCTTTACCAATAATATCGTGCCCTGCTAGGGTCAATGGCAGTGATGCTGCTTGAATTGGGCTTGCATACTGAAAACCCAAATCAAAAATACCATGCATGATACGTTCATCTATATTTAAATCATGGAAACGGGTCTTGCCCTCAGCTGGTTCGACGTGGAACTGTTTAAGGTCCCAAGGAGCAACTGGCTTCTTCTTAGGTGCAGCCTTTGCTTTTGTAGGGGCCGCTGGTGCTTTTTTCGCAGCAGCAGGTTTGGACGCTTTTTTAGGCGCGCTCGGTTTTTTGACTGGTTCTGATTTAGTAAATAACTTTTTAATCAATCCAATTGGCATTTATAAAATTTCCCGTTTAAATTCTGATGCATCCAGTGGCTGCTCGCGACGATAATAGGCGATTAGCGCATCACTGAACTGTTTTGCCCGTGGGGGCAAACCCTGTTGCAAATACTCTTGTACTTGCTCAAATATATTGTCTTTGAAGACGTTAGCGGATTGTTCAATATAATGAGGATCGCCGCTTAAATTATCGATACTCACATTAAATCTGAAATTAGCACTGCGACAGAATATCCACTCTAACGCTTGAGGCTTAATTTCAACTTTTTCAAACTCAGCTTGTTGCTCTGGTGTGCGGCCATCGGGGTTATACCAATAGCCAAAATCCACAAGCTTGCGACGCTGCTCTCCGGCAATACACCAATGACTGATCTCATGTAACGCACTGGCGAAAAAACCGTGAGCAAAAATCACTCGATCCCAAGGATAATACTGACTTCTAGGGATATATATAGGCTCATGCCCGCCTCGAACCAACTCCGCATTTATGGCGTTTTTAAAGCATTGGTTAAATATTTGAATGGCGGTTGAGCAGTGATACATAGATTCTTACAACATTCTAACTGGCCTGCTTTATACCAGTTATGGCCGATACCTACCAGTTGCAAACCGCGAGCATTGCATTTCATAGTAAAATCACGATACTTAGGCGTTTTTTTACTAGGAATAATCGGCAACATGTTTAGTGCATTTCTCAAACAAGCCAAGCCATTAATGGTCTTGATGCTGCCGATTCTTGGAACTCAATTGGCTCAAACTGGCATGGGTGTAGTGGACACCCTAATAGCGGGCTTATCCGGCACACTGGACCTTGCCTCTATTGCGGTTGGTAGCAGTATTTGGCTGCCTCTTGTGCTGTTTGAAGCCGGCATCATGGTTGCCCTAAGCCCCCTAGTGGCCCACGCTAAAGGCGCTAAAAACAAAGCGCAGTCAGCCCATTATTTACAACAAGGTATTTATCTTGGTTTGATTATCGGTCTGTGTGCCATGGTCATTATGTTATTTGGCACTCGGCCATTGATGCAGTTAATGAGCATAAGTGATGACATTCAAAATATTACCGTCGACTACCTATTTTATATTGCTTTGGCTTTGCCTGCCGTGGCGATTCATCAAGCGTTTCGCTCCTATAATGAAGCCGTACATTTAACCAAACCCGTTACTCTCATTGCGTTTATTGGTTTATTACTGAATATTCCGCTTAATCTGCTGTTTGTTTTTGGCTGGGGGCCCGTTGAAGCCATGGGCGGCCCAGGCTGCGGCCTGGCTAGCTTAATCGTGTTTTACCTCATGACCATCGCTATTTGGTTGTTTACCTCGTTCAGTAAACATCACCAAAAGGTGAAACCGTTGCAAAACTTTACCCGGCCAAAACCAAAAACCATTGCCACGATTAGTGCCATTGGCCTGCCGATTGGTTTGGCTATTTTTGCTGAGGTCAGTCTGTTTTGTATCATTGCTTTGTTTATTGCCCAGCTAGGCCCTGTTGTCGTGGCTGCACACCAGATCACACTGAATATCACAACGGTGACATTCATGGTGCCGCTGAGCTTGGCAACCGCACTCACCGTGCGAGTGGGCCACGAACTAGGCCGTAATAATACCCTTGGTGCCAAGCAAGCTTGGAAAAACGGCATTCAAATCAACTTAATTTTTGCTCTGTTTAATGCCAGTATTCTCTACTTTTTAGGCGGATCGCTCGCTACTCTTTATAGCCAAGACAATCAGGTACTATCACTGACGGTATTACTGCTAGTGCACGCGGCTGTCTTCCAAATTAGTGACAGCATTCAAGTGGGCGCCGCTGGAGCCTTACGTGGCTATAAAGATACCATGGTGACATTGGTGATCAGCATTATTTCGTTTTGGCTGGTGGGCTTACCATTAGGCTATTACTTAGGCCTGTCACAAGCGGCCCCCATGGGCGCGGCCGGCTTCTGGGTTGGCCTAATTGTGGGCTTGAGTGTCAATGCAGTATTGCTGATGGCTAGACTGCAATTTGTCAGTCGCAAAACGATCAATCAACAAGATATTACACCGCACGCGGTTATTCAAAACTGATCGTACTCCTTGGTTTTTTTGCACCTATACTGAAGTTAAATGCAGGAAGCAGTCGCAATTAAGCCTTGGAGTAAATATGGCCAAACAAGCCGATGTTATTGATTTTAGGCAACACAAACGAAATCTACCGAATATACAGCGTCTTTTGCCCGAGTTAGATGGCATTGAGATGCTGTATACCAATGATTCCTCCGACCAAATTTTTAGCCTTAAAGTACTTTGCTGGGCCATATGGAGTGATGGTCACATTGATGCCATGGTGCCTTGGCTGAATCGGTTAGTGGCCTGCCGCAGCCTAGATGACCCACTCAATGGTCACTGGGAAGGATTCATGGACACCCATACCGGGCAAATTTTGTTTGACCCTCCTGCTTATAAGTCTGAGTTTCTCAAACAAAGCGCGCAATTCTACCCAATTGTGCCATCTGGCTCTGTGAGCATTGCACAAGAAATTCCGGATTTAATTGGCTCTCACGCGGTGTTCAGCCATGATCAATTTGATAGCTTCAACATTCAAGAAATTCACAGTTGGCGCCTGTACAGTGATGGCAGTATTTTATCCATGTGCATTGAAGAAGATAATGTACACAGCACTCCGGTTCTCACGGGTGATGATTGCTTGTTTAGCGTGCAGCATCGCAAAGATTTTCATTACTTTTTTCAGCATACCATTGCCAATAAAATTAAATCCAAAGACCCTGACGCGCTAGCTGCAATGGCTCATTTGGCCAAGCATTCATCCTAATGTAAGCTGTAGAGCATTATTGTTAGGCACAGCGTTTATTAAGGGCACTGAATGTTTCGCATCAAGGAAGAATACTTAAACGACCTAGAAACCAATCCTTGGAAACGGCTACGCAATCGTATTATTCGCGTAGCCATAAGCCCCTACCATTTAATGAAATCCATTTTCATGATCACCGGTGCCATATTTTGGCTGCTGGCAATGGTTGTACTCATTTCAACGTTTACACTACTCGAAAGCTTACCTCACTTTGAAAAAGACAGTTTTGAGCAAGCCAAGCAAACGGCTATTGTCAGCGTTAATAATGCACAATCGCCCAAGGCTCTCAAACAGTATAAATGGGTGAGCATCGACAATATTAACCGCGAACTACTGTATGCCATTGTCATGAGTGAAGACGGTGACTTTTTTAGCCATCAGGGCATTGATTACGATGCACTCGTAAGCGCCCTAGGTGAAAACATCAAACGCCGCGAGTGGAGCTATGGTGCCAGTACTATCACACAACAAACCGTAAAGAATATTTATTTCGAAAACAGCAAAACCCTCTATCGAAAAGTAAAAGAATTACTGGTGACTAAACGCATCGAAAAAGCCCTTACTAAAAATGAAATTTTAGAGCTGTACTTAAATATTATTGAATTTGGCCCTGATATTTATGGTATTTCAGCGGCATCACATTATTACTTCAATGCGAAACCCAGTCAGCTGAATGCCGCACAAGGTGCGTTTTTAGCCATATTAATGCCAAGCCCGCGTAAATATCATTTCACGATTTATCAAAACCAATACCTTGCCAAACGGCACAAGCGTAAATACCGCAGAATTTTGCAAGACATGCGCTTTAAAGAATACATAAGCCCAGTGCAATACAATAAATACATGAAATGGTCATTCTTTTAGTTGAGGCAGGCAAAACACGCCATCGTCTTAAAAACTTGATGTAAGTACTTGCAGCAACCTATAGGCACAGTAAACTGCGCCCATCATTGATAGGAAATCATTATGCTGCCATCTATTAAACTATTTATTGTTTTATACATTATTACCGCTTTAGGCGGCTGTGCCGCCACAACCCCGCTAGTGCTGGGTGCCGGTGGTAATCACGAGTATTTAAAACACAAAACCGATGTTCGCTTGAAAGCCGCCGCCGCATTAGATGAAGAGCCCGATCTTATTACCTACTCTTTAAATGGTATTGTCGAAAATAACAGCAACGATGTGATCAGCACTTATCTATTAGGTTATGGCAAAAATGATTACAGCCAAGATATGAAAAGCATTGCCATTTATCAAATCGCTTTAATTTACATGAACCGTTATAACAAAGACCGTGATGACGAAAAAGCCAAAGCTTATTTCCACCGCCACCTAATCGAGTTTCCATACAGTATTTTACAAGATCGAGTGCATGAGCACTTAGCCGAAATTGAAGCTCGTAAAAAAGAAACCATCCAAATGACTCCTGAGCAGTTATTGGCCCATGTTGATAGGGAGCACTTATTAAGCAAACCTGTCTCAACTTTTGACCCTGATCTAACGCCTATGAGTGAGCGCGCCATTCGCGAAAACCGTTTAGACGATGCTAACGGTGTCTATTTAACCGTTTATCAAAACCCTGGCTCCAGTGACAGCATCAAAGCTAAATCACTGTATCAATTAGGGTTAATTTACATGAGCGAACAGAACCCAGATAAGAGCATTAAAAAATCCAGTTACTTTTTCCGCAAAATAATGGATGAATTCCCTAAACAAGATATCAGTAAAAAAGCAGAACATAAGCTGAGTAAGCTCATTAATCAAAACAATGGCCCGTTGATTAATAAAAACTAGACAATAAAAAAGCCTTATATATAAGGCTTTTTTATTGTCTATCTCCCGTCCTGAAACCAAACTAGATCAAGTATTTTCTTTAATCACAAGTTTGTAATCTGAAGAGTCTGTGTATAGCTCATCTTTTAATGGATTTAATTTCTGCTTATGAATCTTTTTAAACTGATATATCACTAAAGCAATATTTGCTAATAGCGCAATCAAACTCACCATAAAAAATGCTTTTGGGTCATGGGTAGTCGGAACAGGTGCAATGCGATCCACAAACGAAGGAACCGACATTACAAACATAATCCAGATCGCGAGCGTTGATGCTCTATGCTGTAGCCATGCACCTTTTTTGATGAAGAAGGCAGGAATGGTACAGGAGCATAACAATACAACTCCAGCGTAGAAAGAGTGGTCTGAAATGCAGTTGTAAGTATAAGCAAAGTTCCAGAAATCATACGCTAGGATCCAAGGCCAAATCATATCAGGCCAGATCATATCTTTTGATTTGTCTTTAGAAATAATAATACCAGCCCAACCACAGATCGCGACAATATTAAGTAAGCCAGCAACTCCGTTCATGATATTCCATGGCCCAGACATCACCCAAAGGTTGTCGATGGTTGCACCATCCCATGCGCCAAATGAGTACACTTGAAAATCACGAATACACGCTTCCAAAATATTAAGTGCAAGAATAGCGGCTGGGAAAATGAGTACATACTTATTTTTAGCAAGGCCTGGAATAAAGCGAATAGCCATAAAACCAAGTGCTCCGGCGAGTGCCGAATAAGTTTTAACCCAGTTAAACCAGTTTCCTGTGCCGTATTCATTACCAGGCGCGGCGGTAGTTGGCCAAACAAAAATAGTCAGCACGATAGGAAGTACTAAAAAAAGGGCGATACCTCCCCATCTTGTTGTTCGTCCAAACTCATTCAGCGCCATCAAAGCGAAGAGCGTAATAAGAGCAATCCCCCAGCCTTCGATATTCGGCATTACATATAAAAATCCCATAAATTATTCCTTAGCACGACTCATTATAAAATCATTTGACTCATAAATTGTTTAAAATTAAGTGGATATTAACATCTGTTATCAACAGTATTATCTTTGATAAAACGCCTTATACACTATATAAAGCGTTTTTATGATCCAGCTTAATACTATAACCAAGCCTTAAACTTAAAACGCGTAAAGGTATTCTACCCAAATTTTGTCATCACTTTCGTTCTCAGATAAACGGTGAAAATTGAAACGTAAGTTTTGTGTTTGAGTAACTTGGTAGCCTAGGGTTAATTCAATTTGATCATCGCGAATGCCTAAACCACCATCAGCCACATCATCAGACCATGACTTACCCAGTATTGATTGGGTGCAGGTGTAAGCCCCCAGAAACCACCAGTCGTCACTAAATTTATAACGTCCATACATTTTAAATGATGTGATAAGAGACGCTATATCTACACCATTGCTCGATGTGTTTAGGCTTTGCTGCGTAGCGCCAGTTGTATCCGCTTGCGCTTTAGCCTCTGCCAATTTATGACTATTATCCTCAGTGATGACACCACCAATTAACAACACAGGCCAAAGGAAGGTGTTTTTGTTAACAGGAAGTGTGGCCAAAGGCCCTGCCTGTATCACAGACATTTGTCCAAAGAATGGATGATCTTTAAAAACCGCATCCAGCGTCCAACCCAAACCGTTATCTGTATTCAATGAGCCATAACGAAAACGATAATTTGTATTTGTTACTTCGTCGCTCATGCCAGATGCAGAGCCTGCAAATTTAGGATCGCCCCCTTCCTCATCAGTTATGTCATTCATCTCTAAAATAAAGCCAGTTTTACGAGTCGCTCCTGGGTCGGACAACATGTACATGGCTTTAAGGTTCATACCTTTGTTACCAATACCCGTGCCCAAAGCGGTATACGCTTCGGTTGGGCTAGACATATCGATACCCTCATCAGCAATGACATAATTCGCTGTAAAGGCGCTACAAACCATAATTATTAATAAGTGCTTAATCATTTTATGTACTCTTTTTGATTGGCAGTTCATTCACTGCCACAATTGATCGAATATTGAGATGAACATGCAAGCTCAAAACTCATTTCGAAATTAAAGTGCTTATATTTGCTCGTTTTTTTGATCGAACTCATTTACGCAATCGGCACGATGAGGCGGTGGGTTTACACCATAAGGAGGTGTTTTGGTTTTATGTTGTTTTCGTAAATACCAAATAGCGAATGGAATATGGAGTGCCAAATTAATCCCGCCCCATATCATCAATGTGTTTTCATTAAACCAAGGCTCTGAGTTCATGACGGGGGTGAAAACATCGTGTATGCCACGCACAAGAACATGTAGAGCCAAAGAATAAACACGGGCAATCATGTAAAGTTCTGGACGTTTTTTTAGTACTGGGTATAACTCGGCTGCCATTAATATACAAAAAGAGCTAGCAAAGAAGGCTGGGCTTTCGCCATATACGAAGCACATGTTCCAAGTGGTATAAAGGAAGTTCCACGATGCCGTGGAGTAAAAAAGTAATTCGTTCGGTCTGTCTTTAGAAATTACCCAATATTGTTGAATTTTGTTTTTGTAAAGCGGCAGCGGAATGGTGGCGCATAGAATCATGCCACAGATGGCATTAAAGTAGTTGCCCGTGGTTAAGTCCTTAAGCGTCGCCTCTGCGATATTCAGGAACAGCACACCATATAGAACATATAGAACCCAGCTACCACGGAACGTTCGCATTAAAGGGTGAGTGTTGCCTCGGTAATACCAAGCTATGCGAGCACCGCCGACGATAATGGCCGTTGGCACCAATACGCTGATGATTTTTGACCAGCGAAACCAACCTTCCACCTGATCCCATAAGGGAAAACTGAGCAGTGCTGCCATCCAGAGTGCAAAGGCTATTCTTGGGTGTTTTCTCATGATATCAATGAGCAGCAGCAGAAAAGCGATGTACCCAGCCATCGACAAGGCATAGTGCCAAATTGGTATATTCATTTGCGCATGACTCCAGTAGTTGAAAGGAAGTTCGTTACAACATTTGAGTTACTTTTCAAACTATGTGTAGCGACATCCCTTTAGATATTTATCTAGAAAGATAAGTATATTACTGACTATCTTTCTTGCAAGATATTTACTTATCGTCTAAGTTCTATACTCACTTCCCTTGACCCTGGTCATGTTTCATACAAACTATAGGACTCAGTGAAAGCCGCTACTTACTGTTAGTTGCTAAAATATAAGTTTTTTTATTTTCTAAGTTCAGCGGGGCTTAGCGACAAATTTTTACAATAAAGGAGAAATACGGGGTGGCAGAACGATATGACACAGAGCAAGAGTTAGAGTTTTATCGAAAATATTGGTCGGAAGCTTATGGACAGACAGGTCAGTTTGGTATTTATTTGCTAAAAGCTCGGGAGCTGAGTCTACAAAAAGTGATGCCCGCAGTAGAAAAAACAGGATTAAGCACCGCAGAGTTTGATGCCTTGACGACGCTTCGAAGATCCGCGCCTCCACATCAAGCTACACCAACGGAGCTGCAACGTTCAATGCTGATTACCTCTGGTGGCTTAACTAAAATACTGTATCAATTGGAAGAGAAAGGCTTGGTGAGTCGCTCGACTAATGAGCAGGATAAGCGTGTGAAATATGTCAATCTAACATCAAAAGGAAAAAGCTTGGTTGAAAAAACCATACAGGCTGTGCACCAACTTCAAGAACAGTGGTTAGAGGGGGCATTAACAAAAAATGAAACTGATAAATTGATTCAACTACTTGGAAAATCGATCAAATTTCTAGAAGGCGAAATTTAATCGAACACATTCGCATGGCCACTTTTTTGTTTTGATAATACTCTAAACCTGACGCTAATAACCTGAATCAAGACGAGCATTCATAGAATATTTATTGAATGGAAATCCCCCTAATACGACAAGAGATAATTTTTATATGGATGCCTCAAGTGTAATATTTCAGCTGCTGATCATTTTGGTCTTTGCTCGGGTGTTTGGTGAAATATTAGCTTACTTTGGCGCCCCTCCCGTGATCGGAGAGTTAGTGGCAGGTATTGTTATCGGCCCATCAATATTTGGCTGGGTCGAGATGAATGCCGTTATTAAGATAATGGGTGAAATTGGCGTTATTCTGCTTTTGTTTGATGTGGGATTGGAAACCGATTTACAAAAACTGGCAAAAACGGGTATTAAATCCGTGGTGGTGGCCATAGGCGGTTTTTTTGCACCCTTCGCTTTGGGTTTTGCCTTATCTTATTGGTGGTTTGAGCTGCCGTTATTGAGCGCTCTTTTTGTGGGTGGTGCGTTAACCGCTACTAGTATTGGTATCACGATTAGGGTCTTGGGTGACATGAATCGCCTAAACAGTACCGAAGGTCAGATTACTTTAGGTGCCGCAGTCTTAGACGATATATTAGGGGTCATATTATTAGCCGTACTTTTTGATTTTTCAACAAAAGGACAGATCGACTGGCTAAATACACTGACCATTTTAGCGTTTGTTAGTATTTTCTTTTTGATCGCTCCTATCATCGCTAAAATATTTGCACGCCAAATTCAGAAGTTAGATTCACGGGTCAATTACCCAGGATTAAAACCCACCACGGTTGTTGCATTGGTATTATTTTTTGCATGGCTAGCTCACTTTTTTGGCGCACCTGAATTACTGGGTGGATTTGCAGCGGGGATCGCCCTTTCTAGACGGTTTTTTCTACCCTTTGGAGCAGCGCTTCATAATGAAAAAGAATTCGCTCAGAAAATTGAAGTGCAGATTAGACCCATTGTTCAATTGTTTACGCCAATATTTTTTGTATCAGTGGGTCTGTCACTGGATCTTGGCCAAATTGATTGGCAATCCAGTTTCTTCTGGTACTTCTCATTAGCATTACTTGTGGTTGCAATTGTGACTAAATTCACGGGAGCCATGTTAATTAAAGAGCCGTGGGAGCGAAAAGTTGTGATTGGCATGAGCATGGTGCCCAGAGGAGAGGTTGGATTAATTTTTACTGGCTTAGGCGCTTCAGCCGCTGTTTTCAGTGATGAAGTTTATACCGCCTTGGTTATGGTGATCGTTTATACAACGGTGCTTTCTCCATTTTGGATCAAGTTATACTATAAATACAAAGGCGATAAATTAGAAAGCTAAGGCGCTCTGATTAAATTTTAGTGTGGTGACATGCAGATTGGTTTCACATAAAAAAAGCGGATGCTATGACATCCGCTTTTTTTGTGTGCATTAAATAGTAACCTAGATTACGGCGCAGGATTAGGCTGAATCATATGCACCTTGGCAATCTCATTTAAAACATCGTCACTTAAACTCACGTCAATTGATGCAATGTTTTCTTTTAATTGCGCCATCGTGGTCGCGCCAATAATATTACTGGTCACAAACGATTGCTGATTTACAAACGCAAGACTCATTTGAGCTGGGGTTAAGTTAAAGTATTGAGCGATATTCACATAGGCATTTATGGCTTTAACCGCTTGTTCATTATTATAACGGGTAAAACGCTCGTAAAGTGTTAAGCGCCCTTTTTCAGGTTTATCATCCCCTAAATATTTACCGCTTAACGCACCAAATGCCATCGGGCTATACGCCAGCAAGCCTATGTTTTCGCGGTGACTCACTTCAGCCAAGCCCACTTCGTAGGTACGATTCAATAAGTTGTATGGGTTTTGTATCGACACTGGTTTAGTAAAACCGTGCTCTTCACAAATGCTTAATGCTTTCATCACACCCCAAGGCGTTTCATTGCTAAAGCCCCAATGACGAATCTTACCTTGCTGAACTAGCTCATTAATGGCGCTAATAGTGTCAAACAACGGCGTTATTTCTTCTTCACTCTTGGCTTGATACCCAAGCTGGCCAAAGAAATTTGTGTTGCGATCCGGCCAGTGCAATTGGTACAAATCAACATAGTCAGTCTGCAAACGTTGTAAGCTTGTTTCGATTGCTTGGTGTATATGCGCTTTTGTTAAACGCGGACCATCTCTAAGATAGGTCAAGCCATTACCTGGGCCTGCTACTTTGGTGGCTAAAACAACATCATCGCGCTGTCCGCGTTTAGCCAGCCAAGTACCAATATACTGCTCCGTTAAGCCTTGGGTTTCTGGCTTAGGTGGCACAGGGTACATCTCTGCCGTATCTATGAAGTTAATGCCCTGCGTGAGGACGTAATCGAGCTGTTCATGGGCTTCTTGCTCTGTATTCTGCTCGCCCCATGTCATGGTGCCTAAGCTAATTAAGCTCACATCAATATTGGTATTACCTAATTTTTTAAACTTCATCATTAACCCTTTAAATACAAAAAAACCGATAAGGCTTACCCTATCGGTTTCAGTGTTGAGTCTCAATATTTGCTTAGCCGTTAAGCTGGAATAAATCGTTCCAGTAATCCACTAAATTAATTTTGAATTTTACAGTTACGCCACTCACAGCGTACCAAGAAGTAAGAGTCATCGGCACAACTGGCTTCTAACACTTCATTAGGACCATCGGACTTAAGTGTACGGACTTTTGGATTAACACAACCTTCGCGCTTAGCCATACGCTCAACTGCGTAGGCACTGCGAGAAAATTTCTTGTTTGATTTACCTTCCATCTGACTCATCTTAAGGTAAAAGTCTTCACCTTGAGCATCGCGTTTTTGCTGCAATTTAACCAATAACGGGTACATTTTTGAATCTTCACGTAGATCCATTGAACCATCACGATATTCAGCCATAACATCTAAACAAGTGGCCGTTTTATCACCGCTTTTTAGTAGTTCAGTCACACGCTGCTCAGCTTCGGCAACGATGTCAAACGTTAAGCCCATGGCATAGCGAGCACCGGTTTCTTGGCGAGTATCCGTCAAAGTCACAAGGTTATAGGTTAAACCATAGTCAGCCGCTTCTACTAAACTGCCATTACGCTTCCACCAGCTGCGATAACCGCGCCATGCGGCCTGTTTTGCCGTGACACTTAAATCACTACATTGATCCGTCAACTTACGTACGGTGACATCTTCAACCAATGCATAGCTAATCGCTTGCTCATCCGCTGTACGAGAGACTCCACTACAGGCGCTTAACGCCAATACACACATTACTAAAGTTAAACGTTGAAACACGTTACCGCTCCTTAATTACTTTTATTTATTGTAGTTGATTTCACTGCTAAACGTTTAGCGCTTCTAGCCAGTGAATCAATTCGTCTTCTGTAAATGGCCAACCGAGTTCATGACCATTTTGTGTTCTTAATATTGGAATCTGCATGCCGTATTGATCGACCAATATGTCATCATCAGCAATATCAACATAAACCAAGCTGAACCCCAATGCTGGGGCAATTCGACGTACCATGCGCTCTGCTATGTCACACAAATGGCAACCCGTGGTGCCTAATAACGCTAACTGCACAATGAGTCCTAATGCTTTGCGATGAGCGCAGAATACCACGGTATGAAACAATAAAAAATGCCATAAAAAAACGGAAAGCACAGCGAAGTGTACTTCCCGTCATAAAGCGGTTACCTAGCGAATTATGCGCTTAACGCATCCAGCATAGGTTTCAATAGATCAGGTAGTTGGCTTTTACCCAGCATTTGAGTTGTTTGATCCATTTGGTCAAATAAGTTTTCTAGTAAACTGCGCGAGTTTGCAAATTGATTGGCCTCTTCATAAGCCTCTTTTACGCCCTGTGCAAAATTCGCTAGTGGGTCAGCCAAGCCACTTGGTAATTTAGCGGTTTCATAACCTTTACCAGCATTACCAAGAGCATCGCCTTTCATTGCTCCATACTCATAAGAATTTAATTGAGTTTGCTTTAAATCTAAACTGAACTCGGCAATTTGATCCGCATCACTGGTTAGGTTCATCGCCATATCAAACGCTGTGCCTAAATCACCCGTATAAAACTCATTGGCTAGATCATTCACTTGTGACATTAATGATTCAATGGCAGCCATCTCTTCATCGTTTAAATCACCCTCAACTAAAAGGTTAAAACCTGAGCTATTGTTTTGCTCACTATAACTGGCGTATAGCTCACTGCCATTACCCTTAGCTTTTAGTGCTTCTTGATAAGATTCATAATTGCTCATGGCTTGAATTTTAACCACATCCCCTTCTTGTGTGGTTAGCTCAAATTCAAAGCTATTACTGGTGCGCTCATACGTTTTCGCATACTCAACCGTATTTGCTTTTATAATTTCTGCTTGAGGGTTAAAAGCACTCTCTTCGAGCTTATCAATGCCGTCATTAATGCCCTGCTCTGCTGAGTTAATTCTTTCAGCCAAAGGTTCATTCAGCTTATTTAGTGCATCAATTTGTTCACGGGCTTGGGTAAAACCTGTTTCAACACCGCTACGCGCCGCATTAAACATCGACTGTAGGTCGTCATCGCTTGCACCATTAGCACGTGCTTGGTCAATACGTTTACCAATGTGCTCCATGACGGTGTTAATCACCGCGTCTACATCAAACAGGCTTTTGGTTTCGTTAACGGATTTTTCAGGCGGTAAATCAACCCCTAGATTATCTTTTAACGCTTGGCCCAATCGCTGGTGCGCAAATTTATCTTGATCTAGGTTTTCTTCAGCCATAACACGAGGCTGAACAGGTTGTGAGTATAAATTAGACTTGTTAAATAACGCTGAGTTAAACGACAACATGGCACACCTCTAGGTAGCCAGCCTTGGCTTTGTTAAATAAGTGATACCCAGCTTATCGACTTGAAGAGGCTTTACTTTAGGATAAGCACCTCATTGTATAAGACGAATAGCATCTAAAAGAGGCGTTTGATATAACCATATTTTTAAGCGAGGTAGATTGACTAAAATAGCCCTCTTATATTTAAGAGGGCTTATATTATGGCTAGCGCTGTAGTTGCTTGATAACACTCTGTGCCACTTTCTTTGCTGACGCAGGATTTTGCCCCGTAATTAAGCGCCCTTCGACTATTACATTCTCCTGCCATGCTTTTCCACTCACGTGAATAGCCCCTTGCTCTACAAGCTTATCCTGCAATAAAAAGGGCACAACCTCTGTTGTACCTAGGGACATTTCTTCTTCATTGGTGAACGCAGCAAGACGTTTATTAGCAATTAATAAACGGCCATTAGAAAGAGTGACGTTGATCAGTGCAGCATTACCATGACATACAGCGGATACAATACCGTTGTTTTCGTAGATCGAAGCTGTAATACGGTTAATATCTTGATTATCAGGAAAGTCCCACATTGGGCCTGAACCGCCTGAATATAATACAGCGGCATAATCATCTGGGTTTACGTCTGCCATTGGGATACTTCGCATAACTTTTGCCATGAGCTTAGCGTCATTTAAGAAAACCTGATGATATTCATCATCTTCTTCGAAAGCTTTGCTATCTAATGGGGCCATACCGCCCTCTATGCTAGCGATATCGACGGTATAACCTGCTTGAATAAATTCATAATAGGGATGGGTTAATTCAGGCAACCAAAACCCTGTTTTTTTACCTGTGTCGCCTAATTCGGTGTGACTGGTCAAAACAATTAATATTCTTTCTTTGTTATTTGTGTGAGTTGCGGCATAACTCATGTTTGTTATCAGCAACGTTACGATAATGGATATTAAGGTTATAAATGTTTTCATGTTATGTCTCCAATGTTTAATTCGTTTTTAATAAGCAAGAGTAAAGCGCTGTTGAGGAAAATTATTTTCTTCGGCTTCATTGATCAGTGCGACAGCAAGATCTTCAATCGACACTTGTGACTGCCCTTGCTGATCAACAAGTAATTCGTCTTTTCCTAAGCGAAATTTGCCTGTTCTTTCACCTGGCAACAAAGTGGCTGGCGGGCTTAAATACGTCCAATGGGTTTGCGTATCCGCTTTATAAACGTCATATTGCTCTACGCAAGCCAGTGCAATTTCACGCCAAGCAGGTAAAACATAGCGAGTATCATCGACTACTAGCGTGTTATGTTTATCTGCAACATTTAGGCTTCCAGCCCCTCCTAACGCAATCAAACGAACCTTACTTTGAGCTAACCCAGCCAATAGGGCTTGGCTAATCGTTATGAGTTCTTTTTCTTGCCCTTCGGGCGGACGGGTAGCACTAATGATTAAATCTTGGTCTTTACTTAGCGCAATAATATCTTCTATTTGACTGGCATCGCCTTGTCGTTTTTCAGCTTCGCCTGGTAACTGTTCAAAGCGTGATTTATTTCTTACCACTGCTGTCACCTTATGTCCTCTAGATAGGGCCTCAGCCACTATTCGACTACCGGCGCTACCAGCCGCACCAAATACAGTAATACGCATATTCTTTATCCTATGTATCAATTTAATGTATCAGGGTTAAAGTTTATACCACGGGGCAATTCAAAGAATTAACCCATGTTTATTTTGTATAAATAATTTATTCGTCGGAATAAACCTAGGTTTATTACAGCAGGAAACTGTTCGGCTATAGTAAGCAACATAAAACAATTATTGGTAAATAAGAATGACGACTAACCTATCACTTCAAGCAATAACCAATGCGTATTTAACCGATTTAGACTTAACATTTTCAACAGATATTAAGTTCCTACATGAATTACAAAGTAAACATATTGCTCGTTATAGTTTTAATAGTTTGGCCGTTGTTTTGGGTCAACATATCTCTTTAGAAATAGAAGATATATTTGAAAAAATTGTAGAAAAAAAACGTGGTGGCTATTGCTTTGAACACAACAAACTCGTATTCAATGTACTATCAGAGCTTAATTTCGACGTAAAGCTTTTAATGGCTAAGGTGGTTTATAATCGGGATATCGATGTAGCAAGAACCCACCGCATAACACTCCTCAATTTAGCCGGAGATGATTATATTATTGATGCGGGATTTGGTCACTTTGGCGCTCGTCTTCCTGTTAAGCTAGAACTTGAATTAGAACAAGACCAAGGGGATGCGATTTATCGAATCGTCAAAAATAATAAAGGTGATTATTGCTATCAAGTATTGAAAGATAACACCTTCTTTACCCTTTACACATTTAATTTATATGACTATAGCGAAGCGGAATGCTTACCAGCCCATTTTTACTCACATAAAAGCCCCGATGCTGCGTTTGTGAATAATATGGTTGTTTGTCGTAAATTTTATAATGATACTTTGTCGCTTAGGAATAATGATTTTTTTCGTATCAGTAATAATGAAACTATCTCCACTATTATAACGAGCGCCAAGCATTTACATCAAATTCTTATGAGTGATTTCGAGCTGAATTTAGATTTTGCCATTGCAGAGTTTTTATTTTCAAAGTTCATTTCAAAAGATCTCACTTAGATTGATATGAAAATGACTTTTTTACGCTCAAATACATTACTTTTCAATAATTCTCTATTACTACTTTGGGTTAGCCTCATGGCCTCTTCTTTTGTGATTTCAGAGGATTTAATACCTTATGCAAATTCGATTACAAGCACAGGGTTACGGTTCATATTGGCTAGCATTATAATGACTCCTATTATCCTCATTCATAATCAAAAAAACAGCGCTCAATTTAAGATAAATAAAATAGTCTATTTACACTACAGTTTTATTAGCTTATTTTTAGTGCTATTTTTTGTTGGGTTATTTGAAGCGTTAAAGACCACCACCGCAATACGCACCTCTGTGATTTACACATTAGTACCATTGCTGAGCATTCTCCTCACGTATTTCTATCTAAACCTAAAAACATCAAAAACCAAGTTATCCGGTTTTGTATTAGGGACAGTCGGTGCAGTTTTGGTATTACTAACCGTTAATAGAAACGATGCTAATATATTTACATGGCATATAGGTGATGGGATTTTTTTATTAGCCTGCCTGAGCTTATCCATTCATGTGGTATTAATTAAAAAATGGGGATCTGATGTTCCGCCAATACAAGGATCTTTTTACATTATGCTTTTAGGCAGTTTAATGTTAGTACCCTTAATAATATGTTTTGGGGAAATTAATGAAAGCGCTTGGCATTCAAGTAAATTTTGGGAAACACTTATTTATTTAACCGTATTCACAACAATAGCCACTTTCTTTTTGCAACAATATTTGATAAAAAAAGTTGGACCCAATCACTTACTGGCCTTTACTTATTTAATACCGATACTGGTTGTCATTCCACAAGGCTGGGCAGCGATATCGCAACTAATGGATAGCGTATCTGGTATATTCATCACCCTTATAGCACTTTATCTAATCTCTAAAGAGCAGAAAATAATATCGTGAACATACAAAACCAACTTCAAGACTTTACCGCCTACTTTAGTGGCAATAATATCACTATAGACGCAGATGACTTTTCTAAATTTGGCCTCAAGGGTGAGCTCAGACATTATAAGGCGGGGCAGTTTATTATTAACCAAGGCCAGCTTGCACCAAACATCTACTTTTTAATGAAAGGCTATGTCCGTTATTTGAGCTTGTCAGAGGATGGTAAAGAATTCACACAGTCATTCGCCAGTTCCCCAGGAATTGCAGGCTCAACTCGGGCAATGAGCCAACAAACAAAGTCACTATTTAGTATTGAAGCCTTAGATGATGTGCTATGCCTTGAATTTGATTGGCACGTTTTATTTGAAACAATGAAAGACAAACCAGGTTTTTTAATGGCTTACAATTCGCTATTAGAAAACTTATTTATTAAGAAAGAAGAACGGGAGTATGCTTTTGTTCAGCAAACAGCCGAACAGCGATATTTAAACTTTTTAGCAGAGAATTGTCAGCTGCGGGATAAATTACCGCTTAAAATGATTGCTTCTCATATTGGTATTACACCGATAGCACTCAGTCGAATTCGTAAGAAATTGAAATAAAACCAAGAACCATATCTTTATATTTGATGCGTTTTTGATCATATCAATAGGCCTCGTCATGGCACCATCAAATCCCCTTACCTACCAATACGCAGACTGTAAGACAATCAAGCAATTGAGATTAAAGAAGTAGATTTGTACCACTAATAATGAAAGACACCTGCCCATCAGATTGTTAATATTTGTAACCATAAATAACAATAAAAAATAATGTGATGTCATGAACAGCCCAAAGAACCAAAATGCAACGGCGATTAAAAATATTCAGCAGGCCATTCGCCAAGCCGATGCCGAACTCAAACAGCAGTACCCTATTGTTCTACACCAAAATGCCATTGGTTTAACCATTTGCTTGGTCGCTTTGGTCGGCATGGTATTATCTGGCTATGCCTACATCGCGGGTTTGATTCCTGCTTGGGCATGCGTCGTGATATCGGCGTTCTTTGCATCCGTCAGCCATGAGCTCGAACACGATCTGATTCATCGCTTATATTTCCGTAAAAAATTAGCCGTACAAAATACGATGATGGCCATTGTCTGGTTAATGCGCCCTAACACGGTTAACCCTTGGTTCCGCCGCAACCTGCATTTTAGTCATCACAAAGTATCAGGCACGCAAGATGATATTGAAGAGCGTGTATTAGGTAATGGCATGGCATTCGGATTAAAGCGCATCATTATTTCACTCGACGGTTTTTTATCTATCACATTACGTATCAAAGAGCTGCGTGATATGAAGGGCTACCATTACTTAAGCTTTGCTTTTAAAGGCGCTCCATTAGGCCATTTGTATGTCATCGGCTTATATGGCTTTTTAGCCTTTATGCTTTATGATTTTTTAAACCTTAATACCGCCTTGGGCCTGAGCTATTCAGTACAATTTTTAAACGCCATGGATATTCTGTCTATTGCAATGGTCGTTTGGATCTTGCCTAATTTATTGCGCGCGTTTTGTTTACATAATATGACGGCAGCCTTGCACTATTATGGCGATGTGGATTCTCTCATTAAACAATGCCAAGTGATGAATCACTGGAGCTTATTACCTGCTCAATTATTTTGTTTTAACTTTGGCGCAACCCATGCCATGCATCATTTTGTCGTAAGCCAACCATTTTATTTACGCCAAATGGTGGCACATAAGGTTTACCCTGTCATGAAAGAAAACGGGGTTCGCTTCAATGACTTTGGTAGTATTTTAAGAGCCAATCGTTTTGCTAAAAGCCCAGAAGGGCAATTCGTGACTCAAGGCTAAACCCCACTAAACAAAACAAGGTAAACACAAAAAAGCCCGCTTAAGTCATCACATTCTTAAGCGGGCTTTTTATTATTCAGCATTTATCACACGTTATTATTTAGTGCCTTCAAAACGCTTACTGTCGTAGTTCTTTTTTACTTCATCAGCCGCATACACTTGACCACTCATAGCAAGGTAACAACCATCTGGTGTATTGGGTGACATTAATGCACCGACTGCGGTGCCAATATTGAAAATCGCGTCAGTATTCGTAAACGCCGCCGGCTGCATGGCACCGGTAAATACAATCACTTTACCAACTTGCTCGCCGATTGTGTTAGCGCTGTTTACCATGGTATCCGTGCCATGGGTGATTAATATCCGATCGGCAGTTGACGACTCAATGATTGTTTTAAGATTTTCACGGTCTTCATCGGTAAGCTCTAAACTGTCTTTGCGACAGACTTCAACCAACTCCACATCCAGTGCTACATTCATGCGCTCTAAAATATCACCCGCAACAGGAGCGCCTACTTGAAACTCACTAAGGGCATCAAAATAGACTTTATCAAGGGTGCCGCCAGTGGTCAGTACTAATAGCTTTTTCATAATTGAAACTCAAGAAAATGGAACGGGCTAAATAACCCGTCCATTATAAACAAAACCCATTCCAAACCCCAGACAACACACTGTAATTATGCAAAGCGGTATTGAAATCCATTTTTAGAGTCTATACTCTAACCCTAAACAAAAACGACGCTACCGCTTGGAGAGAAGCATGCTGCGCTTTACCTTAAATGGCCAACCTATAGAAGTCGACATTCCAACGGACACGCCCTTGTTGTGGGTTATTCGGGACCATCTCAAGCTCAAGGGCAGTAAATTTGGTTGCGGCATGGGTTTATGTGGTGCCTGCAGCATGCTGGTTGATGGTCAGTCCACGCGCACCTGCATTTTGCCTGTGGCTGCGGTTGCAAATAAACGCGTCACCACTATCGAAGGGCTTGGTAATCAAGCGTTCACCTCTACAGTGCAACAAGCTTGGATCGATCACAGCGTACCACAATGCGGCTATTGCCAAAGCGGTCAAATTATCAGTGCCACCGCCCTATTAACCAATAACCCTAGCCCGTCCGATAAAGATATTGATAACGCCATGAGTGGTAACATTTGTCGCTGTGGCACCTACCCTCGAATTAAAGCGGCCATCAAACAAGCCGCAAAAAACATACAGTCTGGCCAAGGAAAATTACAAACAGTGCAGCATTTTGAACCCGTGATATCTGCGAAGGAGGCTTCATTATGAGCACAACCATTAATACATCGCGTCGTGATTTTTTAAAACACACAACACTCGCGGGTGGCGGTTTAATTGTGGGCATTCCACTGTTGGGTTTATCAAACAGCACAAGTGCCGCAACTCAACAAACCTTAACGCCAAATGCTATTTTACAAATAACACCGAATAACACCGTACACTTTTATTTACCACGCAGTGAAATGGGACAAGGCGTATACACAGGCCTCACCACACTACTGGCTGAAGACTTAGATATATCACCAGCTAACATCACTGTGCATCAAACTGGCCAAAATGATGATTATGTTAACCCTGAAATGGGTGTGCAAGTCACAGGCGGCAGTACCAGTATAAAAGGACATTTTTTACCTATCCGCCAGCTCGCTGCCAATACTCGCCTTGTTATTAGGCAAGCCGCGGCTAAACAATTAAATAAACCGCTGGATACCATTCAAACTCAAGATGGCCAAATTTTTATTCAAGGCAAAACCTTTGCCTATGGTGAATTTGTTGACGTAGCCAGTACGCTTGATTTCCCAGAAAATACCCCTCTAAAACCCGCAAGTGATTTCAAATACATTGGTCAATATAATCAGCGTTTAGATGCCGCAGCAAAAAGTACTGGCACGGCACAGTTTGGTTTAGATGTAGATTTCGACGGGTTAAAAAAAGCGGCGATTAAACACTGCCCTGTTTACGGCGGCACAGTAAAATCATTTGATGACAGCAGCGCAAAAAACATGGCAGGTGTCAAAGCCATCGTTGCTATTCATAATGGTGTCGCCGTTGTCGCTGATCATTACTACCAAGCCAAAAACGCGCTGGCCAACGTGGATGTACAGTGGGAATTACCAGAAACACTCAGCGCATTTTCAACTCACTCTTTAGATTCAAATAATGGCATGGGGTTATTTGAAAATGCATTAAAACAAGATGGCGACAACGGCCACACTGAAGGCGATGCTAACGCCATCAGCAACGCTAAAAAAGTTATCAGCGCACAATATTGGGCCCCTTATTTAGCACACGCCACCATGGAACCCATGAATTGCACGGTAAAAATTGAAAACAGTAAAGTCGATGTTTGGGTCGGCAGCCAAAGCCCCGGCATGGCCAATAACATTGCGGCGCTGTTTGCTGATGTATCTAAAGATGATGTCACTGTTCACAGTACCTTTTTAGGGGGTGGTTTTGGTCGGCGCAGCGCATCTGATTTTGTCGCTGAAACAACAGCCATCGCAAAGGCGACAAAACTGCCTGTGCAGTTAACGTGGAGCCGAGAAGATGATACCCAACACGATTTATATCGTCCGGCCTCTTTAGCAAAATTTAATATTGGTCTAAACGCAGACGGCACCATAAAAAGCTGGCATGTAAAGCGCGTCGGCCCCAATGTTATGCCTTACATGATGGATGAAGCCGTTGATGCTATGGCACCCGGATTTATGCCCAATGCCATGGTCGATTGGCTAAGTAAACGCGGCTATGGGTTGTTCGATGGCTGGGTTGTAGACCCATCAAGCATCGAAGGTTTATTTGAAGATTACGACAGCCCAAATAAACACGTTGACCACATTACAATTGACCCTGGTTTACCCTTGGGTTTTTGGCGCAGTGTTGGCCACAGCTATAGCGGGTTTTTTAAAGAATCCATGATGGACGAAGTGGCCGCGGATCAAAAACAAGATGCGGTGACCTATCGATTAAAGCATTTAAAACATAATCCACGCCTTGCTCATGTTTTAAAATTGGCCGCCGAAGAATCAGGCTGGGGAAAGCCCCTTGCCAAGGGCCGTTTTCACGGCGTGGCCACCCATTCATCATTTGGCTCATTCGTGGCTGAAGTTGCGGAGATATCCGTCAAAGACAATCAGATTAGCGTGCACAAAGTGACCTGTGTGGTCGATTGCGGTACGGCAGTTAACCCCGACGTAATCAAAGCGCAAATGGAAGGTGGTATTATATTTGGTTTAACCGCTGCACTGCATGGTGAAATCACCTTAAAAGACGGCGTCGTTGAACAAACCAACTTTCATAATTACCCAATGCTGCGCATGAACGAATCACCAGAGTTTAATGTAATCGTTGTTGATAGTAATGAAGCGCCTACAGGCGTAGGTGAACCGGGCTTACCTCCCATTGCTGCAGCGGTTGCTAACGGTGTATTTGCAGCCACCGGGAAACGCTTGCGCAGCTTGCCGTTAAAGCTGGCTTAGGAGTTTTATATGCAAGGCTCACAACGAGATGTTTTAAACGGGTGCCTGCGCGCATTAAACCAAGGTCAGCAAGTGACTTTGGTTTCGGTTGCTAAAACATGGGGGACAAGCCCCCGCCCTGTTGGGTCATTATTGGCGGTAACGTCACGTGGACAGTTTTATGGCAGCGTAAGTGGAGGCTGTGTAGAAGAAGATTTAATTGCTCGCCTAACTCAACAACCGTGCGAAAAACCACAGCTGATTATGTATGGTGAAACCGCTGAGCAACGTCATCATTTCGGCTTGCCTTGTGGCGGTGTATTACAGCTGATTATCGAACCGCTTAACAATATTGATGAAGTCCAACAACTCATCAATAGTATTGACGCACGCAGCGCAATTTATCGTCGTGTTGAATTAAATAGCTCAAACACTCAACAAAGCCCTTGGCACAAAGAACACACAATTGAATTGCAAGGCAATACATGGGGCAATATCTTTGGGCCCACTTGGCGCTTATTAATCATTGGTGCTGGCGAAACAGGACAGTTTCTTGCTCAAATGGCTCAAGGCTTAGGCTATGAAGTATTGGTGAGCGACCCACGACCGGAGTATCGAAAAAACTGGCCTCTGACTCAATTTCCATTACTTGAGGGGTTTCCAGACGACATCATCAACGACTTAAATATTGATGAACGCACCGCTATTGTGGCTGTGGCGCACGACCCCAAAGTCGACGACATGGCATTATTAACCGCACTTAACAGTCATGCGTTTTATGTTGGCGCACTAGGCTCGCAACAAAATAATCATGATCGGCGTGAGCGTTTAAAAACGCATTTTGGCTTCACTCAAACACAAGTAGACCGATTACATGGCCCGGTGGGAATTTATATTGGCAGCAAAACACCGGCTGAAATTGCGTTATCGATTTTGGCAGAAGTCACTGCTATCAAAAACGGCGTCACTTTATCACCCTCCACGCAAAGTTTAAGTCAGCACGCATGCAAAGTTTAAAGCCCAGCATTACTGCCCTCGTATTAGCGGCAGGTAATGGCTCACGCTTTGGGGGTAATAAGTTACGCCATGAAATTAAATACACGAATGAGTATGGTCATATCACATCAAAAGCCATGGGGTTAATGAGCGCGCTCAATGTACAGCCTTATGTCGACGAAGTGTTGAGTGTTGTACGCCCTGACGATCACCTATTAAAATCGCTGTTCAATAGCCATAATATTAAAACAATCGATAATCCTGATTACCAAGCTGGGCTCAGCGCATCAATCAAAATTGGTGTAAAGGCGGCAAAATCTGACAATGCCATAATGGTGTGCCTTGCGGATATGCCATTTATACAAGCTCAAAGCTATCAGATGCTGAGTAAACTTTTTTTATCGCAGCCAGACAACATCACTCGCCTTATTTATCAAAAAGACAACCAGAAACAAGCTGGGCATCCGGTGATATTTCCCGCTTCGCAAAAACACGCATTATTGCAATTGCAAGGCGACAAAGGCGCCCAGTTTTTACTAACCACGTTGCAGATAACATCTGCACCATCAGATGATAAAGGCATTATTTTTGACATTGATACGCAGCAGGATTTAATCACTCACAAGCAATAAAAAAGCCAGCATGGCTGGCTTGTTTAAATTAACGGGCATTATCGTTTTTTGTTCTTGGCGTTTCGCTTTTTCTTTAAATAGTCTTTTATGGGTGTCGCCTTGGTGGGCAGTGCCATTTCAAACCGCTGCGCCATGGCTGCGACTTTCTCTTCTTTGCGGTCAAGCTCTTTTGCTTCACGTACTGAGTCAAGCGAGACTACTTTTTTACTATTGGCATCAGGAGTCATAATTCACCTCTGCCTCATAATACCCCTGCGCCATCACCGCTACAATACTCGTTATGTTTTAAGCGACGCCAAATGATGATCCAGTGTGGCCATCCCTTTCTCAAGATCACCACTTGATTGATTACTCTCACCAGCCAGACTGGCAAGGGCCTGCGCTGCATCACCAATAATAGTAAGGTTTCGGCTGATCTCTTCACTCACTGAGCTTTGCTCTTCAGCGGCGGTGGCCACCTGTGTAATGTGATCAGCAATATCGCTGATATCCCCCACCACAGATGCCAAAGAATCATAGGATGTCTGGGTTTCTTCCATGGCACCTTTGGCTTTAGAGGTACCTGATTCAATCACGGTTACAGCCTGCTTAACCCCGCCTTGCAGACTTTGAATCATCTGGTTGATCTCTTCTGTGCTGGTTTGTGTTTTCGATGCCAAACTGCGCACCTCATCGGCCACAACAGCAAAGCCTCGGCCCTGCTCACCCGCTCGTGCGGCTTCTATCGCTGCATTTAATGCAAGCAAGTTTGTTTGTTCTGCAATGGCGCGAATAACATCAATGATTCGATTGATATCCTCAGTACGAGACGCCACCTCTGAAATAGAGCTGCTGGCTTGTTGCATATCATTGGTTAGCTCTTGCACCGTATTGACCGAGCCTGATAACGATTTTTGTGATTGCAGCACTGTTTCACGTGCGTTTTTCGCGCTATTCGCCACTTCAATTGCGACTTGCGAGACCTCAGAAGCGGTTGCGGACATTTCATTTGTGGCGGTCACAACGCTGTCAATTTCACGCTGTTGATCGTTCGTTGCTTCCAAGCTTTTCTGATTAATTTGTTTGCCCTTTGTAGCCGTTTGCTTAGCTGCATCGCCAACTAATTTAAGCTGCTGAACCATGTCTCGTAATTTCACAATAAACTTATTAAAACCGTTGCTTAATGAGATTAATTCAGCATGGGTATTCAAACGGATATCTTGGGTTAAATCGCCATCGGCACTGGCTAGATTTTGCACCATACGATCAAGTTCTTTTATTGGGCGCACAATTGAATTAATAATCAGTACAACAATCGCAATCACTATAAGCGTTACAACTAGGGCAATAATCACAGCGCTACTGATAATTTCTAATACATTGCTGTCAATAGTTTGAATCAATTGGTTTGTATTGGCTAAAACCACTTCTTCAGGTAATTCAATTAGAATTGACCACACATTACCGGATGCGTTGATCGGAATATGCGCCGCTACAAAGTACGTTTTATCATGCAACCATGTTTTGTTTTCTTGCTTGTGTAGCTCATGCAATTTACCGTCAAATGTGTCACGAGACTCAGACAGCGGTCGAGTAAGCTTGTCTTTGTATTTACTTGATGCCGCAACCAATCCTCGGTCACTGAGCAGTGTAATACTACTCTGACCGCCATAAAGGGCTTTTGATCTTTGATCAATTATTTTTTGAAAAATAGGCAAATTAACATCTGTACCCACCACGCCTTTAAACTGATTATTGACAACAACAGGCACCACCAAGCTCGTCATTAATTCGGTATAACCCTCGCTGATTTCATAAAGATATGGGTCCATAGCGCAGGGCTTTTTTGAATCTTTTGAACACAAAAACCATTCTGATTCACGGATACCAAACTCGCCCACAGAGGTGTTGTATTTATCAACCGAGTTTTCAACTCTCGATTGCTCCACATTGCCATCAGGCGTTCGAATCCAGTACACCTCTAATGCGCCAGAATTAGCAACGGTGTGAATTAATTCACTCTCTAAAAATTCTTCATCACGAGCATCAAAACCATTCGTTTCAAACTGAGCATAAATCGAGCTCACATCGTTGTGTGCGCGAAGCGTAGACGCAGCCAAACTGTTAACTTGTTCGCGGGTTAAACGATATTCAGCATCTTCACTGGAAATTTGCAAAGACTTAGCAAGACTGAGTGGCACCCTAAACGCACCATTAATATAACCTGACACCTGATGACCAATTTGATTAGCCTCGCTGTTTAAGCGGCCAATCAACTCTTCCTCTAATGTCGCACGGGTTTGCGATACCAGCTCGTTTTTCATCTGGTCAAGGTTGAATGATAGGTTAACATTCAGAATAACAACCAAAACCAAAAAGGCGGTAATTATCGCCCCCAACAGCTTGTTTTTTAACGGTAATGATCGCAACGACAGCTTCATTGGACTTCCTTCATTCTACTAAATTTGGCCATTCCTTTGATAAGTATAGACAAGAGCTTAGGTTTTGCAGGGACTTGTATTCCCGCGCTCACTAAGCATAATGCCTGCCCATGACTGACTTACCCATACACGCTATTTTGCCTCAGGTGATATCACACCTTAATCAACACTCTCGCCTGATTGTTCAGGCGCCTCCTGGTGCAGGCAAATCGACAGGCCTACCTTTGGCACTATTAGAATTACTCGATCAAGATAACGGTCAAATATGGTTACTAGAGCCAAGACGGCTTGCTGCACAGCAAGTTGCAAGACGCTTAGCACAAGGCCTTAACGAAGAGATTGGGCACACAATTGGTTTAATGACTGGTGACAACACCCGCCTAGGCCCAAACAACCGCATAGTTGTTATGACAGAAGCCATATTAAGTCAGCGCCTTGTTAACGAGAACGATATACCCCAATGCGCCATTGTAATATTTGATGAGTTCCATGAGCGGAATCTACATACAGATTTAGGGCTGGCGCTGGCGTTGCAATGCCAAGAATATTTACGCAATGATTTAAAGTTAGTAATTATGTCTGCCACCCTAGACACTGACGACTTAGCAACACAACTCAATAGCCAAATAATTAGTAGTGAAGGTAAAAGCTTTGATGTGGCGATTGAATATTTACCCAGTAAATCGAATCAGCATGCTACGTTATCAGGCCAAGTTAAACATGCAATTGAATTAGCCCGCTTAAACCCCAACTATTCACATGGCGATATTTTAGTTTTTTTACCTGGTGTGAAAGAAATCCAACAATGTTTACGAGTATTATCTGACACCTTTGCTGATGCGATTAAACAGCAAACACTCGCGATCCAGCCATTACACGGCCAATTAAACCCAGAGCAACAAAATAAAATATTCAGCAATACAGACCAGCAAAATATTATATTAGCCACAGACATTGCCAAAACCAGCTTAACCCTACCTAAAGTCACAATCGTCATTGACAGCGGACTAGAAAGAACCAATCAATTTAATTTGCGTATGGGCATGGATGAGTTAATTACGATTAGCGCCAGTCAAGCCAGCGCTATTCAACGAGCCGGCCGAGCCGGCCGTGTACAAGCCGGATTATGTTACCGCCTATATAGCGAAGAAGATTTTAAACGTCGCCCCTCGTTTAGCCCACACGCAATCGAACGCAGTGACTTATCACCGCTGAGTGTAACGTTGGCCGCTTGGGGGAGTTTAACGCTAACGGACTATACGTTTCTTACACCTCCGGATAAACAAAGCTACTCAAATAGCATCGAATTATTAGACCAGCTAAATGTCATTAAAAATGAAACACTGACGCCCCACGGCAAAACAATTTCAGCCTTAGGTTTACACCCACGCTTGAGTCATATGATCATTAAAGCCCAAGAGCTAAACATGGCTTATGATGCATGCCTGCTAGCGGCTATTTTAAGCGAAGGTGACCCTTTATTTTTTGACGAACAACACTCTGATATCTCTATTCGCTTGCAGTTATTTGAACAAAGCGCTCTACCTGCTTACTTTGAACACGCTAAAGTTAACCTTAAAAAAGCCAAGCGCATTATTCAACTGGCCAATAAATTTGCAAAAATGCTAAACATTACAGTTAAAAAAGTGAACAGCATGAATAGTGGTCTCTTACTCATGCTGGCCTACCCTGATCGTATTGGGCAAAAGCGTGGTAAAGGCTATCGTTTGCGTAATGGCATAGGCTGTCAGCTTCATCATTTGGATGCACTGCCATCATCCGATTATTTAGCCGTGGCTCACATATCCCAATCACAACAACAGGGCCTGCATGCTAATAGTATTATTCGTTTGGCAAGCCGTGTGACACTTGATGAAATTGAGCAATTATTTTCTGAGCAACTTCATTCTTCTTGTTCATTACAAATGAATGAAAAACAACAACTACAGCAAGTAAAACGACAAAGCTTAGGCGAACTAGTATTGCAGGAGTCCGTTAGCAAGGCTGATGCATCACAAAAAAATGCATTTTATTTACAGACGTTTTCAGAAAAAGGGTTGTCGTTCCTACCGTTTAAGGACGAACACAAGGCGATGTTACAGCGGCTACAACTTGCCCACGAAACATATCCAGAGCAGTTTAAACGTTTTGACGAGCCTGATCTTATAAGCGACAAATCCAACTGGCTTGAGCCTTTTTTACATACGGCAGAATTAAACAAATTAGATTACAGCCAAGCATTACTGAGCCGACTAGACTGGCCTACCCAGCAAAAACTAAATGATTGGTTTCCTAAAAGTTATGAATTACCAACTGGTCGCCATGCGAGCATCGACTATTCAGAAAAGCCCCCTGTGGTGCGTGCAAAGTTGCAAGAATGCTTTGGGCTCGCACAATCACCTACAGTGGCGCAAGGCAAGGTCACATTAAATTTGCACTTGCTATCACCTGCACAACGACCATTAGCCATGACACAAGATTTAGCGTTTTTTTGGCGAGAGGCATACCCAGAGGTCAGAAAAGAAAACCGAGGGCGCTATGCTAAGCACCCATGGCCAGAAGATCCGTTAGCCGCTGTTGCCAGCGGACTAACAAAAAAGAGAATAGAAAACGGTTAGTTTTGACACTGCCAAATAATCTGTGATTTGTAATCCGCTACGTCATCCGCTATATGCTTAGGTGGTTGTTTTTGCGCCTGACGATTAGACCATAGAATAGTGCAATTTGGCTCAGTACCCATAGAAAATGAAGAGACAACATCCGTATTAAACTCACTCAACTGATTAGAGCGTGTATTCAACAATGTAAACTGGCTGCCCGACAACTCAAGCTTCCAGAAATCAAATCTGAGCCATTTTTGATAAGAGCTTGCTACCCAAGTCGTCACCCCTGAAGGGGTCACCAACTTAAGTAACAAATCTTGGCCATCAGGATGGTTTTTTCGAGACAGCTCTACCTGACAATTATTGCATTCAAATTGATCTAAAGGCCAATTTTGAACCCTAACCGGGCCCAAATTAGCAACCTTATTAACAATATTAATCGACTCTGTACCAATAAAACTTGGGCCAGTAAGATCAAACAACGACTGCTCAATACGATCACTTATTTGGGCTTGCTCTGCATTGGTTTGACAACCCATTAACAGCGTCAAACACAGGCAAGATATAAATCCTTTAACAATCATTGTGATGTCATCTGCTCACGTAAACGTTCAAAAAATGCGGCTGATGGCTTAAATTCCTGCGCAACAGGTGACCTATCATTGCCCACATTATCCGGCATTAGTAATGACTCCAGTTTAGTATCTCGAACTGTATTCAATGAAACGCCTGTATTGCTTCCACTAGAATAACGTTGAAAATTAAGCTTAATGTTACTCCAATCGTCATGATCGGTCCAAGTTAAGATTTTTTTCTTATCAACAACAACGTTAACTGCAGCTGTTTTATTAGTCGTGTCAGCATCACAATCATAATCCACAGGATTTGAGGCAATCTGCCCTAACCCTAGCGTTTCATCTATTGATGATGTGGTTATTAAAGCCGCATTACCGTGCGAGTAATCAATAATAAAATCATTAGTTCTATGGGAATTATTTAAAGTCCCTGTCGCACAATCAGCATCACCAGAAAAATAATGTTCATAATAACGATCCCCCTCATTACTGCCAATTTCAGATAAACCATCTAGCTGATACAAGTAGTTCATAACACTAAAGTAATTAGGCTCATGATTTTTACCATCATTAGTGCCGCCATGATAAAGACCTAAGTTATGACCTAGCTCATGCATCAAGGTACTGGCTTGGTAGTTAATTAGGGTATTCGTATTTGCAACATTATTTGAATTGAGCCCCCACTCACCTAAAGAAACAATAACGTCATTACCATTTAATTCAGCTAGCCCTGACGAACCTTGCAACCCATTTTGGGTATTCGCAAAAATTAAATAATGAAAAATCTGCAAGCGCGCATAATCCATATAGTTTAATTTATAGTCATACAAACTCGTCGCTGTATCGAATTTCATTGCATCAACAAACGGAACTTCTTCACCGCCGCCTAAATCAAAATTGGCAGGATTAGTACCCACGGCAGAATCGTATAAATTACCCACATCAAAATGCACAGCAATACCTTGAGCTGCAAAGGCATCCACTACTTTTTGCAGCGCTTCTTTGCGTGGTGTAATACCTTCATCCGCAGATTGAGCAAATCCATTGGTTGCATCCATATAGTCTATTTCAATAAAAATATCTTTTTGACCCTTACGTGCACCCCAATCATAAAGCGGCAAGCCTGCAAACGTACTACCAGGTTCTTCGCTGCAATCTGGAATACCATCAGCATCAATATCAGCCGTACAAGAGACATCATTTACACCGCCAACAGTAGCAAAGTCATAAGATGACCAATCACTTTGCGAATTAGTATCGGTGTTCGAACTATCTCGTCCAATACTATGACCATATTGATTAGCAGCCGAAGGCAATGCTGGGGCATATGTACCGCCCCAAGCAGATGATGTGGTAGGCAGGTAAGAATCGCCAAATGTTACAAAGTCATCTGTTATGCCTGACTTTAATAACTCAACATAACCAGTCGCCGTCCAATAAGGGAATTTTGTACCGTCTTTCACATAAATTACACGATCATTTGACGCAAATACTTCCTTAGCATCCTGTGCACGAATCACAATATATTGCCCTGACGCAAGCATTACATTTGGCAATGAGAACTCATGAGCAGTTGAATAAGCATAACCACTATCTGAATATCCTGATTTAAATGTGTAATCTGACATATCGACAGTGAATGCTGTGGGGTTGTATACCTCAAAAAAACGCAGTGTGTTTGAATAATAAGACTCACCTACTTCAGTAATAAGTAGCCCACCAACAGACGTGTTAAACGTATTTACTACACTTGTCGCCACACTTTTAGAAAAAAGATTTTCAACACCTGTTGTCACTTTGAACTTGTATTCCTCATCGTCATCAATTTCAGACAAAGCCTTCATCGTAATCGTACGATTAAAATTAGATGGCACCGCCGACTTAATACCAATACAATTCGAAAAATTATCTTTTGAAATTTGCACAGTACCAAAACACGCACCAGCAGAATTGTTATAAGTTAGCGTGCTTGTCTTAATGGGATCATCGGAGGAAACTACAAACGTTGTACTGGCCGACACATTTGAAGCGCTATTACTTGGCGATAATGTTATATTTGGTGAGGTCTCATCACTAAAAGATAACGTCACGGTTGCGACTAACGATGTATTTATTCCATCCGTTAGCTGGACAGTAAAGCTATCGCCATTAACAGCCTCCGTTGCTGAAGGATAATATTGGAACAAAGAATTTCGACTATCAATGACAAAGACATAGCCATGTGATGGCTGTGAAACAATTGAATAGAAATAGCTACTGGGTACGAAGCCAGCATCTGAAGTGTTCAAACTAAAGTCAACCGATGTGTCAAATCTCAAGCCCGATTTAGTTTGATCATTAAGAACAGGGACTTTAGCTTTTTCCTCCCCTAAGCCTCCCCCGCCCGACCCGCCACAGCCAGATAGAAAAAACATTAATATAACCAACAATCCAGCTACTTTAGTCACACGCTCACCGCTACTATAAAAAAATGCATTATAAGCTTAGACAAAATGCGAAGGGAAGTCTGTTGTGCAATGTATACTGATATTCAAGAAAAGGTCACATTTCAATCAAATAACACTTGCTTTTAAGACATTTAATAAACGGCTGGCCATCCTCACTTTGATTACGTGAGGCCCTAGAACACAGCGAGCAGTGCCAAATAGCTTATTCAGTGGAGACTTACACACCCGATGACGCCACTGGGATTCGAGAATACAACACGATACCAACATCCACCTAGTCACCCACAGTGGTGCAAAACAAGATCATATTAAATTTACATTTACTATCACCTGTACAACGGCCACTAACCATGACAAAAAATTAGCGTTTTCCCAGCGGGAGAAACGCCCCAGAATTAGAATAGAAAATCAAGGAGACTATACTAAGCACCACTGCTCATAAGGTCAGTTAGTTGCAGCGACGAGGGGTTTGAAAAAGAAAGGAACATAATGCAGTTAGTTTTGACACTGCCAAATAATCTGTGATTTGTAATCCGCTACGTCATCCGCTATATGCTTAGACGGTTGTTTTTGCGCCTGACGATTGGCCCATAGAATAGTGCAATTTGACTCAACACCCATAGAAAATGGGGAGACAACATCGGTATTAAACTCACTCAACTGATTAGAGCGTGTATTCAATAATGTAAACTGGCTGCCCGACAACTCAAGCTTCCAGTAATCAAATCTAAACCATTTTTGATAAGAGCTTGCTACCCAAGTCGTAACACCTGAAGGGCTCACCAACTTAAACAACAAGTCTTGGCCATCCGGATGGTTTTTTCGAGACAACTCTACCTGACAATTATTGCATTCAAATTGATCTAAAGGCCAATCTTGAACCCTAACCGGACCAAGATTAGCAACCTTATTATTAATATTGATCGACTCTGTACCAATAAAGCTTGGACCAGTGATATCAAACAGCGGCTGCTCAATACGAGCATTTATCTGCACTTGCTCGGCATTAGTTTGACAGCCTACTAGTACACTCAATATTAAATACGCTATAAAATTTTTTATTATCATTGAGCTGTCATTTGCTCACGTAGGCGTTCAAAAAATGCAGCTGAAGGACTGTGCTCCTGAGCGACTGGTGACCTATCATCACCTACTTTATCAACCATCAATACCGCTTCTAAAGTGACATCTCGAGCCGATGATAATTTTGCACCAGAGTTATCACCACTGAAATAACGTTGAAAATCTAAATTAATATTGCTCCAGTCATCGTGGTCTGTGGATGTTCCAGTTACTTCAACTAACGCACCTAGCAAGACTGCGGATGTATCTGTTTTATCACCATCGCAATTGTAGTCAACACTGTCGGTGGATGATTGACCAAGACCCAATGTTTCATTTAGTGAGCTTATGTCTAAGTCAATACCGTCACCATGGGAGAAGTCCATAACAAATGTTGATGAGTTTGGAGGATTACTCAAGCCAGTGTAACAAGTATAATTGGCGTCATTAATTTCATAGCGATAATATATTCTGTCACCTTCATCCGAACCAATAGTTGATAAACCACTGAGCTGATAAAGGTAATTCATAATGCTAAAGTAATTCGGCTCATAATTATTACTGTCATTAGTGCCGCCATGATAAAGCCCTAAATTATGCCCTAATTCATGCATCAGAGTACTGGCCTGATAATTAATGAGCGTGTTGGTATTTGCGGTGGTCGTCGAATTCAACCCCCACTCACCAAGTGAAACAATCAGGTCATTACCATTTAATTCAGCGAGTCCCGATGAACCCTGTGATCCATTTTGCGTATTAGCAAACATCAAATAGTGGAAAATCTGCTTACGAGCATAATCCATATAACTCAATTTATAATCATATAAGCTAGTAGCGGTACTAAATGTCATTGCATCAATAAACGGAACCTCTTCACCACCGCCCAAGTCAAAATCGGCAGGGTCTGTACCTACGGCAGAATCATATAAATCACCCACATCAAAATGAACTGCAATTCCCTGCGCAGCAAACACATCGACAACTTTTTGCAATGCTTCTTTTCGCGGAGTAATGCCTTCATCTGCAGCTTGGGCAGAACTATTTGTGGAGTCCATATAATCAATTTCAATGAAGATGTCCTTTTGACCTGTTCGCGCGCCCCACTCATAAAGTGGCAAGCCTGCAAACGTACTGCCTGATATTTCACTGCAATCAGGGATCCCATCTGAATCGGCATCCGTTGTACAAGTTACATCATTAACGCCGCCAACAGTCGCAAAGTCGTAAGAAATCCAATCACCTTGTAAATTAGTATCGGTGTTTGCACTACTTCTACCGATACTATGACCATATTGGTCTGCTACAGAAGGAAGTGCTGTCGCGTATGCGCCACTCCAAGCAGATGCCGTCGTAGGTGAAAAAGATGCTCCAAATGTCACAAAATCTTCTGTCACACCCGCTTTTAATAATTCAATGTAACCCGTTGCCCCCCAATAAGGGAATTTTGTACCATCCTTTACATAAGCAACACGACTGTTTGAAGCAAATGTGACCGCTGCATCTTGAGCACGAACAACAAGGTATTGACCAGGTGCAAGCGTTACACTCGGCAATGAAAACTCATGAGCCGAAAAAATAGAGGCGCCATCTAAATATTTTGATTTCAACGTGTAATTTGACATATCAACAGATGCTGATGTTGGGTTATACACTTCAAAGAAACGTAATGTATTCGAATAATAAGATTCACCGACTTCAGTAATTAATAAGTTATTTATTGATGTGTTAAATGTATTTGTGACATTTGCTGCGACACTATTTCCTAATATATTTGCAACACCGGTTGTCACCTTAAATTTATACTCAGTACCTGAGTCGATATTCACCGAAGCTGTAATCGTAATGGTTCGATTTAAATTTGATGCAACTGCTGATGTTACCTGAATGCAGTTTGTAAAATTATCTTTTGAGATTTGAATCGTTCCGGTACATGCTCCTGCAGAACTGTTATACGTTATTGTACTGGTGTTAACAGGATCATCAGACGTAATAATAAAAGTGGTATCTAAAGAAACATTCGAAGCGTTATTACTTGGAGATAAACTTATAGCAGGCGCTGTTGCATCACTAAAAGACAATGTCACTGTTGCCACTGACGAAGTGTTCGTACCATCACTTAACTCAATCGTAAAAGTATCACCATTAATACCACTGACAGATGAAGGCTGATATTGAAAGGTAGATGTAGCGTTATTAGTAATTGTAACTGTGCCATGCATAGCTTGCGTTACGATAGAATACGCATAACTACTCGTCGGAGAGTCCGCATCGGATGCGGTTAATGTAAAAGCAACTGCCGAACTAAACGCCAAACCTGACTTAGTTTGATCATTAATAACTGGGGGAGCAACAGATGGGACAGATGGGACAGATGCAACTGTAATACTAAATGCATCCAAGCGAGACGTATTCTGGTTATCTGACGCGGATATAACAATATTACTATAAACACCAATATCTTGAGTGCTTGGCGTTCCTGTTAACGCGCCGGTTAATGAATTAAACGATGCCCAGCTAGGCATATTCGAAATACTAAAAATAACAGACCCTGTTGCAGAGGCAACAGTCGGTAAAAAACTATATGCACTCTGTGCATTTACACTAGCAGTAGGGACTCCAGATATACTGAGCTCTTGCCCTACTACAACTGTTACCCCCCCACCTCCAGAACCACCACACCCAGCAAGAGAAAGCATTAAAACAAACATCGAACCAACTAATCTGATCACGCGTTCACCACTACAACTATAAAAGGCTGCTGTAAACATAGACCAAATGCGAAGGAAGTCTGTTGTAAATGTGTAAGTTATGATTAAAAGCATCGTCACATTTCGTTCTAATAACACTTGCTTTTAAAATATTTCAGGCATAATTCGCAATTTTAACGATCAATGGTGTGCCTAGCAGCAAGTTAGATTTAGAATTGGCATAAAAGGGCTATAAATATGAAATTTAGTGTCATCGTCGTTATTTTTGCCGCTGCGCTTGCTTGGCTGCTATTTGATTTAAACAAGGTATCGATCATTGATACAGCAAAGCATATTGACGCTCCTGTAACTAACGAGACTGCTTCGATGATCAAGCCGAGAACGCAAGCACCGTTATCTAGCGAAACTGACATTAAACAAGACATATCAGATGCAGGAAGCAAACCCGACACCTCGGTCGTAAAGTCCCATCTAGATCACCTTTCGCCCGAAATGAAACAGGCCTTAAAGGACACGCTATTTCACCATGGCCCGAAAACCATAACAGAAGATAGCCACGGTCGTGTTCGCCTGAACCAGGCTGGTCGCTACGTAAATATGCCGGTTGCTGTTCGTAAAGCCGATGGCACAATAGAAATCAAAGAATACTCGGTTATTCCCGATACAAGTACGGTTACAGCACAATGATATTTAAATACCCAACTCAGTTCTTATGCGCAGCATTATCATTAAGCTTTTTCCACAGCACAAGCTTTGCAGCCTCCTGCCCTAGCAGCACGAGCAATGTAGGCAGTATTTCATACTGTTTGGTAAATGGCAGCGCATCAAGTATTCAACTTAATTTTATCTCTGGTTTTGATTCAACTGAAAGCGTAGCCGTACAAGGCGGTAATAATGGCGCCACCATTGGCGAACAACGTCGACTAGGGTTTATTAAAGCCGCTGAAATTTTATCAACACAAATTACCACCACCCAAACGATTGTGGTAGATGCCTCATTTAGCAGCCTACCGTGTGATTCTGGGACAGCTGTTTTAGGCAGTGCGGGAGCCTCAGATTATGTTGCCTTTAATGACGCTGACAAACCCCTCCCTGCTAGTGCAATCATTGATACTTTTTATCCAATTGCATTATTTAATGCTTTAAAGGGCACCGATATTTACCCAGGTGATGCCGATATAACGGCTAACTTCAACTCTAACCTAGGTGGCAACTCTTGCTTACTTGGTGGTGACTGGTATTACGGTTTTGATGATAACACTGGCAACTTAACTGGCTTTCTAACCGTACTGTTACACGAAATCACGCATGGTCTCGGCTTTTCATCACTTGTTGATTTAAGTACAGGAGAAAAGTCCATTGCAATCAGTAACGATGGCAGTTCGGCTGTCATTGATGATGTGTTTTCAAATTTCTTATACATTAAAAGCGAAGGTAAAACATGGGGAGAATTAGGCACATCATCATCTGACAACCTCAAACGAAAAAACTCGGCAACCGCTACTAATAATCTTTATTGGAACGGTAGCCAAGCTAATACATTGGCAGAAAATATATTAAATAATGGATTCTCTGACAATGACAACTCATCCAGCTTTACTAATGGTGACCACATTCAAATGTACACTCCAAGCTCATTAGAACAAGGCAGCAGTGTGAGCCATTTCGATACAAGCGTTTCGCCCAATGAACTAATGGAGCCAAACCTTGCACTCAATGCATGTGATATAGGATTAGCATTCGGCGTACTCAAAGACTTAGGCTGGTCTATTGTGGCGCCTAATAAACCTGCATTTTACTTAAATATTAACTGCGATACTGTAGAGAGTGGGCAAACATTTAATAACTTATTTAATGGTAATACTGTCAAAATTACACCTGTTAGTAGCTCTAGTAACTATAACTACAGCCTAACATATGAAGGACAGAGTGCAGATTCCTTGCTAACACAAACTAGTAATGGCGTGTTTGTTAATACACAAAGCTCAGGTGAGTTTGCAGGCGAATATACCCTAACCATTAGTAACGGCACTGATCCTGATATCAGTATTACAATTAATCGACCATTACGTGTTATCTGGTCAAGTGAGGCGCTACTTAACAATGAAGCTTACACATTAACGATTGAAGGTGGTGCGGCTAACTCAACTTATGACTTAACCCAAAGCCAAGTTAATGTGATTAATTTTTTAAACCAACAAAACCAAAGTACGACGTCTGTTACTGCTACGAACAATGCTCAAAAATACAACCCTGCATTACTTAACATCACCAGCAATAACGTAGTAGCGCCATTAAATGTGACAACAACCGTAAAATCACAAAGCAATGCTTATGCAGATGTCAGTGATGACATCACTGTCTACCCTGCACTTATGCATACATTTACTGTCCAGAATTCATCCGGCACGGCCATTGCTAATACAGCGGCCAAACTACCGGATAGCACCGTTATAAACGCTGTGGGCATAGAAAAAAATTATGTGAGCGACACTACAGGAAAAGTTTCTATCAATTTACCCAACACCAGTGATCGTTTTTCGATTGTCTTCAGTAAATCAGGCTATAGCGACCAAATACTCACTGTCAGCTCGAGTCAAACCACTCACACAGTAATACTCAATGAGACTCAAAACATCACTGACAACAAACCTAAGTTTGGCTCTGGCGGTGGCGGCTCTCTGCCCATCGGATTTATTACGTTATTTGGCTTGTTAATATTGCGCCGATTACGCCCTTGAGCCACTAAGGCGCATGCATTAGTATCCAGAGCCTAATAATAAAAAATATAAGTTAGGTACTGCTTTGTTAATGCTTTCGGGTTTCGCCTTAGGGGTTATGTCTGTTTTAGTTCTGGTTGTTTATCGTGATTATGGCACGCTAACCATTACTAAAACGTTTATCGCTATGTTATTTACAGGGGCTTGCTTCTTACTCGAGCCGCTGTTACCTGGTATTTGGGCACTATTTGCTGCCGACTTATACACAATGGTCCCCGCACTTTTTTGGCTTTTATGTCAGCTGGCGTTTTCTCACCGTCCGAAAGTCTTGTCTTTTTCTGGCTTTATCGCCCTATATACATTTTTATCACCCATGATTGCTCGTCACTTTGTTGACTCAAGTAATGAGACGCTTATGTCGTTGTTATGGACGTGGCCATCTTATTTTGAATACTTAATCATCATGTTAGGGTTATGGACCGTCATATCAAACTGGTCAGATGATCTTGTGGAGTCACGGCGACAACTGCGAGGCGCTGTCTTAATTGGCGTAGGCATCAGCGTTTTATTAGTAGTAATTCCGGCCAATACTCATATTGTTGGTCTGTGGCTCCCTTATTTATCGATTAGCGTTATTACTCTGCTGTGCGCATATTTTTTACTGCACACCCATCAAGGCGTGTTGTTTGGTTTAGTAAAAACACCCAGTTCAAACATAGAATCTCACGAAGAAACAATTAAGCCTCTAGTGCAAGAGCATGACTGTACACCAGTACCAAATTTAAGTATGGATGCCTGCAAGCTAAACACCCTTATGCAACAAGGCTTTTATCGCACCGAACACCTCACACTTAAGGACTTGGCAACTGAACTTGAATTGCCTGAATATAAAACGCGCAGCTTGATTAATCAGACATTAGGCTATCGCAACTTTAACGACTACATTAACCAGCTAAGAATTCACGAGGCGGCTGAACGCTTAAAAAGTGAACCTGATAGCCCTGTATTAAATATTTCATTAGATGTGGGTTATCGCACCCTAAGTTCATTCAACCGTGCATTCAAAGATATTATGAGCATGTCGCCTTCTGAATATCGATCAAAGTAGCCTATTCCTCACAGTTGAGACTGTGCAAATACTCGAAATAAGCGCTTTTTCGTCATTTGCACAGTGCTCCGTTACAGCCATACTCCACCGCTATAGCGCCTGTATTTACTGGGTTTAAATCTTCTGCATAGTGCTTTTTGCTTATTGCAAACTCATTTAAGTCGAGCTTTACCAAATCTCAAAGTAGAGTAATTACACCAATAACAATAAACGATACTTAGCGGGATGGACTGATTATGCAATGTGCTCACAACCAGCCACATATGACTATTCACTTTCAGCCTAAACACATGGGTTTAGTAGATGACATTAAACAGATTCTAAAGACGTCGTTATCAGACCACCCAAATTTCGACATGATAGCCGACGCTTTTAATATCAGTGGCCGCACTCTACGCAGACAGCTATCTGAAGCGGGCACCAGCTTTCAAAAGCTGTTAGATAACCAACGTCGTCAATACGCCATAAGATGCTTACAAAATACCGACATGAGCACAGAAGATATTGCAGAAGCATTGGGCTTTAGCGATGTCGCCAATTTCCGCCATGCCTTTAAAAAATGGGTTGGCCTATCGCCAGCCGTTTATCGCCAACAATTCCAATTTCCGCACTCTTCCATTAGTGCTTAATGTTAATGGCCTATAAACGCAAAAAAGCTACCTATAGGTAGCTTTTTTGCGTTCTTTTTAGCGGCGTAAACCGAAAGCTAAAAATTACAGTACGTTAAGCAGTTCAACTTCAAATACTAATGTGCTGTGTGGCGGAATCGCGCCTTGGCTCCCTTGTGGGCCATAAGCCAAATCACTTGGCACGTATAGACGCCATTTTGAGCCTTCTTTCATTAATTGCAGGGCTTCAGTCCAACCAGCAATCACACCACCCACAGGGAACTCAGCAGGCTGCCCACGCTCAACAGAGCTATCGAACATACTGCCGTCGATGAATGTACCGTGGTAATGAGTACGTACTGTTGACTCACGTGTTGGCTGCGCGCCATTACCTTCTGTCATCACTTCGTACTGAAGACCACTTTCAAGTGTAATAACGCCTTCTTTTTTCGCATTCTCAGCTAGAAAATCTACGCCCACTTGCTTCGCTTGCTCTGCAGCTTTGGCTTGCTCTTCTTGCATTTTTGCTTGAATAACTTGATACGCTTCTTCAATTTGCTCTTGAGAAAGGGGCATCTCAGCATTCGCCATAGAGTCTTGAATGCCTTTTAATACGCCATCGATCGCAAAACCATCAAACTGGCTACCTTTAAGCTGATCGCCCACTTGACGACCAATCAAATAACTAACTTTTTCAGCAGGTGTATCTAATTTCATAATGTTTCCAAAAAGCTCACACTAAGGTGAAAGTGAATTCGCCGCGCACTTTATCATATGCTGCCATAAAGTTCAGGCCCTGCACCCGCTTTATCCAATAATCAGCTTGACCCCAACAATCAATGTGACTATTTCATACGCTCGCTTAATCCAACCTGAACCCATCTTAATAGCCAAATGTGCACCCACATAACCACCAACTAATGAACCTAAAACCAACGCAATTAGCCAGTCCCATTGAATTGTGGCAATCAACCCCATCGTCATTGCGCCACTTGCATTCCAAAATAGGCCAACCGCTATCAAAGTATGTCCGACGGCTTGCTTATAATTGAGCCCAAACCACTTTACCAACCACATTGTGGCAAACAATCCACTGCCAGCCGAAAGCGCGCCATTAACAAAGCCTATGACCGCCAAACCAAAGCCTCCTAAAATCCAGCCCATTGTATGCCGGTTCTTTTCACTGGGCTCAAGACCCAGATTCGGCTTAAACAAAGAATATAAACTTAACGCAAGTGACATAACGCCTAGAGCAATCTCAGCGACGCGATCGTCAACACCAATAATAAAATAGGCACCTAAAACAACCCCTGGAATACCGCTTGCCAGCATAAATAAATTCAGCCGCCAACTGGTATGCCCTTCTTTAACATTACGAATCGTGGCCCCTAAGCCAAGGGCAACCGTTGCAATTTTATGCGTTGCTAATGCCACAGAAAACGGCAAGCCCATGAATATCAACACAGGCAATTGAATCAACCCTGCACCGCCTCCTGCAAATGCTGAAAAAATATTGGTCAAGGTACTGATCAAAAACAGTATAATCTGGTCTAACATAACAATATTCACTTAAAAGGAGCTAATTGAACGCATGACGTCCTATGCCCTGTATTACTATGACCAATGCCCATTTTGTCAAATGGTGCTACGAGAGATGCGCAACTTACCACTACAAGTTGAGCTTAAAAACACATTAAAAGACCCAAAGAATCGTCAAGATTTAATACAAGGGGGCGGTCGCACAACCGTACCTTGCTTGCGCATTACTGACGAAAGCAATCAAGTACAATGGTTGTATGAGTCAAGAGACATTGTTCAGTATTTAAAGAAAGAAGCGAAATAAACCACTATAAATAAAGACATTAAAAAGCACGCTGATACTTAGCGTGCTTTTTTTGTTTATGCTAATTGTTTTTGTTTTAGCAATCGCTCAACCGTATCGACAATCGCTTGGGTATGGCTATCAATCTCAAAATTAATACCATCTCCCACCTGCACATTCTGATAAGTGGTTACATTCAACGTCTCAGGAATTAAATACACACAGAAGCGATCTTCTTCAACCTGCGCAATGGTTAAGCTACAACCATTCAAACCGATATAACCCTTATCAAACACATAAGGTTTAAAGCCATCAAGTAGCTCAAACCATACAATGCAGTTATTCTCAGGGCGCTCTATCTCTACTACCTTGGCTACACCATAAACATGACCACTTAATTGATGGCCTCCAATGTCATCACCGAATTTTGCAGCACGCTCCACATTAACTAAACTGCCTTCTTTAAGCGCCTGTAGATTTGTGAGCTTTAAGCTGGCCATCATGACATCAAAGGTTACATGGTTTTCATTAATGCTGGTCACCGTCAAACAGGTGCCATTTAACGCGACACTCGCGCCAATAGTGAGTCCCGGAATAAGATTTTGTGGCAGCGCCAAGGTGAACGTCCACAAACCTGGCTTTTTTTCGATGCGTTCAATTTTGACAGCACACTGTACGATTCCGGTAAACATGGCAAAACCTCAAAATTAAATAGCGCATTATGAACTATACTCAGCAGATAGAATATATTTGTAAGTCATTCATAGACGAAAAAAGACAAGCGCTCAATGATACGCAAAACCCACACAAAAAAAATAGGATTGGTGCTGTCTGGCGGTGGCGCGCGTGCGGCTTATCAAGTGGGCGTACTCAAGGCGATTATTCGCTTACTTCCGCAAGAGCACCCTAACCCATTTGATATCATCAGCGGCACCAGTGCTGGCGCAATTAACGCAGTGGCTCTGGCCAGTTACGCAAGCCACTACCGTCAAGGCATCCAGCGCCTTGAGCATATATGGAAAAATTTCAGTTGTGATCAGGTTTTTAGCAGTGATTTTTTAAGTGTCTTAAAATGGTCAAGTAAGTTCATGCTCAATACGTTTTTTGGCTACAAGGCTGGTGACCCCGTTTCATTACTGGATAACTCTCCTCTTCGCCAATTAGTTAAAAAAATGATTTTGTTTGAAAATATTCAAAAAGCCATCGACAACCAAGACTTGCATGCCCTTTCTGTCACCGCATCGGGTTATGCATCCGGTGAGTCGGTCAGTTTTTTCCAGGGTCACAAGAGCATTAAAAACTGGCAGCGCCTGCGTCGGATCGGCTTACGATCCCGCATTACGGCTGATCATTTATTGGCGTCATCGGCCATTCCTGCGGTGTTTCCTGCGGTACAAATTAATCGTGAATACTTTGGGGATGGCGCAATACGCCAGCTCGCCCCCATGAGCCCAGCGCTGCACTTAGGCGCAGATAAAATTCTCGTTATTGGTGTCAGCGGTCAAGCCCACAAACGCAAACCACGTGAGCCAATGAAACACTATCCAAGTATGGCCAAAATTATGAATCACATGTTTAATGCGGCCTTCTTAGATAGTATGGAGAGTGATGTGGAGCGTCTGTCACGCATCAATAACACCATCAGTAAAATCCCTGAAGACATCATACAGTCACAAAACATCGGCTTGCGTCCAGTTGAGATTTTAGAAATAAACCCTAGTGAGTCAATCGACGACATTGCTGCTCGCCATTCACGCGAGTTACCGAAGAGCTTACGCTTCTTTCTAAAAGGCTCTGGCACCACCCATAAAAGCGGTGCGGGCGTCTTGAGTTACCTATTATTTGAAAGGGGTTTCTGTCGCGACTTAATACAATGTGGTTACGATGATGCAATGAAACGTAAAGACGATATTTTGCGTTTTTTTTGTGAAGAGGACGACTCAAAAAAACAAGCTTGATTCCCTCTGTGCAAATGAAGCCATTGAGGTTACGCTCTTGCCACGCTACCATACTTAAAAATAAAATTATAATTCATATGCGCTTATTATTTATTCTACTCTTTGCACTACCAAACGTAGCAGTCGCCTACCCAGTCGCCCATTATATTGGTTTTGGCAGTGGTTACGCATCAACTGAAACGGAATTCAACGACCAAATTCGCACACTGGGCGCCATTAAAGAAACACCCAGTTATAGCGATGTATCCAGCGCAGATGCGCCTTGGCATGGCTTTGTTGGTTTCCGTTTCCACCCAAATTATGGCATTGAGGTAGGTTACCGTAGTTACGGCAGCATAGAATTCACCAAAACCCTAACCACTCTCGACACCAGTCAATCAAAAGTAACGTCAAGCAGCGTGCGCCAAGCCGATATTTCGACTCAGGGCTTTTATATTGAGCACGTTTTATCTTACGCCATAACGGACTACTTTATTATTCAAGGGCGTGGTGGTGTTTTAATTGGCAATGCACGCTACACAGATACTGAGACACTGACTACTTTCGCCGAAAACGGTGACGCAATTAAGGTTGTTCAACCCAATACAAGTAATGATGGATTCATTAAAGGCCAAGTCGCGTTTAGCGCACTCTTGAAATCATCTGATCAGTGGCTATGGCGCTTACAAGTGAATCAAATTGATATTGATCACAGCGGTGAACAAGAATCTTTCTCCCATTGGTATACCAGCCTATCGCTTGAATACCAATTACAGGAATGACCATGCAATACAGTACAATCAAACTTTTCATTATCATTTTAACCGCGATTCAATTAAGTGCATGCGCATCTATGTTTAACGGTAACGAGCAACAAGTGAGCATCAAAACCCACTCAGATGCTGAAATCTATATCGATGACCGGTTTGCGGGAAATGGCTATACGCAAAAAAAATTAGCACGCGACGAAGCGCATGTTATCCGTGTGAGCAAAGGTGAATGTGAGCAAACCTATACCACTCAAGCAAAATTTAACAAAACCAGCTTACTTGGTTTGTTTATAGACGTGGGACTTATAAGCATCCCCGTGGACTTTATGACTGGCGCCGCATGGGATATTTATCCTGATCGCTTCATTATGCAGCCTCAATGTATGAATGATGCTGCCGCCAGTCATTCACAGCCATAAAAAAACCGCTATTAAGCGGTTTCTTCATTAAGCAGTTTTTTAACTGGCCCATATGTTTTGCGATATATTTCCGTTGGCCCAAGCTCTTGTAGCGCCTCTAAGTGTGCTTTAGTCGGGTAGCCTTTATGCTTGGCCAAACCATAACCAGGATATTGTTTATCCAGTTCAACCATATCATGATCGCGCTGCACTTTTGCCAAAACTGATGCAGCTGAAATAGATTCAACCAATGCATCCCCTTTAATAATAGCGGTGCCGGCACAGGGTAAATCTTTAGGTAAACGGTTACCGTCAATTAAGGCGTGCTGTATTTTAAGGTTTAAACCGTTTATGGCACGGGTCATTGCGAGCATACGAGCATTGAGGATATTAATGTCGTCTATCTCTTGCGCACTGCAACGGGCGATACAATACGCAAGTGCCTTTTCCTTAATAATAGGAAACAGCATTTCACGTTTTTTCTCACTTAATTTTTTTGAATCATTCAATTGATCAATCGGGTTATTTGGGTCAAGTACCACCGCAGCGGCAACCACATCACCGCACAAAGGACCGGCCCCCGCTTCATCCACGCCACAATAAATCAGGTTTTGATCCAGCAAGATCTGCTCTTGCTCAATAATTTCATTCATTTCGATTCAACTAAGTGTGTAATGGCACTTGCTGCAGCAACATCAGCATCGCGCTTCAACCATTGGTGCAATTGGGTAAACTCTGCCTTTAAATGAGCGGATGCCTTTTTATTTTGTAAAAAATTCAACACTGCATTTGCTAAGTTTTCAGCGGTAGCCGCTTCTTGCAAAATTTCAGGCACTAACTCTTTACCTGCCAATAAATTAGGAAGTGACACAAACGGCTGCTTCAACATTTTACGAACTATATAAGCGGTTAATGCTGATAGTTTGTACGACACGACTAAAGGCTTTTTAAATAGCATCCCCTCTAAGGCCGCTGTGCCAGATGCCATTAGAACGGTATCTGAACTTGCCATGGCCTCACGGCTTTGTCCGTGTAACAACTTAATAGACAAACTTTCATGATCCGCGAGCATATCGGTTAACTGCTTAAAACGTTCTTCATTCGCCGCAGGCAATACAAACTGCACAGCTGGTATTTGCTGTTTAATCAACTGCGCAGCTTGTAAAAATAATTCACCTAAACGCGACACCTCACCTTGACGAGAGCCCGGCATTAACGCCACTACCGGCGAATCATTATTTAAATCTAATTGCGTGCGAGCACCTTGAGTATCGGTTTCCATGGCAATGGCGTCTGCTAATGTGTGCCCAACACACACTGCCGGCACATCGTGTTTTTTATAAAAATCCACTTCAAATGGAAACAAACACAATACAAGGTCAACCGATTTTTTGATTTTAAATACACGTTTTTCACGCCACGCCCAAACACTTGGACTAACGTAATGCACCGCTTTGATGTGTTTTTCTTTAAGTTTTTGTTCAAGCTTTAAATTAAAATCAGGGGCGTCTATTCCAATAAACACATCCGGTTTTAGATCTAACAAAGTATTGAACAATTGCTTACGAATCTTTAGCAACTCGCACAAGCGCCCTAATACCTCAAACAACCCCATCACCGATAAACGCTCCATGGGGTATAAGGTTTCAAACCCCTCGGCTATCATTTTAGGGCCGCCGATACCAACAAAGCGGGCATCAGGGTGCTGTTGTTTTAAGGCTTTGATCAATCCTGCCCCAAGGATATCCCCTGACGCTTCTCCTGCTACCATGGCAAAGCACAATGACATTAGCGGATGATTCCTCGAGTTGACTGATCGATGCTATCAATGAATGCTTCAACTGCTGGCGAGTCTTTCAATAACTCAAGTAATTCAGGTCGGGCTTCATCAAGCGTGAGGCCTTTACGGTAAACGGTCTTGTAAGCGTTACGCAGCACTCGAATGTCATTTTTTTCAAAGCCGCGACGTTTTAAACCTTCAACATTAATGCCATGAGGTTTAGCCGAATTACCATTAGCCATAATATAGGCTGGCACATCTTTTAAAACAATTGAGCCAGTGCCACACATACTGTGACTGCCGATTTTAACAAACTGATGCACCTGTGACGCGCCACCTAAAATAACGTAATTGCCAATATGAACATGGCCAGCAATGTTGGTGTCATTCGCAAAGATGCAATTATCAGCAATCATGACATCATGGGCCACATGCACATTCACCATGAACAAGTTTGTGACTACCAATCTTAGTTAAACTCTGGTCTTGCGTGGTGCCACGATGCACAGTACACGCTTCACGGAAGATATTATGATCGCCAATCTCTAAGCGAGTGGCCTCACCTTTAAACTTTTTATCTTGGCAATCATCACCAATGGTACAAAACTGAAAAATTTGGTTGTGCTTGCCAATACTGGTTGGCCCTTTGATCACAACGTGGCTAGCAATCACCGTACCTTCATCAATGGTGACATCTGGGCCAATAATCGTAAACGGCCCTACTACCACGTTTTCTGCCAACTTGGCGCTTGGATCAACAATAGCGCGTGAATCAATCAAAATGTATTTCCCTTTCGGCACACATAATTTCCGCTTGGCAGGCTACTTTTCCATCTACCCAAGCTTCACATTCAAATCGCCAGATACCACGCTTGTCACTAACATAGCGCGCCTCCATTTCTAAGCGATCTCCTGGCACTACCGGTTTTTTAAAGCGAGCCTTATCCACGCCCGCAAAATAATAAACCGTATTTTTGGCCTTTTCTTTTTCGATGGCATCTAGCCCTAATAACCCAGCTAGTTGCGCTAATGATTCGAGTATCAAAACCCCTGGCATAATTGGATGCTTAGGGAAGTGACCTTCAAAAAATGGCTCATTACTGGTGACATTTTTGTAGCCTACTATACGCTGTTTTTTATCCAGCTCAGTGACACGGTCGACCAATAGGAACGGATAACGATGAGGTAATAAATCCGTAATTTCATTGTAATTCATTACCGCCATAATGTTATTCCTTTAAGGATTTCTCAATGAGTTTAATGCGTTTCGCCATATCGTCTAATTGACGGAAACGAGCTGCACTTTTACGCCACTCAGATGTTGCAGACATAGCCGTACCCGAAGAGTAGCTACCAGGCTCAGTAATGCTTTTTGTTACCAGAGTCATCGCGGTCACATGCGTGCCGTCTGCCAACTGTAAATGCCCCGCTACCCCTACGCCGCCTGCTAAAGTACAGCAACGACCAATTTTTGTGCTGCCAGCAATCATACAGCCAGCCGCCATAGCGCAGTGGTCACCAATTTCAACATTGTGAGCAATTTGAATTTGATTATCGAGCTTCACGCCATTACCAATAATGGTGTCACTCATTGCACCGCGATCGATGCTCGTATTGGCACCAATTTCTGTTTGGTCACCCACAACCACGCCGCCAATTTGACAAATTTTAACCCACTGCCCTTTTTCATTGGCAAAGCCAAAACCATCGGAACCAATGACAGCGCCGCTATGAATAATGCACTCATTACCAATCACAACATCATGGTAAATACTTACATTATGATGCAAGCGAGTGTTTTTACCGATCCGTGCGTTAGCACCTACTATGGCACCAGCACCAATGACTGCGCCCGTTTCAATGACAGCATAATCGTCAACGACAGCGTTAGCCGCAATACTGACATCCTCAGCAATTTTTGCACTTGCACTAATCACAGCACTTGTGTGTATATCGCCGCTGGCTTTAGGGAGAGTGTTAAAAAGTTGAGAGACCTTGGCGTACCCTAAGTAAGGGTTGTCCATCACAAGTGCGGCACATTGACAGTCAGCCGCTTGCTTAGGATGAACAATTACAGCACTGGCTTTAGTGTGCTGTAATTGATCTTTATAAGACATGTTCGCTAAAAAGCTTAACTGCCCTTGCGTGGCCTGCGCTAATGTAGCCAAGCCATCGATCTTAATGCTTTCATCACCCATTACATCAGCACTTAAAAACTGAGCAATTTCACCAAGAGTGTAGACCATTACTTATTTCGCAGCACTGGCTTCATTAAGCTTATTAAGCAGTTTTTTGGTTAGATCTAGATCCGGCACCACATGAATAACCGCTTGGCCATTTAATACGATATCCACTTTTTCAGTTTCAATCAGTGCTTTTAGAATCTCTTGTAAACGAGGCAAGTTTGAACGAAAGAACTGCTGACGCCACTGTTGCTCTGCTTGCTGTAATTTACCCGCAAAGAATTTAAATTCGCTTTGCTTTTCTTTTATTTCGTTACGAATTTTACGTTGCTCTTCGTCGCTCATAATGGCGCCGTCTTTTTTCAGCTTTTCTTGACTAGCAAGCATCTCTTTTTCAAGTTGCTTAATTTTGCCAAGATCATCACCAAACTGATCTTCAACTTGCTTAAATGACGCTTTAGCACCTTCTGACTGAAACAATGCACGCTCCATATCAACAACGGCGATCTTACTGCCTGCTGCCATCGCAGTTGAGGTAACAAAAAATAATCCAACTAGCGCGACTTTAATCCACTTCAACATAACACTTCCTATTTAATCACTTATTATTGTAAAAATTGGCCAAGAAGACTGCTTGAAAACGCATCTGTTTTCAAGCAACTATTTTAAAATACTTGCCCTAATGAGAATTCGAAACCTTCTGTCTCATCTTCGTCTTTGCTATTTAACGATCGAGCAAAGGTAAAGGTCAGCGGACCAATGGCCGTTACCCACGTTAAACTAACACCGGTACCCAAACGAATTTCGTCTGCATTAAAGCCTTCTTCACATGATGGGTGGTCATTGGTAAAGCCAGGTGCCGTTGCTTCTGTTAACGCTAAACACTCTGTATCAAATACATTACCGGCATCTAAGAAAATCACACTGCGCATGCTGCGTTGATCTTCAACAAAGGGCAACGGGAAGACTAGCTCCATAGAAGCTTCCGCTAACAAGTTACCACCTAAGCTGTTGTTATCAGCCACATAGTAATCACCATCCGCTACTTTTTTCGTCTCACCATTTTCAGTTATTGTATTGTAATGAACCGTCTTAATCGCGCCACGCGGGCCAAGCGAGTTACTTGAATAACCTCGTACAGAACCAACACCGCCCGCACGGAAGTTACGGAAGAATGGCAATTCACCCGTATCACCATAACCATCGCCGTAACCTAGCTCAGTACGAAGACGGAACGTCCATTCACCTGAGATTGGAAAGTATTTTTGCGCATTATAGGTCACACGGAAATATTCTAATTCGCTGCCTGGTACAGTCGCCTCAAGTGCCAAACTTTGCTTAGCACCGGCTGTTGGGAATAAGCCACGGTTAAGGGTCGTCCAGCTCCAGCTGCTCCCCAATGTCACTTCAACAAAATCTTCGCCTTCATCTTCAATAAAGCCAAGAATCTCTTCAGCAATGCCTGATGTACGGGCTTCCATTAACGTACGACTCGCTTCAATACTAAATGATAAACGCTCACGGCCACTAATCGGGAAGCCAAACGTGGTACGACCACCGTATGTATCCGTATTGTAATCACTTAATGACAACTCGGAAAAATCGGTTTGACTATAGAACAATCCATAACCACGACTAATACCGTCAACCGTGTAGTAAGGGTCGGTATAAGACAAGTTCAAGCTGGAAACCGCCTTCGTTTTATTTAATGAGGTACTCATTTTTTTACCCGTACCCATAAAATTATTTTGCGAAACACTGGTGCCTAAAATCATACCGTCTGCGCTGGAGTAACCGATGCTTAAGTTCAAGCTACCACTTGGTTGCTCTTCAACGCTGTAGTTCACATCAATTAAATCGTCAGAGCCTGGAACTTTTGGTGTTTCAACATTCACACCTTTAAAGAAACCTAACTGTTCTAGGCGACTTTTGGATTGCTCAATTAATTCAGTGGATGCCCAACCGCCTTCCATTTGCACCATCTCACGACGCAGCACCTCATCCATGGTGGATTCATTACCAGTGAAATTAATTCGACGCACATAGGTACGCTTGCCAGGCTCAACAAAAAAGGTCAGCTCAACGGTTTTATCTTCATCGTTAATTTTCGGCACGCCATTAACACTGGCAAAAGTAAAACCTTCGTTACCTAGGCGCTTGGCAATTAGATCTTGAGTAAAGGTTACTTTTTGACGACTAAAGGTTTGCCCTTCATCCATAACAACCAGCTTACGCAGCAGCTCTTCTTCTAAAATTAATTCACCCGCTAAATTCACTTTATTAACCGTGAAAATATCACCTTCATGTACGTTTACGCTGATGAAAACATCTTCTTTATTGGGAGAAAGCGATACCTGAGTGGACTCAACGTTAAAACGGATAAAACCACGGTCTAAATAGAATGAACGTAGGCGTTCTAAGTCACCACCCAACTTCTCACGGGAATACTTGTCATCACTTGAATACCAAGACCAAAGATTGGTTGGCTTTAATTCAAATTGGTTAAGTAACTGTTGTTTTTCAAAGTTTTCATAGCCAACAATATTGATGTGACTAATTGAGGCTATTGAGCCTTCGTCTACGACAATTTTTAGGGATACGCGGTTACGTGGTAGCTTTTTAACTTCGGTATTAATTTGTGCATCGTAACGGCCTTGGCTAACGTATTGACGCTCTAGCTCTAATTCTAAGCGCTCTAATGTTGAGCGCTTAAATACATAACCTTCGGCTAAGCCAGCTTGTTTTAGGCCTGTCTTTAACTGCTCGGTTTCAATTGCGCTGTTACCCTCGATCTCAAGGGCCGTGATGGTTGGTAGCTCAACTAAGCTAACAACGAGGATATTGCCGTCGCGTAACAGCTCTATATCATTGAAGTAACCCGTTGCAAATAGACCTCGCGAGGCTGAGGCTAATTTTGCATTATCGACTTTATCACCAATGTTTATTGGAAATGCACTAAACACGGTGCCAGCGCTTACACGCTGTAAACCATCGACACGAATATCTTTTACGGTAAAGGACTCAGCTTGGGCGAACGTTGCGCCCAAAGCCAAAAGCATGCTGATTAAGGTGAACTTCATGTTAATCCGAATTTATTGTTATCTTAAGCTGTCAGTGGATGAATACAGACCAGCAAATTAATGGTAATTGAAAACTATATGCGACTTATATCATTAAATATGGCTATAAACATAACCATCATAAGTAGCGCCATACCCAGCTTAACCGCAGCTAACTGAATATTCTCCGAAACAGGTGAACCTTTCACCGCTTCGATTAAATAAAATAAGAAATGCCCGCCATCTAACACTGGAATGGGTAATAAATTCACCACGGCCAACATTATACTGATATACGCCAAGAAACTAATAAACGCTTCAAATCCAGCCTGGGCCGAGGCATTTGCCACTTTAGCAATGGTAATCGGGCCGCTTAAGTTTTTAACAGACAATAACCCTTGAACCATCTTACCAATCGACTCAAGTGTAACAACCGACATATCCCATGTTTTATAAGCGGCTTTAGAGATCGACTCAAATACACCAAAGCGCTGGGTTACTACAAACCCATCTGGTAACTCAGGTGATTTAACCATCGCACCAGCAAAGCCATAACTTTCACCCTTATCATTGGTTTTCACTGCCGGAATAAGAGTCAAACTCTTGGTTTGATCATCACGCAGCACATCTAACGTCAGAGCTTTACCACCATTGGCTTGGATAATTTTTACAAAGTCGTACCACTGCTCAACTGCTTGATTATCAACAGAGATAATCTCATCACCACTTTTTAAACCTGCCTGTTGTGCCGGCAACCCATCTTGCAATTCAGCCAAAATAGCAGGGACTTTCGGGCGATAAGGCGCAATACCTAATTCAACCAACGCATTCGGTTCTTCTTTTGTGCTCAACCAGCGCTCAACCGTCATTTCGAATTCTTGCTGGTTTAAGGTCGAAAACGTAATCGTTCCTGTGTCACCTAAACGCTTTAGCAATTGGTAATGAACTTCTCGCCAGCTGCTAACACTTTCGCCATCCACCTTGGTTATTTCTTGACCAGACTGCAAACCTGAGTCATACGCTAAACTATCTGGCGTCACTTCACCAATAACCGGTTTCACTTGAGTGACACCCGTCATAAACATTAGCCAATAAGCAAAAATAGCAAAGATAATATTGGCAGCAGGACCCGCCAATACAACCGCCATGCGCTGCCATACGGTTTTACGATTAAACGCTTGATCAAGCAGCTCAGGCGCAACATCACCCTCGCGCTCATCTAGCATTTTCACATAACCACCCAGTGGGATGGCAGCAATCGCGAATTCACATCCGTTTTTATCGGTACGACTCCATATGACTTTACCAAAGCCAACGGAGAATCTTAAAACTTTGACACCGCAACGACGTGCAACCCAATAGTGCCCGTATTCATGCACGGTAACTAAAATACCCAAGGTCACCGCTAGCGCTAGTAAGCTATATAACACACTCATGATAAAATTTTACCCTCTACAAAGCGCCTAGCCCAGGTATCAGCATGTAAAATAGCCTCTAAACTGTCGGCCGCTTCAATGGTACATGCATTTAAAGTTTCATCGATCAGGTTTGAGATTGATGTAAAGGCGATTTGTTCCCGTAAAAAACCAGACACTGCTACTTCATTTGCCGCATTTAAAATAGTGGCCGCGGTACCGCCCGCCTCAAATGCTTGTGACGCTAAGTTCAGAGCAGGAAAGGAATGATGATCAGGCAACTCAAAATTCAATTGCGCAACGTCAAATAAATTAAGTGATTGAACGCCAGACGCAATACGCTCTGGCCACGCTAAGCCATACGCAATGGGCGTACGCATATCCGGATTACCCATCTGACAAATAACAGAGCCGTCAATATACTGCACCATTGAATGAACAATAGATTCTGGGTGAACAACGACTTCTATTTGCTTAGGTGTCACATCAAATAACCAGCAGGCTTCAATTAGCTCCAAGCCTTTATTCATTAACGTGGCACTGTCTACAGAAATTTTTTGTCCCATAGACCAATTGGGATGCTTAACCGCTTGCTTGGGTGTCACCTTGGACAGAGCATCTAAGCCCCACCCTCGAAATGGTCCACCAGAAGCGGTTAATAGAATTTTTTCGATTTGATGTTGATAACTAGGATCTTGACCATAACCTAATGGCAATGATTGAAAGATCGCATTGTGCTCACTATCAATTGGCAGTAATTCAGCTTGATTATCCTGAACCGCCTGCATAAATAGTTGACCACTCATCACTAACGCTTCTTTGTTTGCCAGCAGCACACGTTTACCAGATTGCGCCGCGGCAAGCGTAGACAATAAACCCGCTGCACCGACAATAGCGGCCATCACTTGATCCACTTCTGGGTCTTTAGCAATCTCAACCAGCGCATTCACACCGCTAAGCACTTCAACTTGACTCGCGTGCTGCTTCAATAATTTTGCCAACTGCTGAGCGCACGCGTCATCAACCATAACCGCGTATTTGGGATTGTGCGCTAAACATTGCTGCAATAACAACTCAACTTGCGTATTAGCGCTTAACGCAAATACTTCATATAAGTCTTTATGGCGAGCCAATACATCAAGTGTGCTTTTACCGATGGAGCCTGTGGCCCCAAGTACGGTAATCATTTGCCTCATACAACTAGGTTCCAGCCAAACACGCTTAACGCTAAAGCAAATAACGGCAATGCCGCCGTCATACTATCGATGCGATCCATCACGCCGCCATGCCCAGGTAGCAAATTACTCGAATCTTTAATACCACGGTGGCGCTTAACCATACTTTCAATCAAGTCACCCACAACCGACATACAAGTAATCAATAGCGTAAGCGAAATTAACAGTGCCCATTGCTTTGCATCCAATGAAAGACCCGCTTCACTTTCTAATAAATAGCCGCCACCTAACGCCATCAGAGTGGTAACCACAAGACCGCCATATACGCCTTCCCATGTTTTACCAGGGCTAACGCTTGAAGCAAGTTTATGCTTACCAAAGGTACGACCAGCGAAATAAGCGCCGACATCCGCGCCCCAAACAACAAACATGACATACATAATTAGATAGTCATTAAACGGATAGCTTTTAATTTGTACAAAGCCTACCCACATTGGCAATAAAATAAACAAACCCATTACGAGTCGTGCAACCGAGCTGCCCCAAATATTTTTAAACTTAGGATGCAGCGCCACAAACACAAACGCAGTAATCCACCACCCTAAAGCCACGTACAGCAGCTCAACCTCTTGCACTAAGCTACTAAATTCAACGGCACATACTAAACCTGCAACCAAGCCTGCATATGCAATTCGACCGACCTGCATTTTTAAACCTGAAAGATTAGCCCACTCCCATGCACCCAAGGTAACAATGGCAGCAATAAATAATTTAAATTGCTCAAGGGGTAGATAAAAGATGCCCCCAATCATGACTGGCGCCAACACCAGCCCGGTAAGAATACGTTGCTTTAGCACGTTTGATCTTCCTTCAATTGTTCATCTGTGCGCCCAAAACGACGCGTGCGGCTATTATATTCTTCTATTGCCGACCAGAAGTTTGTTTCTTTAAAATCAGGCCAAAGTGCATCACTGAACACCATCTCGGTATACGCGAATTGCCATAACATGAAATTACTAATTCTTAATTCCCCACCTGTTCGAATACATAAATCAGGTTCAGGAAGCTCATTTAAACATGTATAGCCAGAAAAAAGCTCAGGCGTAATATGATCAACAGAGAGTTTGCCAGATAACACATCTTTAGCAATGTTCTGCGCAGCATGGGAAATATCCCAACGACCACCATAGTTTGCTGCCACCACTAACGTTAAGCCAGTGTTGTCTTTTGTTTGGTTTTGCGCAATGGCAATATGCTCTTGCAAGACAGGAGAGAAACCAGAAACATCACCCATAATAATAAGGCGAATATTGTGTTCATGAAGTTTTTTGACTTCTTTTTGTAAGGCATTAAGAAATAACTGCATCAATGCATTTACTTCTTTTTCGGGTCTTTGCCAGTTTTCACTGGAAAAGGCGAACAGTGTCAGCACTTCAACTTCTAAGCGTGCTGCTTGTTCAATAACGATTTTAACCGCTTTCACACCCGCCTTGTGACCAGCCACGCCAGGTAAATGGCGACGCTTAGCCCAACGATTATTACCATCCATAACAATGGCAACGTGACGAGGAATTCTTTCAAATTTTGGTAGCGCTGCTTCAGACATTTGTAGAACCTAATAATGAAACTGCGCCTTTAAAAAGGCGCAGTACCGCTTCAAAAAACTCGGTTAAACCTGCATTAGGTCTTTTTCTTTAGAGGCCAACAAAGACTCAATATCGGCAATAAACTTATCCGTTAGTTGCTGGATTTGATCTTGGCCTTGGCGCTCTTCGTCTTCGCTTATTTCTTTTTCTTTCAATAAGTCTTTAATGTTGCTGTTCGCATCGCGGCGAATATTACGCACAGATACACGGCCTTTTTCGGCTTCAGCACGCGCTTGCTTAATGTAGTCCTTACGCGTCTCTTCGGTCAAAGCAGGCATTGGCAAACGAATGGTCTCACCAGAAGTAGATGGGTTAATGCCCAAGTCTGACTTCATAATCGCTTTTTCAATAACAGGCACCAAATGCTTTTCCCATGGCGTAACAGCCAGTGCACGACCATCTTCAACATTGATGTTAGCGACTTGTGACAACTGCGTTTGAGTGCCGTAATAATCAATGGTAATACCATCAAGAATGGCAGGATTAGCGCGGCCAGTTCGTACTTTTTTAAATGCATCAACTAACGCGTTGACACTTTTTTGCATACGATCTTTAGCGTCTACTTGAATTTCATTCAACATTTTCTTTTTCTCCACTCACTATCAACGTGCCATCGCTACCGCCAACCATGAGCTGAGCCATCATGCCTGGGGTTGCCATATTAAATACGCGCAATGGCATTTTATGATCTCTCGCCAGACAAATCGCCGTGAGATCCATCACACCCAACTGACGCTCAAGTACTTCGTCGTAAGTTAGGGTTTCAAATTTAACTGCATCCGGGTTTTTCTTCGGATCTGAATCATACACGCCATCTACATTAGTGGCTTTAAGTACGATATCGGCTTCGATCTCAATACCACGCAAGCACGCAGCTGAGTCGGTTGTAAAAAATGGATTGCCCGTGCCCGCTGCAAAAATAACAACATCACCAGTATTTAGGTGGCGAATAGCACGACGACGATCATAATGCTCAACAATGCCACTCATAGGAATAGCTGACATCACACGTGAACGAATATTGCTGCGCTCAAGTGCATCTCGCATAGCCAAGGCATTCATCACTGTCGCCAGCATACCCATATGATCACCCGTTACGCGATCAAGTCCAGCTTGGCTTAAAGCAGCGCCACGGAATAAGTTACCACCACCAATGACTAAGCCAACTTGAACACCAATTCCAACCAGCTGACCGACCTCTAACGCCATACGATCGAGCACTTTGGGGTCTATACCAAAATCCTGCTCACCTTGAAGCGCTTCACCGCTTAACTTCAAAAGGATGCGTTTATATTTAGGGCTACGATTATCTGCCGGGGGCATAGGTCACCTCATGTATGCAATTCTATAGTCACAGGTTTATAACATAAACCCTGACCTCTCACTGCAAAACCCCGGTTCTGACAGAGTTATCTTTCGATACGACTCAATTCAGTTCACCAGGGCTTCTCAAATAACCTTTACACAAATGCCGAGCAAGGAAAACCCATACTCGGCATTTAAAGAGCCTTAACAGCCCTATTGCTTAACCTTTCAGTTGAGCAGCAACTTCTGCAGCGAAGTCAGTTTCATCTTTTTCGATGCCTTCACCTACTTCGATACGTACAAAAGCAACCACTTCAGCACCCGCCTGCTTCGCAAGTTTAGCGATAGTCAGCTCAGGATTTTTAACGAAAGGCTGTTCTAGCAAGCTGTTTTCTTTAAGGAATTTCTGGATACGACCACCCATCATTTTCTCAACGATTTCAGCAGGCTTACCTTCCATGTCTGGTTGCGCTTTGATGATTTCTTTCTCAGCTTCAACAACCGCTTCAGGCATGTCAGATGGCGCCAATACGCGTGGATTAACAGCCGTCACGTGCATTGCGATATCACGAGCCAACTCTTCAGTACCGCCTTTCAAAGAAACAAGGGCAGCAATACGATTGTTAGAGTGAACATAACCCGCAACCAACTCACCTTCAATTAACTCAGCACGACGAGGAGAGATGTTTTCACCGATTTTTTGAACCAAAGCTTCACGCTCTGCATCCAAAAGACCAACAACTTCAGTGTTTTTTGCTTCAAATGCTGTTGCAGCAACTTTATTAGCGTAACCAAGGAAGTCTTCATTTTTAGCAGCAAAGTCAGTTTCAGAGTTAACTTCAACTAAGATTGCAGCAGAGTTGTCAGCGGCTGTTTTAATAACAACAACGCCTTCAGCGGCAGTACGGCCTGCTTTTTTAGCAGCCTTAAGACCTGAATTCTTACGCATTTCTTCAATGGCAAGATCGATATTACCGTCAGCTTCTTGAAGTGCTTTTTTACACTCCATCATGCCAAGACCAGTACGCTCACGTAGTTCTTTAACTAATTTTGCAGACACTGCCATAGTCGTCACCTAAATTTTATCTAATCAAAAAATCTTTTAAAAAAAGGGGGCAAGCCCCCTTTCTTATGTTCACAGCGTAATATGACAAATATTACTCAGCTGCTGGCGCTTCTTCTGCTTGAGCTGGTGCAGCAGGTGCAGCTGCAGGAGCTTGACCAGTTTCAGTTTTGCCTTCGATACACGCATCAGCAACAGCAGATGTAAAGATTTCGATCGCACGGATCGCATCATCGTTACCAGGAATAACGTAATCAACGCCATCAGGGTTGCTGTTAGTATCAACGATACCGATTACTGGGATACCCAGCTTGTTCGCTTCTTGGATAGCAATACGCTCGTGATCAACATCGATAACGAAGATTGCATCAGGTAAGCCACCCATGTGCTTGATACCACCGATAGAGCGCTCAAGCTTCTCCATCTCACGAGTACGCATTAGCGCTTCTTTTTTAGTTAACTGTTCAAAAGTACCGTCTTTCTTTTGTGCTTCAAGGTCAGCTAGACGCTTGATAGACTGACGAATAGTCTTGTAGTTAGTCAACATACCACCCAACCAGCGGTGTGCTACGAAAGGCATGTTCGCACGAGCTGCTTGCTCTTGGATAACCTTAGAAGCTGCACGCTTAGTACCAACGAAAAGTACGTGGTTATTTTTAGAAGTCATACCTTTAACAACGTTCAACGCTTCGTTGAATGCTGGCACAGTGTGCTCAAGGTTGATGATATGGATCTTGTTACGTGCGCCAAAAATGAATTTACTCATTTTTGGATTCCAGTAACGAGTCTGGTGACCAAAGTGAACGCCTGCTTTAAGCAGGTCACGCATACTTACTTGTGCCATAATTATATATACCTATTTATAGGGTTAGGCCTCCATGTATCCCATTGTCCAATCTCAGCTTTATTAACGGCTAAAACACCCAGAACGATGTGTCGATACATGTGCGGATTTATACTGCATTTGTGCTTTTAGCTGTACGAGACTGCAAAGAGCGCGCGCTTTATACCATATTTTAGGCCCAAATGGGAAGAAATATTGCGAATTAAAACCAAGTTTGACCATTGCTAGTTATTCATATATTGCCTATAAGTGCGTACAATAGCTGACTTATTTAACTAAGAGTGAACATCTTCCCCATGGCTGTGACCATCAAGACTCCAGAAGAAATCGAAAAAATGCGCGTAGCCGGTCGCCTAGCTGCCGAGGTACTGGAAATGATTGGCGAATACGTTAAGCCAGGTGTGACCACAGGTGAGCTGGATCGCATTTGCCACGATTACATCGTCAACACTCAGAAAGGCATTCCTGCGCCATTGAATTACGGTAACCCACCGTTCCCTAAATCCATTTGCACCTCTGTTAACCATGTTATTTGTCATGGCATCCCTAGTGATGAAAAAATCCTAAAGAAAGGCGACAGCGTGAACATCGATGTCACCGTCATTAAGGACGAGTACCACGGCGACACCAGCAAGATGTTTTTCGTGGGCGAACCTAAGCCTGCCGACAAACGCTTGGCCGACATCACACAAGAATGCATGTACAAAGGCATGGCACTGGTTAAGCCGGGCGCGCAGCTTGGTGATATCGGCCATGTCATTCAGCAACATGCTGAATCTAACTACTACACTGTCGTACGCGAATACTGTGGTCACGGCATTGGCAAAGGCTTCCATGAAGAACCGCAAGTAATGCATTACGGCCGCCCTGGTACTGGCATGACCCTAAAAGAAGGCATGTGCTTTACCATCGAGCCGATGATCAACCAAGGTAAGCCTCAAAGTAAGCTACTTGGCGACCAATGGACGGTTATCACCAAAGACCGCAAGATGAGCGCCCAATGGGAACACACTTGCCTTGTGACCAATGACGGCATTGAAGTATTAACGCGCCGCAAAGAAGAAGTGTTTCCTTGGGAGCAATAACAATGGATCAGGGCTTATTCGCTAATATTTTCGATGAAGTTTCTTTTCGTCAGGCTATTACCGACGGCAAGCCCTCCATTCCTCTTTTCAAAGAGGCCATTCGTCACAGCCAAGCTGTGATGGATGAACATTTCAGAAACACCCTTGATTCCGTTACGTTAGTGCATGCTCGCTCTTGGTTTATGGACCAATTACTCAAGCATGCATGGCTGCAATTTTTTCCAGAAAACATAGATAACATTGCACTGCTTGCCGTCGGTGGTTATGGCCGCGGCGAACTGCACCCTAAAAGTGATATTGACATACTGCTGCTCAATAAAGACGAAGAAGCTTTTAGCGCCAATAGTGAGGCCATGCAAGGCTTCATCACATTTATGTGGGACATTAAATTGGATGTGGGCCATGGCGTGCGCACAATTGATGATTGTAAAAATGAAGCCGCAAAAGATCTCACCATTGCCACCAACCTAATGGAAACACGCACGCTGATTGGTGCAGATGAACTGCGTGCCGACATGCGTGAAATCACCGGGCCAAACAACATCTGGCCAAGTGATGAGTTTTTCCTAGCAAAATGGCAAGAACAAGAAGAGCGACACGATAAGCACCACGATATCGACTACAACCTCGAGCCCAATATTAAAAAAGGCCAAGGTGGATTGCGCGATGTCCACACCATTGTTTGGGTACTAGAGCGTCACTTTGGTAGCCACGAATTAGAAAACCTAACCAAGCAAGGCATTTTGACCGACTTTGAATATGGCATGCTGCATCGATGCCGTGATTTTCTTTGGCAAATTCGCTATGCACTGCATATGGTGACAGGCCGTGAAGAAGATCAGTTGCTGTTTGACTTCCAAAATGAAATTGCTGAAATTTTAGGCTTTAAAGACGATGCCGAACAACTGGCCGTCGAGCATATGATGCACCAGTATTATCGCTACAGCTTAGCGTTAAATGAATTAAACGATCTGCTCATGCTGTTGTTTAAAGAATTAATTATCGATAGTCAACACCCTGCCGACATCGTCCCTATCAATGAATACTTTCAGCGCAACAACGATTATTTAGAAGCCAAACAAATCGACCTGTTCACCCATACACCCAATGCGATGCTCGAAGTCTTCTATTACTTAGCCAGCGACAGCACATTGAAAGGTGTTCGCGCCGATACTATTCGCGCTCTACGAGAGAGTCGCCACTTAATCGACGAAGACTTCCGCTCTCACCCTGATAACGTGCGCACATTTATGGCGATCATGCGAAGTAAAGACCACGTCACCCGTGAATTAGAGCGCATGCTTAATTACGGCATTTTGGGGCAATACATTCCCGAGTTTGGCGCCATTATTGGCCACATGCAGCATGATTTATTTCACAGCTATACGGTCGACCAACATAGCTTGCGAGCCATTAAATTTATGCGCCGCTTGCGCTTTGGTGTAGGCAAAGAATTATTTCCCCTTGCAAGTAAATTGATTCATAACATTTCTAAAAAAGAAATTTTATACATTGCCGCACTACTGCATGACGTGGGTAAAGTGCTCCCCGGTGAACATGAAATCACAGGCGCTGAAATTGCTGAAAATTTTTGCGCACAACATGGCTTAAGCCAAAAAGACACCGATCTTGTTGTATGGCTAATACGCAATCATTTACTGTACTCACAAACATCACAACGACTTGATCTTGCAGACCCTGATGCTATCCATCACTTTGCTACTCAAATGGGGAATCGTCGTCACCTTGATTATTTATTTGTGTTTAGTGCCGCAGACATTTACAGCACCAACAAAAAATTATGGACTGGCTGGCGCGCCGAGCAAATGCGGACGCTTTATAGTGAAACACTGCATCTAATTCGCCGCGGCTTAGACACCCCGATTGATAAAGATGAATGGGTTCAAGAAACCCAGCAAGCGGTTATTGAGCGCTTAAGCGAATACGGCTATCAAGAAGATGATGTCTTTGAAATGTGGGCAAACCCTGGTGATGAATACTTCCTACGAGAGAATGTTGACACCTTAGTTTGGCACGCACTTGCCCTATTTAAGCACCAAGATATTAGTAAGCCACTGGTTCTTATTGGCGACACCAGCGACAAAGCACTTGAAGGTGCAACTCAGATCTTTATTCACATGAAAGATCAACCCCACCTTTTTGCCGCAATGACCGCCGCATTAGATCAATTACACTTAAACATTCAAGATGCACGCATCATCACCTCTGCTAATAATAATGCACTGGATACCTATATTGTTTTGGATGAAAATGGCGACCCCATTAGTGAAGCCATTCGCTTAGAGAAAATTCAGCGCACACTCGAAGAAGCTCTTTCGCATCCGGAAGAATTTCCCAAGCTTATTCAACGCCGCACATCGCGCCAGCTTAAACAGTTTGACTTCACACCCATCGTCAACATGAGCAATGACCCGTTTACTAAACGTAGCTTACTGGAAGTCATCGCACCTGATCGCCCAGGTTTACTGGCCCGCATGGGACGGTTATTTATGAAATATGAAATCTCATTAGAGACAGCAAAAATTTTAACCGAAGGCGAAAAAATAGACGATATTTTTTACATCACAGACAAGAACAGTGAACCCTTTAGCGACCCTGATTTTTGCCGCCAACTCCAAGAAGCCGTGATTGAAACACTCACGGAGCAAGTAGAACTTCAAGCGACCATTTAGCGTAGCGTTTATTTTTGTTGAATAATTTAAAATAAAAACGTAAGTGTTGATTAAAAATGAAAAGTAAAAAAGATGTAATCAATCAGACTGAAAAACAAGAAAAATGGTCGGGACAGTAGGATTTGAACCTACGACCCCCAGCACCCCATGCTGGTGCGCTACCAGGCTGCGCTATGCCCCGACACAACTTACTTGAATTGAAACATCAAGTAAGTTGCCGGAACTATATACTAAGCATCTTATTATGTGAAGATGCAAACTCTGGAAAACGATTATCTCAAACAAAGAGGATGAAAAAGATTATCGCCCTCACTGATTTTTTGCTTAAACAAATTGCTTAAAAGGTTGGTCAACTGGCGTATTCGCCAAATGATTTGTATAGTTGCTCATGATTTTTTGCGACAAGCCTAATACAATTTCAAGCAACTGCTTTTGACCGTATCCCGCTGCGTAAAATTTACTCACATCTTCTTCTGATAATAATCCGCGCTTGCGTACCATTGCTAGAGTTGTCTCACGTAAAACTTCTAATTTGTTATCCGCAAACGGTGTTTTATTACGCAGTGCATCAATAATACTTTGATCCACCTTCATTGAGTGGGCAATACCGGTATGCGCTGGCACACAATAATGACACTCATGCTCAATGTTAATCGACTGCCAAACCACGGTTAATTCGTCGGCATTGAATGACGTTTGCTGAAACAAATTATGGGCTTGCTGGTAACTGTCCAACAATTGCGGCGATTCAGCCATCACAGCGTGTAAATTAGGCAACATACCAAATGCCTTAACCGACTTTTCCAACAATGGTTTCGCCGTATCAGGGGCGCTCTGATGGGTGTGCAACGTAAAATCAGACATATTGTGTATCTCCTTTTATTCGGTTTTTACAAGGTTTCCCCCTGCGACAGCAATACAATATTTGATTTTGAACGATCGCTCAAGTTATTATTGAGCAATCGTTCAAGAAGATCTGTTCCATGGCCAATACCAGTAAATTTAATCGTACAGACGTACTCACCAAAGCCAGCACTCTATTTTGGGGGAAAGGCTTTGCAGGTACGTCTATTCGTGACATTCAAGATACTGTGAATATGCGCCCTGGCAGCCTATATGCGACCTTTGGCAGTAAAGAAGGCCTCTTTAAAGAAGCTCTCATATCCTATACAAAGCAGATGTCGGGCTCACTTGATCATTGTATTGGCCAAGTAGAGAACCCAATAGAGGGACTAAAAAGCTTTGTTTCCTTCATTATTATTGATGGTCAACAAAACAACCCAAGTGGCATCTGCATGCTGTACAAAGCCAGCGGAGAATTTATGGGCGAAAACCAGCCGCTATTTGATTTCAGCCAGTCTTTAATTCAACAATTTGAAAAACGCGTTATTGGAATATTTACTGACGCTAAACAGCTGAATTTTTTAGATAAGAATTTTGATGAGGCTAACGCGGGCCAGCAGTTTATTATTCAATTCACTGGCCTACGAAATTATTTTAATGGTCGAAACGACCCTAAGCTGGCACATAAACTCATAGAGAAAATGTTCACACAATTACAACAATAACGTTTAAAGCCGCAATCAATTACCGCCAAACCCAAACACAGAGAAATCAGACTCATAAGGAATCTCTTTCGATTGCGCTTGTTTACTCTCAATCAATGTTAAGTATGTTTGCATTTTATGGGCTTCAAGGTTGGCCTCGTTAGGCACACTTGATATGAATTTTGTCGCTCTTAACATGCTCTTAACACCACTTGTAAGCGAATATTCTGTCTTATCTAGCAAGATCATTTCTTCGCCCATGTGCCAATAAATATCTAATTTGGTAATTTGCATTGGACTAAGCGGCGGCACTAACGGCACGATGTCTTTTGTGGTAACCACTCTTAACAGCTTCAAGCGACTAAAAGCATTCGCCCCCCCAACATTGGTCACCTTTGGCTGGCCAAACGTAATTAACTGCCCCAATGTATAACCCTCTTTTTGCAGGTACATCGCCAGCATAACAGCTGCTGCACCACCCAAACTATGACCAGTGGTCCGGATTGGCAGCTCTTTATTCAGGTAAGGCTTAGCATCTTTTAGTACGGCCTGTGCTGCATTCGCAAAGCCTTGGTGAACCGCAATACCCAAAGCCTCGTCTTGCTTAAGGTGAATGTCTAAATCAACCAATGCATTTTGTAAATTAGCGGTTCCACGCACCGTTAAATACTGCTCCCCTTTATGAGTGGATAGAAAATAGCTCACTTCAACGCCCGGCAATACCTGCTGACGCACAAGCTTATGCCCCATTGTATTTAGTGCAGCGGCTGCATCGGCACTCACATAGGCCAAAGCAGAAAGCTGGGCAGTCTGCTGAATAGCCTGAAAACTGGGCAACGCAAACGTTTGGGCAGAAAAGAATAAAGTAACTAAAAATACGCGTAACAACATGAGTGTTCCCTGAAGGAAAATTACAACAATAAGGTCAATACTTGGCGGATGATACCAATGACTTAGTTTCTGTCTATGCCATACTCGCTATTTAAGAGGAAATAACATGAATATTTGTATTATCAGCGCCAGCACGCGTGAGCAATCTGCATCCATCAATGTCGCCCAGTATGTCAATAAACAACTAGGTACCTTGGCATCTGACAGCGAAATAACCTTACTGGATTTACACAAAGCGAACATTCCACTTTGGCAAGAAGGAGCAACACCAGATAGCGCCATAGAGCAACAACTGCAACAAGCCGATGGATTTGTGTTTATCGTCCCTGAATGGCACGGCATGGCACCACCAGCGTTTAAAAATATCTTTTTTTATTTTAACGGCTGCTTTGCACATAAACCGGTTTATATCGTCAGCGTGAGTGCAGGAACCGGTGGGCGCTACCCTATTAGCGAATTACGTATGAGCAGTTACAAAAACAGCTTTATTAACTACATTCCAGTGAGCACCATAGTGGATCACGTGAACGACACTATTAATGAGAACGGTGAATTCATCGCTCAAAGCAACTTTATTGCGCAACGTATTGATGAAGGCTTACAATTTTTATTAGCCTACACACAAGCTCTTTATGGCGTACGTGATAGCAACATATTCAAAGAAAAGCGTTTTAAAAACGGCTTATAAATCCTTACTATCATCTGGAATACCGTGGCGATCACGGTATTCCCCTGGTGTTACACCCGTCCAACGTTTAAACGCCCGCTGAAATACGCTTTGCTCTGAAAACCCTAATACCTGAGCAATGTAGCTCATTTTATAATTGGTTTGCAGTAAATAACTGAATGCATACTCTTTACGCACATCATCAACAATGGATTTAAAGTTTGTATCCTGCTGCTTAAATTTACGCTGTAAGCTGCGTGAACTGATCCCCAAATAAGTCGCCGTATCCTCAAGACTCGGCACCTTTGTGGCCAAACTTTCGATGATGTATTGCGTGATGACTTCATTAGATGCGCTTTTATGTTTTTTACTCACCAATAAGTCAGCATAACCTGTTAAAACTTTTAGCAAGTCAGGGCTATAACCCAGCAAAGGCAATGTTAATATTTCTCGCTTAAACACAATCCCCGTATATTGACTATTAAACGTAACTGGGCAACCAAAAAAATCTTCGTATTCTGCGGTATCGCCGTGCTGGTCATGCGTAAAATGTATTGCTACTGGTGCCAGTTTTAAACCAATTACTTTTTTCGCAAACGCCACCCAACTGGTCACAACCTCTTCATTTAAATGGTAACTACATTGATAGTGCGGCACCCATTTTAAAGTACACGTGGTATCCGCCATGACAAATTCAGGGCGCGACACGTTTCCCATTAAAGGTTGATAACGACGCTGTAACTCTAATGCTTGAGCAATAGACTGGCAGCAATCCACAATATGCCCTAACAGCCCCCAACGGCCACTATCGCCCCACATGCCTATGCGAAAACCCAAATCATCATAGCCAAGCTGTTGAGCACCGTAAGACAGTAACGCTTCAGACACAGAAACATCGACCATGCGATCTGCCTCATCAAGTTGCTCGCGACTAAGACCCACGAGCTTGTATAGCGCTTGCACGGGCAAGCCCTCATGCACAAGATAAGCAAGATTAGTTCGAATACTGAATGCGACTACCTGTAACTGCACGCGTCACCTATCAACAAAGATTGAAGTAGTATGATAAATCAAAAAGGAAAGGATAGAACTGGCAATAACGCGTCAATGTTTGGATATATAAAGTCAATATCGACAAATCAATCGAAGTAATTCACATCTAAGCATCAACAGCAGAATATGTGTGTCACCACACTAAAGTAATCAAAATTTTATCAACTGAATCTAATAAAGAACAAAAACCGATAATACCGCCCCAATACCAACGCCGTTTAATAACGCTAGAACCTTCAGATATTGGGCATATTGTTTAGCTTTGGATCTGATTGTATCAAGTAACCAATAATCGAATGCCTCTTTGTTTCTATATTGGCTTGAACAAACATGATCAGACAAGACATTCAAACCCAAAAGTCCTGCAATATGGAGGATGTAAGCCATTCTGTGTAACCGCCAGTTTTAAATGTAATCTTTCAAACGGTCTTCGAACATGATCATAAATCGGTTCAAGGCCGTTTTCCAGTTTCTTATCGGCATAGTCCACTTTTCCGAAGCTTGTCGTACCGCAAGGTAAACCACTTTTTTAGCCGACTCTTCTGTTGGAAATACTTTTCGTTTTTTCGTCGCTTTTCGAATAACGCTGTTCAGAGATTCAATGGCATTGGTTGTGTAAATGGCTTTTCTGATATCAGCAGGATAGTTAAAAAGCGTATTTAAATTCTCCCAGTGATTACGCCAAGATCGGCTGATTTGTGGATATTGACCATCCCACTTCTCACTAAAATCAGACAGTGATTGCAAGGCACTTTCCTCAGTCGCGGCCTGGTAAATTTTCTTTAAATCAGCGGTGACGGCTTTGTAATCTTTCCAAGGAACGTACTTCACTGAGTTACGCACCATGTGCACGATGCACAGCTGAATTTGCGTTTCTGGATAGACGGCATTGATAGCATCTGGAAAGCCCTTCAGGCCATCCACGCAAGCAATGAGAATGTCTTTCACACCACGATTCTGCAGCTCAGTCAGAACATTTAGCCAGAACTTAGCCCCTTCGTTTTCAGATAGCCACATGCCCAATAACTCCTTGTGGCCTTCCATGTTGACGCCTAAGGCAAGGTAAACTGATTTATTGATCACCTGTTTGTCCTGACGAATTTTAAGCACGATGCAATCAAGATAAACAATGGGATACACCGCATCTAATTCACGAGATTGCCATTCAATCACTTCTTCAATGACCGCATCAGTGACTTTTGAAATTAGGCTTGGAGAGGCATCTGCGTTATACAGTTCTTTAAACGTTTTAACGATTTCTCGTGTGGTCATGCCTTGGGCGTATAAAAATAAAATTTTATCGTCCATCGAGGTAAACCGAGTCTGATTTTTTCTTTACTAATTTAGGATTAAAAGAGCCTTCGCGATCCCTAGGGGTATCTAGTTGAAACTGGCCATCTTCGGTGCGTAAAGTTTTACTGGTGGTGCCATTGCGGCTATTGGAGTTAGAGGATTCTTCATTCCGTTCATAACCAAGGTGCTCATCAAGCTCAGTATTTAAAGCCCGCTCAACTGTCACTTTAGTGAGCATCTGACGAAATTCATTAAGGTCTTGTTCTGTTTTAATACCCTTTGCCGCTTCGCGGGCAAAGGCTTCTAGTGCTTCTTTGTTCATTGCTGCCTATCCTTAGCCATTTCTGGCTTTGATGATAAGCAGTTACACAGATTTATCTACAGCCTCGCAATATGTTGGCTATGTCTATTTATTAATAAAGACTGAGCTTTGGTTTGCTTGCTGCCTGCGCCCTCCTTCAACACTATAATTTCAGCATAGAGAGATTCTGTCTTGCCTTTATGAATCAGATGACGAACCCAAACATATTTAGCACGCTTTAACCCTAAATAAATATAAGTTATCGGCAGTAAAGCAACCAAATACAGCAAGATAACATTACCTACTGGTGTCATAGCCAAAACCAACGCTAAAGGAAATACTGAAATATAAGAGGAAAGCAAACCATTCTCTGATGATAAGATACAAACAGAATATACAAATAATGCCAAAAGAATTTGCACCAACAGCCAGGCAATTGAAAAGCCGAATGCTCTAACACATATATAAAGGTTTCTAATTAGTGCATTATCCATATTACATTTTTATATATTTAGGTATTAAATTAAGCATCATCATTTAAATTCTTCATGACTCACTTTTAACTGGGCCGTGTACACTCAGCGTGTCAAACATGATAATTCCCTTTCTACATCATTTGTAGTAATGTTTTGATTGTTAATGAGTCCAGTCTCGCCTAATGGGTTTATGGTCGGCATACGCAATAGCGCTATAAGCTAAATCGGTATTTATCATAAAACTAAATTACTCGAACGATTCCTATACCAACTAGAATATATATTATAGCCCGTACAATTAGACCTTGATTTCTCACCAAATAGATCGATATTAAAAACCTTACACACTCCATCTTCTCACTACCCTAAAACAAGGATTTTAATATTTAAAATATTAAATAACATAGCTAAAAACCTTGGTTTTTTCTAAATATTCATCTGTTGTAAGGTAGGTTAATTTTATAGACTTTTCTGACACAAACTCAATCTTTACAATGGCATTCTCAAGTACCGAAACAGGTGAAAAACCGACATCTAGGGTAACATGTGATTCATGAAATAATTTTTTAATTTTTAAACTTTTCTGACTTACATATGCAACGACTAAGTATTTCTCAGAAAATTCTAGTGGCATACTAATCCTATCAATTTCATTTTTTTCAAATCAATAAACACTGACGACCTACATGGAGAGCCGCAACTAGATTGCACTTCAGCAATATTATTAGAGTGGATTTTGATACTTGATTTAAATGGATAATTTTCTAAAATTATATTTTTTTTATTTTCACTAGTTACAAATACAACATCACAGTAACTGTTTGTTTTTTTACATTCTTGAGTTATCGAACCATACTCCAAACTTGAAGCTAAAATATTATTTACAATTGATAACAAAAAAAAAAGCAATGATAAAAATTACATTTGAAATATTCATAAAAAACCTACTTGTATTTGAAAAATTTAAAATCATCGTTATTCGATAATTCTAAAATTGGTACTTCTTCAATCACAGAAAAATCCCATGGTGGCTTCTCTTTATACATTGATGGCTTCGATTTATGCAGTGCCGCTTGTGCATTTGGACTAAAATATAAAACTGCATTATTTGTTATATCACTCTCTTCTTTCACATACATGCCGTGTACTGTATTAGCTATTCTCATTATTATTTTTTCATCGGCTTTCGAAGCTTTTTTATTTAGTAATGCTAATGCATTCTTAAACAATGGAGTGTTATGACTATATGCATCAAAACCTGTCTTGGTTATAACATCACTCACTGTTTTATGCCTCCTCCACTCCCGAACACCTATTCGATTCATGATAACACAAGCAATGGATTTCCATGCGGCCTCAGAACTACCCGCTGCTTCGCCATATATCGTAGCAATTAACAACTTAAATTCTTCACTATAATCAATACTAATGATTTTATGTAGTTGTTCAACAAAACTCACCGGATGTAAATGATAAACCTCTGGCGAATCCGGCAAGCTAGTTCCGGCATCTTTAGCCTTATCCCACCAAGCAAATTTTTTATCTGCATTTTGGCTTCTTCAAACGCTGCATCATCCGGCACCAGCTCTTTTAAGTGCGTCCATTTAGAGCAAGTATCATCACTTTGCCATTCACTTGGGTGTTTGGCGATTACGCGGCTTAGGCGATCTGCTAGTACGTCATCTTTTAGGGCCGCTTTCATTTCACGTGCACTGATAGCACCATTGCCGCTAATATCAATGTCTTCAAACAGTTCTTTAAAATAGGGCGTTAGGTTTTGATAATCGATTCTTGCATCTTGACTGCCAGCGCCTACTTCTTTGGCAAGTTTAAAACCGGGCCAATTTAAGGGTGATGTTAACGCAGTATCACTTGCTTTTATCCAGCCTTTTTCTTGTGCGGTTTGGTTTACGCCATTGAGCAAGCTCAGATAATGCCACAGACCTTTATCATCAAATGGCAGTGTGACTTCATACCACGTCTCACCATCACTGTCTTTGCAAGATTTGCAGCTTGTAAGATCAATGAGCGCTTCATCACTTGATGCTTTTTCTGATTCTTCTTGAAAAGTAAATGTAACTGGGTTTTGTTCATACAGCATATTTAGGCTATTAAATAATATAGTGCCTTTGTCTACGCCATCTGTGGTGATGTTTTGGCTATTAATTAAATCACGTTTTACCCAGTAGGCTTTCTGGGCTGCATCTGCAATGGGAAAAGCCACTAGACAGTGGCCATCGCTTGTATCTGAGGTTTTAATATCGCCAACCGCGTTAGAATAGTAAATAAGTTATAAGCAACTATCGGCCGCTAAGTCGGTGCATTTTTTTTTGCGCAGATACTAAGCCGAAGTGAATTTATTTTTATACATCCATATGCTCTTGATCTTTAAAGCCTTGGACTCACACTAAAAAATCTTTAATCACTCTCCTTGCAAAGCCCCACACCATCTTCACTGTAGAGTTCAGCTACAAAAAAATCATTGAGATTCTTCTGTTCTTCGTCACTCAACTTACTATTAACTTTTCTATAGTAATCACGGTTTTCTTCGCTGTGGTTTGTAAACATTATAAAGGCATTTTGAAGATAATTCATCAAGTCCCCTTTTAGACAGGCTGACTTTGAGATACCCAGTATCACTTCGGCACCTTTTTCCGGATGCTGAATGGCGGCTTGCTTGAGTAAATCGATATAGATATCCGAGTTAAGTCGAATGTCTTGATTTTTATCATTATCAAATACCTTTAAAAAATCATCTAAAAATTATCAGGGAATATCTCAAGATAATCTAATGTATAGTCGCTGTTTTTTGGGTTTTGATAGAGTTTGATGGCGGTTTTTCTTAATAGCTTCTCTTGGGCTGTTAGTTCGTCCGTGGATGTTCTCATTAAAATAGTTTCGAAAGAAATACGGACTCGCTTTCCATTAACTTCTTCTGTCGAAGCCCCACTAATAATTTCCGAAAAGCTAGAGAATGTCACTATCATCAATAGCAGTATGATTATATTTTTCATTAAAATTCTTCCTCTATCATCACAGTCAAGCCTGTATACAGTGTTGTATTATATATATCTTCGCTGCCATCATATGATGGAGACGTTCGCGGCCTTGTATGTTCAATTATCAAGTCTTTCAATCGATTATATTGCGTTTCGCTGTCTGCCACATACGGATACTCATTACCTTCGCCTTCATACATTATCCGATCTATCTTACCAGGAGCAAAGCACCCTTCAATATCCTTTGGGAAGTTGGCTATATGAATGTTTACTAGGCTACGATTACCAAATAGCTCATCCGCTGCTTCTTTAGTTCGTGAATTCAACTCACAAGTGCAACCGGTGGGTTGATTCCGAAAATCGTTTGATTCGGTGTTTTAAATTCTAAGCATTTTCTTGGGCGATTATTGAGTTTATTAATAACAATTTCAATATCTCTTTTATTCAGCAATGAAAAATCCGATCCTTTTGGAAAATATTGGCGTAGTAATCCGTTTGTATTTTCATTTAATCCTCGTTCCCACGAACTGTAGGGATGAGCGAAATACGATTTTGATTCACTCTCCTTAGCGATATCCATGTGGCCAGCGAATTCTTTTCCGTTGTCATACGTAATGGTTTTAACCACATCATGGTAACCGCTGAGCATCTCTTTGATTGTATCAGTCACCGCTTCTGCACTTTTATTTTTGGCCAGCCCTATTAACGTAAATCGTGTTTTTCGTTCAACTAGCGTGACCAATCTTGGCCCTGCTTGCAAACCTGTCACGGTATCCGCTTCCCAATCACCTATACGCGTTTTTAAATCAACGATGCTGGGGCGATCATCAATCGAAACCCTGTCTTTTAGCTGTCCTCGGCGGCTATTTGTACCGTAACGCTTTCGTCGTTTCTTTTGACAACGCAGGTGCTGATGCAGACTCCCTCCATCAGATTTGTTTTGATAAATGTGCAGGTAAATCCACTCATGGCTAATAAAAATGGCTTCGTTGATCGCTAACCATTCGCTGATCTGCCCTGGACTCCAGTCTTCCTCAATTAGCGCCTCCACACGCAGCCAATGGTGCGAGGGAATACGCGTTGACGCACGCTGCTGCTTTCTATTTTCTGATAACTGTTGAGCTTGCCTAGGCCCATAACCTCTAAGCCCAGTGTTGCGTTTTAACTCTCTTGAAATAGTTGACCTGTGAACGCCTAATTTTTGAGCGATTTCTTTTTGTGTCAAACCAAGTGTGCGATCTTCGTAAATTTGGTATCGTTGATCTTCTGTGAGCTGGGTGTAATTTCTCATAGTGCCTATTATTCTTGCCGGAACGAAAAGCAGAGAGGTTACCCCAGCTTGCTCTTTATTCCGACCTGATGTTGCACTTACAAGTTGAATTCACGTAATATTGAAGACACCCAATTAGATTAAAAATATTTTCCAGATGTCTTTTCAATTACTCTTATCACATGTTCACCTCCGCTATCTTTCCATGACACTTGATCTACAATCCTACTATCACCATAACACGAGATAGATACGAATAATGCTAACGATATCAATGCAATTATATTCATTCACCTAGTTTCCTTAAAATTTATTTCTTTATAATTCCCGTCAATAACTTTAATAGTGCACGTTTCTTTTGAACAATTACTTGGAAGGACGAATCTAGAGAAACTACTTTTCTTAAACTTTGATACATTTACAGAATCTTTTTGATTTCCCCCCAAGATTAGAATCGAATTACCTTGAATACCCAACACAAAACCGACATGCCCCTTACCTAAACCATAATCAATTATTGCAACTGACCCATACAATGGCTGCTTAACTTCAACTCCCCATGAAATCCAAGAAAGTGCTGCAGCACTATTAGTCCCAGTATACCCACTTTCTTTCATAATCCAGTTCACAAATGAAGAACACCAAGGTATCTCATCAGTTTTTGCTTTTAATGAAGTTGCAGAGTGATATTTAATTACAGAAGGATTATGATCGCTACCTTTTATTTCTTTCACCCCTATTTCACGCTTAGCAATTATCATCCACTCTAAATCTTTAGGCTCTAATAGAACCATCTTTTCTATAAAACTAACAGGATGCAAATGATAAACCTGCGGCGAAGCTGGCAAGTCAGCGCCCGCTGCCTTAGCCTTATCCCACCAAGCTAAATTTTTTATCTGCATTTTGGCTTCTTCAAACGCTGCATCATCCGGCACCAGCTCTTTTAAGTGTGTCCACTTAGAGCAAGCATCATCGTTTTGCCATTCACTTGGGTGTTTGGCGATTACGCGGCTTAGGCGGTCTGCTAATACGTCATCTTTAAGGGCCGCTTTCATTTCACGTGCACTGATGGCACCATTACCACTAATATCAATGTCTTCGAACAGCTCTTTAAAATAGGGTGTTAGGTTTTGATAATCGATTCTTGCATCTTGACTGCCAGCGCCTACTTCTTTAGCAAGTTTAAAACCGGGCCAATTTAGGGGGGATGTTAACGTGATGTCACTGGCTTTTATCCAGCCTTTTTCTTGTGCGGTTCTGTTCACACCATTTAATAAGCTCAGGTAATGCCACAGACCTTTATCATCAAATGGCAGTCTCACTTCGTACCAAGTTTCACCATCACTGTCTTTGCAAGACTTGCAGCTTGTAAGATCAATGAGCGCTTCATCACTTGATGCTTTTTCTGATTCGTCTTGAAAAGTAAAGGCAGCTGGGTTTTGTTCATACAGCATATTTAGGTTATTAAATAATATAGTGCCTTTGTCTACATTATCTGTGGTGATGTTTTGGCTGTTAATTAAATCACGTTTTACCCAGTAGGTTTTCTGGGCTGCATCTGCAATGGGAAAAGCCACTAGACGGTGGCCATCGCTTGTATCTGATGTTTTGATATCACCAACCGCGTTAGAATAATAGATAAATTATAAGCGTCTATCGGCCGCTAAGTCGGCGCACTTTTTTGCGCAGATATTAACCCGATGTGAATTTATTTTTATACATACATCTATATGCTTTGACCTTTAAAGCCTTAGACTGTCATTCAAAAATATTTAATCATTCTCCTTGCAAAGGCCCACACCATCTTCACTGTAAAGTTTGGCTCTAAAGAAATCAGAGAGTGTCTCTTGCTCTTTTTTTGTGAATTTCTCGTTTACTTCTAAATAGTGATCAGAATTTTTCCGACTATGAGTCGTAAACATTCTAAGAGCATTTTGAAGATAATTCATCAAGTCCCCCTTTAGACAGGCTGACTTTGAGATACCCAGTATCACTTCGGCACCTTTTTCCGGATGCTGAATGGCGGCTTGCTTGAGCAAATCGATATAGATAGCAGAATATAATTTTATATCAAGATTTCTATCATTATCAAATACCTTTAAAAAAACATCTAAATTATCAGGGAATATCTCAAGATAATCTAATGTATAGTCGCTGTTTTTTGGGTTTTGATAAAGCTTGATGGCGGTTTCTCTTAATAGCGTCTCCTGGGCTGTTAGTCCATTCGTCGATGTTCTTATCAATAGCTCCTGATTGGAAATATACACACGTTTATTGTTAACCTCTTCTGTCGAGCCACCTTCAATTATCTCTGAAAAACTCGAGCAGGACACGAGCATCAATAATAGAATGATTATATTTTTCATTAAAATTCTTCCTTAATTAACACAGTTAAGCCTGTATACAGTGTTGTATTGTATATACTTTCGCTGCCATCATATGATGGAATCGTTTGCTGCCGCGTGTGTTCAATTATCAAATCTTTCAATCGATTGTATTGATTTTCGCTACCTATTACATATGGGTACTCATTATCCTGACCTTTATTCATCGTTAAATCTTTTGCACCAGGAGCAAAGCACCCTTCAATATCCTTTGGGAAGTTGGCTATATGAATGTTTACTAGGCTACGATTACCAAATAACTCATCAGCTGCTTCTTTAGTTGTTTTCACCAGCCTAAAATCGCCTTTACTGCCTGGGTTATCAATTAATGAATACTTCCCAGGCATAATTCGTTGATCGGAACCCGCCGCTTGTGAACTAGGGCCAGCTGCTTCAAGCATATAGCCTGTCATTTTAACGCTGCCGTTGGTTATAAATTTAAACTTAGAGTGCGTTCCACCTTGTGATGCATTAAGTGCATGGAAGTACTCCATATAAGCTAGGTAATTATCATATTCACTGTCACTTGGCGAGACTTCCTCCGCATACGGAACCACATCGACACCGTTTAAGGCTTCCGGTTTCTTCGGCCATTGGGCAAAACGTGTTATAACCAGTTCAGCATTTAACGGCAGTTTATCCAGTTGCTCTATAAAACTCACCGGATGCAAATGATAAACCTCAGGCGAATCAGGCAAGCTAGCTCCGGCAGCTTTAGCCTGATCCCACCAAGCTAAATTTTTTATCTGCGTTTTGGCTTCTTCAAACGCTGCGTCATCCGGTACTAATTCTTTTAAATGCGCCCATTTAGAACACCCATCATCGCTTTGCCATTCACTTGGGTGTTTGGCGATTACGCGGCTTAGGCGATCTGCTAGTACGTCATCTTTTAGGGCCGCTTTCATTTCACGTGCGCTGATGGCGCCATTGCCGCTAATATCAATGTCTTCAAACAGTTCTTTAAAATAGGGCGTTAGGTTTTGATAGTCAATTCTTGCATCTTGGCTGCCCGTGTTCTCTTCTTTGGTAAGTTTAAAACCAGGCCAATTTAGGGGGGATGTTAACGTGGTGTCACTGGCTTTTATCCAGCCTTTTTCTTGTGCTGTTCTGTTTACACCATTTAATAAGCTCAGGTAATGCCACAAACCTTTATCATCAAATGGCAGTCTCACTTCGTACCAAGTTTCACCATCACTGTCTTTGCAAGATTTGCAGTTTATAAGATCAATGAGCGCTTCATCACTTGATGATTTTTCTGATTCTTCTTGAAAAGTAAAGGCAACTGGGTTTTGTTCATACAGCATATTTAGGCTATTAAATAATATAGTGCCTTTGTCTACGCCATCTGTGGTGATGTTTTGGCTATTAATTAAATCACGCTTCACCCAGTAGGTTTTCTGGGCTGCATCAGCAATGGGAAAGGCCACTAGCTTCTGACCGTCGCTTGTATCTGATGTTTTGATATCACCAACAGCGTTAGAATAGTCATTATTTAGACACCAATTTCTTGGTCGTGCGCGTCTAGATTATGATGATAAAACACTGCTTTAACTGCTAAAATTGTAAATCAATTCGATGACAATAAAAGAGTATAGTTACCAGCTAAATCTGATCACAATATAATATCAATTCCTTTTTTCCAGTAAATTCGTGATACATATATTGACTTATATCTTTATCTTTATCTTTATCTTTATCTTTATATTCAATCCCGTAAAATTCAAACTCATAGCTTGTGCTTTTAATATCACTCACCTTACCCAATGGAATATCTTTCGATATATTTTGCCACTGTATCTGCAAACCACCTCGCCCTAAATTTATCGGATCGACGAAATAAACTTCATAATATGATTTCTCACGATTTTCTATCGCATGAGCCAATATATATATTTGATTAGAAGATAACTCAATCACGAAGTCATCTGATTTATTGTGCTTTATTGCGGCTCCATTATACTCACAGTCATTAGACCAAAACCCCTCTAAATCACTAATTTTTTCAGCATTTGCTTGATTAAAGCTCATCATTAAAACACATAGTGCAAGTAATTTTGTTTTCAAAAAAATAACTCCATAATTTTATTACGTGAAATTACTAGGTCAGACCTACCCTCTAATTCTTCTTTGAAATATTTTTCATAGTATGAAATAACCTGATCATAACTGTGAATCGGCTGCCCATATCTTCCTGGCGGTAAACTCGCCCACTCAAGACTGCTAATTTCAATGGCATCTTTAATTCTATTTTCTACAATTAAGCTTAATGCATTCATACGCTCTCCTGTCGAAGCATTAAAGAACAATACATTTCTAGACTTACTTCCCCAAACTTTATATTTTAAAATAGCAACTGCAGCTATATCTTGATTTATCGCAGAAAAATTACTGATAGGATGTTTCCCGCTAATCCATTCCCAAGTATTTTTGAGAATTTGGTAAGCACCTGCAGCAGTTGATGTCGTATCATTAAATGGGATATGAATATCAGGATGTTTTGACCAGTCTTTATTATGATCTTTAATAAATGACCCTCCTCCAAATAAGGTCTCATAACCCCGACTTCCAATCGTTCCCTCCCCAACACGTATCATTCTCAAGAATGCTCTAATTCTTGCTTCCACAGCAATATTTTCAATTTTTTGTATAATATTTACTTGCTCCAAGTATGACACCGGATGTAAATGATAAACCTCAGGCGAATCAGGCAAGCTAGCTCCGGCAGCTTTAGCCTTATCCCACCAAGCTAAATTGGTAATTTGTTTCTTGGCTTCTTCAAACGCTGCATCATCCGGCACCAGCTCTTTTAAATGCGTCCATTTAGAGCAAGTATCATCACTTTGCCACTCACTTGGGTGTTTGGCGATTACGCGGCTTAGACGGTCTGCTAATACACTATCTTTTAGGGCCGCTTTCATTTCACGTGCGCTGATGGCGCCATTGCCGCTAATATCAATGTCTTCAAACAGTTCTTTAAAATAGGGCGTTAGGTTTTGATAATCAATTCTTGCATCTTTAGTCGTATCCGCACTGCCTTCAGAAACAGCTGGGTTTTCTTTCGCTAGCTTAAACCCAGGCCAATTAAGTGGTGACGTCAGCTCAGTATCACTGGCTTTTATCCAGCCTTTTTCTTGTGCGGTTCGGTTTACGCCATTTAATAAGCTCAAATAATGCCACAGACCTTTATCATCAAATGGCAGTCTCACTTCGTACCAAGTTTCACCATCACTGTCTTTACAAGACTTGCAGCTTGTAAGATCGACGAGCGCTTCATCACTTGAACCTAATGCCGATTCATCTTGAAAGGTAAAGGCATCTGGGTTTTGTTCATACAACATATTTAGGCTATTAAATAATATAGTGCCTTTGTCTACGCCATCTGTGGTGATTTCTTGGCTATTAATTAAATCACGTTTTACCCAGTAGGTTTTCTGGGCTGCATCAGCAATGGGAAAGGCCACTAGACGGTGGCCATCGCTTGTATCTGATGTTTTAATATCGCCAACAGCGTTAGAATAATAGATAAATTCTAAGCGACTATCGGCCGCTAAATCGCTGCTTATTTTAGATTGATATTGTTCAAGGTTTGCCTTAATTCCTTTATATTTACTTGAGTCAGAATCATAGTCTTCCATATCCACTTTTTTTACGACACCAGCCGAGCCAACTGCTGTGATTTTGACATATTCACTATCAGCATCGGTATCTTCAATTGTTATACGACTGTGTTTATCGATGGATGCAGTGGATTTAGGGACGTTCACTTTTAAGCGCTGAAACAACTTACTGCCTTTATTCACTTGTAATATGGTTTTGTCACTTGCTTCAAGGTTGTCATGATCTTTAATAAACTCAACGATGCTATCGTCTGTGAAAATCTCAAAGTGAAGGCTATTATTTTGTGAAAAATTAACGCCTGGATACCCCAGTAAGTCACCGGACTTTATTGTTTGGTTAGGGCAATGAACGGTTTCTAGTAAACCTTCATCAATATCGTTTTCATCAAATTTAACCTTATTATTATAAAACACAAAGGCTGTTTCAGTTAATGCCTCGCCATCGATTTCTTTGACGGTGGCCCACTGTGTATCGGTTACTTTTATTTTCTAACTTTGTGTTTTTCTTGATAACTTTAATGATCGTGTCGTCATCATAGTTTTTCTCAGTTCGTAGATTAAGGCCTTTTAAAATGCCTGCGTGGCTTGGGTTCAAAGAGTCTTCACGCGTAATAATGGTGTAGCTGTCACCTTGTTGCTTCGCCCGTGTTTCATCGAGTAAGGCATAACCCTTATGAGTATTATTCTTGTGATCGGTAAATGTGACCATTTTATAATTTGGGTTACTGGCAGCTTTTTCGGTAAAACGAATTAACTGCGATTCGGTGTAAACACCACCATCCAGCGTAACTATACTGTCTTTAGGTGCGGTAGTGACTATCTCACCTGTTTTTGAATGCCTGATATTCAGGCCCGCAGGGATATCTTCATCCGCTATAATAGTAGCTTCTTGATCACTGCCCTGTAGTGCTCGTATAAAATCAGGTATGGCCAAATTTGGCTTGGCCTGATAGCCACTGGCTGGCATTAAGTGCATGTACAATGAATAGTAATTCAACGTACGGCCCTTCACTTTGGCTTCATGCTGTATTAAAGCAAACGAATTTGAGTATTGGTTTTTAGGGTTACGACCGCTATGGCGTAAATCTGCCTTTAGGTAATCGCGGCCCAACCTATAAGCGATTAGTTTTCCATTCGCGATGGCTTGTACTGGTTTGCTGATGGTAAAGTGCATACCACCATGCCAGTGCCTGTTTGCTCCCAGTAAATAATGACCACCTTCAGCTGACAAATTGTTTTGATACAAATTGGCTGCCTTTTGATCCTTTAGCGGCATGATCACAGTCATGGGTTATCGTTCCTTTTGGTCGCATTTATGGCTTTACTTGGTTAAAACTCATATACCAAGTAGTGGCAATATCAGCACGGTATATCGAATAATTTGGGTTTTATGTTATTAATTAGCGTTATTTTAAAATGAAAATAAGAATTCTTTTTTTCTGGTCAATACTAATTGGTATTGATTACTTTTTTTTAAGTCAACACTATATTCCTTTAGATAGCTCTGACTCTGTTTTCTTGGCGACAGTCCAATTTTTGCGATCTTTTTTATTATCTTCAGCCATTTTATTTACCTCAATTTTGCGAATAGACTGCTAACTACTTATATTCAATACTACTTATAAGCCGGAAAGCTAATAGTGACATCCGTATATTCAAGCCCATCAATATAGGCATACCCGCTTGAATCCAGACAACCATAGGCAATAATGTCTTCTGATTTATTTAGAATCTGGTATCTAACACCCGCCTCTGGCTCATCATCCTCATCAAGTAATTCTATTTCTATATAGTTGTTAGCGATTGGGTAGGTAAAATGATGCAGTATCGCGCCATCGGCGCGGGTTTCTTGTCCGGTTTCGTCTAGTGGTTTTATAAGGCCTTTCGATTCAGACTCTGCTAGGTTTTTATTTTTGTTTAAGTCTTTGCGTACTTCTAAAAGGCTATCCGGTACGGCATACACTTTTAGACCATCGCCTTTTTCGGTACTGAACACTCGGCTGTATGGGTTGTAGATGACTTCTGATAATTGCCTCACCGCTACAGTGCTTTGACTGGTATTTTCAACATATAAGGTTATGTTGTGTTTTAGCGGCAGCGGGCGGTCATTTTGACCTTCAAGGTTAAGCAGTATGACGTGTTTTTCACGCTCGGCTTTCACTTGCTTTGGTTGCGATTCAGCTGGTTTTGGCTCGTCCCTTAAGATGCCCATAGGCTTAGGAATAGGAATGTGTCGTAAAGCCGCACCGAATGCACTGCGGAAAAATAAGTTTACACTATGACGATAGGTGTATTCTGGATTACCGTCTGTATCGATTTCAAGTGAGGTTATGGCTGGCGCTGTGGTGCTGTGGTTGACTAAAAATACTTCGCCATTTTCGAGTTTGGTTTTTATAAAGCGGTATGGGTCGTAGCGCCTGTCGTCTTCATCTGGCAAATCATGCAGGTGGGCATTTTGAATGTGCTTACCACCGATGCGTTTGCCATGCTCCATTTCTACGGTGCGAATAGCGAGCATTGGGTCTTCGATGAACTTGAGTTCACCCCATGAAAGCTGGTGAGAATATTTTAGCGCGAGCATATTCTTCCTTGAATAAAGCAGTTGATCTAAGCTAATTCACTATGGAAACGGGTGGCTAACTTAGAGGGCAAGGCCCTACTTTACCGAATAAATAGGCTAAGCCAAAGTGTAGATTTGTATACTATAAATAAGTCTTAGAAAATAAGATTAAGCTAGCACTTTTCCACTAGAAGATAAGAAATAGAAAGCACATAGCTTGACGGTACCAAGCTATGTGAGAAGAATTAATCTTCTACAGAGCCTGAGGCAACTGCTTCTTTTGCTTCTTCAATTTTTTCTTCCGCTACATCAGCAGCGTCTTCCATTGCTTCTTTAGCTGTTTCCATTGCTTCTTCTGCGCTTTCTTTTGCATCGCCAGCCATTTCTTCAGCGGCTTCAACTGCGGCTGTTGCTTGTGCTTCAACCGCTTCTGTTGTGGTTTCTGCTTGTTCTGTTACAGACGTTTCACCACATGCCATTAATGCAAATGCGGCTACTAAGATCGCTAGTTGCTTCAACATAATTTATACCCTTATTAAATGATTGCTAAGAAATAGCGGGCACATCGTAAATCAATTGTGATTACCCCACTAGGGCCGCCCCTCTAAGCCGTGAACCAGTTCTAGTTATCTAAACAATATGCGAGAACGGTCTATGCTTAATGTATGTTTAAGCAATTTACGTTATTAAAAATGAGTCTAACCAAACGAGTATGGATAAGCTTTGCTCTGGTGGTCACCGTGGGGATCGCGTTATCACTTATCATTCGTGAAAACGGCGAAAAAGCTGGGATTAGCAGCCGCAACCTTGTATCGGTGGCGATCCCCAAGCTCAACCTAATTAAGCAATTACGCGCCAATATTACCGAGCATGAGCGCTTATTGTATGAATACTACGCCAGTACCACCCGTGATCAGCTTTGGCCTCAAATAAAGAAAACAGAAGACGGCCTAGCGCAGCAATTAATGGCCATTAATGAGAGCTTTTCTGGCCATGTGATGAGCCTGCCAAAATTGTATGGCGATATTAAAGCACTACAGGGCGCGCTTGATGCTAACTTATCCTCGGACAACACCAGCTGGGATAAAGCTCGAGCGGATCTTGCTCTGCTCACTCAAGCTGGGCAAACTGCAGAAAGTATCTTGGTTGAGCTAACCCAAGAGGTCGAACAACAAGCACAACAACAAGCTGAAGATACCCAAAATCAAATTCAACATATTGTCGATTTAGTGATTCTGTATACCGTCATTATTGTGATCATTGCGTTAATTTTAGGCTATTTTACGCAAATTATTATTCGTAAAACAGCCAAACGAAAAGCACTTGCTAAGTTTCCTGAGCGTAACCCAAATCCCGTTATGAATTTAAATTGGTATGGGGATATATTATTTTCTAACCCTGCTTGTCATCACTTGCTTGAAAAGATTCACCCAAATTCAACTAACTTAACAGATCTCTTGCCTCAAAATTTTCATGCTCAGCTAAAACAATGGCAAGCCGATTATGAAAACGTCGTAAACTTTGAAGCAACCATTAGTCAACATCATTTGCAATTTAGTGTCTCGTTATTACGTGACTTAGAAAGCTGCCATCTGTACATCGAAGATGTCACCGAACAAAAAGCCGCACAAGCACAATTGGAATACCAAGCCTTCCATGACATACACACAGGCTTAGCCAACCGACGTAAATTTGAAACCGACTTGGCGTGCGCGATTGAGGCCAAGCAACCCTGCTCTATTTTATTTGTAAGCATCGACCGCTTTAAATTTATAACATCAAGCCAAGGCTACCATGCTGGTGATGCCATTATTCATCACCTTGGTAAAAGATTGCTTGATATTAGCCAACATCTTAGTTGCCAAATAAAAAGTTATCGCCTTGAAGGTTCAACCTTTTGTTTAATTGTGCAGCACAGTAATCCGAATGAGATCACCTATGTAGCTAAAGCCATACAAGCCGCTATGGATGATGCATTGTTTGTTAATGAGCACAGCTATTATTTAAATTTGAGCATGGGCTATTGCCACTACCCGCAAGACGGTGATAACACGCAAGGTTTGATTAGCAACGGGCATGCTGCGCTTAACCATGCCCGTATTATTGGCAATAATGTTGAAGCTTATAACGCAACACTGCATGCCGCCGAACAAAGCTGGCTCCCCATTGAAAGAGGGATACGCGAAGCATTAGAGAAACAACAGTTTGTGATGTTTTATCAAGCAAAGGTTAATGCAGATACAGGGCAAATAACCGGGGCCGAAGCGCTGATTCGCTGGTTTAAAGAGGACGGCGACATGGTCAGCCCAGCAACGTTTATTCCTGTGGCCGAGCAAACCGGGTTAATCATTAAAATGGGGCATTGGATCATTGAGCAATGCTTTAATCAAACAAAAGCATTTTATACCGAAGGCCACCCTATTCAAGTGGCCATTAATATTTCAGCAAGGCAGTTTCAATATCGTCATTTTCTTGAGCAACTACAAGCATTGCTTGATAAAACAGGCGTAAATCCTAAACACGTAGAATTAGAAATAACAGAAAGCTTAATAATGGAGAACGCAGATCAAAGTATTGCCATTATGAAACGACTAAAAGAAATGGGGTTTGCATTGGCTATTGATGACTTTGGTACGGGTTACTCGTCATTAAGCTATTTAAAAAAATTCCCAATTGACTCATTAAAAATTGATCAAGCATTTGTGAGAAATTTAGAACATGACACAGATGATAAAAACATTGTGGCTGCTATTATTGATTTGGCACAGCATTTAAATTTAAAAACAATCGCAGAAGGAGTCGAAACAGAGGGTCAATGGCAATTACTTAAAGAAATGAAGTGTGATTATATTCAAGGTTACTATTTTAGTAAGCCAAATCGAGCAGAACACCTTTTCACATAAAAAAACAGCGTAATTGAAACAATTACGCTTGTTTTTAATTAACTTAAAAATACCTTAATTAGCCATGCTGCCTTTTACTGCCGCAGGTACGGATACGGTTTCTTGTGCAACTGGCGCTGCTTCTACGCGATGCCAAACCTGAGAACGGCCAGCAAATGCAAAACCAACATAACCGCGCACATCCAGTTTTTGGCCGCCATCCGTTACTTCAATTTTAGAGCTATAAACACTGCCGGTTGCTGGGTCTAAAATTTCACCATCATCCCACACACCATCATCTTCGGTTAAACCCCAAATAAATTGCATACCTAGAATAGGTTGATCTTTTTTATCACCGTCACATTCTGTGCACGTCGGGTTTTCTTCATCTGGCTCAATGAGTTTAACAATTTTACCGTTCAATTCGCCGTTATCAATCCAGATTTTTACAAGGCTTTTTGCTTTGCCTGTTTCGTCATCAATGGTTTTCCACGTGCCTTCTGGTGACAGGTTATCAGCCAAAGTAGACTGGCTAATTAAACCAAACGTTAATGCGGCAAGTACGAGAAAATGTTTCATTATTATTGTCCTATGTTGTCAATGAAAATGTGCTTAGCAACCTTATCACAATTATTATCGCCACCAAGTCCATTTTGAGCAAATTGGCCTATTTTATTTAGCTGCCATGCGAATGGCGCCATCTAACCGAATGACCTCGCCATTAAGGTAATCGTTCTCTGCCATGTGGACCACCAAGTTACCAAATTCTTTTGGATCTCCCAATCGTTTAGGGTATTCAACACTGTTGCCCAACGCTTCGATAACGCTTTCGCCCAAGCTCTCAGCCAAAGGCGTGCGGAACAACCCAGGTGCGATGGTGTTACAGCGAATCCCATAACGGGCTAATTCACGCGCAATTGGTAATGCCATACCCGCCACTCCGGCCTTGCTTGCCGCGTAAGCCGGTTGACCTATTTGACCATCAAAAGCCGCCACCGAGGCCACATTGATAATCACACCTCGGCCATTATCTGCATTAACTGGGTCGCCTTTTGCCATCTGTGCGGCCGCTTTACTCAGTACATTAAATGTACCGAATAGATTGACATCCACGATTTTTTTGAAATTTTCGAGGGGTAAGGGATTACCTTCACGGTCAATGACTTTTTCTGGTGGGCCAATGCCTGCGCTGTTTAATACGATGTGCAAATCGCCATACACGTCAATACAGGTTTGAATACCGGTTTCGACTGAGGCTTCATCGGTAACATTCACGCTGGCGAAGCATGCGCTTTCACTGCCCAGCATTTTCACTGCTTTTTCGGCGAGCGCTTGGTTCATATCAAAAATACACACTTTCGCGCCTTTTGCCACTAATGCCTCGCAGGCCGCAAAACCCAAGCCAGAAGCACCGCCTGTCACGATGGCGACTTTGTTTAGAAGATCCATTGATTTACCTGTTTATTGTTATTTTAAACCGCCAGCATACTGCTAAGCGGCATTCGGTAAAATGTGATAATTGCTCAAATCTATTGAGATTAAACCGCCACCTGCTCCACCACTGGCAATAACGTCACGGGGACGCCATTGACAGCCGCATTGCCAGATAGCTCGTCGATCATTAAATCGTCGGTTAAATCGTTCACGCTAACACCCGCATGGGCGTCGGCAATGGTTTGCCTCGTGCCTTTGCGGTTATGACCCCAACCATGAGGAATGCTCACCACTCCCGGCATAATTTCGTCACTCACTTCAGCGCCAATGACAACCTGCCCCACCCGCGAGGTCACTTGCACTTGCTGGCCATCGGTTATATTTAATTGTTTCGCATGATCAGAGTGAATCAATAATGTGCAGCGAGATTTGCCTTTCACTAAACGCTGGCTGTTGTGCATCCATGAATTATTACTGCGAACATGGCGGCGACCAATTAATAAAGCATCGGTATCTGCCATTTTGTCTAATGAGGCATCCAGTTTTTGTTTTAAGCGAGGCAAGTCTGCAAAATAAAAGTCCATATTTAAATGTATGGTTTTATCTTTATGGCGAAGGGCTTGAGGCAAGCGAGCATGCAAGGGACCTAAATCAACACCATGCGGACGCTTTTTGAGTTTGCCTAAATTTAAACCCGGATATGGCCCACGTTTTAACATGGCGTTTAGTAAAAAATTAGGGCCGATTAATCCGGTAATGCCTCGCATCAATTTTTGGGTGAAAGGCAATTTCGGCTGTAATCGTTTTGCCAGCTCTAGATAAATCTGCCAATCGTGTCGGGCATTTTTTGGGGTTTTAAACATGGCTTTCGAAAATTTTGCCGTGTTGTGTACCGCTAAATTATGAAACGTCACATCGTAATGGTCACGCTCAATTGGGGATACTGGTGGTAAAATAATATTGGCATGGCGCGTGGTTTCATTCAGGTAATAATCCACGCACACCATAAAGTCTAATGACTCAAGCGCCGTGTCTAATTGCTGACCATTGGGTGTGCTTAATACTGGATTACCCGCCACAGTAAACATGGCTTTAATTTGCCCCTCGCCCGGGGTCAGAATTTCTTCAGACAAACACGCTACCGGAAACTCACCATTAAAATCTGGTAAGCCACGCACTCGGCTTTGGCGTTTATTCACATAACCTGGGCCACTATTGGCAACCACATCCGCCGCGGGTGTGGCGAACATCATGCCGCCTTCTTCATCTAGCGAACCCGTTAATAAATTAAACAGCATAATCAAATACTGACTTAACAAACCAAACTCCTGCACACTCACGCCCATGCGACCATACAAGACGGCGTTATCGGCTTGGCAGAACTCCTCGACCATGATTGCAATGTCGGCTGCGGCAATGCCTGTGTGTTGTGCTGCGTACTCTAAGCTAAAGTCTTTCACTTGGTGGGCAATGTCTTCATAGCCTTGGGCTAAATCCAATGCCTTTGATGGTTTAACTAAGTTTTGTGTGAAAACATGATTCACCATAGCCAACAGCAGCACCACGTCTGATCCGGGTTTGATAAAATGATGCTGGCTGGCTAAATCGGCGGTTTCGGTTTTGCGTGGATCAATCACCACTACTTTACCGTCACGCTTTTTAATATCTTTAATTTTTTGACGCACGTTCGCCACGGTCATAATACTGCCGTTAGACGCCAAAGGGTTCGCCCCCATAATCACCATATGGTTGGTGCGATTAATATCAGGAACAGGAATGCGCAATTGATGGCCAAACAAATGGTAAGCCACAATGTGATGCGGTAATTGGTCGATAGATGTAGCGCTAAAGCGAGTACGGGTTTTTAACGCCCCAAGAATATGGCGAATAGACAACATGCTGCCTAAGTTGTGTACATTGGGATTACCCAAGTAAACCCCTAACGCATTTTGACCATGTTGCTTTTGTACGCTGGCAATACCCGCGGCGGCTTTATCAAACGCGTCTTGCCATGAAATTTTTTGCCAACCGTTCTCGGTACGCTCCATGGGCAACGTCAGACGGTCTGGGTCTTCATATAGGTCTTGCAACGCAATCGCTTTGGGGCAGATATGCCCTTGGCTGAATGGGTCGCTCTCATCGCCCTTAATAGAAAGAATTTTTGTCCCTTGATGCTCAACCTTTACACCACACATGGCTTCGCATAAGTTACAGGTACGATAGTGGATTGTTGTTTTTATTGTCATAGCTGTCCCCTGTTTGGCTTCACAGTACACAGCTTTACGTAAATTGAAAACTAACGAGCACCAATGGAACGATCCGTTGCAAAGCGGTTCGCAAAAAAAGAGACGCGCAATTGAGGTGCGTTACCCCAATAGTTTTAGCACGTCCTGACGATTGGTATTTCCCTGCGCGAACAAACTGATGGCCACCTGCTGTTGAATATCGCCTTTGGCTTTTTCTGAACTGGCCTGCGCAAAATCGGTATCACGAATTCGACTACTGGCTTCTTGGTTATTTTGATTTTTCAATTCAACAAACTCAGCCGATTGCGACAACCGGTTAGACACAGCGCCTAATTCGCTGCGGCGGGCATTCACGGACTGCAACGCAGCATCAATGGCGTCTAAATCCAAGTCACTGCCGACTTCAATACCCGCTTGCGAGAGTGCATCGGCTACGTCTGAGCCTTTTAATTCAATTTGATCCCCTGCATTGGCGTCCACTTGAAAACCTAGGTCTTTATTTTCAAAAACGTTTTGCCCATTAAATTGGGTTTGCTCAAATTGGCTATTCACTGATTCGAGCCGTTGATCGATTTCAGACTGAATAGCGGCTTTATCGCTCTCATTTAAAATGCCGTTTTGCTGCTGCACCGTCAGTTCACGCACTCGCTGTAGATCTTCGCTTATGCTGCCCAGTGCGCCGTCTTCTACCTGTGTGCGTGACACACCATCCATTGTGTTACGAATGGCTGCATTCATTGAGCGGCTCTGAGTATCCATACGGTTGCTAATAGCTAACCCTGCGGCATCGTCTTTTGCACTGTTAATGCGTTGACCGCTGCTTAGGCGCGCTTGCTGAGTTTGTTGTGTTTTCGTGGCTTGGTCTAAGCTTCTCATAGACGGTGATTGAGAGATTTGCATTGCGCCTCCAAGGTTTGGAACTAAAACCAGCAAAGTTAACGCCCTATTTTAATAGGCCCGCAGTGGCTTGGTGAAAGACTCGTTCGTCACTAGAAAACCTCTGGGTATCGCCAAAATGGATAAAACGGCCTATTTACACATTGAATGCGCATTTCAATCACTGAATTGCGCACTTGAGTCATTTACCTTACAAATAATGCACCCTATATTCCCTCACATAATAAACAGAGGACAGCTTGATGAGTCAGTACCCACATTTACTAGAGCCACTCGATCTTGGCTTCACCACACTTAAGAACCGCGTCATCATGGGGTCAATGCACACCGGTCTTGAAGATCGCCCTTGGCACTTCAAACAACTGGCCGAGTACTTTGCTGAACGTGCACGTGGTGGCGTGGCTTTAATGGTAACGGGTGGTTTCTCTCCTAACCGTCGCGGCGAACTGATTGCCCTTGGTTCTCGTTTAAACAATGTTTTGCAAGTGCCAATGCACAAAAAAGTGACCAAAGCGGTTCACGATGCTGGCGGTAAAATTTGCCTACAGATTCTTCACGCGGGTCGTTATGGCTATAGCCCATACAGCGTTGCACCATCTGCGATTAAGTCCCCTATTACGCCGTTCAAGCCAAAAGCCTTAACCACAAAAGGCGTTTATAAAACCATTCGCCAATATGCTAAAAGCGCCAAGCTTGCGCAAAAAGCAGGCTATGACGGTGTTGAGATTATGGGCTCTGAAGGTTACTTCATTACTCAGTTTTTAAACAAACGCACCAACCAACGTGATGACGAGTTTGGTGGTTCATACGAAAACCGTATGCGTTTAGCACTAGAAATCGTACGCGAAACTCGCAAGCAAGTGGGCGAGAAATTCATCATCATGTTCCGCCTATCTATGATCGACCTTGTTGAAGGCGGTTCAAGCATGGCAGAGGTGATTGAGCTGGCTCAAGAACTCGAAAAAGCCGGTGTTACTATTATCAACAGTGGTATCGGCTGGCATGAAGCTCGCGTACCGACGATTGTCACCTCAGTACCGCGCGCTGCATTCGTTGACCCAACCGCAAAAGTAAAAGCCGCTGTAAACATTCCAGTTGTGGCGTCTAACCGCATCAACATGCCTGACACTGCCGAAGAAATCCTAGCAAACGGTCAAGCCGACATGGTGTCCATGGCGCGCCCGTTCCTTGCGGATAGCGAATGGGTAAACAAAGCCGCTGAAGGCCGTGCTGACGAAATCAACACCTGTATCGCCTGTAACCAAGCATGCTTGGATCACACATTCCAAAACCAACGTTCAAGTTGCTTGGTTAACCCACGCGCTTGTCACGAAACCGAATTGCTTTACACCCCAACTCACGCACCTAAAAAGATTGCAGTTGTGGGTTCTGGCCCTGCTGGTTTAGCCGCAGCCACCGTTGCCGCAAAACGTGGCCACAAGGTGACGATTTTTGAAGGTCGTGAAAACATTGGTGGCCAGTTCTTATTTGCCAGTAAAATTCCAGGTAAAGAAGAATTTGTCGAAACCATTCGTTACTTCACCAAAATGGTTGAAGTACACAACATCGAACTTAAGTTAAACACTTGGGTAACCGCTGACGACCTTAAAGACGCAGGCTTTGATGAAATCATCGTATCTACCGGTGTTGAACCACGTGTACCTAACATGCCAGGGATTGATCACGAAAAAGTCGTGACCTACCAAGAGCTACTAGGTAAAGGCCTAGAACTTGGCGGTAAAGTAGCGGTAATGGGCGCTGGCGGTATTGGTTTCGACGTAAGCGAATACCTAACACACCAAGGTGAGTCGTTAACGCTAAACAAAGAATTATGGTTTAAAGAGTGGGGCGTCGAAATCAACAACGTTAACGCGGGCGGTTTACAACCAATGGACATCGAGCCTTCACCACGTAAGGTTTACATGCTTCAGCGTAAAACGACGTCTTTGGGCCGCGGCTTAAACAAAACCTCTGGCTGGGTTCACCGCGCTGCAGTGAAAATGAAAGGCGTTGAAATGATCGCAGGCGTTGGCTACGACAAAATCGACGACGAAGGACTACACATCACTATCAGCAACAAAGAAGGCGATGTCATTGAACAACGCGTTCTAGACGTTGACCACGTTGTATTGTGTGCTGGCCAAGTGAGCGTGAATCAGTTGTTCAAAGACTTACAAGGCAATAACGAACACAACTTTGGTTTACACCTTGTAGGTGGTGCTGAGTTCGCAGGTGAGCTTGATGCTAAGCGCGCGATTAAACTGGCGTCTGAATTGGCCGCTAGCTTGTAAGCGTTCAGCCTTTATTGAAGCAAAAAAACGCAGCCATTGGCTGCGTTTTTTGTTTGATAGCATTATAAATTAATCATCATCTTGCATCGGTATTGAATACTCACCAGAACCAAGACCGGACAACCTCTGCGTAATATTGGACTCTTCTAAACTTGATAAAACGATTGAATCATTATCAGGGCAGAATATGTACTCATCTTTATGGCTATCAAATTTAATCTTACCAAGAATACGACCGCTATCGGTTATGCGATAATCCCCCCTTTTTTAACTGACGTCAAAAGTAGAAATTAAGCAGCCATCAACGGTGGTCTGCCACCGTTTGCTTTATGTGGCCGTTCGTTATTGTAAAACCATAACCAGTTTGTTGCATAGTCTTGAACCTCATTTAAAGTTTCAAACAAATATTTACTTAGCCAGCTATATCGAATTGTGCGATTAGCTCTCTCAATATAAGCATTTTGTTGTGGGTTTCCTGGCTGAATATATTCAATGCGAATACCCTGTTTTTTGGCCCAACCAGTAAACTCATGACTAATAAATTCAGGTCCATTGTCACAGCGTATTGCGATGGGCTTTGAACGCCACTCCAATAGCTGATCAAGCACACGCGTGACTCTTGCGGTTGGCAGAGAGAACCCAGCTTCAATCGCAAGTCCTTCACGTCTGTAGTCATCGATCACATTAAACAGCCGGAATTTTCTTTGGTCGGCCAGCTGATCGTGCATAAAATCCATTGACCAAACTTGGTTGATTTTTGTTGGCTCTTTTAATGGTTCAGGCTTGTTGCGCTTTAACCGCCTTCTGGGTTTGATACGTAAATTTAAAGCCAACTCACAATAAATTCGGTAAACCCGTTTATGATTCCATTTAAAAGCCTTCACATTACGTAAATAATCAAAGCACAGCCCAAAACCCCAGTCGGATTCTTTTTCGGTTAAATTAACTAGCCAGTCGGCTATTTCTTCGTTTTCCGAACTCAGAAGAGATTGATACCGATAACAGGTTTCACTGATAGAAAATGCTTGGCACGCAAGCCGAATGCTCACTGCGTAATTTGATACAGCTTGTTGGGCTAACTCTTTACGCTGCGACGGCTTCACCACTTTTTTGCCATAGCCTCCTGAATAATCTCAGATTTAAGGCGCTCTTCAGCATACATTTTCTTTAACCGTCGATTCTCATCTTCAAGCTCTTTTAGTCGTGCAATCATGGATGCATCCATACCGCCATACTTAGCTCGCCACTTATAAAAGCTGGCTGAACTCATACCGAGCTCACGGCATAACTCAGGTACTGGAGTGCCTGCGTCAGCTTGTTTTAGGATGGCCATTATTTGGCTGTCGCTATAACGTGATTTTTTCATGTAGATCTCCTGCGTTTAATATACGAGAAAATTCTACTTATGGTGCCTATTAATTTAAGGGGGGATTACCAATGGCGACTTTTTTGCCGCGTAGCGCAGAAAAGGTGCCATTATTACGGAGTCCTATTGAGCGCTTGGTTATGCTTAATTAGTTTAGAACGCTTATATACAGCTAGCCCACCCCAATAAATACTAATAGAGCTATGCAATACAATATATAAATTACCGTTTATTAGCTCGTGGTTTGCGAGTATAGCTAGCAATATTAATGCACCTATTAGTATTGCCAATATACGGCGCATCTTACTGTTGAGCACATTGTAACCTTGGTAGACAGATAGTTGTAAATAAAGCGCAATTACTGCAAAAACTAAGAAACCGAAAATATACATAAATTCGTCTGGCGGGTTTGCGATTAAAACAAGCGGCATTGTTACCAGTGCAGGTAAAGTAATGTACATGCCCCGTGAGCCAGATTCACGCGTAAAAATTGAATATATATGGTCTGGATCAGCATCTGACTCGGTGTGTAGTTTGACCATGAAAGGAATAGCAATGATAAGGCCAATGATTATTGCACTAAGGCAGGCGATTATGAGTATAAATTCGAGCATATAGTTAATTCACTAGGCCTTGAAGAGCATAACGCTCGCAGCACAGGCCGGAGCAAGTTGGCGACTTTTTTGCGAAGCAAAAAAGATGACAGCTTGCAGAGGTCCAACCCGAAGGGTGATTATGCCTGCGCTTGTTAGCGAATACTTTCACAGACATTTGGAGCCTCCCAAGCCAAAACGTTTACGCAGTAATTACAGCCAATAATAAAGAATTCAATTAAGGCCGAATTACTCGATGAAAGGAACCCCTTCCGGTTACTTTCCTGCTCAAGCCAGCCACTACTTGATATTTTGTATAGCCAGCCATTGTTAGATGAGCATGACGGCCAAAATTCAAGCAAATCTCCCTCATCTAAAACACGGAAGCCAGCAGGACTATCAAAAGAAAGGTCAATCCGCTGGCCGTCGATCTGAACGGTAACCACTAAAGTCTCAATGTCAAAATCAATGTTGATGATTTCAATACTCTCACCCTGTGTTAGGGGTGGCTCAAGAGCAACACATTCCATCGACTTCTCCAATAACATTCTGTATCGCTAACGCCGCAATTTTCGGACGAAGTGGGTTGGTGCTTTTTGTGCTCCGCACAAAACGTGACAGCCCACGGAGTTCCGCAACATTGCTTTGTTATGACTATACATCGTTAACATTCACAATGGCTTCATAGTCATCGCTGTATACATATTTTCCGTTTTCAATATCTTGAACATATTGAGAAAACCATTCATTGAAACTTTTTGCCTTAATTTCACGCTCACCATCATCATGCCACATAGTAATAATTTGGCCATAAGTACCATTTTCAGCTGGATCAAGATCGATGCATAAATGATTTCCAGAGCCATCATACGTGAAGGGGATCCATTTAGAATTCCACCAATCAGACTTTACTCCATTGTCTCTTTCTTCCTTGGATTCATCGAAGTCACCCCCCTTTAGAAGGTCATTCCAAACAGTCCATTCATCAATAATTCTCTCAGCCGATAACAATTCAGAACCATCGATAATCCAACCAGCATCACCTGCTTGGCCATTATGAATTTTTAAGAAATTAATAAACTCTTCAGGAAGCTTAATTGAAAGTGTTCTTTCTAATAAGCTTATCTGCTCTTCCGAAATAGGGTTATTCAAATCATGAAAGGCTTGAGTAAAATTCGCATTCAACCAAGTTTCAAAATTACGCCATACTTCATTCATCTACGATCCCTCTTTTGTCATAACGCTTTTGTTGTGGGGCGGTGATACGTAGCGAGGAACGAGCGAAGTTTAACCGTCCCAGCACCGAAGGTGCGCTCACCAACTGATTGTTATGATTTATCACGCAACCATTTAAGGAAATTAGTAAAGTCAAGCTAGGGATTTTCTCTTAGGCTTTTTCCTAATTGATCTATTGGCCACACAGCCAACTCATCGTTGGCATTAGTAAAAGCCATTCCATTGTATGTACAAAACGTTTTATTATCATTATAGAAAAAACTTTCTTTTTCCGCTGACATGAAAATAACCCCCTCGTTACCAATATTGCATATTGAATTATTTTCTTTCACGCCTATTTTGATAGGTTGAAAACCATAACTAAAGTATTGCGATGCTCCTGAAAAATAAATTGGATCATCCCAATAAAAAATAAAGGCACTATCTACATGACTATAGTAAATGATCGCACGGCTTTTAAGGTAAACAGCTGTATGTGTTGGTGAGCTGATTGCAAAAGAAATATCGTCCTGAGTTAACCCGGAAAAATATTTAATTAGATTGTGACTAAAACCTTCATCAGTATACTTCTCACGAAGACCTTCACCGAGCCTAGCCAGGTCACCAGGATCTTCAATATGCTTAAATAATTTTGACGCAGCATTTATTGCAACTCTATCTTTTTCCTGATGTGTTTTGTAGTCATAACATAGCTTTTCATCAGTAAACTCTGGATTTACAAAACACATATATTCCTGTGAACTACAACCATATAGAACGATTAGAAGCCCAACTGACAAACTTTTATATGAAAACATTGAAATCCTTCACGGAATCATAACGCCGCCAGCAACAGCCGGAGTGAATTGGCTGCTTTTTTGCGTGTTTTTTGCAAAAAAGAAGACAGTTTACGGAGGTCAGATTGACTGGCCTTGTTCTGTGTTTCCAAGGTAATTAACCTTACTTTTATATATTTTTGACGCACTAACCAATGATGCCGTGCAATTACTACAATAGTGATCGAGCTGACCATGCTTGAACTCAAAGACGAGCCTTGCTGACTCGATATCTTTTGGCTCAAAACCTTCGGTAACTACCAAGCCATAAAATGTTTCTCTAAGCGAATTTAGTGCTAGGCGCAATGGTTCTATATGCAGAAATGCTTTTGGGCATGGCTCATTCTCAGACACGCAAACCTCTATAGAATCGAGGCCCTCTGCCTCACAAGCCTTACCAAGATGAGGGTGCACAAAAGAAAGCGCACCAACTGAATGGTGAGCAATGCTTTGTACAACACTTTTTAATCGCTTGTGAGATGCCATGATTCTCCTGACACAGAACGCCAACCACAACAGCGTAGCGAACTTGGCGACTTTTGTGCGTCTTTATGCACAAAAGGTGACACGTTTGCGGAGTCTGATTGCTGGTTTTTGTTATGAGTTGGTTTCATGGTTATTCTTAATATAAACAGCTTTATCATTAATACTATTACGAAGTTTATCCAAGTGATTATTAGCATCTGGTTGCATAGAATAGGTGCCGTCTTCTAGTTTTTTAGTAAGAACTAAATCATTGAAGGATCCCATACCACCGTAAGCACCAAGGACTCTCTCTATGCCTTGATAATCACTATTTTCTAACATTGATAGGCATTTCTTAAACCACGAACACCAATGATCTTCATTTTCTATGCGCAGGAAAGCTATTAGTTCTTTAAGCTCGCCGATTAATTCGATAGTTACATTACCCATAAAGACTCATAACGCCCAAAGCAGCGGTGCATTAGCATCCGCTGACTTTGATTGTTATATTTCTTGATCACTGCATTGAACTTAGGCCAAATAAATTTCCTTCAGTATCCATGCATACGCTTACAAAACCATACTCGCCAATTGACATCTTAGGGTTAATTACCTTTCCGCCCGAGCCTTGAACTCGCGACTCTTCCACTGCACAATCCTCAACGCCAAAGTAGACAATCGTACCACCAGTCACAGGTCCGGCTCCCTCTCTTTTTACTAATGCGCCACCGGCACCATAAATATCCATGTCGGTTACAAAGCCTTTCATAATGATCGAAGTGTCTGTCGGGTCCGATATCATTTCAAACTCTCTCTGAAGCACTTCTCCATAGAAAGTCTCAGCTCTATCCATATCGTTTACGTAAATGTCAAACCAACCCACTGCATTTTGTTTCATGATGTTATCCTCGATGTGTTTAAGATGTGATCATGATAGTGGCTCTTGCCAAGTCCGTATTGAACAAATCAGACATCATACTTACGAAAGTAGGATGTTGGAGAATAACCAGTAATCTTCTTAAATGAACGAATAAAGTGAGATTGGTCAGAGTAAAGGTTTACATTATGTTCCTTTAATGATCGCTGTAAACGCATCACTTTTAAAAAGTCGTGAGGCGAAAAACCCGTTGCTTCCTTTAAAGTTCGTTGAAGTTGACGAGGGGAAAGGTGAACCATTTCAGCCATTTCAGAAACGCTCTGCACTCGGTCTAAATTAGAGAGTATTTTTTGAACAATCTTGTTTTGTACGACAATTTTTTGCTCAACTAAAATCGAAACTAAATCAGTAAAAATAGGAAGCTTATCAGCAAAACTCAGATTAGCAGTTTTACCATTGACACCAATAAGTGGTAATTCTCCTAAATATTTTGAGCCTACAAAGCTATCTTTAGTCTCGTTGCGATTTCCTTGCCAGACCCCAGGGAAAAACTGAATGCCTGCATAATTGAAATTCTTGCCAAGGTTTAATTCTGCATAAGAGATTTTAAGCCCAGTGATACCCGCTATATCTGCACTTTTCTGATTAAATAAGATATTAATACAAGCATCAGGAATAGCGTGAAGTGTAAAATCTTCATCCAGTGGTGCTTCGGTTTTTATCTGCCAATAACTATGAACCAAGCTCTTTAGATCTTGTGGTGGCTTGGCCTCAGTATAGATAACAGGGCCGATACTTTTTTCCATTCCATCTTTTATTGGGTCATACATGCTATCACGAGTGCTAATTTAGGTTGATAATGAAGAATATAACGCCCGTATCTACGGGGAAATGGTGTGACGGCCGTTTTGCGGCCTTTTGCAAAACGGATGACGCGCCATTTTATCCGTAGCATACGATTGTTAAGCGCCCCCAATGTACTTCCTGCTTGATGCCAATTGCTTTGCAATATTTCTGATCCTTTTATTGCCGCCATTCTCTTTAAACCAGTTTATATGCTTGAGATTAATATCTTCGCAACGTATTACATACTCATTTACGTCTGGATCATTGGCATTAGTTATATCAGAAAAGCAAGCGTCAACACCATTGGCATCCACCTTACGAATTATTCTCTTTCGAAAGTAGAGCTTCTGCAATGGCGGTTGTAATACTTCAGGGTAAACCTCCAGCTCTTCAAGCTGAAGATCTGTCAACAAGTTTGAGTGAAGTAACGAATAGATGCGGTCTCCATGAAGGTCGCATTTATCAGGGCCATTATCTTGTATTTTGAATATATTGCATACTTCCCGATCAGATAATGAGCTCTTTGATTTTAAATATTCAGAGAAAGCCCAGCCTCTATAATGCTCCGCATTCTTATCTTCAGAAGTGGTGATCTCTTCGTTCAGCTCAAGCACATAGCCTTCAGTGATGATCCCGAACTCAATCCATTCCTCTGTAAATCCCAGCCGGATTAAAGATGTATCGATATTCATGTTTTATCGCTTAACAGTTTATTCTATGGCACGTGATCAAATAAAATAATATGCCGTCACGTGACGTGTTTTATGGGGCACCTTCGCCCTTCATTTCAATAAAGCCGAGTCATCATGGGGCATGCAGCCTGTTTTGGCAAATATGCCTTCCCTTTTTTTACGTCTTCACGAAATATTTGTGCCTATGTAAGCCCTTCTTTTTCTTCAGGTTTCTTTTTCGACGCGTTTCGTCGTTTTACCAAGACAAAGGTCCCATTTCCACAAAAAGCGTCACGTGACCGCATAATATAATATGCGATCACGTGACGCTTTTTGTGGCCAATACTCAGTACAAAAGTATGATTTTGTTTTATTTAACTTCAAAAATTCAGCCTGCCATTTACACTGTATATAAAAGGCTCTTCCCCTTATTCAGTGGAACACCATATCCAGCCCTCCAAAATGAAAAAAGATAGAAGACTTATATCGCTCAATATTTCTATAGCCCCTCGATTGTCTGCCTAGTGCCTTAATGTTGTTGTTTAGTGCTTCAGCTCGACCATTTGAAACACCGTAATGCATTGCATTGATAATACCCTCCAGATAATTTTCTATCGTTCCTACAACAGATGTTAAAGCTTTAATCCCTGCTTCTTTCGCTAGCTTAATCCATGTTTTCCACGCTGATTTAGCTTGGATGTAGCTCACCGTTTCCCAGATGATTCTAAATTGCTCTTTGAAGTACCAGGCTACGGCTGTTTTTATTAAATATTGTTTTTGTCCGTCAAGGATATCTTCAATTTCTTCGGTTCTATTTTTTTCGTTTTTAAACCATAAAAACCGTGACTTATGGTGCTTAAGTTTATTTAGATTAGGCATAGATCTTACTTCTGATCTTTGCACATGAAGTAATGCCTCATTCAGCATTTTGGCAATATGAAAGTGATCATAAGCAATTAGTTTTTTAGCTCTGCGTCCAAAGCGAGTAAAAACAGCTTTTTTATAGGCCGCACTTAAATCCATTGATATGGATTTCATTTTATTAATGTCGTGCACCGGTATGCTGGCAAAGCACTGCAATAGGCTCTCGCTAGATCGGCCGTCCTTGATGGTAAGTACCTGGCCTAGCTGGTTTGAAAGTACTGTAATGAAAACTCTAGGCTTTCCTACACATGTCTCATCTACAAATAGATGTTTACATGAGAACTTCCTTCGCCTTTTCAGGCCTCGATTAACACCTCGCTTAATAATCCCGTCAATTGCATTCCAACTGAGTTTAAGTTGGCGTGTTAGCGCAAGAATAGACGTTTCGGCTGCCCACTTCAGAACTTGATTTTCGAACATCAGTGTATAGCGGGCGCTATCTTCTGCCCATGGTACAGAAATCGTCAAGCAGCCATGTTCTTTACAGTTTACCCTAGGGACATCAGCCTCAATTATTGTTTGAAACTGACAGGTATCAAGGTGACGCCATTACCTTATTTTAGAGTCGTATCGCTTTGAATCAATATCGCATTAGGGCATGACATTGAAGACGCATTACAACTCACCACAACCGTTATTTGACCTGAGCTTTCCTCAAGACGAACACCGGATACTTCCCATGGTGCCTTAAGCTGCAGAATTTTATTCTATAAGGTGCGCTGATCCATGCTGACCTCCAAAATCTAGAGGCCTGATTTATCAGATTCAAATGGTATTTTGCTAAATTTCCACCAGATCAGGGGAAGAGCCTTGTTGATACAGTATTTTTACTGCGCAAGTTAAAGTGTAATAAAATGCTCTAGGGTAAGTTAGCAGCGACAAAATCATCCGGTGTTACGCCAATCTGAATGACCGCTACACCATCAATTGAGAGCACTTAAAACCCCACTTACCCTAACACTGTATTTACGTGACTGGTTACCCGCTGCGCAGATGAGACGTATAAAATCTGACCAACAACACCCGTTGCCAATCAACACATCTTGCGCTACATTAGAAAACCCTAATGAAAGGAGTGCCTCGATGAAACTGTTACTTGCCCTCGTACTAAGTACCCTAACCAGCTTAAGCTTTGCCCAGCTGCTTCTTTTGGATGTCCGCAGTCAAGCCGAATACGATACAGGCCATGCCTATGGTGCGGTATTGTTACCTCATGACAAGGTTACGGCAAAAGCAGGTGACGTATTAACCGATAAAAACCAAGAAATTAAAGTGTACTGCCGCAGCGGCGGGCGCGCAGGTAAAGCGGTTGATAGTTTAAAAGCATTGGGCTACACCAATGTCGAAAACATTGGCACCTTAAAAGATGCTAAGGCATTTGAGGTTCAGTAAAAGAGCTATAAACGCATAGAAAATAGCGCGATAAAATAACCCTAATATTTAATGAATATTGGGGTTATTTATTCTCTAGGTCATAAGAATTAAGGCGCTTTTTTCAATAGTGGCAACCAATGAAATAATCCCACCAACATAACCCCTACAAAGTCTTTTGCAGTGGTGCGCTCAATACGCTTTAGCTTTTTAAATACCAATATGTATTCCAGTAAATGAACCACTAGCAAACCAAGGCCCACATATAAGATACCCTGCCCCCAGTCACCACCAAACGGCATAATTAGGTTCACAATGAATGCCACCCAAAATACGTACAAAGCTACCTTATTCAGTTGATTAAAACGTTTCATTTTTCACCTTATTATTGTTATGTGATTTTATTTTGAGAGCAGAGTACATCCCATAACACGCATGATAACAATGACACTTAAAGCCAAAACACGTGCATAAGCTGTCACTTAACGTGATAACAAACATACCGTTGTCCCCAACAATTTATAATAAGGCCTCAAACCATCGTCTACTTTGCTTAAGTAGGGGTACTTCTTGAGCGTAATACGTATCTCTTTTGATACTTGTTGCCCAAGCGTTAAATCGTGCGATATTGCTGATCTGTCATAACGTTACGGCAAAAGCAGGTGGTGTATTAATTGATAAGAACTAAGCGGTTAATGTGTACAACCACAGCAGCGGGCGCGTGGTTAAAGTCGTTAATAGTTTGAAAGCACGGTATTACGCCAATCTCGAAAACATTGGCACCTTAGAGGATAAAAAAATCGGTCATTCGATAGCTCGCCTCGCTTTTAACTAAAGTGATTTGTATCACTAATAATCAATTACGCAAATACACCTATATTTAAAACAAGGCATGTTTTAAATATAGGTGATTTTATTGCACAGGTTTGCTTAACCGTCTAGTGACACCCGTTAGTTAGGCACGGCCTGATCTATATAGTTTGTGCAATATTTTTTGCCGTCTGTTGTGGTTGGCTCTAAGGGTTTTTTGGCTATTTAATTGTGGATTAGTCACGACTTTATAACGGCGTAATTCTTCTGCCGACATACAATGTGTTTGCTCGGCTGGCGCAGCTCGCAACGTAAACACATAAAAATCCCTTGCTTCTTGTTCTGTCATTCCCATATTTTGGTAAAAACGAATATAACTTTGGTGATCTTTTGCATCAGGGTTTCGTGAATAAAGTTCAATGCCTTGTGTGCCATCACTGTCTGCCCAAGAATGAACAGCCACTAGCCCACCCTTTTCAATGGTACGCGTCACGCCTGCAATGAAAAAGTCGACACCACCTGATGCAATTTTTCCATCAACCTTACCGTCATTATTAATATCACCGACCAATACGATATTAATTCCCGCGTTACGTACCATTGTTGCCGCTTTTAAATTCACGTCGTCGTCAGCAGAACCCGGTACCTCTAGCATATGAATCGTCGTGAGCGTGTCATGCTTCAAAAGTGCGCTCACTTTGCCAACCGCTGTGCAATCAATAACGCCTTTCATTTGAGCAATGGTACGCTGTGAATTTAAAGTAAAAGTAACAGAGTCACGCACAGGGATGCAGAGATTACCAAAACTAAACGGTTTATCTGACGAAGAACTGCCACCACAGGCGGTTAATACCAGTGTTAAAAGGCACGTCACTGCCCGTAAAATGTTTTTATTCATATGCGACCCGGTGAATATCATTAGTGAGTCAGCACACTGTACATACCAAACCTGAACGGCAGCTTAAAACGGTGAATGGCTCTGGTGAGTGTTTATGGGCGGCCTGATGCAGGTTTTCTTTGAGTCGCAAGTGAACGCGAATGTTTAAGTCATAAAGTGGCATCATGATTCAAGTGCCATAAGCCATTTTCGTATCATGCAAACGCCCACATATTGTGGGCGTTTTTGATCAATCATTAATCGTCTAAATCGTCATCATTGCTATCATAGTCATAGTCATCGTCATCCGGCACGTAGCTGGTGAATAAATTAAAGGTTCGACCTTTACGAATGAGTGCTTCACGGTAGTTGACCCATGCCTTTTCGATATCAGTCTCAGCAGGCAGTTCACCACGGCATACCGTAATGAAACGCTGTTGTGATTCATCAAGTGGGGCTTGCTTGTTTTGCTCTAGGGCATACAGGGTTGCACCACATAATTCTAAGGCTTCGGCTTGCACCCGCGTGAAGTCCCCTGACTGTTTAAAGCCATACGGGAAGTTCGTATCGTCGAAGTAGCGTTTAGTTGCTTTGAATGAACCGTATTGTTCCATACTCTCCTGACCTGACAATTATAAGTTGACGGGATTATGTCTATGCTCTAAAAAGCGGTAAAACAAAATAATTTTACCTTCACCATAAAAAATTTTAGAGGCTAAATTGGATACAGACCTTCTCAAAACGTTTATAGAAGTGTGCAGCACGCGTCACTTCGGTAAAGCAGCAGAAAATCTATATGTCACCCAAGCCGCTGTCAGCTCTCGTATTCGCCAACTTGAGTCTCGTTTGGGTGTCGAACTATTTAGCCGTCTACGCAACAACCTGAAGCTCACAGCCGCAGGTGAACGCCTATTGCCTCATGCCGAGGCGGTGCTCACCACTTGGCAACGGGCATTTCAAGAAGTCGCCATTCACCACCAGCAATCTATCCAGCTTGCGCTAGGTGGCAGCCCTAATGTTTGGGACTTAATGTTACAAAATAGTTTATATGAGCTAAAAATTTCAAATCCTGAAATTGCGATTCGAGCAGAGGTGCTTAGCCATTCCATCGTCGCCCGTCAATTACTTGAACGCAGCCTAGATTTAGCCTTGGTATTTGATGCCCCTAAGGTTGAAGAATTAAAAACCATTAAACTGCTTCAAATGCCATTAGAATTGGTGGCCACAAAAGAAAATCAAACCGCTGACTCATTGCAAGAACTGGGATATATCATGCTGGATTGGGGCACGTTGTTTAGTATTCAGCATGCTAAAAAATGCAATCACTTACCGACACCTAGCTTGCATACTAACCTTGCTCGTGTCGCCCTTGATTACATGCTGCAAGCTGGTGGTGCTGCCTATTTGCCATCCACATTGGCTGAGCCTTATATTCAGCAAGGCACATTATTTAAAGTGGATGACGCGCCAGAGATGAATCGCGATGTGTTTGCCTGTTATCATCAAGATAATGATAAAACGGAATTAATCGAAAGCGTGATTGCGCTGTTTAAGCAAACAGGTTCGCAAATTGCGCCAAGCCTGCAACCTGAATAATCCGCTATTTATTTTGAGTTTCTATTTTTTGTCCCTTTAGAGCGCCCTGACTAAAAGTCCCTTAATTAAAGCCCCTTGCTTAAAGGGGCTATGGGTTATTTGCAAATAGGTTACGATTTATTCCTCAACCGCTTCTTCTGGTTCTTGTTCATCTTCTGACGGGTCTTCGTCAACTGAGCTACCTAAGCTGGCGATACACTCTTTCATGTATTCGTTAAAATCTTCTTTTGCGACGCTGTCCATTTCGGCCCATTCTTCACATCGCTGTTGATCTGAAATTTCAATTTCGTTTTCTTCGCCATCTTCAGCCCAGGCTGATAAGCTAAAGAGCATAAAAACAATGCAAAACACTTTCATTTAGCACTCTCCACCAAAATCTAAAAAGGCATTAAAGATGCCTATACTAAAAAAAGCGAACGAATATTATTTATCGACAACATAAACCATTCACTTCCCTTTAATACCTTTATAGGAGGCCTGTAATATGATGAAATACTTTGAGAATTTAGCAAAAGCAATGTTTGGCGTGAAGTTCCATGAGCTAGGGGATCAAGAGCAACGTGTCATCGAAAGCATTGCCAATAAAGAGCGCTTACCTGAAAACATTAATACGGTCTTTCATGAGAACCTTACCGTAGGGCAAAAAATGGCGGATAAAGTCGCCAGCTTTGGTGGCTCTTGGACGTTTATCATTCTATTTGCGGTATTAATGCTGTGTTGGATGACGGTCAATTCTTTTCTGATTCTCGCCGATAAAGCATTTGACCCTTATCCATTTATATTACTCAATTTAGCGCTATCAACGTTGGCGGCCTTACAGGCACCTATTATTATGATGTCACAAAATAGACAAACATCGAAAGACCGACTTGAAATTGCCGCTAATTATGAGATCAGTTTGAAAACAGACATCGAGATCACACGCCTGCATCAAAAGATAGATGACCTTACTCAGCTCATTGCATCGCAAGCGTCAAAGTAGCCTTTACGGTTAAGTGATGATTAAAACGTCGTGAAAATGCTTGCTTGCATGACTCATTAGAAATATTTATCCAAAGGATAAATATTTTTCGCTGTCTTTTTAAATCTCACTTCCTACACTGCCGCCTATCTTTACTGTGTGGTGCATTAGCGCCAATCACAGCCTCAAAACACACAATATCCAAAAGGAATGACCATGCGCATAGCGATTCTGTCTCGCGGCCCTAATTTATATTCTACCCGCCGCTTAGTTGAGGCAGGCCAAGCGCTGGGGCATGAAGTGGATGTTATCGATACACTTCATTGCTACATGGATATCACCAGTAGCAAGCCCACTGTGCGTTACCACGGTGAAGCATTACCAAAATACGATGCGATCATTCCTCGTATTGGCGCGTCTATTACGTTTTATGGCACATCGGTAGTGCGCCAATTTGAAATGATGGGCACTTACACCATCAACGAATCGGTGGCGATTAGCCGTTCACGTGACAAGTTGCGTTCATTGCAGTTGCTATCACGCAAGGGCATTGGCCTGCCGCGTACTGGTTTTGCTAGCAAGCCCGATAAAGTCGATGACTTAATCAAAAACGTGGGCGGTGCGCCTGTTGTGATTAAGTTACTAGAAGGCACACAAGGTATTGGTGTGGTTTTGGCTGAAACCAAAAAAGCCGCTGAAAGTATTATCGAAGCGTTCATGGGTTTAAAAGCTAACATTTTAGTGCAAGAGTTTATTAAAGAAGCTGGCGGCGCGGATATCCGCTGCTTAGTGGTGGGCGATAAAGTGGTTGCCGCCATGAAACGCCAAGGGGCTGAAGGCGAGTTCCGCTCTAATTTACACCGTGGCGGCAGCGCCGAAGTGGTTAAGCTGTCACCGGCTGAGCGTAAAACAGCCGTTGATGCGGCTAAAGCCATGGGCCTAAATATGTGTGGCGTGGATATTTTGCGCGCGAACAGTGGCCCTGTTGTGATGGAAGTCAACTCATCACCAGGCCTTGAAGGCATTGAAAAGGCCACTGGCAAAGATGTTGCGAAGCTGATTATTCAATTACTTGAGAAAAACGCGAAACCAAACAGCACTCGCACGAAAGGAAAAGGTTAATGGAACCTCTTCTTATTGCTGGCCATGAAATACTCGCAGGTGAAACAAAACGCATAGAAATACCCATGGTGCGTCTGTATACCGACACCACCATGAGTATTCCTGTTTATGTAAAACGCGGTAAGCGCCCTGGCCCTACCCTGTTTTTAAGTGCGGCTATTCATGGTGACGAACTGAATGGCATTGAGATCATTAATCGCATTATTAATAGCAAGTCGATTCAAGGCTTAAAAGGCACATTGATCGCCGTACCTATGGTCAATGTTTATGGCGTATTGAATCAAAGCCGTTATTTACCGGACAGACGTGACCTTAACCGTTCGTTTCCGGGCTCTGAGCGGGGTTCACTTGCGGCACGAATGGCTCATATATTTTTAACGGAGATCGTCTCTAAAGCCGATTACGGCATCGACTTTCATACAGGTGCGATACATCGCAGTAACTTGCCGCAAATTCGTGCAAACTTAGACGATACTGAAACACTAGAGCTTGCAAAAGCATTTGGGTTGCCCGTGCTATTGAACTCGAATTTACTCGATGGCTCATTACGCCAATGTGCCGCAGACTTAGGCACTAAGATACTATTGTATGAAGCGGGCGAAGCTTTACGCTTTGATGAGTTGGCCATACGGGCAGGTGTCAAAGGCACGATTAAAGTAATGCGTCACCTAGGCATGCTTAATAAGAGTAAGGTGCACTCTAACAAAAGCATCGAGCCGATCATTGCACGACAAAGCGGTTGGATTCGCGCAAATGAAAGTGGTTTGGTCATGCACCACAAACAATTAGGCGATTTTGTTAACAAAGGTGAGATTCTTGCTACTATTAGTGACCCTTATGGACAAAAGCTAGATAGCGTACTCAGTAATGCTGACGGTATCATTATTGGCAAACAAAACATCCCGTTGGTTCAAGAGGGTGAAGCTATGTACCATTTAGCCTACTTTAAAGAGCCAGATGATGTGGTTGAGAATTTAGAAATGATGCACGAAGAATTATTACCAGAGGATTATTCATAGACATGTTGAACATTTTAATTGGCATCGGGTTTGTCTTATCATTTGTTGTGCTAAGCAATGCCATTGAAAATTGGATAGAACGTCTTGGCCGTAAACGCCAAGTCACGAACGAACGCATTTTTTATATTCAAAAAATCATTAAGCTAATGTGCTTTATTGCCTTGCTGCTCACTGCGGGCGGGGTATTTGGCTTTAATTACAGTGAATTCAGCTTTATTGTTTCATCGATTTTTGCGGTTGTCGGTATTGCATTATTCGCGCAATGGTCCATTTTAAGTAATGTGACAGCGAGTTTAATTATCTTTTTCTTCTTCCCCTACAAGGTAGGCGATAAAGTCCGTATTACCGACGAAAAAGAACATTTAGAAGGTGATATTATAGAAATCACCTTGTTTCATTTAATTCTTAAACGTGAATGTGGCGATATATTAACGTATCCCAATAGTTTGGTTTTTCAGAAAGCCATTATCGTTCACCCAAAAACGAAAAACGTCCCCGTAAAAGAAATCGAGCCTAACTATGAGCCATAATAAATTTACCGTAGGCGCGCTGGAAGTATGTGACCTGCCCCAGTTAGAAATCACGAAACTGCACATGCGCGTCGATACTGGAGCGCAAACGTCTTCTTTGCATGTAGACAATATTGAAGAATATAAACATAACGGTGAGCGCTGGGTTAGCTTTGATATTCACCCTGATGTTCATAATGTTGATACGGTTGTGCGTCGTAAAGCGAAGGTGCACGATACTCGCATTGTCAAAAGCTCAAGTGGTGATAAAGAGCATCGTAATGTGATTGAAACCAATATTATTATTGGTAAAGAAAGCTGGCCTATCCACATTACCTTGACGGATCGTTCAAGCATGACGTACTTAATGTTGTTAGGTCGTCAAGCCATGGATGGTCGCGTAATAGTTGACCCATCTAGTGAGTATTTATTAGGGCAATAAGCCCTAATAATAACTAATCAGACGCGGTGTTATTTTAATAACCCGCGAGCAATAATCTCTTTCATCACCTCTGACGCGCCACCGTAAATCCGCTGTACCCTAGCATCTAAAAATGCACGCGCGATTGGGTATTCTTGCATGTAGCCGTAACCACCAAATAATTGCAGGCAGTCATCGGCCACTTTTGCATTGCAGCTCTGTTGATGAAAGCTTCGCTTTTGACGCCGTCACAGTATCAAGTTCCCCTGCCACATATAACGTAATACAGTGATCAATAAAGGCCCGATTAACACTGACCTGGGTATCTAAATTCGCCAGATTAAAACGTGTGTTTTGCAAGTCTGACAACGCTTGACCAAATAAACGCCGTTGCTTGGTATAATCAACCGTCCAATTCAGCATGCCAGTACAAGCGCCCATGGCACAGATTGATAAGATTAAACGTTCCCGGGGTAATTCTTCCATCAGATGCTTAAAACCTTGATTCAGCTGACCAAGCGGTTCTTTACATAACACGTCATCAAAAAACAACTCAGACGTATCACCGCTGTGCTGGCCAATTTTCTCAAGGTTAGCCCCCACTTCGTAACCATCACTGCGCTTATCGAGCAAAAATAAACTGATGCCTTTTGCACCCGCCTTCGGGTTCGTTTTTGCCGCCACAATACACACGTCGGCGTGCTGACCATTGGTTATAAATGTCTTTTGCCCTTTTATGCTGTAACCGCCCTCAACCTTTCGGGCTTGACTGGTGATGGCTTGTAAATCACTGCCCGCACCAGGCTCTGTCATAGCGATCGCGCCCACGGCTTCGCCAGTCACCAACTTAGGGAGCCAATGCTGCTTTTGTTCAACCGAACCTAGATGGGCAATATAAGGTGCCACTATGTCGCTATGCACAGACACATTGGTCGCTAATGCCGCAAAGCCTCGCTCTGAAAGTGTTTGCACTACAACCGCTGATAATGAAAAATCACCACTGCAGCCGCCATAGGCTTCATCGACATCCACGCATAAGAATCCTGCATCACCCATGTCACGCCATACGCTGCGCGGCATAATGCCGTCTTTTTCCCACTGGGCATAAAACGGAGCAACTTTTTGGTCTAGAAAACGATTCAATGAATCTTGAAACAAGGAGATGTGTTCAGACATAACTGACCTTTTTATTATTTTGGCTCTATTCTCACATTGCTAAGCCACTATAAGAAAGCACTAAGTCCTTCAAATTCATTAGCATTGTCTAACCTGCTGAATATTAAGGTTCATTTTGCTTTTATTATGGCTAGAATGTCCATATTCACCCAAAAATATAACTCAGCAATAGAAGAATTGAGTAAACAAATGTATGCTCGCTTCCTCATTTTTAATAGGTAGACTCATGATTCGCCTTATTCGCTTTTGTTTACTCGCCATTCATTTTGTCATGACAAGTACGGTTGGGCTTTTAATTGGCATTATACGCCCGTTTAACCCGACGAATAGCCGCTGGTGTTCTCACCTTTACGGTAAAATTGGTATGCCAATTATCGGTGTCAAAACAGAGGTTGAAGGCTTAGAACACTTTGAATCTGACAAGCCCTACATTGTTGTCGCTAATCACCAGAGTAACTGGGATTTATTTATCGTAGGCAGTATCGTACCTAAACGTACCGTAAGCGTAGGTAAAAAGAGCCTTAAATGGGTACCATTATTTGGCCAGTTGTATTGGCTTGCTGGTAACGTTTTGATTGACCGTGGTAATCCACGTAAAGCCATGGAAGCAATGGCGATTACCAAAGAAGCCCTCACCACAAAAAAGACCAACATTTGGTTCTTTGCGGAAGGTACCCGTAACAAGGGTAAGAACATGCTGCCGTTCAAAAAAGGCGCATTTGTTACCGCAATTAACGCAGGCGTTCCAATTATCCCTGTTTGTTGCAGCAGCTACTTAAAGGGCTTTGATCTGAACAAGTGGAGCAATGGCACTGCACGCATGCGTGTATTACCAGCAGTAAGCACCACTGGCTACACTCAAGAAAATATAAAAGAGCTAATGGCTAAGATTCACGCAACGATGATGACCACCATTAAAGAGCTCGACGGTCTAGCGGTGACTCAATCTGAAACCGCTTATAACGCGTAATCACAAGATTCGGCAGCTCATTTCAAAACGCCCAGATAAACTGGGCTTTTTTATGTCTGAAAATACTCATTCGGCCTGATCTGCTTTCATAGGTGAATCAAAGTCTACTCAGTAAAGTGAATCGCCTCATCTAGCAAGCACATCTCGCTGACATCATGCGTTTATTCATATTAAGGCCATAAGCTTTGACATGCCCTACACGACAATTGCGTATTTGGTCCTTTTGCGTCGCTTTAAGCGCCTATGATATCGGTCAATCAAGCCTTACTCTCGCCAACACCTTTTAACCCTCTGTCATCGAGTCATGCAGCTACTAATGGCGACCGCATAGACATAACCTACTATTAACCTGATAGCATGCTTTAAACAGATTACAGCCATAAACGCCATCCACCTTGCCATATATTCAAATGCCGCCTTAACTTTACTAAGCGATAAAAAATTGAGGTATCCATGGCTGGTAAAGTTTTAATCTGTGATGACTCCAATATGGCACGTAAGCAAATGGCCCGTGCCCTACCAGAAAATTGGCCTGTGGATGTCATATTCGCCCATAACGGTGAGGAGGCCATTGCGCAGATCAAAGAACATCAATTCGAAATTATGTTTCTTGATTTAACCATGCCGGTCTTAGATGGCTATGAAACCCTTGAGGTTATTCGACGAGATGACCTGCCTATCATGGTTATTGTGGTATCTGGTGATATTCAGCCTGAGGCTCAAGAGCGAGTCAAAAAACTAGGTGCCATCGACTTCATTAAAAAGCCCGTCGACAAAGCACGAATTGAAGCCGTGCTATCGGAATACGGCATCATTGGGGAGACCCCTGATGAATGAAGACGTTAAATTAAGTGAAGACGAACGCGACTGTTACCAAGAAATTACCAACGTTGCCATGGGACAAGCCGCTGACCGCCTTGCGCGGCTGCTGGGTGTTTATGTGGTACTGCCGATCCCTAACGTCAATATCATTGAAATCAATGAATTCAAAATGACACTTAAATCCCTTGAGGGTAATGATACGGTCAGCGCTGTTTGCCAAGGGTTCATCGGAGCAGGCATTGCGGGCGAAGCCTTGCTAATTTTTAACGACGCTAGCTTCTCTGATATTGCTCAATTACTGAATTACCCAGGCAATTTAGATCAACACGAAGAATTAGAAATGCTAATGGACGTAGCAAACGTGTTAAATGGCGCCTGTATCCAGGGCATTGGTGGGCAGCTGGATATCGACTTCAGCCAGAGCCATCCTATGGTGTTAGGTCAGCATTGCTCTATTGCGAATCTACTTTCTGAAAAGAAAAACACGTGGAAGCAAACTATGGCGATCGAGATCAACTACACCATTGAAGATCACAATATCAACTGCGATTTATTGCTGTTATTTACAGAAGATAGCGTGCTTCATATGAATCGTTTAATCAGCTTTTTATTGGATGATTAACATGAGTGATACAGATACAGACATGACAGAGTTTCACTGGTTTATGGATATTCTACAAACCATTGATGCAGGGTTAGTGGTACTCGACCGCCAATACAATATCAAACTGTGGAATGGATTCATGGAAAACCACAGTGGGATTCGGCCAGACCAAGCTAAGGGCAGTAACTTATTTGAGTTATTTTCTGAGATAGACCAAGACTGGTTTATGAAAAAAGCGGAGGCGGTTTTTTTATTAAATACCAGAGCGTTTACGATTAGTGAGCAACGCCCCTACTTATTTAAATTTAAAAATAATCATCCCATAACCGGCCGAGCTGAATTTATGTACCAAAACTCAACCATGATTCCGCTGAATAATATTGAAGGCGCGACGGATCATATCTGTTTAATCATCTACGATGTGACTGCCGCCGCAATGCATAAATTTGATTTGGCACAAAAGCTGAAATAGCCTGATATACGAGCAAGTTAAGTTAAAGCACGCCTATTTCAGGGTCAATATTCGCAACGCTTTGCTGTAACTTTTCACCTAGCTTCACATTTTTACCCATTTCTTCTACTAAGCGTTCGACATGCTGCTCAAGAACCGTTAATTCTTGCACAAGGCTTGTGTGCATCGATTCAAAATCATCCCCTTGAGATAAACTTTGCGTTTTGTGTAGTAGCTTTCTGACATAATTTAATTGCTGGGTAAATACAGCATTCGCTTTATGTGCATTGCGCTCAACAATAATTGATTGTTTATATAAGGCGTCCAATTTTGCTGGCGATATCGTTCCCATAGGGGTGTCGTCATCAACATAATCAATTTGTTTTTTAGAGCGTTTATCTAAAAAGTAAAATACCCCCATACAAATTGCATAACTCATTAACCATGCAAACCAATTAACAGAGCCATTCTCCAACATTGCAGGCCATTGATGAACAATACCCAACAATGTGCCCAGAATTAAACTCATTTTTATCACCATCGCCATTTACATCCACTCCCTAGCTGCGCTGATAGTATCTTCTAGTCGTTAAAACAACGGCAAACTGAATAGACCTAAATTAAATACAATGATGCTTCCCCATATACATACGACTTGGGTCAAGCTAAAAAATACTGCGGCACTGGCAATATCTTTAGCAGCACCCGACAAATCATGGCGCTCACTGCCAATACGATCGACCACATATTCGATAGAAGTATTAAGCAACTCTGTAATCACAACAATAAAAAGAGACAGCAACATCAATGCAAATTGAGTGATGCTTTGCGCAATACAAAGCGCCACTGGCGCCATAACAAGCGCTAAGATGAATTCTTGTCGAACAGCGGCTTCTGTTCTCCATGCTCGCTTAATACCATTAAACGAATAACCCGTGGCATTAAATACACGTAAAAAACCAGTGGCAGTGAATTTCTTGTGATCCATAACAACTCAAATTATCTATGTTAAAACAGCGCACACACTAACCTGTGAACCCTGATATGACAAGCCTTTAGACGGCTAGAGTCTGTTTTTACAATGCCCTTCACAGATTACATTGACCACGCCATGATCAATGAAAAATACAACTTAGGTTAATAATAAACATACAAAGATAACGGTATAAAATATGATTTATTAAGACTATTGACCTCACTACACAAACCCGTAAAGCTATGTGTAAATTAAAAACTGAAATTCATTATGTTAACGCGCAATTATTTAACCAAAAAATTAGGCACAACAGTGTTTAGCCTATGCCTATTAATATGTTCATTATTCTTAAGCTGGGCAATATTGGCACAAACCAATTTCGCCTACCCGGCTTTACATTCGCTTATGAATATTGATCAACATATAAGCAAATACGGCCCTCAAAATCGTTATCGAAATGGCTTTGAAAAAACAGATAAACCAGAACAAGTACGCTTATTCAGCGAGATTGTTGATGCGATTCACAACGATGGCGAAGGTTTAAATAGCATCACCTATCACTCGCCTCAAGGTCAGCCCATTAGCCTGTTATTACGCCATGCAGAAGTCATACACCTGCAAGATGTTGCACACCTAATTGATTACTTTTATTTAACGGCTGCCATAACGATTCTGTTCACTTGCCTATTAATCGCGGGCTTTAAATACAAAAATATTAAACTGCCAAGCTTAAAGCAACAGGCGGTGGGGATTTTGCTGTTTAGTTCTGTCAGTGTTGTGGGGGTTATATTAATCGGCCCAGTAAACGTATTTTATGCACTGCACGAATGGATTTTTCCTGATAACCACCAGTGGTTTTTTTATTATCAAGACTCATTAATGACCGTATTAATGAAAGCACCTGATTTATTTGGTGCCATCAGTGGTCTAATCGCCGTATTGGGTATTGTTATTTATCTACTGCTTAATCGAGCTATTTTGCTAATGCATCAAACTAAAAAATAATAACCATCAGCGCTAAACAGATATAAGTATTAAAGCAAACAAGTCGCTTAAGCCTAGATTTAATCGTTACTACTATAATAGTTGCACAGTTTAAATTTTAGGCTTAATAATCTCCAAACCAATATAGGCATATCAATTAAGCGATTGCTTGCTGCGTACTTGGTTTTGTCTTACGCATAAGCATAAATAGTATCATCATAACCATGAATACCGCGCCTATGATCATAATGTACATCAGCATGCTTTTTTCTTCGCCGATCATTAGCTGAGACGTATTGAGATCAAACTGAGTGACCACACCGTTTTCATCCGATATTTTCAAGGTATCTAACACCAGTAATGTTGGTTTGACTTCTAGCAGTTTAATGTTAAACGATAAGGTATTTCCAGACAAGGTAATCGCACTCGCTGGGCGTACAAGGCTCACTGCATATTCCGCCGACTCTGCTTGAATAAAATTCCTTAATTGAATTTTACCTTTTTCAGGCCAGGCTTCATGGTGTTCAAACTTTTTATTAATAGGCACCAAATTATTATCAGGCAATATAAACTTCGCTTGTAAACCAAATACATTTTCGAGTTCATCAATATTAAGATTAATACGCCATGTATGCTCACCAACAGGTTGAGCCTCAAGCTCAGCACTGGGCTGGGCTTGGGCAAAACTTGTGATCAACAACAGCGAAAACGCTAAGATCACAGTTTGAATCATTGTGGGGATACCTCACAGTGGTCTGTACCAAAGTGACTACCAAGAATAGACAAATCTTGTATATTAATCACATTATCGTGATTTAAATCCGCTAGAGGATTATAGTTTTCATCATCACTATTTAAACCAAACAAAGAAGATAAAAGACTAAAGTCACCAATATCAACGCCACCATCATTGTTAATATCGCCTGCATACATTGGAATATTTAATACCGGGTTAGTATTATCAGTGTTTAATGTAAGACTCGTACAAGCCGCCACATATTGATCACTGTAAACATGAACCGAGTAATCCCCTGCCACTAAACGATCAAACTCAAACGTACCATCTTCTTGTGTGGTCACTTCAATTTGACGACCATTTAAGGTGATCGTGACAACTACGCCACTATAGTCAGACGTGTTCGGGATCGAAATTTTACCCGAGATTACATTAGCACCGCCGTGAATTTGGTCATCAAGGTTGATGGTTATTTCAGCTGGGTTTAACGCAATTTTATTTCCTTCGATATCAGAGGCTATGCCAGAGCAATTCATCGTCCAAGTACCGGTTGTGACATCAGCGGTTAAATCGAATTTGGCGAACTCTTTTGAGCCAGAAAGTGATTCTAAACCGGTTAATGATTGCGCACCGTTCCATTCACCTGTTAGTGAGTCCCATTCGATTGGGATTTGAAGGGCTGTTTCTGATAATGGAATGTAATCACCTCCATCTACAGCAACATTTGTAGTTTGAAGCGAACAATTAGCTTCTATTCCATAATATTTATATCTACTAACAGATACAATAGGTGAAAAATTTGAATCCAAATAAGGATCGAGATTTTCATTTTCAACCGTAATCTTAAAACCAGTTCGATCTAAATACAGAAAAAAACTTCCTTGATTGAATCGCCCCGAGTTCACTAGACACCCTTTAACTATATAATGTACTTAAAGAGGAGGCCATTATGGCTGGTGAACGATACAACGAAGAATTCAAGATAGCAGCGGTCAAGCAAGTGACTGAAAATGGTCATTCCATTGCCGATGTGGCCAATCGATTAGGCATTACAACTAAAAGCCTCTATCACTGGCGAGATAAATACGGTGAGAACGCCCAAGGCTACCAAGAAAAACAATCCATAAACGAAGAGCTTCGCAAGCTTAAAGCCGAACTAAAGCGTGTGACCGAAGAGCGAGACATCTTAAAGGAGGCCGCCGTGTTCTTTGCCGGGGAGTCAAAGAAAAATACACGTTCATAAGCTCTCGAACCCACCGTTTCTCAGTGCGATCCATGTGCCGTGTACTAAATGTTCACCCAAGTGGATTTTACGCCTGGCATGAAAACTCTAAAAGTCAGCGTGAAAAAGACGATGAATATTTATTAGGGTTTATTAAGCAATTTTGGTTAGAAAGCGGCTGTGTTTATGGTTATCGAAAGATCTATAAAGACATGCTTTCATTTGGCGAAGCGTGCGGTAAAAATCGCGTATATCGACTGATGAAATCCGCAGGCATACAGTCTCAACGAGGCTATAAGCGTAAAGCTAATTACAGTGGAGGCGAACTATCGACAGTTGCTCCAAATCTTTTAAATCGTGAATTTGATGTAGTCGAACCAAATACTGCTTGGGTAACCGATATAACTTATATTCGTACTTATAAAGGCTGGCTGTATCTTGGTGTTGTCATTGATTTATTCTCAAGGCAGGTAGTTGGCTGGTCGATGAGTGATCGCATTAATACCGATTTAGTACTCAATGCCATTACGATGGCCATCTGGCGACGAAAGCCAAAAGGCAATGTAATCGTGCATTCTGACCAAGGCTGCCAGTACACCAGTTACGATTGGAAAAGTATGTTGGAAAGCAATAACTTAACAGTAAGCATGAGTCGACGAGGGAATTGTCACGACAATGCCTGCGCTGAAAGCTTTTTTGCGTTGTTAAAGCGTGAACGTATTCGTCGTAAAATTTATCTCACTCGAGAAGAAGGTAAAGCTGATATATTTAATTATATTGAGTTGTTCTATAATTCAACTCGACGTCATGGTAATAATAATGATGTGTCACCGATGGAGTTTGAAAGAAACTATTTTGTGAAGCAATTGGGTGTCTAGAAAAGTCGGGGCGATTCATACTATACATTTATAATACACCCCTTCTTGGTTATTTATATCGTCCATATACCCTAAAGCTTCTTCTCCATTTATAGAGATCAGTGAACTGTCAGTTAAAGTATATTGTAAATGGATAGATTCATTACGAATTTCATAAAGCTCACCTGATGAATTTGTATAATATTTATCAGTTAAAATTAATGGCTTTGATGTTCCAACATCAATTTCTTCATAACCATTAAAATTTAAATCCAACGCATTCACGTTAAACCCAATGACAGAAATAGCCATCAGTACCAGTGTTTTCAATTTCATTGTGTGCATTCCTTTTATTGACACGATTCCATATGCCGCATAAGAATTTTATTATTGAATTTTGGAACCGATTATTGTTATTTTTTATACGGCGTACCGCATCCTATAAGAAATGTGACGTAGTTCAATGTTATATTTTATTATTTTCATTGGTTTTTTAGTTTTTAGTACCAAGGTATTTCAAATAAATTTTTTTATATATAACAACCAATACTTTAAAGCTATAAACGTTCAAAAATAAATCAGGTCAAAATATATTCATATAAATATACAGTTATTATTTTTAACCATTATTTCATTACATTAACGAATTGAATTCACTACTAAAAATAAGAATAGTGACAATGAAATACGAATAAGAGAGGTAACTTTATTGATGGGGAAGTGTTACAAAAAAGAGAGAATAAAATAATAAACCAGCTCTTGATAGCACAGGGCTGGTCCACATGTCATATGAACGTTTAACGTTCCAATAAGGCAACCACGCCTTGGCCACCTGCGGCACAAATAGAAATTAATCCTTTGCCCGAACCTTTTTCGGCAAGTAACTTGGCCAAATTGCCTACAATTCGTCCCCCGGTTGCTGCAAACGGATGACCTGTTGCTAACGAGCTACCGTTTACATTTAACTTAGTAAAGTCAATTTCACCGAGTACTTTTTCAAGACCCAAACGCTCTTTACAAAATGACTCAGTATTCCATGCTTTAAGTGTCGCTAATACTTGCGCTGCGAATGCTTCATGAATCTCATAAAAGTCAAAATCTTGTAGCGACATATTATTACGCGCTAACATTTTAGGCACTGCGTAAGCGGGGGCCAGTAATAACTCTTCTGTGTAATCGCTATCTTTACCAATAAAATCAACCGCACTGGTTTCATAGTCCGTTAAATACGCAAGCACGGGTAAGCCTCGTTCTTTTGCCCACTCTTCGCTTGCTAATAACACAGCGGATGCGCCATCGGTTAATGCTGAGCTGTTACCTGCTGATAGTGTGCCGCCATTTTTATCAAATGCAGGGCCAAGGCTTGCTAGTTTTTCAAATTTGGTACTTGGGCGCAAAAGATTATCTTTATCTAGACCATTGAATGGCGTAATCAAATCCCCCATAAAACCAGATTCATACGCTTTATGCAGATTTTGATGACTCGCATACGCCAGCTGATCTTGTTGATCACGAGGAATTTGCCAACGCTTTGCCGTTAACTCTGTGTGCCCACCCATGCTTAAGCCTGTTCTTGGTTCACCGTTACGAGGCAGATTTGGGGCTAAGAAACTAGGGCGAAAGGAGGCTAGAATCTTTAAACGCTCACCCGTACTCTTTGCTTTGTTTAACTTCATTAGCATAGTTTGAAATTTATCACTTATCGCAATCGGCGCATCCGATGTCGTATCCACGCCACCTGCAATACCACTTTCAATTTGACCAAGGGCAATCTTACTGGCCACACTGAATAACGCTTGCAGACCTGTGCCACAAGCTTGCTGCATGTCGGTACAAGGTGTTGACGCCAGTAGCGATGTATCTAACACGGCTTCACGCACTAAGTTAAAGTCTCTGCTATGCTTCATGACTGCGCCAGCAACCACCTCGCCTACGGCGTGCCCTTGTAATCCTGTTTTTTCAACCAGACCAGAAATAGCCGCCGTCAACATCGTTTGATTCGACACGCCAAAATAAGCGGTATTGGATTTTGCGAAAGGTATACGGTTTGCAGCTACAATTGCCACCGGACGAGGAAATGCCATACGAGTCTCCTAAAATTTAATGAGGTTCAAAGCTATAACTTAAACAACGGGCCATGTTACCGACCAAGGTTCAATCCAATTTTGTGCTTTCAGTACGGTTTCTAAATTTAGTCTATCAAAAACGGCTGACGATTCTGGTAATTGCTTAAAATAAAACGCTTGCTGCTCATATTCGAACGCTAGCACATAACTATGCAAATTTAAGCGATCTGATTCAGCGCCGCCATAAGCACTATCACCTATGATCGGCGCGCCTATTGATTTCATGGCAACCCTTAATTGATGGGTCTTACCGGTTTTAGGCTTTAATAAGCAAAGACGATAACCAGGCTTTAAACTAACAGACAAAAACTGCGTGACCGCTGGGTTTTCTTGCGTTTTAAGCAATTTGAATGCACCGCGTCGAGCTGGACTCATATCGCCTTTAATTAAGCCTTGCTTTTTTTTCATACTAGATGGGCAAACGGCCAAGTAATACTTTTCAACCAAACGCTGAGCAAACAACTCACTTAACACTCGACAGCTTTCTTTTGATTTCGCTAACACCAACAGACCTGATGTCAGTTTATCTAAACGATGCACTGGCCAGAGCTTTTTACCCAACTGTTTTTCTAGTTGGACCACAAATCCAGCCTCTCCATCTTCACTATGAAAGTTAAGTCCTGCTGGCTTAACCGCAATTAACCAATCTTTATGTTCAAAAACAATATCTAACAAAAGACTCTACCACTTAGTTTTAAAGTAACGTGAAGTGTACCTACATAAAAAAACCGCGACTAGCGCGGTTTTTGAAAGGAGCAATAATTATTATAATGTTTCAGCTGGGCTCACATCGCCATGCTTTGCTTGATGCTTAGCAATGATACGCTCAGGCTTTAATACAAAGCGAGACAATGCAGGCAATAGCAATAGAGCACCAAACATATTCCATAGGAACATAAAGGTTAGCAAAATACCCATGTCCGCTTGGAATTTAATGGGCGACCAGATCCAAGTACCCACACCAATCGCAAGAGTTAAACCTGTAAAGCTTACGGCTTTACCTGTGGTTTTAAGGGTTTGGAAGAATGCTTCATGTAGGTTTTTACCTTCAATCAGTAATGCTTCTAAACGGCTATAAATATAAATGCCGTAGTCCACACCAATACCCACACCTAGTGCGATAACAGGCAAAGTTGCCACTTTTACACCAATGCCCATTTGAGCCATCAATGCCTGACACAAAATAGACGTCAGCGCTAATGGCGTAATAATACAAATAATCGCACGAATTGAACGGAAGGTAATAAAGCACAGTACCGAAACAACAATGTATACAAAAATAAGCATCAAAGTTTGAGCTTCTGCAATAACTTGGTTTGTTGCCGCTTCAACCCCTGCATTACCAGAAGCCAGTTTAAATTGAACCGCTGCATTACCTTCATAGGTTTTTGCAAATTCAGCCGCGGTATTAACGGCACGTTCCAATGTTTCTGCTTTATGGTCATTTAAGAAAATAACCACAGGAACCATTGAACAATCTTGGTTCAACATGCCACTTGGTGCACGCTGAATGCTTGAGTTCAAAATATTTTGGTTACGAGAAAGGGCAGACCACTTCAGGCTTCCTTCATTCATACCTTTAGAAACAAGTTTCGAAACCGATACAACGGAAACAGCTGATTGAACGCCTTTAACGTTCTCCATTGTCCACATTAGTCGATCTATCGCATCTAGCGCTTCATAGCTTGCACATTGCTCACGCGGGGTTTCTGCCATTAGTACCAATACATCTGAGCTGGTTGAATAGTTATCAACGACAAATGCATTATCTTTGTTATAGCGGCTATCTTGTCGCAGTTCTGGCGCGCCTTTATCAAGATCGCCTATTTTTAGATCTTGACTGCCGATCACACCAAGAATGGCTAGACCTACAGCCACGACAATTGCGGTACCGGCTACTTTTTTGTGGGTAAAGTTCGCAACAAATTTCCAAAGCTTAGGTTCAGATTTCTCGACTTTTTGAGCATGGCTAACACCTGAGCGACTAATGCCAACATATGACATCAATAACGGCAATAATAACAAGTTAGTGATAATGATAACCGCAACACCAATTGACGCAGCAATCGCCAATTCTTTAATTACGGTTATATCAATGAACAATAAGGTTAAGAAACCAATCGCATCCGATAATAACGCAAGCATACCTGGAACGTATAACCCTCTAAATGCCAGACGAGCGGCCATTTCTCTTGAAGCGCCTTTACCAGCTTCAATGGCTATACCGTTAATTATTTGCACACCGTGACTAATACCAATAGCAAACACTAAAAATGGCACCAACATAGAGTAAGGGTCGATTCCGAAGCCAATAAGGTTTAATAACCCCAACTGCCAAACAACCGCAATAATCGAACAAATAACAGGAATCAATGTGCCTTTAATACAGCGCGAGTACATATAAAGCAAAATTGAGGTTATGAAAATCGCACCAAGGAAAAACAAGCCAACGTTAACGGCACCAGCCATCAAGTCAGCCATCTTTTTCGGGAAGCCTATAATATGAATCGAGGTATCTTCACTTGAAAATTTATCCCGAATCTTTTCTTCTAGCGTATTGGCAAGCTCTTTCGGGTTTAACGGCTGGCCTGTTTCAGGGTCCATCTCATATAACGGCACATCAATCATGGTTGATGTAAAATCATTTGAGACTAAGCGCCCTACTTGCCCCGAACGTAGAATATTCTCACGTAGCTGATCAATACTGTCTTCGCTGCCGTCATAAGTAGCCGGTATAACTGGTCCACCTTGAAAGCCTTGCTCCGTTACTTCTGTCCAGCGCACGTTTGGCGTCCACATGGATTTTAGTTTTGAGCGGTCTGCACCTTTAATATAAAACACTTCATCATTAATTTGGCGAAGTATTTCCATGTATTGTGCATTAAAAATATCGCCATTTTTATTAGCAACAACGATTTTTATATTGTTCAAACCACTGCTTAAATCATTTGCATGACGCATATGGTTTTCAATGTATTGGTGTTTAAGTGGAATGTATTTCTCAGAGCGAGAATCCAGCCCTACTTGTGACGCGTTATACGCTAAAAACCCCGTCAAAAGTAATAAAACAATTAAGAACAACCCACGACGAGCAAACAGCATTCTTTCAAGAAAAGGCTCTGCATTAGGCGTAATTATATAATGTTCAGGTTCAGATTTCGGCATAGTTTCTTTAGTCATAATTAATTACCCCTCGATGCTCTTAATCTCTACCGACAGGCGTTCACCGGTTTTATCTAAAATTTCAACACCACTTTCTCCCACCATCACAAATTCACCAGAGCGAGTTTCAATAATTGAAGATGCGTTACTGCGTCCAGTTCTTGTTTGACTTTCCCATTTACGACCAGAATCAATGCCTTTCAAAAATGCACCACCATTACCAACCACATATGCAATGCGACCAAGATGGTCGGTTGCACCCATTAAGGTTTGCTGAGTATCTGTATCTTCTAAGCGCCAGCTCAAACCGAAGTTATCCGAGCGAGCTAAATTGCCACGCAAACCAAATGCTAATTGCACATTATTAGAAAGATTCATCACACCAAAGAAAGAGCCATCATACGGGCTCAGCATTTGAGTCCAGGTTTCGCCAGCATCTTGTGTACGAAGCATCAAGCCTGCTTCACCTACCATCATTAAACGCTGCTCATCAATTTTTGTAATGCTATTTAAATGAAAGCGATCTGGGTTTTCAACATGGGTAGCCCATGCTAACCAGCTATTACCGCCATCAATGGTTTTGAACATCATGCCGTAAGCACCGATCACAAAACCTTCTTTCGCATTTTTAAACCAAACATCCAGTAATGGTTTTGTTGATTTATCTTCGAAATCGATTTGCGCATCTTCTAAAGCATATGTAGCATTTTCTAAACGCTCTTCTGCTAATGAAATTCGAGCATCGCTGGCCATCACCATGGCCTTACTCAATTCATCTTCATATAACGCTTTTGTTTTCTTTGCTGAGTTAAGCACCATTTCGTTTGCTTTAAAGCCATCGAATTGTTTTGCCCATGTTAGGCCACCATCTTGCGTATTTAGTACCACAGCGTCGTGACCGACAGCCCAACCTGTATTTTCATTAACAAAATAAACAGCTGTAAGCGTCGTAATAACCGGCACCTTTGCTTGACGCCAAGTTCTGCCTTGATCATTGCTTAAAATAATATGCCCACGTTCACCAACCGCTATCAAACGTTCACCCACTGAAACAATATCTAATAACAGTGACTTATGTGCTTTTAATGTGCTCATTGCGGGTGTATCTAACGGGTCCTGCCATTGAGCATGAGCCATTGTTGCAGTTAATCCTACCACCGAGGCCAAGATACTAGCGGATAAAAATCGGCCAGCAAATCTCAGCACGGCGTGCACTGAAAACAGTGTACGCATCAGTTAATCTCCAATCTGAAATATAAATAAACGTAAAATTCATGATGCAGATAACCTTTTAAACAAGATTACCTGCAAACAATATTAACGACCGCGGCGACGAAGCTCTTGCGGAGTGAAGTATCGACTACCCGGAGAAGCCTGACTAAAGTCAATTGTACTGCGCTCTTCGTTATCCATGCCTTGAACATGATAGCGACGAGCTTGCACATCATGGAAAACATCCATAGAGGTCCAAGTTCCAGGTAATTCATAGAAGTTTTTAAGGTAAGCCATGCTCACGCGCCATAATTCACCACGCTCATCATATTGATCGATGACAGCTGCGCCCCAAGAGTCTTCATCAATATAAAAGCGACGTTTGTGATAAATGTGACGCTGGCCTTGCTTCAATGTGGCTTCAACAACCCATACACGATGTTTTTCATAGCGCGTGTATTCAGGGTTTAAATGCCCTGGTTGTAATAAAGACGCGTATTTCACGTCTGGAGAGCCGACACGATAATTGTTATATGGAATAAAGACTTCTTTTTTGCCAACAATTTTCCAGTTGTAGCGGTCAGGTGAACCGTTAAACATATCGGTTTCATCGATAGTCCGAAGACCATCAGCTGCGGCTACTGGTGTATCGTAAGCTAAGTTAGGCGCTTTACGTACACGGCGTTGACCTGCGTTATAACCCCAAGCACGACGAGGTTCCGTCACTTGGTTCATGGTTTCATGTGCTAACACTGCACCACCCGCTAAACGAGCAGGCGCTTTTGTAAATGAGAGATAATAAATCAATACGTTATCTAATTCGGCTGGCGTAATACCGCGGTGATAATAGTTGTAATCTACTTCCGCTTGGGTCGTGATTAAGCTGTATGACCCGTCCGGTTGAACCGCCACTTCTGATGCTCGACGAATACCGTATTCACCGCGCCAGCGAGTATTGTGATTCCAGATAACCTCTAAACCGCTGGATGGAATTGGAAATGGCGCACCACCAATCGCATTTTGAATACCGTTACCACCTTCGACTAACGATGCCTTGGTGGCATTATTATAGGTGTTATCGTAAACCCACTGTGGTGCTGCTGCCGTACGACGAGATTGGTAGATAGGCATCTTAAATGAATTTGGGTACGTTTTTAGTAGGGCTTTCTGGCCATCGGTTAAGTGTTTTTCATACTTAGCCATGTTTTGAGCCGTTACTTCAAATAAAGGCTGATCACTTGGAAATGGATCAACATGATGCTGGCCTGGTTGTTTATAGCCTGCTGGTGGGAATTGAATGCCGCCTCGCCATTCTGGAATAGAACCATCTGCATTACCTGCACGCTCGCCACCAAGCGGGGTGAGTGTCGTACGCAGTTTATCTGCTTCTTTTTGACTAACTTGTGCTTGGGAGACAGCCGATAAGCCACACGCCAACACAATAGTGGATACAAGTAGACCTGATTTTTTCATTTTTATTATTCCCCCAGCCAAGAACAAGTCGTCTAAGCTGTTGCTGGATAACCAGTACAGGAGTACCAGTTAGAGTCTTTTATTTTTGTTATTGCCCAAGCATATAAAATAAACCAGTGACGTACAACCGAATACGCCACTGGTTTTGTAAATTTGTACCGAGTCCCTAGCTTACTAGAGATTTCGTCACAACTTCATAGACATCTTTCGACAAATTACCTCGTGCTGCAATTTTTTCTAACGCCTGCTTCATTTGAGTGCTATTTGGCTCACCTATGCGCTTCCATTTAGTCATAGGGCCAATTAAACGAGACGCTATTTGTGGATTCAATGCGTCAAGCTCAATAATCCGATCCGATAACCAGTTGTAACCGGCGCCCTCTTCACCGTGAAAATGACGTAAATTTTGGCCAGCAAACACACCCACTACCGAACGTACTTTATTTGGGTTCTTTATATCGAACGCGTCATGACTTAAAAGTTCATTAACCGACTCAACACCCTGCATATGGTCACTAGACGCCTGTAAAGACAACCACATATTCACCACCAGCACATCATGCTGCCATTGCTCATAAAAATTCTGAAGTGCTGTTTGTGCCAAGTCTTGGTGGTGACTGTTCACTAATGCGCCCAATGCAGAAAATTGGTCTGTCATATTATTCGCTTGCTCAAATTGCGTTTGAGCAAGTGCAGAGTAATCATGTTTTAAGGTTTGCGTCATATATTGCAAGCACAGGTTTTTCAATGTGCGTTTAGCAATCGCACTTGGTGATGGCACATAATCACTAGAATCGATGCATTGCTGATACCGTTCATTAAACGCCCCATGCAGTTGATCCGCTAACGTTTGCTTCACAAAACTACGCGCCGTGTACAGCGCATGTACTTGAGCTTGATCTTGCTGTTCAATTAAATAAGCTAGACTTGGCAGACTTAACATTTGAGCTTGCATCGCAAGGTCGTCTATTAAATTTGATAACAAAGATTGATAAACACTAAGCAACCCCTCATCCAGAATCAACTCTCTACCTGCTAATACATCTTGAGATAAATCTAAAATAATATTAGTTGCAAGTGTCTGCCCTGCGTCCCAGCGATTGAATCCATCACTGTCATTTTTTATTAAAAATTGTAACTGTTCAGACTGATAATCATAATTCAACTTAACCGGTGCACTAAAACCCCGCAGTAAAGACGGTACCGGTTTCGATGCAATATTTTCAAAGGTAAATGTTTGTTCATATTGTTTCAAATTAATCACGCAAGTGTGCGTATTAAAGCTATCGTCTTTGCATATTAGCGGATAGTCATTGCCGTTCTCATCAAGCAACCCTAGTGCAAATGGAATATGGTAAGGTTTTTTAGTGTCCGTCTCTGGTGTTTCGCGACACGATTGCTTGACGGTAAGCGCATATTGCTTAGACGCTGCGTCATACTCATCTGTTACAATCAGTTCTGGAGTACCAGCTTGATGGTACCAAACTCTAAATTGGCTAAGGTCTTGCCCGCTGGCATCTTCCATTGCTTTAACAAAATGCTCTGTTGTGACTGCTTGGCCATCATGACGTTCGAAATACAAGTCTGAGCCCTTTCTAAAATCGTCAGCGCCTAAAATATTATGAATCATGCGCACAACTTCAGCGCCTTTTTCATAAATAGTCAGCGTATAAAAATTAGAAATTTCAATAAAAGAGGCTGGTAATATTGGATGCGACATTGGCCCTGCATCTTCTGCAAATTGTGCCGTGCGTAATAACGATACATCTTCGATGCGCTTAACCGTGCGCGAACCGATATCTGCAGAATACTCTGAGTCACGAAAAACGGTAAAACCTTCTTTCAAACTTAATTGAAACCAGTCTCGACACGTTACACGATTACCAGACCAGTTATGAAAGTACTCATGGGCAACAATCGATTCTATTCGCTGAAACGTTGCATCGGTTGCGGTTTTCGGGTTCGCCAATACGCAAGAAGAGTTGAAAATATTTAAGCTTTTGTTTTCCATTGCGCCCATATTAAATGCATCAACGGCAACGATATTAAAAATATTTAAATCGTATTCACGACCATAGACGTCTTCATCCCACTTCATCGAACGTTTTAAGGCGCCCATTGCAAAGTCGCACTTATCAATATTTTGTGGCTCTACAAAAATACGCAACGTCACAATCTCGCCTGACTTCGTCGTAAACTTATCTTCGATATGTTGTAAGTCACCAGCGACTAATGCAAACAAATAACATGGTTTTTTGTGAGGGTCCTGCCATGTTGTACTATGACGTCCATCGCTTAGCTCTTCGGTATGAATTAAATTACCGTTAGACAACAATACTGGATACGATTTTTTATCCGCAGTAATACGTACCTCATACACACTCATTACATCTGGGCGATCTAAAAAGTAAGTAATTCGACGAAAGCCTTCTGCTTCACACTGAGTACAGAACATGCCCGATGATCTATAAAGGCCTTCAAGCGCTGTATTTTCTTGTGGCTTAATTTTTGTTTCAATCGACAGCGTAAATTCAGCAGGCACCACATTCGCATTAATTATTAAACTTTCTTCTGCGATGTCATAATTCTCAGCGTCAAGTGTATTACCGTTTATTGATACAGAGACTAATTCGAGTTCTTGGCCATTTAAAAATAAATCAGCGCCGCTAGCATTTGAATTTCGTCGCATTTTAAGCGACGACGTCACCAAAGTATGATCATCGTACAAATCAAAATTTAAATGTGTGGATTCAATGTCAAATGCTGGCGCTTGGTAGTCTTTTAAATATATGGCTTTAGGTTCTGCGTTTTTCATTATTTATCCTTAATCCGCCATTAGCATTCGATTGATACTAAATAAGACGTGTATTTGCGTAAATTAATGACGCCTGTATCCAAAATTAAATACTGCCCTTTAATTCCCATTAGCGTGCCTTGTGCTACTGGGTCTTTATCTAAATTAAAACTACTGACTTTAGTTGGATACTGGTTCACTGGGTATTTAAATGTATGCTGATCCGCGTCATAAATTAATTGTACGGCTTGCAAGCCATAATGGCCTTGTAGCTCTTCAATCTCTTCATGACATATTTCAAATAACTCATCTCGCTTAGCGGCTAAATCTAAGTCGAGTGCATCTTGTTTTAATAATGTGCGCCAATTAGTTTTATCAGACACATGTTGCTTAAAAATCACCTCTAATAAACCGGATAACTGTCGAGTGGCCACACGTGCGATTGGTATAGCTTGCATGGCCCCCTGATCCAGCCAACGAGTTGGAATTTGGCTATGCCGAGTAATGCCTACTTTAATACCAGATGAGTTTGCAAGATAAACAATATGATCTTGCATACAAAATTCTTCGCCCCAGCTTGGCTCTCTACAAGTGCCTTTATCAAAATGACACTTCTCTGGGCTCATAATACAAGTATCACATTGCGCTAAGCGACTAAAGCACGGATAACAATATCCTTGCGCAAAGCTTTTTTTACTTTGGCGTCCACAAGCTTGGCAATGAATATCGCCTAAGTACTCTATACGTATCGGCTGGCCAAGCTTTTCATTGAGTGGAATAAGCTGATCGTCTAAACGTATTTGATACTGGGCATCTTCGGTCTCAGCCGATATACCCATTTTTCTAAGGTGACCTTGGTACTTCATAAATTATATGTGCTCAGGCTTATTCTTATTATTCGATTATTTTAATAGGTTGCTCGCCATCATCTGCGATTTTTTTCTTACGTTTATTTGTCGTATCCACATACCCTACACGCTCGACTTCAGGAATGTTATGTAGATGCTCATATCGAATAAGTGCTTCTAAGCTATTTTCTTTTTGCTCGGGGGTCACCGCGCGACCATCACCCCAACGACCTAATTCTAAGGCTTGTTTCATATTGTTATAAATCGCAGGCGTCATGGACGCAATTAAATCTTCAATGTTCATACATTCTCTTTTTTAACAAATAAATAAAATGGGAGAAATAAAACCGCACCACAAATAAGGCCGCTAATATGAGCCGTGTTAGCCATATTGCCTAGGCCAATAAGTGCAAAAAAAGGCGTAAGACCTAATAAGATCCAGCCAATAGCCAAATAAAACAGTCCGTTAGGGATGAATAACGGACGGTAAAAAGTTTGAAACACAAAAGCAAAACCAATAAGGCCGTATACCACGCCAGAAAGCCCACCAAACAAGGGGCCTGACACAAATAACTGGCTGTAATTACTGACCAAAGCAATACACACGACCAATGTTAAATAACTAATAAAAGAAAGTTTTCGCTCTAAAATAGACCCTAAATACCAAAACGATAGGCTATTGAACACTAAATGCTCAATACCAAAATGCAAAAATATAGGGCTAATGCTGTGCCATAAATTTGCAATACCGGTATAAGGAATCCAACCTCGGGGGTAATACTGCATTTGTGCGATGAAAAAAAAGTCGAGAAACTGCTCACCTAACTGGGTCAGTAATGCCACCGCTAAACTGATCACAATAAAAGTGGTCGTGATGGGTAATTGCTTTAAATTTTGAATACTGAGAGCGTGCTGTTTTTGCTGATTTTGTGCGTTTTTATAAGCATTATAAGCTTTAATAACGGGCTCAATTAACTGTGGGTCGTCTAGCCAGAGTTCACTCGTGCCGTTTACTTGTTTAACTTCGTAGCCAATACCTTGTTGATTTAATTCATGCAACAAAGGTTCTATAGGGTGTTGATCATCACAATGACAGGCAAACGGCATGGGCGTTAATCTTCTTTTCTTTCTACGCGGGTCCAGCAAAATTTATCTGGGTCCAAACAAGTTTCATCATCCATACGATACGCCACCAAACGCCCATACTTCACAGCACTATAATCCAAGCATGCAATGTTATGGGTAATAGGGCCCGGAATACCTTTCATCCAATAATGACCGATAAATAAGGGTTTTTCGTCTGGGCCATAATATAAAAGTTCTTTACGGTCTGCTTTTGTGATGGCTTTTTCCGCAATGTCTTCAGGCAAAGGGTCTGGCTGAAACACTATTTCGTCATACACTTCTGGCTCGTCTTCCCAAAATTTAGTTCGGAAAAAGTGACGAACAAAGCCATCTTTCGCGGTAATGCTACGACCATCGGGCAGCTTTAAAGCTGTGCCTCGTGTCAACCGATCCACCAGCTGACCTTCAAATGAATGACGATCCATGGATGCGTGCAAAAACTCTTCATCCATGTAATTACGGTCGTAACGCCCCTTCATCTCACTGATCAACTGATGATCCCAGCAAGCGTGCACCGCACGAAAATGTTCAAACTCTTCGTATAATGGCAATGTTAAAAACCACGACAAATACTCACGCCACTCTTGCGGGTAAGGCTCAAACTGGCGCATGGTTTCTTCAACAATAAAGGTGTTTCTTGAGGTGTGCTCACGCAGAAATGGGTGCTCGCTACCTGGCCGCGATGGCGTACAAAACGCCAATACATTGTACTCATGATTACCCATAATCAAATGAGCATGCCCCCCTTCGACCATGTCACGCACGACATTGAGTGCTAAGCGAATATTCGGGCCACGATCCACAATATCGCCAATAAATACCACTTTGCGACCTTTGGGATGTTGGTATACGCCATTAACCTTGCGGTAGCTCATTTGTTCAAGCAAGTGACAGAGCGTTACGCCACAACCATGAACATCGCCAATTAAGTCATAGCCTTGTACCGAGGCCATATTAGGCTTCTCCGTACTGGGTAGCCCAGCCTAATTTAGTACGGCACGTTTCATAAAAGTCATGATCAAGCGGGTGAATCAAGCGCGCTTTGTGCGCCATCTTGCGAATGGTCACCGTATCCCCAGGCGCCGCTGTAATATGAACTTGTCCATCACAGCTGATCTGCGGGTACACGTCAATGTCTTCACTAATGGTGATTTTGACTTCACTGTTCGCGTCAATCACGATTGGACGTGAACTAAGCGTGTGAGGGAACATTGGCACCAATGCCACCGCATCTAATTTGGGGTGCATAATAGGGCCGCCACCACTTAAAGCATACGCCGTAGAACCCGTTGGCGTACTAACGATCATACCGTCACTGCGCTGGTGATATACAAATTGACCTTCTATGGCTAAATCAAATGCAATCATTCGCGCTGATTTACCTGGGTGTAAGATCACATCGTTAAGCGCTTCACCATAACCAATTGGCTCACCATTACGCTTCACTTCAGCTTCTAACATAAAGCGGCGTTCGGTAATGTACTTCCCTTCTAATACTTCCTGCACCTTTTCTTCAAGGTTGTCAGGATTAATGTCGGTTAAAAACCCTAAGCGTCCACGGTTCACACCGAGAATAGGCACATTTGATTTAACCAGCGCACGCGCCGCACCCAATAAGCTGCCATCACCGCCCACTACAATCACTAAGTCACAAATTTCGCCCATCATTTTAGGGCTGCAAACCTGTAAACCATGGCCCATCATGACGGAGGCTATTTGCTCTTCGAGAATGATATTGATACCTTCATCCGCTAAGAAGCGACGCAAACGCTTAATCGTTTCGATCACCTTTGCGCTGTTTAGTCGGCCGATGATGCCAATATTACGAAATTCATCCATTTGAATACCACAAACCTTACGTGAATATGAGCTGTTTATACCACAAACTAGCCTAAATTTGGACTGTAGAAATTGCCGATAAAGTATAATTCTCCATCCGTACGCCACCTTGCATGGTGTTTATTTAGCGAACAGATGGCCATTACAAATACACCCATCCTTACTATTGAGCCTAGCCAAGAGTTGCTCAATTGGCTTAGTATTTTAGATGAAAATCCTCAACCACTAGAAGAATATCTAGCCAATCACAATCGCGTTTTACTCGGCAGCTATTTTGAATGCCTTTGGCAGTTCTTCTTTCAACATAGCCCTCACTGGCAACTATTGGACCACCACATCCAGATCATCGACGCCAAACAAACCATTGGTGAACTTGATATTTTAGCCCGAGACAATCAACATAACTGTGATTACCACGTAGAGCTAGCCGTAAAATTTTATCTCAAACAACCCCATAGTTCAGGTGAGGCGTTGCAAGATTGGTTAGGGCCACAAAGCCATGACCGGCTTGATTTAAAACTAAACAAACTGACTAATAAACAAATCCCTTTTTTACATCATAGCGCCACACAAGCTGAATTGCTTAAACGAGGCCTGCCTCTAGAGCCGTTACAGGCGCTCATAATGAAAGGCTATTTATTTGAACCTTGGCCGACATCTAACGTGCGATATCACACTGATATCAACCCCAATATCGAACATGCTTACTGGTTACATTACCAACATATTCAAACCCTATTTAAACAAACTGACGATATAACGCACTGGGTTATTTTGCCCAAATCACACTGGCTCGGACACTACCAACACAATGAAAGTAACGATATTGCGCTGCTAAGCAATGACAATGCGAAACACATTATTGATCAACATTTTGCAGGTTCAGCCTACCCATTTGCTCTTATGCTTGCAGGCATGCAAGGAGACGCTGACAACTTAGCTGAATCAAAACGGTTTATGTTGGTGCACAATAATTGGCCAACACAAATTAGCGCTCGTAAAGATTAATAATGATTTTAAAAAGAGATACTAGGACGTAACACAAATGCGGTATTGGAATGCTCTAAGCTTAATGGCCCTGAATATTTTTCTTGAGTCTCTCGAACAAAACCAATGCCTAATGATATTACCCAGCCCAAATCGATTAATGGAATTTTTTTATCGATAATAATTTGCTGGCCAATGGTTTTGCCAGTACGCTGGCTCACGCGATATTTAAATTCAATTCCCCCGTTTTTAATCCACGAATATATATCACCATATTCTTCAATTCGCTCACGCTTCAATGCCACATAATATTCATCTGTGACAAAGGGATTGTTATGTACTTTTGTGCCCACTCGAAACGACCAACTTAGCAAGCGCCCTTGCGTAATTTGATCCCCCTTGATCTTCCATTCAAACTCACCCCAGCGATCCTGTACCAATTCGTTTTTTCGGATGTGTAAATGACCATAACTCGCCAAATAACCCATAAACCCTTTGCTTTGAGAGTCTTCAGATACAGGTGTATTTTTAGTACGATATTTAACCATATTACCTAAAAACAAAGACACCGCATAAGGCTCTTCAAAACCAGCCGTCACCACTTCAACTAAGTTTAGTTTTCGGGTCACCGTCATATCATCATAAACATCTTCGGCTTCGTCGCTTTTTAAAAGCACACCAAAAGCAGGCATTGGATTCAAACTCGCTTCTAATAAGATGAATCTAGGAAGGTAAGAGCTGAAAAACAAATTAGAATAAACCTCAGCTTCGGTGCGCTCACCTAACTCAGGGATGGGTGATTTATCGAGTGTTTGGTAATAAGCAATATTGCTGTAATAAGGATCAACTTCATATTCCCACTCGCCAGCATAAGCAAGCATGCTCCAATAAAAGCTAACCACACCACAACAGAATCTCATTACTTCCCCATAGTGATCGTACCAATAGGATCACTACAAAAGTGTAGAAGCAGAATTAGTCGTACGCGGGAAATTTCAGATTATTTTTCACTAAAAAGCCTAATAAAATAGCCAGACCAAATAAGCCGCCTATCAAATGGGCATCAATATAGACAAATCCACCAATGGCCTCACCTAGCCCATTATCTTGGTAATAAACACTTTGCTCCCAAAATAGCTTGCCCACCACCAAAGCGATCAACGCATACCGGCGCCATAAGGCCAAACTTTTACTAAAGTAGGCCGCCAATACAAACAAACCATGCAGCACACCCGATGCACCAACGTAATAATAGGTCATGCCATCTATAACGATATAAACAGAAATTAAGACACTGCACACACTATAAAAGGTCAGCCATAACCAAGCTCTCCCTGCAGGATTGATAAGCGCAATCAAGACAAAGCCGGCTGCATTGAGCAAACCGTGTATCCAGCCTAAATGCACAAAGTGAGCGCTCAGTAAGCGCCAAAACTCGCCTTGAAACACCGCGCCTTCGTCGTATCGCAGCCAAGATTTTAACCACGGGTTAAGGGTCACTAACAACAAAGTGAAAACAGCCAAGCACAAAGGCCAAACAGCAAGGGAATATCGATGAGCGAGTGCAAACATATGAAGATAGCTTTATTAAAAGCCACACTGTAACAGTACCAAAAAGGAAAACAAAACACGCGGTAAGACAAAGACAAAACAAAGCCGACTATCGAACTTCCTGACCTTATTTTGTCTTGCCTTAGTAAAACTTAGCAAGCTTTAGCCAGCTTGCCATCATTACACAAAGGATTGTCAGTATTTGTCTGCCACTGAAAAGGCTCTATCCTGACTAGCCAGAAGGGCTTTATCCAGCCCCCCCATGGTTTCAAGTAACGCTTGGCAAAACGGGACTAACCAGTTGCAGCTTAGTGCGAACTCATGAGCAAACCGTGCCTCGTGGCCCTCAGAACTGTCTGGCGCTTCCTCTTGCTCAAGTAACAGCTTAATGCGCTTAATTGAAAGGTCGTCTTGCAGTATAAAACTCACGTTTTCACGCCATACCAACGCTAACTTACTAACAATTTTACCTGCATCCATGTGCACGTTTAATTCATCGGTTAATAGATCTTGATTGCGTGCTCGAACTAAAGCACCTTCTGCGTCTTGCAGCTCGACTTCTTCACCTAGAGCCCAGTCTTGTGGTAACGAAAGCGGGTTTTGAAGCCACGACGTCATCACATGACTCGGTGAATTGTCAGAGTTCACCAGCGACACAGGTAAACCATCCAATGTTTCACGTAAGAATGCGGTTGCGTCATCTGCACTTTTCGCACTGCCCGACAACACCATCAACCAACCCTGTCGAGGAAAAACCAGAATCGGTAAACGACTCGACTTAGTAAATGCTTTTGGCAATAACGTTTGAGTCAAATCGTCTTTCATTTGCTGGCGAATCTTACGACTAGGCTTATACCCTTCGGCCTGTTCAAACTCTTCTACCTTAACCTGCAAATGCTCATTGACTACCGATGCAGGCAACAAGCGTTTTTCTTGTTTGAGCATTAACAGTTGAGCACCATGGGCTTCATACACTCGCTCCCCTGAGTCAACAGCGCTCACCCAGCCCTGGGATGACAATTGCTGAGACAAACAAGGCTCAAACGGTTTGGTAGAGAGCTTTTCGTCTAATGCCTCACCTGCTGGTAAAGGTTTATTTAAAACGTACCAATAAAAATTTTTAACCTGCATACACGACCTCTTAGTAGCCGCGCATTATGCCCAAATCCCCTGCTATTTCACAGCACCATATTGATGCCATATTTAAAACACCGCGGGGCTTATCACGACATTATTGGCAAATTTGGCCTAATTAGACACTTATTGTTTTAAGTGCAATTTGGGCATACCTTTGTTTACACAAAACGTTACCCTATTCACAAAATAGAATTGAATCACGTCACGCTTAAATGATATAAGTCCCTCACACTAATAAAAATAAGAGCCTACCTATGAGACTCATTAGCGCTATATTACTCCTAGTTACATCTAGCTTGCTTATGCATAACGCTAATGCATATGAGGTGGCCGATATCAACCTAAGCGAAGTGGTTCCTGCCAATTCAGAGCGACCGGAACTGCATCTAAATGGCGCCTCATTACGCGAGCTTTATCTGTTGATAGAAACCTATGTGGGTGCTCTTTATTTAGAAAAACCATCGACAAATGCCCAAGAAATATTAGACAGCGATACCCATAAGCGCATGGTATTCCATGTCATGATGAAGCGAGTTGGCGCACGCCGTATCGCTAACGCACTACAAGAAGCGCTCGTCATGAATGTCACAAAAGAACAACACAAAGCATTAAGCAGTGAGATTGAACAAATGCTGAGCTACTTTGACGGTAAAATGCACCGCGGTGAAGAGGCCATTTTCGATTACATTCCAGGTAAAGGCACACAGGTCACAATCAATAATCAAATCAAAGGGCTTATCCCTGGTAAAGATTATTATCGCGCTATGCTTTCAATTTGGATTGGTGAAAACCCAGTGGGTCGCTCATTTAAAGATGACATGTTAGGTTTGAACCGTAAAAGCGAAAACACACAAGTAGCTGGCCAATAATTTAATCGTCTTGCTGATTTGCATAATGGGCCAAGAAAACATCTTCGCCCATTTTTTTTATCTGCATATCAATCATCGCATTAAATGGATTAAGCAGCCCCTCATACCCCTTGCCACCCGCTAAATAATGACAACCGTGCATCACCGCCTCTAACGTGGATACGCCACCGTCAATGCTACTAGATCGAATCTGATACTGGCTTTTCGGCACATTGGATAACGACACACACGGTAGCTGCGCAAGCCATGGATTCATATGCCAAATGCGCTTCGCTTTACGCCAAGTGCCATCAATGATAATCAGCGTTTTAATCTCTTCGGCTTTGGTAAGCGGTTGAGACACATCCCACTGTACGCTTTCATTTGAAGGGAATAGAACACGGCATGATTGCGGCTCATTCAAAAGGGTTTGCACCTGATGACAATGTTCAAACTCTTCACCTACAAGCACATCCAGTGGATCAATACAAAGCTGCAATAAAGGAACCGTTGCCAGTGCCTGTTTTTGCTCACTCGGGTGCTGTAGAATCAGTAGACGACATGGCGCCTGTAAATGAACTAAATACGGGCAAATACAAACTGCTAGCGGTCGCTGACAGTGCTCACATAATTTTCTTGGCATATTGCTCAATGCAGATATTATATCAGGATAAACATTTACTTGTGATCAACAAACCCAGTGGTTTGTTGTCACAGCCAGGTAGCTTAAACGATAGTGTTACCCATCGTTTAAAATCTGACTTTCCATTTTTAGGCGTTGTACATCGCTTAGACCAAGGCACATCTGGCATCATGGTGATCGCATTGAATCAAAAAGCGCTGTCTCACCTAGCCAAACAATTTCAATTTCGTACCACATTTAAAGTATACGAAGCCGAGGTATTTGGTCAATTACCTTTGATGAAAGGCCACATTGATTTGCCTCTGCGCTGTGATTGGCCAAATCGACCAAGACAAGAAGTACACTCAGAAGGTAAGCCATCACAAACACATTGGCACTGTGTTACATCGTCCGCTACGCGCAGTCGTGTGCTTTTAATACCTCATACTGGCCGCAGCCACCAACTTAGGGTACACCTTGCTAGCATAGGCCGCCCTATCATAGGTGATTACTTTTACGCCAAAGGTGACGCGCTCAATATGAGCAGCCGCTTACATTTACATGCAAAACGACTCACCATCAACCACCCTATTACCAACCAACGCCTACACTTTGAAAGTGACGCGCCCTTTTAACTAAGTTTGGGGTGCCGCTGAATTATTCGCAATACACAGCTCAATAAAGTCTTGCGGCAAAACGGGGGTTGGCTTTTTATTTTCATCAATGGCGACAAAGCTAAACACACCCGTAATAGCTTTCTCACAGCCATCTTGATATAAACTTTCAACGTACATATCTACGCGCACTTTTAAACTTGTGCGACCTACATGAATCACTTGTGCAATCAGTTCAACGACCGAACCCGCTGGTACTGCATGTTTAAAATCAATTTTATCTGAGCTGACTGTCACGATACGTTGACGACTAAAGCGTGTCGCCGTAATAAAAGACACTTCATCCATCCATTGCAATGCGGTGCCACCAAATAACGTATCGTGGTGGTTAGTCGCATCTGGGAATACCGCTTTGGTAACATGTGTTTTTGCTAAGGTTTTACGGTGAGCAATAATTTCTTCTAACGTCATAATTTTTTCCATCTACGATGAAAACAGTCTGGACGAAATCGGTCATTATTGCCAATGATGAATTTTCACTCAAGCCATGAACGGTTTGAGGTTAATGACAATTTGATGCAAAAAATGCCTCAATAATGGATGCAATAGCGGTAACATCACCATCTAAATGCAGATGATGACCGCCATCTAACCAATGTAATTCATGCTTCGCTGAAATATTCCTCCAACGTTCATTCACTTTTTTTTCTGTAAATAAACCATCTGTTGCAAAAACACCCAACACAGGAGACGTGATACTTGCAATAAAACGTGTAATCACCTCTTCAGGCAGCCGCATCATTGAGGTGTAACGCAAGCGTTTATCATTTGCCCATGCGTAACCCTGTTCTGTTTTTGTTAGGCCACGCTCAACAATTTTCTCAGCAGAAGGAGCCGATAATTTTAATGGGCCGTTCATTCTAGCGTGAATAAATCCCTGGGTATCATGCCGTGACTTTTGCTCTGTATTGTGTTTTTTCATACTGACAATAGCCTGCGCCAATCGCTCCGGCGCTGTTTTAATATCACCAGCCATAGGACCAATGGCTTCAATTAATGTAAGACTGCGTAAGCGATGAGGAAACGTGCCGGCATATAATGTGGCCATGGCCGCTCCCATTGAATGACCAATAACATGGCAGTGCTTCCACTGGAGTGCGTCTAAAATATGCTCAACATCTTCAACACCCGCCCACAAATGATAATGTTGATGATCAGGCCAATGGCCGCTTAAACCGTGGCCCGGTAAATCAACCGCCACCACATGACACGTTTCCAACAACGGCCCTAACTGTGAAAAACTTTCTGCATTGTCTAACCAACCATGCAGCGCCAAGACTTTTGGCCCACTTGGGTTGCCCCATTGCAAACAATGGATGTCGATCCCTTTTATGTGTAACTTAATCGAAGGATTCATAACGCCTCAATAATGGCTTGAATATGATCTGCTGTTTCTTCAGGAAACTCGAGCGGGAATAAGTGCCCACCCTGCACTTGCATTACATTCATCACATTTTTTCGTTTAATTTTTTTAATCAACGCGGGCCGTACAACATCACTTGTTTCACCATACAGCAATGTTGTTGGTACATTAAACGGGGCGTTATAAAGAGAAATATTGTTAGGCAATGTGCGGTATATAGCGACTTCTGTATCGACCGAGTATTTTAACTTCAAACCATCATTAACCGATTCTGTCCCGTGACGAATATAATCATTCACGCACCTTGGATCGGCTTGTTTAAATAATGACTTACCTGAGAAGTATTCAAACGCATGACCGTGGTTATCAAATAGCTCTAAGCGCCCTTGCGTTCGCCCTGCAGGTGTAATGCGATCAATAAACTGGAATCGCTTTGCTAAACCTATCACCCATGATGTAACGCCATCTAATAACGGCGGATCAAGCAATATAATATGTTCAAATAATTCGGGTTGTTTACGAGCGGCTAAATAGATTAAAACGCCACCCATACTATGGCCAATGGCAATGACTGATTTACTATGTTGTTTTTTAATATCGTCTATTAATTCATCAACTAGGTGTACCCAATTATTTGATATTGGATAGTGATCTTGATGACCATGCATATCTAAAAAATGAACATCAAAGTTACCGGACAAACGATTCAGCATTACGTCATAGCTTCTTGCTGGAAATCCATTTGCATGACAAAAGTGTAAATTAGCTGTATCCATTACCAAGGGCTCATTTTTAAATCCGGTGGCGTGACAGCATAACCTTGTCCGCGCAATAAATTAAGTAAACCTTCGTCACCTGGCAAATGTAACGCGCCAACGGCAATAAATGCTCGACCTTTTTCTAATTCTGGCAACATGCGTTCAAGCATTTTAAGGTTACGCTGATTAATTAATGAATCCATTAGGCGGCTGGCCAATTCATCATCTTTACTTTGCAATTCCATGCTGCGTCGATAAATTTCATCTAGGTCGCCTTTTAAATACGCTTGCACCAGTTTTTCATTTAAATCTTGCACAACCGGCAAAAAATTTAACGAATCTTTTAATAATGTTATCTGGTCATTACGATTCAAGTTATCAAAAACAGATAACTGCTCCTGTAAGGTTTCAAGTGCACATAATTGCTTATATTGGTGTACGCCCCAGTGATATAGTTGTTCATCTAAGGCGTAGCCGCCTTGGCTTTGCGGACGACTCATTACAATCATGGCAGCCCAAGGTTTTAAATAAACCGCTTCAAGAGGCGTCATACCGCGCCGATTCAATTCTAAACTTAAGCGATTAAATAGGCGATCACCTAAAATTTCATCAAGAAACTGGCCTTCTGGTAGTAACATAGCACGGCCAATGCCTACTTGTGTTTCTCGATCGGGTAGGATTTCAAGACATAATGTTTTAGCTTCATTAAAGCGATGAATAATTTGCTTATCTAAATCTTTAACACGTTTATCATCTATATGTATGGTGCCGAATAAATAAGAAGGCGGCAGTTGCGGCTTATGAATTCGCCATAACAAACCTGGGCCCACTTGAGCCTGAAGGTAGGGAGAAAAAAGAAAAACTAATAAGAGGACAAAATGCCTTCGCAACATTCCACATTGACCTGCAAATACCTCTGACGTAATCGAGACAATGGCCGCTGTTTCAATATATCGACCCCGGGTGCTGCCATCACATAAATGCGTCGTTAAGCGCCCTGCAAACGTTTGATGACAAACCAGTAAAATATTTAAGTTATCACCTTTAATACAGAGTAGTTGATCTAAAGCAGGCTGAGTAGGCACGTCAGGTGTAATCCAATCGACTGTTTCATACCGCTGAGAACTAATAGATTGAGTTTGCAGTATTTCCCAGGTTTGCTGAGCGCGTAAATAAGGGCTAACAAATACATGGGTAAATGCTTCATCTACAATAGCTTGAGCATTGACTGAGACTTGCCTGCGCCCTTCATCGGTAAGAGGACGCAGCTCATCTGTTTTAGCCATTGATTGCGCTTGTCCATGACGCATAACCCAAAGTTTATGCATCGCTTTGATCAGATGCTTTCTTTGTTTTAGGCGAGATCTTACGAGTTGTTTTACGCGGTGACCTTGTTGTTGTTTTTTCTACAGGCCAATCTGTAAACGGATACGGCTTTTCTTCGTTGTTATAGCTTAAGTAATCAATAATTTGTGCCACATACAAACTTAAACCTTTGGCAAAATTACTCAGACCTTGATTGGCATCACCCGTCAATAAAACATAAAACCACTGACTAATGGCAACAAGCAGTACAAGAATATCAACAATGCGATATACAACAAAAAATAGCACCATAAATACACTGCGCAACCAGAATGATTCTGATTTTATATTGTCCTTCCACTGCTTATCCATGCTATGCCCCTCTTGGTAAAGAAAATTCTACGTCCGTATTATGATCGCCTGTCATCAAGGTGTTAGCCACTTCGTCTACTTTCACACCTTCAAACAAAACAGCATACAATGCATTCACCAATGGCATGTAGATGCCCATTTCATTAGCTTCATTACGTACGTAACGCAACGTATTAATACCTTCGGCGACTTCGCCGAGTGATTCGGTTGCTTGCTCTAAGCTTTCACCTTTGCCTACCGCATAACCCACACGGTAGTTACGACTTAACGGCGATACACAGGTGGCAACTAAGTCACCCACACCAGCAAGCCCTAAGAAGGTCATCGGGTTTGCACCTTGTGAAACCGCAAAACGGCTCATTTCTGCAAGGCTACGCGTAATTAACATGGCTTTTGTATTTTCACCAAAACCCAAAGCCGCTGCCATGCCGGTAATAATGGCATAAATATTTTTTAACGCCCCACCCAACTCTACGCCATACATATCGGCATTTACGTAAATTCTAAAAAACTTACAACTCAAACTTTGCTGGATAAAGTCACGCACACGTTTATCTTTACTCGCAATCACCGTCGCCGCTAATTGGCCCTGAGCAATTTCTTTCGCTAAGTTAGGCCCGCTAATTACCCCTACCGGATTAGTAGGAAACACACCGCGCAAAATATCACTCATCAAATTGAAACCATCGGGCTCGATACCTTTAGTGGTACTGATGAGAATTTGTTCTTTATCAACCAAGCCTAATGTGCGCTCAACAATTTCACGGAAGGACTTACTCGGTATCGCATAAAATAAAACTTGGCTGCCTTGAATGGCGTGGGCTAAATCATCTGTTGCATTAATGCCTTCGTGTAACTTAACGCCTGGCAAGTATTGCTTATTTTCATGAGTGTTATTGATATCAGCAACCGCTTGAGGGTTGCGCATCCACAAACTCACTTGAAAACCATTTGCAGCTAATATGTTGGCAATAGCAGTTCCAAAACTGCCACCGCCTAATACTGTGGCTTTTTGTGCTAAAGATTCTTGAGTTGTCATAAATTAATTAGTTTTCTTCTAAGCTTTTCACTAAATCCTGAAATGCATCGCGGTTATTTTGGTTCATATCCATTAGTAACTTATGAGCCTCTAATACGCGTTTTTTCATTTCTGCTTCAGTAACGGATTTAAGTGGTAATTCATCAAGGTATTCCACATGGGATACCAATGTCTTTTACGATATAAAATACTTGGTCAAACCCCATACTTAATAGGATTCGATTGATGTCATCTTGGGTAGAAACAATAGTAGGTAATTGACCATACTTTTCTTTGTAAAGAATAGAGATCTTTGCAAGCTGACCTAGGGATGTACTATCGATGCACTGGGTTTCAGTTAAATCAATAATCACGGTTTTAAACTCGTCACTTTCAAACATCTGATCGGTGTACTGATCAAGCGTGCTGCATAAGCTTAAACGTACATCACCGACGAATTTAATTATGTATATACCCTGGCTTTGAGCAACGAGAATTTTTCCCGTATTCATAGTCATTCTGTCCTAGACAATGTTAGCAATGTAATGTCATCTGGTATCTCATTGCCAGTATCTAATTTAAGCAAGGATTCCAAGTTTTCTATGGTCAATTGACCCTGCGTTACCCATTCTAATAAACAGGCTTCTTTCTCAGCTAATGAGGTATATGGCAAGACTTCAAGTATGCCATCGGATACGGCCACCAATTCAAACGATTGACCCAGTTCAACCTCATACGTTTCGTACTGCGCTGCTGCAAACAACCCTGCAGGTTGTGAGCGCCCCTCTAAGTAGTGTACACCAAATTCATTACTTAAGATGGGCATTGGAAATTGGCCCGCCACACTATAAGAAAGTGTCATAGATGGCAAATCAATCATGCCCCAGAATAAGCTAACATGCTTACCCAATTGAGCATCTACTAACTCTTTGTTTATTCGATTAATTACTTTATGCGGGCTGAGTAAATCATCACTGGATTGACGCTTCAAATTGCGTCTTAAACGATTACTCAGATTTTTAAGCAATACGGTGATAAACGCCGAAGACGCCCCATGACCGCTGACATCAGCAACATAAAATACAATTTTGTCGCTGCTAATAGGGAAATAATCAACGAAGTCGCCACTTAAATACAGGCTTGGGATTATATGATAATTGAACTCAATACCGGTCATTTGCGCCTGATTTTCAGGCAGCATGCGCTTTTGCACTTCTCGACCGGCTTGCTGATCTAGCCTGAGTTCTTCTAAACGGGTGGCTAGCTCTCGATTATTGCTTTCTAGCTGCGCACGATACGCAATGTTTTGTTCGATAAGACGTCGTTGCTTAAGGTTGCGAACGATACTGTGCTCTAACACTTCCATATCGAGAATAGGCTTAATCAGATAATCACTGGCACCAAGGCGTAATGCTTGTACCACATCTGCCATGACACCCGCGCCAGACACGACGATAAAAGGGGTATTAGGATGGGTTTTATTGATTTGCTTTAAAACAGACAAGCCATCCATGTTCGGCATACGCAGATCACATAAGACAATATCAGGCAGTTGACTGTTAAAACAGGCGACCCCTTCGTGACCATTTTCCGCTTCTATGACATCAAAACCACTGTCTTCGAGATAAGCTACAATGCTTTCTCGAACAATAGCTTCATCATCAATGACTAATACTCGACCACTTACCACACTCATGGATGCCTGCGCAGACTTGTTATTGTTTTTGCTGGGCCACCTTACATGGCAAATAGCCTGTTAGCAAGACACAGCAAAAGGCGAAAACAAGGTCAGGCATTAATTATACAAACCTCATGATTTTGTGTGAAAATTGTCACAGGTTTTGCATACTTATTAGACAGTTGCACGAATTACTGAAGTTTGACACAGTGACCACACACAGCGGCCCCTGGAAGAGGAATAAAAACAATGAACCTAGCCAAAGCCTACGAAGAAAAACGTGACTTCATACGCATGCGTGTTGAATCACCGTTAACCCTAACTTTAGGGGATCGGACTATTGAATGTATCTGCATCGACCTAAGTGGTACCGGCATGTGCATCGAAACCAAAGAAAGCTTGAACATTGATGATGAAGCGGTTGCGTACCTGCCTTCGTATCAAAATCAATTTGCCCCACTCAACGCATGTGTCAGCATTAAGCGACACATGGCCGATAATGGCTTGAATTATTATGGGGCTGAGATTATCGAGCTATTAAGCTAGCGTACCATCAAATAATTGGCGCCAGTGAACCCACACTGGCGCTACTTTCGCTAGAAATCGTCTTCGTATTCTTCGAAATCATCACCAAAATCATCTTTTACCTGCCCATCGTTATTCAAGAATTCACGACGCTGAAAATATAAGCTTCGAATAAAAGAATAGCGGTCACCGCTTATGATGCCCTCTGCAGGTACCAAATCCGCTCTTAAATCTAAGTATTCTGCAAATACACTGGTGTAATAAACTTGATCATTCTCAAGTGCTTGTGCCTGAGGATCAATCGCATTTAAACCCCAAGTATCCACCACAAACCCCGTGGCATCTCTTATTGTGCTGGGGCCGAGAATCGGCAACATCAAATACGGGCCAGACTCTATTCCCCAAGTGGCCAGCACTTGGCCCATGTCTTCATCATGCTTTGGCATGCCCATGTGACGAGCCACATCAAAAATACCGAGTACGCCAACAGTACTATTAACGATAAAGCGTCCGGTATCAGACAAGGCTTGTAACAATTTGCCCTGGGCAAGATCACTCACAACCACCAAGGGCTCACCTAAGTTACTAAATACGTTGGTAATGGCATCATCTACCACTTGTGGCGTCACATTTCGATAAGCCTGAGCCAACGGTTTTGCACTGTAGTAATCTACGGTTTCATTGAACTCGAACACTTGTCGATTCCAAGGCTCCCAGGGGTCTTTCTCATCAGCCGCCGCATTCCCCACAAATAATGAGAGCGTACAAAAAGCAGCCAAAATCAATCCGGCAATCTTCATAAAAACTTCCTAATGTATAAGCGTGGCCATTAAACCAAGGGACTTGCCCAAACTCAATGCAACAGCTTATACCAGAAACAAAAAAAGCCCCAATAAGGGCACTGCTGTCCCATAGATTGATGTAAACAAGAAAGCCTGAATCCAAATTGTTACAATGTGAGTGCGAACAAACGCTGTAATAACAAGGAATCAGGCTTTGTCACATTCTAACACTGCTTTTCACCAGTTGCTAAAACCTATTTCGAGACATGAATTTGAAACCTTGGCAAAGCAACATCACTCTGGTCAAAAATTGCGCTCTGCAACTCGATGGGACCAATTTATCGGCATGACCATGTCGCAACTTTGTGGCCGTCAAAGCTTGCGGGATATCGAATCTAATTTAGAAACGCAACAAGCCAAACTGTACCACCTTGGTGCCAAACCAATTGCTCGTAGCACACTTGCCAGAATCAATGAAAATCAGCCTTCGGAATTGTATCAATCTTTATTTTATACGTTACAGAACCGTTGTCGTCAGCCGCCCCATAAGCATAAATTTCGATTCAAAAACCCGCTATTTTCTTTAGACGCCAGCGCCATTGATTTATCCCTTAGTCTTTTTCCTTGGGCCGCCCATAGAGATGATACGGCCAATGTAAAACTCAGTGTGGCACTGAATCATGGCAATATGATTCCTGAGTTTGTTGCGCTCAGTGACGGCAACGAGAATGACATGATTGAAGGCCGAAAATTTGATTTCCCGCAAGGCAGTATGGTGGCCTTCGATAAAGGTTATATTGACTATCAATGGTTCGCAGACCTTACCAATCAAAGGGTTAGCTTCGTTACTCGCATGAGATTAGGCACTGTATTTGATGTCATCGAGCAGCGTGAATGCAACTCTGATAAGGGTGTCATCAGTGATCAAATTATTGAACTAAGCAGTGAGCACGCAAAAAAGAGGAACGCGCCAGTGCTGCGCTTGGTTAAATTTATTGATTTCGAAAGTGGTCGATAGTATTCATTTTTAACCAATAATTTTCAACTGGCTGCTACGACCATTGCCGCGATTTATAAAGAACGCTGGCAGGTGGAGCTATTCTTTAAAGCGCTTAAGCAGAACCTTAAAATCCATGCGTTTATAGGGCGTTCTAAAAATGCCGTTTTGACACAAATCTGGATTGCTATGATTACCTTTTTATTGGTGTCATTTGCTCGGTATTCGGCAAAGCAAGGCTGGACAGTTCAGCGTATATTACGCGTGCTTCAAGCCAATTTATTTGAATGCAAAACACTCAGGCAACTTCTCCAGCCTATTTCCTCTCGGCGTAAAAAAAGCGAACCTCAAATGAGGTTCACTTTATGAGTAGAAACTATGGGACAGCAGTGCCAATAAGGGGCTAATTTTTTACTATAGGCTGAAATTAGAACTTATGTTCTAGACCTAGCGCAATTGTTACTTCTGAATCACTAGTATCTGTTTCGAACTGATTCACATACAAGTAAGCTTTGGTAGTCTTAGCAAGCTTATGATCTGCACCTAGTGTGATACTTTCAGCGTCATTTGCTTTTTGGTCACCTGATAAGTACTGAACCTTATAAGTGTTGGCGCCCGCTTTCATTGCGGCATTCACACCGAACCCTAATTCATCTTCGTCACCTGCTACATCATCGCTATCAATCTGATTTAACAAAGCACCAAAGGATAAATCACCCATGCTGTAAATACCGGTCGCGCGAACCGTAGATTCATTACCTACTTTTGTATCGTAAGCAACTGCCGCATATAAAGAGTCAGCATTAAATATAGCATTCGCAGAATAGCCATCACTGCTGCCATCTTCAGCAAAAACAACAGATGCAGACACTTGAACAGCACCCATTTCTTCAGTGGTATAGTTTAAAGAGTTAGCAGCACGATTATCGCCAACTATGACATTCTTCATGTCAAATACATCATTAAATAAATCAAACTTGCCTTGAGACTTTTTAAGTGGCGTATCCATCACACCCATTTTCACAGTACCCATACCGGCATAATGCAAACCAACATAAGAATCACGCTGCTTGAAAACAGTCCCATCGCCATCGATGTCTGTTTCATATTCAGCTTGATACACGACTTTTGAAGAACCTAGGTCTTCAGAACCTTTAATACCCAAGCGGCTGGCATGGCTACTAACGCTGCCTTTTTCAGACTCATCATTATAATCAACTGACACATTCATTTTGCCATAAAACTGACTTTCGGCTTGTGCGCCAGAAATGAAGGCCATAGAGATAGCTGCGGCAATTAGGGGCTTTTTCATAGTGTTCACCTTTTTGTTTTTCAAGTTTTAGTGACAGTTATGTTACAAAGCTCATGTGACAGTTTTGTTACATTCTTTCACTTAAGTGACAGATTGATGAATTTTTTATGGTAATTAAACGCTAAAACGCGCCAATTACCTTATATGCCTAAAATATAGACAAGCTTAAGCAAAATAACACAATACTTATTAAGGAAAAGAGAAAATAACGGCTTTAAGAAAAATTAAAACAAAAATAAAGTTCGTTAGCGGGTACGAATGACCCGCTAACGGCAAAAAGTTAACAAAGGTTACTGCGCTTTTAACCAGTTTTTAAAATAAAAATCGACACTCACGTAACGACCTGCACCTTTAAATAGCAATACCGTGCACATCAGCAAATAGGTAGTGGCCCACTCAATACCATTATTACTAATAACGATATTGCCACGCCCTGTCAGCCATTCGTAATTACCGTGTTCTTGTAAAATTTCACGAGCAAACCCTAAGCGCGACATAACATCGTCAATATCATGTGATGCAAATGGCGAACTTGGATCTGCAACGGCTTGCCAGCCGTTAGGCCAATGTACCGCAAAGATGGCGACCAACATCGTCACAATAAGAGGAATGCTGATCCAACGAACAGCCAAACCCAGTACCAATAAAACCGCAGCACCCACCTCCGTCAATGTCGCAAGCCAAGCAAGAAATTCAGGGAACGGTAACCCTAATCCCCAATCACTGTTGCCAAACCACGCTGCCACACTGTCAATATCATTTAACTTGTTCATGCCTGCCAACCAAAAAACAGGGGCTAAATATAACCTAAGTGCTAATAACGGAATGAAGTCGAGCTTTGCAAGCTGATCCATACAAGACGATAGCGTTTTAATAAAGTGCATCATAATTAACTCAAGTTTGGTTTTCTAATCAGTTGAAGATCGACCCAATTGGAGACGGTTTCATATGCGCCAGGCAACAACTGCTGTAATGGCATATTGTGAGCGGTGGCAATTTCTTGCACAATTTGTTGAATAGTAAAACGTGTGTTGTTTTGTAATGCTTCAAACAATATATAACTTAATGGGTTTAACTCAACAAACTCCACTTCTTGTGACGCATCGCGATAAATTAATAAAAAGGTGGGCGCTTGCGAGATATTGTCATCTGATTCAATTTTATGCACAGCGTATTCATAAGCTTGTAGCCAAGCACATTCAACCGTCGCTAACACGTCTGTGTCTAAATTAACCATTGAAAGTTGATGACAATTTGACTCTACATAGGCATCAGCAAATAACTCCATCCACTCCCAATGAGCAAGTGAGTACGCATAACTTGGTAGTGCAAGTGTGTTTTCTTTATCTTTCGCTAAGTATTCTAAAAACTCTTCACTTATTTCTAAAAAATAAGGACTTTGGGATATATGCTCAACAAAAAAACGCCTAACCATTGTCTGCCAAGTCTTTTGTGATACACAACCTTTTAATACTGGAAATGTACCACTGATAAAACTTTCAACATTATTATAAAACAGTTCGCGATAAATATTTAAGCGTCGATCTTCAACGCCCTCTAGTGAGGTAACGTCAGCTGAACGAATACGTTGAGTAAACGTATCTTGTATCTCTTTAAAATCATGGCTAGGCATAATCGACCTCTTGCATGGTTTTAATTTGGTTCACTTCACTTAATAACTCGTCTATTGGTGGAAAGTTAAAATCACGTTCAAGCAATGTCGGTCTAACACCATGCGTATCATAGGCAAGCCTTAGTAACTGCCATACGTCATCTTTAACGGGTGCACCATGAGTATCGACTTTTAAATCATCCGCCTCATCGAAGTGACCAGCTATATGCATATAGGTAATCGCATCACTGGGTAACGCTTTAATGAAGGCAATCGGATCATAGTGATGATTAATGCTGTTTACATATACGTTATTCACATCTAGTAATAATTGACAGCCAGAGCGCTTCACAATTTCTTGAGTAAAGGTTAATTCGTCCATCTCACCAAACTTGGCATAAGTGGATACGTTTTCAAGAATTAATGGGCGCTGTAAAATGTCTTGTACATGCTGAACGCGCGATACAACGTGATCAATTGCATCTTGTGTAAATGGGATAGGAAGCAGGTCATACATGTGACCATTGTGGCTACAGTAACTTAAATGCTCGCTGTAGGTTTCAATTTGGTGTGTATCTAAAAATTGCTTAACCGCTTTTACAAACGTGATATCTAATGGGTCAGAACTGCCGATTGATAATGATAATCCGTGGCAGGCAAAGGGAAAGCGCTCAGTTAATGCTCTGAACGCTTTTCCAAAGCGACCACCAAGGCCAATCCAGTTTTCAGGTGCTACTTCAAAAAAATCTACTTGTTGCGTTGTCAACTGAGACAGTTCATCCAACATGCCTCTGCGCAAACCTAAACCTGAACCATTAATGGCCATGATGATTCCTTACAACTAATTAAGACTTACCGCCGCATTTACCTTCGCCGCATTTACCTTCTTTTTTAGTTTTGTCTTCGCCACATTTACCTTCGCCGCACTTGCCTTCTTTTTTGGCTTTGTCTTCGCCGCATTTACCTTCGCCGCACTTGCCTTCTTTTTTCGTTTTGCTTTCGCCGCACTTGCCTTCACCGCATTTGCCTTCGGCCATTACTTTATAGCCAGACTCAAGAGATTGAGACGTAAATGGGTTTTCAGCCGCAAGCGCTGTTGTTGCCATTGACGCTGCTAATGTTGCACCTAGTGCCATTGCCAGTGGTTTCATTTGTGTTTTAGCCATGAGAGTCCCCTCGATAAGCGATTAATGATTGAAAACAGTCTTTCTATTTTCATGTCTGGTTTGAGCAGACGCTTTCAAGATAGTTCATTTGAAAACAAAAAAAGAGGCTCAAGGCCTCTTTTTTATATAATTGGCTAAATGAGACCAGCGTTTACAGCTTCTCAACCACCACACTGCCAATTGAATAACCCGCCCCAAAACTACAGATTACCCCTTTATCACCGGCTTTTAGGTCGCTCTTATGCAAATGATAGGCAATAATAGAGCCCGCTGAGCTTGTATTGGCATAACGATCAAGGATGACAGGTGCTTCATCTTCAGCAGCCTCACGACCTAATACACGCTTTGAAATAAGCTGATTCATACTCAAATTTGCTTGATGCAGCCACATACGCGCTAGGTCATCTGCGGCTATATCCAACTCACCAATATGCGTGGTGATTTGCTGAGCCACCATAGGGCAAACTTCTTTAAATACTTTACGGCCATTTTGAATGAACAGCTTATCTGGGTTATCTAAGCCCGATTCATCACAGCGATTTAAGAAACCCGCGTTATTACGAATATTATTCGAAAAAATCGTCTGTAGCTTGGTGCCAAGCACTTTATATTGCTGATCACTGGTTGCTTGTTCGCTGTCTTCTAAAATAACCGCCGTGCAGGCATCACCAAAAATGAAGTGGCTGTCACGATCACGAAAGTTCAAATGAGCCGTACAAATTTCAGGGTTCACCATTAATACACAACGAGCCGAGCCTGTTTGTATGGCGTTAACGGCCGCTTGAATCCCAAACGTCGCACTGCTGCATGCCACATTCATATCATAAGCAAAACCTTGAATGCCCAATGCCGTTTGTACTTCAACCGCCACAGCTGGGTATGCACGTTGTAAGTTTGAACATGCCACAATAACCGCATCAACATCATCAACGGTTTTACCTGCTTGCGCTAACGCTTCTTTCGCGGCAGCAATGGCCATTTCACACTGCAAAGAAGGCTCATCATTTGAACGCTCCGCTATAAAAGGCGTCATACGACTAGGATCAATAATCCCTTCTTTGTTAATCACAAAGCGACTTTTTATGCCTGAAGCCTTTTCAATGAATGCACTGCTGCTTTGAGCAAGCGCATCAACCGTACCGGCGGTAATTTCATCAGCGTGTTCCGCGTTAAACGTATCAACGTAGGTATTAAATGCCGTGACTAATTCGTCATTGGATATAGATTGGGTTGGGGTATATAAACCGGTACCACTAATAACAACTTGCTTCACTTTGATCCCCTAAATTTTTAATCAGCTCAAACGCTTTTTTGTCTACCTATCCTTTGGCTGACACACCTTAACAATTAGTACAAAACTATAATGGAATATCTTTGTTTATGCCACTTACGGCGTGAGCCGTGACTCACAATTACACGTAAATAGCACTCAAAAAGCCGCCTAAACGGACAATTAAAACGCGAAACTGGCCAAGCCACAATTTTGTCGATACCGCGTACCCATTTATCACTGTTGGATACTTGCTTTGGCTTCGACTATTTGTGCCTTCCAACGCTTGTCAGAGACAGGCATAGCCGTTCCTAGTTCTTGAGCAAACAATGACACTCGGTACTCTTGTATCATCCAATTTAAAGCCATAACGCCTTCAAAACATTCAACACTGGCAGGCAATTGCGACAACAGTGCTTGGTATTGCTCACTCCAGTGTGTGATTTTAATTTGCGTTAATTTATCTTTTTGTAGATTACCCTGCAATTTATCAAGCCTTAACATCATGGCTTTAAAATATCGCGGATATTGCTTAAGCCATTCATATTCAACAAACCCTAAAAACCCTTTTGGCATTAATACATTCACTTGCTGCTTAATGTCGCCCACAGCTAACGCAAACGCTAATTGGTTTTGCTGTTTCATTTTTTTATTGAGTTGATGATAGCTTTGTAAAATTTGCTTAATTAACGGAATGACCTCATCAAACTTTTCACTCACTGATCCGCGCCCTTTGTCTTTTAACGCTTTAAAGGCGGCCTCATCTCGTGGCAAGTCCGATAAATCAAAACACAAATCAAATACACGATGGGTTACAGCGTCTAATAGTTGTGCTTTGTTACCAATATGACCAAAATAAATCATTTCTTGAACAAGGCGCTTTTGGGTTTCTTTTTGTACCCAGCTCACTTGCTCTGTTAACTCCATTTTTAATAAGCGCAAAATACCATGCTTAGACTGAGCAAGTGCCTCATCAGCACGTGATAATAGCTTTAAGCTAACGCTGCTGGTTTCATCTACCAATGCAGGGTAAAGCGTCACTTGAATCCCCGCTTGCTGAATTTTATATTCGACAGGCAATGCGTTTAAATCCCAACGGGTAATGCCTTCACGTTCAAAGTCGCTATTGTTCTCTTGAGATAAGTGTTCAACTTGATCACCAATTTTCTCGATTAACCAGTGCCAATCACGCCCTTGTGCGAGCAAAACATTATCATTGCCCATCACCCGAATATTCACTTTATAGTGAGGGTCAAGTTGATCTAGATTCCAGTCATTAGGTTCAATGTCGATTCTCTTTTGCTGATAAATATAACGTGCCAGTACGTCCTGTAATGCCTCATCGCTGCACCGAATGCTTTATCAAGAAACCATCTGCAAAATCCGGTACGGGTACTAATTGACGACGTATGGATTTTGTAAGACCCTTAAGTAAGGCAATGATTTTTTCTCGCAGCATTCCCGGTACAAGCCATTGCAAACGACTCACTGGCAATTGCTTTAACATGGCAGCCGGTACTAAAACACTCACGCCGTCTTCTTTGTGGTTGGGTTCAAACCGATACGCTAATGGGTAAACCACACTGCCATGAGTAAAGTGATCAGGGAATTGAGCCTGGGTAATGTTTTCAGCACCGTGCTGCATCAGGTACGATTTCTTAACATTCAAGCAATCGTCAGACTGGGTTTTAAGCCATGTTTCGAATGAAGCCGTATCGGTGATTTCATTAGGCACTCGTTCTAAATAGAACTGGTACAAGCGCTCTTCATCCACCACGATATCTCGTCTACGGGATTTATCTTCAAGCTCTTCGATTTCTTCAATTAAATTTTGGTTATATTGTAAGAATGATGCTCGACTTTTAATTTGCTTTTGCACAAGCGCTTCACGAATAAAAATTTCATGACTGACTTGCGGGTCAATCTTCGCATAACTCACATTACGCTTAGGTATAATCACTAAACCGTAAAGACTCACTTGCTCGTAAGCCATGACTTGGCCACGCTTGATGGACCAGTAAGGTTCTAAATACTTACGCTTAACCAGTGTCTTAGCTAATGGCTCAAGCCACTCAGGGTCAATGCAGGCATTCATACGGGCATACAAGCGCGATGTTTCGACCATCTCTGCAGAAACAACCCATTTAGGTCGTTTCTTAAAAATACCGCTACCAGGGAACAACATAAAACGGCGATTACGCGCACCTAGGTAATCACCATCTTCCGTCTTTTGCCCAATAAAACTTAAAAACCCCGACAAGATGGACTGGTGCACGGCTTCATAGCTGGCCGCTTGTTTATTTTCTTCTAACTTTAAATCTTTACACTGCAAGCGCAGTTGATAATGCACATCTCGCCATTCACGCATACGCATGTAATTTAAAAAGTGTTTCTTACAATGCTGTCGTAATTGACTATTAGAAAGAGTTTGGCGAGCATCTTCAAAATGTTGCCAAATATTGAGTAACGTTGAAAAATCACTTTCTTCATGACGAAATTCAGCGTGCTTTTGATCCGCTTGCTGTTGTTTTTCAGGCGGGCGTTCTCTTGGATCTTGAATACTCAATGCAGATGCAATGATGAGCATTTCTTGTAACGCTTTGCGCTTACCCGCTTCAAATAACATGCGAGCAATACGAGGGTCAACGGGCAGTTTTGATAGCGCACGCCCTACTTGATTAATCTGATTGTCATGACTCACCGCACCGAGTTCTTTTAATAAGTTATAACCATCTTTGATAAAGCGGTTATCGGGTGCGTCTACAAACGGAAACTCAGATACATCGCCTAGTTTTAATGACAGCATTTGCAAAATAACTGCCGCCAAATTAGTGCGCTGTATTTCTGGATCAGAGAATTCAGGTCGGGTGTTAAAATCATCTTCACTAAATAAGCGAACACAAATGCCTTCACTTACACGACCACATCGACCTTTACGCTGGTTCGCACTGGCTTGCGAGATAGGTTCAATCGGCAATCGCTGTACTTTTGAGCGATAGCTATAACGACTAATACGCGCCACGCCACTATCAATGACATAACGAATGCCAGGAACGGTTAACGATGTTTCTGCAACATTGGTTGACAAAATAATACGGCGCGAACCACCGCTTGGGTTAAATATTTTATTTTGATCCGCATTACTTAAGCGCGCATATAGAGGCAATATTTCACTGTTTTTAAAGTTCGCTTTTTTAAGCTCTAGGGCGGCTTCTCGAATTTCTCGCTCGCCACTTAGAAAGATCAATACATCCCCTATTTGGCCACGTTTGCTGTCTTCTAATTGCAGCTCTTCTACCGCATCAACAATACCTCGGTACAAATCGCCTTCGCGCTCGTCCCCTTCTTCGTCTAAATCGATTAACGGACGATAGCGGGTTTCAACCGGAAACGTCCGGCCCGATACTTGTATCACAGGTGCATTGTTAAAGTGTTTTGAGAAACGCTCAACATCAATGGTGGCAGAGGTAATAATGACTTTTAAATCGGGGCGCTTAGGCAGTAATTGTTTCAAATAGCCCAACAGAAAATCGATATTAAGACTGCGCTCATGGGCTTCATCAATAATGATGGTCTGGTATTTATTTAAAAAGCGGTCATTCTGCGTTTCGGCTAATAATATGCCATCGGTCATGAGCTTCACTAATGTTTGCTCAGTACTTTGGTCATTAAAGCGAATTTGATAACCGACTTCATCACCTAAATTTACTTTAAGCTCTTGTGCAATACGCTGTGAAACTGAGCGGGCGGCAATGCGTCGTGGCTGAGTATGCGCAATCAACCCATACTTGGACAATCCCAACTCTAAACAGATTTTAGGAATCTGAGTCGTTTTACCAGAACCAGTTTCACCCGCAACGACCACCACTTGGTTATCACGGATAGCATCCGATATGTCGTTACGCTTTTGACTAATAGGCAGGCTATCATCATATTCGATAGGGGCAAGATTGGCGCCACGCAGCCCTGCTCGTTCGCAACTTTTAATTAACTGGTTTTGTAATTTCTCAATCAACTGATCAACCGGCTGCTTCGTTTTTAAGCGCGCTTTAATTTGAGATAATTGGCGAGAAAAGCCAAACCTCTGTTGAATCATACTTTGAGATATTAATTGCTCAAGCTGAGCGATGTCATTCGTCACAGATACCAATCTCATTCTTATGAAACGCAAAACGCCCTCCTTAGAGGGCGTTTTATTATACGCATATTACATTAAAGCGTAATTACGCTGTTTCTTCGTCACGTAGCTCACGACGAAGAATTTTACCTACGTTGGTTTTAGGCAGTTCATCACGGAACTCAACTAACTTAGGTACTTTATAGGCCGTTAGGCGCTCACGACAGAAATCTGTCAATGCTTTAGCAGTTAGGGCTGAATTAGTGGAAACAACAAAGATTTTAACTTGCTCACCAGACACTTCATCAGGAATACCCACAGCCGCACATTCAACGACGTCAGGGTGACCTGATACTACGTCTTCGATTTCGTTAGGGTAAACGTTAAAGCCAGAAACAATAATCATGTCTTTCTTGCGGTCTACAATTTTCATGTAACCGTTTTCAAGAATAACCGCCATGTCGCCTGTTTTTAACCAGCCGTCTTCGGTGATGGTTTCAGCCGTGGCTTCAGGACGCTGCCAGTAGCCTTTCATCACCTGAGGGCCTTTCACACAGAGCTCGCCTGCTTCACCAATTGGAAGATCTTTGCCATCGTCATCAATCACTTTACATAGCGTGTTTGATACTGGCATACCAATGGTGCCCAGCTGTGTATAGCCTGGCGGGTTGAATGATGCAATTGGAGAGGTTTCTGTCATGCCGTAGCCTTCAGAGACTTCACAACCCGTCACTTCTGCCCAACGGTCGGCAGCGTTTTTAGTTAATGCCATACCACCAGAAATAGTCAGTTGTAGATGACTAAAATCTAAAGCACGGAAGTCTTCATTATTACAAAGACCCACAAATAAAGTGTTTAGGCCCAAGAATCCATTGAAGTCCCACTTTTTAAGTTCTTTTATAAAACCGGGTAAATCACGAGGGTTAGGAATCAGTACGTTATGATTACCGGTTTCCATTAATACCATGCAGTTAACGGTAAACGCATAGATGTGGTAAAGCGGTAACGGAGCAATAACCACTTTAGAGCCTTCATCATTGCCCGTCTTATTCAAGCCCATCATGAATAATGGATGCGCCTGACACATGTTAGCAACGATATTGCGGTTGGTTAGCATCGCGCCTTTAGCAACACCGGTTGTACCGCCAGTGTATTGCAGAACGCTAATATCTTCAGATGCAACATCGACAGGGGTGTAAGACGATTTAGTACCTGTTTTCAGTGCATCAAGTAAACTTGATGTGGCCTGGAATCGTAAACGGTTCAACTTCTTTGCGAATGGTTTTTATCACAAAATTCACAAGAGTACGTTTAAGCGGGCTACACATGTCGCCAGCTTGCGTCACTACGACGGTTTCAATTTGTGTTTTAGGAACAACACGACCTGCTTTAGCTGCCATTTGCGCAAGCACAACAAGCGCTTTAGCACCAGAGTCGTTGAATTGATGCTCCATTTCACGTTCGGTATAAAGTGGGTTGGTATTCACCACAATAAGACCGGCACGCATGGCACCAAATACAACAATTGGATATTGCAGTAAGTTAGGCAGTTGTACCGCGATACGATCGCCTTTTTGCAAGCCAGTGTTATTTTGCAAATACGCTGCAAAATCAGCAGACAAACGGTCTACATCGGCATAGCTTAAGGTTTGACCTAATGCAGTAAAAGCTGGGCGATCTGCGTATTTTTTAACACTTTGATTGAATACATCAACAACGCTTTTGTACTTATCCAACATCTACTGTTGCAGGTAAACCTTCAGGATATTTGTCGCTAAAGAAATTTTCGTTCATACCGCCTCCGCCTAATTCAATTGGCCTGTCTTTTTATTAGATATTGTATGATTTACATACAGCAGGAATTTGGATAGTTGGGCAGACTACCAGTTTTAGAAACGCGCGCAAAGTCCCAATCTAACCACTTTCATCCATCTGACTACTTTATGAACGGATATTCAGTCTTATTGGCTGTTTAGCGCTCATTTGCTCGCTTTCACCCAAGTAGACGATACCCTCTGAGCCATAATTCGATACAATCTTTGAACAATAATAATGACAAAGGATTAACAATGGATACTCGCTTCATTACCGCTGAGGACGGCCACAAAATAGAATGTCTCATTTGGTCAAACCCAACAGCAAAAGCGTGGGTACACATTCTGCACGGCATGTCAGAGCACGTAAGCCGCTACAATGAATTCGCTCTGCGTTTAGTTGAGGCCGGTTTTTCAGTGATTGCACACAATCACAGAGGACACGGGTCGAGCCCTTCCACAACGCTTGGTTTATACGCAGAGCAAGATGGCTGGCAAAAACTATTAAAAGACATCGACACCGTACGTGCCAGCGTGCCACAAGATCAGCCCTATTTCATGTTTGCCCACAGTATGGGCACATTTATCGCTCAAGCTTATTTGGCTACCCAGCCAAAACCCATAAATGGCTTGATACTCTCTGGCTCGAACATTCAACCCAGTGCTCTGCTAAAAGCAGGCAGAGTAGTGGCAAAAATTGAACAACTGCGTAAAGGGCCAATGAAAACCAGCTCACTCTTGCAGTTTTTGTCTTTTGGCTCGTTTAATAATGCCTTTAAGCCCAACCGAACGGACTTTGATTGGTTAAGCCGAGATAACGCACACGTTGATCAGTACATCGCTGACCATCTATGCGGTTTTGATTGCTCGATACAATTGTGGCTCGACATGTTCGCAGGGCTCATTGACCTATATGGCAATAAGACTTACAGCAAAATTCAAAAAGATTTGCCTATTTTATTATTTGGCGGCGATAAAGACCCAGTCGGTGAGATGGGTAAAGGCGTGCCGAAATTAGCAAAAGCTTATGAGCAGTCCGGTCAAAGCAATGTAACGTTTAAGCTTTATGAAAATGGCCGTCATGAAATGCTAAACGAAATTAATCGCGAAGATGTCTATCAAGATGTGATTAATTGGATAAACCAACAAAACTAGGCAGTGTCCGCTTAAAAGCCCAGACATAAAAAAACCGAACACTGGGTTCGGTTTTTTTATGTTTGCTATGTTACTTAAGGCGCAAACGTAAGTGGGTATTCGAACTTATCCACTTTGTTTGCCGCATCAAACGCCAGCATTTTACAAGTCATGGTAATGCGTTTAATGACTTTAGCATCCTGTAAGTCACTGGACTTCACGTTGCAGTTATTGACTTCACCCGAAGCCGCGACTTCAATACCCAGTGTAACCGTGCCTTCTAATACAGGATTACTGCGCAGTGCCTTACGGTAAATGCGATCAAAGCGAGATTTGTTTTGCTCAAACACTCGGCGAATTTGCATTTGGGTGCGGCTCATACCCGCAATCTGAGTATCCGCTACGGTGTCGACTAACGCCTCTTTGGCAACTTCTTTTACCGCAGTCGTATCGCGTTGCGCTGTCGCCAGTTGTTCGGCTCCGGTAGCGCGCGTTAATTGTGTTTCATCAATGCCACCGACTCGATCAACCGCAGCTTGGTCAACCGCTGTCCCAACAACCGTTGCTGCCGCACCCGCATTGGTTAATGCAGTGCTGTCCATTGTAAGCGTCGACATATCCAACATGTTTTGCATGTCAGTTAAATCATTTGAGAAATTAGCAATTAATTTCTGTGCTTTTTCTTTAGCTGCCTTTATACGTTCAGGTGTTCGTTCTATTTTAGCAACAGGTTTTGGCTTAGGTTTAGCGACTACCACCGGTTTTGGTTTAGGCTTTGCCTTTACCGCTTCAACTTTTTTAACCTCTACCTTTTTCTCAACCGGCTTTTCGATCTTTCTTTCAATCTTAGGCACAGGTTTAGGTTTAGGTGCTTCTTTTTTGCGTTTAATAACCTTTGCTAATTGCGGTGGCAGCTTTTCTAATGTTTCACGCTTTAATTCCGGCAACGTTATATTAGGTACCGCAACGCCCAATATTAACGTCAGCATTAACAACGCAATTAAAACGTTTTTAAATAGGCGTTCTTGTTGGCTATCTGACCAAGGCAGTTGGGTACTGCGAAATGTTAAACTGCTCATTACGCCTCCTTACTGTCTTTTTTCTGAACGGCTAACGATATCTGTGTAAATTTTGCTTTTTGGCACGTGGCCATAATGCGCTTTAACACTTTATAAGGAATACCTTGATCACCCATAATGGTAATTGGGCGGCCCAGTTCTAGTTCTTGAACAGAGGCTTGCGTACGTGAGGCTAAATATTCCAGTTCTTTTTGCAAGCTAGGAATAATTTCAGCATCTGGTTTCATTGCTAAGATATCTTTAACAGAAGCAATTGGGCGGCCTTGCACAACTACGTCATCATTATTGACCATCAAGTTAATCGTATTTTGCGGCTGAGCCTGAGCAACACTATCGGGTAATTTAATACTGTCATTGCTCATCACTTCAACATCACTTTGGTTCATCATTAAGAAGAACACCATGATGGTGAATATATCCATCAATGATACGAGGTTTAAGCCTGCTTGCTTTTTATGGCGACGATGACTGCGAGCCATACGCTTTGCGCGACGAGATGATTTCATAATGCCACCTCCACTTCAGGTGCATCCCCAAGGGATACATCAGGAAACAATACCGCATCAACAACGCTTGCAGCAATGACAGCCGGAAACGTTTTAGCTGTATCAATCACACCTACTAATACTTGATAATCGATATCCGGTTCAGACAAAATCACAATATCTGTTCGCTCGCGACCCAATTTCTTTTTCATGCCCTGCAAAACAGTCGATAATCGATTCAAATCAAATTGATTGTTTTTCTTATCAATAGATTCAATGGGTAAAGGGCCCAGCATCACATTGAAACCGGATTCACGCACAATGACTTCTAACGATAAATCATCCGGGTTTAGATCCTGCTTTTGCAGCTCTTCTTCAAGTGGCAATCTTAATTCTAATACCGTGATCTGATTGAAAACCATGCTAATCAACAATACTGGCACAAGAATGATCATCAGATTCATGAAAGAGGTAATATCTAATTCCGCTTCTTCTTGTTTTTTCTTATGGCGTCTCATAGACAACCTCCACTTTTAAGTGCAATTATTTCGCAGCGTTAGAAGTGGTTGCCTGAGATTGAGCCGCAGCTGCCGGCTTACGCTCAGTAATTAAATTTAAAAATTTAACACCTGCCATCTCAAGACTATCTATGATTTCAGTGGTTTTACTTTGTAATACAGTGTGCAGTAACAGTAATGGAATTGCAGAAATCAAACCAAAAGCCGTTGTATTCATTGCGACTGAAATTGACTGCGAAAGCAACGTTGCTTTCTCAGATGGCGCTGCCGTTGCTACCGCTGTAAATGCGGCAATCAAACCAATAATTGTGCCTAGCAATCCCATTAACGTTGAAATATTCGCAAGCGTTGCAATATACGCGGTACGCTTTTCAAGTTTAGGCGTGGTTTCCATCAAGCCTTCTTCCATTGCGTATTCAATATCTTCACGACGAGAGCTGCTTGGCATGCGTGCAATGCCCGCGCCTAAGATATTAGCAATGTCGCTATCACTTTGACCGGCATAATTAAGCGCCGCTTTGTAATCTTTACGCTGAATCATGGGTAACATGTCGTTAAACGCTGCACGGTTTTTACGCTTTGACGCTGAAATACTAATGAGTCGCTCAATCGCGATGGCAAGACCGACCACTAATATAACCGCGATTGGGTACATGAACATGCCGCCATCTTGGAAAAATCGAATAATGGTATCCATTGTGTACATCCTCTATTGGAATATTTTTATTATTGTTGGTATTTTTTAAGAATAAGTTTATTGTTTTTATTATTCATTGTGTCGTAATTAATCTATTAGAAACTTAATCCGTTACTAGGTCAATTGCTGCCTTTTTGTTTGCTTGCCACTGTTGATGCAATGACGATTCTAATTCAAAACTGTACGGGTCCATTGGCTTTAAGCGTTCTATTTCAGCACCACGTACTGGAGAATATAAACGTTCTGCGCCTTCTGGATTTTGCCAAGGAATAATATGCATAACCTGTGGCGCTTCATGATCGGCTTTAATTTTAATACCTTGCAATCGAATAACAGGCTCTTTAGCCAATATGGCCATTGATATCATCATTAAAGGCAGGGCACCCATTATATTTTTCATGGTGTATCCCCTGCTATTTGTGACTTACTGCCTGCGCGACGACTAATATCGACAATCCAGCCTGCCACTTGTCTATTAGGTTCACTTTGTAAGCTTTGATATTTTTGATAATAATCACTGGCTTTCACAAACTGCCCCATATAAATATCGTACAAAATACCTAAATTTAAATAACTTTCAGCTGTATTAGGCGAGATTTTAATTGCGTATAAATATGCGGATTCGGCTTGTTTAAACTCACCTAACTTACGATGAGATAAGCCTAGCTGATTAAGGACTTTTATATTTTGTTTATTCTTTTTAGAACTGGTTATCAGTGCGTCACGAGATTGCTCCCAGTTTCCTTTTCGCCCTTGTATCACGCCGATATTTGCAAAAGGACCCGCTAATTGAGGATACGCTTTTGTCATTTTTTCAAAGGCTTTTAAGGCTTCGTCTAATTTATTTTGATTCATCAGGCCAATCGCCAACTTAAAATCGATGGCGGCTTGTGTTGGAATCTCAATTATTTTTGATTCAACATTTGCATCCACCGTTGAATTGACCTGCTGACCAGCACAAGCGGCCAACAATGACAATAAAACGGCAATACTAGTGGATTTCAGCAATGGCATCATAGCTCACCTCTTCTTTGGCATATCGAGCCGGCATCAACTTTGATAACGCAGAAATGCTATTTTCAATCCAGCTATCATATAAACCGTCCCAGCTGCGCTTAATATTGGTCTCATGAATATTAATGGCCGCTTCTTCAAACGGGAACGCCTGGTCTTCTAATAGATATTCGTATTCTTCAAGTTCTAACTCATCCAGACCCGCTGGGCGTTGCGATGCCATTAAATCACGAGAAAGCTCGCCGTAAATTTCAGCAATTTGAAATGTCGCTGCGGTTGTAAACTCTTGCACTTCCATTTTGGCCGTACGTTGATAAGCATCCAACGTTTTCTTAAGCGCCACTTTCTTTTTGCCTAAGCTTTTTTGTAACGGTAAGGTTAACTCGATTTTCGCATAAGCTTGGCGCTCATAGTCCGCTAATTCGAATGATGCTTTTGCTGCTAAGAATTTCGAGCGATCTGTACGCGCTTGACCGGCAGAAACATCCGAAGCGATCAGTTTCTCTAACCAGTAACGACGCTTAACATGGTCATTTTTCTTAAGATATAAACCTTCTAGTTTGTTAATCGCTTCTAACTGAGCATCAAATGGTTTTGGATAATTATGCGCATAGCGCTTTAGCATCGCCATGGCATTGTCAATCTCGTCTGCTTTTTCATAGTATTCGGCTGATTGGTACAGTGCGATTCGTTGCTCGTTCTTATCACGAGAAAAACGCCAGATATTTTGTAACTCATATGCGGCTTTCTTCCAGTTTTGGGTGTTTTCATATGCAACGATCAACTTTGAAGGAATGTCTTTAGCCAGTTTATGCTTAGGAAATTTCTCTCTAAAGCTAATGAGCACACCTTCTGCTTTTTCCCATTTTTGTTTTTTCATCAAATACGATGCCGCATCATAGTGGGCGGTTATTTGAATAGGAGAATTCGGCACGACTTTGCCAACCCGCATAAAGTCAGAAATGGCTTTATCCAATACATCCTTTTCAACCCAGGCAACGGCCTGTTTATAAATACTGGCAGCCAATTTTTCATTAACGGCGCTAATATCACTGGCTTTGAGTTGTCGGCTATTTAGCGCTGCAATATACGATACTTCCGCTTGTGCAAATTCAGCCAAGTCGAAATGTGAGTGCGCTTTAATTAGATTAGCCACTGAGCGTTGTTTTTTATTAGCATCTTTACGCGCAAGTACGCTCGCACTTACATCAACGGCACGTTTAAACTGCCCTAGGCTAAATAAGCCTTCTGCTGCACGGGCAAGTACTTGTGAGGTGTTTTTATTATCTGGATAAACCAATGAATAACGCAAAGCGCTGTCCACTTTTTGCTCTAACCAAAATGTTTTTTCTTCAGGCTTTGCAGTATCGATCATTCGATTGTAAGCCACTAATGCCGCATACGCTGATTCTTCGGATTGCTCGTGCTTAGGGGTTTCGTAACCACCTTGCGTATAAGCAAGAATGGCTTCTTCGAAGCGACCCACTTCATATACCGCTTCACCTTTTAAGAAATACATCTCGCCAACTCTTTTGTCTGCTGGAAATGTATCAATATATTCTTGATACCAACGGGCCGAGGCTAATAAACTATTGAACTTACGCTTAATATTGTTCGTTTTTTGCCCACGCGAATGGTAATACTGAGCAAGTTGTGATGTGTAATCTTTAATATTAGGCCGAATCATATCGCGAATGTCTTCACCATAAATATTCCAATATTTACTGCGCACACCGTATTTTTCAATGTAAGCCGTTTTATGCTTTAACACTAAATCAATATAGCCTGCTTTTTTATAACTATTTACCACGCTGCTGTAAAAAGCAGGTGCCAATACATCGCTAGGATTGGTTCGAACAAATGCTTGGTATGTACGGGCCGCATCTGTGTATTGTTTTTTTGATAAATAGTATTCAGCTAAAGAGTCATACAATAAATACTCATAATGGCGACTACCAATACGTTGCATCAAGTGTGCGATTTGCTTGTGCCCGCTGTTATCGGCAAAGATCATACTCATAACACGTACGGTATCATCCAATAGTTCTTTATCGCCCTTTGTTGCGGTTACAATAGCCGTAGTATTTTCAAAACGTTCATCAATAACTTTTACAAACGACAGTAATGCATTGTCATAAGCGCGAAGCTTAAACTGACTCCAGCCGCGCATATAACTTGCACTAATATAAAAACGATTTGATTTATCACCCATGCTTACATACGCAAACGCACGATTAGATGCAGCAAAACGTTCTAAATTAAATAAGATATCGCCACGTCGGTATTGTGCTTCTGATACTAAATCAGATTTAGGAAAGTCTTGTGTTAAGCGAGTCAAAACCGCTAATGCTTGCTCATCATCCCCTTTTAGCATATGCACTTTAGCTAATTGGTAAAGTAACATATCGCTATCGCGACGACGGGGGAACATTTTTAACACTTGTGTATATGTATCAATAGCTTCTTGATATGTTTTTTGTACTTCTGCTGCGTTAAGCTGCTCTGGGTTATCCGCTAATAGTTCCTCTACATCCATCAATTTAAGGTCAGCTAAGCGGTGCATAACATGAACACGGGTTTCGCCTTTTGGTGCGATTTCTAAAAACCGTTGATATTTTTCAATGGCTTTTTTTGTATTTGCTTCTGGCGCTGGCATTTTGGCTAAACGTACGCCAACAGGGCGAATATTTGCAATACTTTTACCCGATAAATCTTCTTCGACACTGACAACATTACGCTCAGGCTGATTGGCACAGGCTGACAGCAATGCGATAAAAACAGCGGGGGCAATCCATTTATTGATCATTGTCTTACCTCCCCTGTGACGATGCGCTGATTATTCGATGTTTCATCAAATAATCGAGCCGCGGCTAAGCGTGCTTGCATCTGGTAATCCATGACACGCTCTTGGCGTTTTTTAATATCAATTTTAACGATGCTGCCTACTTTTTCGCGTTGCTGATAATAGACTTTATCCAGTTTTGTTAATTGTCTTTGATATGTTTTTTTAAGTTTATGAATACGTTGTTTAAAACCGCTAAAACTGTTTGGCGCAACCGCGTATGCGTACTGCGCGGCCTTAAATTGTTTATTTGCTTGCCTAATTTTTTCTTCCAGCAAAGCTAAACTGCTCGACACTTGTCTTTTTCGTTCGTTATAGCGCTCTGATAGCGTCCATTTTAGAACCCCTTCGACACGGCGTAGGCGATCTTTATAAGATTGTTCGTTTTGAGATGAGCGCTTAGCTAGATTATTAATTTGCTTGGTCACATCCGTAAACGACGCTAATTGATCTTTCTCTGATTGTGACGCTAGGCCAGAGCCATCCGGGTCTTTAAACGCTTTGTTTATGCGATACAGTAATTTTTTATAACGTTGCTGCAATGCTGAAAGCTGTGCCTGATGTTTGCTAACCTGCGCTTCTTTTTTAATAATCAAAAATTCTTTTTTACGGATATCCGCTGTGCTATCCAGTGCACTTAAGTCTGCCATGGCAGACTGTAATTGGTTACGCATTACATGCAAGTCACGTAAATTGGTTAATTCACCCTGAAAGTAGCCTTGGCTCATGACATCTTTTAAATAAACTTGATCAGGATGATTGGGCAGCGATAAATCAACAGATTGAAAAGCGCCCCAACGATCCGGCACTTGCTGCTTCATGAGTGGTTCAATGAATTCACCACTATTTAATCGCTTAGCGCTTTCACCTAATTGACGATAAATATCATCAAACTGTTCGGTGGCATACTCAAATGCCCCTAATGCCATGACTTTTGCATTCAGTTTTTCTAATAAATGAGGAATAGCAATTAAGGTTTCTTGCACATCTTGATTAAGCGGCGAGTGATTGGTTTTTAGCATATACCACGGCTGTAACGCATCATGGTATTGCCATTGTTCAGTCAGTGCCCAGCCATATGTTAACAATGCTTTAGGTGTATACGCGCCATCTAAACTCACATTTTTCAAATGTTTTATAGCGCTTCGACCACGGCCAGTTGCATAAAAAAACTGCCCTGCCATTAAATTAATTTTATCAGCCAGTGCTTCTGACCGATCCATTGTCTGCGTCAGTAACAATGCTTTGTTGAATACCGCCTCAACTTTACTAATATGAATATCACGTTCGGTATAACTTACCGCCAAATTCATATAAGCATATACCGCCCATTTGCTATCAGGGTTGATCGCTAGTATGTGTTGATCCGCTTTGCTTGGTTGGCCTTTAAATAATTCTAAGGTGGTTGCTAAAAAGTGATATTCATCTTTTAAATCGGCGGCTAAGTATGAGCCTTTTACTTTACGAATCGAACTTAATGCACTGGCCCAAAGCCCTTTATTGTAAAAGTGCTTTGCCATATAAAACCAAGCTTGCGCACGCGCAGGAGCCGGTAAAAAGCTGACTCTGTTGTCCGTTAGTAATTTTTTATATTGCTTTTGTGCATGCTGGCTCATACCCAAACCTAATTGAGCCGTTGCCGCATGGACGTCTAGAATTTTGCCATAGCCCTTACGGCCTTGTTGGCGTAATTTATAATTCAAGCCCAGCGCTTTGTCATATTCGCCTGCATGTAAGCTATACAATGCTTGGCCATAAATAGGATCACGAGCGATCGAACGCCGTTCGTCAGGTAATAAGTCGGCCCCATGAACAATAGGGGCTAGCAGTAATAGCCAAATAAACCAACGCATATCACTTCCACTCAACAATGGCGAAGTCTGGTTTATTTTGATTTGGGTTATGACTGATTTTTACTTCTAAATATTTACTGGCACGGGCTTTACCAAAATCGGCTACTACCATGCGCTTCACTGAGCGACCATCACGATCTTTACCCATGATTTCAGCTTTTAAATAATGAAGACCTGGCTTTAAGTTACCGACATAGATTTTTTGAATACCGCCACGACGTAATGCTTCCACTTGTTCTGCACGATATACATGGGAGGTCACGTCTTGCTCGTCTAAGTTAAGTTTAACGGATTGAATTTCAAAATCGGGGACAGCATCCATTGAAACAAAGACAGCAAATGAGGTTGTGGCGGGATAAAGCAACTGCTCTTCTAGATCAAAAAGCTCGCGATTTAATTCAATGACTTCCGCTTTTAATTCTTCTATTTCAGTATCTAAACCCGCTTGCTCAGCCGCAAATAATGAAAATGACGCAAATATAGAAAGAAATAGCACGAAGCTACTTGCAATGGATTGGATTGCCTTCACGGTTGACCCTTATTTTTTATTTTTATTATAAGGACGCTTTTTTTGAGAATGCTGCGTCTTGGCGTATTGTTACCTAGGGTTTTACAGGATGCAACCAAGGTTAGTGAGTCGAGAGTACCAAAACGTATATTAAATAGTCAAAAACTGTAAATCGGCACATTTTAGCCAATAAAAAAGGGAACCGATGGTTCCCTTTTTATGGCTTACATAAAATACTATCGGCTTAATTCACGCATAGCATCTTCAAGACCGTTTATGGTCAGAGGATACATATCATCTTTCATGATATCGCGAATGGCGTTTAGTGAACCACTCCAGCCCCACTGAGAGTCAGGTACTGGGTTAAGCCACACTACTTTAGAAAAGTGATCTTTCATGCGCTCAAGCCAAACCGAACCGGCTTCGTCATTCCAGTGCTCTACGCTACCACCAACATGCGTCACCTCATAAGGTGCCATCATGGCATCGCCAATAAAAATCACTTTATAGTCTTTGGTGAATTTACGGAGAATATCCCAAGTTTGAGTACGCTCATTGCTGCGACGACGGTTATCTTTCCACACGCTCTCATACAAGCAGTTGTGAAAATAAAACGTTTCCATATGTTTAAACTCGGTTTTAGCCGCAGAGAACAGCTCTTCACAAATCCGAACAAATGGGTCCATCGTGCCGCCGATATCAAAGAACAACAACACTTTCACCGCGTTGTGACGCTCTGGTACTAATTTGATATCTAAAAAGCCGGCATTATTTGCTGTTGAGGTAATGGTGTCATCAAGGTCTAACTCTTCAGCCGCGCCTTGACGTGCAAATTTACGTAAGCGTCTTAATGCCACTTTAATGTTGCGAATACCCAGCTCAACATCGTCATCTAAATTACGGTAATTGCGCTGTTCCCAGACTTTAATCGCCTTTTTATGGCGACTACGACCTTGCTCAACACGCATACCTTCAGGGTTAAAACCATCGGCACCAAACGGTGAGGTGCCACCTGTGCCGATCATTTTATTACCGCCACGGTGACGCTTTTCTTGCTCTTCTAAGCGTTCTCGGAATTTTTTCATAAGCTCATCAAACCCACCTTGGGATTCAATGGCTTCTAGCTCTTCTTTACTAAACAAACGCTCAAATTCTGACTTCATCCAGTCTTCTGGAATGCCTTTCGCGCTGGTCAAAATTTCATCCAGCCGATCGATGCCTTCAAAATAGTGGGCAAATGCCTTATCGAATTTATCAAAATGCCGCTCGTCTTTTACTAAGCAGATACGACTGATTTGATAAAAATCATCCAAATCTGCAAATGCTAAATGATTTTGCAGCGCGCCTATGAGATCCAAGTATTCGCGAATCGAGCATGGCACTCGGTATTCGCGCATGGTTTGGAAATAATCAACCAACATAGATTTAGCCTTTACGACGAGACATGAATGCTAGTTTTTGTAGCAACTCGACGTCTTGTTCATTTTTAACCATGGCACCATACAATGGCGGAATCGCTGTTTCTTTGCTGCGTAATGTTGCGGGGTCAACATCATCGGCGAGTAAAAGCTTCAACCAATCGACCAATTCTGATGTTGAAGGCTTTTTCTTTAAGCCTGGCACTTTACGCAAATCAAAGAACACATCCATGGCTTCTGCCAATAGAGATTTTTTAATATCTGGGTAATGCACATCGACAATGCGTTGCATGGTGTCTTTATCTGGAAAGTCGATGTAATGGAAGAAACAACGACGTAAGAATGCATCCGGTAATTCTTTTTCGTTGTTACTGGTAATAATGATAATAGGACGATGTTTTGCCACGATGCGCTCTTGCGTTTCGTAAACAAAAAACTCCATTTTATCCAGTTCTAACAATAGATCATTGGGGAATTCGATATCGGCTTTGTCGATTTCATCAATCAAAAGTACCGGCGGCTTATCACCTGTAAACGCTTCCCATAACTTACCTTTTTTAATGTAGTTTGAGATGTCTTTTACACTTTCGTTGCCTAATTGAGAATCACGTAAACGCGAAACGGCATCGTATTCATATAGACCTTGGTGCGCCTTGGTTGTTGATTTAATGTGCCATTGAATTAAAGGCGTGCCTAATGCTTCTGCCAACTGTTCAGCCAACATGGTTTTACCTGTGCCAGGTTCACCTTTAATCAATAATGGACGCTGCAGCGTGATAGCGGCGTTAACGGCCATTTGTAGCTCGGACGTGGCGACGTATTCTTCTGTACCAGTAAACTTCATATTTTTGCTCAATTTAGCGATATTAATGTACCGAATGGTAACTCAGGATAAGGGATTTTACACCCTTGTACATGGCTTGATTTTACGCTTTCGCTAGCAAAATAGATCAATTTTCGTGTTTGTTTTTGATACAAAAAAGCCCAACGAATAGACATGGGCTTTAAGAAGGAGGCTGTAATAAAGGACTAAACCCCGATATCTTCATTCCAAAGTATGGTTTATCTTGAATAAAATCCTTCATCAGTCGAATACAGGTTTCGTCTTGTAATACCTCGAGTTCGACCCCTTTATTGGTCAACCAGGCTTCTTCTCCCATAAAAGTTTGGTTTTCAGCAATGATTACTTTAGGAATCCCATATAAAGCAATAGCGCCGGAACACATGGAGCATGGGCTTAATGTGGTATAGAGCGTCGACGCCTGATAAATGCTTGCACTCAGCCTGCCTGCGTTTTCAAGTGCGTCCATTTCACCATGTAATACACAGCTTTGCTTTTGGATACGACGATTGTGCCCACGGCCAATAATTTCACCGTTATGAACCAGTACCGATCCAATCGGAATGCCGCCTTCTTGTAACCCCAGCTTGGCCTCATCAATGGCCGCTTGCATGAATGTATCCATATTTACTCTTTTTTATCGTTGTCGATCAGCGCGTCAACATCAATATCATCCAATTCGCTTTCTAAATTAGCCAATGCGGCATCAATAGAATTATCGTCTTCATCTTCCGCTGTGTCAGCTTCACTTGCTTGAGAGCCTAAGTCAAATTCATCGCTTGCCGGTTCTTCATCAATCGCCTCATCTAATTGCGGGATATTCTCTTCATCTTCATCGCTTAAACTATCCAGTACGCTATCGAGTTCATCAATTGCACTGGCGGTTTCTTGCTTGTCTTGATCAATTTCAGGGTTGTTATCGATATCAAAATTTTCATCAAAATCAGGGATATCATCTTCAACAGGGGCTGCTTGAGCCGTTGGCTCTGGCTCTTCTATATCTAAGTCACCTATATCGCCAAGATCATCCATTTCTGGCATTGATTCATTTTCATCAGGCACATCATTTACATTAATGGCCATCTCATCTTCACCATCACCACTTAGGTCGAAGTCTTCATCAAAATCTTCATCGTCTAAACCATCGTTTAAACTGACCTCTGGTTTATCCGTGCTCTCTTTAGCTGTGTCATTTTGAGTCGTCGCGACCTTCTTATTCATGATTTTGCGATAAACCAAAAAGCCACCCACACCCAGTACTAAAATAGAAACGGGTATCACAGCGTATAACCAGTAAGGTATGGGCTCTAATATTTCTTCTGGCTCCTCTTCTGTGACATCTTCACTCACAACCTCCTCAACAGGTGCAGCGGGCTCTTCTTTGGGAGGTTCCTCCTCTTGAGCTTTCATTTTTTCTTCTAAGTTAGGCACCGCAGGTTCAGTCGGTTCTTCTTCCGGTGTAGGTGCTTCTTCTACGACATCTTCTTGCGCATCACTTTCAGGTTCTTTTTGTGCCTCTTTATCCTGAGGCTCTTTTTCGGCTTCAGGTTCTTGTAGTGGTGCCTCTGGTTTTTGGCTTTCTGCTAAATACTCATGTGTAAAATCAGCGGGAATAGGAAACATGAGTTTAATAGGATCTGGTTTCACCCGAAATTCTTGGTTTTTGCCCATGCTGCCTTTTATGTTCATGGCGATTTCATATTCACCAGGGCCTTTGTCCGGAGCAATAACGGCTTCCCACACCCCCTCTTCAATCCAAGGCATAGCTTGAATAATAGAGGATTGATCAGGCCCTTTTAATTTGGCAATGACTCGCGTTTTGGCGACCTCCACATCAGCCACCTGCGGGATGACTCGAACTGCGTAGGCTTCTGTTTTGCCTACCTCAATTTTACGAATTTCAAAACCAATTGGCTGGCGTACCTGTATGTATTCTTTACGCATACGCTTAAAAGTTTTGCCGTCTACTTCAATTTTTAACTCGTATTGCCCTTCTTTTGATAATCGCGAGATACTTTCTTTATAACGACCATCCGTGGGGATTTTCGCAGGATCGCTGATCATTTTAGTGCCACTGCGACCCGATTCAGCTGTCATAGTCATTTCAAATGTCATGAGTTTTAAGAAATCAGGATCACTGATGACTTTGCCACTTTCGTGCAGGTAAACTTCAAAATCCACTTGTTGCCCAGGAAAAAGTGAGTTGGGTAAATTTTTAATTTCCATTTTCAAATCACTCACAACCGTGACACGATTATCAGGATCTAATTCGGCTTCTATTTTCCATTTCCCCGCCTCTGGTTTCGTAATGGTCACTAGATCATAAACGGACTCACCAAACCAACGGGCATTCTCCATAGGTTTAATTTGACTGACCACCGTCCCTGACGGCGATGTCAATTGCATGGGGTTCGAGCCTTTTTTACGAAAAACGAGGGCGGTAAATTCTTCAACACTGGCATCAATGTCAAACGTATTATCGTTCGCAAGTGGCACTTGTTCTGCTACTTCTGGCGCCGCTTTTTCAAATGCTTTTAAAAATGCTTTAACAAGCTCTTCTGGGGTATTAACGACAACACTGCTGCCACTGGTTTCTAGCGCTAACTTATCGAGTAATACTTTATCGGCGTTACTCGATAACCCAATACTGTGTATTTTAATGCCTAAGTCCTGATACTGTTTCAAAATCGTTGTGGCAATACGCTGTCTTTCTGCGCTGTTTTTGGCTTGTTGCTGTGGGTCATTATCAGCGGCGATATCAACTAAGCCATCTGTTAATAAAATAACATGCTGCTCATATTCGCCATCGCGTTCAAGCTGCCATGTGGCCTGCTCCATTGCTTGGCCAATATTTGTTCTTAAACCATGAGAGTTTATTTTTTGAGCGCTTTTTTTTGCGTCTTCTCGCCATTTTTTATTCACAACGGCAGGGGGAATCAGCATGTTCACCCACTGACCAAACGTCCATACGCCGGCTTTTGCCCCTTCTGGAATCATTTCAACAATTAAATTAAGGGCGGGTATCCGCAAGTTATCTGGGTCGTTTTGCTTCATTGAGCCCGATATATCAATAATAACGCGAACATCTGTGGCTTTACTGGTGGGGATAATTGTACTTTTAGCATTTTGCGGAAGGTTTAAACCTTCAATTTTTTGAGGCGATTTTAAATTGGCGGCTGGAGTCGGTGATTTCGTATTATCAGGGGTAGTTTTTGGTGCCGTCTGAGCGGAAGGCCCTGGCGTTATGTTTTCATCAGCCGCTATCGCAGGTGTACTCACAATAAGATTTAAAACAAAACCGACAATCATCAATGGCTGTTTAATTTGGTAAATCATTGTCGGCTTATCCTAAGTACTTATCCTTGGTGTCAAAAGAGATGCCAAACTACATCTGGCTCTCCAGTACACGACGACCCTTTTCAGTAATGTGCCAGCGCACACCATTTTTACCGCTGACTTTCCCTGCTAAGCTACGAGACACTAATACGCTTAATGTTTGCAACATTGTGGATTCGTCATTGTTCGATTCACGACATAAACCCGCAAGAGATCTAAATATATATCGGCCAGTTGACAGCATTTTTAAGGCTTTTGAACTGGTTACGTCTAAATCTTCGCTGTAATCCATAATTGCAGGTTCTTCATCCGGCTCAAGATCCTGCTCTGTTTCTGTATCAATAAGTGGCAATAATTCATTTTTAATAATGCGTAAATCATGATGCACGCTGTCTGACTGCTCTTTAGCATGGCGCGCCGCATCTAAAATACGATCTGACATATTTGTAATGAAAAAACGGCTGGCAATTGAAGATATTAAACAAAAACCCGTGAAGATTAATAACCTAGACGGATCACCTTGTGTCTCCAATATCAGTTCACTATTTACTAAGTCTAGAATAACGGGAACCAAAAAGGCTGCGCCAATACCCACTACCAAACAACGGGGTAAGCTGGTTGCGTCCGGGTCGTGGTCTCCGTACATATAGTAATTAACTAGGCCACCAAAAATGCCCGCTAACAGCATAACGGTTGCCAATATGAAAATATGATTAGCCATTTCTACCTCTCGTCCATTAGAGCTGGCTCTAATGATTTAACAGCCCAGTAAGCTTTTATTAAGCCCACACTGGGATTCTCCTATTACTGTGATTCTTACAGTACTGCTAAACCTGCATCCCTTTTATAAACCTAGACGGATTTTTCAAATGCGCAAAAAAACAATGACTTATGAATCATTCACACAAAATAGACAAAAAATGCCAATTAATGTTTAGTATTTTCATTATGAGCTCAGCTAGCGCTATAGATAAAACACGTAAGTAGCTATAATTAAGCTCGAGACAAATGGAGTTTTTATGGATTTTCCCGCTTTAAATCATTGGCAACAATTGGCCTTTTGCGCCTCACTATGTGAACGCAGCATGCCTAATTTTCAACTTTTTTGTGAAATCGAACATAAAGAAGACGACTTCAAACAAAGCCGTAAAATTCTGAATAAGGTTTGGGAGTTTCTACGTGGCCAGCTCACCAGCCTAAAGAACATGGAGAATCAAATCGATACATTAAACGACTTAATTCCAGACCCCGATGCCTATGAACATTTTGGTGTTTATCCCGCAATGGACGCCATGGTTAATTTACAAAGCTGCCTACAAGCCGTACTGGATAGCAGCATCTTAGATGCTGAAAATATCCAAACAATGACCCACGAACGCTTATCAGAAGTACTTGATATGCAAGGTATTACTCAAGCAGAAAGCGAATTATGGTTAAGGCAGTATGATTTTGAACACGCCTTGTATGAATTGCTTACTAGCCAGACAAGCCACGCAGATATGGTTAAAAAACTACTGCCATTAAGTAAAGATCAAGGTGTGAGTCAAATCGGTATTTGTTTAGATGATTAAAGTGTTTTTACTGCTACTAGGGTTGAATATAGCCTTGGTGGCACATGCAGATAATGACCATTCTGGTCACAGTGATGACTTATTGCTGCTACTTAAAGATAAAATCGAACTGCAAACGTTAGTTAAAAACTACCCTTCATTGTCAGAGCAAGAACAAGCATTAAATAGCGCTAGGCAAAGGATATTGTTTAAGCGCTCTCTTTCACGCTTAAAACACTATGTGGCAACACCAGAAAGCCAATATCCGAATATGTCTATGTACCATGAAAGCTTAAAAAGCCGAGCCGTATTAATGCAAGGTTTTTCAGCGTTAATGCTCGACGCACAATATCTACAAGACAATACATGCCAAGCCCACTAGCTCTGCTTTTTTTACAAACATTTACGGTTCTGCCCCTACGAAGCCTTTCAGCTCTGCTATCTTTAACCTAGTAAATACTTTTAGGATATGGGTTAAATGGGCAAGTTAGGCGTGATCATTTTGTTGCTGCTTTCACTAAGCGCCCAAAGTAACCCAGATATTCAAATAAGCCATTCGTTAGATAGCATGTTCTCTGATATTGAGCTGCTTTCTAATCACCACCTAGGTGATTATGAAAACCTAATAGGGACTCATATTAGTCCTTATATTGATATATTAAATATGAGCCAGCTTATTTTAGGTCGTCACTGGAAGCGTGCCAGCATCCAGCAAAAACAACGCTTTCTTAAATGCTTTAAACGCCAATTTAGAACCACTCAAGCCCAAACCCTTCTTGAATGGCAGCCAACCTCTTGGCACGAGATAAAAAAAGACTTTAACGAGAACCGAACAAAGGCGGCAATCGTTATGGCGTTAGCACAACCGCAAGAAACCCGAGAATTTACTTTACGTGTGCACTTAGTTAACGATAAGTGGCTAATTTATGATGCGGCCTACCTAGGCATTAGCTTACTAAAAAACTTTAAAGATGATTATGCCGTCAAAATTAACAGCCAAGGGTTAAACAAAACCTTGGCTCAAGTTTGTCAGCAATACCCTGAGGTTATTAAGACATTAACCATTGCAGGTACACAATGGCCACCCTTTATTGCACGTAGCCTCCCAGGGCAAGGCGTCAGCGTTGAAATCGTCAGCGCCGTTCTCAGCCGTGCAGGCTATAAGGTCGATATGGCGTTCGCCTCATGGAAAAAAGTAATGCGCGGAATGAAACAAGGTGAATATGACATCAGCGTTGCTGCGTGGAAAAGCCCACAAAGAGAGCAGTACTTAATATTCAGTGAACCCTATTTATACAACCAATTAATTGGAGTCAAGCATCAGGCGTCCTCTTTTAAACTGAGCACATTAGAGGAAGCGCTTTCACAATCATTATCATTAGGGTTAATTGATGACTACGCCTATAGCCCTCAGATTCAAAAATATCACAATAGACGCTATGTCAAACAATATCGTACGCTTTTTCGCAGTGTCGCTGCAAAAGACTTAGATTTTGCTTTACTTGATCGAAGCGTTGCTCAGTATTATTTAGAACGAACGCCAACACTCAAAAATAGTTTGCAAGTGACCACTACCAGTCTAGAGGTTAAACCACTGCACATCAGCATGATTAAGCAACACCCTGCGGCACAAGAAGTGATAAGTGACTTTAATCGTTATCTTAAAATATATTTAAAAAGTCGTGATTATCAGGCGCTATTAATTCAATACGGTATTGATAACACCCACTAAAACTGACTCAAAAAACGCCAACTAATTCACAGTGATGAGCATCATCGTTATATCGTTTACGCACAAGCCACCTTTTTTTTTGCATCCACAAAGCATTCTATCTAGTTTTATAAGATAACTAATTGAGCCTTTAAAAATATGAAAAAGTATTTGCCCGTCATGTTGATTAGCTTGTTCCTAATACCCTCAGCAAATAGCTCTGCGGTACAAGTTATTCCTAAAGGTTATCAACAACCACAAAGCAATAACAACAATCAGGCATCTGATACTCAGCTATCTGCACAACAACTTAGCTCTCATTTTAAAACAGCAATGACTGAGTATCGGTCTGAGCTAAGACATTATTGGCCTGACGCTGAAGTCAGCAGCAAAACACGCTTGGTTATTTACAGCGACGACTACCAAAAAAAGCGGGCCATTGACTTTAAAGCAAATGAAATACAAATCACGATGCCAAGTATTCACACGGGAAAAGTACTCAACTATCGTGAGATGCAACAAAATTTAAAAACAACCCTCGTTGAATTACTTGGCATGAATCTAGAAAGTGCGATTAATAAAGATCCAATTAATCAAAAAATGGAGTTACTTTCGGGCATTCGATACGCACAAGACCTTGGAGGGTTAGGCCAAGATTTACTGTTATCTGAATTATTTAAAGATGAAAGACCGTCTATCAAGTCCATTGAGCGCATGGCGAAAAAATTAACAAAGTCTGCTTATATTCGCTACCCAGCGGTTGCTTCATTAAACTTAGCGTTTGCGTTCAATGATCGCACTACCTATATTATTGCATTGCCTGAAAAACGTATTCGTATGAAAGCAAAACGCTACAAGTCTTTCATTTATGATTATGCTCAAAACTATAACTTACCACCGTCGTTAATATTTGCCGTTATTCATGCGGAAAGTTCATTTAACCCATTAGCACGCTCGCAAATTCCAGCATTTGGGTTAATGCAAATTGTGCCGCACTCTGCAGGCAAAGATGCAACCAATATGCTCTTTAGTAAAAGCAGAGTACTTTCGCCTAGCTATTTATATAACCCAAAACAAAATGTTCAAGTAGGGGCCGCTTACTTACACATTTTATATTATCGATACTTACAAGATATTGAGAATCCGAAATCAAGATTGTACTGTGCGATAGCGGCCTATAATGCAGGAACAAGCAGTGTCATGCGCACACTCACCGGACAATCTAGTATTAGCGGTTCTATTAATCGTATCAACGAAATGGCGGCGAATGATGTGCTGCGTACACTAGTTAGGCAAATGCCGAGCTCCGAAACTCGGGACTACGTCAATAAAGTGTTAAGTCTACAGAAAACATATGGCCAACTTTAAGCGATTGTTATTGATATTGACTACTGCCCTATTGGGTTGTAGCGAAAATGATGAGACAGAGTTTTTCGCTAACATTCCCGAAAAAGAGCGTCAGCAATTCGCTTATCAAGATATCCATCAGCTATCTCTTACATTATCTAAATTAACGAAGGACATTGATGAAACGGGGTTTAGTCCCATTTTGAAGTGTGCCTTCCACTTAGAAGATAATCAGCACGGGCCTTGGCCTCAAGCTTGGGTGGCGTTTAATATTAGTGTATTGGTATCCAATGTCGAAATTACATCTATTAAAAGAGCCGGTGTGTTACAAGGGCATTCTATGGATATTCAATTTCAGCATGAGCTCCCTAAATTTGGGGTAAAACCAGAGAGTATAAAAATTAATATTAAGCCCATCGCGTGGATGCCCAGCTACCCTCTCATCATTATTAATAACGAAACTGTGGCTCAGTAAAGTCATTTATTCTGTCAATTTGAGCCATTGGTGAATAGTAAGCATCATTGATATGCTCATGTAACGATAATAACAATACGGATGCCACCATGAATGCTGACACTGTTACCTCGTTAGAAAATATAATTCGCCAACGTCGATCTATCCGGGGCTACAAACCTGATTCTATCCCTCAGAAACTCATTGAACAGATTCTACAAACCGCGCAGCTTAGCCCTTCAAATTGTAATGTACAGCCTTGGCAAGTGTTATTGGCCACGGGGGATGCGTGCCAGTCATTAAAACAAAACATGCATAATGCTTTCATGCGCGGGCAAAACATGAACCCTGATTTTTCAGCGTTACCCAAATTTGAAGGGGTCATGCGCACACGCCAAGTTGAGTGTGCCCAAGCGCTATACGGCGCAATGGACATCGAGCGTAATGATAAAATTGCACGCATGAAAGCCACCGCCCGCAATTACGAATTCTTTGATGCGCCTCATGTACTCTTTATTGCCATGAAGAAAGATTTCAGCCCATCTATCGCGGTTGATGTAGGTATGTACGCACAAACGCTCATGCTGCTTTTTACGGCTCATGGCATTGGTTGCTGCGCTCAAGCCAGCACGGCTTATTACCCAGATATTGTACGAGACTTTTTTGAAATGGATGACGAGCTAGGCATTTTATTTGGAATGAGTTTTGGTTATGAGGACGCCAGCGTCAAAGCAAATACAGCCCGCACCAACAGAGCGCCGTTAAGTGACGTTCTCACCATCAAGCAATAAGACAGAACAAACCACTACACTTTTACTTTAAGCCAACGGGTAAGCAGTTGGTGCAGCAAAGCCTTCTTATAGGGCTTTGCTAAAAAGTCATTCATGCCCGCTTGTAAGCACTGATTCTTAACGTCATAAAGTGCATTAGCTGTTAACGCGACAATTGGGGTAACTTTGTTTAACCCTTCTTCTTCACGCAGTGCTTTTGTCGCTTGGTAGCCATCCATATTAGGCATTTGTAAGTCCATTAAAATCAAGTCGTACTGATTTTGTCGCGCCAAATGTACCGCCTGTACGCCATCTTCTGCTAAGTCGCAGTACAAGCCAAAATCCTTTAGCATCTTTAAAGCTACTTTTTGATTTACAACGTTATCTTCAACTAACAGTACCCGGGACATGAAGCTTTCGAGCTCTAGTTCTTCGGGAACAATAGGACGCACATCCATTTTTTTACTCGCAAGCTCCCAAGTGAACTGACAAATAAACCTTGAACCTTGCTCCGTTGCACTTTGAACAATCAAAGCACCATTCATTTTTTCAACTAATTGCTTTGATATTGCTAGCCCTAAACCAGTGCCACCGTATTGACGTGAAATTGAGGCATCTTCTTGCTGAAATGCATCAAATATCCGTTCAATATTGTCTTCGCTAATCCCCTTACCGGAATCGCTGACGATGATACAGAATTTTATTTGATCATTAATCCGCTCAACATCACCAATACTTAAACCCACATATCCCTTTTTAGTAAACTTAACGGCATTACCCAATAGGTTGACGAGAATTTGATGCAGTCGAGTTTCATCTGCCTTCACGTATAGGTTTTCTACCGCTGAAATATCCACTTCAAATTTCAATTCTTTACTCGAAACCACGGTTTTAAAACTATCGACAATTCTGCGTAGACTGTGGTGTAAATCAAAAAACTTTTGATCTAACTCTATACTGCCTTGCTCTATTTTAGAAAAATCTAAAATATCATTAATCAAGCCTAATAAGTGATCACCCGATGACAGTGCAATCTCAACATACTCTTCTTGCTCTTTCGACATCAACGTTGACTGCATCAACTGCAACATCCCCAAAACACCATTCATGGGAGTACGCAGTTCGTGAGTCATAACCGCTAAAAACTCACTTTTTGCTTTATTTGCTTGCTCGGACGCTTCACGTTCTTTAATCAAGCTTTCGACATAGTGCTGCTGAACTTCTTCGGATTTTTGCAGTTCTTTTGCAAGCGTATTGACGCCTTCTTGTAGTTGCTTCACTTCACCGGTCGCTGTCTCTGCGGTACGAGCACTGTAATCTCCTTGTGCCATACGCTCTACGATCACAGACAACCTTGAAATTGGCGTTGCCAATCGCGCCCCACTCAACCATGCGACTAAACCACAAATTCCCATGGCAACAGTAGCAATTAAAAAGGCATTTAAGATGATTTCATTTTGGCGATGCTCGACAAAGCTAGTAGAAAGCCCGACTCGAACCTGACCCAATATTTTTTCTTGTTTTTGCTTCGCGAACCAATCGTCATCGTCTGCTAAAACATCATATTGAATAATGTCAGCCTGATACCAGCGCAATAGACCTTTTTCAGCTCGGGCTGGATTTTGGCTGAATTTCATATCGCTTTGGCTGAATAACAATCCGCCAGCAATGTCTTCTATTTCGATAAACTCAACATCTTTATCATCAAGCAAAACACGGGTTAAAGGCGATATGATGGAAGGGTTACCGGTTAAAACAAAATAGTCAGCCGTGGATGCTAACTGTACCGCGATTAGCTGTCCTTTATTATCAAGCTCGTGTTTAACGTCTTGAATCCGCACATTGATAAAGTAACCGCTTAAAAACAAATGACAAGATTAATGCAGGTCCTAAACCCAAAATCAATGTTCGGGTGTAGAGGCTCCAGCCTTTACCTTTCATCGGTGCGCTCCTTAATTTTTTGAATTAAGGAGTCAGTATCATCTGCCATGATATTCAATGATCGCGCCACTTGTGCATTCACGCTCACATTAAAATATGGATTATTTAATACGGATGTTGTGGCTAAATCACCACGAATCCAACTGGATGCCGCTAAGAGCGTTTCTTCAATACCTGAATACGTACTGGCAACCGCTCCAGCTCGCACATACCCTTTATCAGGGCCAATCAACGCTTTACTTGAACGATACAGTCGCATCAAAATGCTACGGATCGTCGTCGTGTTATATAAAGCATCATCATTAACGCCCAATACTAGATCAACGTCAGCGAGTATCTTTAACGCATGGCGGTCCCAGTCTAACGGATCTTTTAATTCAGCCCAGTGCAAGTTAAGGCCAATACGTTTCGCAGCTTGATCAAGTTTTGCCTTATCTACTTTAAACTGACTCGAATAGAACACGCCAACCTGTTTAGCTTGGGGCACCAGTGCATGAATGAGAGACAGTTGCTTGAGCATATCTGGGGCATTTTCAAGGGTTGTAAAGGGTTGTGAGTATTCTTCACTTATTTTGATACGAGCGGATTCAGGTAGAAATAGAGCAAGCACAGGCCCTTTAAGCGCCTTAAATTCTGATAACAGCTTATTGAGTGCATTGGGCCCTAAGGTAAGCCACTTATCGACACTTGATTCATCAAGGGCGCTTAATTGCGAAACACTGATGACTTGAATATTATCGGTTGGTAATTGAGCGTCTAATTGCTGTTTAAAAGCAGAAATTTGTTCACTTGGCGCATCCACAACTAAGCCTACCGTACTCCCTAAAGCCAATAGGGGCGACAGCATAATGCTCAAGAACATTATTATTTTTAAGATATGGCTCACTGAGCGTCCCATGCTCTAATTTACAACTCCCAATTATCCGATCCTTGATTCAATAGTAGTAGAGTATTATGCCTAATACTTAATTAATGCGCTCGCTCTAATCTCTTAGAATCAGATTTTGGTGCAAATTTGCGATTTAAATAACGAATTATGTCCTCAGACTCATAAAGCCAGCGACTACCCGAGTCACTTTCAATACGTAAGCAAGGCACTTGGGCTCGGCCACCGCCTGCTAATAATTCTTTTTGGTAGGTATGACAACGGTTAAGGTTTTTAACTGTGACAGGCACATTTAAGTGCTTAAGGTGACGTTGAAGTCGATTGCTGAAGGGACGTTGCTGACAATCGTAAAGCGTCATACAGCACGCCTGACGATCCACTTTCTTTTGCTCGACTGAGCTGCGCTTTATTGAGGGTGTTATAACTGAAGAGCAAGATGCCAAAAATTTTCGGTACCAATACATAAAAACGCCAAGCCAGCTTCATAGGTTTGGCGCTATTCTACTGTTCAAAACTGAAAATACTAGCCCATTTAGACAGAATTAAACCAGTATTATTCGATTCAGTGCAAATACCACCAGCGAACCAATACAAAGACAATAAAATGTGACCCATCGAGCCATCAAACAGCGCCTACATACCTTTTTTGCTTTCACTTATTAAGCCTCCTTTGAGTCTTATAAGTGTAGTCACATTTTAATGAATCATTTTATTACGAGAAAAACCAGGAATGTTGCTCCAATCTTCCCAGTGCATCCAGACTGCAAATGCTTTACCTACGATGTTTTCATCCGGCACAAAGCCCCAGAATCGACTATCACCAGAATTATCACGGTTATCGCCCATCATAAAATAATGACCTTGCGGCACAATCCAATCGCCATCCCCTCGACTTGGGATACCTACATACTGCTGAACGGGGTAATCGAACTCTTTATACGTTTTGATGCGCGGGGCATTCTGCGGAAGCGAGCCAATAAGCTCACGAGGCACTTGCTCGCCATTAATATAAAGTTGCTTGTTACTGTAACGAATGTGATCACCAGGTAAGCCAATAACACGCTTGATAAAGTACCTAGGGTCATGAGGTGGTATAAACACCATCACATCACCGCGCTTAGGGTCATCAACTTCAATCACTTTTGTGCCAATTACTGGCAAACGAAAACCATAAGAAAACTTATTAACCAAAATAAAATCGCCTTTGATTAACGTAGGCTCCATCGAACCGGATGGGATTTGAAATGGCTCAATTAAAAAAGACCTCAACACCAACACTAAGGCTAAAACAGGGAAAAACCCTTTACTGTTTTCAATTACCCAAGGCTCTTTATTAACCAATGCTAATTGTTCGCCTGAACCACCTTGCTGTTCAACTTGATCAGCCAGCGCAAAACGCTTTTTAGAAAAATACACTTTATCAGCTAAAGCCACTAAGCCTGTGACAAAGGTAGCCAAGACTAAAATCAGGGGAAAATCGATATCCATGAAACTCTCATTGTTATATTAGGTATATGCAAAAAACAGGGCCATTCTACCAATCTGGCGCAGAATCTCACCTATAAATATTTTGCGCTAGATTAGTATCTAAGACCGCGTATTGCTTGTGCGAGTTCCACAGCGTATCCATCTGTCATACCTGCTATATAATCCACGACCCGCAAATACGCGCGGTACTTGTCCCAACCGACCTGTGGGGCATGCCTGCCAATGAGATCCAAAATACGCTGCGACTTATAACTCACCTCACTTCCAGATAACACCTCATCAATCGCGGTGAGAAAGGCTTCCAGCAAGCTACCAAGCGTGGTGTAAGCCCCTATTTCGATAAGTGCTTTTTTCGGGTCTTTGAAGATTTTATCTCTAGCCAAGCCCTTTGCGTGAGCAATGCATTGCGCCACCTTAGGATCGGCCAACGAAATTAAATCGCCACTGAGCTGGCCATTCAATAGCACACCCTCTTGTGCCACAAACGCATGAGCAACGGAATTCACCATAATCTCAATGGCTTTACCGCGTAAAATAGCCAAACGTCTACGGGCAGGGTCCTCAGACGTGGTTTTATAATAAGAAGCAGGCACGTCATCGCCAATTAATGTTAATAAAAGCCCTTCTACTTCGGTGTATTGCAGCAGATTCATTTCAACGCCATCTTCTAAATCAATAATGGCGTAACAAATGTCATCGGCGGCCTCCATCAAATACACAAGAGGGTGGCGGCAATAACGGTCATCATCCAGCTTAATTAGACCGACCTCTTCGGCTATTTCATTTAGAAACGTCAGTTCTGATTGGTAAACCCCAAATTTTTCACCTTTGAGCGGGTCTTGATAGCCACTGTGCCATGGGTACTTTAAAAAACTGCCCAAAGTCGCATAAGTTAAACGCATCCCACCATCAAATCGATGATATTCTAGCTGTGTTAATATTCTTAACCCTTGTGCGTTACCCTCAAAGGTTTGGAAGTCTTTGACTTGCTCTGCACTGAGGCCGGATAAATAAGCCGCGTTTTTGCTATCACGAAACCAATGCCTTATGGCGTCTTCTCCTGTGTGACCAAAAGGAGGATTACCAATGTCATGTGCCAAACAAGCGGCCTGAACAATTGCCCCCAAGTCGGCAGGACTAATGTGAGATGGCAGGCTCGACTGCAACATCTCACCCACCTGAGCGCCTAAACTGCGCCCAACACAGCTCACTTCTAAACTATGGGTCAAACGACTGTGAATATGATCATTATCATTTAATGGGTGAACTTGTGTCTTACGCTCTAAGCGCCTAAAACTACTAGAAAAAATAACCCTATCGTGATCTTTATGAAAAGGTGTCCGTGATTCATTTAGCTCTGACTCATCCAGCACACCAAAACGCTTTGCGTTTAATAACGTAGTCCAATCCACTGCTCACCTCTATTGTTGTGTATTCGTTTCAAAGTACCCGTGATTACTTAATCCTAAATGGGTGGGCTTCAAAGGTACCTAATAAACGATATTCGGACGCATAGAATTTCAACTCTTCGATCGCTTGCTGCATGGCCTCAGACTCAACATGCTGTGCTACATCAATATGAAACTGACTACTCTTTAAGGTTGCACTGTTTAAATAACTTTCAATTTTAATTAAGTTCAAACCGTTAGTCGCAAAGCCCCCTAATGCCTTATAAAGCGCGGCGGGGATATTTCTTAATGTAAATAAAATAGAGGTTATATATTCAACGTCAGGTCGATATACCGGTAATTCAGGGTTTTTCATCAAAACAATGAATCGCGTGGTGTTGCCCGTAATATCTTCAAATTGACGCTCAATAATTTCAAGATTATAGAGCTGTGCAGCCAATTCAGATGCCAACACACTGCCCGTTAAATCACCGCTTTGCGACAACAGTTTTGCCGCCCCAGCGGTATCAAACTCAGCACGGGACTCAAGCCCAAGTTTAATAATTTTATCATGGCATTGTGCCAAGGCCTGAGGATGGGACGTAACCCAGCTAGGACTTGCACCCGGTAACGCCATCAGACAATGGGATACTGGCTGAAAATGTTCCGCCACAATATTCAAGTGTGTTTTAGGTATCTGGCGATAAATTTCCTCTACACGTCCCGCACTCGAATTTTCTAGTGGAATCATCGCCCAACGGGCATCACCCGACTCAGCCGCCGCAATAGCCTGCACAAAACGATCATAAGGAACCGCTTGTGCCTCAGGATTCACATGCGTGCAAGCCAAATGACTATAGGCACCAAGCTGCCCTTGAAATGCTATTTTGTACATGCCCACCCCTTTTTTATAACTTAATTAAATACTAACAGCTTTTGTTAAATTCGATATGTGTTCTAGCTCTTCTATACTCATATAAAATCCAACTAAATATTCCTATGCTAAAAAAAATTGCAACAGACAAACTGAAACCCGGCATGTATGTGGCTAATATCGCACAGCACGGCCTAAGTTTGCATGAACATGAGCGTGAAGGCCGTATTCCGGATCAAGAAACCATAAAGATGCTCATCAAACGAGGCATTAAAGAGCTCTACATCGACACCGAAAAAGGCAACGACAGCTCAGACGCCATCACTAAAGAGGCCAGTGAAAAAAAGCTTGATACACAAATCATCGATATAGCCAACAAAGCAAAGACCGAACGCGACACCAAATCAACAAGCATTGATAAAGAGCTCGAAAAAGCAGCAAAACTTCACACTGAAGCACTTAGCCTTGTAAACAGTGCGATGACGTCTGCCAAATCAGGGCATGCGGTTGATGTATCACCTTTCGAAGACATGGCAGACAACTTTATGAATTCTGTCGTGCGCAATCAAAATGCGCTGGCTTGCCTGTCCCGCATTCGTCAAAAAGACAATTACTTGATGGAGCACAGCGTTAATGTCGCGGTGCTTATGTCCATACTAGGCAAACACCTAGAGCTAGAACGTGGCTATCTTCATCAATGCGTAACAGGCGCGCTACTGCATGATATTGGAAAAATATTAATCCCGGATGCCGTCCTGCATAAACCCGATAAGCTAACGGATGATGAATACAACATCATGAAAAAGCACGCGGCTTTCAGCCAGAAAATACTACAGAGGAATGCACGATTCTCACAAGTATCCATCAATGTGGCGGCTCAGCATCATGAGAGAATGGACGGAGGGGGTTATCCTCTAGGATTAACAGGAGAAGAGATCTCACCTGAGGCAAGAATGGCATCCGTGGCCGATATCTACGACGCTATTACCGCTGACAGGGTTTATCACAAAGGCATGACCCCATCTAATGCACTTAAACGAATGATGGAATGGTGTGGACCACACTTAGACACTCAATATGTCCATAGCTTTATTAAAGCCATTGGCGTTTATCCCGTGGGATCATTTGTGAAACTTAGTAACGATACCGCTGGCGTGGTCATAGAAGAAAACAGCGACAGCCTAAAGCCTGTGATTAAGGTGATCTACAACCTCAAAACAAACGCCTATACCCAAGTTGTAGTCCGAGATTTAAGCCAAGACACTTCAAAGGATAAGATTACTCAAGTATTAGACCCTCATGATTTTGGCATAAGCCTAAAAGATTTCATGATCTAACCCCCCTTTAGAGCTATGTCCTTCTAAGTCATTGTATTTACTTTAAAAAAAATTAAAAAAAAGGTTGACCAAACAGGCATTCGTCAATAATATTCGCCCCGCAGTCAAGGCAACGCCGAGACAGCACTGTAGTTCCTCGATAGCTCAGTTGGTAGAGCAGTAGACTGTTAATCTATTGGTCACTGGTTCGAGTCCAGTTCGAGGAGCCACTTTCGGAGCATAGCGCAGCCTGGTAGCGCATCTGGTTTGGGACCAGAGGGTCGGGAGTTCGAATCTCTCTGCTCCGACCAATTTAAAACATCAAGTTAATAGATATCCTAGCATCAAACATCCTCATAGAAAAACAAACTACTCTTAGCTTATATTATTCACACACTGCACCCTAAATATCTACTCAGTCAAATTATAGAAATACAAACTCAAACCTTTGAAGAAAACAGCAAATAACAAGATTATATCTACGCTAAATTTACAAGATATTAAGACAAAGGTATTGACCATTAACACTAACACACATAGTATACGCCCCGCAGTCAAGGCAACGCCGAGACCGCACTGTAGTTCCTCGATAGCTCAGTTGGTAGAGCAGTAGACTGTTAATCTATTGGTCACTGGTTCGAGTCCAGTTCGAGGAGCCACTTTCGGAGCATAGCGCAGCCTGGTAGCGCATCTGGTTTGGGACCAGAGGGTCGGGAGTTCGAATCTCTCTGCTCCGACCATCTTTTTTTACCCTAGCAACACTCTTTAAATATCTAGCAATAAAATTTGTTATTTATATCTGTTCGGAGCATAGCGCAGCCTGGTAGCGCATCTGGTTTGGGACCAGAGGGTCGGGAGTTCGAATCTCTCTGCTCCGACCATTACACTTCTCTATAGTTTTTTCTTAATACTCACTATTCATTTAAATATCTTTTACACTCACCTTATTATAATTTATTCCGTTCTACTCAACTCTAAACACTAGGCATAAAAAAACCCTAGCAAGCTAGGGCCTTCAATATACCGAAAATAAAAATTAAGATTTTTCGATAGACAATAATTCTACTTCAAATACCAAAGTAGAGTTTGCTGGGATTTTAGGGCTTGGGCTTTGCGCGCCGTAAGCTAATTCAGCAGGGATATGTAAACGCCACTTTCCGCCTACCTTCATCATTTGCAATGCTTCAGTCCAACCAGCAATAACGCGGTTAACTGGGAACTTAGCAGGCGCACCACGTTCAATTGAACTATCAAAAACAGAACCGTCAATCAAAGTACCTTGGTAATGTACTTCAACTGTGTCAGTTTCAGATGGCATATCACCCTTACCTTCCGCTAGCACTTCATAAAGCAAACCACTTTCTGTCGCTTTAATGCCGTCTTTCTTAGCCGTTTCAACTAGATAGTCAGCACCTTCTTTTAGCATACCTTCAGATTCTAGCTGCTGCTTAGCCATTTGCTCTTCACGCACAGCCGCAAACGCTTCACGGATTACATCTTCTTCTAAACGCGCTGGCTGTTCATTCAATACATCTTGAAGGCCTGCAATCATGGCTTCTGTATTAATGTCAATCGGCTGACCAGTCACGCTACGAGCCATGCTCATGCCAATGCCGTAGCTCATTTTGTCTACATTGCTTTCTAAAGCCACTTCTTTTTCGCCACAACCTGCTAACAACGCAGCAGATACAATGGCAACCATAGGTAATTTACGCATATCTTATTTCTCTTCTATTTATGTACAAACAAAGCGCCCTTCGTTTAAACGACGCTTACACTCTCGATGATAATTCTCACAGACTTGATGTTCTGCTACCGTTAAATCCAGCGCATAATCACATCCGTGTATTTTCTGCCTCAGCTCATCGTCACTTAACCGCGTAATATCATTACCACAGCCAAACAAACCAACCAATAAGCACGCAAGCACTATCCTTTTAAACCTTACAATCAACATAAGCCAAACCAACTTAGTAAAATCAGGTCCACAATACAACTAAAATAAAAGCCAGCGAACTGGCTTTAAAATGAATACTAAAACTTAAAGATGAAGACTCAAACCAAGGTATGGACCCGCAATCGTTGCTTTAGCGTTCAAATCATCATCACTACCACCGAAATCATCTGGGTTAATTTCCAGATCAAAACTACGGTAACCAGCCGTAATACCGACATCCAATAAAGGAATGACTGGCAATACATATGTGATGTTTAAATCAAAGTCCGTAATACCGCTATCTTCATAAGAAATAACATTCACATCACCGCCGAAAGAAAGTCCTGTCAAAGGGATATCAGCACCCGCTTTTAGATAAAGCATTGGCACAGTTACATCCAATGGCGCTGATGCAGCGTAATCACCAGACATCTCCATAGAACCATCAAACTGACGCGCTGTAAAACCAAAATCCAGTGTTACGATTGGCAGAGGCAGACCCCAGTAAAGCGTGTAATCGGTATGCGACAAGTCTAATTTTGAAGCAACATTAGCCGTACCAACAACTGTAGTTCCGTCACCTAATTTGAAGCCACTTGAAACCTGACCATTACCATCTGAACTCATGTCGGTCGTTTTAATTTTGATATTTGGCAAAACAGGTACTGGGTGTTCGAATGCAAAATACAAAACATTTTGACCATCAGCATCCAAATTTAAATCATCGTCTAAATCAGCTTGATTAGAACCTGAACCCGCATCACCTGATACCGTTTGATCCCAATAATAACCACCTGCATAAAAATCAACTAAAGGCAGCGCACTAGCAGCTTGGGGCAACGTAGCAGCAACGACAGCTGCAGCAAGGATTTTTTTCATTTTTATCTTCCTTCAAAAAGTAATCGTCATATCAATCAAGGCTTAACGCTACCATGATCAATAGATTTGGCCAAATTTAATCACAACTACACATAAAACACAGCCAAACTATGAGACATATGTGCGGATTCTCACTATACGCGCGTTTTTTTCTTATTAAATTGCTCAACAGGCGCAAGCTGACGCCAATCAAAACCAGTTTCTTGATTTGCCATTATCACCCACTGCGGGTCACACCCTAAAGCAGAGCAAATATTTTGAATCGCCAACTCTGCTTGGTTATTCTGCTCACTTATATGCGTGGCAACAACATACTGCAATTGCTCCTGCTCCACTTGCATTAAGAATTGCGCAGCCTGTTCATTATTTAAATGCCCTAAAGACCCTTCTACGCGCACTTTTAATTTTGGCGGATAAGGCCCTCTTCGGAGCATCGCAACATCATGATTGGTTTCGATTAACAAACCATGACAATAACGATACTTATCAATAATATAAGGCGTAAGACTGCCAAGGTCGGTCAAAACGCCAACTGTAAATTCGCCATCTGTTACGACAAATTGTGTCGGCTCACGAGCATCATGAGGCACCACCACAGGAGATACAGTCAACTCACCAATCGTAAAATCACTATGGCTATCAATAACCTTTAGACTTGGGATAACACCTAAACCTTCATGTAAAGATGTACCGTGGGAGCAATAAACGGGGATTCGATATTTTCGAGCAAGGGGGCCAACCCCCTTAATGTGGTCGCCGTGCTCATGTGTAATGAGCACAGCACTTAAATTCAAAGGCGTGAGCCCTTTTTGCGCTAAACGGTTTTCAACTTCTTTCAAAGTAAAACCGTCATCAATAAGAATACAGGTGTCACCCTTTTGAATTAGGGTGCCATTACCTTTACTGCCACTGCCAATACTACAAAATCGCACTAGAGTTTTTCTTGAATCTTTTCCAACAACGTTTGTGCTTGTGCATCTTCAGCAAGATTATCAGCATCTTCATGAATCGCGACATACACACCTGATCGAGCTTGGTTCAACTTAACCTGTAATAGCACTTGAATAGGTTCAGGCTCACCACCAAACAATCCGACCCAAAAGCCAACATCGTCAGGGTTACCAGGCTTCGTCAATTCGATGTAATACGTACCAATGCTGCGATTTAAATCAGTGATTTTAATATCAGCCTTTTTAAGGGCCTCACCTAATTCAGCCCAAGCACGCGCAAACTCAATATTAAGACGTAAAATCGGCGTACCATTACCATCCTTTAAAAGATCGGTTTCTAATGTTACTTGGCTCAATTCAGATAAACTCGTCGAACGTGACGCATCTAAATCGGTAAGCTCAAGCTTGTTAGGTCTTGGTAGTACAAACTCAGTAATCTTTAATGGCTCTTTAACATCCGGTATCGGTAACTGAGGTTTCAAAGAAACATCAGCAACCTGTTTTGGTACTTGGATATTAGGTTTTACTTCACTCGCTAAGTAGTCATCGTTACGATCATGGAATAACCAACTACAGCCGTTTAACGCAAGGAACAAAACAAACAACACACCTAAGCGCATCAGGTACTCCAATCTTATAATTATTTAATGAGCTTCCATTGACCCAATGCTTGACGCAAAGGTTCCCGCATTGGCTCTGATAACGGGGTTAAAGGCAAACGAATGGCAGGGCCAATTAAGCCCATTTCATGCAATGCCCACTTAACAGGAATCGGGTTAGACTCTAAAAACATAGCGCCGTGCAATGACATTAACTCATCATTCATCGCCTTAGCGTCTTCCGCTTTACCTTCTAATGCTAACGCGCATAGTTTTGCCATTTGCTCTGGCGCAACATTTGCCGTCACAGAAATATTGCCTTTACCACCGGCTAGGATTAATTCATAAGCGGTTTCATCATCGCCAGAATAAACCGCCATACGATCACCAACACGCGCAATTACATCACGAGCACGATCAATATCACCCGTGGCTTCTTTAATACCAATAATATTTTCAAACTGGGCCAAGCGCTCAACTGTCTCAGGCAACATATCACAAGCCGTTCGACCCGGTACATTATATAAAATTTGAGGGATACTTGCGGCCTCAGCAATGGCCTTGTGGTGCAAAAATAAACCTTCTTGAGTTGGCTTATTATAGTAAGGCGTCACTAACAAAACAGCGTCCGCACCTAAGCGCTGAGCTTCTTTGGTCAAGTGAATTGCCTCAGCGGTTGAGTTAGCACCCGTACCAGCAATAACAGGAATACGACCATCAACCCAGTTTACAACCTGGCCAATCACCTCAAGATGCTCTTGAGGGTCTAGCGTAGCGGACTCGCCTGATGTGCCAACTGCAACAATTGAGGCTGTACCCTTCTCAATGTGCATCTCCACCAATTTCTTCAGGGCATTCCAATCCACAGCCCCTGTTGCTTCCATTGGTGTCACTAAAGCTACGATGCTTCCGGTGATCATGTACCTTCTCCGAGAACGATATAAAAATAGAGCGCAATGGTACTGGCGCAGCCCGTTTGTGGCAAGGCCCGCCAGACCATAATGAGGGGGATAACCCCCTTTAAATCAGTGTTTTGAACGTTATGCCTGAGTATCAGGCTCTTGCTGAACCGCTTGAACGCCTTTTGGCCAAGCTGTCAGGACTGCTTTGAATATGGTTGCGAGTGGAATTGCAAAAAACACCCCCCATAACCCCCACAGCCCACCAAACAACAGAACCGCCAAAATAATCACAACAGGATGCAAATTAACCGCTTCAGAAAATAGTAGTGGTACCAATACATTGCCATCCAGCGCCTGAATAATGAAATACACAGCCACCAGATAATAAAAATCGGAACTGAGCCCCCATTGAAAGTATGCAATCATAACAACCGGAATGGTGACAACCGCTGCACCGATATAAGGGATAACCACTGATAGACCCACTAAAATAGCCAGCAAGGCCGCGTAGCGCAGGTCCATAATGGCAAACGCCACATACGTCACAACACCGACAGCTCCAATCTCGACCACTTTACCTCGAATATAGTTAGCAAACTGCTCATCCATTTCACGCCAAACTTGACCGATCAAGACACGCTTTGATGGCATCAAAGACACCCACCAACGAACCATCATGTTCCCGTCTTTCAAGAAAAAGAAAACCAAAATAGGCACCAAAACCAGATATATAAGAATCGCCACTACATTGGGTAAATTTGATAAAGAAAAGGACAAGGCTAATTGACCAACACGCCCTACCTCTTCTCCAATGGTTTTAGTCAGCGTTTTAATTTGGTCTTGATCAAATAATTGCGGGTAACGCTCAGGCAGAATCACCATAAGATCATGACCCTTAGAAAGCATATTAGGCAACTCAGTAAATAATTGCGTCACCTGCCCCCACACAGCCGGCACGATAATAAACATGATGGCTAAGCACGCCACAATAAACACCATAAACACAATCACACTGGCCAACGTATGGCCTACACCGTATCGCTTAAGCGCAAGTACAGGCCCTTGCAATAAATAAGCAACAATCACACTGGCGATAGCCGGTGCTAACTCAGTACCGAGCGTTAGTACAATGACAAAACCAACAACCAACAACAGCAAAAGAAAAAGTGCTTCTTCATCTGAAAAATACTGCTCTACCCAGCCTCTAATTAGGCGCATCATAGACATATTAAGTCTATTCTCCTTTTTGAATCATAAAAATAAATTGCTCATCACTGTGCTTTAAAGACAACAAAGCATGAGAGGTTAATTCAACAAACGCAGGTATGTCTCGCCAAGATCCAGCATCCGTGCAAACGACCTTCACAACTTGGCCAGACGACATGGAACTTAATGCTTGTTTCGTTTTCAATAACGGCATTGGACAGCGCAGACCACTAACGTCTAATAACATATCGAATGACTGTGATACCATTTACACGCCCAATAACTAGAATTCGGGCTAATATTATTCTAAAAGCTTTTAACTGGCGAACTTAATCTATAAGGAAGTGTATGCCTTACATTTTAGCTTGTTTAATACTCCTAGCGAGTTTTCCAAGCCTTAGTGCCAACAACGACCTTCCTAGCTTAGGCGATGCGTCGTCTGGGCTTATTTCAATTGGACAAGAGCATACACTAGGCAGAGCTTGGCTTCGTAACTTAAGATCACAAGTTTCATCACTGCACTATGCAGAACTAACCGAATACACAGAAAACCTTATTTATCGCCTTGCGAGTAATAGTCAAGTGAGCGATCGCAGACTCGAAATTGTTATTCTAGACAACAAGCAATTAAATGCGTTTGCCGTCCCTGGTGGTGTCATTGGCATCAACGCCGGTTTATTCATACACGCAAAAAATGAAGCACAATTTGCAGCCGTACTTGCACACGAACTCGCCCATTTAAGTCAGCGCCACTTTGCTCGGCAAATAGATGAAAGTCGCAAGCAAACACCCATTGCACTGGCAACACTACTCGGTAGCATCATGCTACTGGCAACCAACAACACAGAGGCCGGCTTTGCAGGCCTAATGACCAGCCAAGCAGCAGCAACCCAATGGTCTTTAAACTACAGCCGCGACTGGGAGCGTGAAGCCGACCGCCTTGGCATGCACACACTTGTTAGCGCAGAAATAAACCCTCACGGCATGCCTGACATGTTTCGACAAATGTACGAAGCTCATAAATACAGTGAACGCCCACCTGAATTTTTGCTAACCCACCCCGTGACTGAGAATCGCATCAGTGACGCGGCAGCCCGCGTCGACGCCATGAAAGTAACTGCAAACGTTGAAGACATCGAATATCAACTTATGCGCACCTACACGCTTTTACAGTACAAAAAACAAAGCCATAATTTAGCGCACTATCAAAGCCAACTTAAAAAAGTAAATGACCCACAAGAACGACACATTATTCGCTATGCATTGGCCATATTACTGGCCGAACAAAAAAAATACCAAGACGCTTTAACGCACGCAAAATTCTTGCTTGAAACGGATTCTCAGCGCATCACCTATCAAGCACTGTATGCTCGTATTTTATTCCACACAGGCAAAAAACAAGACGCAATCGACCATACAAAAGAACAGTTAAGCCTTAACCCAGACAACCACCCACTTACCATGAGTTATGTGGGCATGCTGATGGACACAGAGCAATATCATGACGCCGCCGATGTACTGCAAAGCCATTCTCGCATTCGTCCAAATGACCCTTATATCTGGCAACAATTATCTGAAGCACAAGGAAAAGCAGACAACATCATTGCATTGCATCGAGCACGCGCCGAGTTTTTGTTTTTAACCGGACAAAGTAAAAAAGCACTGCAGCAATTAAAAATCGCATTAGAATTATCAAAAGGGAATTTTTTACTATCAGCGCGCATCGAACAGCGCGCAAGAGATATATCAAGCGCCAAAGACGACTTAAAGTTTTAAGTCGCCTTTAGTTGAATACATTAGAAGCTACGACCCTGGGCCTGCACACCATGCTCTTTTGCAAAATCGAGCATACGATTCAATGAGACCATAGCTTTAGCTGCAACTTCATCATCTACCTCAACTGCATTTAAGCCTTGGTCTAAGCATGACTCTAGGTTATCCAAGCCATTCATCGCCATCCAAGGGCAGTGAGCACAGCTTTTACAACTTGCACCGGTACCACCAGTAGGCGCCTCAATGAAAACCTTACCCGGCGCCATTTGCTGCATCTTATAAAAGATCGCTTTATCTGTTGCCACAATAAACGTTTGATTATCCATGGTTTGCGCCGCTTTAATAATTTGCGAGGTACTGCCCACGACATCCGCGACTTTTACTACTGACTCTGGCGACTCAGGGTGAACAAGTACAGCCGCATCAGGGTAAACCTTCTTAAGATCCTCAAGACCTTTGGCTTTGAACTCTTCATGGACAATACAAGAGCCATTCCACATCAGCATATCGGCACCGGTCATACGCTGAATATAATTCCCTAAATGCTGGTCAGGCCCCCAGATAATTTTTTCACCTTGCTCCATTAACTCCTGCACAATTTCAAGTGCAATACTGGAGGTCACAACCCAATCAGCACGTGCTTTAACTTCTACCGATGTATTCGCATAAACAACGACCTTACGGTCTGGGTGCTGATCACAGAAGGCGTTGAATTCATCAATAGGGCAACCTATATCTAACGAACAAGTCGCTTCTAGGGTAGGCATGAGCACGGTTTTTTCAGGGCTTAAGATCTTGGCTGTCTCACCCATAAACTTCACACCGGCAACAACCAGTGTTTGGGCGCTATGATCACGACCAAATCGAGCCATTTCTAGAGAGTCAGCCACGCAACCACCGGTTTCGTCTGCTAACGCTTGAATAATAGGATCAGTGTAATAGTGAGCAACAAGGACGGCGTTTTTCTCAACCAATAGCTGCTTTATGCGTTTCACATAAGCAGACATCTGCTCGGCATTCATGTCTTGCTGAACGCCGTGCTCTAAATGGTCTTGTACCCAAGCATGAACCACTTGATCGGTTGCAATGGTTGACTGTGTCATAACGGAAAATACATCTGTGTTAGATAAGCAGCCCAGCATTTTAACATAAGGATGACTTTGCTAAATAGCTTGTTTGGCTGAACAATAAAATTCTGTGGCACAAATAAAAAAAGGCAGAGTAGTTATACTCTGCCTTTTTAAATAATGGTGGGTCGTGCTGGATTCGAACCAGCGACCAATTGATTAAAAGTCAACTGCTCTACCAACTGAGCTAACGACCCAAGCTCGGTGCGTATTCTATACTGAAAATATTTTTTGTCAACAAATTCAATAACTTATCTACGCTTATTTCGCTTTGGTGGGTCGTGCTGGATTCGAACCAGCGACCAATTGATTAAAAGTCAACTGCTCTACCAACTGAGCTAACGACCCCCAAAGCGGGCGCAAATAATACTATTTTTCAGATATAAAACAACCCCTTACGTGACTTTTTTCTATATTTTTACACACCCCCTTATATTTAAAGGGCTACAGCGGCAATAAATAAGCACAAAGGATCAAAAGCGAGGGGTCGCAAAGGGTTTAAATAACCATTCACGCAGGAAAAGGCATTAATCAGCGTAATTAAAAAATTATTTGAAATTATCTTTAAGGTATTTAGCGGCAAAACGAGCCGAGGCAGAATCTGAATATTTACTAACAACAGACTGAAGTAAGGTTTTACTTTTAGCCGTATCACCTACGCGATGCAAAACAACCCCTAACTTGTAGGCTGAATCGGGCGTTTTTTGATGATTTGGATATTGATTAACAACAATGGTGAACGCTTTTCGAGCTTCTTCGAGGTTACCCTGATTATAATAAATCTGGCCTAGCCAATAATAACCATTAACCGCAAGTTCACTTTTGGGAAACGCTTGTAGAAAGGATTTAAATTTAATAGCCGCTTCATCTAGCTTGCGCTGTTTCATTAATGAAAAGGCAGCATCGTATTCTGCTTGGCCGTCACCGACTGTCACACCTGCTACAGGAGCAGTAGAGGCACTCTGACCTTCTAACATCTGACTCATTCTACGATCAAGATCTAGATAGCGTTGTTTTTGTTCGGTTTTTAACTTATTAAGCTCATACCCCTGCTTTTCAACAGTGGAACGTAGACTCTGAATCTCTTGCTTAAGCATCTCTATTTCAGAGAACAGCATTTGACTCGCCGCAGTGCTCAACCCCTTATTTGCATTATTACTTGCAGCAGGTGCTTGGGCAACTGACGTAACTGGGACGCCTTTGGCATTATCCAAAGACGACCAAGTATCAGCATTAGCAAAATTAGCTCCCATGACACACAGTGCCAAAGGAGCCCATTTGAAAGATGCTAGTTTAAACATTAGCGCGCTTGATAGTTGATTTCAGTGCGACGATTCTTAGACCAAGCTGAATCATCAGAACCCACCATTGCTGGACGCTCTTCACCGAAGCTTACGCTTTCAAGTTGGCTTGGGTTTACACCCTGAACAACCAAGTAACGCTTAACAGTATTAGCACGACGCTCACCTAGTGCAAGGTTGTATTCAACTGTGCCACGCTCATCACAATGGCCTTCTAATGAAACGCTTGCCTGTGGGTTCGCCACTAGGTATTCAGCGTGTGCATTTAGAATGTCTTTAAACTCAGGACGAATTTCAGAACGATCATAGCCGAAATAGACAACCATTTGCTCAAGCAAAGGGTTTGCAGCCATGCCAGCTTGCTCTTCTGTAACAACATCTAGGCCAGGAGAACCAGGAACGGCTTGAGTTTGGCTTTCTTCAATTGACGTATCTGTAGTAGCCGCTTCATCAGTTGTACCGCCGCTGCTTGCGCAACCAGTGATTGCTAAAGAAAGAAGAGATACTGCGAAAATTTTTCCCATGTTTTGCATTTTTTTACCTTATTTTTAATGTGTGAGTTAATTTAAATACGGGCCCCATGCGGGTTCTCTTACATCACCACTTTTAGATGGCACCAAGAACTTCACATCACCATCGACCGATACCGCGGCCAAGATACTTCGTTTATTATGCTTTGCGGCATACATTACCATAACTCCATTTGGAGAAACACTAGGCGATTCATCAAGATATGTGTCAGAGCTCAAAATTTGCAACAAACCTCGCGTTAAATCTAAAGAGGCAATATGGAATTCACCACTTTGCTGAGACTGATGCACCATAACAAGGAATCGGCCGTCTTGAGCCAGGCGCGCACGGGCATTGTAATTGCCCTCAAACGTTAGCCTTTCTACATAACCAGTCTCAATATTTTTACGATAAATTTGTGGGCTGCCGCTGCGACCACTGGTAAAAATAATATGTTTACCATCAGGCATCCAGTTTGGCTCAGTGTCGATACCATAGTGATTCGTCACTCTAAGCCATTTACGTGTTGTTAAATTAACCACGTAAATCTCGGGGTTTCCATCCTTTGAAAGCGTCACAGCAAGTTTATTACCATCAGGTGAAAATGCAGGCGCACTATTTAACCCTCGGTTTGAACTGATAAGCTGTTTTTTGCCTGTTGTAATATCCTGCACATAAACACGACTACCTGCATCTTCCATCATTACATACGCTATGCGTTTTCCATCAGGCGCCCAAGCAGGCGAAAATATGGAATACTTTGACGTAAGTATGATTTTTTCTCTGGCTCCGTCACTATCCGCAATTGATAAATTAAAACGCGTTCTCTCAGGGTTAGTTGTCACATAAGCAATCTTAGTTGAGAAGGCCCCTCTGATACCCGTCAATTGTTCATAAATTGCGTCACTAATACGGTGTGCTACGTCACGTAGTTGCTGTTCAGTCCCTTTTAATGTCTGAGTAAGCAGCTCTCGTTCGTTAAATACATCAAATAATTGGTAACGAATCTGATACTGATCACCTGCTAATTCCGTAATGACACCCATTACAACGTATTCTTGCTTCAGTAAACGCCAGTCACGAAAATATAAATCGCTCTCGGTATGAGGATGACTCAGCATATCTTTAGGGCCAAGCACCGAAAAATGCCCTGACCTTTCTAAGTCATTACGTACAACATCATCAATCACAGCACCAGAAGATGACAGCGATACCGTTTGAAACGGCACAACGGATATAGGTATTGAACTCGCAATACCTTGGGTAATTTCAATGGTCAGTTCAGCCTTGGCAAACACACTGAACAACAAACTAACTATAAAAAGCGATTTACGCATCATAATCGAGCATTTTCCGGTTTCAGTTTTAATACAATTTGTCGAAATTGTTTTTCAAATAATACGGCATCTTTAGGGACAGGAAAGTGCCTCACTTTCCATACCGCCTGTTCTGCGCTTCTATCTAGTGCATCATTTCCACTAGATTGCAATAAAAGCACTTCTGTCACCTCACCTGTTGGCACAAGGTACACTCTTAATACAACTTCTTCATCGTGTTTGGCACTAGGTGGGAAACGCCATACCGATTGGATCAATGCATTTATCTGACTACTATAATCCGTCACTTGCTGCTGATCTTCTAACGCTTTTTTAGCCTGCTCTTCCTTTTGCTTAGCTTGCGCTGTCGCATTTAAAGCTTCTTCTTTTTCTAGCACCTTTAGAAAGTCAGTGCCCGGCAAGGGTAATGGCTTTGGTGGCGTCTGTTCTTTTTTGACGACAGTCTTCGCCTTTTCTACTACTTTTTTAATGGGCTTAGGCGTTGTTTTTTTGACTGGCTTGGTTTTCTTTGCAATGGCTTTTTTTTGAGCTTTCTTAATTGAAGCCGTTTTAGGTTTAGGCTTATTAAGTTGCACAATGCGGGCCGCAATATGCTGCGGCTTTTTCACCACCTGCTCTTGTTCGCCAATCCATTGATTACTCAACAGGAACAACAAAACGACAATCATAAGCCCTGAGCCAATAATAGGAATCTTAAAGCTAGTGGGATCAGTAAAGTGCAACTGCATTAGCGACCAGGCTCCGGCGCTTCAGTTACTAAACCGACCCCTTGTGCACCCGCTGCTTGTAAGGTGCTCATTAAGGCGATCACTTTACCGTAAGCCACAGATTGATCACCACGTACCAATACGTCGGTATCGGGCTGTTGCTTTAAAATTTTGGTCACATATTTGTGCACATACTCAAGATTAACCGCTTTATCTTCTTTGCGGCCACGCTCAAGAATATATTGTCCATTATCTTTAATGGTGACAATTAAAGGGACTTTGTTTTTATCCGATTTAATCGGTTCACTAGCGACCTTAGGTAAATCTACCCTCACTCCTTGAGTAAGCTGAGGCGCTGTAATCATGAATATAACCAACAACACCAACATAACATCAATGTAAGGCACCACGTTCATTTCAGCAATTGGGCGACGTTTCTGCCTAGCCATTGTTATCTACCGTTGCTGTAACAGGGGGCACTGGCGTTTCCGGCAGCACTTTATTTTTTTTATAAACTTGGCGATGTAAAATACTAATAAACTCTTCACCAAAGGTTTCATAATTACTGATCACTTGATCAACCTTCGTTGTAAAGCGGTTATAAAAAATCACCGCCGGAATCGCCGCAAATAAACCAATTGCTGTTGCAATCAAAGCCTCTGCAATACCCGGTGCTACTGTTGCAAGTGTTGCTTGGTGCACATTAGCGAGGCCTCTAAAGCTATTCATAATGCCCCAAACGGTACCAAACAAACCCACATACGGGCTGGTGGAACCAACGGTTGCTAGAAATGGTAAATGTAACTCTAACAACTCTGACTCACGAGTGGTTGCAACGCGCATGGCACGTTGTGTACCTTCCATTACGGCTTCTGGGTCCGCACTGCTTTGCTGGCGTAAACGGCTAAACTCACGAAAACCCGCTGTGAAAATATTTTCAACACCAAACGCCGGCGGTTCTTGGTTAATCTCTTTATAAAGTTGGCTTAAATCCATGCCTGACCAAAAACGATCTTCAAATTTATCAAAGCTATTTTTTGCAGCGCTCAATACACGCTGACGCTGAATAATAATCACCCATGAAGCAAACACAGCGCCAAGCAGTATCAGCATAACGCCTTGCACAACCCAACTGGCATTGGAGATTAACGACCACATGGTCATGGATTCATTCACACTTAACTCCTTTCTCACCACTTATCGTAATGAGTTCTAAAATGGCCTGTGGTATTGCCATTGGTTTTTTATTTGTAGCATTAATACACGCTATAGTGACATCAGCTTGTAGTTTTTGTTCGTCGCCGACTGTAATTTTTTGCTGCATTTTGAGTGACGCTTTTTTGATCGATACAATATTAACACTGACCGTTAGCGCATCATCTAAGATCGCTGGCTTTTGCCATTTAATGGCCATATCTCTAACAACGAACAACATATTTTGTTGTTTTAATATTGATTGATTAAAACCCAATTGGCGTAACCATTCAGTTCGTGCACGCTCAAGAAAATACAAGTATCGAGCGTGATAAACAATCCCTCCAGCATCGGTATCTTCAAAATACACTCGAACAGGCCAATTAAAATCGCTCACACTTACTCGCTTGTGTTTATTGTTAAACCAAAATGGGTATAAGCATGCTCCGTCACAACTCGCCCTCTTGGCGTTCGCATCATAAAACCTTGCTGAATAAGGTATGGTTCTAGTACATCTTCAATCGTATCGCGTTCTTCGCTAATGGCTGCCGCCAATGAATCAACCCCCACTGGGCCACCGCCAAATTTTTCAATCATGGCCAATAGCAGTCGTCTGTCCATGTGGTCCAAACCGTGTGTATCAACATTCAACATATTAAGTGCAAGGTCGGCTATGTCTTGCGTGACGACGCCATTCCCTTTTACTTCGGCGTAATCGCGCACTCGTCGTAATAATCGATTCGCAATACGAGGCGTGCCACGTGCACGCACGGCAATTTCTTTTGCGCCATGATCATCGACTTCAACGCCTAATAAACTGGCACTGCGACTTACGATACCGGTTAAGTCCGCCACATTATAAAACTCTAAACGCTGTACGATACCGAAGCGGTCACGTAATGGTGAGGTCAATAGTCCCGCACGTGTAGTTGCACCAATTAATGTGAACGCCGGCAAATCAATTTTAATTGAACGCGCAGAAGGGCCTTCGCCGACCATGATGTCTAATTGGTAATCTTCCATGGCGGGATACAATACTTCTTCAACCGAGGCACTTAAGCGATGTATTTCATCAATGAACAATACATCCCCTTCTTCAAGGTTGGTCAGCAACGCGGCAAGGTCGCCTGCTTTTTCAAGTACCGGTCCTGACGTTGACTTAATACTGACTCCTAATTCATTAGCCATAATATTGGCAAGCGTCGTTTTACCTAAGCCCGGCGGGCCAAATATCAAAGTATGATCAAGTGCTTCTTGTCGGGCTTTAGCGGCGCCAATGAAAATTTCCATTTGCTCACGCACCGCAGGCTGACCTTCATAGTCTGCTAATTTTGTCGGACGTATTGCGCGGTCTTGTGGTGTCTCTGCTTGAACGAGCTCTACAGGCTCAGCACTCACAAAGCGATCACTTTCTATCATGGCTGTTTCTCTTAATGACTGTCTCTAACTACTGCTTCAACATGCCTTTTAATGCAAAACGGATTAAATCCTCTGCACAGGTGACTGGTACTTTAATGGCCGAAATGGCTTTTGCCGCTTCGGTAGGTTTATAACCTAGCGCAATCAACGCACCTTCCGCTTCCTGTACCCAATGGACTTGATCCATAGGCTGAGGATTCGCGGCCGCCATCAATGGCAAGTCACTATCAACTTGCCACTCTTTTAGGCGATCTTTCATTTCGACGACTAAACGCTCAGCGGTTTTCTTACCAATGCCCGGAATGCGTACTAGAGTAGCGGTATCGCCATCATGAATAGAGCGCACAAACGATTGCGCTTCGATGCCCGACAAAATTGCTAAGGCAAGCTTTGGACCCACACCGGAGACTTTAATCAACGCGCGAAAGAGAGATCGCTGCTGCTTATCCGAAAAACCATACAACAGCTGCGCATCTTCACGCACCACAAAATGAGTATGCAAAGACACTTGCTGCCCTAGCTCTGGCAATTTGTAAATGGTGGTCATGGGCGCAAGCACCTCATAGCCAATGCCATTGACATCAATTAATAACTCAGGGGATTGTTTTTCAACTAGGGTGCCACTAATACGACCAATCATAGAAAGCGCTGCTTATTATTGTGAATACTGTATTTATAATCAGTATAGGTTACCCAATCCTTAGGGCGATGGCTAGCTACGGGTGTTAAAACACCTTTAGGCGACCATTTTTTTGCTTACTGCCACCCGCTTGAGCTACAAGATTTTGTGATGAATAAGCATGGGTGATGGCAATGGCCAAGGCATCGGCCGCATCAGCTTGAGGTTTACCGGGTAAGCTCAATAAGATTTGAACCATGTGCTGCACTTGCTCTTTATCCGCCGCCCCTCGACCAGTAACCGCTTGCTTAACTGAGCGGGCCGCATATTCAAATACTGGAAGGTCTTTCATACTGGCGGCCACAATCGCACTGCCCCGTGCTTGACCAAGCTTAAGTGCCGAATCGACGTTCTTCCCCATAAACACTTGCTCAATGGCAAATTCGTTGGGAGTGTTTTCCTCAATAATTTGCGTCACACAGGTAAAGATCTGCTTTAGGCGAAATGCGAGATCTTTAGAGATATCAATGCGAATGCAACCCGAGGTGATATAACGCAATTTACTGCCCTGGGCTTCAATCACACCAAAGCCTGTTAGGCGCGAACCGGGGTCAATTCCTAAAATAATGGACATAATCGTGCTCAAATAAACGTAGGGCTATTTTACCCAGTTCTTGTCATTTACCTAGTGCTGGCTTGCATCATGGGAACTTTCCTTCTCTTTACGCTTCTTAACAGTTACAACAAACTATGGATACCGCCCATGAAAACTCTATTTTTAGCCGTCATTGGCAGCAGTTTACTTACCCTTGCAGGCTGCGGCTCAAGCAGCGACACCGTCGAAAGCGATACAACCGGTGATGTGTCTTACCGAGCAACCTTTACCACACAATGGAACAGCACAGATTTTCCGACTAACTACCCAGGCGGCGCTCATTGGTCGCCATTAGTGGGCACGGTTCATAACGAGCAAGTTGTGTTCTGGGCACCGGATAGCCAACCAGCAACGGCTGGCATTGAAAGCATGGCCGAAAGCGGCAGTACTTCTGCATTCAATACCGAAATTCAATCCGCTAAAACATCCGGTTACAGCCAAGGGCGCATACAAGCCGGCAAAATTAACTCAGGCAGCGGCAGCGTGAGCATTGACTTTAAAACTTCGACCACTTATCCATTGCTGACCCTTGTAAGTATGATTGCACCGAGCCCAGACTGGTTTGTGGGCGTGCATGGCTTAGCGTTACAAGACGAACAGGGCCAATGGATTGAGAGCCAAACCATTGATCTTAAGCTGTACGATGCAGGTACCGATAACGGTGTCCGCTTTACGTCAAGCAACAGCGATACTAGCTCACAAAGCTTGCCCATCACATTACTCAGCTCAGACCGTGCGGACAGTGACTTTGAAGACGGCAAGCATTTCAACAGCGGTAAGTATGTGGGCACGTTACTGATTGAGAAAATCTAACGGCTATTTAAGCTCATCGCCTGATATTTAAAGAAGCCCAAGGGCTTCTTTTTTGTTTCCACTTATTTGATGCATAATAGGCAAAGCAAACTGCAATCGACACAGGCTCCGTCAGACATTATGAGTACGCTCGTTTTTCAATTAGTTTTAAAGCAATGGGATAAAAGCCAACGCCGGCCAGAACACCAAGCCGCGATTGCCAGCACCGCAGACATTTACCCAATCGCATCACAGCCAGAATTCATGCTGTTCGACATGCCGTGTGTACTTGATCAGCATGCGCTGGATTTCACAACAGAACCGCTTGAGAGCATCAACGCTGAACGGCTAAGCGAGAAAAACGCTGGCCGTATCATAAGCAAAACCCTACTGCCCGATGGCCGCGCTCAATTAGATCGCTTTATAATTTCACACACTGAACAGCAATTTCATCTTGCCTATGAAGATGAAGAAGGTGAAATAAGCCATATTGCGAATTTAAACAAAGACTCAAATAACAGCTGGGTACAAGCCAAATACCAATGGCGTTATCGCATAGAAAAGAATAATGAAATTTATTGGCAGTATGAAGAAGTGACATTGAATACCGCGTGGGTTGAGCAAGTAAAGCCTGTTGTTTTTTTAATGAACCCGCCAGCGGTTATATTTAACGGCGTTTAGTCATAATCAATAATCCTGCAGGATGCAAAAAAACTAAATTCGATTTTAATGCATCCAATCAAACAACCATCACCGACAATGCTTACTTTTGAGAAATATAATTAAACAATGCGGCACGCCCACCCGTTGCGCTCAAGGTATCACGCATGCGTTTTTTCTGACCTTTAGTAAACATGATAAGCGACTCATCTCTTGAGTAATCCATAAAATTCATGAACATGTCATTGCTACCACAACTGGCCGATGGGTGCGTTGGATTACCACCATAAGCCGATTTAGAATTTGGAGTGTCATCCACTAAATCACCACCATCACAGGTGCCATCATCTTCGCCACTGCGCCCGTATATATGATACAAATTTAACCAATGACCAATTTCATGAACGGCGGTACGGCCTCGCTCAAAACCGTCATGTAGGGGTTCAACCGTGCCAAACGCCAAGTAAGAAATAACCACACCATCTGTCAACGGATCATGCCCAGGAAATTGCCCTGAACCAGGATTATTAACAACACCATTGCGATCACGGTTATCGTATACCCACATATTCAAATAGCGCTCAGAGTCCCATGCGTCATGGCCACCACCATTACTAAAAAATATATCTCTGTCGCCTTGGAATAATGTTCTGGTAATACCTGTGGTTAACTGGTTATCTGGATCAGTTGTGGCCAGATAAAATTCTATTTCCGTATCGGCGACAAATTCTTTGAACTCACTTGGCACATTTACTATGTCAGGGTTTTTAGCTCGGAAATCTTCATTCAAGACGGCTATTTGTGAATGTATTTTCTCATCACTGATATTGGTCTCAGGATCATCATCTTCATACAAAACATGAACAACCACTGGAACACGTAAAACATTACTATTCACAATATCGTCTTCAGGCTCATCTTGAGAACTGCCACCACAGGCATTCAAAAACACCGCCATAACGATAGCTATGATTGATTGGCGCATAATTAATCCGTTAATTCAAAAATGGAAATAATAAGCCTAACAAATTGATTCTTATTAAACTCAGTTGTTTTTTTGAAACACTCTGTTTTAGGTAGTGCTTCCTTACAAACGAAGCGTTAAGGCAAAAAAAAGAAGCCCTAGGGCTTCTTTTTTTAACTAAACACATAGCAGGCGTTAAAAACGCCTTTGTATTATTTAGTCTCTTTGGCGCGCAACTGAATACCCACTTCACGTAGGTTTTTGGTTTCAACCACACCGGGTGCCATAGTCATCACACATGCTGCTGATTGCGTTTTAGGGAACGCGATTACTTCACGGATGCTTTCAGAGCCTGTCATTAGCATGATCATGCGATCAAGGCCGAAGGCCAAACCACCGTGTGGCGGCGCACCAAACTGCAACGCGTCTAGCAAGAAGCCAAACTTCTCACGCTGCTCTTCTTCAGAGATTTTCAGAATTTCGAAAACCACTTTTTGCATGTCTTGATCGTGGATACGAATCGAACCACCACCAAGCTCACAACCGTTCAATACCATGTCGTAGGCACGAGACAATGCATTGGCTGGGTCGGCTTTAAGTTCTTCTGGCGTACAAGAAGGTGCAGTGAATGGGTGGTGAATGGCTGTTAGGCCGCCGTCTGAGGTTTCTTCAAACATTGGGAAATCAACAACCCACATTGGTGCCCATTCTTTGGATAGCATGTTTAGGTCTAGACCCAATTTAACACGCAGTGCACCTAACGCTTCGTTTACGATGGTTTCTTTATCGGCACCAAAGAATACGATGTCGCCGTTCTTCGCTTCGATTTTTTCCATGATTTTCATGGTATTATCATTGCCGATGAACTTAATAATTGGCGACTGTAGGCCTTCAACGCCTTTTTCGATTTCGTTCACTTTAATCCAAGCTAAACCTTTGGCACCGTAAATACCAACAAACTTGGTGTACTCATCGATTTGCTTACGAGACAGCTCAGCGCCACCCGGTACTTTAAGCGCGGCAACACGACCTTTAGGGTCTTTTGCTGGGCCTGCGAATACTTTGAATTCGATGTCTTGTAGGAATTCAGCCACGTCTACTAATTCCATAGGAATACGCAAATCAGGCTTATCAGAACCGTAACGGCTCATGGCTTCGCTGTAAGGCATGTGCGGGAATTCGCCAAGATCAATGTTCAACTGCTCTTTAAAGATGGCTTTAACCATGCTTTCAGCGGAACCCATAATGTCTTTTTCTTCGATGAACGACGCTTCCATATCGATCTGAGTGAACTCAGGCTGACGGTCTGCACGTAAATCTTCATCACGGAAACATTTAGCAATTTGGTAATAACGGTCAAAACCCGACACCATCAATAGCTGTTTAAACAACTGTGGCGACTGTGGCAATGCAAAGAACGACCCTTGGTGAGTACGGCTTGGCACCAAGTAATCACGAGCACCTTCTGGGGTAGCGCGCGTTAGAATTGGGGTTTCGATGTCTAAGAAACCTTGATCATCCAGAATATTACGAATTTGCATGGTCACTTTGTGGCGGAAACGCAAGTTGTGCTGCATTTCGTCACGACGTAAATCCATATAACGGTACTTAAGACGCACGTCTTCACCGACTGGGCTGTAATCATCCAGTGGGAACGGAGGCGTATTGGCTTTATTAAGAATGGTAATTTCTTTACCAAGTATCTCAATTTTACCCGTGGTCATGTTCTCGTTTTCACTGCCGGCTGGGCGTGCACGCACAAGACCGGTAATTTGGATCACGTATTCACTACGGACACTGTCCGCGGCATTGAAGGCATCAACCGTGTCTGGGTCAAATACGACCTGAACCAAACCTTCACGATCACGTACATCAAGAAAGATAACGCCACCGTGGTCACGACGACGGTGTACCCAGCCGCAAAATGTTACGGTCTCATCGACCAATTTTTCTGTAATTTCACCACAGTAATGGCTGCGCATACTGAATTCCCAAGTCTATCTTATTAAATATGTCGATTATTCGTCGCACAAAAGGGCCAATCCCTAATAAGTGCAAATGGTGCGGATATGTGAACAAACGCATTCACGAGGTTTACCGCCTTCACCGATAGCAGGGATATCACTGCTTAATCGGCTATTTACCTCTGTGTGACCCACGGCCACTTCATTCTTATAGCGAGGTTAAACACGCCTCAATATAATCTGATTTATCAAAAGGCGAGCATTATACCCATTTTGCACGAAATTCCGACATCTTGTGTGGCCCTGCTATGCTTTATTTATACAAGGAGATGTCATGGCAAATGTAACAATCGCCAATTTTGATGCTGAAATCGTCAATGATCTAAAAGATGAGCTAGAAGAAAAGCGTCAATGCTGTAATGACCATCTGCTTAATCTTGAAGGCAAGCCTGACAGTGTCGACATCATTAACCTGCTTTTTCGTGACGTGCACACGGTGAAAGGCGACCTTGGTATTATGGGTATTAGCCAATATCTGCCATTGCTGCAAGCGATTGAAGACATTCTAGATACATTAAGAAAACAGCAGAACCTGTATACGCCCTCACTCGGAGACGTTTTATTACTCAGCCTTGATATCACATTTAATGAACTGGATAAATTTATCACAGGCATTGATGACTTTAATGAACAATCCTACGGTAAAGCGGCCGACCTAATTAGCAAGCTTGCCACCTTAAATGGCAGTGATTACGACGAACAAATTGTGGTGACGCTTCAGTACCTAGCACCTGAAACCACACCCACTGAGGAGATAACCGAAGTGGAGAACAAACTTTACTTCACCCAAGAAGAAATCAACGAAGAAGTGGCCTTTTTCTTACAACTGAGCTTATTGGTTGATCAACGCAGCCCGTATGGACCTGGTCGCACAGAACGTATGTTCGAGCTGGCCATGTACATGAACCACCTAGCTGGCAACCCAATCGAAACTCATCAGCTGCAAGCCGCGTTATATTTGCATGACCTTGCCATGGCGTTTTTCCCAAAGGGTATGGCAGATAAAGCCAGCTCTTTGAGTCGCCAGGATTGGCAATGGGTAAAAAGCCACGTACAACTTGTTCACCAACTCATCAACAGCTTTGATGTATGGGCAAGCGCATCTGAAATTATTCTGCACCACCACGAGCGACTCGATGGCAGTGGCTACCCCAGTGCACTCAAAGAAAACGAAATATGTGAAGGCGCAAAATTACTGGCCATTGTGGACACATTTGAAGCCATCACCCAAACCCGTGCCCATAAACAGACCCAACAACGCCCCATGGTTAGAGCCATTGTTGAAATTAATCAGCAAGCCGGTTCGCTTTTTTGCCCTATCTGGGTAGACCACTTTAATCAAGCCGTAAAACAGCTTCACATAAAAAAAGCTAAAAAATAGGCATTTTTTTACTTTTTTACTTGCCTGCCTGTCTTAGTTGTTTGTATATTCCTTTAACTAAGCACAAAAACAACAAGGACACAGCTATGGCAGCTAAGAAAACAGCAAAGAAAGCAGTAGTAAAAAAACCAGTGGCTAAAAAAGCAGTAGCAAAAAAAGCACCTGCAAAAGCACCGGTAAAAGCAGCGGCTAAAGCTCCAGCAAAGAAAATGACTGCGATTGCTGACCGTTATAACAAAACTCAAATTTTAACTGAAATTGCAGAAAACACTGAACTGACTAAAAAACAGGTTCAAGCCGTTTTAGACAATCTAGGCGATGTAATTGAGCGTCACGTTAAAAAGCGCGCTGTGGGTGAATTCGTTCTTCCTGGCCTGCTAAAAATTCAAGCTGTTAAAAAACCAGCTAAAAAAGCCCGTAAAGGTATCAACCCTTTCACTGGTGAAGAGACTGTTTTCAAAGCGAAACCTGCATCTATCGCAGTTAAAATTCGCCCACTGAAAAAACTAAAAGAAATGGCTGAGTAAGCATTTTATAAAAAAACGGGTCAAACTCAGTTTGACCCGTTTTTTTATGCCTATTATTTAGCCATGGCACTTATTCCTCTACTCCAAACAATCAGCCAATGCACCGTCTGCGCAGATCACCTGCCCTTTGCACCTAAGCCAGTTGTACAAGCCGGCACACAAGCACGTTTATTAATTATTGGCCAAGCACCTGGACTCAAAGTGCAACAAAGCGGCATCCCATGGAACGATGCAAGTGGTAAACGCTTACGTGAATGGCTACAGATGAGCGACTGCGAGTTTTACGACCCACAACAAGTGGCCATCATGCCAATGGGGTTTTGCTATCCAGGTAAAGGAAAAAGCGGCGATTTACCACCCAGAAAAGAATGCGCGCCACAATGGCACTCTCAATTACTGCAAACCCTACCTAATATCGAAACGACTCTGCTCATTGGCCAATATGCGCAACAACATTACTTAGCAGGCACTGAGTTTTTAAAACAGCACCCGACTCTAACAGAGCGAGTGCGGCATACTCAAAACGCACCGCACGGCTTAATTTGTTTACCGCACCCTTCCCCTCGCAATCAAATTTGGCTCAAAAAACATTCATGGTTTAATCAGGATATACTGCCCTACTTACAACAACGATTACGTTAACCATGCTTTATGCCCGTTATTTGCTCCAGCTAAGTTGGTATTTACTAACGCCTCTTTTTTTATTGTGTGTGCCACAAGCACTCTACATCAAAAAGACCGCTCTGCGCTTACCAGAAGCGCAAGGTGACACATGCGTACGTCACGGCACACATGAACCAACATTAACCTTTCTTCACTTTGGGGAGTCAACGGTTGCTGGCGTCGGCGTAAAAGAATTATCACAAGGGCTAAGCGCACAACTTTGCTATGCATTAAGTAATGAACTGTCCACTAGAAACAACATGAGTGTTGAGTGCAAGATCACAGGGCAAAATGGCATACGATTTGGTGGTATCAACGAATGTATTAAGCGTAATAAACGTTCAGCGGATTTTGCCATTATTACCATGGGCGTCAATGACACGACAGGCCTTACGTCGATCAAACAATGGCACCATGGCATTCAAGACAGTATTCAGGCTTTAAATAACCAAGGTATCAAAATCGTGCTTTTTACGCAGGTTCCTCCTATGGCGCAGTTTCCTGCACTGCCTGCGCCATTTAAATATTTATTAGGGTTACGCGCTTATTTATTGGATTTTGAATTGCAGCGGTTGTGTCAGCGCAACGAAGGTTGCCACTATGTGGGCAGTAAATTAGTGGTCGCAAAAGAGATGATGGCAGAAGATGGTTATCACCCAAGTGCACTGGGTTACAAAGCGTGGGCTGAACAAATAACACCGCAAATACTTCAGCATTTACGGCGTTAAAGATTTAATAGGATTGCGCTACTCAGTAAAGTGCATCACCATCATTATCAGACGGTGTTACAAACTTATCACTGAATAAAAGCGTTAATTCATCCACCATTTTTTCCAGCGTATCTTTTGAATACGGCACAGGATTAATAGCGCCCCAAATTGGCTTCGGCCAGCATGGGTCGCTCTTTTTACGTACCACATGATGAATATGTAACTGAGGCACCACATTACCCAGCGCCGCAATGTTCATACTATCGGCTTCAAAGTAGTCATCTAAACGCTGACTCACATAAGCTGACTCATCTGATTGAAGGTAACGCTCTTCTGTTGATAACTGGTATAACTCACTGGTCGTACTGCGACGAGGCACCAAAATCACCCACGGAAATTGCGAATCGTTCATTAATAATACATCGCAAAGCTTAAACTGACCTAAACGCACAGTATCTTGTTGAAGCTGTTCATCTAATTTGTACATAATGTTGCTCCTTAAAACTTATGGCTATTTAACCAATAAGGGCCTTAAACATGCAATGGCTAAATTCAATTGATCAAGCCCCCGCGCGTCTTTGGCAAGGCTCATATCCATTTATACAGCAAAACTTTATACGCGCACTAGAGTCTGGCGGTTCAATTAATAAACAAACCGGCTGGCAAGGTCATTTTTTATACGATGAACAGCAATCGTGCGCATTACCCAGCTTTATCAAACAGCATTCTTATGGCGAATACGTCTTTGACTGGTCATGGGCCGAAGCCTACCAACAGCACGGACTCAATTATTACCCTAAATTAATTATAGCCGCCCCATTCACACCCGCTAGCGGGCCAAGAATTATTAGTCCAAACAATCAACTTATTTGTGGCGAGCGCTTAACCCAAACGATTCAACAGCACTGCCAAAAACACAATTTAAGCGGCGCCCATATATTATTTTGCAATCAGCAAGACCGAGCATTACTCATTAACCATAACTGGCACGAACGCAAAAGCGTACAGTTTCATTGGTTTAATTATGACTATGAAAACTTTGATGATTTTTTATCCCGCTTTAAATCCCGAAAGCGTAAAGCCGTGATAAAAGAGCGCGCGTCAATCAGCCAAAATAACATCGAAATAAAATGGCTAAACGCACAAGACATGACTAACGAGCTTTGGCAGTTTTTTTATCAGTGCTACCAATCCACATATAACATGCGTGGTATGCAAGGCTATTTAACCCTTGATAGTTTTCATGCACTGGCAGGCAACATGGCCGATCAAGTTAAAATCGTCATGGCGTTTCATGCATCAAAACCCATTGGCTGTGCGCTTTATTTTCAAGATGATAAAAATTTATATGGCCGCTACTGGGGCGCTATGGCCGATATTCCTAATTTGCATTTTGAACTGTGTTATTACCAAGGCATTGAATACTGCATCAAAAATGGGCTGCAACATTTTGACCCAGGCACCCAAGGGGAGCACAAAATCAGCCGCGGATTTGAACCCATCTATACAAGCTCCCTGCATCATCTACAGCATGAAGGTTTTCATGAAGCGGTTGGGCATTTTGTGGTGGAAGAAGCAAAATCATTAGCGCAGTATAAACAGGATTGTTATGAGGCTTTGCCGTTTAATGAGCAGAGTATGACTGAGGTTAGGGATGGGGCTTGTTTGTAATGGCCGTAGAGAGGAAAGCACAGCGCTTTCCGACCTCTAAAAAGTTGAAATATTTTCTTTGACTAATTATGACATTAGCTAGTAATTTAGCTCATATAATATTGTAATTGAAGCTCAGCATCGCAAGGCATTAGACTTTTCCAACTTACGATCTACATCGAAACTAAATATTACTATGAAACTGTGGGGCTAAATGTAAGTTATATCAGCAGTCAAAATTTAATTGCAGGTCATACCCTCATAATTTTCTCGTCTTTAGTCACCAAAATTAGACACTCTTACCATGACTTTAGTGCCCCTTCCTTTTAGCCCAAAATGAATAGATTTATCGAGCGCGAAACCCTATACCTCGTGAGCGTAAGGAACCTGTTGCTCCTCACACTACAACAGATCAAAAAGACAAATACAGTAACTAACATCTATTTTATACAATTCTACACAGGCATGATAAAACAAAGAGAACATACACATAACGGCATCAAAGACAAAACAAGCCACTCTACCCCCTTACTGCTATACTCCACCTATTCCTTTTAATATCCCGCCCGAGCCTATATGCCATTTTCAAATCTGGGATTATGCAATCCTATTGTTCAAGCTATTGAAGCACTAGGTTATAAAACGCCTACGCCTATTCAAAAACAAGCCATTCCTATTATTCTGTCTGGTAAGGATTTAATCGCCACGGCTCAAACTGGCACCGGTAAAACAGCGGCGTTTGTATTACCTATTTTAGAGTTATTTAACCAAGAGCGAACATTACGGGGGAAGCGCATCCGAGCGTTAATTCTCACCCCTACTCGTGAGTTAGCAGTACAGGTCGCGGATAATGTTGCCCAGTACAGCCAACACTTGAATCTGAGTACCATGGCTGTGTATGGCGGCGTCGATACCGAGCCACAAAAGCAGCGCTTAATTGAAGGGGTCGACATACTCGTAGCCACACCAGGCAGGTTATTGGATTTAGCCCATCAACGGGCACTGCATTTTGATGAGCTAGAGGTGTTGGTATTAGATGAAGCCGATCGCATGGTCGATATGGGCTTTGTGGGTGACATTAATAAAATCATTGAGCGCCTGCCTGAAACACGCCAAAACCTGTTATTTTCAGCCACCATGACCGATGACGTACGTGCTCTGGCCAGTGATTTTTCTGATAGCAGCATGCGTAACCCTGCGCTTGAGATCAGCACCTCACCTAATTCAAGCAGCGCCCCCAGTATTAACCAGTGGCTAATTACGGTGGATAAAGACACTAAATCGGCTTTGTTAAGCCATTTGATTACTACAGAAAAATGGGACCAAGCGCTTATTTTTATCGAGAAAAAACACGGCGCGGCCAAACTGGTCGACCAGCTGGCCAAACGTGGTATCACAGCTGAGGCCATTCATGGTGATAAAAGCCAAGCCATGCGCGAAAAGATTTTGGCTGACTTTAAATCCGGAACACTTAAGTACTTAGTGGCTACCGGCGTGGCGGCACGGGGGATTGATATTGGCGAACTAAGTCGCGTGGTGAATTACGATTTACCCTTTAAGCCAGAAGAGTACATTCACCGCATTGGTCGTACAGGTCGTGCGGGTTCAAAAGGCGAAGCCATTTCGTTTGTCGCCATGGGCGACTTTAAAAACCTATGCGCCATCGAAAGTCGCTTGAACCATATTATCGAACGTAAAGAAATTGAAGGCTTTGTGGTGCGTAAAGTAGTGCCGGTTTCAGTATTAAATTTTGTGCGTAAAAGCAAACCGCCTCAACCTAAAGCCCCTAGGGTTCACAGCAAACCAAATGATACCGGCGTAAAAAAGGCGTCTATAAAGAAGCCTGCTGATAATAAAGATGAAAATAGAAAAAACAAAAACATTTGGGGGTAATTACATTAAAAATGCCACTGTCGCGCGATGCGCGACTTGATATTATTGATAAAGCTTGCAACCGTCAGGTTGCTTGCGAAAACGCTTATAACCCCATTGATACTGCTCAGTACAATCTAATATGCATTCTTCAATACTTTTATTAAGCGCGGTTGCCGAAACCAATAAGTCATCATTACGTATATCTTCACTGGCTGGCTTTAGCACCACACCATAATTCCCATTATCTAAACGCTTAGCATAGCAACACAACAAATAGGCTGGCGTTTTTCTCGCTAATTCGCCAATGAGTTTACCTGTCAAAGCCTGCTGCCCAAAAAACGGGGCAAATACGCCACTCTTTATGCTCGGCTCTTGATCGGGCAATACAGCTACCACACCTTTTTCATTCAGTAGTTTAAATAGTGATAAAACGCCATCTTTATTGGCAGGTACTAAACCCACATCAACGCGTTTGCGTGTATTAAAAATGAATTTATTAAGCGCTGGAATTTTAGGCGCCTTATACATAACCGTCATAAATAAATACTGACGAAAGAAATGGTTTAACAGTTCCCAGTTCCCTAAATGCGGAGCGACAAGAATGATACCGTTTTTGTCATCAAGTGCTTTTTGTAGATGTTCCATGCCTTCAACTTGAGTGATCAGTTTATTGACCTTAGGGATCGGCCACATCCAAGACATTCCCATTTCACCATAGGTTTTACCCAAAGCAATCAAACTCACTTTTGCCATTTTCTTACGCTCTTCAAGAGTTTGACCCGGAAAACAGAGCTCAAGGTTACGCATAACCACTTTCGATGAACTGCCACGGCTATACCACATGGTCGAACCGATTAACCACCCAAGCCCATGTGCCATAGACAACGGTAAAAACGATATTAATCGGATTAAACCAATCATTAAATATACGAATGCAGATTTCAAAACCCATCTCCTTGATAAATAGTTGAAAGCATGTGATTCACAGTGAATCAACACCATGATCATGTAATAATTCGACAGCGTTAAGAACAAAGCCTACTTGAACATGTGCAAAGTCGAGTGAAATCGGTAGGTAGTCGTGTAACCTTTAACTTATACATCAATTTCTTAAACGCCTTAATTGCATAACGTCACAATGCATTGTTAACTACAATCCATAATAAATATTATAAAAATACGTTTTTAGAGAATATCGATAATACTTATGACTAATGCAATGATGATGGCGAGATAGGTTAATCAAGCCCTACCCTGCCTAATAACATCACTAGAAACGTAATAACTTAATGCGTGTAAAAATCGAGAAGTGAAAAATAAAGAAGCGATAGCCGTTAACGTAAATTCAGTCGTGCCATTAGATGACAAAACAAACATAATCAAAAAAAATGGAATGCTGTACTCTAAAACATTGATGTGTGCTCGAATAGCTTTTTTAAGTGGCAATTTTCCGCAATCACCAGTGCCAACGATCTCTTTAATCCTAATCCTTGAGATATTGCCCGCTAATAAAGTGACCCACGAAACGGCAATAATGACAACCCATGAAAATACTTCCATGATTAGGCCCTTTTTTATTATTCTTATTATTTTGAGTGTAAAGACCATAACAACTAAAAAAATTTTAGTCAAAGATTCCTGTATAAGCCTCCTCCCACTGGTAATATCAATTTATGCATCAATCGATAAGCATGGCATATTTAAAACTAAATTCGTCACATTCATAACGAGGCTAATTCCCATTCAATATTGCTTCTGGCTATTTTCTCTTTACTTTCTTGAAACATCTTAGTGTTAAAAATATATTTTCTTTCTTTTAATGAACGCAGAAACTTCTTACGCCCTAGCCGATAAATAAAATCAGGTATTCTGTATTCTTTACGGCAACCATCAGCATATGCTTGATACTGAATACGGCTTACAGACAAAATACTAAGATCGATATCTAAAAATAAAGCGATATCATTATCATCACGGCTTTTATGATGCTTAGTTGCCAATATCAAATTGCTAACTTTATCCATTATGGTTTTGGGCACACCAAGGTTTGCAAGCTCTTGCGTTGCTAGTTGAGCACTGAGCCTTTCGCTATCTTTACCCTGTACCTGAATCGCATCATGAAACCAAATGGCAAAATAAAATGCTTGTTGATCGTCAATTGCGTACTGCATTTCATCCGACAATTTCAACATATGCTGAATATGACTAATATCGTGATAGTGCCTATTGGCGGCTGCATATGAGGAAACTAACACATTAAATACACGTAACTGTTGCTCTAAGCTTGCTCCCCAACCACTTGCTACAGCTAACCACTGCTGCCTTAAGCCAATTAACGGGTCTGTATTTCTAACGCCCATGCTTAGATTCCTTTAGCTTATGTAAACTGGTTGATCAACCAATTTATAGAAAATACACCCCAGACTTCCATTTCGTCAAGTAATTTGGTCAAATAACCTAAATACTAATTTGAGACACAACCATGGGCAGACCCTCTAATAAAGAAGAAAGGCGTGCGCAGATCATACTAGGGTTACAGGTTTCTATGGCGCAAAAAGGCTATGAAAAAGCCTCTATTCAAAGCATCGCAAAGGCCGCAAGCCTGTCATCTGGGCTTATTCATTACCATTTCAAAACTAAGCAAGAAATATTGGTGGCATTGATTAACAACCTTAACAATTCAGCTCAAGATCGCTTTAATGCTTATCTAGAACAGGCAAATACGCCCACTGAGCGCCTACATGCTTATATTGATGCCGCATTGGCCTTAGGTGCAGACTCAGACACAACCGCTGTATCGGCATGGGTAGTCATCAGTGCCGAAGCCGTTAGGCTAAAAGAAGTACAAAAAATCTACCAAGACACCGTTCAGGCAAACATTGCACAAATAGAAGCGCTGCTTACCGATGTAAAAGACGAGAAAGCATTATCACTCAATAAAAAAGAGGTTAAAGAATTAGCAAGCATGATACTGGCCAGTATTGAAGGGTGTTATCAGTTAGCCACAACCTCTCAGGCCGTTTTGCCTAAAGGGTTTGCGGCTAAGACTTTGAAGAAGCTTATTGGCAATTTGGGGTGATTCGATCAAGAACTTTAACCCCTTAATTCTCTGATTGATTAGTAGCTAAGTTAGCTGGAAAACGAACCGCCTAACTCGTCCAGTTCGTGCTAAAACCATTCATGGGTTACGCTTGTGCCTCACTAACCCATCCTACAAATTGTGTTGCGGGGCTCAAACGCGCGACATCTTATTCACTAAACCAATTAACCCGCTATTAATTCCTGAGCAATCACTTTTAACAAAAAGGTTTCACGATCAATCGACAGGCCTTTTTTATCGCTATTGGCCATCACGTTTTCATTATGGGCAATGGCATCATGAATATTCATCCACATAGGTTTCATGCCATTGCTCACTTCATGTGATTCAAATGCTGTATCCCCAAGCTCATCATCAATCTCACACACATAACAGTGCGAAATCATATGGATAATATCGGCATCAGCTTTGTACCATGGCCGATACTCATCATAGCGGGCAAACGGCCTCACATTGCGCACCCCCTGCGCACCGGTTTCTTCTTGCAGCTCACGCATCAAACCGGCCACTTCATCTTCCCCTTCGTCAATACCGCCACCGGGCAAACTGTAATCGTGATAACGCTGGGTGTATAACAATAAAATATCATCACCTTTAATGACGATGCCTCGCGCTGCATGACGTTCAATCATTACATGCTTGCTCTCTGGCAAGGTATGGCTTGGGGAGATATCAGGGTGAAACGCGGTTTTTAGCAGGCGCATAAATAAGGTCTATTAATGGTGATGAGTATTTGAATCAAAAAAATATGTGTTAATTTTAAGGGTGAGATTATAACAGTTTTTCACTTTATTAAATTGTAGGTCGAGCACCGCCCGACGAAGTGATAGCAGAGCCCTAAACCTTATAGAAAATGTCTTTTGGAATAAACTATAATCTATCTGTTACGCCTTGACACAAATATTCTGTTGAGCAATGCCCGACCGACACAAATAATTTCCACGAGGAATTTATTGCTACTTTATTCGACTGGACAAATCACGGGCAAGTTTTATCTCAGCCTTAGTGGGTTTCGTATACATAGGTTTATTAAAAAACACCGTAATGACTTTTGCGATTAACCTAAATACAAAATAGAGAAATACCAAAGGTAAAATAATAGAGCGAAATATTGAATCCGAAAACAAATCTAGATAGTAAAAAACAATAACAGCACTAATGGCATTAATAATAAATGATTTCATACTTATCCCTGTATTTAACTCCCCAATGTTTAATTAGCGGATAATATCATTTAATGAAGAGTCAGCGTACTGGGTAATACTTGCACTACCTATAAGTGCCTTATTTAAGTTAGCACCTGCTTTTTAGTACAGACGTTCGAGACACACTTCAAATTTTAAACTATGTGTGCCTGCATGACATGAATCTGTCGTATTAGGGTATTTTTATTGCAATAACTTCTCGCTAGTGTGTGAGCTCCGATCATGGAGGATACAATATGAACAATAAAATCTTACCTACTCTTGCATTATCTAGCCTATTAGCACCAAGCTTATCTTTGGCTATGTCAGATGACCCTTCACCCTTGCCCACCCCCATCCCTGCGCCTAATGCCCAAGTCAGTATTATTGCCATTGGCGATATGGGTACAGGTAAAGAAGCGCAATATGAAGTAAGCCGCGCAATAGAAGCCGTTTGTGCTGAAAAAAGTTGTGACTTTGCCATTGGCCTTGGCGATAACATTTATAAAGTAGGTATTGATAGCGCACAAGATCAGCAAATGCTGACCAAATTTGAATACCCGTATGAAAATCTCGACTTTCCATTTTATATGGCTCTTGGCAATCATGATAATTCGACCATTGACGGTTTAGGTTTGAATAACAACAAGGGTGAACACCAAGTGGAATATCACTATCAAGCAGATCGCTATAGTGAAAAGTGGAACATGCCAGCACGCTATTATCGCTTTGCTGCACCCGTGGCAAGCGAAGCCAAACTGGTCGATATATTTGCCTTAGACAGCAACCCATTAGCTGCGTTAAGTGACTTAAACCCTGAGTACTTTCAAATCCCCTATAAAAAGAAGCAACAAGCTTGGTTTGAAGAACAGCTCACCACCAGCCAAACACCTTGGCGCATCGCCTTTGCCCATCACCCTTACATCTCCAATGGTCGTCACGGAAATGCTGGGCTATATGACAACGTTCCCCTATTAGGCATTGTATGGCACAACTTTTTAGAGCAATCGGTGTGCGATAACGTGGATTTATTAATTACTGGTCACGACCATGACTTGCAGTATTTAAAGCCACGTGACAACTGCGGCAGCACTGAATTTATTGTTTCTGGCGCTGGCGCTAAAACCCGTTCATTTCGTGATGAAGATCGCAATGCCGTATTTTGGCAGCAAGATAAAATCAAAGGGTTTTTCCGCTTAGACTTTGTGGGGAATGAACTGACCATTAAAGCCTACACGGTTGAGGCTGGCCAACACGAGCTGGCTTATACGCGGGTTGTTCAGAAGTAATATTTCTGGGCGGGTTGATAGTTTTTTACTGGATCTATTTCATTGGGTTTAAACTAATGGAATGGATTCACCGTTTACCACATGACCATACTCGACACGCCTCATCAGCCAATCAGCCAATCAGCCACCATAGATAAAAACTATCACATCAACAAATAAGATCAATTTCAGTTATTGCATTAATCCGAATACTGTAACCACCTAGCCACTCATTCAGTATACCGTTTATGCAATATGCAACCGCAAGATTTGAACAACCTAGCCCATGCTTACCTACCATTGCATTAAACAATACAGCCTTGGTCGCTGAGGGTGGCGGTCAGCGTGGCATTTTCACCGCGGGGGTTTTAGACAGCTGGCTACACTCAGGCTTCAATCCGTTTGACTTATTAATCGGCACCTCCGCAGGTGCACAAAATTTATCTAGCTACATGACCTGCCAAAAAGGGTATGGCCGTCAATCCATTACCTCGCTCTCAAGCGACCCTAAATTTTTCAACCTCTCACGTGCGCTCATTGGCAAACACGCTGTGGATTTAGATTGGTATTTTGCTCAAGTTGAAAAATCTGAACACCGTCTCAATATTCACCACGGACAAGCGCGCCTCGCTGGCAGACAACTATTATTCACAGCCACAAAAGCAGACGATCGCAGTGCCGCATTTTTTTTGCCCAATAAAGAAAACTGGTTAACCATATTAAAAGCGTCTAGCGCCCTGCCGATTCTTTATAAAAAAGGGGTGAAAATTAATGACGAGTATTATATTGATGGCGGAGTCGCGGCCCCTATTCCAGTAGAAGAAGCCTACCAGCGTGGTGCCAAACGCATCGTTGTGATTCGCACCATGCCCAAAGACGCTAACGTACAATCCCCCTGGGTACACAAGTTAAAATCTATGTTTTGCAATGCGAATCGCTGCCCAAAAGTATTAGAGCTCATTACTCATCACGAGAACGCCTATCAAGCCACGCTAAACTTTATTAAGCGCCCACCCAGTGATGTAGAAATCGTGCAGATTTTTCCGCAGCAGCCCTTAGAAAGTAAATTGGTTGGCAGTAAAGCCGACTCACTTGAGCAAGACTATTCGTTAGGATTCCAAGCGGGCCTTGAGTTTCTAAAGCACAACGAATCACGCTATCGTCATTAAAAATGAATATGCTGAGCCAAAAAGCACAGCGCATTACGCCCTAACCTTATTGGTTAAGCAGACTCTAAAACCTGGACAATGACATCACAAGGCCTACTTGGGAGACACGGAATCTTTACGTGCAAGGCTGATCAAACAAACCGCCAAAAGCAAGGTCGCCAAAACACCCGAACCACCCGCAACAGGTGACGGTAAAAAGCCATCACGTCCAAACATAATCAGCACCCCATTTGAAAGCATGGCAACCACACCCACTAACGCCGTCACGCCGCCCAATTTTTTGTCACCAGCATTCACGCTGGCAAGTCCAAAAACAAGTGCAGCCAAACCTAATAAAAGTTTTGCTGCAAAATAAATCATAAAGGACAAGGCAACCACCGCCCCTGCCACCGCACCCAGTGACTCATTTTGACTGGCTGCTTCACGCAGCGGCCCAAACATCGTCAGCCCAACGCTCACCTGCACAACGTTAAGTACCGCACTGAACGCAACCGCAGCCCAGCCAACATGGTGGTGTTTAGCCTGCACCATTGCCGCACCTGCAAACGCCACAAGCACAGTGAACAGCACACCTTCTAACCCCCACAGTAGTTGCCGCGGCACATCCACTTTAGCGATGTACAGAATAGTATAAAGCGCCTGCGTAAGCGCCAACACCAAGAGTAAATATGCCGCCACTTTAACCGTGCGCGTATTGGTCAATTCCATGCTGTATCCTTTGTATTATCAATGTATGGGACTTTCGAGTGCTTGCTAAGTTAACATCATCTTTTGCGCATGGGCTACTCGCCTGCGTCTGCTTAAAATGATCTTAACTTCTTTAAAATTGGTTGATTTACATTTGTCATACCCGTGCAGTCAGAATCACCAAAGGTAAATCTAAGCCTTTTGCTCGAATGTGCGCTCTTTGGAGTGTGTGAAGGGCTATAAGTTCTCAATAGTTATTGATAATCTTTTTGCGTCATACTCGACGGGAGGTTTAGTCGGCCCTGAGCCTATCGAAGAGAGAAGATCAACTTTTGTACGAGGGTGCCCCGCGCCCGATTTGCATATGGGGCATATTACCCCGCACCCGATTTGCAATCTTACCCGCGAATGAACGTCCCCCCAAGTACTTTTATCGGGGATGGCATCCATTTTATGCGGTGCTTTGTTTGAATTATTCAAAGCGCTGAATTCTGAAGCGGCAAAGCTAGAACGGCTTTTCTTTTCGGGATTGCATCCCGTACCCTGCTTCGCGGCTAGCCTCACGCCGCCGACCTTATATATTCCCCTCAGTTTTAGTTATGCGGCTCTCGGATGCCGCATGTTAGTATCGATTCATGTTTGGTTTGGGTTGGTTCTGATAGGATTATGCTTTGTAGTAAGTTGAATAAGCACAGTACCATCCAACAATAAATCGCCGGGAGATGTTCTAACCTTGCTTTCCCAGCCAAACAACTACTTAGGTTCAAACTTCAAAATACGTGTAATGACATTAAATTTATATTTGCCAATTAATGCCATATAAAAAGAAGGTTCCACATGTTTTGCAAAGGAAATCAAACCTTTTAAAGTAAGAACCTCTTCGGAAGAAAGTTCATTGTTATCAAATTTAAACACAAGTGAACGTATATACCTTTTTCGCTTACGCCCTAAAGAGACCTGATTATCATTAGATATAACTAAGCCTGTAATGTGCCTGTTACTTTTTTTTGATGAATATATCGTTTTAGGTGAATTTATCTTTAATTTTGGATACTTAATAGTTTCAAGCACTTGTTCAACTAATTTTGGGATTCTTGACAAAACCCCTTTCTCGTTTGTTGTGAACGTCAGATCATCAGCATATCTTGTATATGTAACCATTAGCGACTTACAAATATGATCAAGCATTTCGTCGAATTCAAAGAGCACTGTATTTGAAATAAATGGCGAGGACGGTGCGCCGATACTCAAACGTTTTTCCTTGTCGCCTTTCTTCTTCCAGAAAAAAATTTTTCTTATAGCTATTTCATCCCTTTCTCCAATAGAACCATGATACTTTACTATATGATTTACGAGATCATCATCAGTAATTGAGGGAAAGAAATTTTCAAAGTCCATTTTCAACAAATACTGATTATGAGAATGCATTTTTGCATTTTTCTTTATACCAATACCATTTCTATACGCAAAAGCAGAATCATGAACAGGTAAATTTAAAAGAGGATAATCAAGGGATAATTTTTGAAATATCTTTAGTTCTCTAGCTGGTTGGGCTATCGTTCGACTCCCCTTCATATTCCGTTTAGGTATTTGATAAACTTTATATCTATATGGAGCCCTAGCAATATAATCAATTATTTCTTCTTCATCTATTAATAAAGCTTCAGATAGGTTTTTATATATATCCATCTAAGCTGCAACCTCTTTATCCTTGTTCGCAAGCCACTTTATAAAACTAAACCTTCTAGACTCTGATTCATTGAAGGCGTAATACTGCATTGCAGATACTTTGACCTTATTTTTATCAAGGCGCCCTCCAAAGTGAATTTTATCTATATCTTTTACAGCATAATAATACTCATCATGCCCCCGCTTTCGCATCGAAATAAGTTCAAATTTTTGCAATAAGAAAAGAAGTCTCTTCAATTTTTCTCTTTTTATAGTTATCCCTATTTCATTACTATAGGATTCAATTTCAGTTATTTTTAAAGCTTTAAATAATCGAATTATTTCATACAATACAAATGAAATGTGTCCTTCATTATTAATATCAAATGCTTCAGAATTATCCAGCTTTTTCATCGAGTTTAATAAATCATCATGCATTTCAGGTAGACTATCTTTTAAAGATTCATCTAAATCATTAACATCCCAAGGATAAGCACATACCGTATTTTTCTTGAGTGCTTCCAGATATCTCAACGGACCTAAGGAAATAAAAGATTGGGAGCCATAATGTTCATCATTGACAAATATTATGAGTTTCTGGTTAAGAGAGTGATTCCGGACAAATAAACCAAGTTCAGCTAATGCGCCTGGACTTTCTAAAATAATCACAATTAGTGATGAGATTAGGGCGATATCATTTTCAAAATCGAGAAGGTCTTTATATACTGAATCATGAATCCAGTCCTTAAAATTCTCAGCCAATGTAACTTGATCTGCAGTATCACAGCCTACTTTTGAAATATGTGATAGAAATGCACTCCGAATTGATGTTGCCTCCACTTCAGTTTGATCAACCAAACCGCCACAAAGAAAAATAATTGGAGAACTAAGATCTACTCGACTTTTTTCTAATGAAATATGTGCGAGGTGCTCTTTCCTTGTGTCATTGAATTTCAATATTAGATCTCAATAAATTATGAACCTATAATTTTAAATAGGTATCTTTACCTCAGATATAGCGATGAATGCCTATCTGGGATTTAGCTGAGGAACGAAGATGAAACCCAGATAGGCATTCATCGCAACTAAATCCACCCAATAAATTAGAGTCTGGCTATACACCGGACTAGAGCCGAAGCTCATAAACGCGTAAAGATAACCACATAATACTCTAAGAAAATGAATTATATCAAGAAAACAAAGTACTGCATTTCGGACTGGGTAGTCAAAGTGCTTGATCTTCCTCAATTAGCCTCATTTCGAAAATTCAGATAATTCACGCCACCCATAAAATGCACATCCGTAAAATGGATTAGAGTTGCCTTCGGTGATCCCGCCTGCGCGAGTATGACGATATGCAAACGTGTTGCAGAACCAACAGTAAACCAAATACGAAACGATAACAAAGTGCGTCATTTATACACGGCAATAACCAAAATCGAATTCAATATATAAGGTTCCTGCCGTGGATAGTTAGGCGCGCCCTTCGACAAGCTCATGATGAACTTAGGGGGTCAGGGCTAATTTCTTTACAAAAAGCACCCAGAAAAGAAAAACCGTGCTGGCATTAATTGGCCAGATTGTGAACATTCATATAATTCACTCTAAAAAAACGCACATGTATAAAAAACAGAATAGAACTATGATGGGTTACGATTCTCACTGCGTTCCAATCTAACCCATCCTACGGTGGTTTAGCCAAAACCGAACGGCTTAAAATGACCTAAACCGACAACGCCTCTCTATAGAGATAACTGATAGGCACTCATATTAACCGCCGAAGCCAAATTCAGTGATTCAATGGCCCCACTGCCAGGAATGGTAAACGCCGTGGCGTTAAAAGCCGCCAGCGCATTACGGGGCACACCGCGGGCTTCGTTGCCAAATAAATAACATTCAAACTCCGCAAATTTTGGTGTGTTTATTTTCTCGCCCTGCATATCTAAATAGGCAAAGCTGTTAAAGCGATTTTGCAAATCAGTTAGTTCTACGTCTAGCTCCATAGGCACATGAAAAATCGCCCCCATGCTGGTAACGCACCACTTTTGGATTAAATGGATCGACCGAATTTGGGCTCAGCAATAAGGTAAACCCACCAAACCAAGCAAGGGTTCTTAAGATGGTGCCAAGGTTACCTGGGTCTTGTGCTTCGTGCAGATAAATAAATTTTTCGTCTGATGTTTTAACCGCTTGGGCTTGTTTCAAATCCGTCGTTAAATCCGGCAGTGGCACACAAGCGATAATGCCTTGCGGGGTTTTAGTATCACTTAGCTGAGCCATATGTTTTTTGCTGATGGTGAAGATTTTAAAATCCGCATCCAATGCGTTGGCCCATTCTTGGTATTCTTCTGTCACATATAACTGCGTATTTTTAAAATGCTGCCCGTTTTGCTTGGCCGCTTTTTGCAACTCAAGCACGAGGTGTTCACCTTCTACTAGGTAGTAACCTAATTGGGTGCGGTACTTTTTTTGATGCAGTTTTTTAGCGTCGTCTAATTTCATTGTGCATCACCCTTTAAATCCGCCAGCATATCGCGCGCACTAAGGCTTCGGCCACTTTAATGCCGTCAACACCTGCCGATAAAATACCACCTGCGTAACCTGCGCCCTCACCGGCTGGGTATAAACCGCGCGTGTTTAAACTTTGCAAGGTGTCGTTGTCACGGGTGATACGGATTGGGCTTGAGGTGCGGGTTTCAATGCCGGTTAAAATGGCGTCGGGTCTATCAAAGCCGCGGATTTTTTTACCAAATGCAGGAAAGGCTTCGCGCATGGCTTCGATGGCGTAGCTTGGTAACGCATCGGCTAGGTCGGTTAACTTAATACCCGGTTTATAGGAGGGTTCAACATCACCTAACTTAGTTGAGGCACGACCTTTCACAAAGTCCCCCACTAATTGCCCAGGTGCGCTGTAATCACGACCACCCATTTCAAACGCGTGGCTTTCGAGTTTTTCTTGCAGCTCAACACCCGCTAGCGGGCCACCTGGGAAGTCTTTTTCTGGGTGAATGCCCACCACAATGCCGGAGTTGGCGTTACGCTCGTTACGGGAATATTGGCTCATACCGTTGGTGACCACGCGCCCTTCTTCTGAAGTAGCCGCCACCACGGTGCCCCCTGGGCACATGCAAAAGCTGTAAACCGCGCGGCCATTTTTAGCATGGTGAATCACTTTATAATCCGCCGCACCCAGTTCTGGGTGCCCAGCGTATTTACCTAACCGCGCGTTATCAATTAATGATTGCGGGTGCTCTACCCTAAAACCAATGGCAAACGGTTTGGCTTCGATGAACACGCCTTTTTTATGTAACAAACGAAACGTATCACGGGCACTGTGGCCAAGTGCTAATACCACGTAGCGGCTGTTGATCACCTCTCCACTTTCTAAACCCACTTGGGTAATGCGGCCGTCTTCAATTTGAATGTCCGATACTTTACTTTCAAAACGCACTTCACCGCCAAGGGCTTTGATCTCTTCACGCATTTTCGAGACCACGCCGGTTAAACGGAAGGTACCAATGTGCGGTTTGCTCACAAACATGATTTCTTCTGGCGCGCCTGCTCGCACAAATTCGTGCATGACTTTGCGGCCATAAAATTTAGGGTCTTTAATCTGGCTGTACAGTTTTCCGTCAGAGAATAACCCCGCACCGCCTTCACCGTATTGCACGTTAGACTCAGTATTTAGCTCGTGCTTACGCCACAACGCCCATGTGTCTTTGGTGCGCGCACGGACTTCTTTACCGCGCTCTAATACGATGGGCTTGTAACCGGCTTGCGCCAGTGTGAGTGCTGCATACAAACCACACGGGCCAAAACCAATGACCACTGGGCGCTCAGTTAAATCCGCTGGGGCTGATGGCACAGGGTAATAATTAGTATCAGGTGACGGTTTAACGTGGGCATCTTCTGTAAATTTAGCTAAGACAGCCGCTTCGTTTTTGATATTGGCATCTAAGATGTAAACGAACTTGATCTCGGTGTTCTTTTTACGGGCGTCGTAGCTGCGTTTGAATACAATAAAGTCGATTAAATCTGCTTTTGGAATACCAAGGCGTTTGAGTAAAACGGCTTCGATGGCCTCCTGTGGGTGATCAAGAGGCAAGGCTAATTCTGTCATGCGAATCATAAGGCGTGTTCCTGGCCGGTGTCTCCGGCAAAGGTTTTAATGTGGTGTATCGAATAATAGGCGCTATTGTAGCGATTGGCGGGTTTATTGTCAGGTGATAAAGGCTATTTGTATGGCTTAAGGGTAACGAGCTAAAAGCGGGTCGCGTGCATGCCCAATACACCCTCTTCGTTCGCGGGGCACACTGAGCACCCTCCTAAATATACGAGGGTGTACCCAAAACAATCGCATAGCTCATGGGGCATGCAACGCTGCGTCCGATAAAACAAGTGTCAGCATATACAAAACATACGCACCATCACCTCATTTTGCCCTACCCTTACATCAAGCGTACAATGCGCAGCAATTAGACGAATCAGCAGTACGGTAGACAATTACATGGCCCGATCAAAAACCAGTAAAAAATGGCTGGATGAACACGTCAACGACCCTTATGTAAAACGGGCACAAATTGACGGCTACCGCTCGCGCGCCAGTTATAAGCTCATCGAGATCAACGAAAAAGACAAGCTCATTCGCCCAGGTAACGTGGTCATGGACCTAGGCTCTGCACCCGGTGGTTGGTCACAAATCGTAGCACCTTGGGTTGGCGATAAAGGCCGTACTATTGCATCCGACATTTTGCCAATGGACGCCCTAGCTGGTGTCACCTTTATTCAAGGGGATTTCACCGAAGAAACGGTATTTGCAGAGATTCTTAAAACCCTAGGTGATGATGTGGTAGACGTGGTGATTTCAGACATGGCACCCAACATTAGTGGCGTAAATGCCACCGACCAATATTCGTCTATGTACTTAGTAGAGCTCGCCCTAGATATGGCGCGTAATGTATTAAAACCCGGCGGCGGTTTTTGTGCGAAAGTCTTCCAAGGGGTGGGTTATGAAGAGTACCTTAAAGATGTGCGCACCTCGTTTGATAAAGTATTGATTCGTAAACCAGCGGCCTCACGCCCTCGCTCACGCGAAGTGTATATTGTAGGCAAAGGCTTTAAGGGCTAATAGCGGTTGGCCATGTCGTGTTAACGTTGCTATCGGGCGCGAGGGTTGCGTGCCCCATGAGCACCGCGAATGCTTTGGGTAGACACTCGTTCGTGTGGGAGGTTGCCGATATACTCCAAATACGTTGAGTGTCGCAACCGACAATAAAAAACTTAAGTCCCGCACACAACACACCTGAGCAAAGGCACATATGGCAAGTATTGGCACCCACTACATTCTCACAGCAATCGGCGGTGCCAAAGCCAAAGGCATCGACACCAAAGCCCTGCTTAAAAAATACCGCATTCCTGAAAAGCCCCTTAAAGACCCAAAGGCCCGTTTTGGGGTCGACCTAGTCGCCAAACTTTACGCCGGTATTGCCTTAGAGCTAAATGATGAGTTCATGGGCTTTACCGAGAAGCCAATTAAAGTGGGCACGTTTGAGCTAATGGCCGAATGGGTCAGCCACAGCCAAACGCTTGAAGAGTTACTGCAAAAAGCCATTCGCTTTTATAATCAAATCACCGACGAAGTACACATGTCATTGGATATCGAAGACGATCACGTTTACTTCACCAGTGAATTTCGTCGCCCCGAACTGGATTTTGAGCATTTTTATGCAGAATACTGGCATGTTATCTGGCATCGCTTTGCCAGTTGGTACATAGGCAAGCCTATTAAGTTATTGGGCGCGTATATTAATTACACGCCGCTGGATCGTGACGAATTTGAGTTGCTCTTCCGCTGTTCGACCCACTTAAAAAGTAAATACAATCGTTTGGTTTTTCATAAAAAATACCTGCAAGAACCACTGATAAAGTCACAAGGTGACTTACAGGTATTTTTACGCCGCGCGCCCATTGATATGTTGACGATTCCCGGTGAAGACACAAGCTTAACCGCACTCATTAAACAGCAATTAGATCCGCGTCCATTTAAAGAAGACGACGTATTAGATCTACCAACCTCCCACGCATTGGCTAAGTCGTTGTCGATGAGCGAACAAACCTTAAGGCGCAAACTAAATGCCGAAGGCAGTAACTACCAACAGATTAAAGATAACTTACGCCAAGAGCTGGCCAATAAATTATTAGGTAACCGCGCGATTAGCATTGCTAAAATTTCAAAACAATTAAATTTCAGTGAGCCACGCGCCTTTACCCGTGCCTTTAAACAATGGAGCGGGTACACTCCTAAAGAATATCGACAACAAAAATTAATGCGCAGTAAGTAAAGTCACTAAAAGAAAGAGTTTGTTTATGACCATCATGCAAAAAACATTATTGCTCATAGCCACACTGGGTAATGCGTTAACCGCTTGTTGGGTCTGGTTAGACCCGAGTACGGCCTCATATACCTTGTTTGCACTTACGGCTCTGTACACTGTTGTTGGTGTGCATGATGTATTTTTAAGCAAACACACACTTAACCGCTTGTATCCGGTTGTGGCTTATATCCGTTATTTTTTAGAATCATTTCGTGCTGAAATTCAACAGTATTTTATTGCCAGTAACACAGAAGAGTTACCCTTTAATCGCGAGCAACGCTCATTAGTATATCAGCGCGCGAAAAACGAGCGCGATACCATTGCCTTTGGTACACAGCGCAATTTATTAGAAGACAACTACCTAAGTCTGTGGCAAAGCTTGCATGTTAAAACCGTAAAAGACGAAAACAAACGCATTACCTTTGGCGGCGATGATTGTACACAACCTTATGACGCCGCGTATCTAAACATAAGCGCCATGAGCTATGGCTCACTCAGCCCTAATGCCATCGCAGCGTTAAACCTTGGGGCCAAAATTGGTGGGTTTTATCACAATACCGGCGAAGGTGGCGTGAGCCCTTACCACTTAAAACACGGTGGTGATTTAGTTTGGCAAATTGGTTCTGGCTTATTTGGTTGCCGTACACACGAGGGGGAGTTTGATGCTCTTAAATTCAAGCAAACCGCTACACTCTCTAATGTAAAAATGATCGAAATTAAATTAAGCCAAGGTGCTAAACCCGGCCACGGTGGCGTATTACCAAAATCTAAAATCAATGATGAGATCGCCGCAATTCGAGGCGTACCACAAGATAAAGATTGTATCTCACCCGCTAATCACCCTATGGCCAGCTCACCTAAAGCACTCCTGAATTTTATTACACAGCTGCGCACATTAAGTGAAGGCAAACCTATTGGGTTTAAACTATGTGTAGGCAACCCTGCAGAATTTTTAAGTATTTGTAAGGCCATGTTAGAGACCAATATTCTGCCGGACTTTATCACCATTGACGGTGCCGAAGGTGGCACAGGTGCCGCCCCAGTTGAATTTAGTAACCGCTTAGGGATGACCTGCCTCGAGGCCGTATACTTAATTAACAGTGCATTAATTGGCTGTGGACTGCGTGATAAAATAAAATTGATAACGTCTGGTAAAACCGCATCCAGTTTTGACTTATTAAGTAAACTGGCCGCCGGTGCCGATACCGTTAACGCCGCGCGCACTATGATGATGGCACTTGGCTGCATTCAATCACGCAGTTGTAATACTAATCACTGCCCAACAGGAATCGCCACACAAGACAGTGCCCGCGGGCGCGCACTGGATGTTAAAAAGAAAAGCCAACGAGTCGCTAACTTTCAACACAATACACTGCATAACTTTTATGAATTAGTCGGCAGTATGGGATTAGACGACCCGAAAGCATTAACGCCAAATATGTTAAAACGACGCACACCAAATGCCTTAAGTATGTCGATGGGGGCCATTGTGCCGGTGCTAAAAGAGAATGCGCTTATCAATAGCCAGCCAATTAATGAGCCCTGGAAAAACTGGTGGAACAGTGCCAGCAGTGACGAATATTATGTCGCTGACAATCATGTTCTCGGTGCGCCTGAGTTAGCCTTAAAAGTGGTGTAAATCGATATTTCATCAAAATAACCTGCGAAAAAGCGCGTATTTTTATCATGTATTAAAAATACGCGCCCTCTTAACAACTGTCATATCACCCTCTGCTTTAGCGTCACTATCTTCAGTTTTTATTCGCATCCGATGAGTAACAACCTAACTCAAAACAAAAAAGGTTTAGCGAGCAATCGAGAATATGACCCGTTTTACCGCACACTGAGCACTTTTTCTCTTAACCACAATATTTGGGGGCACGTTGATGCCGAGTATGCCATGTCATTGATATCGGGCCAGGTGCTACATCAAACGGTGTTTTTTATGGCAAGCCAATTTTATCGACGCTTTCTAAAACAATAGGTAAATAGATATCCGTCACCATGTCATGCTCACTGACCTCAGGAAAAAAGCGAATACGTTCAAAGTAAACAGGGAAGTCTCTTACATCATAATCGGAATCAGCCAGCCAGTTTGAATATAAATAATCAACCGCTAGGCCAATGGCATCATCACTGCCTGTATATCGAATACGTGCACACTGACCAGCCGGAATCACTTTGTTGATTATGTCACCTGATTTTTCATCAACGGCTTGCTTTACTTCACATGCTAAATCAAACCGATAATCTTGTTCAGCGATTATGCTAGGGTCATCGTACACAAGATTAAAGGTGCGGCTTTTATTGGGTGATAATCCATTATCTTTACGCCAAGTGATAAATTTTTTAATCGTTTGACCTAATAATCTTGGCACACCTATGTGCTCCATTGTTGCAATTAATATCTTAGGAAAATCAATAATTTCGACTTTAAAATTCGCTTTCACATCCATTATTTTAGCTCTTAGTTCGAGTATGGGTTCGTATTGAATATTCCAAGCGGTCCAGTCTGGCAAACACCTAAACTGCGTGGGTGTTTGTTGAAAGACGTTTTTAAATGAACGAGAAAATGCCTCATGGCTGTCATAACCATTACCTAATGCAATATCTATAATTTTTTTACTATCTCTATAGGCCAATTGATAAGCCGCTCTTTTAAGCCTAAGCATTTTTACAAATGTAATCACAGGCACACCAAAAAATGCCGAGCACTGTCTATGAAAATGATATTTAGAGATGGCAGCAAGCTGGCAAAGCGCCTCTACATCCAAATCATCATCTAAGTGAGATTCTATATACTTGGCAACCTCAACGAAGCGGTCTTGACGATTTTTCATATTTATTACTCCCCTTGGTGCCACCATAATAAAATGCATCAGGCCGAGATACTTGATCAAAATTGCTCAATATCAAACATATTAACGAATAACGGGTATTTAAATTAAGACTACTGACATATGCTGACAGTCCAACACATTAAGATAAGTATTCACTCTTTATAAATAATGATTACTTATGCTAACAATCGACTCTATTATTCTTTACGTTGAAGACATTCAAATAAGCCAAAGATTTTATGAAAACTTACTCACCTGTAAAGCGTCTGAACGCTCTCCTAGCTTTGTATCTTTTAATTTAGAACATAGTACGATGCTTGAGCTCAAGCAACGAGATAACACAGTGCCCTATTCTGACATTAAAGGTGGTGGCGCAGAACTTTCCATAGCCGTGAACAATCAAGAAACATTAATGGCTCTTTATCATAATTGGCACAGCCAAGGTATTCAGTTTATACAACCGCCTACTCGTCTTATTTTTGGTATAACATTTGTTATCGTGGACCCAGATAATCACAGAATTCGCGTATTTGTTGAGGATGATATAACCGCCAAATAATTGAATAAGCCGCTTTTTATTAGAGAGGTTAGATATTGAAAAAAATATCTAACCTGATTTCATATAACTGGCTAAAAAGGATAATTAAATAAGGCAGGTTTTAATGAAAACAAACAGGGCTATTGTAATAACACACCCAGATTATGTTTAAGCATTGGCAACCACCACACAGTTACGGCCTAAATTTTTAGCGCTGTAAAGCACTTCGTCAACCACTTGAAGTAAATCTTGAAGGGTTTGCTCCGCTTCGAATTCAGCCACGCCTATGCTACAAGTTAAAGATAAGTTCAGTACCAATGAATCACAAAACGAATGCTGCATAATCGCTAAGCGAATCCGTTCTGCCAAGTCTCGTGCCTCAACAAGGGCTGTCTCAGGCAACACAATTAAAAATTCTTCGCCACCATAGCGACCAATGCCATCACTACTGCGGCACACTTTCGTTAAAATAGCCGCTACTTCTGACAATACGGAATCACCTGCTGGGTGCCCGTGATTATCATTAACGGCTTTAAAGTGATCAAGATCGATCATCAAAAGACTTAAACCGTGTTCATACCGAGTCGTACGATCTATCTCAGCCGTTAAACGATCAACCAAACCACCTCGATTAAGTACGGCCGTTAATGCATCTGTTTGCGCAATACGTTCTAAGTCTTTGGTGCGCTGAAACACGCGCTCTTCTAACAGTTGATTGGATTTAATGAGCTCTTGCTGGGCGATAAGTAATTGATCATGTTTGGTTCTAAATTGATCATTATTGGGGAATCGATAGTGCTTTAGGTATCAATTTCCAACACATGATAGCGGTTGCTACCGATATAAGCCCAGTTGAGAACTTCGCAATACCTTCAATAAAGTAATAACCATGCCATATATTAATTAACGATATGAAATGGGTGATACCACACAGAAAAATAAACGTGGCAAACATAATAAAAATCCAATTGAATGCAAGGTCTGTTCGTTTAAGCACCAAATGAATCAAAGCTAGGGGGATCAATGCATAAGCAATCACGGTTAAGATATCACCGCCCACATGTAAAAATAGAAGGTCTGGACGCCAAAGAAGGCAGTGACCATGAGGCATGAAACTACCATCAAGTAGTTTGTCTATGAATTCCACGATTATTCCTTTTCATCATGCCAGTAACAATTCCATCTGCGGCTTTACCTAACAATAGTTAATATCCGTCAATACACCACATGTTCTAAACCTTATCGGCTGATTTTTCACTATATGTAAACTAAAACAACCGACTTTCATTTAATGGGATAAAAAAATAAGAATTAGACTGCATAGGTCTAATCCTTTATCTCAATTAAACATATCCCTCAATGATAAGCAGGCAAATATAATGAATAAAATGTGCTGTATATAATCCACAGACTAAGCAGAAAAAACCAATAGCGTTTCTAAGAGTGGCTAGCTTTCATGGTCGCAATATAATGCTGCAAGCTGCGCTCAGTATCGGCTGGGAAAAATTCACCTGTTGGTTCAATCTTTAGGGCGCGGTCAAATCGAAAGTTACGATAATCACTGCGTGTTTCACACCATGCGACTAACGTCCAACGTTCGCCCCAAAAGAACATGCCCAGCGGCCAAACTCGGCGCTGACTTTGAACGCCTTTTACATCTTCGTATTGCAGGTCAATAATCTGTTGTTGCTCACATGCACGGCGGATGGCGCGATGGGTATCACCTAATTGCTGTTGCGGTGTTAATGCTGGCACACGATACGTTTGACGATCGGCTTCCATCAATAACGGTTCAGGCAATACCGCTCGAATCTTTTGCACCGCTCGCTGAGCACCGGCTGCCAGTTCGGGGTCTGTCCAGGCTTCTACCATACGCGCACCTAACAATAAGGCCTGTACTTCATCGAAGTTGAACATCAATGGCGGTAGCTGGTAACCCGGCTTTAGCATATAACCGATACCGGCTTCCCCATCGACTGGTACACCCGATGAGGTCAATGCTTGAATGTCTCGGTAAATGGTTCTTACCGAGACCTCCATTACATCACTTAATTGTTCAGCGGTGATGGCGGTACGGCGGCCACGCAGTAAGTTAACCAATTGAAATAGGCGTTCTGACTTACGCATAATTTACGCCTCCGTAACATTCAGCGCTGACTAAGCGGGTGCTTGCATCGTATGTATTTGCTGATGGTCCACTTTAACGCTTTCCATGTCGAGCATCTTCAGCATGCCTTCTAAACTTTTTATTTGACCAAAATTTTCTTGAGCCGCCTTGGCCGATGCCATATCTTGCCAGAACACGGTATCGGTCCAACTGCCATCTTCTGCTTTTGCTAGTGCGCGATACTCAAAACCCGGTTGTGTTTTCACCCAAGTGTTTAAGTGCTCATTTTCAACTAAAAAATCTTGCTCGGTAATACCCTGTGCCAACTTAAACGTTACTAATTCTAAAATTGCCATTGTTTTGTTCCCTGTTGTGTACTGAGTTATTCAGTAGAAACAGTATATAAAACACCACTGACAACGAGTGTCAGTAGAGGGGGAATTATTAATTTAAACACTTCAATTCAAATAGCGTAATGCACTTACTGAAAAACCCAAATAACGGATAATTCAGCATGGGTTTCTGTATCACTACCCACAAGATCACTCTTACTAATCTCATCACTATAATATTCGATACCCGCCTTTGCGGTTACTTGTATACGCGCGCTCATATTGTCACGATACGTGATTGTGAGCCCAGACGAACGGTAGCCACCGTCTAAATCAATAGGGGTTAATCCAGAGGCAACGCCGTCTGACGTTGAGACGCCAAAATAATTATTGATATTATTTTTGTCTGCGAACGTCGAGAACATCACGATATCGGTGCCTGTGTTATCCGTATGACCAGAGAAAGCGTGCCCAACTGATACTTTAGCTTGCCAACCGTATAGATTTGATCCCATTAACAATCGAGCCGACACCCAGTTTCCCCAGCGATCATCTATCCCATGTTTAGTATCAACAAAGCCCAATATATGCGAGCCTCGATGCGGCAAATTAATAATATCCGCCTGTTCACTTCGGCTAGAGGGAATCACGATTTCATGACGTGCACCTACCTCCATCAGCCACTTCGTTTGAATAAGGCTACGTAAACCAAGCTCGGTATAGTTAATATCAAACCCTTCCCAGAAAAGAACATGATCCCCTTTTCGCCACTGTACAGCGCCTTCTGGTTTCAAAGACATCTGATAATGCTTAGCACCACGATAGACCGCAGCCGTTTCTAATTTGAAAACCAACCCCGCCAGACCAGCCATCACCATTCGTGTAATCTGTCACACTGGGAAGCACTGTAAGTGGAGATGTACTTTGATCAGCAAAGACCGTTTTGCACAAAGATAAACTGAAAGCACAAAGCAATATTGTTGTTTTAGAGTGAGAGTTCATTTAAATCCTAAAAATCCCGCATAATAAGGCAGTCAAATAACACCGCATATAAAGAATCCATAATACAGGTACAATTAGAAAAAATCCCGCCACTTAAAATGATAAATCGAATAAAGTTGATCGCTCTTATGGCCTAAAGTAGCGCCATTATTAGCCGTCTACGTGTGATCATCGAATAATTAACTCTTAGAGCAGAATTGCTTTTATCAGAGGTTTTCGAGATTGCTAAGACATGTATTGGCATGATCTAAAATAGCATCACGTTGTGAAGCGTCTTTTTTCAACCAATTGGCATACACCATTTTGTTTCTTGGGTTTGAAGCAAAATCATCGTGATGGGCCTGCATGAATCGCCAGTACATTGAATTTAATGGGCAGGCTGATGCACCGGTGACTTGCGTAACGTTATATCGGCAATCGCCACAATAATCGCTCATTTTTTTTACATAATTACCACTTGCTGCATAGGCTTTAGAGCCCACAATACCGCCATCTGCAAACTGGCTCATGCCTCGAGTATTCGGCATTTCAACCCATTCGATCGCATCAATATAAATACCTAAATACCACTCATCGACTTGATTTGGTTCAATGCCCGCTAACAAACAAAAGTTACCCGTGATCATTAAACGCTGAATATGATGCGCATAAGCAAATTCTAATGATTGCGTAATTGCATGTTTAAGGCAGTTCATATGAGTTTTACCATTCCAAAACCAGATTGGTAAGTTGCGTTCAGCTGATAACGCATTAAGCGACGCGTATTCAGGCATATTGGCCCAATACACACCACGCACAAATTCACGCCAACCGAGTATTTGACGTACAAAGCCTTCGATTTGAGCAAGCGTAATGATTTGTTTATTTTTCTCATAATGAGAAATTGCATATTGTATGACGTACATAGGGGTAATCATTTTACTGTTTAATGCAAATGACAATCGAGAATGGAATAAGCTCCACTGTTTTTGTTCGCCCTCTTTGCCTTGGTTTTGATCCAGCAACCCGGTCATTGCATCTTGAAACTGACCAAAACGTGGCAAACATTCTTTGCAAAAAAATGCGAGTAATTCGATAGATTGCTGACGATTCACTGGCCATAACAAATCAGATGTCTCAACACCGATGGTTTTAATGCCGTGGCGCTTAATACGAGCAACAATATCACTGACATCATTTGCAAACATCAGAGGCTTAGGCACACTTGCAAAATCATTGGGTTTTAGTTTATTACGGTTGTCAGCATCAAAGTTCCATTGCCCTCCTACAGGCTGATCTCCATCCATCAAAATATTAAAGCGCTTACGCATCTTACGATAAAACGCTTCCATTCTATGGCGTTTGCCGCGGGTAAAGTCCCCTTGGCATGTTTGTTCGTTTAAATAAAAGTGTTCGGTTTCATAAACTGTGCATTCTATTGACTGCTGTGAGCAGAAGGATGCCAATTGCTCTCGTAACCGGTATTCATCCGGTAATTGGTATTCAAATTGTGTAATCCCATATTGAATGACCATAGACTCAATTAAGTCTGGTAAAGAGGCGTATGGCTGAGTTTGATCCAAATCTAAATACTCAACATTATGACCCGCCTGACGCAGTGCGTTTGCAAACTGACCCATTGCACAAAAAAACGCACTGATTTTTTGTATATGGTGCGGTACATAGCGGGCTTCTTGATGTAACTCGGCTATGACATAAAGTACATCTCCCTCTTTTGATTGAAACCAAGAATGCTGAGCATTAAGTTGGTCACCCAAGATTAATCGAAGCGTTTGATAGGATGATTTCATAGATTGATAGGGTCGCTGTGATGTTGATGTGGTCGAATAATAGCCCTTTGCCCTGCACATCGTTTTGAGCAATATTTTACTTGTTGCCAGTCACGAGCCCATTTTTTACGCCAATTAAAAGGGCGTTCACAGACCACACAAATTTTTGAGGGCAAGTTAGCTTTGTTTTTCATAATATAGGCCAATCGGCTGCGTCTACAGAATCAATCGGCACGGTATTTTGTCCGCCCCATTTTTTTACAAAGTCACCATTAGGGTCATACATTTGAGTTTGTTTATTTAAATTAAAATGGCGACCACCTCTTGGGTCAACACCCACGCCCGCAATGTATTGCCAATTCCCCCAGTTTGATGCCACGTCATAATCAATGAGTTGTTGCTGAAAATAGGCCGCGCCAAAACGCCAATCAACGGATAGTTCATTAACCAAACAACTGGCTACAATTTGTCTGCCACGATTTGATATATACCCCGTTGCATTTAATTGACGCATACAAGCATTCACCAACGGATAAGGCGTACTACCTTGGCACCATTTAGTAAATCGTTCGCTGTAATAACTGGTTAATGGTTTTTCGTTAGCATGCCCTTGAAACATAAAAAACTGACGACTTTTTTGCAGCAATAACCATTGAAAATACTCGCGCCACAATAATTCAAACCCAATCCAATAGGTTGATTCGTTTTTACCGTTTTGTGCTTCGTAGCGCTTTAAATACTGCCAAATTTTCCGTGGGCAGAGGTTCCCCAAAGCTAAGTAAGGACTCAATTTTGTAGATGATGCCCAACCGTCTAATGCATTACGAGTCTGTTTATAGCGCATAGCCGCATCGGTACTAAAGTAATCATGCAAATGCCTAATCGCGTTATGTTCACCACCGAAAAAGGTATTAGCCTGCACCTCTTTATTGTTATTGAATTTAAACCGTTGTGTATATTGATTAAGTCTTTGTTCAAAATTCAGCGGGATCTGATCAACTAAACTATCTGTTATTATTGCTGGCCATGATATTGGTCCACATTTTATTGTTTCAACAACGGGTATATCGTGTTGTTTCAACATACTGCCTAAACCGAGAAAACGATGACATGGGCATATCATCCATCATCGAATCTTCATTAAACAGCGTAGTGTGCCATTGTGATTGCACATCAAGACTAGGACAGCCATGACGAATTTTGCGTACCGCTTGTTGCTCATACCAGCCCACTTGGTTTGCGACACCTAGGCAGTCAATATTATTGCGTTGAATGACATTCTGTATTTGTTCACTGGGGTCACCTTCAAGTAGCCATAAGTGATGACCCTTATTGATAAGCTGTTGATTAAGATCCCTTAGAGATTGACATAAAAATAACCAACGCTGTAGACCAATGGACTTATGCTGATAGTTACGCGGCTCAAACCAAGTTGGGTCGATCACATAAACAAATGCCATGTGTTTGCTTGAGCCCAATAGCGCATTGAGCAATTTGTTATCGCTTAAGCGCAGATCCTGTGTGAACCAATAAACGGCTTTATTCATAAACATCTCTTAAACCATGGGCTATGATGATTTCATGTCTGCCGTTATTACGGCTATCTAGCAGATTTGGTTCATTTAGAGCATCCGTAAGTATCGCTAATATGCCAATTAAGACTAACAGTCGTGAATCTAAAACGTAAATAGCGACGTAAAAGCATAAAACTCATCATTAAAGGCCATCAAATGTTTTCATTATTCAAGCAAGATCCCGTTAAAAAGCTAAAAAAAGCCTATATGACAAAGCTAGAACAAGCCATGAATGCACAAAGAAACGGTGATATTAAAGCCTACTCGTTGATTACAAGTGAGGCTGAAGCAATTCGTGAAGAAATTGAGAGAATGGAATCTTCAAAATAAAAGGTTATGATGGTTCATATAAGCATTGAAGGCTGGTAGCTTAAAAATCTTTTTTTAACACAAAGCGAATGAAATTTGACTCATTCTCAACTTCAAAATACAGGTTGGCATCTTGCAGATGAATAAGCGTTAGCCATTGTTGGCTACTCATGAGTATTTTTAGCTTTCCGTTTTTATCCAATTTGACGCTCTCGGGGCCTAATTCTTTAGGAATCCGCATGTCTTTAATAGAAGCGCTACGAAAATTCAAAACAATGCTATCGCCTTCATCGGGATTAAAATCCTTTATGGTATCCACTGTGTTTAAATCAGCAGCATCAATCATAAATTGATCCGCACCTAAACCGCCATATAAGATATCAGCACCAGCACCGCCGTATATAGTATCGTCCCCTTTTCCGCCATAAATCTCATCGCCTAATGATGTACCATATAATTCATCATCACTGCTTGTACCACGAATCACCTGTGATAATTCATCACCCGTGGTACTAGCCGTTAGTAATAAACACGCTAGAAATAATAAAATAGCTATTATTTTACAATTAACAAGACGTAAAAGCGCAGTCCAATTTTTATGTTGTATTAAGACAGTGTCACCCATAGAAATGACTTAAGCCTCCCACGGGGAACAGATGTCTACGAGGCAACCATTAGGGTCTTTGGCTAAAAAACGGCGCTGACCATAAAATTCATTTTTAGGGGCTTGTATGATGGTTAATCCCATTTTGAGTGCTTTTTCATAAATGGTATCAACATTATCAACAACAAACGTAACATACATACCCGTTGGTGAAGTTTGGTATTCTTTAGGCACAAGTTCATGATCACGTTGAATAATGCCATATTCAATTTCGGAGTCTTCAGGTGAACATAACTGTACATACCAATCACTATCATATTTAACGGTGAATCCAAGCAGTTCAACATAAAATGCTTTGCTTTTTTGTAAGTCATCTGAACATATGTTCGTTAAAATTCGCATAATCGTCCTTTATTATTGACTCGTTATTAAACAGATGTATTGTTTACTCACATTTAAACATCATCATTGTTAATCGAATGTTATTAAAGCTCGGCCGATAACCAGACCTTATCAAGGCAACGTATTCCATTTTCATAAATAGGTTCTGGGTATGGCTTAAAAAAATCAGGTTCAATATGATCCATTCTAAAGCCGCATTTTTGATAAAGCGCTAATTGCGACAGACTTGAATTACCCGTCCCAACCTCTATACGCTTAGCCCCAAGTTCTTTTGCAATTCGTTTTACATCCGCAATTATTTGCTTAGCAATACCCTTTCCTTGATGGTGATCAGCAACGACAATATTTTTAAGCTCAAATGTATTTTTCAATGTACTCAGTACTGCAATGCCAATGCACAATTGGTCATCACTACACACTAAGATAATTGAGTGACGTAAGTATGACAATACTTCCGATTTATCTGGGTCTGCTGTTAAAAGCAAGGCCATCATTTGTTCGGTGGGCATATGATGATATCGCTGGATATTCACAAAAGGCTCTCCTTAAGTATTATTATGCCCTTTATCTTTAGTACTTTTATAAGTGCTTTTATTTAACCAGTCAGCATTAAAAAATAGACGATTGCGTTTTAGTAGTAACCGCTTCAAGTACCCTCATGCCCTTATAAGAATTACCGTTGGCATTAAGCTTAGGGCTCCAAACTGCAATACAAAATTGCCCTGGATGAATGGCAACAATACCACCACCTACGCCACTTTTTCCCGGTAAACCGGTTTTAAATGCAAACTCACCTGCTTCGTCATAAAAACCGCACATCTGCATGACTGAATTTATTCTTTTCGACCGCTCTTGACTAATAATAACGTCATTCGTTATAGGGTTTACACCACCTGATGCAAGAAAAAGAAACGTTTGTGTCAGTTCTTTACACGTCATTTCGATAGAACACAAATGAAAATATAAATCCAAAACCACGTCTACATCGTTATGAATATTACCAAAACTTTTCATAAAGTTACCAAGGGCATAGTTCCGATAACCTGTTTTTTTCTCTGAATCCGCTATTTTTAGCGAGTAATCGATGCTATTGATACCCGATGTAGTACGAATAAATTCAAGCAGTTCTCGCTTTGGGTTTTTTAAACACGTTACCAAAATATCACAAATAACAATAGCGCCTGCATTAATGAACGGATTACGCGGAATCCCTTTTTCATACTCAAGCTGTACTAAGGAATTAAAAGCAGAGCCTGATGGTTCAACGCCTACGCGCTCCCATAGGTCTTTACCCATAATTTTTAAAGCTAATGTCAGCGATAATACTTTTGCGATACTTTGAATTGAAAATTTCTCATCCGCATCACCAAATGTATATTCTTGCTGACCAACGGTTGTAAGGTGAATACCCAATTTTGAAGGATCCACTTTACCTAGCTCAGGGATGTACGCCGCCACGGCACCAAAATCATCGGCATCATCAAACTCAGATGCTATTTCAAGAAAAATTTTTTGGTAATCAATCGTATTGGTCATGTATTCTGGCCCAAAGAGTGTCTATATAAGGTTGGATTACGTCACACTATAAACTAGAAGATTAGCATATTTGGCCGCTAATAAGAGGCCAAATACCATAACTAAAAAGAAGGAAATCAATGAAAATACTCTTTTGTGTCATACACTCTAGATTCACACTCGCTTAGCAATGCTTGTTTATTAGCCGTTAATCACACCGCGTGCAATAAACACCTCTTTTGCAACAAACATAGCATTTATACAAGCAGGGAAACCGGCATAAAGAGCGATCTGTATGATGGTTTCAGTGATTTCTTGCGGTTGGCAACCAACGTTCAAAGCCCCATTAATATGCACATTGAGTTGTGGCTGACAGCTGCCTAATGCCGTTAAGGCCGCTACCGTTGCTAACTCCCTGCTTTTTAAATCAAGTCCTGGACGTTGATATATTTCCCCAAACCCAAATTCGATGATCATTTTTGCTAAATCAGGTGAAATCGTCTCTAAACTTTCAATGACTTTTTGACCAGCTTCGCCGTCAATTTCATTCAGTTTATTCATACCTAATTCAAAGCGTTGGTTGTTCATAAAGACTCCTGTGTCGATAATTTTATTTCGCACAGCAACCTTACTACTTAGAGTTCACTCTAAGTCAAGCAACTATTTTCCTGCAAAACACGTCTATAGTATTCAATTTTCTCTTCTAAACGTTTAAGGTGGCCTGACTCCTGTTCTATTTTATCTTTTAAGCACTTTGCGTGGCTTTCTAGTATTTTCATTCGGTGTTCATTAGTCGTATCACCCTGAGCTCTAAAGTCAGCATATTCATGAATGATTTCAAGCGGCATTGCTGTGTCTTTAAGCCGCTTAACAAAGTGAATCCATTCAATGTCTTTATGTGTAAAGCTTCGATGACCACTCGAATTCCGGCGTATATTTTTTAACAACCCGATTTTTTCGTAATAACGGATAGTGTGTGCAGATATATCTACGGCTTCTGAAAACTGTTTTATATTCATATTCTCTCAACAACTAACACATAAGCATTAAAGTAATTCTCCGTGTAACGCAGCATTCGCACTGACAACATTGTGCTGATTGAAAACCAAAATACCATGTTTTTTCAGCAATGCAGCGGTCACTCCAACTCCATCCAGTTTTTTGTTTGTGAAGCTACCATCATATATGGCTGTACTGCCACAAGATGGACTATTATCAGTCAACACTGCCACTTTGATGTTATGTTTTTGACATAATGCTAAGGCTATTTCAGCTCCTTTTTTAAAATATTCAGTTACATCTGTGCCTGTACTCTCTACAACTGAAGCGGTACTTTTCCAAACCGCATGACCATCCCCTTTTAATATTTCTGCTGATGCTCTGGGTATACTCATACCAGCATCAACTTCAGGGCACACTGATACTACTCGGCCTTCCGCGATCCACTCATCAAAAATATTGATAGAAACGGATAATGCATTGCCGTCATAACGGACTTTATTGCCCAATAGGCAAGCACTTATAAGAACGCGTTCCATTTTACCACCCCAACTTACTCGTAATAAAAGCCTGCTATATGTCGTTAATGATATTAACAATCGCAACTTTTATATATTTATCGATACACAACCGCCAACCACTAAAGCACTTATACAATAATAAAATATAGTTAAACCGAAGTCAGCCTCACCTTAAAGCAGCTGCAAATCGACAATATCACTTGTCTTAGGCCATAAATACACTCAAAACTAGATTACACATTAATTATATTTATTTATGAAACTTTATTTGTATCCGTGTCACCTATGGTTAATGCGATCTAATTACAAAATAAAGTAACTAATCATATTTTAAAGACCAGACCCAATAATCACTTATGAAAATCAGTCTCTTCTATAAATATGAAATTTACTTTTATCAGTATTTTACATGGTAAATATCCATCATAAGGACCTTAACTTGTCGAACAAAAAACAAACTGTAAAACTATGGCTTGAGAATATATTACAAACCACAAATGGCATACATTTTAATGAAAATGGCCATTATTTTATTCAACATGACTGTGGTACTGAAGTTCGTATTTCATCTTATGAGAATGATCCATTTGTATACCTATATGGTGTCCTATGCCAGCTCCATTCATCATCAAATGTTTTATTACAACGAGCTCTTGAACATAATTTATTTCTCGAAAATACGAAAGGCGCCACGCTCGCAATTGATAAAGCCAATAATTGCCTTGTATTGAATTATCGAGAAGAAATTTCACGATTAGATAAAACACTTTTTGAAAATATTATCATCAATTATGTTGATACGTTAAATGAACTGGAGTCCCTGACAGACTCAGCTTGTGATACTGATCAAAATAAAGCGCCTACCATGCAATCTTTTTTGCGCGTGTAGACAATAATAGTACTAAAAAAACAAATATTATGAGGAATTCAATATGCCAGGTCCAGGCTCTGTTACAGGTGGCTCTACTGCTCAAATTCAACCACCCATTCAAGGGGGAAATAACCAAGCTAATTTAAGAGCTTCAAATCCACAACCCAATTTAGCAAACGGCTCGACACCTGAACATCGGTCATTAAGCTTTGTCTCACCGTCTTCAAAGTCAGGGATAAACACAGAGACTAGAGCATTAACACTTGAGGCAACAACCGCAGCTCGAGGCATGTTTTACAACCCGTCTGATACTCTTAAACATGAGCTATCGTCAGCGGCCGTAGTACTTCAAACATTATATGCGGGCTTAGATACAACGTTACAACAAACATTAGGTACAAGAATATTAGGAAACCAAGGGTTGATGAGTGGAAAAACCATTCAAGATTTAGGTAATACATTAGATAGACTTGTAGCGGGTACGGATACCGCAACCGATCGTATATCACTTGTTGCATTGATGGGTGATATTGGCGCCTTGCTTGCAGATACAGGTGCAACCACTGGCGTAGAAGGTAGATCAGAAAGCAGTGCAGATGAATTAAGGAGTATTTTACAAAATAATATCTCAGGTTTATCCACTGAAAATGTAGATAAAATGAAGGCACTCGGCGATTCAAAGGTTGTTGGTCCAAATAAAAGTAATGAGCGTGTAAGAACATCTGGTGATTTAGTTGGCAGACAAGGCTTACATGGTTTAGGGGCTTTAGCAGATGAAACCCTAGGAGTGAGTGAAGACGATGCTATCCCTGTGGTCAGCTGGCAAGAAGCCAGTATTTCTACCGAAAAAGTCACCAATACGACGGAACCCTTAGCTGGCCATATGTCGGGGTCACCATCAGAAGTTCTTATGGTTTGGGATGCATTACTAGGAGATGCGCACCCGTATACAGGTGCGCATGAAGCCACTGAGGCAGCACAAGCGTCAGGATTCACTCAAGTAGTATCATTTCATGATGAGTCAGTTGGTGATAGTAAAGGCGCCCGGTTAGCTGCAACAACTGCGATGTTGGTAGCAATTGGTTTTCATAGCCCAGTTGAAAACATAGAAAGTGCTCTTAAATATACAGGCCAAAATCCTAGACCCGTATTAATTGAAGGTGAGTTAGATGATGCGTCTAATTCTTTAGGCCATGGTGCCGCAACTACATTATTTACAGAGCTATATGAAAGTTATACAGCGGATGAATAATCAATATTGATCGTCACTTAATTGACCTCAAGCTGATCAAAATATGGTTTGTCAGCTTGAGGGGATCCGTTATGAACTATATTAATTATAATCATTCAGATCAAAATACTTCTATTTATTGGGCTAGCCATTAATTATATCCAACCCAATTTATTGCATCGATGTTTAAAGGTTACGCTAAAATTTAAATATAACGAACAAACATAAATTTTATGACGCAGCCCATCAAACAATAAGCCCCATTAAATGAACAAAACCAATCACCAAACAAATAATAGAGCTCCAAATCCAAAAAGTTGTGCTATTTTGTTTTACTTGAGGGTGATTTGTTATAAATGGAGCAATTATGCCTCCTATGCCTCGGCATAAATAAATAGCCGTAACCGCAGGTAACACAAACGAGACGAAAGGCATTCGCGGTAATAACCCTGCACTCGACCATGCATAACACCCCCAAACCGCTAACACAACCGTAATACCAAGCGTTATAACGGTTGGTTTCATTGAGCCACTTTCTGCCATTGTAGCCATTGACTCCCCTGCACCAAAAAATCGATACCAACTTGGGCCGCCAATAACCACACCAACATGCAAAGCCGCTGCTAAAAAATTAAGCGAGCCCGCTATGATCAAGAAATTAAAATTCATAAACGCATCCTTTTTATCACCATGTCATGACAACCATTTAACATAATATCAATTCACATTTTTATTAGCGTTAGGAGGCACAACATTATTTATTAATGACACCAATACGAAACTTAACAGCATAAGCAAAAACCATGAACTCAGCTTTTCTATTGGAACCATATGCCACTGAGTCGCTTGATTAGGGTAAATCCAAATATTGGTATACGTTGCAATATTTTCAGCAAACCAAATAAACAAGGCAACAAGAAACCAGCCAAGTAAAATAGGCATCCTACGGTGTGTCTGTATAATTTTATAATAAACAGTGGTTCGGTAGAACAATAACACAGTGAAACCCAACAGAATCCATCTAAAGTCCCAAATATAATGATGCGTAAAAAAGTTTATATATATTAAGCTGACCAAAATAATACTGGCTATCTTTGGTGGATAATATGAATATTCAAACTCAAATATTCGCCAAGTACGCGCAATATAACTGCCCACTGCGCTATACATAAAACCAGTGAAGAGCGGCACATTGCCAATACCAAAGAAATATTCCTCTGGGTAAAGCCATGAACCAATGGAATCTGATGTTTTAAAGAGCTCCATTATCGTTGCCACGATATGAAACACGATAATCACAAATGACTCTCTTATTGTTTCAAGTTTAAAAACCAACAAAAATACTTGAAACGCAATCGCCGATAAAAAGATAAAGTCATAACGATGGATACTTTCTAAAGGATACCAAACGCTCGTAATAATCATTACAGCTAATAAAAAACCACCAAATATACTGGCATATGCTTGCTTTAACCCAAACAGCCAAAATTCGTGGATAAACACTTTTATACTCAAACTTAACACCTCGTGAATGATAATGGCCAGTGCGACACCTTGTGATGATGAAATTAATATCATCAATAAATCGGTAAGCCCCCTAATACAAAAAATTAGCAACTGACTGAAGGTTTTTTATATACTCACAGGCAGGCGACCTCTCTGCCGAATGTAAAACCCTGACTGCCCTCAATCATATTATTGACTAGACCTCTGAAAATTGAGGTAAAGTTTACGTTGATCTCACTCATTTATATATAACGCCACTATTGTGTATAAAAACCCGTCATTCAATTGCTCAATTTTCTGGATCTCTGCTGTGTCTGCCTTATACTAAGCCCACGTGATTCATTTCTTAAGACTGCCTGGTACTTCATGATTCGTTCTCTTACCCCGCTTGCAGCACTGCTAATTTCTGACGCCTTTGTCCTGCTGGGTCACGGTTTACTGCTAACGTTATTACCGATTTATGCAAATCAATTAGGGTTTTCTGATTTTCAAGTGGGTTTAACTGGCTCAAGTTATTTTGTCGGGTTTGTTGCTGGCTGCCTAATGACGCCTTTTGTATTAAAACGAGTCGGTCATATTCGTACTTTTGCCGTGCTTGCTTCAGGTTATACCGTATTTATTTTACTTTTTGCTTGGAGTCAAAGCTTTATTGGATGGATGCTCCTTCGCTTTATGATCGGAGCCATGGTCGCAGGTATTTATATGATCATTGAAAGCTGGCTAAACGAACGCGCCGCTTCAAAAAATCGTGGGGCGATCCTCTCATTTTACGCCATGATGAACTTAGTCATGATTACCCTTGCCCAACAACTATTAAATTTAGGCAATGTAGACACATTACTGCTGTTTGCTTTGGCGGGGATTTTCCTATCGCTCTCAGTGATTCCTGTATCTTTGACGCTATCACTGGCACCAACCCCCATTAAAAAAGTGAGCGTCGATTTCGCCAAAGTTTGGAGGCACTCTCACATTGGCATAATCGGCTCCATTTTCACGGGCCTCATCACTGGTTCGTTTTGGGCATTGGCCCCCATTTATGCAAATGACAGCGGCTTCACTACATTTCAGTTAGCGAATTTCATGTCGGCCGTGGTATTTGGTGGTGCATTGTTCCAAATTCCACTGGGCCGATTTTCCGACAAATTTGACCGACGCTTAATTTTAATTTTCATCGCATTGGCCGGAGCGATTATTTCCTTTATTACCTTCATTGCATCGTTTCAAGATGCCTATGCTGGCACCACCTCAACTGCACTGGCATTTATGTGGGGCGCCTTCAGCATGACCATGTACGCAATCTGTTTAGCCCATGCCAACGACAATGCAGATAGCTCTGACTTTGTTGATATTGGCAGCGCCATGCTTATTACCTATGGCATGAGTTCAGCCATCGGTGCCCCTATTGCGTCTGCTTTTATGAGCATTTTTGGTCATCAATATTTGTTTGTATTTATGGGCGGCAGCTTTACACTCTTTTGCGTTATTTTGATTGCTCGTCGTAAATCCCATGTACTACCCGCCATGGCACAAAACAACGAAGAGTTCCAAGCCGTTGCTGGCATGACCACACCAGAAGCTTACAATCTTGACCCTCGCGCTGAAGAAACAGACGAAGCCGTACCTGAAAGCGAACTAAAACGAGAATGGGCCGATGTTGATATGGATTATCATGACATCATCGATAACCACACAGCGCAAAGCGCTGATCCCTGCGATGAATCAAAATCAGACAAAGATGGCGAAATTAAATAGATAAATGAGAAGGCTGCTGACGTAACTTAGTCACACCAAGCCTTCACTCAAAATATTGTCTAATTAGACCCATTATTTTGCCTTTTCCCATATTGAGTTTTACTCGATACACGCCGTATGCTGAAACCACACCATTTGGTAGCTGAGGCGTTCATGATTAAATTACAACTTATTATAGCTTGCGGCGTTATCTTCGCTGCCGGACTAACATGGCAACTATCATCTGATGCTCAGTTAAAATCAGGCCAACATGCAAAAGCCTCTATTGAACAACCTTCCAACAAGTTACTGCCCAATGCAGGTAACAGCTAACTCAGTCACATTCAAACATAATTAAAAGGCTCACTAGATCAGTTAGCGGGCCAATCTTATATTTATACACCTGATAATTAACGACGGTCTTGTCCTAAACACTCTTACGTTAATCTTGTCTTAAATGTTTTAGTTCCCATCACTTCCAACCCTCACTCATCATTTTATGAGCTTATATCTTTGTCATTTTTCACTGTACACAATCAATTGTGATGATTTATGTCTATTTCTTTAGGGCATATAGGTGACTAGAGTGAGCGATAATGTCTATTTATATTTAACTTTTTTGTGAGCCATTTACTCTAATACTAGAGTTAAACCCTTATATTAAGCGAGTAGAGGAACATTTATGCTAATTTAGAAGGGAGATTGAGCTATTCACTTACTAGACATTCCCTTATATGATCCATGCCAATTTATAAGAACCATAATTGACGAACCGGCCCCGCTCGAACACAGTATGGATTATTCCAATCGAGTTTTACCTGTTTGTCAGCCCATTTTTAGGTGATACCGCCACATGACAAAACCCACCACAGCCACACTAACTAACCCGTTCGCTAATGCTCAGGAAGTGGAGTTTAGTATTCCAGGCCAAGCCAGCTATGAACCGGGCCTATATGAAGAGAGCCTAAAGAAAGGCTACGACCTAATTAACCGTCCAAAAACCGCTCCCGGTGTCGATGCCATCACCCGACAGCACAGTAAAAACCGCATGACCATTTGGGAGCGTATTTCAGTTTTAACCGACGAAGACCCACAAGTTCTGTTTCAAAACTGGGGTAAAAACTTAGACGGTGCAGGCATTGTCACCGCTGTGGTCAAAATTAACGGCCGCGATGTTGCTCTATACGGCCATGACTTCACCATTCGTGCGGGCTCGATGGATGCCACCAACGGTAAAAAGCTCGCTCGCTTATTTGAGCTAGCCGGTAAACGCCGTATCCCATTAGTGGGTTTAAACGACAGCGCCGGTGCTTATGTGCCTGCCGGTGTTGGTGGCCTTGATGGTTATGCTGAAGCGTTTACGGCACTGCGTAAAATTTCGGGCGTGGTCCCTTCAATTATGTGTATGTTTGGTTTTAACGCGGGTGGCGGTTCGTATTTACCGCGCCAAGGCAGCTTTATGATTCAACCTAACGATACGTTTTTTGGTTTAACCGGCACCGGTGTTGTTAAGAGCGTATTAGGTGAAGACGTCACCCCTGACGAGTTAGGTGGGCCAGGTGTACACAGCCAAAGTGGCGTCACCGATTTTGTCGTAAAAGACGAAGTAGCGGCACTTAAAAAAGTAAAACGTTTATTAAACTACCTACCCGATAACAACAGCGAGTTTGCACCTTACCAAGAAACCTCTGACCCCATTGATCGTAAAACATGGGACATCGATATTCTGTTGAAAAAAGCCTTCAACAGCCCAAGCGGTTTTAATACTCCATTGGATGTCAGCATTATCATTCAGCAATTGTGTGATCATGGCGACTTTATGGAAGTACAACCAGACCGCGCGCGTAACACCATTTGTGCACTTGGCCGAATGGGCGGTAATGTGATTGGCTTTGTGGCAAACAATTCATCTGTGGCCTCTGGTCAAATTGATATTGCCGCAGCCTATAAAAACGCACGCTTCATTCGTTTTTGTAATCTTTACAATATCCCTGTTATTTTCATGGAAGACACCACTGGCTTCCTACCGGGAAAAGAACAAGAATCACTAGGGATTGTGCAAGCAGGCCGCGCCATGCTGGATGCGATTATAGATTTACGCACACCGCGCTTTTTATTAATTATTCGTAATGCGTTTGGCGGCGCCTATGCCTCTTACAACAACTACCCAACGGGTGCTGACTTTGTCATCGCACTGCCCACTACCCGTGCTGCCGTAATGGGCCCTGCTGGTGTGGAATTTGTTTATAAAAATGAATTACGTGCCATCCGTGGTGCCGTCAAATCGGGCGAACAAAACGCGCAATGGGGCAAAGAACAAGAAACTCTACTCGGTAAGCGTTACGAAGCTGAACTAATGAACCCTAACGAAGCATTAAGCCTTGGCAGTATTTCACAAATTGTTATGCCAAGTGACTTACGCAAAGTGTTGGGAGAAAACATGGCGTTTCATTTAAGGCATTACACACCGGAGCCGTTTAACGCCGTTCAGCGAGAGTTTTTCTAAGCCGACTAACTTGTGGGAAGGCGCTTGCGCGCGATTCCACAATAATAGATGACCATTTAGAGACGCGGTTTGTTCTCTTGTATATAAATAAATTTGTAGGCGCGAGCTAGCTCGCGAAATAATATGTCAAACGAACATTATTTAAATAACCCATTGATTCATAAAGACCGTCAATTAGGAAATGCCTTTAGCGAATGGGCGCAATCTTTTAACTGTTCAAATATTCGCCCTTTAATTATTTGCCGAGGCCCCATTCGTATTGAAGCGATGGATGTCTTTACCGAAATGGGCATTGAGCATTACGGTATTTTGTTGTCTGAAAAAGACAGCATCGTATACCAAAACGCTTTAGCACCAGAACTACGCCAGCTAACCGATCCAAGCCGTGTTCACCGCGTACCTGACTATACTGGCGCAGATAAAAACGAACGAAATATTCGTATTCAACAAATTATTAAAATAGCCAAAGACAATCACTACAACAGTATTTTTACGGGTTATGGCTTTATGGCCGAAGATGAATCCATGGTAAGCGCCATGGAAAAGGCCGGTTTAAATTTTATCGGCCCCTGCTCTAAAACCGTTCACGATGCAGGCCTTAAAGACGAAGCCAAACGGACCGCGCTAAAAGTAGGCGTAAGTGTCACGCCTGGTTTAGATAACGCGACAGCACTCACGTTACTTAAAAAATACAAAGATGAAAAAGCATTATTAGCCTTGGTTAAAAAAGAAAAGCTATCATTAGACCAAATAAAATTTGATGCATGCAAAACCTTAGAAGACAAGGCCGATGTCGTACTGACCGCAAGCTATAACAAGGGCGTTGATTTATATTCGATTGAAGAGCTGCAAGCCACTATTGCACAGCAAGTAATCGAAATTGGTAAGCAGTACCCAGCGAATCGCGTGCGCCTCAAGTGCATTGGCGGCGGCGGCGGTAAAGGCCAGCGTATTTTACCAAATCCAGCTTCATTTGAAGGTGATTTAGCGGCACAGCTTGATCAAGTGGCTAAGCTTGCGCCTTCGTTAGTATTAGAGATTCTTAACGAAGTAAAAGCCACGGGTAAGGGTGATAATAAAAATATTTTAATCGAGCTAAACATTGAAACCACCCGCCACCAAGAAATCCAAGTCATTGGTAATGGCGATTGGGCTTTGGCTTTAGGTGGCCGTGATTGCTCTTTGCAAATGCACGAGCAAAAGCTATTAGAAGTCTCCGTCATTACCGAAGACCTAGAAAACGCACTCACCTCAGCGGTAAAAGAAGGTCGTGATAGTGAAGTAGTCGTTTTAAATCAAGATATTAAAACTCTGCAAAAAATGGAAGAAGAAGCCGAACGCTTTGCACAGGCTGTTGGACTAGACAGCGTTTCAACCTTCGAATGCATTGTGGATCGCGACAAACATTTCTTTATGGAAATGAACACCCGCATCCAAGTTGAGCATCGCGTCACCGAACTGTGCTACAGCTTAAAATTCACCAATCCAGATAACGCAAACGAATACTTTGTTGTCGAAAGTCTAGTTGAAGCGATGGTGCTTTTAGCCGCTCATGGTTCACGCTTACCAAAACCCACTCGTGTATTACGTCATAATGCATCTGTTGAAGCCCGCTTAAATGCCACTAACCAAGCGTTAGCGCCCCATGCTGGTGGCGTCATTGAATACTGGAGTGACGCACAAAAAGGTGAAATTCGCGACGACCAAGGTATCAGCCTACACAACCCTGATACTGACGTATTCATGAAGTACCACCTAGCAGGCGCCTATGACTCAAACATCGCCTTGTTATTAACCGTAGGTGAAAACCGCTTAGGCACATACGATGCCATGGCAGAACTATTGCGCAGCACGGTTTTACTAGGCAAAGATTTATCCACCAACCTAGCGTTCCACTATGGCCTAGTAAATTGGTTTATTGGCAACAATATCAATGCCCGCCCAACCACTAAATTTATTGTGCCTTACTTGACTGCGGTTGGCTTATTAAAAGATCAAAGCAATGACCTTGATGTGCCCTATGCATATCAACAAATTTGTGCAAAAAAATTAGCTGAAATAAAAGACGCTGAAATAAAAGACGCTGACGAAAGAGTAAGCTTACAAAAAATTCTAGTACGTAAACAGTTATTATTGACACGCCCGATTGAACGTCTACTTGCTGAACCTCATGTGCTTTCTGGATGGCTGAGCATTCAACAGCATAATTTTGCCATTCAACCGGACAATCAAGTCATGTGGCTTGAAAACCCTATTCGCATTTTAGCCGACACCTACCATTTCTTGAACATGAACTTTAATGATCAAAGACCCAGCAGCAACCATGATATGGGATCATGATAATGACGTACTCCAAGATGCTTTAAGCTTCTATGATTCACTAGAAACCCAATTAGCCGAGCACGGTCATGAAGACCTAGACTATATTGAATTAAGTGAAATTATTAATGGCCCAGCACCAGAAGGGTTTCACGGTGACATCTGGCATCATGTACAAGCAGCACACCTAGGATACCAAGCTGGCGTTGAGATTTTTACCCTCCTGCCGTACATCGCCAACGAAACCAACTTTTACGCGTTAGATGTTAATGAAGACCTCAGCATCTATATTCCAGATGCATTGTTTGATGAAACCTTACAAAAGAATATGATGAAGGTACTTGTGCCACCGCCAACAGCAAAAGGCGATGAAATATTAGCCGCTTCTGGTGGCATGTTTTACAGTTGTGAAGCACCGGGAATGCCAGCGTTTATTCAAGAAGGCGATCACTTTGAAGCTGGCCAGCCTCTGTACATTGTTGAAGTTATGAAGATGTTCAACAAAGTAAATGCGCCGTTTGCAGGGACAATCGAAAAAGTGCTGATCAATGAAGATGGCACCATCATTAAAAAAGGCCAGCCATTATTTAAGATTGTAGCAGACGAGAAAGTGGTCATTGAAACACCGGATGAAATACAAGCTCGTCGTCGTGAGCAAACCGATGTGTTTTTGATTACCATCTAATGGACTACCAAGGAAATAACTCATGGCATACCATATAACATCAATACTGAATTCAATAACTGACTGCGGAGCCAAGTTTAATGCCTGAATTACTACTCGGTTATTTCAATCAAGGCAAGCTCATAGTTGAGTCCGCTTTGTTTGATCAGGCAACGTATGTGCAACTTGTCACATTAGTAAGCTGCTACTGTGTGGCTTATTGGATTTATGTTGCGCTGATTAAAAAACGAGTTGTAAAAAAACTCAGCTCTACCTTGGCTAAAAATACGCAAATCAATAAGGGCATTAGAGCTACAAGCCTGCTGTTTCCTTTAATTGCCATTATTTTTTTAAGACTGGCCAGTGAATTATTTGGCAAACTCGATTATGCAATCTGGTTAATCGACCTATCCATGTCCATTGCCATATTACTGCTCTTCTACTCGATTATAAAAGAGTTTGTAGCAAGCTATGTTATGTCACAATTATTATTATGGTTTGGCTTACCTGTGCTCTTGTTACATTTACAAGGTGTACTGCCTGCCTTAATTACCGAACTTGAAGCCATATCCATCAGTGCCGGTAACATTAGCGTGTCACTCTATGGGTTATTGCGAATGCTCTTTTTTGGTTCACTGATTTTTTGGTTAAGTCATGGATCAAATAACGTTGGAAAAAACATCATCCGCAATCAACAATCACTAGATGCGTCCACCCGTGAAGTTTTCAGTAAATTATTTGAAGTCGCTTTATTTTTTGTTGTTGCCCTACTACTACTGAACATCATGGGGATCAACCTAACCGCATTGGCGGTATTTGGTGGGGGACTTGGTGTCGGACTTGGATTAGGTTTGCAATCCATCGCTTCGAACTTTATATCTGGGATTATTATATTATTAGATAAATCCCTCACGATTGGCGATTTTGTCGAACTTGATGATGGTAGAAAAGGGTTCGTTAGAGAATTTAAAATGCGTCACGCAATTTTAGAAACATATGATGGCAAAGATATTCTTGTTCCCAATGAAACCTTTATATCTAATTCACTGATTAACTGGACTCATAAAGACCCAAAACAGCGTTATCGCGTTGATTTTAGCGTGGCTTATTCTACAGACATACGTACGATGGTCGAACTCATAAAAGAAGAAGTATCCAAACACCCCCAAGTCATTAGTGGCCTAGACATTCCGTTTGAAGAACGCCCCGATTGTGAAATCGATAGCTTTGGTGATAACGGTGTCAATATGTTTGTCGAATTTTGGATGGAAGGCATTGACGACGGAAAGAATAGAGTCGGTGGTGATTTATTACTTACTATCTTTGAAACATTAAAAGATCACCATATTTCGATCCCTTTCCCTCAGCGGGAAGTTAAAATCTTAAATGAACAAAACATTACCTGATATCGTACCCTATATTGAGCTGACACAATGATTATTGCACTAGACCATATCGCCATTGCTGTACCGGACTTAGATAAAGCGATTGAACGCTTTATGAATGACTTCGGCTTAACGTTTGATCATAAAGAAGATGTGATAAGCGCAAAAACCAGCACCGCGTTTTTTCCGTTAGAAAGCACCAGTATTGAATTAGTACACCCTTTAAATGGTGAAGGTCCAATTCAAAAATATATCGAGAAAAAAGGCGGCGGCATGCACCACCTTTGTTTTCGTTCAGACAATATTGAAGAAGACATTGCTCGTTTAAAGTCCAAAGGATATGAATTTTTAAGTGAAGCCCCTTATTTAGGTGCACACAATTGTATGGTGATTTTCATTCACCCTAAAAGTTGTGACGGTGTTTTGATTGAATTAAACCAGCCAATTGGCTGAGCCGAGACGTTAGACGTTAGACGTTAGACGTTAGACGTTAGACGTTAGAGTTAAATGAAATGTATATGATTGCGTCAAGTGTTTGATGAAGATAAACGACCATCTCTCATCAAACATCTTACTGAGCGAAGCGAATACTATGACAGATAAAAAATACACCTACGATGAATGGGCCGCACTTGCGACTAAGCAAATGAAAGGCATGACACCCGAGGAAATGGAATGGCACACACCGGAAGGCGTGCCAATTAAAGTACTGTACACACAAGACGACGTAAAAGACCTTGAGTACAACAACACCTTTCCCGGCATGGCGCCTTATGTGCGCGGCCCAATGGCCACTATGTACGCTGGCCGTCCATGGACTATTCGCCAATACGCTGGGTTTTCTACGGCTGAAGAGTCCAACGCGTTTTATCGTAAAAACTTAAAAGCAGGCGCCCAAGGTGTGTCGGTTGCTTTTGATTTAGCCACACACCGTGGTTATGATTCTGATCACGAACGCGTTACCGGTGATGTGGGTAAAGCCGGTGTCGCCATTGATTCTGTCGAAGACATGAAAATTTTATTTAATGAGATTCCATTAGATAAAGTGTCGGTATCCATGACGATGAATGGCGCAGTGTTACCGATTCTTGCTAACTATATTGTGGCCGCAGAAGAACAAGGTGTTTCACAAGATAAATTATCCGGCACCATTCAAAACGATATCTTAAAAGAATTCATGGTGCGTAATACCTATATTTATCCGCCCGCCCCATCGATGAAAATCATCGGCGATATTATTGGTTACACCTCTGAGCACATGCCGAAATTCAATAGCATTTCAATTTCGGGGTATCACATTCAAGAAGCCGGAGCCGATGCCGCGCTTGAGCTTGCTTACACATTAAGTGACGGCCGTGAATACGTGCGCACCGCGATTAATGCGGGCTTAAATGTCGATACCTTTGCCCCGCGCTTATCGTTTTTCTGGGGCATCTCCATGAACTTTTACATGGAAATCGCCAAGCTGCGTGCCGGCCGATTATTATGGAACCGCATCATGGCGGAATTTAATCCCACCAACCCTAAATCGTCCATGTTGCGTACCCACTCGCAAACATCTGGCTGGTCACTGACCGAGCAAGACCCATACAATAATGTAGTGCGCACCACCATCGAAGCCATGGCCGCCGTATTTGGCGGCACACAATCACTGCACACCAACGCATTAGATGAGGCCGTTGCATTACCAACTGAATTCAGCGCTCGCGTTGCCCGTAATACACAAATTATTATTCAAGAAGAAACTGGCATCCCACAAGTGGCGGATCCTTGGGGTGGCTCTTACATGATGGAATCATTAACTCAGCAACTTGCCGATCGCGCTTGGGAGTTAATTGAAGAAATCGAAGAAAAAGGCGGCATGGCCAAAGCCATTGAAGAAGGTTTACCTAAACTGCGCATCGAAGAAAGCGCCGCACGTAAGCAAGCGCGAATTGACCGCGGTGAAGATGTGATTGTTGGTGTTAACAAACATCAGTTAGAAAATGAAGACGACCTTGATATTTTAGAAGTAGATAACGTCGCGGTACGCGAATCACAAATCAAACGCCTTAAATCCATTCGTGCCAGCCGTGATTCCACGGCCGTTAAGCAGGCTTTGGTTAACATTACCGCAGCCGCAAAAAGCGGCAAAGGAAATCTGCTAGACTTAAGCGTAAAAGCCGCACGCTTACGTGCCACTGTTGGAGAAATTTCAGACGCGATGGAAGAAGAATTTGGTCGTTATCAAGCACAGTCTCGTACCATCAGTGGTGTATACGGTGCAGGTTATGAAAATGATGCAGACTGGCAACAAATCAAAACAGACATAGAGGCCTTTGTTGAAAAACACGGGCGCCGCCCACGTATGCTGGTATGTAAAATGGGGCAAGACGGTCACGATCGCGGTGCAAAAGTGGTGGCTACAGCCTTTGCAGATGTCGGTTTTGATATTGATTTATCACCCATGTTTTCAACCCCAAGCGAGGTGGCTAAACAAGCCATTGAAAATGACGTGCATGTCATTGGTGTGTCATCACTTGCAGCTGGCCACAAAACATTAGTACCGGATTTAATTGCCGAACTTAAAGCGCAAGGTGCCGAAGACATTGTGGTGATCGCGGGCGGTGTTATACCTAAACAAGATTACGACTTTTTATACGCAGCGGGCGTAAAAGGTATTTTTGGCCCAGGTACAAAAATTCCGGTGAGTGCTCGTAAAGTACTTGATGCGATAAATCAGGAGAGATGAGAAATGTAAGATGTGAGACGTAATCAACCTTCTTACGTTTCGCATTCATCGTCTCACATAATATGATAAACATAGACGACATAAAATCCGGCAACCGCCGCGCCCTCGCAAAAGCCATTACCTTGGTTGAAAGCAAGCGTGACGATCACCGAGAACAAGCACAAGTACTGCTGAATCAATTATTGCCAGACACAGGCAACAGCATTCGTATCGGTATTACTGGTATTCCGGGCGTAGGTAAATCCACGTTTATCGAAGCGTTTGGCTTACACCTTCTGAGCTTAGGCAAAAAGGTCGCAGTACTGGCTGTAGACCCTAGCTCACCATTAAGAGGTGGCAGCATTTTGGGGGATAAAACCCGCATGGAATTATTAAGCCGCGAGCAAGACGCTTACATACGCCCTAGCCCATCTGAAGGGGCCTTAGGCGGCGTTGCACAAAAAACCCGTGAAACCATGCTACTTTGCGAAGCCGCAGGCTTTGATGTGATTTTGGTAGAGACCGTGGGAGTTGGCCAAAGCGAATATGAAGTGGCCGCCATGGTGGACTTTTTCTTAGTGCTCATGTTGCCCAATGCGGGTGACGAACTCCAGGGGATCAAGCGCGGCATTATGGAATTAGCGGATGCGCTCGTCATTAACAAAGCCGACGGTGAAAGCGTCAACCTTGCTAAACAAACCCAAAGTCATTATAAAAACGCTCTTCATTTATTAAGCCAAGAAAGTTTTTGGCAGCCGCAGGTAAAAGCGTGCTCTGCCAGAGAGAATCAAGGGATAAATGATGTTTGGGAAATGATTGCTGAGTTTGAAACTCAAGCCAAAGACAATGGTCACTTTGAACACCATCGCGCAAAGCAAAGCCGTGATTGGTTAAAAAAACTGATTCAAGAAATGCTAGAACTAAAGCTCAAACAAAATGACGCCGTAAAAAGTCAGCTGCCGCAATTGCAACAAGATGTTTTAGATCAGAAGATCACCCCGTATAATGCCGCGCAACATATTATTAAGTTGTTATAGCATGTCGGTCGATGATCAAAACGTCAGCACACAGTTATCCCAGTTTTTCGAGACACACTTGCCCATTACTCAATTCATGAAAATGGACGTTGAAAGTTACGACGGTGAAACATTAATTTTACGAGCGCCTTTAGCCCCTAATATCAATGATAAACAAACCGCATTTGGTGGCAGCTTATATAATGCGGCGGTTATGGCATGCTGGGGCATGGCCCATTTAAAAACGTTAGAAGCAGGTATTCAGTGTAATCAGGTCGTAACCAAGGGTTGCATCGAATACAAAGCACCAGTACAAGGCGATATTCGCGCCATTTGTAAAGCACCTAGCCAAGCGACTCTTGAGCAATTTATTGATCACTTTAAACACAAAGGCCGCTCACGCATCACACTCAATGCAGTGATTGAATGCTCTGGTAAAACGGCCGTTGAATTTGAAGGCACTTACGCCATTCTATCTGAATAGCGTTGCCAATATTGATAATCGAGCTTAAAAAACGCGCGTACCTATGAACCACTGCTTAATGTGTTCAGCAGCCATTTCTGGGTTTTCTTGCATGAAGCAGTGACCACCCTCGACACGTTCAGACGTATACGAACGCAACTGGGTTAGTTTTTCAACTGAGCGGGCAATAAACGGAAATGATTCCTCTGCCACTAAAATTTTGCATGGCTGCTTAACTTTACGCAGGTTAAACCAAAGCTTTTTCGGGTAACTACTAAAAATCTTAGCTTCAAGTGCCGGTGGGCATTTAAGGGTTACGCCCTCTTCACAATCTTTTAGTGCATGATCAACATACGCTTGTAATGCATCTGCGCGCCAACCTTTAAACGCACCACGCTCATGAAAATAATCAAACGCTTCTTGTCTTGAACCCCAAGTGGTAATGCGGTTACGAGCTTGTTTCGCCAATGGGGTGTTATCTAACAAGCCAAATAAATTACTGGCCGACATCACGTTCAACATACCTTTAGAGAAAATCACTGGGTCCAATAACATGATTTTTTTGAAGCGTCGATCATCGCTACCTGACATTAAACCCGTAATCACACCACCATAACTGTGGCCTAGACCAAAAATAGGCGTAGTGGCTTGAATTTGATGAGACAGGTTATTTAATACACTGGACATAAATTTTGCGGTGTCGTTCCACACATTAAATTCATTACCATGACCACTATCACCATGGCCTGGTAAGTCAGGAATGATGAGATCAAAGTCTTGCGCCAGAATGTCCAGCATGGGCTTGTACGTTAAACCACTAAAGCCATTACCATGCAGAAAAACGATCACAGGCTTGCCACTAAAGCGCGTACGCCAGCCACAAAGTGAGAAATCGGTTTTGATATGAAAAGACCAAGGTTCAAGCGTTACGGACATAAATATCTCTTAGGGTGGCAACAACTATAGATAAGCCGCGCAATATACGCATTTATGAGGCATTTGGATATATCCTATTCACACACTTTTATCGCTGATGTTAACGCGCATAGATAAGAGCCGTTGCGAAGGCTTAATATGGGTATTAATATGATTCACTTATTTTTGAGGATTCATCATGAAACAGCTGTTGTTTGCCCTATTACTGCTCACAAGCTCACTTGTTTTTAGCCAAACTAAAAATACCATATTAATCGTAGGTGATAGTTTAAGCGCGGGTTACGGTATTAAAATAGAACAAAGCTGGCCAACCCTTGCTTCAGGCTAAACTAAACAATCACAATATTAACGTCACTGTTCATAATGCGAGCATTAGTGGGCAAACCAGCAGCGAAGGCCTAAGCCAAATTGATCAGTTATTACGCTTAACACAACCTAAGTTAGTGATACTAAGCTTAGGTGCTAATGATGGCTTACGCGGTTTATCTGTTGCGCAGATGCAGTCAAATTTACAAAGCATCATTGATAAAACGTTACGTGCTAATGCAAAAGTATTGCTTGTAGGGATTCGAGTACCCAGTAATTATGGTCGTCGTTACAGCGAGATGTTCAGTAAGAGTTTTGAATCGTTAGCCCATAACAATATTGTTGGTTATGTGCCGTTCATGCTTGCCCCACTCGAAGATATCATCACAGACACCAATCGCAGTGAATACATTCAACCAGACGGCTTACACCCAACCGTCAAATCACAACCTTTAATACTTGAGTATTTATGGCCAAGTATTGAGCCGTTACTGTAAAAATAATATGTTAACCATACTCTCTAAACCGTGTAGTTAACATTATGTGCTTGCTCGGTATAAACATTCGGTTTGATGTAACGATTTTGTATGGTTGGCGCATTCTGGTTATTCGCTAAATATTCTTTACGCTGCATGAACTCAGAGACCTCTTCACGCCGACCATTATGTGTACTTAATATCCCTTGCTGTAAATCCGTTAATTTAAAATACGTTTGCTCAAGTGCACCATTTGTGAATCGATTAATTAAAATATCATCGTGTTTCCAATTGTATTCATATTCTTGTTTTTGACCTTGGCTTTCATATTTTAATAACAAACGCCTAAACTGCGTTTGGCTACTATCGTCTTGCGTGGCTCCTTGCAATGTTCGACTTACCTGACTGATACTCATTGATAAATTATACTCACCATTTGCATTAACTCGCCCCTGTGTATCACGCTTAGATGAAAAATCGGCCTTAAAATCGGCTAAACCATTCATTTTTTGTGCTTCATCATGGCCTTGTTGCATCACTGTGCCCGGCATATTATTAGCCGACACAGACTGATCACTTAACCCTCGAATCGTTTGTCCAATAAGTGCTTTTGACGCATGTGCGGATGCACCTAGCGACTGTAATAACTGATGGCCTTTTTGCGATTCATTAAACAATGAATGAATCGCAGAAACAAAGAAGTCGGTTACCCGTGTTTGAGTCGAACTATCACCTGTATGAGCATTGCCTAAAACCCCCATTCCTGCACTCACTTGATCAACGACCCATTGGTAATCCATTTGACCATAAGCCGTGGTAACATCACGAGGTTGTTTACTTAACGCAAAATTATGCTGTTCTTGTTCGCCGGTTAAATGGTTATAGCGAGACCACTCGCCCTCTACTTCTTTACGACCATATTCAGTATGTTGCTTCTCAAATTCTAAGCGTTGCTTTAGGTTACCCTTGTCTTGCTGAATAGTAAGAGCCACATCATTAACGCCTTTCATATTAGCAAAATCAAATAGCCCGTCACGACCTGCTTCGCCTAAAAATATGGCATCAACTGATTGACTTAACTCCGTTAAAAATTGCTCAAGCTTTTCTTCATCATCAACGTTCAGCACACCACTTGTTTGTAAGCGAACATCTTTAAGGCCACCACCAACACTTTTTTCTATATTTAGAGTGATGTCTTGACCAGAACTCAGTGTTAGCGATAAATGTAAACCAGAACCAACAAAGTCATCACTGGTAACACTTTGTCTCACACCCGCAAACCCTAAATGAGTAGATAATGATGCTGCCGGATTCGCTTGCAACATAGGACCGTCAACCTGCGGTTTCATAACTGAATTAGGAGCGACGGCCACCTGACGAATCAGCTGACTAAGTGAAGATGAATTAGTAACCATAGGTCATACGCCTAATCACAAACCTCATAGCGACATCATCCTGCTATTAATCTGTATTTAGACAATATCGGCCTGAACCCGCCAGACTTAAAGAAGCAAACATATTTAATAAACCGTGGTTTATATCATTAACAGCTAAGCAAACATGAAATTCCCATAGTATTTATTGTCCAACTCATCTATTCATGAGAAACAGGTATAAAAAGTATTGATCAATAAAACAACCTAAGTATTTTCTACTGATGCTATCCAATTTTTCACACGATATTTATTCTACAAACAGTCATTTTATTCATAATGTAATCATTGCGGCAATGATTAACCGCTTGAGGCAACCGCCAAACCAAGACGGCAAATAATGGCCATTTTGTGTACACAATTTAGCCTTTATTTTTGTTCAATCCAAAATAAACATTAACACACAGCCATTCGATCAAATATCAATCAAAGAATACGTTTTAATAATACTTTAAATAAGCTCATATATAGCCACTTACCTTTTCGATCTATCGCCAATATAAACACACTAAAGATGGATAAACATATAATTTTATAAAAAATTATTTAGTATTAAAGTCGTAGAATTTTCAAAAATTAATGTGTAAAGAAATCAATTTATATTCTGTTTTAGAACATCAATTTTCTTAAAATATATTTTTATTTCTGGCCCTGTTATTGCCATAGAAAAGTCCACCTGCAGCTCAGCAGGTCTGACTCACATAACACAGGATATTGAATGATGGATAGATTGATCAGCCGAAATACATTCTCGCCTTTCACAGCAAGCTTAATGTTAATAGGCGCATTAAGTTTGAATACTGTACAAGCAGAGGAACACTATACATATTTGGTTTCCGTTCAAGACTCGAACGATCAACATTTATGTAATGGTAGTTATATAGGCAACAACCAAATTTTATTTTCACCTGACTGCCAATCGCAAAGCATCATATTTCCTCCGCCTTTCTTAAATACAGCGCCAGTCACAGATCAGTCCGTTATCGTAAACGGTTCCGTTATGTCAGAAAACACCAAACTAGAACCCGGGGTTTATAATACAAGTGGAATGTCAGCCCGTTCAAACTTATCAGCAAATGGCACATTATTTATTAATAATGCAGAGGTATCAACAACCGAGTATGCCTCAGACTTCAACCCTAGCGATGATCTATTCCCAATCCCGATTCCTATTCCAGGTTTCCCGGTTAAAATTGTATTCACGCTACCAGATGGCACACAATCCGAAGGTGAATCCATTGTTACAACTCAGTCACATCCATATACAGGGCATCAATTAATTGCAACAGTGAACGAGGTTCCAGATGGTATCGAAGCACTCACACTCGCCAACAGTGACCTTATTAATAAATTAGAAAACGCGGGAGATGTTAAAGTTGATGTAGCCGGTCGTTACTACGACAACGGCTCAAACGATATAACCGTTAAAACATTTATAGTGTCCCCTGTTGAATCGTGCACCGGTATGAAAAACACGCCGCTGTCTCGCCAACTGTGCTTAACAAACGTGCCAAATTCACCGGTACCAATATGTTCCATCGATGCAAGCAATCGCTCGACAGGCGCGCCTATCGTATACGGCACAACTAAAGAAAAGTTTTTTATTAGGCTATAAAAAGAAAAACTTAAATTATCTTGTATCGTGCACTCACTGGGCCGCGTCAAGCCAGTACATTGACTGGCTTGCACTGAGCAATGCAAAACAGCAAGGTCTCAGCATTGCAACAGCCTATGATCTTGGCGAACGCCCATTAATTGAGCCACATAACTTAACCATAACACTTGAAAATAAATCGGATACTCAAAAATTTGATATTACGAATACTCAATTTAAAACCGGCAACCATTTTAAGGTCAGCCATAATTCATGTGACACGTTAATGCCTGGCGACTCATGTGATATCTCGGTTTATGGTCGCTCTGCCAAACCCATTACTTATGAAGACATTCTAAATATGGATATAAACGGCAAAAAAGCAGGAACATACGTCATCGGAAAGTCCATTTCAAGTCGTCTTATTCGTGACGATCACACCTCACTGTGGACAATGAGAGGCTGGACCAAGTCCGATAATAATTTGTTCGGCAGCGTATCGTTTAATGGCTTGAGTACAGATGCCCCAACCCTTGAGCGTACAAAGTATTTAGCCAACCCTAAGAATGTCACCATTACTTATCGCGCCAGTGGCAGCAGCCAATGGGCCATGTTTTTAGATATGTCACGACAAGGCTTGTTTGGTGATGGCCCAGCTATAGTGCCTGCAAATGCATTAAATGGGACAAACGGTCAGTGGACCACGAAAACCTTTAATATTACCGAGCCAGGTACATATAAAGCGTCTATTATGCGTATCTTGCCTTTCTTTGCACAAGCAGATGAATTCTTTGAAGCTGAAATTTCAAATATTTGTTTTAACGACTGCGCTGACTAGTCGCTTACACCATAAAAAAGGGGCATCGATTGATGCCCCTTTTTTGTAATTTACAACCGTCAGAATCACCTTAATACGGATAAATACTCTCCGCATACGTCGCCAACTCTTGCAGCAACTCGTGCTGTTCTACCGGCGCTGTTTTCGCAGCATCATTAATCGCCGTAGCAAACATCTCATAATTTAAAACGTTGCCATGACTTGGACCCAGTAATTTTTGAGTGCGGTACTCTTCCCACTTTTCACGCTCTTCACTATTTAGTGTTTCTAAATAATTACGTGCTCGAAAGCGGAAGAGCATTTCTTCTAAGCGCCGATCTTGAAACGCAAATGGCATATCATCAAGTGCTTCAGGATGCGCCTCACGAATTTGCGCCATAGCGGCTTTATCAGAAGGGCTAAAAAAACCGCCTGTATACAACATGGCATCAGGATCTGTTTGCGCTTCAAATTCACGATGCATAACCGCTTGTAACTTTTGCGTAATGTTATGCCCACGCGCTTGATAGTCTTTAATAATGGCTAAATGTTCACGCATTTTATTGCCATCAAGCTGCCATTTTTCAGCAATCTCAGGCGTGACCATTTTGCCTGGTAAGACCACTGGGCATTTATTAATGTGAATACTTTTAAGCGCGATTCGCTCAACACCTTGAGCAGTAAGTTGCTCTTTGCTGGTGAATAATCGCTGTTGAATTTGCTCGACACTTAATTCAAATAAATTTGTTGGGTCTTGCAGTAGATCAAAACACATCACCGCGTTTTTATTTTTTGCATCCACGGCCAACGGCACCATCATTGCCGCACAACCTCGATCAACACCCAACATACCGGAAATATGCAACACTGGGCGCTGATGCACCGCATCTAATAACGGTGCAACCGCGTCTTTACGGCGTAAATTAAATAAGTGCTGATACAACTTAGGTTGTTTTTCTTTTACTAACTTAGCCAAACCAATAGTGGCGTAAACATCGCTCAAGGCGTCATGGGCGTTCTCATGCACGATGCCATTAGCAGCACTTAGGTTTTCCAATTTAAAACTGACCTTGCCGTCTTCACCTTTAGGCCAGTTAATGCCTTCAGGCCGCAGTGCATAGGCACAACGCATCATATCAAGAATGTCCCAACGACTGTTGCCGTTTTGCCATTCACGCTGATATGGATCTAAGAAATTGCGATAAAGAGTATGCCGTGTCACTTCATCATCAAAACGAATACTGTTGTAACCCGCCGCACAGGTGCCAGGTACACTGAATACATCGTTGATACGGGCAATAAAGTCGGTTTCACGCATGCCTTTTTGTTGGCACGTTTGCGGGCTAATACCCGTAATCAAACATGCTATAGGATGAGGGAGATAATCGTCTGCTTGGCGACAGTAAACGTTTTCAGGCTCGCCAATAATATTGAGGTCTAGATCGGTGCGAATACCGGCAAATTGCGATGGGCGGTCCCATACAGGGCTTACACCAAAGGTTTCAAAATCGTACCAAAAAATGGATTCACTCATAAAAATGCCGACGGTCACTTAATAAAAATAATCAGACGGCATTCTAACACGCATAATGACACGCAAGCCAAAACCCTAAGAACTAGGGCTACTCGTCTACCGTTTGGGTCATCAGGGGTTGGCCATATTTACCATCATAGAATTTAATTCCCGTCTCTTGCGGGTGGTGCTTCTCTTGTTGTAACTCAGACATAAAGAAGTTATTTGCATCACGTGCTGATTGCACAGGCACCTCTTCCATGGGTAAGTGCCCCACGCCTTCGTACACAACATACTCGCTATAGGCCAAATCACGATGAAACAAACGCATTACATCAAGTGGTATCCATTCATCTTTTTCGCCCCACATAAGCAAAGTGGGCACTAACACATCTTTGACTTTTGCACCCAACGTGTCGTCATCACTCATGGCACGTAACTGCCGGAAATGAGAAATATAAGATTCACGGTTACCACGACGCTGACTCATATCAAAGTAGCGCTCTCTCACCTCATCGGTGAGCACGTCTTCGTGCTCGTACGCACTTTCGGCGGTCCAGTTGAGCATGAATCGAGGCATTACATGGGGCGTAATCCAATGAACTCCGGGGAAAGAAGCAAGCCCCAACCAAAATGGCATATCTTGCGGATAACCGCTGGCACTGACGAGAACCGACTTTATACAGTTTTTCTGGATAGGCACCTGCGTAGTTCCAAGCGTAATAACCACCCAGCGAATTACCCGCTAAAAAGAATCGATTGATGCCTAATTTTTGTACAAAGCCGTCCAACATATCCACCATATATCCAGCGGTTTCTTTGTTGGGGGCGGTATCCGGGCCCGTTAAACCAAAGCCGGGAAGGTCCATGCGGATAATACGATACTGCCCTTTAAGCTGATCAACCCAAGCGTTCCAAGTATGCAAAGAAGAGCCAACACCGTGCAGTAAGATCAATGGCGGGCCACTGCCTTCATCGCGATAATGGATCGTGAGCCCGTTGACATCCACGTAGCGGCTGGATTCATTTGTGTATTTTTCAGCCAATACATCGTAAGGCAGGGTTTGCGTGCCCATGGCTGTACAGCCATATAGGCCGAGATACATGAGTATAAAGCTGAGAATTCGTAGCATGAAAATAGGCTTCATTTTATTGTTGTTTTTATTTATATATGGATTGTCGTATAAGCGACTAAAAATTACCAGAGCCCAAGGAAAACTGGCACCTGTGTACAAAGCTTGCCTCATTTGAATCTGTCAGTAGAATGAGCCCCCTTTATTTTGTATTTAGCCAGTCATATTGGCACTTGTTAGGCGGACACCATGGCAACGTTTTTAAAAAATCTATTTGCACCTAAATGGCAACATCAAGATTCAGCGGTGCGTCTACAGGCACTTGATCAACTCAATGATGCCCAAATCATTGAGGGGCTGGCAAAACAAGACCCCGCCGATACAGTGCGCCTTAAAGCCATTAGCTTAATCAATAACCTCGATTTTTTAGCGAGCCTATTCAACGAGAAAGCAGAACCCATCAAACAAGCAGCAATTGCTCAATATTTAAAAACAGCACTTAACGCAGACCAATCTGAGGCTCAAATTACAGCCTTAACCAGCATTACAGACCCACAACAGCTAATGACTATTGCCACATTTGCCAATGATCAAACATTAGCTCAAGCGGCCATCAATCAAATTAAAGATGAAAACACGCTATTTGAATTCATCAAACAGTCAGTCAGTGCTAAGAGCCGCCTACTAGCCGCTCAATACATCGAGTCAAAAACAACCTTAAAAGCGATTGAACAACAATTTTTAAATAAAGATAAAACTCTGGTTCGCCATGTTAAAGAAAAGCTAGCCAATCTTGCCAAGCAAGAAGACGTCAAAGCAAAGGCAGACGCACAAATAGAACAATTACTGCACACGGCTCAGCAACTCACTCAACAAGCCTTTAGCCCAACCTATGCTGGCCAAATTGCACTGCTTAAACAATCTTGGAAAAACAGTGAGACCAGCACCAATCAACAAGAAACATTCGAGCGCGCTATTACACAATGCGAGCAAGTACTCGCCGATCACCAGCAACAACAAGCTGACATTGAGCAAGCACAAGCCGCAAACAAACAAGCACAAGTATTACAACTTAATGCCATTAATGAATTAAAAGAGCTGCATAGTTTGTGTAAGTCATCTGCGCCATCATTAGATGTCTTAACTCAAACATTACACAACGTGAACGAATCTTGGTTAACAGCCAGTAACTTAAACAGTAAAATTGACAAACAAGTCAAAGCTGAATTTGAAGCATTTATAAAACCCATTACCAACTTACAAACCAGCTTAGCGTTCTTAAACAATACAAGCATTGATTTAGAACCTGTCACCATTGCACTGCGCAATCAATCATTAAGTGAATTAAAGCGACAACAAAAAAACATTTCATCTGCGATTAAATCCATTAGCTGGCCTGACGATTTCCCGAAGAGCAGCACACTTAATAGTGTTTTAACCCTTAAAAGTGAGATCGAATCAGCACTTGAAGCGTTACAGAAAGATGAAAAACAAGTCATTAGCAATATCAACAAAGCCATTCAAAATTTTGAACACGCTATTGATAACGGCCAATTAAAAGAAGCAAAACAATTACAAAACAGTATCCGCAAGCACCTAGAGCAAGCAGACAATCAAAAAACAAAAGCATTACAAGCGCAATTCCAATCACTATCGTTAACGCTTAATGAACTAAAAGACTGGCAGGGTTTTGCTACGCTACCTAAATTTGAAAAACTGTGTGATGACATGAATGCATTAATTGATGCCGACATCAATCCAAAAGACAAAGCCAGTGCTATTCGCGAATTACAAGATCAATGGAAAACATTAGGCAGTTTGCCTGATCAAAAACAACAACAGGCGCTTTGGCAAACATTTAAGCAGGCATCTGATTTAGCGTATGTACCTTGCCAAGCTTACTTTGCAGAAATGAGCAAAGTACGCACCTACAATCTTGAACAGCGCACCATTATTTGCGAACAATTAGAGCAATTTTTTAATATTAACGACTGGGACAATGCAAACTGGAAATCCGTGCAGCAAATTTTAGACAAAGCACATGATGAATTTAAAACGTTCTCGCCAGTTGATCACACCGATAAAAAAGCCATCATGCAACGTTTTCACGAGGCCACTCAGCAACTGCATGGCAAATTGGTTGAACACTTCAAACAAAATGCCGCCGCTAAACAAGCGTTAATCGATGACGTTACGGCTTTGCATGAGCACGAAGACATTGTCCAAGCCATTGAAACCTGTAAGGCACTACAAACCCAATGGAAAGACAAAGGCAATGCTGGTCGCGCTGAGCGCCAATTATGGAATCACTTCCGTGAGCAGTGTGATGCCTTGTTCGAAAAAAGAAAGTCAGCCGGCCAAGCTCGTAAACAGTTTTTTGATGACAACATTGCCAAAGCCAATGAGCTACTTGAGTCTGCCAAGCAAGCGATTAGCGACATCAGCAGTGAATCTAAACAACAATTAAGTGACATTAATGAAGCATTTTATGCCCTTGAACTGCCTGCTAAAGTAAAACAAGCCATTACTAAGAATTTATCCGAGCTACAAGAACAGTTGAATCACACTATCAAGCAACAAAAGCGTCAAGCTCAGCACAACCTATGGATCAACGCGCAACAACTCGCGCAAAGCCTAGGCCAGGCAGAGCAACAAGGTGATGTCGACAGTGCCGCACTGTCAGGGGATTTAGAGTCCACGGAGCTACCCGCTCAGGTTAAAGCGATTCTGCAAACACGCTTAAATAGCGATAAACCCAATAGCACTGACACCCTTGAAAAGCTGTGCTTAGAGCTAGAAATTTTACTAGAAGCCGAAAGCCCAGCAAGCGAACAAGCCGCACGAATGGCTTTACAAGTCGAACGCTTACAAAAAAATATGGGGCAAAGCCTACCAAGCTTAGAAGCTCAATTAGAAAATTTGCAGTGCCGTTGGTTTGCAGTCAAAGCACAGGGCGGGGATTACACCACGTTGCACCAGCGCTTCTTCGGTACGCTGAATTCACAAATTGAACGTGCTTAATAATCGGTTACGTAACGCTTTGTAATTGAATTTATTAGGGTTTTTCGATAATAAGGTTTGACACGTACGGTCCAACTCCGTAATATGCGCAACCTCGCTGAGGCAATAGCCAAGGCGAGTAAGCAATCCGTCATTCAAGTCATGTTTGAATAACCAGAAACGGATATAGTCGCGGGATGGAGCAGTCTGGTAGCTCGTCGGGCTCATAACCCGAAGGTCGTCGGTTCAAATCCGGCTCCCGCAACCATTTTTACTTTGAAACTTGTTGTTTTTAACAAGCCAAAATATAAAAAGGTAAGACTAGTAGCTTAGCGTTTAATTGACGCGGGATGGAGCAGTCTGGTAGCTCGTCGGGCTCATAACCCGAAGGTCGTCGGTTCAAATCCGGCTCCCGCAACCAAATTCTAAAAATCCGATTTAAGCAATTAAATCGGATTTTTTCGTTTTTAATCGACAAAAACCCAAAGATCATCGGTTCATTCTCAAAAACTTCGGGCTCCCGCAACCAAATTCTAAAAATCCTATTTAAGCAATTAAGTCGGTTTTTTTCGTTTTATGTCACAAAAAACCTTATATGCGCCCACCCTAGCATGTAACTTATTAAACCTCGCAACTTCATCTAAGCACAAATAACCAAAGCTCAGGACTCACCCTAAGCACCCAACTATCTTTACAGCAAATGGCCTACCCTAAATCCAAAGCGCTACCGCTAAATTAAAACACCTAAAAAACCACCACTAAGCCTTATCACCCAATAAACTGAGGGAAATAACCAACCTTTTACTTATATTCATACCAAATAACTAAAACAGTAAACAAATGACCCTCAGTATCTAAAACCCACCTACGAGCGAATCAATGAATAAGCGTCATTAATATGTGTAATCTTTAATGTTAACCCGCAACAGAAAAACAAGAAAATTCATGCCTAACTCATATATATTTCGGCTAATCTACTGCCATTTAATGCACTCAAAAACGACCCTAATTTTAAAAACCAAAATGGCCTTTATTATCACTAAAAACAAACACCAACATATAAACCGCATCGGTGCTAAAACCAGTCACCATGCGCAAATGACTATCATTTACTTGAGAAATAACCCCAAATAAAAACCCGCTTAAAAAGACTAAATAATTCAGATTCTCACCTCAAAAGCGTCAAGCAAATGACACTCATGTTTTTTCATCAAATTTTTAGAAAAAAGCCAAAAAAACTTCTGCCTTACACGTTTTTGACTCTTTTCAAGGATTGTCCCATTTTAACCTTTTAAATTAATAATTTAGCTCTATTGAGTAAGCAAAGATACCAATAATAGTCATATTGAGCCAATGAACCAAGATTCACCAAACGGTTGTTTTTTCTTTTAAAAATAACAACTTAAATGGCCCGTTTTTTTCATATAGTGATGTAGGTCACATTGTTGACTTGGTTGGTTAGGACAAATAACATCCAGTTACATAATTAAAACCTGTCATTACAAAAGGTAATAATTTGAACCGAGCAGTACAAATGTACCTCTATGTTAAAGGCCTAAAATCTGCTCGTTTTATCTTGTGGGCGGCCATTTTAGTAGGAAGCCAGTATGCATACGACAAACTCATTTGCTGGCACGACCGTCGCTCTTCGCGAAAGTTTTGCTGGCAATTTGTCGTTTGAGCTTACCGGTGGGTCATTTCGTACCGCATCCAATAGTCAAAATGCATGCTCTCTTAGCACTTCGTCGTCAAACCCTCTTACTACCCTGCCTTTTGCAGCAAAAATTAAACGTGCATATCTTTACTGGGCTGGCTCTTCGTCAAATAGTACATTCGTTGACAGTACCGTTACGTTTAATGGCCAAACAATCACAGCAAACCGAACATATACCGACAGCAGTGGTACCAGTTACTACTATGGTGCTTCAGCTGACGTAACAAACCTTGTCAAAAATACCCGTAATAGTACTTACAGCATGAGCAATTTGAGCATATTTGCTAACAACTCCCGCTGTAACACTCAGACTGTCCTCGGTGGGTGGTCACTGCTTGTCATATATGAAGATGAGAGCGAAGATTTCAGCGTAATTAATATTTATGAAGGGTTTCAGTACTTCCAACAAAGCGCAGCCGTATCATCTTTAACTCTCGTGCCGAGTAATTTTAAGCTACCCGCAAACCCTAAAGGTCAGCATGCTCATATTACCTGGGAAGGTGACGACACGATTGGTAATGACGGTGAGGGGCTAACCTTCCAAGGCTTCGACTTATTTGATTCATCCGGAGGTAATAATCTAGGCAACCAGTTTGATTCTTATTCAAACATTGAAGGCGGTCGAACCACATATGGTGTGGATATCGACTCGTATAATATATCGGCTTACCTAACAGAAGGCGCAACGTCTGTTAGCACCACTTATACAGCACGCCAAGATGGGGTATTACTCAGCGCAGAAGTCATAAAAGTTTCGAACATTCCCGTAGCCGATCTAGGTGTCACTACCTCTAACCCTACCGGCTGGCTACAAGGCTCAACTGTGACCAAAAAATTTACAGTATCTAATAATGGCCCTAACGATGTTCCAACTCAAAGCGTGCGATTCACCACCACACTGCCTTCCCAGCTATCCTTTAATGGCAATCAGGGTGATATAGATTGGCAATGCTCGCAAGCCGGTCAACAGTTAAGCTGTATTTATCAGCCTAAATTACGCAGTGGCTGGAGTGATTACCTCGACCTTAAACTGGATGTAGCCGGCACATCTGGGCAAACCGCCAATTGGTCCGTTGCTGTTGATCATGATACGGCACCCTACGACATCTTTGATAACCACGCCGAAAATGACAACTACGCGTTAAGCGTGCCCATTAACTCGACACCTGCCGTGGACTTATCCGCATCCAGTAAAACCCCGAACAATTTAAGCGGCGATATATTATTAGCAGGCGATACACTGCAATACATAATCACAATTGATGATGCGAGTAACCTTGCGACCAGCGGTATTCAATTACGTGATGATCTCCCTGCAAATGTCACAAGCTACCCTGATGGTAAAAACTTTAAAATTATTTCTAAACCAAACAGTGCCGTTGTCAACTCATCTAATACAGGTGGTGCAAATGGCACAGGCTATTTGGATATCCAAAATATATCTCTAGCAGCTAATGGCACTGCCGAAATTATCTTTGAGGTTACGGTTAATCAAACGGCCCCTCGTGGCGCATCATTACAAAACCAAGCAACCATTTCTTACAACAGTAACGACTGGATTGTTGATACCGGTGACATAACCGTTGTTGAACCTGACCTATCACCATCAACAATTGTCATAAGTGATTCCGATGGCGGTTTATTAGAAGCGGGCAATACGATTGACGTGATCATCACCCTAGAAGAAAAAGATGCACTCGATATCACCAATCTGCAAGTCACGGCTGATGTCCCTGCATTTATTAGTCAATTTCAAGTAATTACAACGCCTGATAATGCAACCGACAATAGCTTGAGCGTCGGTGGCAGTAATGGAAGCGGTTACCTTGATATTTCTAACATTGCATTTGTATCTGGGGAAACACCGACAGTCACATTACGCTTAACCATCGACCCAGGCACACCAGCAGGCACAATAATCAATATGTCGAGCCTGCTTGATCTAGGCTCTAAGGATTGGACAATTACGTCCGATTCATTAGAGGTCGTAGATGGAACGCCTGCTTCTACTGGTAATAAACAACTTTATCTTGATACATCCACTGGTTTATCAAGAGCACGCCCAGCCGTTGGAACCACTGACATATCAGCAGAAGGCCAGCGCTCATGGAGTCTTGGTCCTCAATTACAAAGTGATCTCACATTTAATTTAACCGACATCACTGTTGAAACAAAAATAAGTGGCAATCGTAATCGCTACACGCTTGCTACCATTACATTCACGCTTAGAGACACTGACGGTGTTTTATTGGCGAATAAAACATTAACTAACGTCTCAATTCTTCGTGGTCGTATAGATGATGTAACCACCGTTCTTGAAAAAAATAATAGCCTGAGTGATAACTACACAGTCGCAGCCGGTAAGGGCTTAGTTCTTACCATCAGAAATGACGGTTATAATAATCAATCCAATAACAACCGACGCATCACACTGTATACGCTAGCCAGCACAGATAATTCAAGAAAAGCAGATGGTTACAGCGCCCTCATCATCAATGCATCGACCGTTATCAATATAGACAATATTGCTGTTTGGTCAGCGCCATTTAGTGATACGAATGGTGATTACTCTGACGACAGTGGCGCCACATTAATTACCAAAAGTCAGCCAGATACCACTCTATCTATTCGCGCCGATGTCTCTGACCCATTTGGGGCCTTTGATATCAACCAAACCGATATCAGATTACAAAAATCCGATGGCAGCTTTTATAACTTTTCTGGCAATGATTTGATGGTTGCTATAGATGACCCCAGCGATGATCTCGCATCAGCAAGTAAACGATTTGAAAAGACGTTTACACTCGCCGAAACAGACGAATTATTAGGCGGCTGGACAATTAGCATCACATCCGCTGAAGGCGTCGAAGGCGATGTTGAGCATACCAACATTAAGGGCTTCACTGTCATACCCTTTTTACCAAGCATTGCATTAAATAAAACCATTCAAGTCATCAATGACCCAATAAGCGGGCCACTAAGCGCAGGCAATAAGCCTAAAGCCATTCCTGGGGCTGAGTTGAAATACACGATCCATGCAGTGAACACCGGACGCGGTGAAAGTGACGATAACTCCATCACCTTACAAGATGAAATAACAACCAATTCCGAGCTTTATATTGGCGACATAACCTGTTTAAATCGCGGCCCAGGCACAGGTGCCGGCCCAATATGCTTCGAAGACGGTGCCAATCCAAATGAAAGCCAGCTGGTATTTAATTTTCTCGGTTTAAGCGCTGCAAACGATGGCATTTATTTTTCACAGGACGGCAGTGATTTCAATTACGAGCCTGTCGATAGTGGTGACGGCTATGACCCAACGGTTCGTTATATTCGCATAAAGCCTTCTGGCACCTATAAAAAAGCCAAGAAAGACGGCTCAGAAACACCCGAATTTAATTTTAATTACCAAGTACGATTGCAGTAAGCAGTATGAATAATAAACAAACCATATGGATCTTAAAAACAGGAAAGCCCACATGATCAAGCTCAAAAAAATTGGGGGAGTATTAGGCGGTTTATTACTGGCCATTACTCATGCAAACGCAGCAGGTACCAGTGCAGGCGCGCCTATCTCAAACCAAGCAACTGTTTCTTATGACGCAGGTGCCGGTACGGTTACGGCTAATTCCGGTACGGTTACCTTTAAAGTACAAGAATTAGTAAAAGGCACAGTGGCTAAACTCGACGCGGGCAACATCAGTATCAGCTCGCCTCAAAACGACGCTGCAATGAAGTTCAAACTTAAAAATGATGGTAACGGCGATGAAGGTTTCAAAATCGTCGTCACCCAAGATTCAGGTGATGATTTCGACGTCACATTAAGCAGCTTTTATGTTGATGATGGCGACGGCATTTTAGATATAGCTGTCGACACCCTTTATAACAACGCGAATCCCCCTTCAATTGCACCTGATGGTGAGCTCACTATTTGGGTAACATCTAATATTCCAGCTTCTTTGGCCGATGCGGCTCTTGCTAATTTAAATGTGTCTGCGGTTTCTTCAACATTTGCTAATGATGGACAAAACAACCCAAATGCGGGTGACGTTGTTATCGGCGGTGGTGACAGCAGCACTGATGCGGTAAACGCAGTGGCTATCGCCTCAGTTACTTCCACGTTTGTGGTCAGCGACATTGATGTGGCCATCGTAAAAGCCATTTCTGCAACCCGTGACTTATTAGGCGGTGGCGGTAGTAAAGCCGTTCCGGGCGCTGAAGTTGACTACACACTGACGGTTACGGTAACAGGTACTGGCGCAGCTAATAACATTGTTGTAAGTGATCCTTTACCAACACAATTAAAACTTAAAAACGGTATTACCGGCACAGTAACGGTTGGCGGTGTCGCTGAAACAGCAAGTAATGCCGATGCCGATGGCACCTCTTATGACGCCAATACCAATACCATCACGGTTGATCTAGGCAATATCAATGCAGGTGATCCTGCTATTGCGATTCAATTCACTACCGTCATTCAGTAGGTAAAAGAAAATGAAAAAGATTCTAGCCACATTATGTTTGCTTCCGACGTTTGCATTTGCACAAGTTGAATTAGAAACGTCAATGTTCGAGGTTGTTGAGAAGCAACAAGATAACGGCACCAGCAAAATGGAATGGGTTACACCCGATAACATCATACCCGGTGATAAAGTGGGCTATCGCATTTCATTTAAAAATACAGGTGACAAGCCCGCTGCTGACATCGTATTAAATAACCCGGTTCCAGAAAACACGGTTTATGTCGATAACAGCGCGCGTGGCGCAAACACCAAGGTTGTATTTTCTGTGGATGGTGGCAAAAAATTCGCCAACCCAGAGCAACTGTTTGTTGAAGTGAGCGGCAAGAAAGTACCCGCTACAGCAAAAGATTACACCCACGTTCGCTGGACATTAAGCAGTGCTTTACCTGCAGGTAAGGAAGGCAGTGTGCAGTACGTGGTGCAAGTGAAATAACAAAACTAGGGGTTGGTTACGCCGTTGTATCGCATAACCGACAAAATACACGAATTAAACACCAAAACTCACTTTAAAAACAAAAGTAAAAAGGATTTCAAAGGAGAAACCTATGAAACTAAATAAAACCCTAACCGCACTGGCTGTTAGTGCAAGCTTTGGCCTAAGTGGCCAAGCGTTTGCTGAAGGCACCATCGCTGGTACTGATGTTACAAACACAGTAACTCTTGGCTATACCGTTAACACGGTTGCACAAACAGATTTAACTCAAACAGCGACATTCAAAGTTGATACTAAAGTGAACTTCACTTTAACAATGGATGAAACTGAAACAGTTAAAGTCACGCCAAATGGCAGTGGTTACATTGCAAACTACACATTAACCAGCACATCAAATGATCTATTAGGTTTTGAACTAGTATCTGCTGACTTAGCCACTGGATCACAACCCTTTGATCTAGGTACGCCTGTCAATCTAAATGATACCGTTGATCTAAACGCGAATATTTCTCTCTTTGTTGAAAGCGGTACTACTGTTGGTTACCAAGTAGCAGAAGACACAGCTACTGCCGTAACAAATTTAGCGGCTGATGGCACTGCTGAAGTATATGTAATTGTTGATACTGCAGTTCCTGGTACGTTTGTAGACAAAGATATTGCGTCTATTGCACTGACTGTAAATGCGAAACAACCTGATGGTTCAACAAACTTAGTTAATAACAACAACGATGCCTTTATTGCTGGCACTAAACAGTTTGTAATCGTAAAAGATACATTAACTAAAAACACAGCGTTCGAAGTGGGCTCTGCTAAATTCACTGACCCTGACGACGGTACTGATGCAGCTAAGTTCACAATTGACGTAACCGTTATCAACGACCCACTTTGTGAAACCGCTCTAACAAGTGCTTCAACTGGTGATTTCTCAGCGGGTGCTTGCCCTAACATGCCTGCCGCTTACATCCCTAAAGCGATTCCTGGTGCCATGGTTAAGTACACACTTAAAGCTAAAAACAGCGGTAGCGTTGCAGCTACGAACGTATCGTTCGTAGAAGACCTAGCTGACATCGGTAACGCCGATTCAGCATCAGGAGATGTAAACCTTGACCTTGTTCAAAACACATTGGGCAACGTTGCGGTTAATTTCACTGGCGCTGGTACAGATACAGATGCAAGCACTGCAAACGTATTAACCGTTAATGTTGATACTTTCGCTAAAGACGATGAAATTACTATCGACTTCACTGCGATCGTGGAATAAGCCTTAGTGATTTTAAGTCTTAACAAAAACGCACAGCCTAGCTGTGCAACCTTCGCCCAAAGCGCACCTCGCGCTTTGGGCCGAAGCAAAGCCAAAAGCACTGCATCTTTGATTAAAAAGAGCGGTGTTTTTGCCGTTGCTTTGATAAGTAGTTTTTTTACATTAACCGCGCCACAATCGGCGTTTGCTGATACACCTGAAAATACCGTTGTTAACAATACCGCCTATGTTGATTACCAATTCCGTGGTAATGATTACCAAGCACAAGACAGCGAAAGTTTTATCACTGCCCGTAACGAGTCGGGGGCTGGTACGCCGTCCGTCATTACATTAATGCACAACAGCATTGATTTTTCGACGCAGTACGCCGCGGCAAAAGCGAAAGAAGCAGCTGCTAACCCGCCGTCTTCAAGTTTAAAAGGCATCAGCCAAAATTTATTAAGTGCGGATGGTACATTTAGCAATGCTGTCACTACTCGTGCGAGTTCTAATGGTAAGTCACTATCGGGCGACTTCCTTGTTAGTCAGGGTCAATGCGCCAATGACGCATCCGGTAAAAACTTAGACACTCAACCCGTGCCTAAAAATTACCAAGGGCAACTATTAACATTGCCTAATACATTATCTTTAAACAGTGATGATTATTTTAAAGTGGGCGACACTATTTTTGTTCACCTTGAAGATTTAGATCAAAACCAAGACCCTACTCAAGTTGAAAAAATTATTGTTACTCTTCTAACAGAAAGCAGTGCCGATAAAGAAACCATCCAATTAACCGAGACAGGCGCAAGCACGGGATTATTTACCGGCTATATTCAAACCGTCAACAGTGCAGAGAACCCACCGATTGCACACAACTGCGCATTGTCTGTTTCTAATAACTCAAGCATTCAAGCCAGCTATCAAGACCAATTCGATAGCTTAGACTTAGTAAAAGCAGGCGCCCTATTTGACCCTAGCAGCTATGTTGTAAACGCTGATACCGGTGAATACATAAACGGTATTGCGGTTACGCTTTACGATAAGGACGGCATTACACCGGCTCAAATTTTAAGCGATGAAGGCGGTGTTTTTCCGAGTACCGTCACTACTGGTGGTACAGTCTCTGTGGTCGGGGCTGATAGCAATACTTACACCTACACGTTCCCATATGGTGGTTTTGCATTCCCTGTTTTAGATGGCGGCGAATATGTTGTGAAAATTGGCGAAAGCGCCTATCACGATTACCCTATTGCTGACGAAAAAGCCTTCACTGATATTCCTAACGGTCCGTTTAACTTCGACACCGATGGTAGCCGTGGCCGGATATTTAATTCGGGTATTACCTTCCGTATGGATGTCCCGCTAGACCCGAAAGACAACAGTGTTCTACTAACTAAAACAGCCAATAAAGCACAAGCCGGTGTCGGCGAATTAGTTGGCTACAACATCAAACTGCAAAATACAGAAATCCCTGGCACTAACGTGGCGCTTAAAGATACGTTGCCTCAAGGTTTTCGTTACGCTGCCGGCAGTGCCAGTATTGACGGCGTTAAAGTAGCTGATCCCACCATCAGCAGTGATGGCCGAAATTTAACATTCACATTAGCAAACGTTGCTGTAAACGAAACACTCAACCTGCGTTATGTGGCTCGTATTGGTGTCAACACACCGACAGGCAAAGCAACCAACAGCGCTTGGATTGAAGATCAAGAAGACGTAGCCGGTGAAGGGATTCTAAGTAGTAATACAGCCATCGCAGATGTTGAAATAAAAGAAGATTTATTCAGCGACAACAGCCGATTATTTGGCCGTGTTTATATAGGCGATTGTCAGGGTAATGCCGAACAAGAAGGCATTTCAGGTGTTCGAATCTATTTAGAGAACGGCACTTATGTCGTTACCGATGAAGATGGTTTATGGCATATTGAAGATCAAAAACCAGGCACCCACGTTGTTCAACTGGATACTGAAACCTTACCTAAATATTTAGACCTAATGGCGTGTGACGATTACGGTCAACATGCAGGTCGTGAATACAGTCAGTTTGTCGATCTTGCTCCTGGCACCATGTGGCGTACAGACTTTGTAGTAAAACTTAAGCCACCAAGCAAAGGTGAAGTCACTCAGCGCTTAAGCAGTCGCCTTGCGCCTATCACCAAAACAGAACGTGAATCACTGGCGGCAAATAGCCCTGTTGCACAAAAAATACTGTATCGCTTAGTACTTAATGGCAGCGAAGTTATCCTTAAAGATTTACGCAGCTTAGTCATGATACCTGAAGGTGTGATTTATAAACCTAATTCGGCCACACTAGATGGTACTTCTATTAGCGAACCTAAAAAATACGATGCGCAAACATTGTTGTTTTCACTCAATGACCCAGGTAAAGATTGGCAGCACGTTTTAGAATTTGAAGCCTACATTGGTAAAGATGCGAAACCCGGCGAATTAACCACACGTTCAGTGGCAATGTTTAATTCCCCTAGCCAAAATAATCAGCGTACGCCTCTTGCTCTGACATCAGCCTTGCTGGCGCTTGTTCCTGCTAACAATCAAATTCACAAACCTGAAGAAGCGCCTAAGTTTGGCTCGTTCAGTGAAGACCTAAGTGAAGCCGACAAGCAAGCAATGGCCGTTGTTATTGAAAAATTAAAAGGCCTAAAGGATTTACAAATTGAAGTAGCGGGCCATACCGATAACGTACCAATTGCTCGTCGTAGTCGCCATATTTTCAAAGACAACTATGAGCTATCACTTGCAAGAGCTCGCAGCGCTGCTAATTATTTAATGACCGAGCTTGCCCTCACACCAGACCAAGTAAGCGTTGCCGGTTTTGGGGCTAAAAACCCGATTGCACGCAACATGAATGAAAATACACGCTCACAAAACCGCCGTGTAGAGGTCAACATATTATCTGGCAACAACGCCATGCACATCGCGAAAGCGGACAGTGGTGATCAAATGGTTGCCACAATCGGTGTGGCACCTGGCGGCTTTGACTTTCCAGTAGAAGCCACTGCATCTGGCCCAATCCACAACACCATTACCATGCCAGAATTTGATAAAGCATATCTAGCGCAAACGGATAATACATTTGAGTGGCTATGGCCAAGCGATGGCTTTTTACCCAATATTCCATCAACTAAAATAGCCGTTAAACACCCAATTAATCAGCGTGTTCGTTTAACGTTAAATGGCTCACCAGTAAGCGAGCTGAATTTTTCGAAGCGTGAAAAATACGCTGCAAATCAATCGGCTATTAGTCAATGGGGCGGTGTAGATATTAAAGAAGGCAACAATACATTCATTGCCTCTTTAGTTGATGAAAATGACAACATCATTAATCGTAAAGAATTCCAACTGCATTATGCTGGCTCCCCTACTCGTGTTGAATTAGTAAAAGAAGAAACAAAGGCAGTGGCCGACGGTGTGATTGCACCAGTAATAGCCGTGCAGTTATTTGATAAAGATGGTTACCCAGTGCGTAATGGCTTACAAGGTGAGTTCACCATTGATAGCCCGTATAAAGCACTGAACCCAAATAAAGATAAAGCGCAGATCAACCGTAACGAATTCAAACCCAACTATGAAATCAGCGGTGACGGCATTGCATACATTACATTAGAGCCCACGACTCAAGCAGGCGAAGCAGTGATTCGTTTCCCACTTGCCAATGGCCAAGAAGATGAAGTGCGTGTTTGGTTAAAACCACAAGCCCGTGACTGGATGTTAATTGCATTGGGTGAAGGAACCATTGGTTATCAAACCATTAGTGGGCATATTCAAAATGCAAAATCCCATGATCAGGAAGATGGTTTTTATACCGATGGCCGTTTAGCGTTATTTGCCAAGGGCCAAATTGCCGGTGACTGGTTATTAACGGCCGCCTATGACAGTAATAAAGAAACCACCACCCCCTTTGAAAAACTACTAGACCCAAACAAGTACTACACATTGTATGGCGATAACAGTACGCAAAAACTCGATGCATCAATGGAAGGTAAATTGTATTTACGTATCGAAAAAGAACGCTTCTACACTGTATTTGGTGACTACAGCACCGACCTGAATAAAACAGAGTTAAGTACTTATTTAAGAAAGTTCCATGGTATTCAGTCCGTATTCCAAGGTGACATTGTTAGTTTCAATGCATTTGTGACTGAGTCTGCACAGCGCTTTGCACGCGATGAGTTACGAGGCGACGGCACGTCTGGTCTGTACAAACTTTCCAACAAAGACATTATCAGTAATAGTGAAACCATTAGCTTACAAGTACGTGACCGCTTTAGAAGTGAAGTGATTGTAAGTGAAATAGAATTAGCCAAAGACAGTGACTACAGCATTGACTACATTGATGGCTCTATTTTCTTTAAGTCTCCCGTACAAAGTACAGATGAAAACTTAAACCCTCGCTATATTATTGCCCGCTATGAAACACAAGACGACAGCACCAATGACCTAACCTACGGTGGCCGTGCGGCTGTCCATGTACTTGATAAGTCGCTTGAAGTTGGTACCACTATTATTAGTGAAGAACTTGGCGATGACAGCAAAACATTAAACAGTTTAGATGCGCGCTTACAGCTCACGGATCAATTAGAAATTAAAGCTGAAACAGCCATTACAGAACAAACAAACAACGGCGTTAAAACCAACGCTAATGCAAACTATGTAAGCCTTGATTATCGCGGCGAACAATTACAAACCAAAGCGTATATCCGTACCGAGGAAGCAGGCTTTGGTTTAGATCAATTAAATAACAGTGAAAGCAGTACTGAAAAGCTCGGTGTTGAAGGTACTTACTACCTAACATCACAACAATATATTAATGCTCTCATCAGTGACCAAAACCAACTGGGTAATGATCAACGTTTATCCATGGCTGAAATGAAATTTAACAACGAATATGAATTTGGTCGCTACCATTTAGGCGGACGCGTCAGTGAAAACACCACCGCCACTGGCGACACGCAATCTATTCAACAACTATTAGCAGGCCATTCTTATACCATGATGAACGGCCGCTGGTTACTCGGCGCAGACGTTGAATTAAACCTAAAACAAAACGATGACATTTACGACTTGCTGCGCTTAAGCAGTGACTTCCGTATTAATGATCAAGTTACGTTATTTGCGATACACGAAACCGGTTTTGAAAGCGATGCGCCTATGCGTAGCGTTGCAGGTCTACGTGCAACACCTTGGCAAGGCATGCAAGTGAGTAACAGTGTTGAGCAACAACAAAGTAAAGATGGTGATCGACTGTTTGCCGTACATGGCGTGAATCAAGAAGTGAATTTAAATGAGCATTGGCAAATCAGCTTTGGTTACGACCAAAGCCAAGATTTAGAAAACAACGTATTAGAGAAAACAGACGACAGAGTGCTGAACTTTGCACAAACCAGCGATGATTTTTACGCCATTAATACAGGCTGGGGCTATCGCAGCCCGACTTGGCAGTGGACTAACCGCATTGAATACCGTGAAAGCGATGCCAATGAAAAATGGAACGCCACGAGCGGTATTTACCGTCCAATTGGCCAAGGTTTTGCTTTCGGTTTAAATGGTGAGTATCGCTTAGACGACGGTAAAACCGAACGTACCGAATTTAAACAAGTTGAGTTTGATATTGGCTTACGCCCATTGGCATTTGGTTTAGCTTGGTTAAACCAGACGAAATACATTGAAGAAGATATAGATTCAGTGGCTAACACAACGTCCGCTAATTTAATCAGCCGCCGCGTGGTGAACAACACTCACATCAACATGCGTTGGAGTAAAACCCAATTAAGCGCTCAATACGGTTTCAAGTACGTTGATGAAACAATTGAGAACATCGACTATTCAGGTGTCATTGATTTAATTGGCGCCCAAGTACGCCGCCACTTCATGCCGAAATGGGACTGGGGATTACAAGGCCAGCGCTTATATGATTACGAATTAAAAGACAGTCGCCACAGCGCTGGCTTGAGTGTTGGCTACACACCGCAGCTTAATACTTGGGTGAGCGTGGGTTATAACTTTGCAGGCTTTATTGACAGTGACTTTGATGACGCTGGTTACAGCGCACAGGGTATCTACTTGAAACTGCGCATCAAAGCCGACCAAGACAATTTAAGAGCACTCAAAGCGTACTTCAACTAAGTCACACCCTTTTCTATCTTAAGCCAGCTATTCGTTTTACTTTATTGCGTTAAGCTGGCCAATCTTCCATTGTATTAATATTTTCAAACGCACTTTTATATTTTGAAAAATTCACCGTAATTGGTTTGATACCTTCGAGCCACTCACTGGTACGCCTTCGACCCGATAGTAAATACATCATCAAACTTTCTTTGTATTTTTTATGCAGTAATAGATGCAAATGCTGCTGGCGCTCACCATCAAATGCAACACACGCAAACGACAACTGATCGCTGGCATGCTGCGCCATAACGTGTAAATAGTTTTCAGGGATATTTGGCGTATCGCAAGGGCTAAATAATAACCAGTCATTTTTTGCTTCTTCCATGGCGCTTAGCATACCGAGCAAAGGCCCTGCATGGGGCTCAATATCGCCGTATTTATGATCAGCAAACGTATCAAAACCTAAAGACTGGTATTGGGCCTGGTGTTGATTGCAGTTTAACAGCAGCTCCTGGGCACCATCGAAACCTCCGGCGACACACGACACCATTGGCTGACCATCATACGCCATCAAACCCTTGTCTTGCCCCATGCGGCGACTCAGACCACCACATAAAATAATGCCGCTCACTTTAAGCATTGGCTTTCTCAATTTAATATTGGGTTTTGCTATTTTCCCACAGCTTCCACCTGTAAGGTATCACTTCATTGGTAATATCATGCCTTGAGCCGTATCTTGACAGACATTGCCAATACGCGTTTAATGCCTCCAAATTCAGCGAACAAGTGTTTACCTAAAATATGTTCAAACGTCACCTAAGAGAACCATTTTCTGGTCTCAGCCATTTATTCGGCGCGCTAATGGCCTTAGTCGGCCTAACTTATATGCTGACAAATTTACCTGAATTAAACTGGGGGCTGTATCTTGCCAGCTATATCGTATTTGGTTTAAGCATGTTTATGATGTTTGCCTCAAGTGCGGTTTATCACTTAATGGATATAAGTGAAGCCGGTGTTCGTGCACTTAAGCGAATTGATCATATGGCGATCTATGTCATGATAGCTGGATCATATACGCCCTATTGCTTAATTGGCTTGGAGGATTCTCAAGCTTGGATCATGTTTGGGATCATTTGGGGAATCGCATTTGTCGGCATACTCAAGAAAATATTTTGGCTACATGCTCCGCGCTGGTTTAGCACGTTACTGTATTTGGCAATGGGTTGGATAAGCTTATTTGTGTATGAGCCTTTAAGTGAATCGCTTTCAGCTGGCGCAATAAACTGGCTAGTAGCAGGTGGTATTAGTTACAGCGTAGGCGCCGTGGTATACGCCACTAAATGGCCGAACCTACATACACAGTTTAATTTTCACGACCTGTGGCATATTTTTGTATTAGCAGGCGCTGCATGCCATTTTGTGAGTATTGGCGTGTACTTATAAAGGTAAAGACGTTGCCCTTTTGCATGACAAAAGCGCAACGTTTATCGATAAGGACTAATCTTGTTTTGCTGAGATTTCTGTCAGTGCTTGCACAAAACTCTCAACTGGCTGGCCACCGCTGATCAAATATTCGTTGTTAATAATAAAAGCCGGAACGGAATTAATGCCCATGGATTTGTATTTATTCTCTTCGTCTTTTACTTTTTCTTTTAATGCTTCATCCGCCAGCGCTGTTTCAACAGCCTCTTTTTCCAGGCCAATTGACTGTGCTACTTGAATCAATACGGCTTGATCACTGACATTTAAACCGTTATTAAAATATGCATCAAATAACGCTAATTTCAATTGAGTTTGCTTATCTTGCGTTTCAGCAAAATCCAGCAAAACATGACAATCAAGTGTGTTAAAAATACGAGACCGCTGATCAAAATTAAATGTGACCCCTGCTTTTTGGCCAACATCAACTAAACGTTGCTGGTTTTCTTTTAGCTGAGCCTCACCTAAACCATATTTTTCACTCAGGTGCTCATCAATTGCTTGACCTGCTGGTGCCATATAAGGGTTTAACTGAAATGGGTGCCATTGAATATTGGCATTTATATCACTAGAAAGACGCTCTAGTGCTCTAGACAAGTTTGCATAACCCACGGCACACCATGGGCAAACCACATCACTGACAATATCAATTCTTAGTGTTTTCATAACAGGCTCCATACACACTCAATGGACACTATTGAACGCCAATCTCACCCGTTTCACTAGGGCTGACTAAGCAACAATGAATCTCATCGACGTTACTCTAAATCTAACCGATACACTTCATTTAATTGTGCAGCTTCATTAATAGTAACATTAAGATTATTTACCTTACCGTCACTCAGACCGTACACCCAGCCATGTACGGACAGCTCCTGACCATTAGCCCAAGCATCTTGTACAATAGAGGTATGGCTTAGATTATAGACTTGCCGAACGACGTTCAGCTCACACAATAAATCAACTTTTTCTTCTTCTGACTGAAGGCCTTTAAACAGGCTACGTTTCTGATGGTATAGGTCACGAATTTCTAATAACCAATTATCAATTAACCCTAATTTTTGGTTATTCATCGCAGCTCTTCACACCACCACAGCCATAATGCCCAACCACTATCACATGGCGCACCTTTAATACTTCAACCGCATACTGAAGAACCGATAGTAAGTTCATATCGGTATGCACGACCATGTTGGCCACATTTCGGTGTACAAATAACTCACCAGGCATTAATCCAACAATTTCATTGGCTGGTACGCGGGAATCACTGCAGCCAATCCATAAATAATCGGGTGCTTGCTGCTTAGCAAGTGTTGGAAAAAAATCTGGGTCCTTTTCACTAATTATCTCTGACCAAATGCGATTATTTTCGATTAAATTTTGTAAGGATTTAGTTTCTTTTGCCACAAATGCCTCCGCATCACATTCCGCATACATATTTTAACGATGCTGTTACATCATTTATTTTTTTTATGACAAACAGGGCAATTCTTGTTTTTACTAACAGAAAATGTCCGCATTGATAAATCCAACCCGTCAAAGTTGATTAATTTACCAATGGATGAGGCTCCGATCTTTGAAATTAATTTCACGGCCTCTAATGCCTGCATAACACCCATCAACCCGACCACGGGTGACAGTATACCTGACTGGCTACAGGTATCTTGTTGTTCTGATAAATCAGGGTAAACACATTGATAACAGGGTGATGATGCATTATTCGTATCCACCACCATAAGCTGCCCTTCAAATCGAATGGCCGCTGCACTTACTAAGGGCGTTTGAGTTTCAACGCAGAATTGGTTGTGCCGCATACGCGAGGTACTGTTATCGGTACAATCAACCACCACATCAACACGCTTGATTAAATCAAGTAGCTCAGGGTTATCCAATAAATGATCAATGGCTTCAATGGCAATAGACGAGTTTAATTGTTCTAGCTGCTGCTTAGCAGACTGCGCTTTGTTCATATTAAGCGTGTTTTCGTTATGCACTACTTGCCGGTGAAGATTCGATAACTCGACGCTATCAGGGTCTAACAAGGTTAATCGACCAATACCAGAGCCTGCTAAATACTGAGATGCACTAGCACCTAAGCCTCCTAGCCCTAATATTAAAACATGGCTATTTAATAAAGCTTGCTGACCATCATAATCTAATTGAGGCAATAAAAGATGACGACTATAACGTTCCAATTCATGGTCATTCATAATGCGATGACTCCAACCTAAATACATAAAAAACTGATCATTAGCACTTTAACATTTTTCACCTTGGCCGATAGCTAATACATGAAATCTATTTGTCTGATCATATTAATCACACTGGCAGGTTGCGGTGGTGGTGGCGGAGGCGGTGGTGGCACAATTACCACTACGCTAAATGTACCGACGCTGCCGACTCCACCTGTCTCACGCTTAGTATTACCGACCGATTATGTCGGTTTTTTCATTGGTATCGTTCCTCTTGGTACTAACAAGCAATTAGCCACCAGCCAGCAGTTTACACAGCAGCTTTACGCACTTGATGCTGATAACGTCATCACTCCCATTACGTTTTTAGACACAGCCGCTCTTGAATTAGATTTAACTGGCAATTTAAGCTTTGCCTCAGAAGAAAACATCGTTCCTTTAGACATCATGGTGATGAATCCAGACTACATTATGCTGACACTGTTTCATCGTAACTTTGATACAGACACCACTAATGACTACTTCAATCTACTCGTGGATTTAAGATCTGGCACCGTCGTCAGCGCCCCCACGGGCCTCAATGAACAAGGTAACAGCGGCCGCAGCTCCTTGACCCAATTGGGGCGAGATTATTTTCCACCCGATAGCCGCTGGAACGACACCAATGATTTATACGTCATCAGCATTGATTACGAAGCACTTGATATGATGGAAGAAGTTGATCACCAAGAGATAATTGATCATCACACTGGCGTGCCTTGCCCCACCAATGAGACTGAAGATGACACTACAGATGAAACCGACGATACAACAGATGAAACCGACGATACCGTCGCCGACCCAGAGACACCAGAAACCGATACCACAGAAGAAACAACCGATACTACAGACGAAGAAGCGCCCACTTGTACGGGCCCAGTAGGTGCTACCGTAACACCGACTGCTCCGACTCCGGCAACGGATGACACAACACCGGACACTGCGGCGGCCGCCTTTGTATCAGGGTCATTTACTCAAGCCCTTACCACAACAGAAACAACGGCACCCACACCAACCAACATTTATAAAATGAGCTTAGGGGCAGCCAATCAATACAGCTTAGAACAAGTAAGCTTAGAAGATGATCGCCCTGGTCTTGGGCAGTTTGTGGTGAGCCGTTCAGGCGTAATGATTTATCGAAACCTCGACGGGGGAGACAACAGCTATCGAGTGTTACTAGAAGACTGCGAAGAGGTAACTGGCCGTTTAAGCACAGTACTACTTGCCCCCTACTCCAGCTTAATCGTGGCAGATGATGATGCAGGTAATAGCAGTATTTTTGAAGTCACCGAACGAGGCTTCAATAAGCTCATATTTAGCTGTAATGGCAATGTCACTCGTCAGTCATTTAGTGGCTACACCACCCAAATCAACAGTCTACGTTTACCTTATAACAGCCAAAGTATTGCCTCGTATGACTATAGTTTTCCTTATTTTGTTAACTCGAGTTGCCAAGGGGGTCGTGCATTTCCAAGACAAGAGCCCGAAATTGAAATTCTTAACCCCATGCCGTCTATTCCGGGTCTACCTAATAGTGATGTTAGAGGCTTACGTAAAAGCCAAATGTTCAACAATACTCTGTATTGCATTGGCTATGATGCTGGTTTAAACCTATCTATTGCCCAGCTGGATACGGGCAATGCAACCAGTAACTATGAGTTTTTAACCATAGACTTTGGATTATGGCTACCTGATTTCGACACCATACATATGCTTTCTGACAATCATGTCGTCTTCACTGGCACCTCACGTATCAGCACCGAAGTCAAAACCATCATGCTCAATGCGGATGGTGAAGAATTCGACCTAACAGACACAGTGGTCGGGTTAAAAGTTGCACAACAAATTGAAGTCATCACACCAACTGGTACGACATATAGCTCAAATTTGGTGGAAGAATAGACAGCTCTGACCTTACGGAGCATCAACTAAAACTAAATCTTCACACTGACTCCCTATCAACCTTGCAGCTGTACCTTATAAGAAAACAAAGTGATAACATGTGGGTAATTTTTTTATTTGCAGTAATATCATGCTTAATTCCGATAGCTTAGCTCAGCTCAAAGCGCTGAAATCCGATATTCAGACTCAACAAGAAACCAAATTAAAGCAAGGCACCGTTCGTGGAAGCCAAGGCCGATTTGGATTTGTTGTCACTGATGAGGGTGAATCCTTCTTTTTAGCCCCAGATGAAATGGCAAAAGTGTTCCCAGGTGACGTTATCCAGTTCACCGAGACCACGGATGACAAAGACAAAGTCCAAGCCGTACCAGAAAAACTCATCAGTACAGAATTCAAACACTGCACTGGTCGTTTTCAAAAACGTGGTAAAGCCCAATTTGTTCAACCTGACAGCCATGGCAATACTCACTGGTTATACATTCCACCAGATGCCTGTGAAGGTATTGCCGACAACGAATGGGTCAAATGCGAAGTCACTCGCCACCCATTTAATAGCGGCAAGCCACAAGGCAAAGTCATTGAAAAAATTGGTCAGTTAAGCGACTCTGGGTTCGAACGCCAATACGCCATTGAGAAGTTCAAACTTAGCCACGAATGGCCAGAGACCACATTCTCAGAGCTTGCCTTGCTAGCTGAAGAAAGTATCGATGCCATGGCAGCAGGCCGTGAAGACTTAACACACATTCCATATGTCACCATCGATAGCGAGCATACTCGTGACATGGATGACGCATTATTTGCACAAGCCAATAATAATGGCTGGCTATTAAGTGTTGCGATTGCCGACCCAAGTAGTTGGTTTGGTATGAACACCAACCTTGATCAAGAAGCGGCACGCCGTTGTAACTCGTTGTATTTTCCTGGTCGCAGCTTACCTATGCTGCCACAAGAACTCTCAAACGGCTTATGTTCTTTATTAGAAAATAAAAACCGCTTAGCCCTAGTGTGTGACATTCAATTAGATAAACAAGGTGCGGTAACCAGCTTTGAGTTTAAAGAAGCATTAGTTCGTTCACAGGGTAAATTAAGCTACCTTCAGGTAACCCAGTTCATCGATGGCGACCAATCTGTTGTTGCACCGTCATTAAGCGAACACCTTACCCAGCTACACCAAGCAACAACTGCATTAAACCAATACCGCCAAGAACATAATTTAATTATGGAAGATCGCCCCGACTACTATTTAACAGTAGGCGACAATGGCAAGTTACAAACCATCTACAAAGCCGACCGTAACAGTGCCCAAAAATTAGTTGAAGAGGCCATGCTGGTCGCTAACATCTGTTGCGCGCGTCACTTACAAACATTAAACACAGGTATTTTCATCCACCATCCCGGTTTTCGTACCGAGCGTATTGGTGATATCAAAACCATTATCGAACAACACGGTATTGCGTTTGAAGGTGACTTCACCACTGCCGAAGGCTATAAAGCCTTCATTAAAGCCGTTGAAGCAAAAGCACCTGAGTTACCGATTAAAAGCATCTTAAGTCGCTTTTTGACACGCAGTGAATTCAAACAAGAAGCGGGACCGCATACCGGAATGGGATTTGATAGCTACACCACATTTACCTCGCCTATTCGTAAATACAATGACCTATTAATTCATCGTGTTATTAAAAGTCACCTTAATAAACAGAAAGCACCTGAAATAAACGATGCAATGATTGAGCGCTTACAACAAGGCTTAATCTCAGGTCGTCAGGCCGTTAGCTTGGCTGAAAACTGGTTGAAACTACAATTTCTTGAAAACTTACCGCAAAAAGAATTTGCCGGTAAAATTGTGCAAACCAATATTGGTGGTTGTACCGTTCAATTAGTTGATTTTGGCATTGATGGGTTTGTCGACCTGCGTAAAAGCAAGAAACGCTTAAACTTTGATAAAGTCTATTTGCGTCATAGTAACGATGACACAAGCTATCAGTTAGACCAAGAAGTGACTGTGACCATTAAAAACTTAGATCTCCAAGGGCGTAAATTGGATTTATCGTTTGTATAAATTCACATTACGCAAAAAAATATGAGGATGTAAGCCATTCTGTGTAACCGCCAGTTTTAAATGTAATCTTTCAAACGGTCTTCGAACATGATCATAAATCGGTTCAAGGCCGTTTTCCAGTTTCTTATCGGCATAGTCCACTTTTCCGAAGCTTGTCGTACCGCAAGGTAAACCACTTTTTTAGCCGACTCTTCTGTTGGAAATACTTTTCGTTTTTTCGTCGCTTTTCGAATAACGCTGTTCAGAGATTCAATGGCATTGGTTGTGTAAATGGCTTTTCTGATATCAGCAGGATAGTTAAAAAGCGTATTTAAATTCTCCCAGTGATTACGCCAAGATCGGCTGATTTGTGGATATTGACCATCCCACTTCTCACTAAAATCAGACAGTGATTGCAAGGCACTTTCCTCAGTCGCGGCCTGGTAAATTTTCTTTAAATCAGCGGTGACGGCTTTGTAATCTTTCCAAGGAACGTACTTCACTGAGTTACGCACCATGTGCACGATGCACAGCTGAATTTGCGTTTCTGGATAGACGGCATTGATAGCATCTGGAAAGCCCTTCAGGCCATCCACGCAAGCAATGAGAATGTCTTTCACACCACGATTCTGCAGCTCAGTCAGAACATTTAGCCAGAACTTAGCCCCTTCGTTTTCAGATAGCCACATGCCCAATAACTCCTTGTGGCCTTCCATGTTGACGCCTAAGGCAAGGTAAACTGATTTATTGATCACCTGTTTGTCCTGACGAATTTTAAGCACGATGCAATCAAGATAAACAATGGGATACACCGCATCTAATTCACGAGATTGCCATTCAATCACTTCTTCAATGACCGCATCAGTGACTTTTGAAATTAGGCTTGGAGAGGCATCTGCGTTATACAGTTCTTTAAACGTTTTAACGATTTCTCGTGTGGTCATGCCTTGGGCGTATAAAAATAAAATTTTATCGTCCATCGAGGTAAACCGAGTCTGATTTTTCTTTACTAATTTAGGATTAAAAGAGCCTTCGCGATCCCTAGGGGTATCTAGTTGAAACTGGCCATCTTCGGTGCGTAAAGTTTTACTGGTGGTGCCATTGCGGCTATTGGAGTTAGAGGATTCTTCATTCCGTTCATAACCAAGGTGCTCATCAAGCTCAGTATTTAAAGCCCGCTCAACTGTCACTTTAGTGAGCATCTGACGAAATTCATTAAGGTCTTGTTCTGTTTTAATACCCTTTGCCGCTTCGCGGGCAAAGGCTTCTAGTGCTTCTTTGTTCATTGCTGCCTATCCTTAGCCATTTCTGGCTTTGATGATAAGCAGTTACACAGATTTATCTACAGCCTCAAAAATATTGAGCCTTATTATCTCATATTTTCAACATCTAAAAGCGAGGCGTGTTTAGACTTCGCTTTTAGATGGGCTTATTAAATGTACCTTTACAGATCTGGTTATCATAATAGGATTTGAATTAAAAAACGTTAATCGTTTGGAGGCATGGTAATACATATACTTTAAATAACATGAAGCATATAAAAACAGCTTAACCATTTAAATCATTAACACATTAAAAAAGGCGAACTATGATTTTTCATAGCTCGCCTTTTTTAAATAGAACAAAACGAATTCGTTTATATTACACCGCAATACAAACTCCCATTCACCTTTTCACTTGCATTATGCTTCTATTATAACGTTCGCATGTTCACTTGTAGGCGACAGGTTTTTCGACGAGTATCTAGCACGTTGTACGTCAATAATTCGTCAAAAAATTCGCTTTTCGAACGACCTTTGTTATAAAAGCTGACAATCGCATTATCATATAAAGGATGACGCATAACATAGCCATGATCAAAACCATATTTCGTTTGCTTAAGCTGCCTTAATTGATTCAAGCCAATGGTATTCATGCTCAATACTGCATTATTGGTTAATGCCTTTTTATACAGCGCAAAGACTTTATCAAATTCTACTTCACGCTCTGGTTCACCAGATGCATGCTGAAAAACATCATCTAGTACCCAATCAAATTTCTCATTCATATCAGCTAACACTTCATATGCGTCACCATGAATCACTCTGACATCTTTTGGTATTTTAAAAAACCGCTTAGCCATTTTAATATGCAACGCTTCACGCTCAACACAGGTGATTTTACACAGCGGGAAAAAATACCGAATTAAATGTACAACAGTGCCACCACCCAACCCCAACACTAAAACATGACGCGGAGGCTCACTTAAGAAAAACCCGGGTAACACTAATAAATCCCAGATCGCACCGGATATTGGGTGCAGCGGATTATACTGGCTATGCAATACGCCATTACTGTACAAACGCACGCTCGAACCGGCACTGCGCACTTCATAAGAGTCTTGGCCTTGTTGCTTGCTATAAATCACAGCCATGTTTGTGTCTTATACCTCGGCCGTTTTAGCCAGTTTCTCAGCCACTTTTGCCGCGGCAACAAAGCCAAAGCTGGCCGTCACCATAGTGGCTGCACCGAAGCCGCCAGAGCAGTCCATTTTAACCGGGCCATCCGTAAAGCTTTTTTGCATGCAAACAGTACCGTCTGATTGCGGATACTTTAGCTGCTCGATGGAATACACGCAGTGAATCGAGTAATTACGCTTAGGGTTGCGAGAATAACCGTATTCACGACGTAAAATACTGCGTACTTTTTTGGCTAAAGGGTCGTTATGGGTTTTGTTTAAATCACCAACTGTAATCTGGCTTGGGTCTGTCTGGCCTCCTGCGGCACCTGTCATGATCAAAGGTACTTTATTGCGACGGCACCACACTGCAAGGGCGGCTTTTACTTTGGGTGAATCAATCGCATCAACAATGTAATCCATTCCGGTTAAGTATTGGCTCATGTTTGCAGGCGTTAAAAAATCCATAATGGGGTTAACTATAAGCTCAGGGTTAATGTCCACTAAACGCGCGGCCGTTGCATCGGTCTTAAGCTGTCCCACGGTGGATTTAAGCGTATGCAGCTGACGGTTGGTGTTGCTGATACATATGTCGTCCATATCAATTAAGTGTATTTCTCCAAACCCTGTACGCGCCAACGCTTCGGCTGCCCACGAGCCAACGCCACCCACACCAATTACCGCTATTTTACTGCGTTGAAACACTTCAAGAGCCGGTAACCCATACAAACGGGCAATACCAGCAAAACGATCTTCATAACTCACATTTTCGACCCATATTCAGCAAGGACGGCATTATATCAGCCAAACCTCAAAGCCAAAGAGTTTGCGTAAAATCTCTTCATTTATTTAATGGCACTTACAGACTAAGCCTCTTTTTAATAACATTCGGTTACTAATAGATAACACTACGTAACATTTAATCTTTAGAAAGTGTGGATAATGGCCAGCCCGTTGAATTTCAGTGCCTTGAACCATTTTATTATTGCGAACAACTGTTCATTCTTTAATATGTCACGTTCGATCCTGAGCATAACAACAATAACCCACTACATAAGCCGTAATCGTGGCAGGTATGACCGAAAAGCAACATATGAACATTTATTCAAATACAGATTGTCATTTATCTGTATTAGGTGACCAGCCCTACCCCGCATTTGAATTACGCAATATTGTTCATTATTTGAGCAGTAATGAGCCGTTGTTTAGTCTCGACCTGTTGAAACACATTGGTTTAACTATGCAGGATTTAGAAGAGCCTAGCGTCCCGACATACAAAGTATTGGCCGCCATGAAATTTTGCGCACAGCGCTTTGGCCCAATTCTAGGCACTCGCATTGGCTCAACCTACCAAGTACAAGATTTAGGTGTCTTAGGTTATGCCATTGCTTCAAGCCAATGCTTAGAGCAAGCGATTGAGCTTGAAAACAAATATTACCCCCTACTAGGTAATATATTAAAGCGGGGCCGAACCACAAAAGACAAGCTCATGTGTGACACCATGTACAATGTACAAAACATTGACGATGCGACATTTTTATTTTTTGTCGCCCTGGGTAATTCATCACGCATGCAAATTGCTCGCACTATTTTTGGTGATGATTTAGCGTATCACAGTATGTCGTTCACCTTTGATGATGAAATCAATCGTGCAGAGTACGAAGCTATCTATGGCTGCCCGATTGACTTTAATGCCAAGCAAAATAGCTGGACACTGGAACGTTCACAGTTTTTACGAGAACGAACACAACAACACCACACAAATTTAAATGACTATTTGCCTTACTGTAATGAACTGATTGCTAGCCTTAAACAAGACAGTTCATTGGTAAATGAAATTCAACAAATTTTAATTAGCTGTGTAGGGGATTACCCCGATATCGATATGCTCGCGAGTGCCTTTAACGTCAGTGCCCGTACCTTACGTCGTCAATTGGCCAATTTTGGCACTTCTTATCAAAAGATTTTAAATAAGGTCCGATGCCAGTTATCGATTGAATACCTAACCAACACCAATATTCCTATCGATACTATTTCAAATTTAATTGGTTTTAGTGATGTTACCAATTTTCGCCATGCATTTAAAAAATGGATCGGGCAAACTCCCAGCTACTATCGTAAAGCCTATCAACAAAAATCGTTTTCATTAAACGTGTGACATTTGGCCACGCGGCCAAATATCACCTGCCTTAATTGCGCCAGCCTTATTACCCTGTCATTACGACGAAATCGTAAAAATAGAGGGTAATAATGAAAATAATAAACCAACTCAAATTAGCCACTGCGATTGCAGCGAGCATAACTCTTATAGGTTGTGGCAGTAGCAGCAGTAGTGATAAAACCACACCGAAAGTTGACGGGCCATTTGCTCGCACCATGTCAATGGCAGCAAGTAAAACACAAGCCGTTGTTGATTTAACTGCAATCAAAAACTCAACCTGTTTCAATGCCGATGAATGCAGCGCATCGGGCTACACGTTCCCTCAAAATGCCACCGTTGTTCCTGGTAATAGTGGTGATGACATCACTAATGTATTGCTAGCGACCATAAACGATGCTGGTGTAAATGATGTCATTGTTCTGCCTAAAGGTACGTTCATCGTGACGAAACCCATCGCCATTAGTGCGTCACAAAATGGCTTAACACTTGTGGGTCATGGTATTGACCAGACAAAATTAGATTTTATTGATTCAACCGCAGATGACGGCATAAAAGTCAGCGGTGCCAATGACATTGTATTGCGTGATTTCTCTGTATATGAAGCGGCTAAAAATGGCATTAAAGTGGACCAAGCAAACGGTGTTCATTTTAACTACGTAGCAACCATTTGGGAGAACACATTAACATCTGAAGCCGAAAAGGAAGGCCTAAACGGCATCTATGGCTTATACCCTGTCGGTTCTCAAAATGTTTTAGTGGAATACAGTTACTCTAAAGGCTCTTCTGACGCCGGTATTTATGTTGGGCAATCAGAAAACATTGTCGTGCGTCATAATGTGGCTGAACACAACGTGGCGGGGATTGAAATTGAAAACTCTGCAAATGCTGACGTTTATGACAATGTAGCGTTTGATAATACAGGTGGCCTTTTAATATTTGATCTAGATGGTTTAGATAAAGCCTTTGGCAGTAACATCCGTCTATTTAAAAATCATAGTTATTCTAATAATTTAGTAAATGCGGGTTCTGGCTTCGTCGGTTATGTGCCTCAAGGAACGGGGGCATTAGTATTGGCATCTGACGGGGTTGAGATTTTTAATAATCAGTTTGATGATAATAACGGTCAAGCCATTGCACTCACCAGTTACTTCTTAATTGATGAAGATGTTGCAAACTATGGCACAAAATACGCTCAAACGCTGACAAATGGTTGGACCCCTATTACCAACAATATTTATATTCACAATAATAACTATAAAAATAACGCATCAGATCCAGATCAAAACCCAGACAGCTCTTTGTTAGCCAAAGTTTCGATCGGTTATTTACAAGGACAAAACTTTTCAGGTGCCGCCGTTGATCACCCAGCTGTCATATACGATGGCATCGGTGAATTGCTGACCAATGCTAATTTGTTAGCTCCAATGGGGATTAATCCTGGCGTCTATAATAATACGATGTGCATCGAAGGCAGTGTCAATCAAAACGATAACGGTGCTAAGTTAAACATTGGTTATGTTTATGGCACCAACCCAGCAGAGACACACCCTACTGCTGGCACCCCGCTTAACTTTAAAGAGTCGGTAGAAGGCTCTGGCACTTACGATACGCCAAACGCTACGCTTCGAGTTGGGCAGATTGACTCTAATACCAATACTCTTATGACCTGTAACGCTTCACCAGCTCGCTTAGATGCATCGGTTGTCACCATTAATGGTACAAAATACGGTTGCGGCACTGGCGGCGACGACGCGGGTTCTGCGACGTGTAACCTTTAACCTTTCAAACTGAGAAAGCTCATCTGAGTTTTCTCAGTCACTTGTTCACCCAAATAATATTTATACCTGTAAATGGATAAAAGGTCGTAACCATGAAACCTTTGAGTCACCTTAAACCTATAGCATGGTCGTCAGTTATTGTTGTAAGTTCTCTGTTAAGTGCTTGCGGCTCAGGATCTGGCGACGACAGCGATGCGTGGGATATTAAATTCCAAGAAGTCACGGTAACCGGACAAAACCCAGCGGTATGTACCAGTGCCTCTAGCGACGTAAACTGGGATGCATTATTAGAAGCTAATTGTCAGAATCTTTCAGACTATAATTTATTTCTTAACCCAAGTGATCCAACCAGTAATGCACAAATTCCAGGCCTGCCTTATAAACTAAACACTCAGTTGTTTACTGATTATTCCAGCAAATATCGTTTTGTCTTTGTACCACCTAATACAAGTGCCACATACTCCGACCATGAAGTCATGAACTTTCCTGTTGGTAGCGTACTAGTAAAAACATTTAACATTCCAAAAGACACAGCTAATCGAGATGGTGCCGAGCACATTATTGAAACGCGTTTACTGATTCACCGCACCAATGGCTGGGAAGCTGTTCCCTATTATTGGTCAAGTGAAAACGACGCACAGTATTTAAGTTATGGCGCATCCATTGCTGCCAGTACGACCCATAAAGGGGAGAACTTAACGTTTAATTATGGTGTACCCACTAAAAATGAATGCACTAACTGCCATACTATTAGCCCTATTCGCCAAGGCCCTGATGATGATCGTGTTTCCATTTTCAAGCCTATTGGTCCAAAAGCACGTTTTTTAAATTGGGATTATGATTACGGCAGCGGTGAAATAAAGAATCAGTTAACTAAGTGGGAAGAGGCTGGCATCTTAACGGGAGCACCTACGGATAAAAACACAATCGATACCGCAGCCAATTTGGATGATAACGTCGAGATTGAAGCACTCAACTCCGAGGAATTAAATCTAGCTGCGCGCAGTTATTTAGATATTAATTGTGCACATTGTCACCGCTCTAACCTAACCCTTGAAGAAGTTAATTATTCAGGGCCAGCAGGTGATAGTGGGTTACGCTTAGAATTTAATCGTGACTTTGATCCAGACAAAAGATCATTTGGTGTGTGCAAAAAAGCAGTGGCATCGGGTGCTGATGGCTACCCATTAGATGTCATTCCTGGGCGTTCAGATAAATCTTTTCTGCCTTATCGCATGAATGTTACTGGCGGCAATATGATGCCAGAGTTAGGACGAGATACCATCCACACAGAAGGGGTTAAATTGGTTAAAGCATGGATTGATAACATGGACAAAGATGACTGTGGTTTAACATTCTAATCTAGAAAAAATATTATAAGCCAGTCATTAGGCTGGCTTATAATTTCACATATGAATACTTCGTCACTGCACACACCTAAAATCACCTATCACCTCCCCTTACTTTAGATGGTAAGCACTGATTACTGGCCTTTTCACACTTTTTCATCCATCATTTAGTCAAACTAAAGTTGATGGAAAGCCATGTTAGACCTTAACCAGATGTCAGTTTTTATTAAGGTAGTACAAGAAGGTAGCTTTACCGCCGCAGCGCGTAACCTAAACATGCCTAAATCTCGTGTCAGCCGAATGATTACCGACCTTGAAGACAAACTCAGTGTCAGATTATTAGAACGTACCACCCGTGAGGTTCGCCCCACTGATGTGGGTTTACAATATTACGAACAATACAAACCGTTATTTGAAGAGATCGTCGATATTCATGAGCGCATCTCTGATAAACAAAAAGACGCCAGTGGCCATCTTCGTATTACCGCACCCGTTGGTTTTGCCATTGATATAATGGGCCGTTGGATGGCTGGTTTTAAAAAAGCATACCCACTAATAGATATAGAATTAATATTTAATGATGGTGATGTTCACCTTATTAGAGATGGTTTTGATGTGGGATTTGCCATTGGTAAACAAGAAGACTCCAGTCTAATTGCTCGAAAAATCGATGACACTGACCCTGTCATTTGTGCAAGCCCTGCGTATATTGAGCAGTATGGTCCGTTCAATCATCCTGACCAACTTAATGATATACCTTGGGTAGAATTTGGTTCGCGTAATGGTTACAGCCACAGCAGTGTTTTTATTAACAACACAACCAATGAACGCCTTGAAGTTAAAAAGCACAGTTCGGTTGTGGTGAACCATCATGAAATACACAAACAGCATATGCTTGCTGGACAAGGTGTTGGAATTTCATCAACCTTTATGACGTATAAAGAAATAATAGACGGTAAGTTAGTGCCTATCTTACCCCAGTGGCAAATTGAACAAGAACCTCTTTTTTTGGTTTTCCCTAGTGGTAAACATCAACCTAAAAAAGTGCGCAGCTTTATCGACTTCTTCATTCAAGCCTCTAAAGAGTTGGAGTTACTGATGAATGAATGTGAAAATTGCAGCAATGCTGAGCAGCTGCTGAGTATTAAAAAATACATGGACAACCACTCAATATAAAAAAAGCCGCATAGCGGCTCAGACTGCTGACAAAGTCCTCGCCTTTTTAGGTGAGGATTTTTTATAATAGGGCCATGCTAAATGACCGCCCCCAAACACAGTCGCAACTTGAGTTCGTTTCCATTGACGAGCTTGTGCCTAATGACCATCTTCTGCGCAAGATTGAGCAGAAAGTGGATTTCAGTTTTATTCACGATTTAGTCAAAGACTTTTATAGCCCCAATAACGGCCGACCGGCGTTAGATCCCACTTTGATGTTCAAATTATTATTCATCGGCTATTTATTTGGCGTGCGCAGCGAGCGCCAATTAATCCGCGAGGTTCAGGTTAACGTGGCCTATCGGTGGTTTTTAGGTCTTGGGTTAACCGACAAGATTCCCGATGCCTCCACCTTAAGCCAAAACCGTATTCGACGGTTTAAAGAATCCGATGTCTATCAGCAGATTTTTGATGAAATCGTGCTGCAAGCCATGAAGAAGAAGCTGGTGGGCGGAACCACCCTTTATACCGACTCTACTCATTTGAAAGCCAACGCCAATAAAAACAAGCACATTAAAGTGCAAGCACAAGCTGAACGCCAAGCGTATATGGATGAGCTGGATAAAGCGGTTGAGCAAGACAGGCTAGATCACGGAAACAAAGCCCTTGGCGTCGCGGTCAGAGACGCCCAATAAATCGAGAGACATCAAACAAAGCACCACAGACAAAGACAGTGGCTACATGGTGCGTGATAACAAGCCAAAGGGGTTTTTCTATTTAGACCATCGCACAGTTGATGCACGCTGCAACATCATTACCGACGTACACGTCACAGCGGGTAATGTTCACGACAGTGTCCCGTATCTAGCAAGACTCGACAGACAGGTGCAACGTTTTGGATTTAATCTTCAGCATGTGGGTTTGGATGCTGGGTATTTTACCGCAGCGTTATGCAAAGGCATCGAAGATAGAAACCTTTATGGTGTCATGGGCTACAGACGACCCACGCATAAAAAAGGGTATTTCTACAAAAACCAATACGTTTACGATGAAACACAAGATCTCTACACCTGCCCACAAGGACAGAATGTTTTTTATCGCACCACCACTCGAGAAGGCTATCGCCAATATCATAGCGACGCAAACGCATGCCAACACTGCCCAGACTTAACGCGCTGTACCAAAAGTCAAAATCACACAAAAGTGATCACGCGGCATGTTTGGGAAGGCAGCAAGGATAGAATCAACGAACACCGCTTAACAGACAAAGGCAAACTACTTTACGCAAGGCGAAAGGAAACGGTGGAAAGAAGTTTTGCAGATGCCAAACAATTACACGGCTATCGCTACGCGCAATTTCGAGGCAAACACAAAGTGCAAATGCAGTGCTTAATGACGGCCGCTGCGCAAAATATGAAAAAGATCGCATTAATGGCAGCGTAAAGCGCTTTGCATTAAAAATGCCTGTCAGAAAAGCCTTATCAGGCCAAACTAAAGCTCGATAAGTGTGGGTGGAATATTAAATTGAGATATATGAGGTGAGAATAAATTGAGCAAGGAGGCGCTTAAATTGCCCTGAAATGAATAAACCCCAGTGAAAACACTGGGGTTTATCAGCAGTCTGAGCCGCATAGCGGCTTTTTTTATATATCATTGATGGCTAAAGCGGTTCTCGCTGTACGAATTTTCTCTTGCTTCTCCATGTCTAGCAGGTTTTCAAATACCGATTTAACCGCTGATGAGGTCGCGTTTTCAACCATGCCTTCATAAAGCTCAATAAAATAATCATCCAACTTTAAAGCCATTTCGACCACTTCGTCTGTGGTCATATGGTTATTGATTTCGATGTTATCCAATAGCTCTGAAATATTTTGATCTGGCGCATATTGAAACCAATTATCTAACACTTTTTGTGACTTATCGTGTTCAAACTGGTTTAAGCTTTTTTCTAAATGCTCTTCATGTCGCTGTAGATAAACCAATAACATCTTTACCCGTTCTTGAGTTTGGTCTTGACCCATCTCTTGATAAAGATTGCTTATTTGCTGATGAAGCTGACGACTGTGATCAACCACATCTTTTACGGTTTTATAGTGCATAACCCATAACCCCTTTCTAAGTACATAAAGTATAGACAGGTTTTAACGGTCAATGGCACAAATATTCATCTGCTTATAACCCATGGTGGTAGATGTGAATGTGTTTATGCTCATCAAATCCACCAATATTCGGTATGGTTTCGCTCGATAAGCTCGCCACAGGGCCATACTGGCTCAATTTAGTTTGCGCTTGGCTTTCAGCCCAGATTACGGATTTACCTTGGGTAAACAAGATCTTAGCTAAACCATGATTTCTAGGGTCATATAAAACATCACCCACTAAAATTAAATCAATAGTATCTATTTCTTCTAATGAACACGCTGTTTTAACATCCAAGTTATTAATCTTAGCATTCTCATGACAGGCTAATAATGCGGCTTGATCGATATCCACAACCCAGGCCTGCTTGGCACCTGCTTTTAATGCCGCAAGGCCAACAATACCGCTACCAGCGCCAAAGTCCGCCACTACTTTGTCTTTCACTAAATAAGGGTTCATTAATACGTAATTAGCCAATGCTCGACCGCTGGACCAAACAAACGCCCAATAAGGCATGTTGCTCCAAATTGCTTCAATTTGCGCAGGGCTAAAATTCTCTTCTTTTGGCGGTTGTAATAACAACAACTGCAAATCTACATCCGGAATATTCTCGGTAATAAGATCGCTGTTAAATAATGTTTTAACTTGTTGGCGTAATAATTCGATATCTGTCATTGGTAATATTTTTTCTGATAGGCCAATACTTTCTCAACATAGCGTCTGGCCTCTTTACTAGGTTGATGATTGCGTAATCGCCATAGTACTTCATCAACACTTAAACTATTAATGCGCGCAATTGCCTGCTTACGGCTACGATGAAACGTTTTAAATACATTGCCAGCACCACTGTTATAGGCGCTAATAATGCAATACAACTGGCTGGTGGGATTTTCAATTTTTGATAAATAGTTATCACGTAAAATAGTTAAGTAAGCACTGCCGACTATTATATTGTTTTGCGCATTGAACAAATAGTCTCGGCTCGGCTGACCTGACTTCTTTAAAACCTTTTGGAATACGTCAGCACCGGCTGTCGAAGGGATAATTTGCATTAAACCATAGGCATTGGCATAGCTCACCGCAAATGGATTAAAACCACTTTCGGTTTCAATAATCGCCAATATTAAAGACTCAGGTAGGTTAAATCGATTACTGGCTTGCGTCACCCAACCCCGCACATTATTAGCCGCCACCTGGGTATGGTTGCTCACCATTTCAATATTCACAGCATATCGAACACCGCGGTCTGTTTGTGTCACTTGTAAGCTATTATCAATCAGGATTTGAGCAAACTTTTGCGCGCGCCATTCAAAGGCAATATTTTGCCCATCTTGATCAAGTACTTGCCCTAACAAAAAAGGTTTACCGTTAGCCGCTATTTTTCTGGCTGAAAACAAATCCACTTCACCAGGATCATCCGGCGTGAGCAACGTAGTAACAATGGCATTTTTAAGCTGCTTTTTAGGCTCACTGGTGGCAAGGGTTTCAACCGTCAAAATACCACGATCAAAATCAACAGTGGCTCGACTCAAGTAATCGTCTAAATATTTCACATAGGCTTTTTGCGATGAGAAGCTAGCTTGATCACCCCAGTGCTCGTTTACCTGATTATTAAAAAACGCATATTCCAGTAATAAAGCCTGCACATCGTCAGGTAAAGCCGCAAAATTTTCTGGCAGTACACTGCCATTCGAGTGCACGTTGGTTGAGACAACAAAACACAACACACATAATGAAGAGACAATGGTTTTTTTAAACATGAACCACATAAATACACCTAATTCTTTCAAACCTTTATAACATAAAAAAACCCTAGGGACTGCCTAGGGTTTTGATTATGCTCAAACACAAGCGGCTATATCAGCGAGCTTCTCGGCGTAATGCAGAAGAGCTAAAATCACGACGACCAAAATCAACATCCATATTAATTGGTGAACGCTCGTTATCAAGGCCTTCAGCAAAATAACGGCCATCTTCGAGGTCGTAAGTCACTTCTAGAGTTGAGTAGATCATCGGCACATTATAATAATTAATGGTGTGCGCTTCTGTTACTTGCACTAAATTACCGTCTTCATTGTATTCTTCAGCCAACACAATTTGCCATGTATCTTCGTCAAAGTAATAACGACGTTTAGTATAAATATGGTTCATACCTGTACGTAAAGTTGCTTCAACCATCCAAACACGGTGCGGCTCATAACGAACTAAACTTGGGTTAATGAAGTCTTTTTTCGCAATATCCGAAATACGTAAGTGACCGCCGTGTAACTTATACGCATTGTATGGAATGTATTTTTCTTGTTTCCCTTTTAATGTCCAATCGTATAAGTTTGGCGCGCCATTAAACATATCAACTTGGTCAATGGTACGGATACCATTACTGTCAATATCTGCCGTGTCATACGATAAATCAGGCGTACGACGAACGCGACGTTGGCCCGGCATATAGATCCAAGATTTACGTGGAGAGCGGACCTGATCAAGGGTCTCATGCACTAATGTCATTTGGCCTGACATTTTTGCTGGCGCTAATGTTTTGCGTTTTAAGTAGAAAATTTTGTTATCGATTTCAGGTAAGGTAATACCGGGTTCTGAATAGGCAAAGTAATACTCATATTCACGAGTTGTAATACCTTGATCGCCAGATTCAGTAGTGTTCAATGTAGATGACGTATACTGCCAACCTAAACCGCGATAACGCAGAGTGTGGTTCCATAATACTTCAGCCCCGCTGGCGGGAATAGGGAATGGGCTTGCCATAATCGTATCGGTTACACCGGTACCGTATGGCTGTAGCTCTGCCGTCACCGCATTTTTCTTAACGGCGTCGTACACGAATTGCGGATATGCCGCGCTTCTGTGACTTGGGTATACGTTAATGCTGTATTCAGGGTTGGCGTTTTAGTAACTCTATTTGGCCTTGAGTCAGCTGATTTTCATATTTCTGCCAGTTTTTTGCCGTAATGACATGCTGTACACGATCTGATGCATAAGGATCAGGGTGAAAACGACCCTTCTCATAACCAGCAATAGGCTGTGTAATACCGCCTTTCCAAGCGGGAATAGTACCAGATGAGTTACCGGCTTTTTCAGCCCCCATTGGTGTCAGGTCAACTCCTAATCGAGCAGCTTGCTGTGGCGTAACTTTTGCCCAAACCGACGAGGCGGTTAAAACACTCAGTAGTATTATGGATAAGCTAATAGTGCGGTTCACGATCGCTCCTTTTTATATTTATGCCGATCCGGCCAAGCGGCTGCATTAGGCGTTTTCTGCTTTTTTCGGTGGCGCATTTTATCATAAATAATACATAAGGATTAGATTTATAGTACATATATGTAGCAGAAAGCCACCTCACGATTGATGCACCATGGTACCAGTAATGTGAGCAATCGCTCACTACCTCGGTATAACCTATAAGTAAACGACCATCATGATGGACTGCATACTCATGGTATAAAAAGCTTAATCACACGACAGTAATTAAATAATAGCAAAGGAAAAATTTATCGCATTCATGGCTATTTCTAGACTAAATAACGCCATAAAAACACCAAAATGGGATATTAAAAGCGGATAAAAACGGCCTCTTTAGAGACTTGAATTTAATACTCGATACACATTACGAGTACTATTTTTGACCACATTCGCAACGGTCTGGTCTCTCAAACGGGCTATATGTTCAGCGATTGGAGGGACATTTAAAGGCGTATTAATTTGCCCTTTAGCAAAGGATGGAGACATGTCTGGACTATCCGTTTCCAGGGTGTAGCCATCATCAGGTAACGCGGCCACCATTTTATGCATAGCGCGAGCGCGATCATAAGTTAAGGCGCCACCTAACCCCACAACAAACCCCAAGTCAATGTAGCGCTTTGCTTGCTGCAAACTACCCGAAAACCCGTGGATGAACCCCCCATGATTAAAGCCTGATTTTCTTACCTCGCTGGCTATTTTATCGTGGGCTTTACGGCAATGAATAACCAGCGGTAATCGATGTTGTTTGGCCAATGATAATTGCTGATGAAACCAATAAAACTGCTGATCAAAAGAGTCCTCATGCAACATAAAATCCAATCCAAACTCGCCAAGTGCATCAGGTTTAAACTCAATAATTGCTTGCTCCAGTAATCCAAGGTCACCTTCTGTGTGCTTATCTATAAAAAAAGGATGCAACCCAAGCGCTATCTTAACCAAGCTAGGGTAGGCCGTTCTGAGTGCTACCACTCGATTAAAATACTGGGACTGTACTGCAGGCACAAGCACCGCTTCACAGCCATTATTAATTAACTGTGGCATAAGTGACGCTTGATCAAAGTCGGTAAAATCTAAATGACAATGGCTATCAATCCAACCCATATATTCCTCTGAAACACGCAACCAAACACAGCGGTTACACGTATACAATTTAACGATACTTGCAGTTTAACCTGTTGGAACTATGTTCTATACATGGGCCAAGTAAAAAAGCTTAAGTAAGCTGAAGGATTGGTCGATAATATTAATAGCACAGCGACATCCCTAATTAAGGGTATTGTTATTGATATTGAGGGATTAGGCAGGGTTTTTGCTTCATATTAATGAAGTCAATAATTAGCCGATCCTAGGGCGCCCGAGGAGGTAAGCCATGGATATCAGCAAACAAGAACTACGAGACCAAATCATCCACCCCACGCTCGAATATTTGGGCAAAGCAGGCACCGCTGTCGAAAACTTACTGGTTGCGATTGTCACTCAAAAACAGCACTCCCATAACACTAAACAATATAACCACAAAGGCCTAGGCCCATATGGCATTGATACATCAACTCACCAAATCATATGGGATAAGTATTTAGCATTTCACCCAGAGCTGGCCAGCCGTATTCGAGGCTTGGCATCTCAACGTGCGTTTCTTGAAGACCCACACAGCGAGCTTGTAACGAATTTATGCTACGCAACCGCCATCGCGTGGGTGCTTTATATTTTACATCCACAAGAACTTGCTCACTGCGTTGCTTAATTCGCGGTTGAGAATAACACCATAGACACACTTAACGGGTGCGCATTATGAACGCCCGTTTTTACATGCATCCACTGCTTACCTTTTTCTCATTGCCTCTTTATAATGATCATTTTTTTGTGGATCTATTTTGTCGAGCACCACTGGTTTTCAATTTAAACAATTTACTGTAGCGCAAGATAAATGCGCCATGAAGGTTAGCTTAGATGCCTGCCTGTTTGGGGCACTTTGTGATGTTAGTAGTGCCCGTAAAGTTTTGGACATAGGCACTGGCACGGGTTTATTAGCCCTTATGGTGGCTCAGCGCTGCCATGCACACATTGACGCGGTTGAACTGGATAATGACGCGGCCAAACAAGCCAGCGAAAACATTGCCAACAGCCCATTTGCTTCACGTATTGCACTGCATCAACACAGTATTCAACAATTCCAAGTTAATAGCGATAAACACCAATACGACCGGATTATTTGTAATCCGCCATTTTTTAGCCAGCATTTAACAGGCAATAATACACAGCGAAATTTGGCTCGTCATAATGATAGTTTAAGCTTTTCTGACCTGTGCCAAAGCATCAATACATTGCTTGCACCAAAAGGTGAAGCTTGGTTATTACTCCCTCAACATGAACACTTAAATTTTTTACCCAATGCAACAAGCAATCAGCTTCATCTAATAAAACAATACGACATTATCGCACGTCAAAATAAACCCAGTAAGCTAGGTGTCTGGGTATACAGCAAACAAAAAAATCTATCTTTAAGTAAAAACAGCATTACTATTTATCAGCCTAACAATCCACAGTATACCTCCGAATTTGCGGCCATATTAGCTGACTATTATTTGAAACTGTGAACTGATAGACTCTAAGTCTTAGTATTTATCGAGGGCAGTGTATGCAAATTGTATTGAGCAGTCTTTTAACACTATTGTTAATCATTAGTTTTTTTTCTGGCGTTTTCTTTCCTACATCATTTACAACCGCTCAAACTAAACACGCGGGGTCATCATTTCACGGAGAGCTCCCCGACTTCACGAATTACACTGACGTAACAAAGAAAAAAGAAGACTTTTTTGCATATCTATTACCTAAGGTAAAGCATGCAAACGACAACATCTTAAAAGAACGTCGCTTGGTTTTTAAATTGCAGTCAAGTTTACCGAGTTTAAGCAGCGCTGAAACTGAATCGCTAAGCCAACTAAAAGAAAAATACGAAATTGAATTAAGCAATCATCAAGAAGCGATTAATGAACTCATTAAGCGCGTCGATATTATCCCAGCTTCTTTAGCACTGGCTCAAGCGGCTAATGAGTCAGCTTGGGGGACCTCACGCTTTGCTCAGGAAGGTAATAATCTCTTTGGCCAATGGTGCTATGTAAAAGGCTGCGGCATTATCCCTAGTGGTCGCCATGGAAAACAACGCCATGAAGTAGCCAAGTTTGATAGCATTTTAGACTCCATTGAAAGCTATATGCGTAACTTAAACTCGCAATTTTCCTATGAAAAATTACGTACATTACGCACACAAGCACGTGAAGATGAAAATATGATCACAGGAATCAATCTTGCCAATGGTTTATGGAGCTACAGTATTCGCAGAGAAGCTTATGTTGATGAAATTCAACTTATGATCAAGCAAAATAGCTTACAGCAATATAATCGCTCAATCTCAAGTAACCCGTAAAAGGGTTACTCAAAGCGCCAGGCAATAAAGCGACTGATTTTATTGCCTTGTGCCATTTCAATCACATCAAATAAAGCCGATACTTTTTTCAATTGTTGAACAATAGAAGGTAAGGTTTCTTTCTTTGATACCAAGCATGTAAAACACCCTACTTGCTTTGCAAATAGTTTTGACTCTAATACCATATTGGTAATAAAGCGTTTTTCACCGCCCCTTGCACCATAACTCATTACTTTGCCCAGCAAAATTTAATGCATCTGTCTGATCTATTTTTTTTACATTTGACGCACGCTTTTTCTTATTAGTATTTAGATTTTTATTTTTACGCACACTGCCTGCGATAGCCGCTTGTTGTGATTCATGAAAAGGCGGGTTGCACAGTGTGACATGAAAATAATCATCCGCTTGAATAATGCCTTTAAAAATATGCTCATTTGATGATTGCTTTCTAAGCGTAATGGATAAATCTAATTGCGCATTTTTATCAAGGTTCTGCTTTGCACTGCTTAATGCAACATCATCAATGTCGCTACCCACCATATGCCAATTAAATGATCGATTTGCCAATAATGGGTAAATCACATTGGCACCAGTGCCGATATCTAAACCAGAAACCACACTGGGCGCGGTTTTATTGGCGCTAAAAAAATGATGTTGTTCGAGGTATTCTTGCAAATGAAATAAATAGTCAACACGACCAGGGATAGGCGGGCATAAAAAGCCCGGCGGAATATCCCAATCTTGTAAACCGTACTCGTTTTTGAGCAGCGCTTTATTTAACAACTTGACCGCAAGAGCATCTGAGAAATTAATGGTTAAACGATCATACTTATTACGCAATAAATGCGGCTTTAATTCAGGCAACGCCTGAGCCAAAGCCTGCATATCGTAACCATTTGCATGTGGATTATTAGAGTGCATTAAACGAACGACACACCTGTGCCGCCTAAGCCGCAATAACCATTTGGATTCTTATGCAAGTATTGTTGGTGTTCATTTTCAGCAAAATAAAATTCACGCGCCTTGCTGATCTCAGTCGTAATGGCTGGGTGACCGGTTTTGCTTAAGTTCTCTTGGTACATTTGCTTACTCTTTTCAGCAAACATTTTTTGCATATCGTCTTCCCAAAAAACAGCTGAACGATATTGAGTGCCTTTGTCATTGCCCTGCGCCATACCTTGGGCTGGGTTATGGCACTGCCAAAATGTTTCAAGTAATGTCCAGAAGTCCGTTACTTCTTGATTAAACACCACCATTACCGTTTCAGTATGCCCTGTGTGACCTGAACACACTTCTTCATACGTTGGGTTTTTAGTGAAGCCGCCCATATAGCCAACTGCGGTGCAATAGACACCCGGCAACTGCCAAAATAAACGCTCTGCTCCCCAAAAACAGCCCACTGCAAAAAACGCTTTTTTAGAATGGGCCGGCCAAGGCCCTTCTAAGCTGCGACCATTTACCGCGTGTTTAGCAACAATGGGCATTTTCTCAGTACGACCCGGTAATGCTTGGTCTTTTGTAATCATGGTTTGCATACCCATGGATATCACCTATTAAAATAATGAAAACTGTGAATCATCTGCTGGTAACGCCTGTGTTTCGGCGCTGACCTGTGGGCTCGATTCTATTTGCCACAAGCGCTGACGTAAGCCACTGGCTCGTTGTACTTTACGTATGAGCGCTTGTTGAATAATGCTATTTTTACCTATACAGGTTAGCTGTTTTTTAGCTCGAGTAATGCCGGTATAAATCAACTCTTTGGTTAACACTTGCGTATTGTGGTCCGGTAGGACAAGCGCACAGTGCTCAAATTCAGACCCCTGGCTTTTATGCACCGTCATGGCGAACACCGTTTCATGGGCCGGTAAACGAGAAGGCTGCAACCAGCGCACCTGTTTGTCAGCACCTATAAACACCACTTTTACCCTTAGTTTACCGTCCTCACCTAATTGAGGCAGTACTAACCCAATATCACCATTATACAGGTTTAGGCCATAATCGTTCTGCATTATCATGATGGGGCGGCCAACATACCAAGTTTGGTTGGGGTCAATCACACCAATGTGCTTTAAGCGCCCTTCAATCACCTCATTTAAACCCGAAACACCTAAGCGCCCATCGCGCAAGGCGCATAAGATTTGAAAGCGGCTGAAGACATTATGAATATCATGGGCTTGCGCATCATCAAGCCCCTCTCCAGAAGCCAGCGTGTGAATATGTTGAATATATTCACGATAAATATTGGCCCCTTGTCGCACGAATTGTTCAAAATTCTCTTCATTTAATTCAGCCAAATTAATATCACTGAACCCTTTCGCCGCCACATTTTGCCACGCATTGAAGTCGCCGCTGTTGGCCGCAACGGATAAATGGCCAATACCGCTATTGGCATCAAAGCGATAACTTTTACGTAAGTGACAAATATGATCACGCAGCGATGCACCATCGGCTTCTATTTCGGTTTGAAGATTCATGTGGGTTAAATCCGTTAATACCTTAGCCATATTATGGGAATACCCATGCTGTGCCTCACTGTCGCAAATATCCGCTAATACACTGCCCGCTTCTACCGAAGCAAGTTGATCTTTATCACCCAGTAAAATCAGTTGCGCATGGGCGGGTAATGCAGCCAATAACTTGGCCATTAACGGTAAATCCACCATAGAGGCTTCATCCACAATTAACACATCTAAATGCAGTGGATTAAATTCATTGTATTTAAATGCGCCTTTGCCATCTGACTTTAATAAACGATGCAAGGTACTGGCTTGCTCGGGTATAAATTGTTTAACCGTGTCAGCCACCGCTAAATCCTGTTTAGCCGAACTAATGGACTGGGTTAAACGCATGGCCGCTTTACCTGTGGGCGCCACTAATTTAATAATGGGGTGGCTGTGCAATTGGGTTTGATACAGTTGAATCAATAACGCAAGCAAGCGAATCACAGTGGTGGTTTTACCTGTACCCGGCCCGCCACTGATCACAGAAAAACTTTGTCTGGCCGCGATACAGGCGGCTAACGCCTGCCAATTTACTTCATTGTTATTCGCTGAGAGTTCAAACAATTGCGCAATAAAGGTTTGCTGACTGGTTAAATCCCAATTTTTAGGCACCAATTTTTGTTTAATGGCGAGTTCTAATTGTGTTTCATACAACCAATAGCGTTGTAAGTACAAGCGATTGTTATCAAATATCAATGGCTGCTGAGCATCGTTTACCAGATCGCACATCGTATCTGCATGAGTATTGATCATGCAGACCACGCTGCTGTCAGCTAAAGATTGTTTGATCCACTGCAATTCAGCTGGGGTTAAATATTCATGTGGTTGTGAAAAATCCAAACACACGTGCCCCTTACCAAGGTGTGCACTCAGCACAAACCCGGTGACGGCCAATGCATGATTGGCCGGCTCAAATGCTTGTAAAAAGTGGGCGAATTGCTGATCAAGTAAACGGGCTTCTTTGTTCTCTAAGCGCACAAGGTACTGGGCCAACGTTATCATAGTAAGCTACCTTGTTCGGGTTCTGATTGCTCAGCTAATACAATATCGCTCAAGGCTTCACCTTTGATTAAACGATCTAATTGTATAATTAATTGTTTATCGGGTTTAGCAAAAAACTGACCTGTTTCAGCATTTGATTCATCTAAACCGCGTAAAAATAAATAATAGCCACCACCAATATGACGATCATAATCGTAGTCATGTAAACGTAATGACAACAGACGATGTAGCGCTAATGTATAAATAACCATTTGCACATCGTATCTGTGTTCGGCCATTGCGCCGTCCATCGATGCTCGATCATAAGCACTATGATCATTGCCTAAGTGATTAGACTTATAATCTAAAATAAAAAATTGACCTTGCCACTCAAACGTTAAATCAATAAATCCTTTGAGCATACCTTTTAACTGACTGAAATCTAAATCTCGTACAGGCGAAGTCACAGACGGTGATTGATTTAATAATTGATTAAAATCACGAGCATTAAGCGTTTCAACTGGAAAATAAAATTCCATTTCTACTTTTTTCATTTTCTCAGTCAATGACGATAAACTTAATGCATCACTATCGGATAAGGCATCATGCTGAGTTAATGGTGCATGCAACATGGTGTGCAACCAAGGCTTGACGGCATCAGCATAAAACAAATCAATACCAAAACGTACAAGTAAGGTTTCAATTAACTCATCGATATTATCTGGCAAGGCGGTGAAGTCGATTTCTTCTAATAAGGTATGCAAAAAATTACCCGCATGAGCACCACGGGGGAAACTAAACTGGCCGGCTAATAATGCTTGCTGCTCTTGGGTTAATATTTCTTTCTGGGTTGGTTCATCATCTAAATCAAAGCGCGCACTTACCGGTGCGTGAACATGCCGCACCAAACTAGAAAAACTCGACAATTGCCAATCACGTTTAATACGCCCATTAAAGGATCGTGCTGACAATTGTTCGTCCGTTTTTACTTGATTAAAATGCGTAACAGACGTTAATAACGGTGAGATATCAAACGCATTAGCGTTCGTACTTACTAATGTTTGTAAAGCTGGCAAACGCGAATCCTGCGCGCTCTCAAACAAAACATGTTGCAGTGCACTCAAATGCACATTGCTATCTAAGCGTTTATTGCCGGTGACTTCCGGTAAAGTGACATAACACTTACTGGCGGCTCGTGTCAGGCCCACATAGAGTAAGCGCACTTCTTCGGCTAACCCTTCTTGCACACGCTGAGGCCGAAAATCATCGGCTAAGTCACAGACTAATTGCTTAGTGCTTTCATCGTAAAACAATTCATCGCTTGACTCTTTGCCATCCCAATTAAAAGGTAAAAAGACCACGGGATATTCTAACCCCTTCGACTTATGAATCGTGACTATTTGCACTAAGTTTGCATCGCTTTCTAAACGCAATTGTTTTTGGTCGCCACCATCTTGTGACTGCATAATTTGCTGCGTAAACCACGTTAACAAACCTTGCATACCTTGTACTTCGGTGGCGCTATGTTGCAGCAATTCTGCTAGATGCATGGTATTGGTCAGGCGACGCTCACCATCCGCAAGCAGCAACCAAGCATTCGGTAATTTTCGGCTATGCAGCCAATGCATAACCATGGCCATGACACCTTGTTTTTGCCAAATTTCGTGACAAAGGTAAAGTTGCTCTAACTGTGCCTCCCATGCGTTTTCGTCTTGGTTAAATCGTTTAAAGTCAGCCAGTGATAAACCCCAAGTGGGATGTGCAATGGCATTGCGGTATTGCCGCTCACTTAAACTGTGTACACCCTGTAATAATGCAAATAATGCATGTGCTTCTTCGCTGTCAAACACACTTTCTTGGCCCACATATACGCAGCTAATGCCACGCTCAGCCAAACTGTTTTTAATCATGGCCGCCTGCTGACGATTACGCACAAGCACAGCCATATCATTGGCACTTAAAGGGGCCGTGCCCACTGTAATGGTTTGTTGTTGACCACCATTAAGTAAAACACTGATTTGTTCGGCGCAGCTTTGCGCACACGCGTGATTGAGTGCGCTTTTACTTTGAACATTTTGATCATCAATCACGACCCAACTTAACGCAGCTTGAGTCTCGTCGTTGATCACAAGAGGCGCCGCAGCATCGTTCGATTTAACTTTTAAAAATGGAATACTGTCGTCGTAGATAAAAGGATGTTGGTGCTGAGTAAATATTTCATTCACCGCTGATACCATGGCATGTGTCGAGCGGTAGTTTGTATCAAGCGTATACTGGCCATCTACTTGTTGCTTTGCTTCAATATAAGTAAAAATATCGGCGCCACGGAATTTATAAATGGCCTGTTTGGGGTCACCAATCATAAATAATCCGTACTGCTGCCTGACCGCATCATCGCAATAGATAGAATGAAACACTTGATATTGCTGCGCGTCGGTATCTTGAAACTCATCGACCATCGCAACCGGATATTGCTGGCGAATATGTTGCAATAAAACCTCTCGGTTTTGACCATTCAATGCACCGTTCACATAACTCAGTAAGTCATCGGTTGATAACACTTGCTGTTGCTGCTTTAAATCGTCTAAGCGTGATCGTAATGCATATAAAAAATCAATACGCAATTGCCTTACCGCCTGCACTTTCGCTTGCTCACATGTTTCAATGTGCTCAATTAGCGCCTCGCACTGCGCCGATAATAAATGAGCAACCGGCTCGCCTCCTTTTTTCAACCGACTTAGTTAGCCCTTGCGGTGTAAACGCCTGTAATGCATCTACAATATCTTTTGTCTTAATGGTATGCGGTGCATCAAGATACGCTTGAATCAAACCAGTACGTTTATTCACGCCCTTTGAAAACGTGCCATGCAATAATGGGTGATTCATAATTTGAGCCATGAATTCATCACGGCTTGTTTGCCAGTTTTCGTTAAAACCACGTTGGCTTTGTAATAATTGTTCATTTGCTTTTTCAAAGCTGACGGTATTATTAGCATTGCCTAAATGAAAGTGCGCATGCTTATAAATAAGAGCGCGTATATTTTTTAATAATAAATCAGGGGTTTTCCACTCACTTAATACCAGTTGCAACATCGCACCATTTAATGGGTAAACGTTTGCGCGCCAAACATCACGAATGGCTTGTTCTAATAATTCGGTTTCATCAAGCAGCAATTCGAACTCACCATTAATGCCACTTTCAACCGCATTTTGGCGTAACAAACGTTGCGCAAAACCGTGAATCGTATAAATAGACGCCAAGTCCATTAATTGCTGTGCATCTTTTAATTTTTGCAACGCCTGAGTAATATCTGATAACTCAGGTTTAATTTGATCAATAAGGGGATCATTCGCTTTATCTTGTAACGCTAAGTAGGCTTGGCGTAAGCGTCCACGAATTCGGCTACGTAACTCTTCGGTGGCAGCCCGTGTAAAGGTCACCACTAAAATGTTTTCTGGGCTTAATGATGTGCAACCATGCCCTAGCACTAAACGTAAATACAAACTGGTAATGGTGTATGTTTTACCGGTACCTGCACTGGCTTCAATTAATGAAACACCATTGAGTGTAATACGGGTAACATCTAATACTTGCGTGTCATTTGAGGCGTTTGTCGTCATAGCGTTTCCACCTCAAATAATTCACTCTCGACCCAAATGGCAAAAAGATCATGCGCGTAGTTAACCGTATCTTGAGGAATGTCGGTTAAATCACCAAAACAACGTCGCACATGTAGATCGTCTCGTTCACCACTGACACCAAACGGCCCTGTTGATCCTTCAAATACACTCTGCGCTTTATCCTGTTGCGAGGTGCGTGCACCTTTTTTTAATGGCGCCACTAATTGCCAAGCGGTTTCAGGCAATAACGCCAACGGCTTGAGTGTGGCATTCAAAAATATTTGCATGAGATTTTTCAAATATTGTTTCGCATCATCCGCTGACATCGGCAGTAGACTCACCATGTTGTCTTGGCAAATTAGACGACTGTGTTTTTGATAACCCATAGCCGACAGACACGCTTGCTCTAGCATTAACTGAATCAAATGTTTTGCTTTTAATTTACTGGGGACCAATACCACATGGTATTGGTCAAATATTTTATACTGCCAGCCCAATAGTCGTGGAAATGCATCATCAAGATGTATGCTCACCTCTAACGGCACACTTAATTTGGCGGTTTTATAAGGCGCATAGGCGTTCAGCATAGATTGCAGTTGTCGCTCTAAACCTTGCCAATGCTGCTGGCCTATTTCACCAAAGGCCAATTCACCTTCTGCTGCGCGCTTACTGGTGTTTGAACCATAGAGATGATCTTGTAACACATGTTGCTTGATTTTAAATTGCGTTAAACCATCCAACATAAACGGCTCATTATCTTCGACCACCTCTGTATATTGATACAAACTTATATCCAGTTGTTGGTTGAGATAAAAGCGCGCAGGGTTTTGGTAAAACTGAATTAATTGCTCAAGCAATATATCATCGTTTAATTGCGCGTTTGAATGTTCAGGCTGAACCATATCCTTAATAGCTGAGTCACTTAATGCACTATTGTTCGTCTCTTCAATAGCGCCTAACCAATCTTGATTAAAGCTAAAAAAACGTGATTCTTTTTGATAATAAATCGGATTAAACGGCTGTAATGGATGTTGTTTAATCAAGTTTTGCGGGGCCGTATTATTGGCCTCATTATTTTGAGAAGCCTTGCCATCTGACAGATAGTCTAATAACTCAGCCAGCACAACAGACGGTGTCATGGCTTCATCATTGTTTTGGTTTTTACTTTTGTAGCTTAACCACAGGGATTCACGCGCAGACAGTATGGCCTCTAAAAATAAATAGCGGTCTTCATTACGTCGGCTACGATCCCCTAAACGATGTTTAAAACGCATTAAATCTAAACTATTAGGAATGACACTGCGCGGGTATTCACTGTCATTAAGCCCGAGTACGGCAACCACTTTAAATGGAATGCTTCGCATGGGCAGTAACGTACAAAAATTCACTTTTCCCACCATAAAATGTTGCGAACCATTGGCTTGTTGTAGTCGTACTTTTAAACCGTCAGCAAACACTGTGTGCTCAATGTCTTGATCAAACTTAACGGCTTGAATACCTTGCACCCAGTTTTCAAGCGCGACGTTCACATGCTCTAATACATTCAACTCTTCATCGCTTGGCGCAAAAAAGCGTTGTAACCAATCATGAATAAAAGGCGTCCATTGCTCCGGTTTTCTCGCGTTTTTGGCCTCAACTGAAAACGCATGTAAATGATTCACAAATGCCATCAAAGGCCCAAGTAATGCCGCATCTAGCCCTTCAACATTTGGCACGGGCACAATGCCATAAACCGCCTCACTGGTGTTCATGGCGTAACCCATTAACAAACGTTTAAAACCGTATAACCAGGTATTTTGCTGCCAATTAGGCAAACCAATTTGTGCACGACTTTCACCATCAAACCCCCAACGTACACCCGCATCTATTAGCCATTGCTTTAAAGTAGGAATGTCCGATTCAGCTAAGTCATAGGCCGCATAAATGGCGGGAATTTCTAACAAGGTAATGACATCACTAAACTGTAAACGCGATTGCGGCAAACCCAGTAATAAAATAAACCCATTTAATATGGGATGCTCTGCTTGCAGTGGTCGATCCGAAATCGAATAAGGAATACGCGTATTAAATGCTTGGCTATTAAATACCGCATCAATAAACGGCGCATAACTGGCAACGTCAGGAATCATCACCACCACATCTTGCGGTGCTACGGTGGTGTTTTCAAATACATGTAATAAATGATCGTGCAGTACTTCTATTTCACGCATGGGGCTATGGCAACCCACAATTTGAATGCTGTCGTCAATGTCGCCTAATACAATGGCATCGCTTGGCTGCTGCAAATTTAAAATTTGATCTTGAATATGTTCAAGCAGATTATGAGCACCACTTTCTAAAAATAACGATTGCTCTTGAATATCGGGCACCTCTAATAGCAATCGTTGAAAGTCTTGGCCTAGCTTGCCAAGGGATGCCAATAGATCATTACCGGCATCGGCCATGGGCAACTGAATATTGCGCGCTCGAAGCTTGGCTTGTACCGTTTCGCTCATCACATCGCCCCAGTAAAACTGGCAAGGATTGGGGGTGAGCAAATGCACATCCATCTTTTGGGATAACAATTGCAGCGCGTCTATTTGATGTTTAGGGAGGGTGGTAAAACCAAAAAAGATGACACGCTTAGGTAGCTCGCCACTGCCGGCTTGTGCCAAAACCGCCATGAAATCGGTCACCATGTTGCCGCGATGGCGATCAGACAAGTCTTTTGCTTTTACTTTTTCAATTAAGTGGTGCCATAAGATGCCTTGCCAGCGATGATCCGTGAGAGCCTCGCCCTCAATTTCGAATGCTTGATCCTGCCAATGCTCAATCCAGTCTGGCCGATAGACTAAATATTGGTCATATAAATCGGCGATAGTGGTAGCGAGCCGGTAATACTTTAAAGCGGTATCAGATGCGGTATCGCTATCATTAGCTCTTAAATAACTTTGTAATAGTTGAAACGCCTCTTGCTCCATAAGCGCTTCGTTTTGCAGGCTTTCAACAATGAGCCACGTTAAGCTGTCTTTGTTAAAAACACTCTCTTGGGCTAAATCCGGCATTAATTGGCGCTGCACTTGCCAAAAAAACCGCGAAGGCATTGGGAACTCTAAATTAGCGGCAATGCCCAAGCTATTAGCTAGCTGCATTTTTAACCAATGGGCAAGGCCCGGGTTTTCAACCACGATGGTTTCATGCTCTAACGGCGCCACATCTTGCTCTAACAGTAAAGCCACCAGCTGTGCCAGCAAACGCTCTACCTTGTTAGACTGATACAAATACAGCATGAAGAAACGCCCACTTAATAGAAACGGCTATTTAAAAACAGATACTAACAAAACACCAGCAAAGAGCCCGTAAAGTACCCACAAATGGCACACTTCAAGGTTTGACATTCTAATAAGCTGAACCAAACTAATTACATACGTAGCATAAAGGAGACTCACGTGTCTGATTGGCCTGATAACTTACCTGGCTTGAACCTGAAACAAGCGTTATCTCAACTGGGAGGCAAGAAAACGCTCTATGTACGCCTATTGGGTATGTTTGAAGCCAGCCATCTAGAAGATGGGAATCGTATTATTGAGGCTGTCACCCAAGAAGACTGGGTAGCAGTGAATGAAATTAATCACGCACTTAAAGGGGTGACAGGCAACTTGGCGGCCGATGAAATATACGCCATTTGCACAAGTATTGATCGCAAGCTTAAAGAAGGTAACCACGACCTTAACGAAGAAATAACAAATATCCCCCCCGTCATGGAAACTTTAGTTGCGTCAGTCAAGCAGGCACAACAACTGCCAACTGACTGACCTCACGATTTTTGAAAAATAACCACATCATTCACCACAAATCGATACGTGAGTTGATATCGATGTGCTAACCACTCAAAACATGCCTCGCTAAAAAAACACACATGGGTTAAATCGTTTTTATAATGCCATGTGGCAAATGCTGCTTTGTCCTTTACCCGTTTTGTCATCAAACCTAAATGGCCATTAGGCTTCAACATAGACAACCATTTTTCAAACACGTCTTTGGGTTGATGCAAATGCTCAATCACTTCGGTTGATGTAATGGCATCATAATAATTTGGCTGTAATACTGTTTGATCAGGGTGGTAAAAATGATCATACACACTCACCTTCATACCATCTTGCTGCATCATTTTTGCAAGTAGTGGCCCCGGGCCGCAACCAAAATCCAGTACCGTTTGGTTTTGTCGTAACACTTCTTTAAGTGGTGACCACAAACGATTTAAAAATTGTTGATAACCTTCATCTGCAATATTATTTTCATGTTGATCGTACTCGGCTTTTTCTGCATCCGCCGACAAATAAAATTCAGGCGGTACAAATACCAAATGACATTCGTGGCACCTTAAATAGGTCCGCTTTGAACGCTTGTTATCATCTTGATGAAAGATGCTGTGTTGATCATGTTCACACAGAGGACAGCTCGTTTGTTTACTCATAAATCAAGCTAATGCATTTTTAACAAACATAAGGCGGTCTTGCCCAAAGAAAACATCATCACCTACTTTAAAAGCAGGCACACCGAATAAACCCAACTCATGGGCATCCGCTACAGTTTGTTTTAGCGCTTCTTTAACCGCCGACTGCTGACAACCCGCTAAAATAGCGTTCACATCCAAGCCTATATTGGTTAAGTGCTCTGCCACGGCTTGTTCGCTGTTCACATCTAAACCCTCTTGCCAAATCGCATTAAAGGTTTTTTCAATAAAAATCGGCATGTCTTGTGGCTGGGTTTGTTGAAGGTATAAGCAAGTACGTAACAAAAACAATGTGTTAAATGGGAATTGCTTGGGCCATTGTAACGGTAAGTGATAATGCTCGGCCCAAAGATGACAATCACGATGAATCCATTTAGCCTTGTTTGGAATAAACGCAGGCGACGGCATGTCTTGCGCTTGATGCAATGCGCCTAAAAGCACAGGTTTGTAATTGACCTGTACATCTAATCCGGCAATCGCCTTTGGTAATTGGGCCAAAGCCAAGTAGCTGTAAGGACTGACAAAATCGAAGTAAAAATCCAGCGTTTTAGTCATGGTAATTATTCCTTATGGAGTCTAAAGTTGGGTATCGAAACATACCCTAGGTAAACGCTGTCAATGAGCCGCGTTAGTATTTTAACATGTATATGCATACTTATATTAGCAACACTACAGGGCTGTACAGATAATACAAGTACAAACCTCTGGCACGATTACAGCCAACGCATTGGTAACATATTCGACACCGATATTAACGTATTAGATTTTGACCTGCTTGTTATTAACATACCTGATAAAAAACAACGCCAACAGACACTGTCACCTCCTAGCATTAGTCTTTTGCAATTTTTAAAACTATATCAGTGTCCGGTAAATAGTTTAGTGGCCAAACGCAACGGACCACTGGGCAAAGTTATGCTGCCCAGCCAAATTTTTATTTACATAAGTGAATTTATTCCATTGGCACAACAATGTTTAGAAACTGAAAAACTCAGCGCAGAAAACGCAGATGCGCTTAAACAAGCCATTGCGTTTTACCAAGCCAATAAGCATATCTATTTTGCTAATGCCTTATTTCATGATGAGTTTTCAAAGCTATTTCATGCGGCTCACTTTTGGCCAATGGGAGAGCACTTTTCTGCGAATGGCGTAGAGGGATTAAATTATTGGCTGACACTACAAGAACAACTTAAAACCCCCGAATGGCCAAATACACCTTTGGATGACACTCTATTAGAGTCCTCTTTGAATACCCTGCAACAGGGCCAACAAATAGGCCATTGGTTGCAAGAGATTCATCTAGCCAGCCAGTCTTTGGTCGTCCTGACCGAAGCTATGAATCAACATAAGGGCTTATGTGTGTACAACCAGCAATCAATTAAAAAGACCGCTTTAGTTAATGTATTTCGATTATGGTTTAGCCAGCAAGTGCAACCTTGGATTAGCCAGCTTAACCGCTTTGGCCAATCATTAGAAAAACAACTCTCGCCGCTGATGGCGCAACACCCAGCTATGGGTGCTTTTCATCAACGCTTATTTATACATAAAGGCAGCCCTTGGGTTCAGTTTCAAACACACTGGCGTGAGCATGTCAGAGCATGGCAACGCCATTTGAATCAATGCCAATCCATGCCAGGACAAGCCAGTTAGACCCTTTGCTTGTCATTATTAGCAAAATGGGAGAACGCCAAGATTAAGCGAATGATTGCCTCATCATGCTTATGCATGAGTTTTTTCGCTTAAAAAACAACAGAATAACAATCTAAGTGGTACGTATGACCCAAATATTTTTTTATTCCATGGACATAAGTGCCAGTAACACGTTGTTACATAAAAAAAGCCCATAGATGGACTTTGACAAGAGCCTAGTTTGCGCTAATCTGCATACCTGATTTTTTGGCCGCCACGGACCAAAACGGGATAAAAATAATAAAAAACCCATGAAGATACTAATTTCATATACATCATTGCTGCTAACAGGCGTTTTTGCTGTGAATCATCACGCAACGGCACAGTTGCAACCTATGGACGATGCTCAATTGGAGCAGACCGTGGGCCAAGCATATATAGAAATGGAGTCTCGCTTAGTCAATAACAACAAAATCAGCCGTATCACGTTTGGCCAAGACGTTAAAATTCAAGCCAACGCCGACAGCCTTACTTTAGGGGCCGGTTATGATAATGGCGTCAATGTAGGCACTGACTTTAACGCAACAAATATCTCCCTTGGCTACATAGACACAGCAACAAACACCATTGTGCCATTTGAGTTTACCAACCCTTACTTTGAATGGGCCATTGATAACACCGTCACCACCAGCAAAAACAACATGATGGGTTTTCGCATTGGCTTTGAAGACGCAAAAGGCGTTTTACAGGGTGACTTCACCAATTTTAGCGGCAACATCGGTATGACCATTAATGGTAATGCCGCCAGTTTATTTACGGGTGCCGGTGGTTCAGCTACTAATAACCGCGCCACCTATATTGGTGACAATGCAGGCAGCTGTACCGATGGCGTTGACTGTGTTTCGCTTGCTAATATTCAGAGCCTAAACGTAGGCAGTAGCGATGGCACTGCAGGCACTGCTGACTTTTTCTTATCTTTTCAAAAAAACGCATTAAACTGGGGCCAAGGCCCAATTGCCAGCAAAGGCTTTTTTATGAATGTACCAACTAGCACTAATCTTAATGTCACCGGAACCGACTCCAGTACGGGCCGCTTAGCCACCGAGTTTATCGATCGTGGCGTTGGTATTGGCCGTTGGAACATCGCACCTACCCCTTAATTAGCACCCTATTCATCTTTTGATGAAAACTCTGCGTTTCGCCTTTGTCAAAGCCTAGGTATAATGCCGCTTTTTATTCATTTAACACCAAAACCAACACTAGGATTATATCCATGGGTCAACGCACCGCTTTATACGATGCACATTTAGCCGCTGACGCGAAAATTGTCGACTTTGGTGGCTGGGATATGCCGATCCATTACGGCTCTCAAATCCAGGAACACAATGTCGTTCGTGAAGACGCTGGCATGTTTGATGTGAGTCACATGACGGTTGTCGACATCACTGGCCCAGACGCCACCGCTTACTTACAATTTTTACTGGCCAACGATGTGGCTAAGTTAAAACAAGAAGGCAAGGCGCTATACAGTGGTATGCTGAACGAGAAAGGCGGCGTGATTGACGATTTAATCGTCTACCGTGCCGATGCACTGGGCGGTTACCGTGTCGTGGTTAACTGTGCCACCCGCGAAAAAGACCTAGCATGGATGAACCAACACATTGCTAAGTTCGATGCGCAATTAACCGAGCACCCACAACTGGCTATGATTGCAGTACAAGGCCCAGAAGCCATCGAAAAAGCCAAACAAGCCGCCAGCTCAGAACAAGCCGCCGTTATTGAACAGTTGTCTATTTTCCAAGGCCTGTCATGTGGTGATTGGTTCATCGGTCGCACAGGTTATACCGGTGAAGACGGGCTAGAAATCATGATCCCAGAAGCAGAAGCCACCGCCTTTTGGGATGCGTTAATCAAAGTCGGCGTTAAACCTGCTGGCCTTGGTGCCCGTGATACTTTGCGCCTTGAAGCTGGTATGAACCTTTATGGCAATGACATGGATGAAACCATCAGCCCTTGGCAAGCCGGCATGGGCTGGACACTGGCCCTTAAAGACGGCCGTGAATTCATTGGCAAAGCACCATTATTAGCCGAAAAAGAAGCGGGTATCGAATACAAGCTCGTGGGCCTAGTGCTTGAAACCCGCGGCGTAATGCGCAGCCATCAAAAAGTGATTTTTACCACCAGCGACAAAGCTGGCGAAGTCACCTCCGGCACCTTCAGCCCAACCTTGCAGGTTTCAATTGCCATGGCCCGTGTACCCGCTGATGCTGGTACTGAATGCGCAATCGACATGCGTGGTAAAGCCGTCCCTGTGCGCATGGTAAGCATGCCATTTGTGCGTAACGGCAAAAAAGTTTACGAATAATTCGTTCAATCTGTTGATTAAATTAGGGGAACGCATCGGTAGATAGGCGCTCCCCCCTTTTAAAAAAATTTATTCGAGCTAAACTAGCCCCATAATTAACACCCATTTAAGGAACACAATATGGCTCAAATCCCAGCCGAACTAAAATACGTCGCTTCTCACGAGTGGATTCGCGATGAAGGCAACGGCATTGTCACTGTTGGTATTACCGATTTCGCACAAGAACAACTAGGCGATATAGTATTTATTGAATTGCCGGAAGTGGGCAATGAAGTAAATAAAGATGACTCAATTGCTGTGGTTGAGTCTGTGAAAGCGGCTAGCGACATTTATGCTCCTGTGTCTGGCGAGATCATTGAGATCAACGAAGAGCTAGCCGACGAGCCAGAAAAAGCCAATAGCGAGCCATATGACGATGCTTGGTTTTTCAAAGTGAAGCTTTCAGAAGAAAGTGAATTAGCGGAACTACTAACCGCAGACCAATACGCGGCTGAGTGCGAATAAACACTCAAATATAAAAAAAGCAGCTTAGGCTGCTTTTTTTATGTCTGCTATAACTTGTTATACCTGCCTGTGCTTAGTCATTTCCCATATACCTTGATAAATTTGGTCTAGTATTTAGTAGATGCGATCAATTGGTCGCAAAACCACTATTAATAGGCAAGTTGTGGCTGAAATAAACCCCATTATTGCTCGATCACGTTTTAGAATTATTGCCGCGCTAAGCATTATCGCCCTCATTTCTAGCGCATCAATGATCACAATGAGCTATCTGCTTAACGCTCAAGAATACGATGCTAGCTTGGTCAACCAAGCTGGCCGCCAACGTATGCTCTCTCAACGTATTGCTTTGGGCGTGCATCATTATATCTCTCAATTACAAAACAATGGCACGGTGACAGAGAATACTCGAAGTGTCATTCGTGAGTCCGCTAATTTAATGCTTAATAGCCATCAAGGTCTAATCTCACTTACTCACTCAAAAAAAATACGCCAGCTCTACTTTGATGGTGACCCGTCACTGCATGAAGCCGTCCAGGCATATGCTAATAGTGCACTTGATATCCTAAATGTTTCAAACATCAAACAATTAAAAAATAAGCCATTAAGTCATTTCGATATCGAAAATGTGAGTTACTTATTATTTATATTAAACGTGATTGTGAGCGCCTATGAAGACGAAGCGAAGGATCACCTTTATGACAGCTACAAAACAGAAATTGCTATATGGTTATTTGGATTACTGGTTTTAATACTTGAATATATTTACATATTTAAACCAACCCTAAGGCTAATTCGCAACAGTATGGGTGAAGTGCATCTCAAACAAAAACGGGTACAGCTAGCAGCCGACAGTGCATCGGTAGGAATTTGGGAATATAGCTTAAGCAAAAAAACCCTGCAATGGGATCAACAAATGTGGCGCATCTTTAATGAAAGCGACCCACAACCTAATATCAATGCATTCGAGTTATTTGAAAACCGTATTCACCCAGAAGACAAACATTACACGCTAGATGAATTTAATAACTCGATCAAAAACGAAAATAACCTAAGCTCAACGTTTCGCATTATCACTCCAAGCAATATTATTCGTTATATTCAGGTTCATTCTATTATCGAATATGACCACTATAACAACCCCGTGAGGGTGGTCGGTACGAACCAAGATATTACCGACCAAAAAAATAAAGAAATCGACCTGATCGAAGCCAAAGAAAAAGCTGAAGCGGCTACGCGAATTAAAGGGGATTTTCTTGCCAGCATGAGCCATGAAATTCGTACCCCGCTTAATGGGGTCATGGGTATGCTGGGCCTTCTTAATAACACGCCATTGAATCATCAGCAAAGACAAAGAGTAAAAATCGCTCTTTCAAGCGCACAATCGCTGCTTGCCCTCATAAACGATATTTTGGATTTCTCTAAAATAGAAGCTAACAAGCTACACATAGAAGAAATTGATTTCGACTTAAACAAAATGTTAGCCGAGCTCGTCGATAGCTTGGCTCAGCTCGCTGAAAATAAACACTTAGAACTCGTGCTTGATACGCGCAATGTTCAAACCACGCGTGTTAAAGGTGACCCTGGTCGCATTCGCCAACTCCTTACTAATTTATTAGCCAACGCCATCAAGTTTACCCATGAGGGTCATGTGATATTAAGTGTCGCTCTCGTATCTTATTCCCAAGACAAATGGCAACTGGAATTTAGTGTTGAAGATAGCGGCATTGGCATCGCCGAAGACAAACAAGCACAGCTGTTTGATGCGTTCTCACAAGTCGATGCCTCCACTACTCGTCAATATGGTGGAACAGGTTTGGGCCTTGCCATTGTTAAACGTTTAGCCGTTGCCATGGGAGGGGGAATCCAACTGCATAGCCGGCTCAGCCAAGGCAGTCGTTTTTATGGCAGTATCTTATTGGGTAAATCTGCCACGGGTGAAATTGTCGCACCTAACTTTAATGTCAGCCAACTTGAGATTTTAATTGTTGATGATAACTCGGTTAATTTGAGTATTCTTTCAGACCAATTAACCCACTGGGGGATTAACGTTGTTCAAGCTAACTCCGGCCAACAAGCATTAGTGATATGTGAACAACGCGTATTAAGTGGTCAGGCGATGTTTGATATTGGTATTCTGGATATGCAAATGCCAAACATGGACGGCACCGAACTGGGCTCGCTGTTAAAACAAGACCCGCGTTTCAGCAGTATGCACCTAGTAATGATGACCTCAATGCTGATGGACAACGACAATCAATTTATGGCCGACATTGGTTTCAGTGCGCATTTTTCAAAACCCGTTAACACTGCTGATTTATTTTTAGCGCTCAGTGTCATTGGTGATAATGGCAATGCATTAAAACAAGCAAGCCCTCTATTAACCCATGATTACTTAAGCAGTTTAAAAATTGCTGAGCCATCGCCCATTTTAAGCCTTAAAGATCACCTATCATTGCTTAGTAATACTGAGCTTTTATTGGTCGAAGATAATCCCATTAACCAATTGGTCGCCACTGATTTATTAGAAGATTTTGGCTTTACCGTACACGTCGCTGCAGATGGCCTAGATGCCCTTAGTCAATTAAATGTACGCACACATTCACCCTACTGCTTAATTTTGATGGACTGCCAGATGCCACGAATGGACGGCTTTGAAACAGCTCAGCAAATACGAGCGGGTAAAGGAGGCGATACTCATATGGAAACACCTATCATTGCCATCACTGCCAACACGTTAAAAGGCGATCAACAAAAATGCCTTGATGCAGGCATGAATGACTTCATTCCAAAACCCATTGAACAGACTTTGCTAGAGCGCATTCTGATTGCGTGGTTATTGCCAATCCCTTCTCAACAATAAAAAATACGTTATCAATCGTAACTTTACTGATGTATCTCACTTACGGTTATTGCTGTTACCTTACAATTCATATTATTAACACTTAACGCTTGTACCTTATGACTGAACTTAAACGCACGATTAGTTTTCCTATGCTCACACTTTATGGTCTTGGCACCATTTTAGGTGCGGGCATTTATGTCTTGGTGGGTAAAGTAGCCATCACGGCAGGAATCTACGCACCGATTTCATTTTTGATTGCGGCACTATTAGCCGGTTTGAGTGGTTACAGTTATGCGGTATTAAGTGCGCGCTACCCAAAAAGTGCGGGGGAGGCCGTTTATATACAAGCCGCTTTTGGCATGAAACAACTCTCCAGTCTAGTGGGTTGGATGGTAATATTAACTGGGGTCGTCAGCGCCGCTACGATCACCAACGGGTTTGTTGGCTACCTACAAGTATTTGTAAATATCTCAGATTTTTGGGCCATGACTGTCTTGCTCACTAGCATGACATTGCTTGCGGTTTGGGGAGTGAAAGAGTCTGTCATGGTAACGGCTGTGACCACCATTCTGGGCATCATAGGTTTAATTATTATCTTAATTTACAGCGCCCCTTCTTTTCTAACATTGCCAGAGCGATTACCTGAATTACTTCCACCCATGAACGATGGCGGCATATGGTTTGGGATTTTACTAGGGGCTTTTTTAGCGTTTTATGCTTTCATTGGCTTTGAAGACATGGTCAACATGGCTGAAGAAGTTAATAACCCAAGAGCCCACGCTGCCCAAAGCCATCATTACCGCAATTGTGGTTAGCAGCCTCTTTTATTATGCCATTGCATTAGCCGCCATATTACAGCTGCCGCTCGAGACATTAATCGCCAGTAAAGCCCCTATGGCCGACATTATGAAACAACACAGTGAAAAAGCCGCTTGGCTTATTAGCCTGATTTCTTTAGCCGCCGTTGTGAACGGTGCGTTGGTGCAAATCATTATGGGCTCACGGGTTCTTTACGGTATGGGCAAACAAGGTATGGCGCCAGCTTGGCTTTCGACACTCCATCACAGCCGTAAAACCCCTTATATAGCGACTCTATTATTGGGCCTTGTGGTTTGGATACTGGCTACTAACCTAAATTTAACCACCTTGGCAAAAGTCACCAGTTTTATCATCATCATGGTATTTTTACTGGTGAACATCTCGCTTATCAAATTACTGCGCACACCAAGTGACACCGATACCTCTAGCGTCAAAGTCTGGGTGCCCTACTTAGGCGCAGCTATGTGCTTAGTTTTTTTGAGTGTACAGCTCTTTCAGCTGTTTTCTGGTGCAAATATAGCCACGCACTAATGAGTACCTCTGTGATTAATTGCACGTCATTCACGCCAACATGAGCAGACTTTGCAAACGACGGTAAACCCTGCTTTCTGGCGGTAATTCCACTGACAAGTTCCTGCCTCACTGATACAATCCGGCGCAATTATTACTAGCTGATTACTGCTAAGGCTCAGCCTTAGCAGCACACTGACGAAAAGGCACTTCCCATGGCGACATTGTCACACCCTAGTCTAAGCGAACTTGAAAACCGCAATGAATTTATTGGCCGTCACTTAAGCCTAAACGTCGCCGACATCAATGCGATGCTGGCCGAGGTAGGCGCTGATTCATTAGACGACCTAACCGCGCAAATCGTGCCTAAATCGATTCTACGTGAGCCGTTCTTACAAATGGACGACGCCATCCCAGAAGCCGAAGCACTCGCCAACCTAAAAGCGCTGGCTGACCAAAACAAAGTCTATAAAAGCTTCATTGGTATGGGTTACCACGATACTCGTCTACCCAACGTCATTACCCGTAACGTATTAGAAAACCCAGGTTGGTATACCGCGTACACCCCATATCAGCCTGAAATTGCCCAAGGTCGTTTAGAAGCGTTATTAAACTACCAGCAAATGATCATCGACCTAACCGGCATGGAACTGGCCAACGCGTCACTACTAGACGAAGCCACCGCCGCCGCCGAAGCCATGGCGTTGATCAAGCGCCAAGTGCGTAAAAACAAATCAAACGTGTTCTTTGTGGATGAGCTTTGCCTACCGCAAACCATCGACGTATTAAAAACCCGTGCCGACGGTTTTGGCTGGGAGCTGCACATTGGCCCAGTCGAAACCGCCGCCGACGTAGAATGTTTTGGTGCCCTACTGCAATACCCAGCCGTAGACGGCAACATCAATGACTTCGCCGAACTGATTGAACAACTGCACGCTAACAACGCCTTAGTCGCCATGGCTACTGACCTTATGGCATTGGCATTATTAAAATCACCAGGTGAGCTAGGTGCAGACATTGCCCTAGGTAACAGCCAACGCTTTGGTGTGCCAATGGGCTTTGGCGGCCCACACGCAGCCTTCTTTGCGACTAAAGATGCATTTAAGCGCGCCATCCCTGGCCGTTTAATTGGTGTATCCATTGATGCCAGCGGTAACCGCGCATTGCGTATGGCACTGCAAACCCGTGAACAACATATCCGTCGTGAAAAAGCCACGTCGAACATTTGTACAGCACAGGTATTACTATCAAACCTTGCGTCGTTTTACGCGGTATACCACGGCCGTGACGGTATTATCCGCATCGCCAACCGTATTCACCGTATGACTGAAATCATGGCCGCAGCCATTACCGATGCCGACATCGAAGGCTTAATCATTGTTAACCAAAGCGCCTTTGATACGCTAACACTAGAAGTGCCAAATAAAGACGAAATATTAGCGCGCGCCTGACGCCGCTGAACTTAACCTGCGTACTCAAAGCCAAGTAGACGTTGATGGCGTATTGGGTTTCTCCATTGGTGAAACCACCACGCGCGGCGACCTTGAAGCGTTATACCAAGTCATCACAGGCCGCACCGACATCGACATCGCCATGCTGGATGACGAAGTTGAAAGCTCGATCCCTGAAAACCTGCAACGTACCAGCGAGTTCCTAACGCACCCAGTATTCAACAGCTACCAAACAGAACACGAAATGCTGCGCTACATGAAGCGTCTTGAAACCAAAGACCTTGCCATGAACCACAGCATGATCACCCTTGGCAGCTGTACCATGAAGCTAAACGCCACGGCTGAAATGATTCCTGTCACTTGGCCAACCATAGGTGGCATTCACCCCTTCGCACCAAAAGCACAAACACCCGGTTACGAGCAGCTCATTAAAAACCTAGATACATGGTTACGTGACATCACCGGTTTTGACGCCATTTGTATGCAACCTAACTCAGGTGCACAAGGTGAATACGCGGGCCTAATGGCGATTAAGCATTACCACGAAAGCCGTGGTGAAGGTCACCGTAATGTCTGTTTGATTCCACAATCGGCCCACGGAACTAACCCAGCATCCGCCCAAATGGCCGGCATGCGCGTGGTAGTAACCAAATGTGATGAGCAAGGCAACGTTGACTTTGCAGACTTAAAAGCAAAAGCCGAAGAACTAAGCGAGAGCCTGTCGTGCTTAATGATGACATACCCGTCAACTCACGGTATTTACGAAGACGGCGCGAAAGAAATTTGTGCGTTAATTCATGAACACGGCGGCCAAGTGTATATGGACGGTGCCAACTTAAACGCGCAAGTAGGCATCACGGCACCGGGTTACATTGGTGCCGATGTGTCACACATGAACTTGCACAAGACCTTCGCGATTCCACACGGCGGCGGCGGCCCGGGTATGGGCCCTATCGGTGTTGCAAAACACCTAGCGCCTTTCATTGCTAACCACAGTGTGCGTGAAATAGATGATGAGTCCATTGGTCAAAGCGCAGTCAGCGCCGCCCCTTACGGCTCGGCTTCTATTTTGCCAATCTCTTACATGTACATTCACATGATGGGTGCGAAGGGTTTACGCCAAGCCACACAAATGGCCTTATTGAACGGTAACTACCTAAGCAAGAAATTGGGCGAGCACTACCCGATTCTTTACTCTGGCCAAAACAATCGTGTGGCTCACGAATGTATCGTTGACCTACGCCCAATCAAAGCCGACACCGGCATCACCGAAGTGGACATTGCAAAACGTCTAATGGACTACGGCTTCCACGCGCCGACCATGAGCTTCCCTGTTGCAGGCACCTTCATGATTGAGCCGACTGAATCGGAAAGCAAAGCCGAACTGGATCGCTTCATCGAAGCCATGGTGGCCATCAAAGCGGAAGTAAACGCGGTTAAATCGGGCGAGCTAGACCCGAACAACAATCCGTTGAAGCATGCCCCCCATACAGTAACAAGACATCGCAGGCGAATGGACACGTCCTTACAGCCGCGAACAAGCGGCCTTTCCGCTACCAGCTGTGTATGCAAACAAGTTCTGGCCAACCGTTAACCGCATTGATGATGTGTATGGTGATCGTAATCTGATTTGTAGCTGTCCTGCGATTGAGGAGTATGAGGAGTAATTAAATCACCTCGTACCTCGATGATTTAGTGAAACGGCCTTCGGGCCGTTTTTAAATAAACCACTATAGACTCGCCATGAATAATTTATTAATTATAAAAACATTCCTTTCTACTATATTCCTTTTACTACTGATAGCTTGTGAGGGAGGTAAGGATCCAATTACCCCTCAACAAGAAAGCCTTCCCACTGAAAGTAAATCAAACGATTTAACTATTGATATCACTTCTAAAAAAAAATCATTTGAAATTAATAAATCTAATGAGCCATTTACAGTTCAGTTTGTATTTAGCGAGCCCATCTATGATTTTCATCCTGCAGAAGCAACAGTTAAAAATGCAAGTTTCAGAACTGGTCGTGTAAACTTAAGCGAGCTTAGCTCTGAATTTGAAATCATCATTACACCAAATAACAAAGGTAAGGATATCGAAATAAGTGTTCCAGCTGCTGCTGGTAAAAATAGAAATGGTAAAGAAAACTTGGCTTCTTCTATACTTATCATAAAGGCAGTTGATACCCTAGCTCCTGAACTTTCGCTGGAAAGTAAATTTTCTGCATACAACACTTTAGGCGCAGTTCAAAATATAACACTACAACTCTATTCGAATGAGCCAATCACAGGTATTAATTTCAATAGTATCACCATTACCAATGCCTCCTTAGTAAGTACAGAAGAAATCAATAGCAACAACCATCAAATTGTTATTATTCCTGATGGCACTGATAATAATGTAACAGTTACAATTCCAACTCTATCTATCAGTGATCTTTCAGGTATTAGCAATACCCTACCCGTAAGCATTACGATTTATGCAGAAGAGAAAATGCCCTTAATTGCTGCACAAGCTAAACTAAAATTTGGAATTAAAAAATTTATCTTTGAATGGTTAGATGCCCCTGATGCAACCTATTACAATATCCTTGAACAAGTTGGTGACGAAAACTACACCACTCTTTCCAGTAATATTGAGAAAGGCATCAACACTTATACTGTTAACGTTTCATTAGCATCCAAAGTTGATGCTAAATATATATTGCAAAGCTGTAACCCTATTGGCTGTACCGATGATACTACATTATATGCTGGAAATATGCTTGGGGCTATTGGTTATATCAAAACAACTGAATCTAAAGAGCGTCAACTTTTAGGGAAAGCAATTAGCCTAAACTCTGACGCAACAGTTTTAGCAATTGGTGCTCCAGGGTCTCCCTATTTCACTATCGATGAAGCAAACATTAGAGAAGAATGGATCCCAGGCTCTGTTTATCTATTTCGAAAAATTGATGGCACATGGTTACAAGAACAAAAACTACAAGCCCCTGAACCAGAGAACAATGACGGGTTTGGAAACTCTGTTAGCTTAAGTTCAGATGGTAATACTCTTGCTATAGGAAGTTACAAAGAAAACAGCTCAAGTTTAGGAATAAATAGTATCGCTAATAACGATAAGATTTTAACTGGCGCCGTATATGTCTATAAAAATAGAAATTCAACTTGGCAACAAGACGCTTATATAAAACCAAGTTACTCATACAAATTTCAATTGTTCGGTACTTCTAGCAAGTTAAGCGCTGATGGCAATACACTCGTAGTCGGCGCTCCTGGCAGCGAGCTTAACTTTTCAGGCCCCTTAAGCAATCCTTTAGAAGCCGTTTATATTTTCAAAAAAAAGAATGATGCATGGTATCAACAAGATTATATAAATGAATATTCAATCGGTGAAAATATTAACTTTGGTGAATCTGTTGAAATCAATCATGACGGAACTGAAATTTTTGTTGGCGCTCCGTATAGTGATCATATTAGCGGTGATGATACTGTTATAAAGAATACCGGACTTGCTTTCAGCTATACACTTAACGCTGATGATCAATGGGAAAAAGTACAAACATTTTCACCAACAAGCTTTACTCGAAACTTTGCTTTAGGGATGTCGATTAGCTTAAGTGGAAATAACGAAAAGCTAGCACTGGGCTCTTATAGCAGCTATGACAATAAAGGGGAAGTAAGCTTATATAGCAATATAAACAATCAATGGGAGTTTAATGCCTCTATTAAGCCAAGTAACCCGAATAACTACAACACCCTAAAATTCTCACAAGATATGGCCTTAAATTTTGATGGGACGTTACTAGCTATAGGCGCTCCAAGTCAAAGAGGCCCTCTGCAAGGAGTCAATCTACCGACGGACGATTCGGCGTCAAAAGTATTCGCTGGCGCAGCCTATATTTATAAATTGCAAGAGGGCTTATGGGAGGAAAGTGCGTACCTAAAATCTGCAAATCCCGATAATTCTTTTAAGTTTGGTACTGCTATTGACATCAGCATGGATGGAAAAACTATCGCCATTGGCGACCCTACTGATAATTCTTCACTCACAGGAATATCACCAAATCTAGACAATCCTGATGAGGATACAGTTCAAGCATCAGGCTCTGTCTCGATATTTTAAATAATAATCAAGAGGGCCATAATCAAGCGAGGTAGAGTCATTGATTTAATACCAGTGACTCTCGATACTCCCTTAAAAATACTCGGTAACAATCATGCCCTCGCCCACCATTCATTCCGTCACCGACTTTTTCTACCCCCTAGACAAACTAAAACTAGTCAACCGTAAAAGCTACGTAACAGAGTCTGCACTCTATGAAAACAACGCCGAGCATTAATATCAGAAAAAAGCGTTTCATGTATTTTGCAAAGATAAGGTAAATCGTAAGGAGGTAGGGAGAATTCTATTTCAGATGCGGTAAAGTCTGTAATTTCAGTTTCAGCTTGATCAAGTTCATTTTGATCATAGATATCTAGGTGATTAATTAATACCTTGGAGTCTGGATAACATAACGGGTCTTCACCTGTACCATATTTATCCATATGATATTAAGCTGATTTTTTAGTTCGAAACTTAGCGATAACATCTTCTTTAGTCGTGCAATCAGTGGATTTTTTAGCTGTAAGTCCTTCAAGCATACAACTTGACAGATAATTACCCACACGAGTGCGTCGAACATAGGCACACTTAGCAGCGGTTGATGTCATTTTTTTAACTGTTCCTGCACAAGCCATGGCAATCACATTTATCCAATTAGACTATCAAAATATAGCACAGAACCAGTGTATACTCCAGATCGGTACATTTTATAAGCTATTGATTTATAAGACTTTTAAAATATCCCCCGCTATTTTAATTTCAACTTATTATTGACATTCATAAGGCTTCTCACCCCTAATCCTTTAGATTGACCACCTCGCACAAAGAAATCAGCAGAATCAAGGCGATCCTAGGGGACTAAATACTTGATCACTGCACCCCAATACATAACCTCTCCTTTCTCTTATTACACGGCATCAAGTAACATAGAAAAAACGCTTTTGGAATCCAACATGTCTGCAACCATCCACTCCATCACCGATTTCTTCTACGCACTAGACGAGCTAAAGCTGGTCAACCGTAAAAGCTATGTAACGGGTTCGGCCCGCTACGAAAACAGCGCAGAACACTCTTGGCACCTCGCCATGGCCTGCTGGGCAATGGCTGAGTACCTGCCTTTCAAATATGACCAAGAAAAGCTAATCAAACTGGCGCTGGTACATGACCTTGGTGAAATTCATGCAGGGGATACATTTTTGTATTCCAATGAACGCAATCAAGCGGATAAAGAAGAACGCAAAGGCATTGAGATATTGCAAAACCATATGGGCAATCCAATCTCTCAATTATTAACGCTGTGGGACGAGCAGGAATACGGCGAAAGCGAAGAGACCAAACTACTTAAAGTCATGGACAGAGTGCTACCTTTTTTATTGAACATTCAAAGTGAAGGTAAAGCTTGGATAGAAAATGGCATTCACGTATCACAAGTAGAAAAGGCCCATGCCTTTATTGCAGACCTTAACTCAGATGTTCACGCTTGGTTTAAAGAGAAAATTGCCTACGCCGTTTCACAAGGCTGGTTAAAATCTTAATCCAATTCAAGGCACAATTCAGGGGTCATAAATGACGATTTAACTGGGCGCTTAAACAGAATAGTCGGCCTTCGTAATATCGCAGATCATGATTATCAAACATTAAACATCTATATTGCTTAGTTATTTAATACTCTTTGGAGCTCACACCTGCCAACTTTCTAAACTCGCGCTTATATGCACTTGACCTGAAAAGCCCGCTTCTGTGGTAAAACCCTCTAGGTTCATTGAAGAACACGGCCTAATTATATTAATCGCTACCCTAATGCACCAATCAAAAACGCCTTATTTTATAAAATCCAACCACATTGGGGCAAGCGTCTTCAAAGCGCCTATCAATTGTTATATAAAAAATCTAACGTCAGACCCCGTTCGCCAACCATCTCAATAAGCGGCCTACCTTACTTCAAATTTGAATCAGCCGTTTACTTAACCGCAATAAAAAACAGATATACTGTATATTTGAAAAGACCTAAAAAAATCAAGCTATTATTAAAGATAAGTAACTAAGCAAAGGGGGCTCATTTACAGAAAATGTAAGCACCTATTTATTAATGTTTCATAGGAAAGGATTCATAAAATAGCTTATTAATCAATGGTTTAAATAAGAAAACCGATTTTATCGGACAACATATAAGCACGCATAAATGTGATTTAAATTGTTATATTTAAATCGGTTCTTATAACTAACAAATAAATATTATGGGTATCATACTTTATTAAAGTCCGTGTATTTTGGTTATGGAACTACCGTATTATTTTCAATCATTAAGACTTTATAAATAATCTGTGATTATATAAGTACACGATTTAAATTAAGCCAAAACGTTAGGGTATATCTTCACAATAGGAAGTATTAATGCCAAATAAAGATCTAACGAAAGAAGCGCTATTAATCAAAATAAAAGTGCTTGAAGACGTTGTCAATAATATCGGTAGCTATATCTTCACAAAAGATACGCAAGGTTGCTATACCTATGTCAATGATATAACCGCAGAAATGTTTAACGCCACACCTGAAGACATTATCGGTAAAGATGACAGTCACTTTTTCGATTTGAAAATATACAATCAGTTAAAAATAAATGATGAAAAAGTATTAACTAACGATACGTTAATTCATTCAGAAGAAGAAAATTTGATTAAATCTACAGGGGAATTAAAAACATATCACACTGTTAAAAAAACCCTAACCAATGATAAAGGCGAAATCATTGGTATGTGCGGCATCTCTACCGATATGTCTAAACAAAAAAAACTAGAAGCTTTAGTCAAAGAACAGCACCACTTATTAGAGGCCGTTTTAAATAATGTAGATGCCTATATTTATATGAAAGATGATCAACGTCACTTTCGTTATGTGAACAATAAAACGGCAGAAATGTTCGGTCAATCAGCCGATGCTATTATTGGAGCACTCGACTCAGATGTGATTGGCAAAGAAATGGCCGATCACTTTTGGCAATCCGATAAACTGGTTTTTGAAACTAACCAAAAACAAACCATTAACGAAGTAGCTGTAGATCCTGAAGGCAACATTCATCATTATCTCAGTATAAAAATGCCCTATCAAATCAATGAAAATTCACACGCACTGATTGGTTTCTCAACTGAAGTGACTGAACTGTATTTATTAAAAGAAGAATTCAAAAAACAAGCTAATACTGATGTGTTAACTGGCTTATATAATCGCAGATATTTCTTTGAACATGCCGCAAACGAATTTAGCCGTGCTAAACGCCATAGTCTAGATATGGCGGTTATTTCAATTGACATTGATCACTTCAAAAATATTAATGATAACTATGGCCACCCTATTGGAGATCAAGTATTGATCAGCATGGGCGTCAGTATTTTTAAAAACTTACGTAAGGAAGATATTTTAGCCCGAATTGGCGGCGAAGAGTTTTCAGTTATTTTACCCAGCACCTCCTTGGAAAAAGCAAAGGTTGTTGCTCAACGTATTTGCCATACACCACATATATTTGTGGTGAATGAACAAAAAAATGAAACAATAAGTGTAAACGTCAGTATTGGCTTAGTTATGATTAAAGAAACTGACGAAGAGTTCGATGACTTATTTATTCGTGCAGATAATGCACTGTATAAGGCAAAAAAATCAGGCCGAAATAAAGTATATCTCGATTAATCATAGAATTTTGGGTGTTATAACACTTGTTATTTAGGTTTATAGCTATTGGCTTCATGATTTATTCAAGGAACACTACAATGGATAAAGTCGTTTTTAGAGTTCTAGTACTGATTATCGGTGTACTTAGTCAAAACCTTGCCTTAGCAAAGGAAGAAGTCACAATTTATGGTGATAAAAACTATCCACCCTATTCTTACGAGGTAAATGGTATACCAAAAGGCATCTACGTAGATGTCTTAAATTTAGCCTTTTCTAATATGCCAGACTACGACATTACAATACAAATGATTCCCTGGAGCAGAGGTATAAAATATATCGAAGTCGGCAAAGGCTTAGCACTATTCCCCCCTTACTATCTTGAGGCAAGAACGCCTTGGATGTTGTTTTCAGAGTCAATACTAAAAGAAAATGTTGCTGTTTTCGGTAAGTCTGAAAATTTAGAAGACAAAACCAAATGGCCAGAAGATTTTTATGGCTATAAAATTGGCTTAACCAGAGGTTACAATCCATTTTCCATGGGCGGAGATAACTTTGGCAAGGCCGTTAAATCTGAAAAAATCACAATTGAGGAAGCAAATAGTAATCATGAAAATCTAATAAAACTTGAAAAAGGCAGAATTGATTTTTACATAACCGATCAATTGATTGATATAAAACCGTATCCTTTAATAAAGCGAGGCATGATAGTCAACACGAACCATGGGTATCTTGGCTTTACCCAAAAAAATGAAGTATTCAAATACAAGGCTGATTTCATTCAACAATTTAACCGTATAATAATAGACTTAAAGCAATCAGGTGAAATACAAAAAATTGTTGAGCACTATGTGACAACACAGCCTTAATAAAATAACCAGCCAATAAATTAAATTTATTTACTTAACGATTCGCATACGCATACGCAACTAGACCAATATTAGGCATATTGACCATAGATCCGCGAGAAGAAGCGCTATTTTATCTAAGCGATAACATCCTCCATTCCTCTAAACACCCCTTTTAATCTATCGTTTTAGTATTCACGTATTTTGGGACATACTAATCCACGAACACTGAGCAACAGATTTTGACAAAGCCAAGTAAAAGCAAGTATATTCCCTGCGTCGAATTATTTCGATTTCGTTCTCGGGGCGGGGTGAAATTCCCCACCGGCGGTAAAGAATTCATTCTAAGCCCGCGAGCGCCTTTAAGAGTGATCTTTTAGGGTCAGCAGATCTGGTGTGACTCCAGAGCCGACGGTTACAGTCCGGATGATAGAGAGCGTGTCAGACAAAACCTAAATAGACCGCATATTTGTGCGCCGTCAATATAATAGGTATGCCATTTTATATGGCATATTGCCTGCCCGTTCGCCCTGATTCACTTTATATGTATAGGATTTTATAATGAATCAGAGCTCAACGAAATTCACACCTGCTACTCAACGCATTGCTTTTTTGCATGCTACTTGGCACGAAGATATCGTTCTCAATAGTTTAGATGGGTTTAAAAAAGAATTAGCCTCACGCGGTTATGACGTATCACTCATTGATGTGATCCCCGTACCGGGTGCGTATGAAATTCCATTGCAGGCAAAGTTGCTTGCCAAAAGCGGTCAATATTCCGCCATTGCAGCCAGTGCATTGGTGGTCGATGGTGGTATTTATCGCCATGACTTTGTCGCGCAAACAGTATGTAATGCATTAATGCAAATCCAACTCGAAACTGAAATACCCGTATTAACAGCTGTTCTGACCCCTCATAATTTTCATGAGCATGCCGAACATAACGAATATTTCAGTCATCATTTCATAAAAAAAGGTGCCGAGTTAGCCAATGCATGTGATCAAGCGATTCAATTAACTGCAAGAGCCAAACAAGCTCTATAACCGTTAATTTTCTTAGTTATGCTTAATTACGATACACTCATAAAAATGGCCGCTATCTGAATGTAGTGGCCATTTTTTTGCTTTCACTTCTAGCACCTATTATTTTTTATAATTACACTAGATCAAGTATTTTCCCAGTCTTAAACAAGACCTAATTTCACTTTTATTCTTAGAACCTCGTGCGTATGGCAATCCACACATAGCTTATAAAAACCATGATATACACAAAAATCGGTTTATTAGCCTAGGCGATATATGGCTACTTTTTAATGGCTGGAAGTTATCCATAAAAATAACTAGGATGACACTGCATATTTATATGTATGACAGAGTATGCTGTGGTTTATCTTTGTCGTTAATCACCTATAAGGAAGCATAGATGGAACCTATTAAGATTCTGATCGCTCAACTGCAAGATATTGCTCGAAGCGCCATTGAGGTCATGCCTCAACTATTGATTTCTGTGGTCATCATTTTAATAACATACGCGTTTGCTCGATTAGCAAAAAACATTACGCAGCGTATTCTTAAAAAAACACACTTGCGCAAAAGCTTGATCAATTTACTCGTGTTGTTCTCATCACTCACCATTTGGATTCTTGGCCTCATGATTGCGGCTATTATCGCCTTTCCAGACCTAACTCCTACGAAGATGCTGGCTGGTTTAGGTATTGGCTCTGTTGCGATTGGTTTTGCCTTTAAAGATATATTTGAGAATTTTTTAGCTGGTATCATCATTCTGCTTCGTCGAGAAATGCGTATAAATGATTTTATTGCCTGCGAAGGATACGAAGGCACTGTCGAGGCGATACTCGTACGCGAAACACACATTCGCCAAACAGATGGTGAGTTAGTCATACTGCCTAATAGCATGTTATTTAAAAACCCACTTACAATACGAACCGACATTGAACAGCGTAGAACCACGATTATTTGTGGCGTTGGTTATGGCGAAAATGTGGATGACGCAAGATCAGTCATTGAAAAGGCCGTTGCTGACTGCAAAACGGTTATAAGTGATACTCGACCTATCGAAATATTCGCCAATGAATTTGCCAGTTCGTCTATTAATTTTGAAGTAACGTGGTGGACAGGCTCTAAACCCTTAGATATTCGAGCATCTCGCGACGAGGTCATTGCGTCTATTAAATCAGCCCTTGATGCATCCGGTATCGAAATTCCGTTCCCTTACCGAACGCTTACGTTTAAACAACCTATTAGCGTTAATACAAATGAACATTCAGGTGATAAAGCCGGGTAATACCTGCCTCTTCTCATTAGCACTAAAAAATCAGGCAGCCAATGCTGCCTGATTTTTTCATCGATACTGCATATCTTAATGCCAATTAATGACTATTTGACAAGAAAAATGTTATTAATACTGGGGCCAATAATGTTAATAACAAACCGCTAACCAATGCTATTGGGATCGCATCTTTACTACAAGTTTGCTTAATAATTGGCAAAGTTGAGTCTAGCGATGTAGCACCACCTGCCCCTATACATTCTTTGGCAAAACTATGCCCAAATATATACATTAATATTATCGCTAATAATTCGCGAAAGAGATCCGTCAGCAGTGCTATTGCACCATAGGTTGCTCCAATTTTACTTGACACTAATACACCAGATAAAGTAAACCAGCCAAAACCACTTGATATAGCAAGCGATGTCATTAAGCTTTCGTCAACAATAAACGAGGATATAACGCCACCACCAATAGACCCTATTATCACAAGCATCGGTATAAAAATAATTGAAACTGACCGCCATGCTGACGACAGTTTAATTGATACTATTTCAATACCCACGAAAAAAATCAATGCATATAACAAGATATCTGAAATTGATAAATTTTGAATAATATTATATTTTTCAGGCATAACTAATGAAAGTATCACGCCCAAAAAAACCATAGATAATGCAATAACACATTCTTTTATTGGCGCCATAATATTGGTTATTTTATTTTCTATATTATCTATTTCTTTCGGTTTATTTGACTTAGAAAAAATATAGATAAGTAAGCAAGCACCAAATGTTGTTAATATTGCAAATACTCCCGCCGTATAGATTATGTCACCAGCTGCTTCGGGATCTTTAAATATTTCTCCGAACTCCATACCGATAGTAAAAAGTAAAAACCAGACTAAAGGTCCAATAACCTTTGCAGCCAATGCAGGTAGTTTATTAGGTAACAACTTACCTAATAAATAACCTGAAATAAGAGCTAATAATATTGGAAGAATTGAATATATTATATTTTGCATTAATTAAATTACCTGCTTCATCTGAGAGAAGTCGATGAGTATCATACATCTTTCTGCTGGTAAGTCCGTATCATCATCTTTAAAAATAGGAGACACATAGTGTGACACGAGAGGGTCATGAACAGCGAAGGTTTCTAATAAACCCTTTAATGTAAAACTGTCAATAATATCGTTGTCGTTAACTTGACCTAACGGTTTATTTCTTGAACTTGTTTTCCCAATATAATTCACTCCACCTTGAGCGTTTTTAGTTCGACTGAATAGATGTGCAAAAGTGAATGGCTCACCATCTTGATGAAAGCAGTTTGGTGAACTAATCCCTAGGTCCCCATTATTACATGCCTGTAATTTAACAAAGTGTACGCCAAAGTAAATAGGGAGATTTTGATTTGACGATGGCCAAAAAGTACACATAAAGTTATCAAAAACAAGTTGATTTAAAACTTCATTCGATTTTATATCACCACTAAGGGCTCTAAAGTAGCGCATATCATTATGTTCAGGGTTATTAGAACCTTGGTTATACCCTGAATACCGTGCTTTATCTTTAATAATGGTTGGCATCCACTGTATTTTCTTTTCATCAAGCCAAGGAAGTATGACACCATTTCCATAACGTCTGTATCGATTGACACCAGTAGGCGCATACGGATCATTTTCTAATTGTTCAAACTCCAACTCAAACTCAAGCTTTTGAAATGGGTTACAAATTATTTTTGATTGATAATGAGAAAAACCATTCACCTCTAAATTATGTTTCTCTTGATTTATATCTAAATCTTCATGTGAAAAACGTTCTTTCATCTTTTTATCAATGATCATGTTTACTACCTCCTGTATTAAACGATTAAAAAAATAAAGCATGCCTTAAGCATGCTTCACTATTGACTTATAACATTACTTACAATTATAAAATATGTAACTCTATGTTTAAAAAAAACGCTATGAATATAAAAAGCAAAAAACTTAAATATACATCAATAACGCATGATAAATACAAGCATTTTTTATAGAAAAAACCATTTATAGTCAAACCGTAAGCATGGCGTTAACAACAAATACGCCAAGTGCCTGAGTTAATTAAAACTCACATAAAAAACAAAAAATCCTACTTTAATTATTTATTATTCAGTAATCATTCAATCTAAAACTATTGTATTATAGTGCTATTATTTATTAGTATTAATACTCTTAAAATAAAGATAATTTTTATCTAAAATTACAATTCATAACATATAATTCTATACAGTCATTAACTTATAAAAATAGGCAACCAAGGGCTGCCTATTTTTAAAAACCAACTTAATCCAATACACTCATACTTTCAATATAACGCACCCCAGGTTGCCCCATATAACTGCCTCGTTTACCTGAGATAACTATCTGAGACCCAACAATTTCAGGATTAAGCTGTAGGCTAAATTGTTGTCTGAATTCAGATTCTAGCTTGATATGGATTTGCTGACTGCCATCATTAACATCTTGTAACAGCAAGCCATAAATACCGTTGACCTCTCCCACGACAAAACCTGTCAATATGAGTTCTGTACCGGTGGTTGCATCTAATGCATCAGTAACCGATACATAGTTTTCACCACCATTATTACCACCATCTGGTTCAGTGGCTGAACCTAAATCGATAATTTCACTTATATTGCGTACACCCGGTTGTGACATGTAGTCATTGCGAATACCGGTAACACGAATACGGTGCTGTAAAATATCTGGATTCAGTTGTGGGTTAAACTGTGCACGTTGATTACTTTCAAGCTTTACATTAATGCTAATATTCGCATCAATATTATCGGTTAATAGCAGCGCATAAATACCATTTAATTCTGCACTAACAATACCCTCTAATATAACCTCACTGCCGTTAGCCAGTGCTAATGCTTGGCTAACGCTTAATGCACCTGCCACTATTTCGATATCCGAGACATTCCGTATACCCGGCTGGGACAAGTAGTCGTTTTTAATACCGGTTACTAAAATAGTTTCACCAATAATTTCTGGGTTTAATTGCGGATTAAACTCATCACGAAATTGGCTTTCTAACTTCACATAAATAAACGCATCAGGCGATTGCAAATCATTCAATTGCAGGGCGTAAACCCCATTGACCGCTTGAGTGACTGTTCCAATTAGCTGCATAGCCGTGCCGTTATTACTGGCTAAAGCTTCGCTCACACTCAATGCTGTGGTTGGTGTTGTTGGATCGGTGGGCGAGCCACCATTTACAGGCAGTGGTGCACCAAATGATCCGTTAGCAAATGTTGACGTATCCCAAGGATTGTAACCATTACCGGGTGTGCTCCATGGATTACCGTTGTCTGGGTCGTCCATTTCGATTGGCGCTTTTGCATTAGGTGTAAGCTCCCCTGCTGTATGGCCATTGTTGTTATCAAATGCAGTGTAGCTTTCTTGTGTCGCTAACCAGTTAATAATATTTACACTTAAGGTTGCCGCATCACCTGGGTCTGTCCAACCTGGGTAGGTTTTTTTCGTAGCGCCACTGTCTTGTCGACGATATTTAGGGCTGGCATCTTCAATAGGAGAAGAGTCACCAATAAATGCCGCTTTACCTAAACCCGGTTTTGCAACCGCAACATAGGGTCCTTCATCACGACCGCCATAATATAAGCCGCTATCGATTGCATACTTCCATGCTGTCGCATTATCTTGTGCCGATAAATACACCAAACCTTTTGCTTTGCTTGGGTCGGTAATCGCTAACGTTGCACCCGCGGCCATCAATATAGGTTGAACACCTTGGGTAATACCTTCACTGTGTACTGGTGCAGTTACATCACTGACCCCAGCTAAATAATCCACCGCATTAAAACGGAATCGTATACCGAAGTTTTGCGCTAACCAGCCTTCACTATTGCCCGGGTTACGTAAGTCACCATATTCACCCGCATAGTTATATTTAGCGAGAGTAGAACGGTTGTAGCCGTTGAAAACTTCGGTGGCGTCCCAGGTATTTAAGTTACGGTCAGCATTGTAATGATCACCAATAAAGAAAATACCTTTACCGGCTGCTACAAATTGTTCAAGAGCTTGATACTCGCTGATTTTAAACGGGCGATTAGTTTCGGCTAACACTAAAACGTCTGCGTGGGCAATGGCCGCGTAAGTGATAATAGCTTCATTTATTTGATTGTTATTAGGCGTATTCAGGTCGTCTGAATATAAAATTAAGCCATCATTATTTAAATCAATACCTCGGTACTCTTCAACACGGTAACCTTCTAATACAAGCGCATCGGCAAAATCTGAAAAGCCGCCATCTATAACCCAATCGGCATTCCCTTCTGTCCCCCCATGGGACACATCAAATAAAACCGTTTTACCATTACTGTGCTGAGCACTTGGCACCTTGACCGGTGCACTTGCATTCCATTCGTAATCGGCTGCATAAGATAGACTACTTAGGCTTATTAGCCCCAATCCCAGTGCAGTTAATATATTTTTTTTAATTGTCATCAGACATTCCTTTTAAAAAATTATCAGCTACTTCAAATTAAGACGACTAATGGCACAGCATATTAACTCCGCATGCCACCAGTGAGGTCTGAAAAAATACGTTAAAGACTCAAATCCAAACGATAAACGCCAAAGCCGTCGTCATTTAAATGTGAATAAATCAGTGCAGGATTTTGGCCTGCAAACGTTTTGGCAGCGTCTTTACTTGAACCATTAAATACCACCTGCGTATTCGCTAGCGGCGTAAATGACCAGTTATTATCGGCTGAAGGATCAAACCCTGTATCTGGGTTTTGCTGCGTGCTGTGAATTAAATAATCGGCGACGGTTTGACGATTTTCATTAGGCGCGTCGATGACAATTTTTTCACTCACAATACCAGGAAAGTTACCGCCACCTGCTGCACGGTAATTATTAGAGACCACTAAAAATTCTTGTTGTGGGTCAATCGCAGTACCTTGATAGCGAATATTTTTTATACGGTTTGTATTGGCATCTAATAAGTTACCCGACGTATCATAGCGAGGTGCTTGGCTAATATCGATTTCATAGTCGATACCATCAATTACATCAAAATTATAGCTAGGGAAATTAACATTAATAAGCTCTGCATCTTGGCTGCCCGCGGTAATGGTATTAAATTGCCCCGCTGACATTTCTAACCATTGCTTGATTTCATCACCGGTTAACTTCAAAACTTTAAGGGTATTAGGATAAATATATAAATCCGCCACATTACCGTAAGAAACATCCCCTGCGCTTAAGTCGGTAAAATCATCAGAACCTCCACGACCCGCTCTAAACGGTGCACCCACAGACAGTATCGGTAAATTTTCTAACTCAGTGCCTTTCACAATACTGGTCACATACCAAGCCTGTGCATCGGTGACCACTTGAATAGATGGATCATCTTGTACTAACGAAAAAAAACTATTAATAGGTTTTGAAATTTTTGCAAACGGCTCACTAACCCAAGTATTTACAAGTTCATGATCATGCTGAACAGCTTCAATAATACCCGCATGAGATTCAACTAGAGAGGTAACACTGCGATCAGGATTAGACTGCGAAATAGGTTTTAAAACCGACTCACTCCCTGTCACCGACCAAACGTCGTCCGCATTTTTTTGCAATGTTAAATCAACATAACCTAGGTATTTACCCCAGTAACCAGGCATTACGGCAGGCACACCATTAATCGTGCCTTTAACATTATCGACACCCTCTAAGTTATCGTAACTACTGTGTCCCGGAAAATTACGATGGGCATGGCCAAACATAATGGCATCGATTCCCACTACTTTTGACAGATGATAACTGGCATTTTCATCACCGCCTAAACGCTCAGAAACCTCTAAACCAGAATGGGGAATAGCAATAACAATGTCAGCACCAGCGGCTTTCATTATTGGCACATAATAGTTAGCCATCTCGACAATATCTTTGGCTTTTACTCGTGTTTCTAAGTTATTTTTATCCCACTGCATCACTTGTGGCGGCACAAAACCAATATAACCAATCTTTAATTGGTGCGCGTTGCCATCTGTGTCTAATACATTTTTTTCTTTGATTAGATAAGGTTTAAAGTAAGGAATATCGTTGCTATCATCCGTATCATGGTCATCAAAGAAGACATTCGCGGAAGTATAAGGAAAGTTTGCATCGTTCATAGCTTGTTTTAAAAACGGCAGGCCAAAGTTAAACTCATGGTTACCAATATTGGCCGCGTCGTAATCTAATAAGTTCATGGCTTTATAGATAGGGTGGACTTCGTTTTCTTCTAAGCCTTGTATTTTTGCGACATAATCCCCTAACGGGCTGCCTTGTAGTAAATCACCATTATCAACCAGTACACTGTTTTTAACCTGAGCGCGCGCCGCTTTAATTAAACTTGCCGTTTTTACCAAGCCGACCGAGTCATCCGGTTTACCGCTATAATAATTATAATTCATGATATTGGCGTGCAAGTCAGTGGTTTCCATGACCCGAAGAAGCACCTGATTCGATTCAACTTCTGGTTCGATGGTTTTTTTGGGGGGGTTATCATCTACCTTGCTATTACTGCCGCTGCCGCATGCACTTAGCCCAATGGTAAGCGAAGCGCATAATGCTATTTTATGAAGCGTATTATTCGTTTGTCTCATGGGATTTCCTGTCCGTCTGGTCAACTACGGGAGATCCTAAGCAAAAACTGTGACAGCTAGATTAAAAATTTATTGCCAAAAAAAGATACACACAAAAACAAAACGGAACACACCCGTAAAAACACCGCTCATAGCACGCCTCGTCTCGAAAAAAATAATGTTAAAGACGGTACTTATCATGAAAAAATCCGTAAAGTAGCACCACAATACAGCATACATTCGGGTATTTGCCCTGATTGATGACACGATACGGCCTTGGGATCAAAATATGAATTTAGATAAATCAACAAAATTAATTGCTAAAAAAGTTAAAAAGGGGTTTCAAGGTTATCCGCAAATTTCATTGGCTTATTTTGGCGAATCTGTTGAATGCCCCACTGAAGTTGTTGTTAGCTTTATTGCAGAAGAAGGCGATGCGGCTCAAGATCAAAAATTCACCAGTAAGGGGAATGCCAAAAAAGACGAAACCATTCAAACTACCTTACTAAAAATAATCGAGCGTTCAGATGCCAAAACAGTTTTAGAATTTGAAATCGCCAAGCTTTAAATAACCCAAATAAGCGAACAACTTAACCACTATACCAATGTGGTTAAGTATCTTAGCCTCATGTGTTACAACCCACCAAAATATGACTCTATCATGCAGAATCTAACGCACAGTCAGAATCAATCATCATTCAATAGTATTTTTCTCATGGCTAACTTCATCGTTGCAAAGTCTTTTTCACCTACTTTTGTTGCCCATTTTTTTTCAATATTTTTGGTATGAGCAATAGCCAACTGTAAAAATTCACGTCCTTTCTCACTAATAAAAACAAGGGATGCTCGTTTATCAGCTGGGTCTGCTTTAATTTCTAAATAGTCATTGTCTACTAATTCGTCAATTAATTTACTGACCGCTTGTTTACTCACGCCAGCTTGGCGCGCAATTTCGGTGGCTCGAATACCCTTATCATCAACATACGGTATAACAACAAAATGACGGAGTGTGATGCCCGTAATACCATCCGACGCGAGCTTTTCTAACACTTGACGAGTAAATTGGCGTTCTAATTTCAGCAGCATTCTGCCAAGATGTGTATCTCGAATGCTGGATAATGATTGTTCCATTTTAACGTTATTCCCGCTCTTTTACCTGAGTTGTGTTATGTAAAATCTCCCACGTTTCATCTTCTTTTATTAAGCCTATTTGATCATTGAAAACTTGTTTTTCGCCTGTAAGCGTTAAATTAACTTGCATAACGTTTTCACTTCCTGCGATAGATTGAATGGATAATTCACGCTGATTCCCACCAATTTTTTTAGCTTTAATAAGAGAAAGGTAATCTTTTTTATTGATCACTTGCAAGCCATCTTTCGTCATCGCAACAACACGGAAGTGCTCATGAAAAGCAGCATCCAGCATATTAATATCTGAATGCTCAGTACCCAATGCGTACTGTTTGTAAAACTGACATAACCTCGTCATTAATCAGATGGGGTTGTTTTTTATGAGTACTATCAGCCGTTATATTCATGAGTATTATTCCTTTAAATCTGAATGAGTTATCTCAGTACAGCATGCAAAACCCACATAGTCAACCATATTGACTATATGGGTTTTAACAAAATAAAAGTGATAAGGTGCGTTTTTGATAGTTCAAAAAATGGAATATAAGACGATCATTTAATTATGAGCATCGAACATAGAATCAATTGTTTATGTTTAAAAACTCAATTTTTTGGCTGATGGTTTAATGCAGTAAAGTATGCTTATCTAATAAGCCTAAATCAGGCTGCTTGGCCAATTTAGTGTTAAACATAAACGATTAATAAAACGTCATAGCACATTAACTTCAATGCATTTATAAACTTGGCAATGAGTCCAATGAGCATGTTCATAGGTTTAACATAAGCAATATTAAAGCGAGTCATTTCACGTCAGCCAGTATTAGATGCCGAAATAGATTAATTATGCTCAAGTAATCACCTTTTAATTTTCAAAATATAAGGGAAAATCATGACCACTAAAACCAATACGGATGCCGTACCTGGCTGGGTTGGCGGGTTCGAAGAATCGAATACACTATTTGCCTACCCCAACCCAAATTTATCATCGTTGCCGATGCTCGATAACATGGCGAATATTGACAAGCTCCAACGCCAACAAGCGGTTCAATGGCCCGAATTTAGTTGGGAGACTGAAAAAGGCCAATCTGATCCCAAGCGCTGCTTTCAGATGTTTGCGCCTGATATTTCAAGACTCGGTTATACCGATGAAGGCCGTGTATTTTCGATTATATGCCCTCAACAAGGGACTTATTCACCTTCGTTTGGTACCTTGAATGTAGAAGTAACCGTAACGGGACAAAGGGGCTGGGTGAATGAATCAACCAAGCAACTCGCAGTGGATATGGAGGTCATCGGCAAAATTTGGTTTAGCCCCAGCGCCCATCAAAAAGAATACGTTAAACTGATCTGGGATTTCTTTAAAAAGGTAAATTTGCCATTTCCCTTTAGTAAAGCACACGCCATCAGGGTGAAAACCCATAACCCAGGTGATGCACTACAGCCAATATTCCCTTTGCGTATGGGTGAAACCACCGAGTTCAAAGTGCCCGATTTTGCTAAACACAGTGATGAAGCATGGGATGTTGCGAACCTAGGTGTCGAAATTGGTGAGATTACAAAAGTGAATCACCCAGTTGTGGATGAATTTAACAAGTTAGTCATGGATGTCTTTAACTTAGGCTCAGGCAACATGCTTCAAACTGGCAATATATTAACTTGGGACGTTTGGTTTACCGCCCCAGAACTGGTTAATACAGAGGAGTGGCGTACACACGCGATAAGATGGCGTGACTCTATTGATACAGACCATGGCAGCCCTGACGGCCCAGGGACGGCTGCTCGATATTTCGATGGCACACCATTTAAACCACTCGAAAACATTGTTGATGTTGAACTTGAAAAAATTGAGCACTTTATTAAGAAGCACCTTCGCTGATTTAGTCGATGTGCCAATAAAACGGTAGCGAGCTCAACTCGCATACTCAACAACATTAAAGGCTAGCTACCTAGTTAGTTAGTCTTTAAATGGATAAGCTTCTTAACATATGACTATTATTAACCCGCCTTATACCGCAAACCTTACTCTACCCTGAATAGTTAGCTCAAACTGGTTCTGATAAGTTGTACCAATTTAGCGTACCATATGGCCATCAAACAGATTGTAAGTATTCATGACCATTCCCATTAAAGATATTTCCCCCAAAGAGATTTCATGCTCAAAATGCAAAGCCAGCTGCTGTCGTTTAGAAGTCATGATTATTACCGACACTGGAGTGCCGGAAAAATACATTGCTTACGATCAATGGGGTGGTGAAACCATGTTACGCCTAGATGATGGCTGGTGCTCAGCCTTAGATAGGGAGACGTTCATGTGTACCATTTATGAAAATCGCCCTTGGATTTGCCGCGAATTCGAAATGGGATCATATGAGTGTCGTGAAGAATTTTCGCATAAATAACGAGCATTACGGCTAGTCTCATAAAACGCTATTAAATTCAACATAACTGAATTGACTCAATGGCTGACTTGCTGATTGACTTAAATGGATTAGTTATGATTATTATTTATGCAATAAAAGTAACACTTAGCAATCGCTTGATACATTAAATAGCCATCATAATGTGTATACATGGCATCTGATCTTCACTATCATCGTCGCATTTTTTGAAGCCAGTTCCATTTATTATGAAGTCATTGCATCGCTACCTTTTTATTCCCCTATTAATACTCTTATCACCAGCAGCATTTAGTGCCGAGCCATCGCCCGCGATACCCTCATTCAATATTGACAAAAGCCTTATCAAAGACGATGACAATCGCCTTAATGAATTAACCTTTAGCTCAGCAACACAATCAGCAAAATGGGAAGTGGGTGGCTTAGTATCGGGGATAACGTTATTAGGAATGTTCAGTTGGGATTGGGGCAGCTCAAAATTTAAAATGAATTCTGAGGGCTGGTTTGGTATGGATACCGGCAGTGGTGGCGCCGATAAAGTGGGTCATTTATATACCACCTACGCCATGTCAGAATGGTTAGCTTATCGCTTAAGAACAAAAAACAACAATCACCATGACTCAGCCCTTTATGGTGCACTTTTAGGCTGGAGTCTTATGTTTTATGTCGAGCTCTTTGATGGGTTTTCAAGCGATCATGGGTTCTCAAATCATGACTTATTAATGAACACCATTGGCTCAGGATTTTCTTACTATAAAAATACCGTGCCATGGTTAAAAGATACGATGGACTTAAGAGTTGAATACCTACCCAGTAAAGCCATGAAAGGCCTTCACCCTATGACAGACTACACAGGGTATAAATATATTATGGCTTTTAAACCGGCTGGATTAGACACATTTAAGAATAGTTACCTACGCTATTTTGAATTACACCTCGGCTATTACTCTAGAGGCTTTAAAAAAGAAGATGCCCCGTATTTTGATGAACGCACCACGAGTCTTTATTCAGCTATCAGTATTAATTTAAGTGAACTCATCTTCAAAAAAATAAAACGTGACCCACATAAAGTCTACCAAAAAATGAATAGTTTCTTTCAGTATTATCAGGTTCCTAACCTATATATTGATAGTGATATAAAAAATCGAACTGGCCCGCGCCGCTAAAATCTAAAGCACGCTAAATCTTGTATTAATAAAAATCAAATGTTAAGACAAGATTGTGCGTTTCAATAACCGGGTTATGGTCATATTTAAGTGATTCAGGTAAAACCTGCATCCCATTGGACATATGCAACCAGCGGTAACCAACTGTGACGTGTGAGTTGACGCTATAATTAAGATCCCAATAGTATTGAAACTGTCTATGCCCGCCATAATGTCGCATATGATTATTATCTTTTGTTCTGAATTTATATTCATCTAAATACACAAAACGAAAACCAGCGGTCAGATATAAATCATTTGTAAACGTCAAACCCAGTTTAGGCCCAACCCCCACCAACCAGCTTTGAGTTCCACTGCTTTTCAAGACACCAAAATTTAATTCATACATTGGTTTAATAAAACTGGGTAAAATAGCTTGAATAGCCGATATATTATTAAAATAAAAAATTTCACTTGTGCTTAATGTATTAATATTTTGATGCGCATAAGTATCCCCAAAAGAGAAACCTAACCCGTCATCATGTTCTAAAAAACTGGCATATGAATGGCTACTAAAAAGAATGAATACGATAGATGCAAAACAAAGAGAACGACGGAAGCAATACATAAGCAATCCTTTACAACTTACTACATAGTTATAATTAGATTAGCTGCTAAATAGTGCCTCTACCTTGTTTCATGATTATTTTTTATAGCTATTTGAAATAAAAAAATTGAACCTCTTGTTATTTCGCTATTTACTTATCATACATTAAACGTATGAATTAATAGATAAGCTCAAGCACTTACCACAATAGAGCATCTGTGGCGGAATAGAGCTACTTCTTAACCCAATATAAGCACTCAAATAGACTATATCAGCCTAAGTACAGGCCAGCTGCAGTATCCAAGACTACTATTAGTTAGACTAAATAGAATAAATAATAAATTTGGGCAAAACGAGCATGAAGATAGCGCACTACTTATGGCTAATCATTGCAGCACTTATCCCTCAGATTTGTCATAGTAGCTCAGACATTGACTATTTAACGCCATCAGAACAAAAATGGCTTAGCAATCAAACCCATATCAGCGTTGCTTTTGATGGTAACTTTCCACCTTATAGTTTTATGAGCGACAAAGGTGAGCTAGAGGGATTTTCTATTGATGTATTTGATTTATTATCACAGCGTTTAGGGGTCAGTTTTAAGTCTCATACAGAAACAACCTGGAAAACGATTTACCCCACAGCACAACGTGGTGAAGTTGATGTGGTTGCAACTATGGTCAACACACCTGAGCGCGAGCAATGGTTCAATTTCACTGACCCTTATATATTTAAATCACTGGTCATCATTACACAAGCTCATGATTATAGTATTCATCGAAAACAACATCTAAAAAACAAACGTGTTGTCTTAGTGAGGGGCTACCAGTATACAAAAAGAATTCTTGAAGAATTTCCATCAATTAAGCCCATTTATGTTGATGACATGCTCGATGCTTTAAATGCAATATCGATCAACAAAGCAGATGCGACTATTAGCTTTTTAGGCGCCGGTTATTATTATCGAAATAAGTACTTAATGAGCAATCTTAAATTCGCCAGTATTTATGATAAAAAAAACTCCCCCGAAAGCATATCCGTTCACAAAAGCAAACCTGAACTCGCTAAAATATTAAATAAAGCACTCAAAACCATACCCGAAAGTGAAATCATTCATCTACGTGCCAAGTGGCTACCCATTGAATACCTTGAGAATCTAAAAGAAATAGAACTGACACAAGAAGAAATAAAATGGATCGATGAACACCCTCGCATTCGACTCGGTATTGACCCAGAATTTGCACCATTTGAGTTTATGGCCGCCGAAGAATATCAAGGTATGGCATCTGACTATGTTCGCTTGCTCAATCAACGCTTAAATTTAAATATGCAGGTCACCAAGGGCCTAAGCTGGAAAGAAGTCATCAAAACCTCCAAGCAAGGCAGTATAGATGTATTACCTGCGGTAGATAAAACCGATGCTCGTCTTAAATATTTAACATACACACAGCCTTACTTAAACTTTCATCGTGTTATTGTCACCCAAGATAAATCGTCGTTTATTATGGGTTTAGATGACATTAAAAATCTAAAAGTCGCGACACAGGCAAAAACATCTCACCACCATTATTTGCTTAAAAATACAGATATCAAACCAATCACCTTTGACACACTTGAACAGTCATTATTAGCGGTATCTGGTGGAGACGTCGATGCTTTCGTAGGCAATGTTGCCTCAGCAACTTATTGGATTCGAAAACTAAATTTAAATAACTTAAGAGTGGCGGCCTCGGTTTCAGACGAAACGCAAACATTACATTTTGCCGTACGTGAGGATTGGCCAATTCTCGTCAATATCTTGCAAAAAGGCCTTGATAGCATTAATGAAATACAACAAAAAGAAATCACTAACAAGTGGCTCGCATTAAGTAACCCTGTAATGACTGATTACACACTGGTCATTCAAGTAGTCATTATCTCAAGTATTATTATTATTCTTATATTACTTTGGAATTATTCACTTAAAAGAAACATAAAAAAGCATATGGATATTCTTGATCATTATTCTTACCATGATCAACTTACCGATCTACCTAATCGCTTTTTAATGTTAGACCGATTTTCTCAAATAATAAGCAATCAATCTGGCAGTATGATTGCAATGCTTTCAGTCAATATCGATGATTTCAAGCACATTAACGATACATTAGGTCATAAAATAGGTGATCGTGTACTTAAAAATATTGCATCTCGATTATCAAATTCAATTCAGGCCGGTTCAATTCTCGGACGCTTAGGGGGTGATCAGTTCTTAATTATTTTACCTCATATTCAGGATGAGGCAGATGCAGCCATTAGTTCAAAACGGATTTTAGATAACTTTGACCAGCCCGTAAAAATTGATGATCACTCACTTTCTATTAGCGTACGCATTGGTATATCGCTTTATCCGCAAGACAGTAAGTCACCAGAGGTACTGCTCAAGAATGCCGATTCAGCAACGCATTTTTCAAAAACGGAAGGTAAAGGTACTTATTCATTCTTCACAAGTAATCTAAATAAGTTAAGTGCTAGGAAGTTAGAAATTGAAAACCACATATCAAGCGCACTCACTAATAATGAGTTTAATGTGGTATATCAGCCGAAAATTGAATTCAGAACAAATAGAATTGTCAGCTTCGAGGCGTTACTTAGGTGGAACAACCCTACCCTTGGCAATATCTCACCTAATGAGTTTATCCCAATAATTGAAGAAAATGGTGAAATTGAAAACGTTGGCTTATTTGTTTTATATGAAGCGCTCAATAATTTAAAAAAATGGAATACACGCTTTAATACACAGTTTAGTATGGCGGTTAATTTATCACCAAGGCAATTTCGTTCTCCTAACCTGATTAATCAAATAAACCTAGCATTGGAACAATCAGGTAATGATGGCAGTGCCCTTGAGTTAGAAATAACCGAAGGGGTTTTACTGGAGAATAGTCCTGAAATTGAATCTTCTTTTAAAAAATTACAAGCTATGGGGGTTAAGCTCTCACTGGACGATTTTGGTAAGGGTTATTCTTCTATGAGTTACCTGCGTAAATTTAAATTTGATATATTAAAAATTGACTATGAATTTACTAATAGTTTATTAACCGATAAAAATTCATTATCAATTGTATCTGCCATCATTGCCATGGCGCATAATCTCAATATGGAGATTGTCGCAGAAGGGATTGAAGAAATTGAGCAGTATAACGTGCTAAAAAGTCTGCATTGCACACTAGGACAAGGCTTTTTATTAGGCCGTCCTATGTCGGTAGATACTGTTGAACAACGTATAATGGATGACTTAAATAAAAAATAAAATAACAACAATCTTAGTAAAACCATCATAAATTAATCAATTGAAAGATATAAATATCTAGATATAATTTTTATATCATAGAAAACTATATCTTCTAATCACAATTAATATTAAGTGTTGTTGATACTTTATTTATGGTTACTTTTTTCCCAGTCTTTTTTTCAATATAAGTAACACTGTCTTTGCTATCTTGTACTTCGATATTTGGTGATTCGTTAATGTCGTTTAACGAGACACCAAATATCATTATATTAGACTTCGTTTTTTCGATCATCTCGTTTCACTGGAGCACCAGGTAAATAGGTTGCATCATCTAAAGATTGAGACAGTTCCTTTTTACCATGGATCATATTTTTATTAGGCATCTCAATATCATGATTTGATACAGAGATATTATCTTGTTTAGACAAGAAAAATTTACGCCATAATCGCTCAATTATATCACCAGCAAGATAACGCCAAGCCCAGCTTGCATGCACACTCAAAAATGCAAGCACAACCCCAACAGGCTTTGCATTATCACGACCAAGTGCAAAGTAGAGGGCTTTTGTGACACGACTGTGCTCTGGGTCAACTCGAAAGCCATTAATTGAGATTTGACTATCCCAAAAGAAGTAAATTGATAGCGCATAACAGACGACCAAACCAACAAAACCTGACATAAATCTTGCCGATATTTCAACTTTTTTCATAGTACAAACCTCAATTATTAAGCGCTATTTAGTTAATGGGAATAAATAATAACCATGATGCTCTTCAGGAAGATCAAAGTCCGCTATGGCTAGGTTTTGTGGGTACGAAATACCTTGGGTTGTTAAATTGCCATCTTTAACTTCAAACTTAACTTGATCTCGTTCAGCCCCATCAACATCAATATGCACAGTGTATATTCCATCAGGGACTGCTTTACGACCTTGGTACTCACGGGTACTACCAAAGGGAATTTGTAATAAAACTGAGTTTTTTGCCCACCGAGGGTTATTGCGTACATCAATTTCGTCATCCATGCCGCTTGCATCAAACTCACTCATCTCATAATCAGGCCATGCTTTACCATCACGCATGACTTTACAGCTGATTTTAAACTGCTCAACAGATCCTTTTTCTCGAGCTAAGTGACTTAATGGGTAGCGGAAATCAAGCTGAAATGAATCCTGACAATATTTTATTTTGGCATAATCGTCTTCAGGTGTTTTCAATACATAATAGGTCTGATCTTTTGAACGGGTATCGGTTGAATCAACCCGAATCACTTCAAATGGATAGGTCAGCATTTCATTTTTATATATACCGACCTGTAACTCGTAATGCCCTTCTGTTACTTCGGCTAAATAGCCACCATCCATTAACTCGAATTGATTATTCATTGAGTTAATTAATTCACGACCTCTAGTACTAATCATGCAAACTTTTCGGCTAATAATATTATTAGATTGTGTAACCGATACGCGCAGTGCATCCCAGTTGTATTGAATTTGGCGACCTAGTTTTGTTTTTGTTGGTAAATACCAACCATGAATAAAGCTCATGCCAATACTGCATGTAATTTCATCTAAGTTAAGATCAGGAAAACTAAAGCGTGTCTTTTCATTCGAACGAGTAGAGGATAGGTCAACTGAATAATACGCTTCTTTTTCTTTATCAAAATCGGCACTCTTGGCTGCTGCTTCTGCTTTTGATTTATCCTTCGAAAGATAATGAATACGCATTTTATGTAGCACGTCATCTTCACGACGCCAGTCAGGTACACTATGACCTACATGCTGCTCTGGGTAATGCTTAGAGGCATATTCATGTGAGGGATAAGTAAAGCTCACATCACATATCACATCATCAGATTTACGTAACAATACACCATAGGAGTTACCACAACGATACTGATAAACATCTGTATTCTTTTTTCTTTATCCGCTAATAATGGGATAGGAGAATATGTGACCTTGTCACTACTGGTTAATTCAAATGCATACTCAGGGTTCATTGGGTCTTTATAATGAGCATCTGGTTTTTCAGAACGGTTTTGTTTTTCATCCTGTAAATAATCCGTCGCGGCTTTTTTAGCAAGAGAGAGTGCCGTTTTCCAACCACCTTTTTTAATTTTATCAATGCCATCTTTAATTTGACCTTCGATGGAATCATCCGGTGCTTCAGGCTGCTGGTCACTACAAAGCGTTCGTTTACCATCTATATGGTTATTATCTTCGTTGACCTCGACATCAAGCTCGTATTCACATTCTTCCGTTTCAATCGAAACGCCATAGTAATGACCATTTGTTAAAGACATACATCCCTCATTAATACCAGTGTTCATTGATATACTAAGGGAATATGTTTTTCCAACAATAGTTCAATTTAGGGTTTTGTCATAAATCATCTGCATTTTTAACCTATGTTTTTAATGTATTTTAAGAAATACATTAAAAACCCTAAATTGGACTATTGTATTAATATTGAAATTTGCTAGTAAGCCGTTAAACATCTAACTGACTTATCAAGTCTATGGCTAGAATTAAGCTAAATAGTGGGATATATAGACTATGTTAAAAAACATAAAACGTTATAAAAAGAAATGAAGATAGCCGCTAGATACATTAAACAAGCAGAGTAAAAGAGTGGATTCAACGTCGATATTGATACCTATATACGTTAATAACAACCTACATAGGTATAAAACAATGTATCACCAAAGCACACTACTTAAATATTTGGCCTGCCCAAACCGTTAATCCTGATGCCACACTACCGAAGTGATCACCGTCGACAATTTCAATATCACCCAGTTTTTCCTGTATTGCTTGACGAATAATGGGTGATTGACCAGAACCACCTGTCACATACACTAAATCTGGCTGAGTACCGGCTTGTTTGATTGCATCTAGCATTAGGTCTGTCATTTTATTCATTGGACGATCAATCGCCTGCGCCAATTGATCACGTGAAACCTGGCAGCCAAACTGCGACTCTAAATAACTTAAATCAACAACCGTATTCATATCATTAGACAGCGCTATTTTTGTTTGTTCTGCACTGCGTACCACATGATGATTTTGTTTATCATTACGCATATTAATAAAGCGTGTTAACAAAGCAGGCTCGCTTGTCTCTCGTAATAATTGCTGCAATAGATGCGTATTAGCCTTATCGTTAAATGCGGTTTGTGCACCGACATCATTTGTACGTACCGCATCCCAAAATGTTTGCGTTGGCATTGGCAAACCACTTTTAAGATTTGATAACATGCCAAATAATGGCATAAACTGCTGACCGGCTAATTGAATATCTAAATCATTACCGCCTATACGCTCACCCGTGTGTCCAATAAAGTCTTGTTGGCGCTCATTTGTATGACGATGATCCGGTCCCATTCGCACCATGGCACAGTCCGTTGTACCACCACCAATATCGACAACTAATACTGTTTTATTTTGCGTTAAGTCTTGTTCGAAATTTAATGCCGCTCCGATTGGTTCATATAAAAACTCAACGTCTTTAAAACCCGCTCGTTTTGCCGCTGTGGTTAAAATAGCAATGGCTTGCTGGTTACTTTTTTCAGCATTTAAACCTTGAAAATTAACGGGGCGCCCTATTACTGTATGGGTTATATCTTGCTGGGTTGTAAGCTGCGAGCGTTGTTTAACAGCCATCATCATGGCGGTAACAATGTCTTCAAAAAAATGAATCGCCGAATCACTTAGCCCACTGGCCCCTAAAAAAGATTTAGGCGATTTAACAAAATAGCCTTCGCCTGGCCAAGCAAAGTATTCATCAAGTGCGGCTTGGCCCATAAATAAGCATGTTTCATCTGTGGCAAATCCTTCTTCATGACGCACGCGACGGGCACGATTCAACGCGTTTCGGCGTGACTCCATAAAGTGCTGTTTATCTTGTGGATTTGATATTTGCAGTGCAACTTGTTCTGCGATGAGCTCACGGTCAAGCGCATACAAAGTAGAAGGCATAAACGCTTTTGATTGCTCTAACGGCAACAATTTAACCTGCTGTGTTTCAGATAACACGCCCATAGCACAGTTAGATGTACCAAAGTCAAAGCCTGTGATCATGCTGACCTCTTTGCCTATATCAATAAAGTGGCGCAAATTAGCATATTACGTAAATTTCAGCCAGAGATGCAGCCACCAATTAAAGAGATTGACTATAATTCACCCACTGCACACAATACAAAACAAAACAAAACAGATTGTCCTATATATTATTGACTTAATAGGGGAATTGAACCTCATAAATAAAGTCATACCTTTAACAAATGCACGCTGACATAAAAAGGAATGGCATGTCATCTAAGGTTTTAATCCTATTACCCTTCGTATTTTCAAGTATGACTATGGCAGGATCACTTGATAACTTAGAAGCTGAGGCGACGAAGCCTGCCCAAAAGCGATCATCAAACCATAGCACATCAAGCCGTGATTCCGGTTCATCCTCAATATCTGGCGCCATTGCCGAAGTCGTAGCCGAGATAGTATTTGATATTACCGCAGAGGTCGTGGGCAGCACCGCCGAAGTGGTGGCTAAAGGAGGGATCAATAGCCAAATGCGCTATCAAGAACACCGTAAAACAAGTGGTCGCTCTTTATTTCGCCAAGAAGGTGACCCTATTTTACCTAGCTTTGGCTATACGTCCCACTGGCTTAACGCAGACGATGATATCAGTGCACAATTAAACCGCATTGAATTAGGGTATGGTATGTTTGGCCTCAGCTACTCAGAAAACACACTCAATGAAGACGGCGATAAGCTCACCCTGAGCAATACATTAATTCATTACCGTATGAGCCTAGGGAATAATCTCAGTTGGGATTTTGCGTTAGGAAAAGGCAAAATGAACGGCAACCAAACCCACCAAGGTGAAGTATTTGCCATGCCAATACGGTTAAGAGTCCACCGTAATGTGCACTTGGAATATTACCCAACATGGTCAAGTTATAACGGTGGCCAATTATCCGAACATCAATTCAGTATAAACTGGCAAGGTGCGGGAGCTTATAAATACTTTGGCGTGACGGCTGGTTACAAAAAATGGTCAGCGGGCTCAACTACGATTAATGGCTTTTTTACGGGCCTGAATCTGACATTTTAACATAAAAAAAGCGGCCAACTGGCCGCTGTAAAATTTAACCCTTATAAGTAAACGGAAACGCCTGCTGCTTTAAAAAACCATCCGGCACGTAATCCCCTTTTACACCATAATGATCAGGCCACTCTTTTTGGCCACGCACAGCCGTACCCAATAAATAATCGATAAATGAAAAATGAGCCGCATAGTTTTTATCAATGGCCGCTTCATCAGAAGCATGATGCCAATGATGAAATTGCGGCGTTACAATAATGTACTTAAGCGGCCCAAAATTAATGTTCACATTGGCGTGGTTAAACACCGCCTGAAAGCCGACAATAATCACATACGTATCAATCACTGTTTTATCAAACCCCAATAAGAAAATGGGCGCTAACACCATTGAACGTGTAATCAGCAACTCGATAATATGCTGACGAGAACCCGCTAACCAATCCATGTGTTTCACACTATGGTGAACCGAATGCAAGCGCCAGAACAAAGGTACTTCGTGATAAATACGATGAAAAACATACTGGGCTAAATCGGCAACCAATAAAATTAAAAATAGCTGAATCGGAAAATAAAGCGACGAAATAAACGCTTGGGTGTCTTCATTAATCGCCCAGCCAAGCGCTTGGTTAACAAACTGGTTGACCACCAATAATGCAAAGCCGATTAATAAATGATTAATAAAAAAATGATCAAAATCGGTTTTCCAGTGAGGCCTGAATATAGCTTGCTTGCGAAAAGGAAGTATTTTCTCAATAAATACAAAGATCAAAGTCGACCCAAGTAAATCTAAGATAAACCAATCTAAGCCGATATAAGGCGTATTATCTGGGAAATCACCCACCGGTACACGATGCCCGCCTAATAAAATAGCACCTGCCACAAATACCCACGCGACTGTACCCAAACGCTTGTTTTTATTACGCACAAAATTGAGTAAACCCAAGCTGCCCGCCACTACTAAGCCATAAAATAGAACAATGCGTAAAGTAGCAACGTCATAGTTTTTACGCAGCTCAGGTGTGGTCAGGTATTCAGGAAAGTGAAAGGCAATCACGCCTAAAAAACCTAATATACCTAAAAAACAGGCGATATAACCACTCACCTGACCTTGGCCAATTTGTAAGTGGCCTTCTTTGAAGATTTTATTAAGCATGTACTTGCCATATGTGTTTAAAAATAAGGGCAAGAATAACTGAAACGGTAGGGTTAGTCAGTAGTCAAGGGCTGTGAATAAACGGAGATAACCTGCATTAGGGTAGTGTTCAAAATTCTGTGTAACCGCCAGTTTTAAATGTAATCTTTCAAACGGTCTTCGAACATGATCATAAATCGGTTCAAGGCCGTTTTCCAGTTTCTTATCGGCATAGTCCACTTTTCCGAAGCTTGTCGTACCGCAAGGTAAACCACTTTTTTAGCCGACTCTTCTGTTGGAAATACTTTTCGTTTTTTCGTCGCTTTTCGAATAACGCTGTTCAGAGATTCAATGGCATTGGTTGTGTAAATGGCTTTTCTGATATCAGCAGGATAGTTAAAAAGCGTATTTAAATTCTCCCAGTGATTACGCCAAGATCGGCTGATTTGTGGATATTGACCATCCCACTTCTCACTAAAATCAGACAGTGATTGCAAGGCACTTTCCTCAGTCGCGGCCTGGTAAATTTTCTTTAAATCAGCGGTGACGGCTTTGTAATCTTTCCAAGGAACGTACTTCACTGAGTTACGCACCATGTGCACGATGCACAGCTGAATTTGCGTTTCTGGATAGACGGCATTGATAGCATCTGGAAAGCCCTTCAGGCCATCCACGCAAGCAATGAGAATGTCTTTCACACCACGATTCTGCAGCTCAGTCAGAACATTTAGCCAGAACTTAGCCCCTTCGTTTTCAGATAGCCACATGCCCAATAACTCCTTGTGGCCTTCCATGTTGACGCCTAAGGCAAGGTAAACTGATTTATTGATCACCTGTTTGTCCTGACGAATTTTAAGCACGATGCAATCAAGATAAACAATGGGATACACCGCATCTAATTCACGAGATTGCCATTCAATCACTTCTTCAATGACCGCATCAGTGACTTTTGAAATTAGGCTTGGAGAGGCATCTGCGTTATACAGTTCTTTAAACGTTTTAACGATTTCTCGTGTGGTCATGCCTTGGGCGTATAAAAATAAAATTTTATCGTCCATCGAGGTAAACCGAGTCTGATTTTTCTTTACTAATTTAGGATTAAAAGAGCCTTCGCGATCCCTAGGGGTATCTAGTTGAAACTGGCCATCTTCGGTGCGTAAAGTTTTACTGGTGGTGCCATTGCGGCTGTTGGAGTTAGAGGATTCTTCATTCCGTTCATAACCAAGGTGCTCATCAAGCTCAGTATTTAAAGCCCGCTCAACTGTCACTTTAGTGAGCATCTGACGAAATTCATTAAGGTCTTGTTCTGTTTTAATACCCTTTGCCGCTTCGCGGGCAAAGGCTTCTAGTGCTTCTTTGTTCATTGATGCCTATCCTTAGCCATTTCTGGCTTTGATGATAAGCAGTTACACAGATTTATCTACAGCCTCATGCAGAATAAAACATGCCACTCATATCAGTTACCGAGGACTGTAGTGGTACAGTGATTTTGGCCACCTAAATAGAGGTGATATCATCACCTCATAAGTATCTTAGGTGACATATGAGTAAGCAAGGTAGAAAGCATTTTACACCCGAATTTCGTTTAGAAGTTGCACAACTAATCGTTGATAAAAATTATTCTGTACGCGAAGCTGCTGAGTTAATGAATGTCGGTAAATCCACCGTCGATAAGTGGGCAAGACAGCTCAAACTTGAACGTGATGGTGGAATACCAGCAGCATCCCCAATGACCCCTGATCAAATCAAAATTCGTGAGCTGGAAAAGAGAATTAAAGACATTGAAGAAGAGAAAGAAATCCTAACAAAAGGCTACCGCTCTCTTGATGTCGGACTCGATGAGAGGTTCTCGTTAGTCCAGAAGCTGAAAGAGAGCTACGCCGTTACGAAGCTATGCAATGTATTTGAAGTGTATCGCAGTAGTTTTAAATATTGGTTAAGTCACCCAGAAAAACTTACCTCTAAAACGATTGAGTTGCATAGTAGAATTCGGGAAATGTTCAGGCTAAGTAACGGCTCTGCGGGCGCTAGAACAATCAGTACGATGGTGACTCAATCAGGTATTAAATTAAGCCGCTACAGGGCAAGAAAAGCCATGCAGTACTTGGATTTAATTAGCAAACAACCTTTTGCGCCGAAGTACAAGAAAGCAAATAACGAGCACCTTGCAGTGCCCAATTTACTTAATCGCCAGTTTAATGTGGCCGCACCTAATCAAGTTTGGTGTGGTGATGTCACTTATGTTTGGATCGGGAAAAGATGGGCTTATTTAGCTGTGGTAATGGATTTATACGCCCGCAAGCTAATTGGCTGGGCGCTCTCATTATCGCCAGATAGTCAGTTAACCAGTAAAGCTTTACAACATGCCTATGAAAGCCGAGGGCAACCTAAAGGAGTGATGTTCCATTCCGATCAAGGTATGCATTACACCAGTAGAAAGTTTAGGCAAACACTATGGCGCTGCCAGATAAAACAAAGCATGAGTCGTCGAGGTAATTGCTGGGATAATGCACCAATGGAGCGATTTTTTAGAAGCTTAAAAACAGAATGGATGCCGAAATATGGGTATAGCAATTTTGCTGAGGCTGAATATTCGATAACAAATTATATCGCAGGTTATTATTCTCAGTTGAGACCACACCAGCATAATAATGGGAAGACTCCAAATGAGGCAGAAGGATTATTCTTTCAAGCCTCTTAAACTGTGGCCAGATTTACTTGACCACTACAGACACATCCCATCTACTCAAGTCACTATTAAATGATGATGCTCTCATAAACATAGCTACCATTGTCTCTACGGAAGATACATCCCAATTACTAACATCACCGGTGAAATTTTCTGCCATATTAAACATAGCTCGCATATTGTTTACTAACTCAAGATTTGGCGAGTCTATTGCATTTAATTTTAGATTATGACAACCCGAAAAGGCATGATCCATTGTCGTCCATTTAATATCCCCCCACTGCTCAATAGTTAATAATTTATGAGATTCATAATGACCGACCTTAATATTTTTAAAATCGCCTGTAATAATCACTGTGTATATTCCTGAATCTACATAATGATGACTAATTGAACCGGCAACACCTTCGCTAACAAAACCATCTCCCCAGTCTATATTGTAATTTTGATCCGAGGTTATTGTATTAATTTTTAGATGGTTACCTTCTTTATATGGAGATTCACCTACTTTCCAAGTCGTGACAAAAGCCTTTGGATCTAGGACATAGATATTTCTATTCAATAAAGCTAAATTACCAGCCTGATCTACAGCCTTATAAGTAACAACATAACGTCCAATTCTTGATGCATCGACGTCATCACGTACTGAAATATTGACATCTAAATCGACATTATCATTAGCTACAGCTCCCGGATCTATATACAAAGAACCTACAGTTAAATATATATTTTCATCATCGATTAACGAAATATTTGGAGGCTCTCTATCGATTACCGAGATTACTTTTTCTTCACCATCTATTGAGTTTTTATCACATCCATTTATTAAGATAACAATAATAAATAACATAAATATATTTAACTTATTATTCATAACAACCATAAATAAATTCATTTTATTACCAACTAATAGCGTGAGTATTATAATTATTTGGAGTATGTAACGAAATCACACATAAAAAATAAGCGATACAACCGCTTCAGGTAAACCCAAACAAAATATGCCTTTTAGTTTTCCAGTTAAATTAACCGATTATAGATTCATCATTTTTATTGAAACTATTTAGTCTTTTAATTGCTTAGGCAATTGCTCAGGATGATTTACCACACAGCGAATACCATTGCCCGCACCCGTGTTTTCTGGTGAATCCATAATTCTCTTATACAGTTTAATGCCACCGCTTGCGCCTATGATGCCGAAACCTCTGGTGACTTTAGGCCTCTTAGCAATGTATTCATCAAAAATGGGATCTATTTTTGCTTCTTCTGTATAAGAATGTGCATTATCCACTGTCCATTCATTCACACTCCCTGTCATGTCATGCATGCCTAGCGGGTTTGGGGGCCATGAGCCCACGGGCATTGCAAATTTATACTCACTAGGGTTGCGGATATTTATGCCTCTCTCATCTTCCCCATTATTGGTGGCATAGGCCACGGCCAAGCCACGGCTGCGTGCCGCGTATTCCCATTGAGCTTCGGTAGGTAAATCCATTGCGTAGCCAATCTCTTGCCCTAACCATTGGCAGTATTCACGTGCGTCGTACCAGTTCATGCCCCAAGCAGGAGAATCAGGTTGTTTATGAGCTCTATCTCTCGACCCTTTAGCAATCATGTCTTTTCCAACATAATTTGTAAAAACATCATAATCCCCGAAGGTAGTTTCTAACGAGCTCATACTGTAGCTGGTCAGTGTCACTTGATGTACTGGGAATACATCCGCATCCCCGGCAAAATAGTGCTTGTCACCGTTTTCATCAATATAACCCACATCCCCCATCATAAAGTCGCCGCCTTTTACAAAGATCATTTGCTGTAAGGTGCGGGCTTTTAACACTTGCACGGCTTGATATTTTTCATAGCGGTCGAAGGAGAAATAGCCACCGCCGCCCAGTAATACACTGGCCAAAACTGCAATCGATATATTTTTTATATTTGATAGATTCATAATTTTTATTGAAATTATTTAATCTTTTAACTGCTTAGGCAATGGTTCTGGATGATTCACAACACAACGAATGCCATTACCCGCCCCCGTGTTTTCAGGGTCGTCCAGCATACGTTTATACAACTTAATGCCACCGCTGGCGCCTATGATACCGAAACCGCGAGACATTCTGCTTTCTGCATATTTTTTGGTTTCACCATCATCATACATAGGGTCAACTTTTGCTTCTTCCGTATATGGATGCCATAAATCCACTGTCCACTCATTCACATTGCCTGTCATGTCGTACATACCCAGTGGATTAGGCGGCCAAGCGCCTACCGGCATTTCAAAATCATTTTGTTTTGAGTCTCGAATATTAATGCCACGCTCAAACTCACCATTATTAGTGGCATAAGCTACGGCCAAACCACGGCTACGAGCGGCATACTCCCACTGGGCTTCGGTGGGTAAATCCATTACGTAGCCAATTTCTTGCCCTAACCATTGGCAATATTCACGAGCGTCGTACCAGTTCATGCCCCAGGCAGGGTGTTGTTTTGAAAAGTGCATTCGATAACCTACTTGCACCGTATCTTTGCCAACATAATCTGCATAAATATCATAATCACCTAACGTAGTTTCTAGTGCGTTCATGCTATAACTGGTCAGCGTCACTTTATGCACAGGGAATACTTTAGGGCTTGGTGCAAAGAATTGTTTATCACCATTTTCATCAATATAGCCCACATCCCCCATCATAAACGTGCCCCCTTCTACAAAGACCATTTGCTGCAAGGTACGGGCTTTTAGTAGTTGCACAGCTTGGTATTTTTCATAACGGTCATTAGCAAAATAACCGACACTGGCCACTAATACACTGATCACAACTGCAATCAAAATGATTTTTTTATTTAATAGATTCATCATTGTTTAATCTTTATGTTTATATTCGAGTGGGCAAGGTTTGAATAAATTCATTAATTTCATTCCAATCATCTTCATCATCCAATAGGTTTTGTCTCAATAAGTTTTCATTATCAAGGGCTCGCTGTGCTTTGATCTCTAGGCTGGCATTAGGGGTCACGCTCGGTTTAAACTGATTATTCTTTTTTTCTGCTAGATGCTCTAAGGTTTCTTGCCAATCCCGTCGAGATTTAATCCCGTTAAGAATCAAGGTTTTGCCTGCTTCTTCTCGATTTTTATTCATATCAAGATTCACCAAATTGGATAATTTTTCTACATAGTCCACTGGTGCATGTATCAAGTCATACAGTATCCGCCCTTTGGTTTCTGGCGATAAGTATTGAATTAACTCTGGCTTGCTATTAAGCGCCTCAATCAATTCATCTGTATTCTCTTGTTGTTTTTCGCCTAAGCTCCACTCCCTTTCGAGCTGTCGTACGTCGCTTAAGATCTCCACCGAGGATTGAGCAATGACGCCGGTTATTGCGGTTGCACCGGCCGAAATTAAATGTCCATTCTTAAGTAGCTTCCAAGACCAAGCAGAGAATATGGCAAATACGTCTAAATCGGATTCATCACCCTTTTGTTCAAACATATCAATGAAATTATAATCGTGTTTGTCTAACTCTCCGTGCACCAGTTGAATAAATTCATAACACTGGCCTACCCCCACAACGATATCCAGTTGTCCGCCAATGCCCGGCCCCAAAGCTGCTTCAGCATGGACTTTTAAGACAAAACGATTACTTTCTCGATCAAACCCAACTTTAAATTCAGCGGTACCACCCAAGCCTGCCAGCGCCGTGACGGTATAGCCAATACTGCCCAAAGGTTTAAACGTGGCTTTGGGAGCTTTCCAATCTAAACTGGCTTTCAATCCGGCTTCGGCTTTTGCTCCTGCAAACGCTTTGGCTACGGCCTCAGCTTCGGCCGCTGCTTTCGCTTTGTATTTGGCATCGCCCACTTGGCCTGTGGCATGGTACTCTTTTCCCATGGCCATTAGCGCTAGCGTACCTTTAGGCACAGCCACTGCGATCTGAGCCCCTAACTGTAAATTTGCTCCCGCCCAAGCTGATATGTGCCCTTCTAATTGACAACGCAAATGCCCCAAATCAATTTCAGTGGGCTCTTTAACCGTTGTGGTTTTTTCGGTATCTAACTCATAGGCGATGAATTCACAGCGACGATTTTCAAATACTTCATTGGGAACATCCACTTTTAAATCCGATTCACCTTCACTGATAAAGGGTGTGGAATGCAATTGTATTTTATGAAGATTAAGATGGCTGCCACTGTCTTTTTTGGCATAGCTTCTTAAATTATTGGTGTAGCTCTGAATGATCTCTTCAATTTTATAAGGGGCTTCAATGTTTGGGTTAGCGCTTTTACGCCGGGTGAACCAGTCATCTTTGCTAATGAAGATGGTTTTTTCTAACTGTGGTATAAGTGATGCACGATAGCTTTCAAGTTCAGGCACCAGTGCTTTAAGTTGCGTATTTAAAGCCACTTTTTTGTTAAGAGTTGCAATAGAATTCCAATTTACGGTTTGATTAGTTTTAATTTTACCATCAAGTATGAGATTCGAGTAAATTATAAAACTCCAATTCATCTTCACCCCAAACACCCCGTTTAAAATGGTTTAACCATTGTTGATTTTGCATGCTGAAAACGTCTGCCACAATACTGGCACGCCTTAAACCCAGTTTGTGATTATAGTCTGCTGACCCCGTGCTACTGGCATGTCCGACCACTTGAACGTATAAATGTTTCTTTTGCGTACTGTCACGCGCTACATATTCGGCAATCTCGTCCCATTTTTTTAAACAGCTTAAAATATTGCTGGCTCCCGATGGCGTTAAAAGGCTGCTGTCTACAGAAAAATAAGGGGAAGATTCATTCAGCTTAAAGGTATTTGAAGTGGGTTTAAAGGCCAGTTTTTCTTTTTTTACCATAATAGTGGGCTTTAATGCATGCCCATTATTATCCGGAAAATACAAACTGCCTTGGGCTTTTGCTTCGGCCAATGCCGCATCAAATTTAGCCTCTGCACCAATGGCCAGCTTACCTTTTGCTAGAATATCAAACTCTGCTTTTATTGAAGCCCCTGCGCTGTAGCGCATAAGCTGAGCACCCGCGCTGCCATCCCAAATGGTACTGGGTAATATTAATTTTTCAATTTCATCTCGAATGCTTTTACGTTCTGACTTTTTATCGACTTTTTTATAGTCTAATCTCTCAACGTTTTTATAAATTTCAGAGTTATCACCCCAAGTGTCTTTTACTAATCGCTTAACCTTGTCCCAGCTTTCTGGGAAGAATATTTTTTTTACATCTTTTTCATCACTGCCAGCGTCGCTTTTATCCAATTCTTTTACGGCATCGGCTTGATATTTTTCATACTGGTGAACACTAACATTCGCATCTTTGTTAACATGGGCAATCCATTTATCCAACATATCAAATTGATCGTCATTCAAAAAACTATGCAAGCCGGGAATGAAGCGTGTATATAACCGAGAGCCAATTTGACCTGTAGTAGAAACATCCGCTATAGACCACTCCTTTTTAATGCTGGTTTTAACTTTGCCAAACGCTTCTTTTACTTTTTCAGTATTTAGCTCGCCTACTTTTTTAGACGAATCACCCGCTTCATCATCTGGTGTATAACGTAAAGCACTGAGCGTATCTTCAGCTTGCCCCTTTTTTGCCTGATTTTTTACAGTTTTTATTGCATCGACTGGCAATTTAAAAAATACACTGGGCCCTCTTTTATCTTTGCTTCGATCTTTTAATTCTTTAAAAAATTCCGACGGCACCAGTGAATATTTAGCAATGGATTGGCCGTCACGTGAAAACCGCACCACTTCTTTAAAACTGTCGCCTGTTACTATGGCAGAAATATCTTTTGCATCGTCATCATCCGGGTGTTTGATATTTGCACTGGCCATAAGCTGCTTGCGAACTTCTGTTTGTGCTGCAAGCATTTTAGTGTTGTCTTCATTCTTCCAATCGGCTCGAGATTCTTCAAGCTTAGACGCGACCCCATCTAGCTTTTCTTCAATAACATTAAGCTTATCAAACGCCTTTTTATCTAAAGCAATCAGCTGCATATCATTAGGTGAGAACAGTAGATCGTAGATTTTATTATCAGGTAACGTAATAGTATTCGTATTGTTAGTGGCAACAGGGTAGGTCGCTATTTTATTCATAATGTATATCCGTATAAATTAATAATGGCTAACTTAGCAACCGTATTTATTTTCTAGAGCCTGCTGCGTTTTTAAGCCTGCAATACCATCTACGGTTAGGCCATTTACCTCTTGGAATTTCCGAATAGCCGTTTCTGATTTGTCTTTCAACTTGTTATCTATTCTTCCGCAATCAAACCCAAGTCCATTTAATCTTGCTTGTATACCTGTATTTTTAGATACAGGGTTTAAATCTCCTAGTTTCACTTCAAAAGCATGGGTCGCTTCATTTTGGTCAGGCTCTAGGAACAGCTTAACGATACCTGTACGTGTTGATGTTTTAGGTAACTTCCACTCCACTAACCCATCAGCATCGGATTTAGATGTATATTCAACATCATCTACAATGAGAATGGCATCAATGTCTGCTCCCTGTGTTTCTTCATCTTCTTCAAAACTTAACATTAAAGATAATGTTTCTTTAGGATGTTTACGAACAAACGTTGTTTTTTTATTAAGTTCAATTTGATACTTAGCAGGATTTATTTCAGGGATAAAGATTTCATCACCCACATGGATGATGTCAGGATTTGGCCGAAGAGATTTAAAGTTGGCATTGTCGCTATGATTGTAAATTACATCTACAGAGCCAAATCCGTAGTGCTTAGCGATTGAGGAAAGCGTCTCGCCTTGTATCACCTTATGCTTCATGCCTGATCTCCTTGTGCTTTATCATAGATTGCATCGTCTTCGACACCAGGAAAATACACCTCAGCATCATCGACATCGATGCCTTCTACTATTGCATAGCCATTTTCATCTAGGTGACCTCTGGCGATGGTTTGCCCGAGTTTATTGAGTATATTGTATTGAACACCCGCCTCTGGCTCGTCATCTTCATCAAGTAATTCGATTTCAATATAGTTATTGGCGATTGGGTAGGTAAAGTGGTGCAGTGTCGCCCCATCGGCGCGGGTTTCTTGCCCGGTTTCATCTAGTGGTTTTATTAAGTCTTTTGATTCGGATTCGGTTACGTTTTTATTTTTGTTTAGGTCTTTGCGTACTTCGAGCAAGCCGTCTGATATGGCGTACACTTTTAGCCCGTCGCCTTTTTCGGTGGTGAATACTCGGCTGTATGGGTTGTAGATGACTTCTGATAGCTGTCTAACGGCCACTGTGCTTTGTGTGGTGTTTTCAACATATAGGGTTATGTTGTGTTTTAGGGGTAATGGGCGATCATTTTGGCCTTCTAGGTTGAGCAATATGACGTGTTTTTCGCGCTCTACCTTTTGTCGCTCTTGTTGTGGCTGCGCTGGTTTTGGCTCATCCCGTAATACACCCATGGGTTTGGGTATGGGGATATGTCTTAACGCGGCACCAAAGGCACTGCGGAAGAATGGGTTGGTGCTGTGGCGAAAGTCATATTCTGGCTGACCATCGCTGTTTATATCTAACTGGATAATGGCTGGCGCTGTGGTGCTGTGATTAACTAAAAATACTTCGCCATTTTCGAGTTTGGTTTTTATAAAGCGATATGGGTCGTAGCGCCTGTCGTCTTCATCAGGCAAATCGTGCAGGTGGGCGTTTTGAATGTGTTTACCACCGATGCGTTTACCATGCTCCATCTCGACGGTGCGAATGGCGAGCATTGGGTCTTCGATGAACTTGAGTTCACCCCATGAGAGCTGATGAGAATATTTAAGCGCGAGCATATTCTTCCTTGAATATTAGAGATAAGACCACATAAACTGGCAGCTTGGCTCTGTGTGATTTAAATGATCTATATTGTATAGATATTAGAGCGCATAACTAGATTCTTATGCTGAATATGTGAGCTAGGTGGTATGGGATTTTGTAGGGCGGGCATTGCCCGCCGATCTCAAATTTTGTCAGGCAGTGCCTGACCTACATAACTAAAAATTAACAATCTTAGTAGTGGCTATTATCAATAAGACCATAGCATCACTTCAAAACAAGACAATTTACAGCTTTTGTATATAGCTACAGTGATAAATATTTAGCTGTTTTTGTTCTCACTTTTAACGCAAATACTATGTTTTCAACTCCCATACCGTATTCACATTCACCGGTATTTTTAAGCGATGCACACAATTTAAGCTGATCATCTTGTTCTACCGTGGCTACTGGGGCTTTGTAACCTGGTTCGAAAGTTTTAATTTCGCCATTAATTATATTGATTGCAAATACTTGCGCCTGCCCTTTTGCCCCACTGATATCATCCCCAATATTGTCATCTATATCACGATAAGAAGAGGATATTAACCAAACGGTTTTTGTACCATTAAAAAAATTGGTAGCATTATCAGACCAAAATGGTCTGTCAGTGAACCAATTTTTTATGGTTGGGGATTCTATTAAAGTGCCTGTATTTTTTTCACCAAAAGTAATTAATTTCGTCAATTCTTTAATCGTAGGTAAACGCCACTCATCTGTAACGCTTTCAACATGAGGCGCCCAGTCAGCTTGAAGGGTTAACTGACTCGTACCGCTATCAACCACTGGCGCCCAGACTAAGTTCCAGCGATGACACTGAGGCGCACTGGGCATTATGTTGCTAGTACAGCTTTCGACTGTCTCACCACCAATTGTAATACTTGATGTACCATTAACATCTTCGCTCATATCTACAGGATCTACCCATGCGCATAATAAAGGCAGCAAAGATGCTATCACGATCATACGTAACAGTGGTGCAGTAAAATGATTACGATTTTTAAACATTTTTGCCTCTCATTATTCTGCAGATACGGCTTCTGGATATAAGCTGCTATAGCCGTGTATCACATAAAACAAACCGTTTTCACTGCGCACAGGGTCAGTATCATCATCGCTTGTCCTGTCACCTTTGCCGTTGGTTGAAGCATCTTGAATATCAATCACAAATTCATTGATGCCGTCGCCGTTGTAATCACCTAATACTCGCATATTTTCCCCTGCGGCTTCATCGCTGAGGTTACGGATAATTTCAACACCGGTATCGGTTGTGGTGCTGTTTAATTCTTTTTCACCTAGATTGGCGTTGCCTGCAACTTTAAAAATTAAGCCTTCGCCTGTTGATTCTGGTTTTGGGGCGGCTATTAATAATTCGCCAAAGCCATCATTGTTATTATCAGGCAGTACGGCTAAACCACTGCCCAGTGCGAGTTTTTCACTGGTACTCCATACTGTGCCAAAAAAATTAGTGAGGTTATCAAGGCTTAACGTAGCAGGCCACTGCCCCACGCCGCCTTTTAAAATCACCACGTCACCCAGCTTATTAGGTTTGGTCGCATCAACGCTCTTGGTTTGGGCAATGATAAGCTCTGGAATGTTGTCGCCATTTAAGTCGCCTGCGGCAATGTGTTTGCCTATGCCGATGTCATCAATACCAGCTGGGGCTTGAAAGATGAAGCCTTTGCCATTTTCAATGGTGGGAAGATTAATGCTGGCAGGCCAGGTTTCTTGGCCAAATAAAACATAGGTTTTCTGGCGATGAATAGAGGTGATGGCGATGTCATCATATCTATTGGCATCGTTATCGAAGTTGCCTATGCCCAGCACTTCGTCGCCGATAATGGTTTCACGAGAAATAGTCCGAACTCGGTCAGTGGCTAAACGATCAGTTATCACAACGGTGCGTTCAGTAGCAGGCAGTGCATCAATATTTTTAATACCGGATGTAGGCGTGGTCGGTGGCTGTAAATGAGGACCACCAAACATAATATTCACACGACCGGTGTAATCATTATCGTTGCCGTTATCGGTATAGCCATATTCTGAAATTAAAAAATCGTTAATGTTATCGCCATTCACATCACCAGCCAGTGCCACTCTTTCGCCTAAAGCACCACCGTCTATCTGACTCTGGTAGGTGATGGCATATTGACTTTTTAGCTCGGCCATAGTGATGGTGTTATCATCACCGGCATCGGTTAACCAGGTTTTACGGCCAAGCACTAAATACGCTTCACCTGTATATGAAAATGCCCCCCCCGTTTCATAACCTGGGCCGCCCATAATAAAATCATCTATGTTGTCACCGTTTACATCGCCTAATGCCGTAATACTAACACCTATTAAGTTTGGGAAATTAGGCGAGGGCATTCCAAGAAATTTTATATGCGCTATGGAATCAGGGATATTTGATAAATCAATTTTTTCTGGCGAAGCAGTCTCTCTACCAAAAACAAGATACACTTTGCCACTTAGAAAGCTTCCTTCTCCCACACCGATTAATAAATCATCCATACCATCACCGTTAACGTCCCCTGCGTTAACGACCTGTACATTTGAATGGGTGTTTGTTGTGGGTAAGGTTTCTGGCCCAATAAATAAGGTGGCACGATTTTCTTGATTAAAACGATCTAGTTGGACGGACGAAGGGTTATTGCTATCGGTATCTAAGTCTTTGTTATCACCAATATTGTCGCTATCAATATCTTCCCATTCGGTTGCATCAAACGGGAAAGGGTCTTCGTTATCTAACTTTGCATCGTTATCATCATTTGGGTCTTGGTTGTCGCCTAAGCCATCACCGTCATTGTCTTTGGTTTCATTTGGGTCGCTGGGGAAAACATCGGTATTATTGCCAACGCCGTCGCCGTCTGTGTCTTTCGATTCTTTAGGGTCATTCGGGAACGCATCGCTGGCGTCTGGTACACCATCACCATCCGCATCGGCTGGGCCACTTGAACCTGAACCACCACACGCAGTGAGTACCAGCGATAACAATATGGGTAATAGAATCTTTGAAGTGTTTATTTCATTCATTTTTAAATCCATTTCTAAAATTTATTCATTATCATTATTGCTGTTAAACCGCAGTGCATAACTGACTCGTACGAACTCACACCTGCGAGTGAATGAGTAAAATGTTTTCATCGCGCTGATGGGTTACGCTGCGCTAACCCATCCTACATTGCAAATAACTTATTGCGTGGCTTCTGTTTCTGGGTATAAAGTGCTGTAACCCTGTATCACATAAAACAAGCCGTTTTCACTGCGCACAGGGTCAGTATTATCATCGCTTACGTTGTCACCTTTGCCGTTGGTTGAAGCATCTTGAATATCAATCACAAATTCGTTGATACCGTCGCCGTTATAATCACCTAATACTCGCATATTTTCCCCTGCGGCTTCATCACTGAGGTTGCGGATAATTTCAACGCCTGCATTGGTTGTGGTGCTGTTTAATTCTTTTGCACCTAGATTGGCATTACCTGTTACTTTGAAAATTAAGCCTTCACCCGTTGATTCTGGTTTTGGGGCGGCGATTAATAGCTCGCCAAAGCCATCGTTGTTATTATCAGGCAGTACCGCTAAGCCACTGCCCAGTGCCAATTTTTCACTGGTGCTCCACACGGTACCAAAAAAGTTAGTGAGGTTATCAAGGCTTAACGTAGCAGGCCACTGTCCCACGCCGCCTTTTAAAATCACCACGTCGCCCAGCTTATTAGGCTTGGCCGCATCAACACTTTTGGTTTGGCCGATGATAAGCTCTGGAATGTTGTCGCCGTTTAAATCGCCTGCGGCAATGTGTTTACCCATGCCAATGTCATCAATACCAGCTGGTGTTTGAAAGATAAATCCTTTGCCATTTTCAATGGTGGGAAGATTAATGCTGGCTGGCCAGGTTGCTTGGCCGAATAAAACGTAGGTTTTTTGGCGATGAATAGAGGTGATTGCGATGTCATCATACCCATTGGCATCGTTATCGAAGTTGCCTATGCCCAGCACTTCGTCGCCCACCAGCGTTTCTCTTGTTGTTATACGCGCAGGATCAGAGCCTAAGCGACTGGTAGTTATTACAGTACGCTCAGAGTTTGGTAGTGTATTTACATTTCTGATATCCCCAGCTTCAGTTGCAGGAGGTTGTAAGTGTTGCCCACCAAACATAAGGTGAACACGACCTGAAGCATTATCAAAATCGGCTACTGAACTGTAACCATACTCAGCAATTAAAAAATCATTGTAAGTATCTCCGTTCACATCTCCTGCAAAAATAACTCTCTCCCCAAAATCCCCTGAATTTTGTTGACCTTGATATGTTATTGCATATTTACTTTTTAATTCTGCCATGGTGATATTTTTATCTTCGCCAGCATCTTCCATCCAGGTTTTTCGACCAAAAATTAAGTAAGCCTCACCTGAAAAAATATATGACGCATCTATTTCATAGCCAATTCCACCTAAAATAAAATCATCAATACTATCACCATTCACATCACCTAATGCTGAAAGGCTTATACCAATTAAATTAGTATAAGCACCATCTAATCCACCATTTAAAATAATGTGATCTATTGTTTCAGGTATATCAAATAAATCAATTCTTTCAGGCCATGGAGTTTCACTACCAAAAAATAAATAGACTTTACCGTCTCGACCAGACTCTTCACCTACACCTATGAGTAAATCATTTTTGTTATCACCGTTTACATCGCCCGCATTTACAACCTGTACGTTTGCAGCTGCAAATGCAATAGGATCAGTATCAGACCCAACAAACAAGGTAGCTCGACCAGTTTTATAGAAACTATCTAGTTGAGCCGATGCTTCATTACTACTGCCTACATCTAAATCTTTGTTGTCACCTATGTTGTCGTTATCAATGTCTTCCCATTCGGTTGAGTCAAACGGAAAAGGATCTTCGCTATCCAGCTTTGCATCATTATCATCATTTGGGTCTTGGTTGTCGCCTAAGCCATCACCGTCATTGTCTTTTGTTTCAGTTGGGTCGTTAGGGAAAACATCAGTATTATTGCCCACACCATCATTATCGGTATCTAGGGTTTCTGTTGGATCATTTGGGAAGGCATCGCCATTATCGCCGACGCCATCGCCGTCTGTGTCTTTCGATTCTTTAGGGTCATTCGGGAACGCATCGCTGGTGTCTGGCACACCATCACCATCCGCATCCGCTGGACCACTTGAACCTGAACCACCGCACGCAGTGAGTACAAGCGATAACAATATGGGTAATAGAATATTTGAGGTGTTTATTTCATTCATTCTGCATTCATTCCTGAAAATTTTATAATATTGATGATGAGTTAAACTACACTAACCCATCATATTTTGAGTTCCAGTTTTATTTATATACCATCATAATAGAATGTTCTTCTGTATTAGCCGCGCAAGCGAGCTCGCCATTTAGAAAGTTCAATATAAAATAATGAGAAAACCCGCAACCTGTGGAAGTCCAGTAACGAGCAGTATCATCAACATCATTACTTTTATAGAACCTAACATTATTTTCATCTAAATTTTCACCAAATAAATCTGTAAATCTGACTCCAAAATCCCGTGCAGTCTTCAGGTTTTCAATATCCATAATGGTCATTAAATCTTGCACTGAGGGTAGCTGCCAGATTTTGCCATCTGCATTATTTAAGCCTTTTGACTCAGTAGTTGAGTAACAATCGTAATCTGGTTTTTCTGCGATGCTATCAATCGCTGTGTAGGTACGAATATTTTTATAACTATTGCTTGAATCTAAAATTGTGCCAGACCATATAAAGCCGGTGTTATTATCTTGTACGCATACTTCACCTGCAGTTGGTTCTTCGGGGACAGGTTCGCCTGTGCCATTCACGAAGGTGTAGGCTAAGTCTGGATATAAATCACTGGCGATTGTTTTGTCGGTTTGTTGTGCGTCTTGTTTTCTGTAGTCAACGGTGCCTGCCTCAGATCCATTTTCTACTTGAGCGCAGTCTACTGCCCAGCGTTTGTCTTTACCTTTTAGGCATTGCGTTAAGCCTGTGTCTAATACGTTACTAAGCTTACTATTTAGTACGATAACATCAGTGGCATCAGTGCAGTTCTTTGATGCTGTTCCGGTGTCACATCGCTCATCAATATTGGTTACTTCAAGGTTAAACCATTTGTTGGGCTTCATACTGGCCTGCCCAACTAAGTTGAATAGTGAAACTGTTTTGTAAGTGGTTGAAGGCTCTCCTGTGCATTCTGGTATGTCACTAGCAACCAGGGTGTATGGGATTTGAGCAATCTTACTGTCTATTGAGTCTGTACATGTTGCGTCGACGCCACTTTGAAGGCCGATATCGGCGCAAGTTAAACCTTCGACGCTGGTTATTTTATTCCCTAAATGATCTTGAACATTTAATAACGTGGTGGTTAATTCAAAATCACCGCCTTGAATGTCTTCGCCACTGGGTTTACACACTTGTAGGTCATATGTCTGATCTGTGGTGTTGCTGGTGAGTTCGACTTTTACAGGGTTCACCTTTAAGAAGTCATCATTGGTTATGGTAAATTGTGTTTGAGAAAAAGATGTTTTAATAAATGACGTAGCTGCCGTGGAATAACTGTCTGGCAATACAAGATTAAAGGTTTCTGTTTTCTCAATTGCACGGTCGTTGACAACTGTAATAGCTGAATTTAAAAGCATATTGGCGGTATTAAGGTAACTCGCTGTCACACTTATCGGCAACTCAACAGAGGCGAGTGTGTAATCATGTGATATTTCTGCGTCACCCGTATTAACTGAGGCAGGTGTAAAGGCAACCGTGAGGTCTGTTGCACTGTCTAAACCTTCTGTTTCGTAAGCGTTCATAATATAGGGTTTAACTGTAGTAGTGTCCGCTTCACTTAGGGCACCGCCACTACAGGTTACACTGTCACATCGATAATCGATTTGAATATAGTCGTTATTGTTGATTGTATAAGTCAGCGTGTTCATGTTAATAGCGGCATCATTGACTTTAAAGGTCACGTCATTGGCTGTGGCTGCATTCTCTGAAAACGTGAGAGTAACGGCTTCGTTTTTTTCAACAACAGTATCATCGTCCACCCAGAGAGTTTGCGTAAATATTTGGTTGTTATTTTGTGTTGTGCCGCGTGTATGAATATAAAAATCATTTGGAGCCAAGAAATCAGAATTAACTGTGGCCGTCGGCGTACTTGAAACACTATGATACAAAGCAAATGTTGGGTAGTTACTGGCTATAAGTAATTCATTAACTGCAGCATTATTAGCACTGGATAAGGTATAGGTAATTTCATTTGAGGTGACACTTTCATCACCCATTGTATTACTTGTAACATTAATGATTACAGCATCGTCGTTTTTGATTGTGTAATTAATTTGAGTTAATCCCGCAAGCGTTCCTGTATCTTCCGTCAGGGCTAAGTTTAATCGAGCTAACTCGTCTAATTCTAAGACGTTGTCTGCATTAATGGTTAGCGTGATTGGAGTCATAAACGTTAACGTTTCACTATCTCCTTGCTCATGAATATTAAGATTAGTAATGACATAATCTGTATCATCAGCTGACATAGTATTCGTGCCTATTACCTTGCCATTTGCGTCAGTTGTTGCCAACGTTGCTTGCAAGCTCATGCTGGGGGCGTTTTTAGCAATCGGATTCGATAATGATACTGCATATTCTAGATCAGCAGGGGATGAATTATCTTCAAGGCCGCTCGTACCACCTGTCGAATTACTCACAGTAATGGTTGCTACATCATTTTTTGAAATAGTTGAGCTGTAGTTTAACCCTGCAAACACAGCAATGTATTCATGTGCATCTGCTTCATTAATGGCTGACAGAGCTAAACTCATGGTTTCATCTGGCTCCATGAATTTATCGTTTTGCACGTTTATGGCTAAACGTCTTGGTAGGTTTTCCATCTTGATTGCACTATTTTTTAAGATAACGCGTGTGCTGCCTTGCTCGGTCGTGTTACCACCACTGGTATCTTCAAATTCTACTTTGTAATCTTGCGGATCTGTTGTGGTGTCGTCACTGTCACTAACAACAGTGGCCGTGTTTGTGGCTGTACCTGCTAACACCATGGTTAAGCTGATTTCGCCTGTGTCGTTGTCAACTACTGGGTTTATGGCAGTTTTTAATGCCTCTACAATGGCATCTTTGGCTAAAACAATTGCTTCGTTGGCAATATCAGTAACAACACTTGCTTGTATACTTGCTGCCTGTGCTGCAGCGGATGCAGCGTTTGCGGCATCCAATGCATCATAATAATCCTTATTAGGACCACTGGAGCTAGTAGCAGCCGAAACCGCTCCTAAGGCTGCCCGAGCTGCGTCCAGTGCAGCTAAGGATGCATTTTTAGCTTGCTCTGCAGCAGCTTGCGCAGCTTGCGCAGCATTTTTAGCATAATTAGCGACCTCCAAAGAGGATGCTGTATCTACAATCGTTAACGCTAATTCAGCATCAACTAGAGTATTTTTCGCAATACCGATAACTACATCTGCTTCATCCCTCTCAATCTTGGCTTTATCTCGTGCAGTTTTCGCATTTGTTCTAGCGGTAACAACTTTAGAATAATCTTTCCAACGCTCCCAATCATCATATTGGGGGATCTCTGCTGCAGTGTCAGCCACAGCATCTTTTGTTTGTGCGTTTGTTATTAAATTAGTAAGACTTCCTTCAGCAGTATTCGATGACCCCACCGAATCAATCACTGGCTGCACATCAAACGCAGGATCAAACCAATTAACCTCAAAATTACATACAGGTTCATTGTTTTCTTCAGCTAACGTGCAAGTGTCTTCTTGAGTTATATAAAGTTTGATCTTGTCATCATTTTTAATCTGGGTACTCATGCTTAATACATTAACTAAGGCACTTGGCACAGGTAACGCAGCATCAACCAGTGTTTTAATAAACGCGCGGCCTTCTACGTTCGTATTGGCGGTACCGCTATTGTCACCTTTATTGAATTTTATCGTTAGTGTCTCATGGGCTTCAACTCTATCATCTGTTACAAAACTCAATGGCACGTCTGTTTTAATGATTTCGCCTGTACTTGGGTCTGTTGCCGATTTGGGGGTCTCAATACCAGCATGTCCGTTGTGCACCGTTATCATTTGTGTAGACGCGACGGCTCCAAATGAGTAATCATTCGACTCAGGGATTGAGTCTGCATAAGTATATTCAGCACAGTTGATCGTAGCGCCAGACACACAGGTAGATGCATCCATGTAAACTTCGATTGTTGGCACATTGGCTGCGATGCTTTTATCGATTGAGTAACTAAAGGGTTTTGTTGCATCAACGACGGCTCCATCGCCTTCATTTACATTGTTAACGCCATATAAAGTCACCGTGACTAAATCATCATTTGGAATGGTAATATCAACCGCTACATTATCAGCCCCTACTGCCGCTAACTCACTTGTATATGTATCTGAGATACTTAATGTGGCGCTGATCGTTTCAGGTACTTCTACTAATTGATCACCAATGATTTCAATTATGATATTGACACTGCCCGCTGAAGTAACGGTAGCGCCGTTATCGAATTCTATTCTTGTGCCGTTATCTTCAATGGTAATTAAATTGCTGCTCTCTGTTATTGTATAATCTTCATCTAAGATTGCTGTGGTTTGCTTATTAGCTAATGGCTTAAAATCAAATTTAAGTTTTTCTATATCAGCGGGCACCGTATCATTCCAATGAAGGGTGTACGTTAACTTAGTATTTGTATTGGTGTCGTTAGTATCATTTTCAGTTGCCGTTTGATTGCTGGCTGTGGTTAACCAAAAATTCACACTGTCATTGTCTATTATTGTTTCACTCGCCACACCAGCACTGCCTAGTGCAATGGTATATAAGGAACCAGCATTGGCTGCGAGTTTCAAACCTAGCGTCTCTTTAGGCTCTGCGGCTGTATCATCTAAGTAACTAAAAGTGGCATAAGAGGTAAAGTTATTGGGCGCATCCGCTGTATTTTTTGTCGTAATCGTATTACGTGTATGTACCGGTAAATACAGCTTTTTATTCCCATCAGGCACCGCAAATACAGCATTAATGCTGGCCCCTACGTCAAAACCCTCTGTATCGACGGCATTTTGTTTAAAGAGCAATGTATTCGTACTGCTGGATAGATCAAGTTCTACGTCAATCGTTGCGACCTCTTTTGCAATGGAGTGTGTCAGTGCTAGATCATAACGGCTGGTTTTTATATCGCATTCTTCTTCTTTAAATTGAGTATCACTTGAGAATACACAACTGGATGTATTATTTCTTGATATAGAAATTACTGTCGTATCATCACTTGTTAGCGTAATGGCCTGATCATCAGGCAGGCTTGATATATAGCTATTACCCTGTGTTGCTGTATAGGCTAGCGTTATATTCTCACTTACTTCTACCCATTCATCATTAAATACGGTTACTTGAATATCTTTATCATTCCAAGCGTAAACCTCATCATAGGTATGAACAATATGAGTGCCTTTACCTGTCGTGAATACATAGTCTTTTTCACTATCATTATTTGAAGAGTCGCTGGTTTCAATTGCACAGCGGTTAGTATTATTAGCATCTGGGCTGCAAGTATTAGCAACATTTAGGCTGATACTTGGGCCATTTTTGGCTACCGTTCCGTCTACTATTAATCGTCCTAATGTTTTAACCAAACAATGCTCACCTTGATCAACACCGCAGGTCTCGCTCAATGTTGCCAGTTGATTATTAACCCTTACCCCTAACTTTTCTTGGCTATTTATTTTCAGCGCCCATGATAATGAATCCGTATTATCGGCAAGTGTTATCGCTTTATCATCGGCTAAATTATCTACAGTACCATTGGTATTGGTGATGGTTTTTATGTATGGCGAATCCGTGCTGAGCGCCAGGTTTAATACCTCTGGGAGTTCAACCAAATTATCAATGGCTTGGACAGTCAAGTAATCCACTTCAAGTGTTTGAACACCAAGAGGCAGGGTCACTGTTTTCGCGCTGGTGTTTAATGTAAAGTCAGTAACAGTATCCATGCACTCTAACGCTTCAGTGCCCGTACAAGCCTCTACATTAAACACAACAGACGGCAAACTCTCTGCTGGTAACTCTAAGACACTGCCCCAGTCTAGACGGTAGGGTTTAATACTGGCAACGGGCTCACTTTGTTCATTGCTGCCGATGACCTTTAGATCAATAAAATCATTGTTTTTGATGGTTTCATTAATCACATAGCTTGAATTGCCATTGGTCACAGAATAAAGGGCACTGCTGGTTTTTTTATCTAATTTATAATTCAGCGTTTCATCGATTTCAACACGGTTATCCGATTCGTAAGCCACTTTTAACGTAGAAAAAACACCGCTTTGTGTTATTTGACCATTTGTATGAATGGGTAAATTAAACGCTGAATTTGATTCGTAAACATCACTATTAGTAGCCGCTATAGTACGTATTAATGTCGCATCATACGTTACGTCACTTTGATTACGCTTAAAATTAAAGTTAGCGGTTGTTGCATTTTGGCGTGTTAAATTCGCATTTAAACTTAACACTTCTTTTGCGATTGGATTTGTTAGTGTTAAGTCAAATGCACTGACACAGGCATCTTCTGTAAACCTTGTATCTATTTCAAATATACAAGTTGAAGCATCAGTACTTCTGGCTAAACTGACATTGGCAACATCATCACTATTTAGCACGATAGCTTGAGTATAATTCCAAATTTGATCATTGATTTGCGTTATATAAGCACTCGAGTTGTCTGTAGGCTCAACACTAAGTGCAATGTTTTCTACCTCTTCAACCCAATCATCATCGTTAACTGAAAGGTTAATATTCTGTGTACCACTCATGAAAGGACTTTTGTATTCATGAAGCATTATTTGGTTATTTGCATGACTAAAGGAATAATCTTGTTCACTAGGGTTTGCGCCTACAACAGTACTGGCTAACGCACACCTATTGTTATTGTTTAAATCAACTACACATGAATTAACCACATCTAATATAATGGTCGGGCCATTTGTTGCTACCGATCCTTCAAATGCAAGTGACGTTACTGTCTTGGTTTGTGAACAAGCTGAATCATTGATATCACATTTTTCACCGATAGCAGTTGAGACATTTGACGCCACTACAGTGAGTGTTTCTTCACTGCTTACAACTAAGTCCCAGTCCAACGAGCTTACACCTGTATCCGCATCTAAAGTTGCATTAATATCATCATTAGCGATATTAGTTGTGGCATTATTGTGCTTAATACTGGCAATAAGAGGAGAGTCAGACTGTAACGTCAAAGCAATTGCTTCTGGCAGTTCAACTAAATTGTCTGTGCTTGTTAATTGAAAGTAATCCATGCTAATTGATTGATTTGTACTATCTAATCGAATTTTTGACTGGGCTAAGCTGCTTCCTGAACTATCTTTTTCAAGTATGTAATCAAAATCCTCTTCTAAGCATTCCAGTGTCATCAACCCTATGCAAGCGCTTGCGATTTTATAAGTAAGGGCTGGGTGATCGTCTATTGATGCAATATCAATATCTTCTGACCAAGTAAGTGTAAAAGGTGACACTTGAGAAGCAGGCTCAGCTATTTCTCTTGATCCTGTAACGATAAGATTAATGAAATCATTATTATCGACGGCTTGTTCAATACTATGTTGGCCTGATTCTGTTCCTATAATATAAAAATCGTTCTCCGATTTTTTAATCAGGTCTAACTTTAATTGCTCATCAATTTCGACAACATCGTCTTGTAAGAAATCTATCTTTATAGAAGGAAATTGTTCTGTAGAATCTTTCAGAACATCAATAACAATTTCGCCATTTTCGTTAATAACGGCTTCAGAAAAGTTTGAGCTAAGCGTCGGTTTAACATAGACAATAGCGTCAATATAATCATTATTTACTGAGCTATTTTTTATCTTCAATGTATTGTCGGCGTTAATTTTCAGCGCTACTTGTAAACTTGATAGTACTTGGTCAGAGTTTTTTGAATCAAATTTCACATCAAATATTCTTGAACACGATTTTTCATCATTTATCAGTGAAACAGAGCCATTATTACAGTTATTATTATTTTCATCTAAATAAACGGTTAGTCTATCCTCACTGCTAATAGACAGAGTAATTTCAGAATGTGATAACGATTCAATATATTCTTGACCATCTGTTTGGGAGAGTCCGATTATTAAGGTTTCAGTATTCTCGATAACGGTGTCACCAATAATATTGATAGGCACAACAGCCGCAGGGTTTTCATCTGTAATGCCAGTTTCAGTGCCATTGTGAATAACTATTTCTTGTGTGGTTACAGGGTCGCTAAGAGGATCCCCGAGCGTAGTATCATCTTCATCGACACAGTCTTGATTTTCATTGCATTTTTTAGGTGTTGCTTTAATTGCTATTTTACCAACGTTTGGTGCTATTTTTTTATCCCATGAATAAGTACCGATACTTGCCTGTGTTTTATCCACCGCGGGCTCTGCCGCGTCTTGTATATTCATGCCTACGACTAAGAGATCGTTATTTATAATTAAACCGGATGAAAATTTTATATTCTCATCCGATACAGCAGCACCGTTGATATCTTGATATGTAATATTTATCAGATCAGCATCATCGCCACTGATATTTAATCGGCATTCTTCATTTGGCTCTACTATTTGATCGCCAATAATATTAACTGGAAAGTTGACCGTTAAACTCGATGGCGACAAAGCGATTGAGCGACTAAACTCTTGAGCCGACAACAAATCAGAAGCCGTACAACCTAACATATCACTTGGATTTGGCGATAAACCAGCGTTAAAGATAGTAGAGACTGCTTTATCAGAGGTAATGACAAAGTTTTGTGTTTGATTTACATCACCCTCAGGTGCTTGCCAACTTGCAATAGTAATATTTGCTTTATCAATATCTTTAATGCCAAAGCGAACTAAATTCGATTCATAATCTTCATTAATCTGAGCATTGCTACCATCTTCAGGGTCGGGGATGAACTTGACTGTAAACTGCTCGATACATTCTATATCCGTATCGTTTTTAACCCTAATAGACCAATTGGTTTGAAGACTCCCCCTATTGATGTAGAGCGCATCACCATTTTTTATTTCTTGAAATGCAGAGCCGCCATAGCCAACGATAAAATCGGAAGCATCACTCTCTATTGTGGCAGAAAGAAAATTTATTTGAACGACTTGAAGAAATACACGTATTTTCTGGTAAGTCACCATTAGCAGGGGTTGAAATAACAACTTTATATCGAATATCGCTTATGGCAACCGAATTACCCAACATTCTTAATGAATAAGTATATTCTCGGTAATCATACTTATGGTCATTAGGCTTAGTTTCATCATGCTCATAAAGTAAAGCATAATCCCCATTCACTTCAACAGGAATACCATCGCCATTTGTTTGCGTAATCCCTACCTTAGGGAAATCTGAGTCTTTTATTTTGATAATAAGTGACTCTATATTTGAATTATCAAACGTAACTTTTATGTATTTATCACCATCGTAGGTTTTATCTGACAATAAACGAATAGGTATCGATTTTATTTGTGACCCAGTATTAATCTCAAACTCTAGTAATTCTTCTTCTACTTTTACAAAATCAACATTTGACTCAGCTGATTCATGCTCTTTTACATTATATTGCAAGGTATAGCCCGACTCTAAAACAGTATTGAGTCTTAGTGTTATAATTTCATCAATGTCGATATCTGAAGGCTCATTTACTTCATATATATTATTAGCGCTTGTGTAATTAATGAGATCAACAAACTCGTCACCAACTTTTATTTCTAGCCTTTCGGAGTCATCATTTATTATTTTGCCGTTGATGTTAGTGAAATTAACGCCCTGGTCATTATTTACGGCTATAACATAGACTTCATCTTGCTCGCGGTTTTTATCACCTCTTACAAAGAAATCCAGTGTCACACTTGTATCATTGGGCTTTAAATTATATTTATTTGAAAGCAGGCAGCCGTCATTATTAGTGCTTTCATCTGAATTGAAGCAAATATCATATTTGTTTGATGTATCTATATAATCATGATCCTCAGAAGCCTCATCTATAAAGCCTTTTGATTGCGCCTCAGTCTTAGATAGTACTTTAAATACAAGTGTTTGCTCTTGAATGATATTTTCGGGGTAAACAACGGATATAGGCAGGCTGGTTTTTATCCAAATATCAGGGCCGTCAATTGCTGGCGTCCCTTCATTTATGTTTTTAAGCTCGATAGCCGCGTCGTAAGATAAATTAAAGCCGTTAACTTCTTTGGTTTCATCAGAGCGAATGATGCCTTTAGCGTAAACATCCTCCAGTACTGGCGTACCTTTAGCATCAACGACCGCCAGTAATACAACTTCATCTTCTTCAACAATGTTTTCCGCGAACACTTCAACCTCAAGTGTTTTTTCGAGCTCACCAGATGAGAACGTTACAATCTGATTAACCGCTTGGTAATCTTCGCCTGGCAACGCTATGTAAGGGTAATTACTACGCTGTGAATCCGTTAAGTTTTCAGGGGCGGTACTCGTAATTAATATAGAGTAGTCATCAACAACCGCAACAGATAAAGAGAAAGTAAAGACTAACTTAGCAACACCTGAATCACCTTCAAGCACCTGTGGCGATGTAACAGAGACACCAGGGAAATCATCATTTTCGATCTTGCCGACAATACTGCTGACCGATTCGTTTTGATCGTTTTTGAAATTAATGCCAAATGACTCATCACCTTCTATTTCGTTGTCACCAAAAATGACTACATCAAAGGCGTATTCTTTACCCTTCTCAGCTTGTATGGTTCCAGATATAGGTTCGTAGTCACTCTTCTCAGCTGCCGTGATATTAAAATTACTATAAGAGAGCGGACCATCGACAGGGCTAATAAAATACAACGTCAACAAGGCGCTATCATCGTCACCTTCAACAATGGCATGACCACTTGGAATTTCTAATTCACGGGAAGTTGTTGGTTTATCGCTTCCGCTATCACTACACGCAATCAGAAAAATTGATGTCAGAATTAATAAATTCCATTTAATTATTTTTTGTATCGCCATCGAGTACTTCCATTACCCTAAATCTTAAGACGCCGAAGTCTACACCTTCTCTTATATTTTTCTATACGAAGATATGAGCAATCGTGTTCAGTTCACAAAACTCAACATTCATAAAATTAATCCGGTTATAAGAGCATCAAAAAAATGGCACTTATCGCCTATTTTTAGAATATAAAGACTAATATCTAGGGCTATTTTGAATCCTGACTAATACCAAATCTAATCAAGTGAGTATCAAAGTGTGAACCACTTCAAACTTATGCTTTGTTTTTATTTTTGATGTAAGCATTTTCTTACAAAATTCAAAGTACGTAAGACTTCTTATCGTTAAATCCTTTTCACTTGACAGTTTCGGTGTAAGAAGGTGGAATGCGCCGCAGCCACATATATTTAATTTTTTTAAAGTACCTTGAAAGTTTAGCTAGGAATAAATTTACATGGATGTAAGTCAAGAAATTCTTGATCTCGCCTTATTGCCAATTAATGATTCAGACGCATGCGGTATCAATGCAAAATATGAATCAGACTATGAGGCATTGGAATCAGAGATTGCCAAATCTCAGTCATTAACAAATGACTCGACAGATTGGGACAATGTTGCCGCATATTGTAAAAATATATTGTCGGGCATCAGTAAAGACTTTCCTACTGCGTGCTATTACGCCTATGCACTGACGCTCAAAAGTGGTTATCAAGGTATGCTTGATGGCTTCACATTACTTGAGAAAATATCAGAAACTTACTGGGATAATATGTTCCCCCCAGTAAAACGCCTACGTGCCCGCCAGAATTCAGCACAATGGCTTATTGAAAAAACAGCGGCATACCTAGAAAGTAATGAACCAAAAGACGCTGACTTTTCTATTATCGCAGCCCTTGCGAGCACCGTTAAAAATGTCGATTTTTTCTTGGCTGAAAAAATGACCGATAACGCGCCTAATTTTGCAGACTTAAATCGCCCACTTAAACGGTTACGCGAAATTGCAAAGACTCAAGTCAAGGCACAACCTGCTGTAGTAGAGCAACCAACCCAACCCGTTACACAGCCTGCAACACAAGCTGAAGCTGTAGAAGAAATTATACCGAGCACTAACGTACCGAATAATGAAGAGCCACCCGCCAGTCAGTCTGTTGCAACAAAGCCTGCCCCGACTGTGGCCAAAAAACAAAGTGTATCCACACCCGCTGCAGAGCCAGTAGGTGATATACAAAGTGACCAAGATGCTAAAAAAGCATTTAAGCAAGCACAGGATATTCTGAAGAAATTATCAAGCTATCATGCGCAGGTTAAAGCGTCTGACCCTAAACGCTTCCGTTATTCTCGTATGGCGTTATGGGGGAGCTTAGATAAATTACCACCTGCTAAAGATGGAAAAACACAGTTACCGGCCCCTCCTGCCGATAAGCTTAAGAAAGTAATTGAGCTTTATGATGCCAATGAATTTTTAGAGTGCATTGAACTTGCAGAGAAAAGTGCCGATAAAATGCCATATTGGTTTGACGGCAACCGCTACATAATTTTAAGTTTAGATGCTCTTGGTGCTGAATATGAAAAAGCGAAAATGGCACTTGAAATTGAACTGCGTGAATTTATGAAACGCGTGCCAAAAATTATTGATCTTCAATATTCTAATGCAGAGCCTTTTGTTAGTGACACCTGTAAGAACTGGCTTGAGTCGTTAAATGATACGACAAACGGGGCAGCCAGTAGTGGCTCTGAAGATCATATGGCCCCTGCTATCGCCGATGCAAAAAAACTAGCATTAGCGGGCAAACTAGCGGATGCATTTGATTTATTAAATGAACAGCCGGCAAAAACAAAACGCGACAAATTTAAAATCAAAATGGCTTGTGCAGAACTCGCCTGTCTTAACGGTCAAGTAAAGGTAGGTATTCCGATGCTTGAACGCTTAGTGGATGAGGTTCGTACGTTAACTGTTGCAGATTGGGAAAGTGATTTTTTATCAAAAGCACTGGCCCTACTCGTTAATGCTTATGGCAAATTAGACGAAACCGAATTAGCGCACAAACAGCAAAAGAAAGAAGCCGCTTATGATCAGCTTTGTTGGTATAACCCAGCACTTATTTCACAATAACTAAGGAGAAGGTTATGGCCGATGGCAGCGTAGCCCCAAAAGAGCGAATTAATATCGCTTATAAATCCGATACTGGCAGTGCTACTGAAAGTGTCGAATTACCACTGAAATTGCTTGTATTAGACGATTTCACAGGCAAACAAAATGACGATGTCATTGAAGATCGTGACCCTATTAACATCAATAAAGTTAATTTTAACGATGTTGTAAAAAGTCATAATCTTTCAATGGGTTTTTCTGTTGCGAACAAGCTTGAAGAAAACTCAGAAGACGACATCAATGTTGATCTTACGATTAACAGCATTAAAGATTTCGACCCTGCAAAAGTAGCTGAGCAAGTACCTGAGCTTGCAAGCTTGCTTGAATTGCGTCGTGCCCTTCAAGCCTTGCGTGGCCCTTTAGGTAATGTGCCAGCCTTTCGCAAAACCATCCAAGCCATTCTTGAAAACGATGATACTCGCGCTCAAGTGATGACTGAACTTGGCATGACCGAATAATAGGAGCGATATATGTCTTACGAAACAGAAGAGTCCGTATTAGATGCACCTACTACGAGCTTATTAGACCAAGTCATGGCTGAGACGCGTATGTCTCCGGAAGATGATGGCTTTGAAACCGCCCGTAAGGGTGTTGAAGCGTTCATTGGTGACTTATTAAAGCCTTCTCGTAACTTTGATAAAGTAGAGAAAAAACTAGTCGACGACATGATCGCCGCCATTGATGAAAAAATCAGTTTGCAGCTTGATGAAGTTATTCAAGCACCTGAATTTAAAAAGATTGAAGGTGCATGGCGCGGTTTAAGATACTTAGTTGACCGTACTGATTTCACCCAGAATATCGCAATCGAAATGATTAGCACCTCTAAAGATGAGCTAATTGAAGATTTTGAAGATGCGCCTGATGTCACCCGCTCTGGTTTATATCGCCACGTATATTCAGCTGAGTATGGCCAATTTGGTGGTAAACCTTATGGTGCCATCATTGGTGGTTACAATATAAACCCTACCGCACAAGACATGAAACTGCTACAAGATATGGCATCTGTTTCTGCTATGTCACATGCACCTTTCATTACAGCTGCTGGCCCTCGTTTCTTTGGTTTAGACAGTTTCCAGGGCATGCCTGCACTGAAAGATCTTGAATCTATATTTGAAGGCCCGCAATACGTTAAATGGAATGGCTTCCGTGAAACAGATGACTCTCGTAACGTTGCTCTAACTGTACCGCGATTCATGCTGCGCGCACCATATGGTGAAGACAACCAGGTAAAAGAATTTAATTACCAAGAAGGCATTGGTACTGAATTTGAAAAACTATGCTGGGGTAATGCGTCTTATGCATTTGCCGCAAATATGTCTCGTAGTTTTGCAAAATACCGCTGGTGCCCGAATATTATCGGTCCGCAAAGTGGCGGTGAAGTACTTGATTTACCCGTTTATAAATACCAAGAAAACGGCGAAACAAAAATGTACAGCCCAACTGAGGTCATGCTTTCTGACCGTCAAGGAATTTGAACTAGCTGAACAAGGCTTTATTGGTTTAATTGCACGTAAAGGTACCGATAACGCAACGTTCTTCTCGGCTAATACCTGTCAAAAAGCGAAATTTTTTGGCAACTCGCCAGAAGACAAGCAAGCCGAAACAAACTTTAAGCTTGGCACTGAATTACCTTACTTATTCATGATTGACCGCCTTGCTCATTACATTAAAGTGCTTCAACGCGAACACATTGGTAGTTGGAAAACAAAGAACGATCTTGATCGTGAATTGAATAACTGGGTTAGGCAGTATGTGGCTGACCAAGACAATCCACCACCAGAAGTTCGCAGTCGTAAACCATTACGCGAAGCTCGTATCTTAGTAAGCGATGATGAAGGAAACCCAGGTTTCTATCGAGTAGAAATGCATGTTCGTCCACATTTTAAATATATGGGTTCGAGCTTCACATTATCTCTTGCTGGCAAGTTGGATAAAGAGTAGTTGCAGGTTTTCTGAAACTATTTTCTTTACCATACCTTAAACATAAAAAAGGAGTATTACATGGCAATTCCAGCCTATATGACTATCGAAGGTCAAAACCAAGGTGATATTAGTTCTGGCGCACTATCTGAAGATTCAGTAGGCACAGCGACTCAAGAAGGCCACGAAGATGAAATAATGATTCAGGCTTTCACTCATAACGTTCCTCGTGGAACGAATGATCAAAGCGGTCAAATCACCAGCATGCCTGCAATGAAGCCAATGAAGATTACTAAGTTCATTGATAAAGCGTCTCCATTGCTACACAACGCATTAACGACTGGTGAGCAACTTAATGTTGAAATCAACTGGTATCGTATTTCTGCAAGTGGTGAAGAAGAACTTTACTACGTAATGGAACTAGAAAATGCTGTTCTAGTTGATATTGAAACGATTCTTCCAAGTGTTGGCGATCCATCTATGGCTCACCTTGCACACATGGAAGTTTTACATATCAACCCAGGTGCGATTACTTGGACTCACGAAGCTGGAGGTACCGAAGGTGCTTACCGCTTTGGTGCTAGCCAAGCTTAATCCGCTCAACGTAAGGCGGCGCGAAAGCGCCGCTTTATTAGGTATATTATGAAAGTTATATCACTTATTACTGTTTTGTTATTAATGACAGCTTGTGCTGGTAAAACCAGTTTAGAAGTTGCACCCGATGATTGGGTTTTTGAAGATCGCGCCATTCATTTACACTTAGTCAGCCCATCAGATTTAAACGCCATTAGTGGGCGTCCTCACTCTATTGCTTTAGGTGTTTTTCAATTAAGTGACCCTAATACATTTTTAGGATTATCTGAAACAAAAGAAGGTGCATTGCAATTACTCAATACTGGTCGTATTGATGACACTATTGCGCAGTTTTCACGCATTATTTTACAACCTGGTGAAGAAAAAGTGGCCACCTTGCCAAGAGCACAAGGTGCAAAGTATGTCGCTTTAATATCTGGTTACTATGGTCTAAGTACAGAACTAGACATCAAGGTATTTAGCATACCTATTAAACCTGCAAAAAGAGGGTTTGTGGACTTAGCATTATCGAATTTAGGTTTAATTGCTAACGAAGCCAAAGCCATCCCAGATGACATTTATATTGATATCTCAATGGGACGTAAAAGCACGAAGAAATTCACGCTTTTAAAAGAAGAAGAAATTAACGTATTAACCTCAAGCGATTTTTAATCGCTTTAAAGAATTTTAAGGACGAAACCGTGAGTCAATCGCAGCCTATATTCTGGCATCATGGCATGTTTTTACAGCCACAACACTTTCAACAAAGTGAACAATACGTTAATGAAAAAATTAACGTCCTTAAAAAGCATGTTTCGCCTTGGATGTGGGGATTCACACAACTTGATATTGCCACTCAGGCACTTCAATCTAAAAAAATAGACATTCAGCATGCCGAATTTTTAATGGAAGATGGTACTTACATCAACCTAGGCGACAATGCATTTGTAAGTTCACGTTCTATTGAGGGTGCTGAAATTGACCCTGAATCACCCAACACTATTTATTTAGCACTCAAGAAAATTTCTGGCTTTACGTCTAATACAACAAAAATTTCTGACATATCAGAAGCAGTTGATGTAAGCACCCGATACTTTACCTTTATTGATCCAACCGAACTCAATGATCGCTATATACATGGCGAGTCTGCACAGGTTCATCAGCTAACGCTAAAACTTGATATCGTGCTTGAGTCTGAAAAAGATAAATACACCGAATATCACTTAATGCCATTTGCACAAATAGCATTAGATGGTGAAAACTATGCGTATATAAGCGATTACATTCCACCTTGTTTAAATATTCAAGGCAGCCAAAAATTAATTAAGCAACTCACTGAATTAAAAGATGAGTTAGCTGGCCGTGCGATTCAATTGAAAACTGGCTTGGCCATGCTGGGCTCTAATTTAGATGCCAACGGGCTACGTTATCGCATGAGCTTGCAAGCACTTTCGCGCTATGTTCCCCGCTTAGCCCATGAAGTATCAACACCTCAAATTCAACCATGGGCTGTTTATGGCGGGCTAAGAGAGTTGAGCGGCGAAATTAGTACATTTACAAATGATGTGAATTTACTCGGCGAAACAAACCAAGGCGTAAAGTTGCTGCCTGACTATACACACCTTAATACAGGGCCATGTTTTTCTAATATTCGTAGTTTAATTAATCGTCTATTAAATGAAATATCCGTTGGCCCTCAGTTCTTAGTTGAAATGGCCCGTGAAGACCAAGCATTTAAAGCCGATATTCCAAAAGACTTCTTTGCTGAAAAAGCGGACTTCTACTTAATTCTCAATAGCACAGAAGAATGGGATGAATTCAGCCAATCACTTTTCACTACCGCTAAGCTTGCATCTAAAAATACAATTGATGTGCTAATTGAACGTTCTTTGCCAGGTATTGGATTGATTCATTCACCAACTGCACCAGCAGGTTTACCGAAAAAAGACCAAGCCAGTTATGTACGTATCGACATTCATGATGATGAGTGGCAATCAATTGTACGCTATCAGAGTCTTGTTATGCATTGGGATGATGCGCCAGATGATCTTACAGTTGAACTGGTTATTTTAAAGCGATAGGGACATAACATGCGATTAGTCGATTTTTATATTGACCCAATACTAAAAATTAATCAGATAAAAACTGATATCGATTTTTTAGAAAACAACTGGGAAGCATTTAAAGCAGAGTTGATCAGTAGTCTTCTGGATGCACAAGTGAGTGCGGTAAAATCAGGGTTCCCTGAAAAAGTATGCTCCGATGCTCTATTCCCGATCATTGCATATATTGATGAGTGCATTTTAACCTCTGAATGGCAAACACGTTCCTTATGGCAAAAGAACTCATTGCAGCGTCACTTTTTTAATACAACCAATTCAGGTTATGAGTTTTATGAACGCCTCAATCAATTAAACCGCCAAGGTGATGATCGAAGTGTTCGCGAGATATATTTACTTTGTTTAAGCTTAGGCTATAAAGGGCGTTATTTCTCCCCTCAAGATCGCCCAAAAATTGAAGAGATTCGAATTTTCAATTTAAGTTTATTACTGCCGAATGATGCTAACAAAGTATTTGAAAAATCGACTTTATTTACGGACGCTTATCATGAACATGATCAAGTAAACACCTTACGTAAATCTAGAATTAACTTAATACCCTTCTTTGCTGTTACACCCTTTATTGTGGTGGCTGCAACGCTTATTTTTTACTCCTTTCAGATTGGTCAGGGTTTAAACAGCATCATGGAGTTAGTGAAGTAAAATGAAAACATTTTTACGCATTTTAATGTGGATCTTTGTCGCACTACTTGTGAGCGCCATTGTTCTCAGTGTTAACTACTTATTAGAACAGCCATTAGAAACCGGCCTAATTGCATTAGCGGTTATTTTTGGTTTGTATTTTAGTTTTATCTTATTACGTAAACTCTTCATACGCTTAAGAGCAAAAGCTCAGGTAAGAGGCCTGCTTAAGCATCGGTCAAGATGATGAGGTTGATGACGAACTTGGCATGAGCAGCGCCGAGTTAAGCCGTTCTTTAAAGCAAGGCTGGAACACAACGATTAAGGCACTGAAAAATTCACAGCTTAAATATCAAGGTGATCCTCTTTATGCGCTACCTTGGTATATGGTTTTTGGTCGCCCAACGTCGGGGAAAAGTACAAGCTTAAGAAACTCAAAACTATTACTACCATCTATTGATTTATCCGAACATAAAGATGGCTCAACGCTTAACCTTGAGTGGTGGTTATACGAAGAAGGTATCGTAATTGATACCGCTGGTCGATACGCTGTACCTGACAGAATGGAGCGAGACAGAAAGGAGTGGAACTCCTTATTAGGTATGATCGCTAAGCACCGCCAAAAAGAACCGCTTAACGGCCTTGTACTTGCTGTTGCAGCTGACCGTTTACTTGGGTGTAGTGATGACGAAATCCTTGAAGAAGGCCGTCAGATTCGTAATAGTATTAATCATTTAATGGACAAACTTGAAGTTAAAGTGCCTGTTTATTTAATGGTTACTAAATCTGATTTAATACCCGGCTTTAAAGAATGGGCAGCGTATTTACCAGAAGAATTAAAAACTCAGGCAATGGGCTATCTAAATGAAGCGACAACAAGTGATGTTGATACCGTTGTAGATACCGCACTTGATAACGTATTGGATCGTTTGAAAGAAGTTCGCTTACTAATGATGGAGCAAACTGAGAATCCTGATGCAAGTTTGTTAACCCTGCCAAGGTCGATGGAGTCTATCCGTAGCGGCCTACATGTATTTATAAAAACCGCATTAAAAGGCAATGCTTACCAAGAAGCACCCCACTTTCGTGGTCTTTACTTTAGTTCTAGCTTACAAGAAAAAGATGGCGAAAATGTTAGAAACGGTTTATTCCTGCATGATTTCTTTACCAAGATACTACCTGCTGACCGTGGTTCTCTAATTAGTTTACCGTCTGCGTTACGTATCAAAAGTGCCGCAAGAAAATATGCACTTGGCATCAGTGGTGCTGTCACCTTTAGCTCTATTGTTGGCTTAACAGCACTTTATAATACTGACAAAGCCGTGCTTGAAGATATATATACCAACTATGGCGATACCGCTATATCGGTTGATAAAGAGCAAAGCCCTAGTGATGTGCTAGTTTCGGCTTATCGCCTTAAAAATTTAATTGATTCTATGGCGGCTTATAAAGAACAAGAATATTTGCCGTGGACCACGTTATTGGGTCAAGCAAACCAAGTTGATACCTTAAGGGATCAATTTTTAGAGTTTGTACGTTTAAATTTAATCAAACCTTATGACAGTAAACTGAAACAGTCTATTGATCAGTTAGAGCAAGGGCAAACAAGTGCGCTGGCCGGTGGTTTGGTTCGACGTATTAACGTGATTCAAAGCCGCTTATCCCCTGATAGCGATATTCCTATCATGCCAATAGGCAGTGAATATTTGCTTGTGCAAAACAATACTATTGATGCAGAAGAATCTGAATTATTCAATGAAGTCTATTCTGCTTATGTTGGTTGGAGTCATTCATTGGTTGACCTCTCTGATGAGAAAAAGACCTTACAAGCGGCTCTGCTTTATTTAGTGAAGCATAATCATGGTGACTACAACTGGATTGTGCAGTGGGCTAACTCTCAAGATTTTGATGGTTACCGCTTAAAAGACTTTTGGGGGGGCAGCTATAAAGTTGTCAATCCGCCAACTATTGACGCCGCCTACACACTTGAAGGTTATGCTTTTATCCAAGAATTTTTAACCGAATTTAAGCTGGCCAACAGTGAAGATAAACAGCTTTCTGAAATTCAAGAAGACTTTGATAAGTACTATGAGCGTCAATACGTCGAAGCATGGATCTCTTTCGCACAGCGCTTCGACGAAGGCAAGATGCAGCAACGAGACAAAAAGGAATGGCAACAATTGCTTGAGCGATTCGCTACATCAGATAACCCTTACTTCTCTTTATTGGGCACAATGAATGAGCAACTGTCTGTCTTCGAAGGCGCTAGCTTTAACTCTAAAGAACAGCTGACCTTTTTTGCAGATGTTCAATCCTATTCTGTTGCTGACGGTCGTAAAGGCAAGCCCAATACCAGGCTAATTAAAAAAGCATTGGGTAAGTTTGGTAAAGTCGGAAAAATGGCTAAAAAAGCCATGAAGATTCATAAAAAAGCAACAAAAGGTAAAAAAGGTGGAGAAGAGTTGGATTCAGCATTGGAAGATGCGGTTGTAGCAGTTGATGCATACAAGCAAGCACTCGCTGAAATTGCCTTTAAGTCAGACTCGCGTACACAGTCTCTTAGCTCTGTAACCGAATTATTCCAAACCCCTGATGCACTTGAAAGCGGCAATGGTTCAATGGCAACCGCATGGATGTCTATTAAAGAACTGCAAGCGTTGATCGGCAAACCTGTTTCAACCTCTAAAGTGTTCTGGCATTTATTTGTTGGCCCTATGTATGCCATTTACGACTACATGGAAAATGAAAGCAGCTGTGAAATACAAGACCGCTGGCAAAACGATGTATTAGCCACACTTGATGGCGTTAGCAGTAACCAAGTGGGTAACCTTGTTGTTGGTGAAGGTGGTGTGCTTTGGAATTTCCTAGACACTGAGATTGCACCTTTTATCGAGAAAAAATATAAACGCGGTATCGTGCGAGCGAATATTGAACAGCGCAGCATTAATTTAAGCGAAGAGCTACTCGAAGTACTGAATCAAGCTGAGAGCGGTAAGTTTATTGTTGGTAACTCATTTGATGTGGCTGTTAATGCCCTACCAACAGGCGCTAACCCTGGTGCGCGTATTCAGCCTTACGCTACCTTCGTTGATTTATATTGCAGTGACGGTACTCAAACACTTGCAAACTATAACTACCCAACTCAACACACCTTTAAATGGGCATTAGAAACGTGTGGTGATACAACGTTAAGAATTGAAATTGGCCAACTGACTCTCATGAAAAACTATCCGGGTGTGAAAGGCTTCAGTAAGTTCTTGCAAGAGTTCCAAGATGGTCGTCATATATTTTCATCAACCGACTTTCCTAATCAACAGGCACAACTTGAAAACTCTGGTGTGAGTTTCATCGATATTAACTTTGAAATTCGAGGTCAACGTCCCGTTATTCAAATGTTAGATAGCGTGCCATTACAGCTACCAGAAGTAGCGGCTCATTGTTGGTAGATGAATTATGAACCTAGCTAATAATGTAACCGATAGAATTAATCTAGTGTATGAAGACCATAAGAATCAACAGGTCGAATTACCGCTACGACTATTAGTGTTATCTGATTTATCAGGCGATTTACGCAGCCAAGATATGGGGCAGTGCGAATTAATCAATGTTGAAAACGGTATTGATCAATTAATGGGGGCAATGAATGTATCATTGGGCCTCACACTGCCGAATCTTTTAAATCCTGCATCGCAAGATGCAATAGAACTCAATATTTCGTTCTATTGTGTGGATGATTTTGAGCCTGAACATTTATTAATGGCAACGCCTTATCTGACGCAAGCTTATCAGCTGTATCGTCAACTGGGTGACGAGTCTGTTCGTAATAATCAGTTGTTCGAGCTGTTGGCTGACTATGCGTTTACCGTGCCCGATGTGCTTGATTACACTCAGCGTCTTGTGCTGCAACAGGAACTGCATGAGCGCATCAACAATCAACTTAACTTGATTATTCAGCACGATAAATTTCGAGCATTAGAGTCTAGCTGGCGCTCGCTTAGCTTTTTAGAAGCGTTTATTGACTACAAAGAAAATATTGAGCTTATTGTGGCTAATGTCTCTAAACAAGCATTAATGGAAGACTTTGAAGATTCTCCAGATGTTGCCCAGTCCTGTTTATTCGATCTCGTCTACGCTGCTGAATTTGGTCAGTTTGGTGGGCGACCTTATACATTAATGATTGGGGATTATGACTTCACTAGCCGGGCACAAGATATTGCCCTGCTCAGTTCAGTCTCTAAAATTGCTGCAATGAGTCACTGCCCTTTTATCAGTGCGGCATCTGGGCATTTATTTGGTGTTGATAACTTTTCAGATTTCTCACGCATACGAGACATCAACGCACACTTTGATCAACCCAATTATGCAAAATGGAATAGTTTTAGAGAAACACAAGATAGTCGTTATGTTTGCTTAACCTTACCTCGATTTTTATTGCGTTCAAGCTACCGCTTAAGCGGTGAAGGATTCGAGTTTAACGAGAATGCATCAAAGCAAAAGATTGGCCTATGGGGGAACAGCGCCTTTGCCCTTGCCACTCGATTTATTAATAGCTTTAGTCAGTATCGTTGGTTCGTTAACGTCACGGGCGAAGAATATGGTTTATTAGATGAGATTAGGATGCATCCGTCTCAAACTCAACTTGGCACCTTGATTCCAACAGAGGTGTTAATTTCAGAGCGCAGCACGAATGAACTAATTAATAATGGTTTTACCCCATTATCAATTCATAAACGCACTGGGCGTGCTGGTTTTACGGCCATACCTTCTTGTCATGCGATGGCATTTAATGAGCAAGATAAGCATGCCTTATTAAACCAAAAATTAGTGACTCAGATTCCATATTTGCTCATTAGCTGTCGTTTTTCACAATACATAAAAGTAATGCAGCGAGAAAATATTGGCTCATGGTTAACTCGATCTCAGATTGATCAATCGATCAATCGCTGGTTAAAACAATACGTTTCAGACATGGATAATCCTGCACCGGCGGTACGATCTCGTAGGCCATTAAGAAATGCCAGTGTAACGGTCAGAGACATGGAAGAAAAAGCAGGTTGGTTTTTATCCTCGATTAGTATTACACCCCACTTTAAATTTATGGGGCAATCTTTCACCTTAACTGAACGTGGTCGTTTAGAAAAAGCATAAATTAAGGGAGTAAAATATGGCATTACCAGGTTACATGAAAATTACGGCTGAAAATCAGGGCCAAATTGAAGGTGAATGCGATCTCGATAGCCGTGAAGGTTTTGTGGTTATCCAAGGTATTCAACATAGCGTAAAACTACCAACCGATCACAGAGGGTTACCTAACGGTCGTCGGGTTCACCTGCCTATTACTATTTTGAAAGAAATAGATCGTACTAGCCCAATGCTGTATCAAGCACTGAGTGATGGTGAATTACTAAATGAAGTCATTCTTGACTGGTATCGTTTAGACGGTGCAGGTATGGAAGAACTTTATTATCGTCAAATATTAAAAAATGCACAAATTACCGGTATTGAATTTGCTGTCGAGCACACATCTGATGTGGCCAACAACCAAAAGGGCCACATGGAAAAAGTGTCGTTTATATACGACAGCATTATTTGGAGCCATGAGATTGATGGCATCGAGTATGAAGATAGCTTTGGAGCCACAGCGTAATGTCTCAAGTACGCTTTTTAAAACGAGTTACGCTTTGGCAAAATAGCAAACAAGGCTCGGTGCCTAGCGTCTCGTTTGAAGAGCAGCTATTAGTTGATATTGAAAGACTCCTCAACAGTCGACAAGGTAATGTGCTGATTGATAAAGATATGGGATTGCCCGATTTACAGGGGCAATTTCAATCTCACGGTATACCTGACTTAGATATACTAACCGATCAGATTCGTTTTCAACTAACAGAATTTGAGCCTCGTCTATCAAAATTTAGTTTGTTTTTAGATGAAGAAAATAACGATGTATCGTGCTATTGCTGGAAATTAAACGGCACCTCTACCACTAATCAATTTACCCACAATATTTTAGCCACTATAAAAGTATTTTCTAATGGCCAAATTGTAGTGGAGCCAACAGTTTAATATTATGAAAATAGAAAGTTATCAAACAGAGCTTCAAGCTCTAAAAGAAAATGCACGTGAATTTTCTAAAAAATATCCAGCATTAGCACCACATCTAGCGGGTAGCAGTAGCGACCCAGATGTTGAGCGTATATTGCAAGGCACGGCATATTTAAGTGCGGGTATTCAAGATAGATTGGATACTGATTTTCCTGAATTTGCTCAATCAATACTTAGACTGGTCGCACCTGATTACTTAAAAGAAATGCCAGCGACCACTATCATTGAGTTTAAACCTAGAAATATTTTAAATAATGCGGTGACTATAAAATCAAAATCTAAAATAGACTCGCAAAAAATTCAGGGGGTTAGCTGTCGCTTTCAAACATGTACCGATGTTGATGTTCACCCTCTGACCATCAATGCTGTTGAGCTCAATCAGTTTGGTGGTTATTCTGAATTAGATATCATCATAAACAATACCAGTTTATCCAACAGCGATGTATTTATCTCCGAACTGCCCCTGCATATTTCGGGTGATTATGTTAATGCTAGCCAGCTCTATTATCTACTAACCAATAAGCTGGCTTCTGTTTCTATTGTATATGGTAATCAGACTCAAAATTTAGTCGATGCCAAAATAGAGTCTATGGGTTGGAATGACGATTTTTCATTACTTGAAACAAGTAAGACTCAGCTAAACAGTTATCGTAGACTGCAAGAATACTTCATTAACAAGTATAAATTTTTATTTTTAAATGTATCTGGGTTTGATAAAAACAAACCGCTACCAAAAGCGTTCAAACTTCGCTTTAGAATCAATAAAAATACAGAAACAACTCAAGTTAATATTAATAGCTTTAAGCTATTTTGTTCGCCTGCCGTTAATTTATTCGATACGACGGCAGAGCCAATCCCTCTTGATCACAAACAAAGTGATTTAACCTTAAAACCCGTTAGAAATGTAAATAATCAGTTTACTATTTATTCAGTATTGGATGTTCAAGGGCAAAATCGGCGCTCAAGTGAAAAAACGAAATACTTAGATTTTTCGCTGTCTTCTAAACAACAGAATACTCAACCCGTATATGAATTAATTCAAAAAGCGACGGATCAATCACACTCACAAGCAATTTTGAGAGTTAACTTTCCTGAAGGTAAAGAACTGCCGACCAGAGAAGTATTGACTGCTGGGATTCGCTGCTCTAATGGGCCCCTGACTCAAATGCTGAAAGTGGGTGACGTTAATGTTAATACTCCCGATGTACCGGATTTAGTTAGCTTTGCAAATATATCAGCTGTCAGTGAGTACATCCCACCACAAACAGATGGTCGAGTATTATGGAACCTTCTAGCTCACTTAACCGTTAACTATCTTCCTCTTGCGGATCTGAATAATTTAAAAGTATTACTGAACCTATACAACCCAACCAACCAAACGGATGCAAAAGAGCGTGCCGCGAATGAAAAACGTATAGATTCATTATTGAGAATGTCAGTAGAGCCGAGTGAAAAACTATTAAGAGGTTATTTAGTACGCGGCCAATCTATTTCTCTTACCGTTGACGGCTCTGGCTTTGCAAGCATGGGCGACATGTACTTATTCGGTGAACTATTAAATAAGCTTTATTCTCAGTTCGCTGATATCAATAGTTACATCAATTTTACGCTCATTAATGACAACACTGGAGAGCAGTTGCAATGGCAGCCAAACTTAGTGAGTCTTTAGCCAGTCTTGAAAAAGACATACTTGATCAGCCTCATCAGTATGAGTTTTTTCAAGCATATCGCTTATTAGAGAATGTTAACCAAACATTCCCTGTTTCACCTAGACGACCAGCTCGAAAAATTGAAGTAAGGCCTACCCTTTCTTTAGGGTATACCGACCAAGATATTCATGAAGTTAGGGCGCTGGATAAACAGCGTGGCTATGAGATCATATCTCAGTTGCCTGGCTTATATGGTGTGGCATCGCCGCTACCTGATTTTTATAACGAAGAACTGCTTGATAATGAATGGGATGAACTAGAAGCCCCTAGAGAGTTTCTCGATATTATTCATAAGCAGTTATTCCCAAAACTGTATCAGGCATGGCGATTATATAAGTTAAACCTAAACACGATTGAGCGCTCTCAAAGTAGTTATTGGAATTTACTTTATAGCCTAATGGGTGAACCCAATACAGATAGCGATGACATCAAGGCGATTAAGCTTCGATATTTTTCATTGTTCTCAAATAAAGAACGCTCAAAAGATGGATTACTGTCGATTGTATCCGATTTTCTTGATATTGATGACTTGGATATAAAAGAATTTGAGCCCAGTTTTATTAGTATAAAACCTGAACTGCGTTGTCAGCTAGGACGTTTAAATCATCAATTAGGTGATGCGCATTTAGGCTCAAAAATTCATACCCAAACTCTTAAAATCACGATAGAGCTATTGAATTTAAACCAAGCACAATATGACAGCATTCATTCGAACAATGAAAAGCTCGAAACGTTAAAACAATTAATTAAGCATTATTTAAAAAAACCGTTAACTGTTGATATTAAGTTACACGTAAATGCAAAACATGATCAGCTTTCACTTGGTAAATCTTGGCACCAGCTAGGTATCACGACAATTTTAGGCCAAACTGAAAACAATCATCGATCTGTAATGGTTAGTTTACTGGATTAAGCCATGAATATTATTCAACCATTAGATTTAGAAACAGGTTACCGAACGTTTAGTTTTCAAAAAGAAAACTACCTTGTGGTATCGACAAAATTGTATTTCCCGCTAAACGGTGGTGATCCAGAGCTATTTTCTAATGCTTACCAAGCAATGAGCGAACTGCCCGCGCCTTTTATTGATGAAGGCTTACCAAAGATATCACCCGAATATTTCATTGCAGGGAATATTATGGCTCCTAATGGTCAGCCTATTAAAGGGATGCCTATCCATTGTAAATTTGCTAATTCGAGTAAATCCTTACATGCAAGCGGTGATCGATATTGGCTGGGCGGTTTAACTGGTACATCACAGCCAATCCCATTTGTCAGTATGCCTCTCACTTGGCCGCATGCATTTGGTGGTAAAGGTTTTGATGTAAACCCTAATGGTCAAGGTATCGATAAAGTGCCAACCAAGCTTGGCGGTAAACTCGTTAAGATGCCAAATATTGAGTATTCAAACCAATTACTGACCTCTCTTAGTCAACGACCAAAGCCTGCAGGATTTAGCACATTAATGGCGGATCACCCTCAGCGATTGAAGAACATGGGAACGTATAATGAGCAATGGCTTAAAGAAGACTTCCCAGGTTACCCTAAAGACTTTAATTTCGCCGCATTTAACTGTGCTCCTGAAGATCAAATTTTGTCGACACCGATTGAGGGTGACGAATCATTTGAATTAGAAGGTTTTCATGACCGTATTTCTGTTATCGAAGGGCGCATACCCAAATTTACAGTAAAAACCTTTGTTGTTAAAAAAGGCACTGAAATTAGCAACCTAAGTACATCAGACTTAGAAGAGCTTAAGCCTAGCATTGATACCGTTGCCTTTTTCCCTAATCAATTACTGGGCATGCTGGTTTACCGCTCCACTATAAAAATTGAAAGTACCGATGCGAGTGAGTTTCAGCATATTTTATGTGCGTATGAGGATCATCATACAAAACGCGACAAATCCGATTATTTAAATTCATTGATCGGCCGGATTCACCCTGATTTAAATATGCAATATGCACTCACGACCAAAGATTTGATTCCCACAAGTATTCCCTGTGGAATGGCGCGTTTAACACAACAAGATTCTGACCCTAAAATGTTACTGGCCGAGCATATTGAAGCGCAATTCAATGAAACCATTTCAAATAGTATTGATGAGACAAAACAACAATTACAAGCATTGATCGACCAACAAAAAGCACAGGGTCTTGATACCAGTTTATTAGAAAAGCAATTATCTGAATTTGGTCAAGCCAAAAAAGATGAATGGCAGTTGAAATTTGAGGCCATAACAGAACGCTTAGCGCCAACGGATAAAAAGACTGGGGAGGTTGATCTACAAAAAGTGGACTTTAGAGCATTCGATGATTTGTCTAAAATCAGTCAAGAATATGCAGAGTTTCAAAAGAATAAAGCAAAACTGCAACTCGAAAACCAGATTGAAGAAGCACTTGCACAGGGTAATGAGCATATTGCAAATGAACTCGACAATGCATTAAGTCGGCTTGCCTTACCCCCTGAACTGCCTCGCCCTGCTGACCCAAAAGAAACACTATTAAGAATAAAGGAATCAGTGATGGCTAGCGGTCAAACCAATATTGATTTAAATACCCTAGAGAAGCAACTAGAAGAAGGGTTCCTTGCTCAAGTTGAAGGCTATAAAATGGGGGCTCATATGATGGATACAGGGCGCCCACCATTAGAAAACGAGCGAGCGACTCTGCAAGAAAAAGTCGATGTTTTAATTGAAAAAGGTGAATCTCTTAAATATATGGATTTAGCCGGCTTAAGTTTCTCTAACAAAAACTTAAGTGGTGTGGACTTCTCGTACTGCTATTTAGAGCAATGTGATTTTTCACATGCAGATTTATCAAATGCTAATTTAAGCCATGCCATTGCAGCGCGCAGTAACTTTAAATATGCGAAGCTTATTAATACTAACCTGAATAACAGTAACATCGGGGCGTGTAATTTTAACTACGCAATCATTGATACACCAGACACAAGTAATATTGAATGCGCAAAATCTGACTTCTCTTACGGTAATATCAAGCATATATCATTTGCTGATTGTTTGAATATGCTTGAGATGACATTCCACCAAACTCATTTTAAACAAGTTAATTTTGGTGATGCAACATTCTTAGAGACTACATTTAGTCAAAGTATATTTGATGAATGCCAGCTAGAATCAGCAAGCTTTCAGCAATCAAACCTAGACAGCATTCAAATAAACCAAAGCACTTTGATCAGTTGTAATTTCATTGAATGCGCGATGAATAATCTAAGTGTTAAACACAGTGATCTAAGTAATTGTCGTTTTATCAGTAAGACAACCTTAAATAATGGGCAGTTTTATCACTCTATCTTGGCTAACTGCACGATTAAAGACATAGACCTTACCCACAGTAAGTTTATTGTCTGCACACTAAACAACTCCGATTTCAGTGATGCCAATGCGAGCCAAACTATTTTTGATGAGTCTACTTGTAAAGATGCCCTATTCATTAAAACTAAACTGAGTCATGCAAACCTTAGTAATAATAATTTTATGTACAGTAATTTTATGCAAGCTGACCTAGTGAAAGCTAATATATCCCATTCCAATTTATATGGTTGTGAGTTCCTTGGTGCCCATGTACACAACACTGATTTCGCACGATCAAATATGAACGGGACGAAACTAGAAAATTGGAGGCCTTCGAAATGGCAGTAACACTAAAAGACATTAGTGCACTCATCGCAAAAGGCTTACCGATTGAAAACCTTGAGTTTAACGCCAGCCAATTTTCAGGTGCTAATCTTGGTGGTGCGAACTTTATCAACTGTCAGTTTATAAAATGTCAATTTGATAAAAGTACGATTGAGCAGATCAATTTTATCGGTTCAATTTTCAAATATTGCTCATTCAATAATACATCTATTATTGAGGCATCATTCATTGAGTGCGAATTAGAAGAGTGCCAATTTAAACAAGGCATTAGCAGAGGGACGAATTGGGTTAAGCCTGTTCTCACCCAATGTGACTTTACCGAAAATGATGGCTCAGACAGTAATTTTATTGAAGGCACCCTGAAAGAATGCCAATTCAATCAGGCTAATTTAGAATTTACTAGTTTTTTACAGTGCGAAATGTCGGCTTGCCATTTCACTCAGTCGCGCCTTATTCGCACAAACTACATTGAATGTATATTTGACGATGTGAATTTTCGCAATGCACTTATGCACACCACCATATTCGAGAAGCCTGAACTTGAAAACCAAGACTTTTCAAATATGGACTTGACCCAAACACAATTTAGAAATGCAAAGCTCAATGGATGCTCATTTAAAAATAGCCAGCTCGTGCAAACAGCCTTTGTTGATGCTGAGCTTAACAACTGCGATTTCACTCAAGCACAATGTACGATGGCCCTATTTACGGGTTCGCAACTGACACAATCAAAATTAGTACAATGCCAGCTAGAACAAGCTAGTTTTCAGGGATCTAACCTTACAGCTTGTAATATTTCGTCGAGTCAATTGATTCAAGCTCAACTGACCAATACTCAATGCATGGGAACCTTGTTTTTAGGCAGTGATTTAAGTTATGCCGATTTGTCATTGTCAGTATGTGATCACGCTGATTTTGGAAGCACATCACTTTTCAGAACCAACTTACACGGCATAATAGACAATGGTTCTAACTGGTCAGGTAGCAGTAAATCACTGGCTTTAGGTACCGACCAAAAGCTGGATCAAGCACAAGCCTGGAAACCTAAAAAAGCCACCACTAAGATGGAAGTACTATAGGGAATTTATGAACACACATGAAATAGCACTGGCTTTAACCAGACCACAAGACATCAATAACGACCATATTTTTGGTGAAGTTATCAACACCGATCAAGGTATTATCACAATCAAATTAGATAATACGGATGTCGTGACGGCAAAAAAAGCCTTTAGCTGTGCGTTTGATCCTATCGTCAATGATACCGTTGAACTCACGGTGCGTAACCATCATTCATATTATGTACTCAACATACTTGAACGCACTCAAGCATCGGTTGCTATGCTGTCGGCGCCATTTGGTATCGATATTAAAAGCCCTTCTATTAGTATGCAGTCAAATTCGCTGGGCATTAATAACCAAACCATGTCGGTTAATGCTCGCCAATTTAACCAGAAAAGTGATTCTGTCAACCTGAATAGTGATACCGCCCAGTTCTCATCTCGTACGGTGGAATCAAATATTGACCGAATGATTCAGCGCATAAAAGACAGCTTTAGAATTATCGAACGAATCGAGCAAGTATCAGCTGTTGATATTATTCAAAATATTAAAAATGCATTCATTCAACGCTCTCGCCAAGTTGACATCACCGCAAAAAGTGATGTGAAAATAAACGGCGAACGCATTCACATGGGATAGAAAAATTATGTTTGCTAATTGTCAAATGGGCGGTACCAACATGGGTATGCCCGATGTATGCAAAACCCCTGTTGGGCCTGCTATTGTGCCTCTGCCCTACCCAAATATTTCAATGGGTGCGACCGCTATGCCCTCAAGCGCGGCGATGAAAGTACTTATAGCAGGTGGCTTTGCGCACACTGTGGGCACACAAATCCCTATGAGCAATGGTGATCAACCCGGTGTGGCTGGTGGCCTTATTTCTGGTGGCATCATGGGTCCAACCAAATTTTTGATGGGTAGCATGGCGACATTTTTTGGTGGAAAACCTGCTGCGAGATTAACATCAATGACAGGACAAAACGGCAGCAGTATGAATGTGCCAGGCGTGACAATCGCCCCAGCACAAACAAAGGTGCTTATTCTGAAGTGACGTTATTTAGAACGTAAGCTCATATTTTTCATGCTCAATCTCATTATTAGCAGGGTCATTTAGCGTTAATGTTACTTGGCTTCTTTTACCAAGTAGAGTGAAGAATATTTGAGGGCCAAATGCCTCTATTTCGATGGGGTGTGATAGCTTATCTCTAATCGCTTGAATACTTGCATCTTGAGTTTTAATGATTGCAGTCTGCTCATTAAGCGATATTTTTAGTTCATACATAATGATTACTCCTTGTAATCGAATCAGTGTAATAAAATGAACAAAGAAATATACAGTAGGCACATTTATAATTAGTACTTTTTAACCAAATCAATAGAATATTTATAGCAATGTTTTAACCAGTGCTCAATTTCTAATAGAAAAAAATACAAGCATAGACACTTAGACAGCTAAGTCTCTATAATCGAATGTTGCCACGAGCAATGATTTATGGATAAGGATATTACATATGGCTCAACCAATATTTTCTTTAGCATCTGACAGCTACACCAAAGAATTAGAAATCACCGCTATTTCAGGTACTGAGTCCATCTCAAGCTTTTTTGAGCTTAAAATCACCTTTAAAATAAAGAATGATATTGCCAAGTCACTGGATCACTCGTCACTGACTCAAGAAGACATCACTCTAACCGTTGACGGCATCACAAACCGAGACCCATATACTGTCAAAGGTATGTTTCATGAGGTCGAAGAGTTATTTGAAAAATCAAATACTCATAAATTCTACACAGGTATTATGGTCCCAACGTTGTGGCGTCAACGTAAAAACCAAAGCTATGATATTTTTACTGAAAAAACAGCACAAGATGTCATCAGCGATGAACTCAGCAATGACCTGATGCTCGATCATCACCTAAGCCTTTCTCAGGTGTATCCGCCGAAAGAATTTATCTGCCAATATAGTGAATCTAATTTTAATTTTGTAAGTCGTGTCGCTGAGCATTGGGGCATTTATTATTACTTTGACCATGATCAAGACGGCCGTTTAATTTTTGCTGACGACACCAACTATGAACCATTACCTATAGGTACCGTTGAATTAGATCAAAGCAATAACCCGACCCATAGTTTTAATACCATTCGTACACTTAGACGCAAGTACAATTCAGTGCCTGATGCGGTCGTTATTTCAGAGAACAAACCCTGACCAAGCTATGGAGCTTTTTCAAGGTATTGCCGGTGACCCAGCTGATGATAAAACCAGTGTTAATATGGCTGACGAGGGCGCAGACAACAAAGACGAAGCTGACTTACTTGCTAAAATTCGATTAGAAGAGCTATCAGCTTATAAAGTGGTTTTTTCAGGCACGACAGGGATTCCTAGTATTACACCGGGCTTTGTATTAACGATCGCAACCCCAAGTGGCGATGAGCATGAAGTACTCATTACCCATGTTACGCACAGCGGTAACAATCTAGATGACCCTGCACTTGCAGCAGGCAAATCAGCCGAACCTTATTATGAATGTACCTTTACAGGCATACCAAAAGACACCCAGTATCGCCCAGAACGTAAAATGAAAGCCCCTAATGTGGTTTCAACCACTGGCCGAGTGTACTCTGCCGCAAACGACCAAACACTTGCGCAACGCAATGAAGTCGGCAAATACCAAGTCACATTTGATTTTATGCGCGGCGAAGAAGACAAGATATCAAACTGGATTCGCCATGCCAGCCACACCGCTCGTAGCAACCATTTTGATATGCCACTTACACCGGGTACCGAAGTACAAATCGGCTTTATTGGTGGCAACCCAAACCGCCCCTATATTTTAAACGCACTTGAGAACTCCCAATCTGTACTGCATCCTGTCACACATGAGAATCCGCACCATGCGGCTATCATCACAGACGGCATGCTGTACACAGGCGCATTAAAGTCTCGCCAGTCTTTGCATATGACAGCGGATTTAGACCCTGCTACTGTTAAAGAACATATTAATAATACGCCGTTCATGGCGCTAGATGAATACGGGACTAATAGCTCTGAGAGATTAGATCTAATCAAAGGCGACGCCCATGTTCATAGAAACTATGGCAATCGATATAACTGGCGTGAAGGTGTTGACTTTAACCATGGTTATTCCGCTACCTATAATTTTGGTCAACAACACATTGAAAACCATGCAGATGATGATTGCACAGACAATACTGTATTTGAAATTCCAGGATTAGATTCTGCTGACGACCCAAATAATCCAAGTGTAAACAAAGATATTCAAGCTAGCCTGCCAGACGAAAGAAATGTTGGATTAATACAAAAAGATTTTGGTAATAAATATTACTACCATGAAGGTCATGCTTATAATTGGTCAAATGGCTACAAACAAAATAACATCCATAAAACCTTTAACTTTGGCGGTTGTTACGTAGAAAATAATACGGGCGCAAATGCTCCTTCCGATATGCTCAATGATTTTTCTTCTGGCTTTTCTGGATCGCCAAGCGATTCTGATTTAATTACTAAAACCATTGGTAATACCTTCGACTTACAAGAAGGTGATAAAGATGAAGCGCATACAGGCAATATTACTAGTGTAATGACGGGTGATACCGATGAAACAATTAAAGGCAATACCACGTCAAGTATAAAAGGTAACATTGATGAAACTATAAAAGGTGACATTACTACAATACACAATGGTAATGTTACCGAAACCCTTACAGGTGACCAAACCGTTACACTTATGGGCAATGTTATGGAAACCCATAATCAAGGAGACGTAACATCCAGTCGAGTTGGTGCAACCAGTGAAACTTACATGGGAGCAAAAAGCTCTGCAACCTTTAGCGCAGAAACTCACACAGCATTAGCATTAGTTGCAAACAACTATAATGGGGGGTATGCAAATTTGACTATAGCTGCTGCAGCCGAAGTTTTTCTTGGGGCAAAAGCAGAAACACATCACGGACCATTAATCCAAGGTGGAAAACTAAAAGCTGAAAAAAATGATATTACTATTAATAACTACTCAAAAACAGTGATTACAAAAACTAATATTAGTATGGTTAAAGCAACAATTGTAATGGTAGGATAAATGAAAGTTTTTGGATTTGTATATTTATATGTGGGAATCGGCTGCATTGTTCTTTCAATATTTGTAAGCCCTATTGCCTTAATTCCAGCAACTGCTGTTTTATATCAAGCATGGGATATATTATTTCCAGTATTCCAAAGGAGTAAATGCAAAACCATTACCTATGGTTGTATCAAAGATATAAAAACCAGTGGTCAGTTCTTAAACCGACAAGCTTTGTATGATGCTCAAATATCATATTTAGGTCGTATAAAAAATTTCAAACATTTACCTCCAAACTTTATTCACGAAGCATCCGCAGGAGAGCTAGTTGAAATACTATACAATTCAAAAAATCCTGATATTGCATTTGTAAATATTGAAGAAAGATAATTAAAAAAGATAAATATATTATGAAAATTATTGCAAGCCTATTACTTTCACTAGTAATAACAATAGTTGTATATACCCTTTTTATGACATTCATATTTAAATTGAATCTAACAGATCATTTAAGTACCGCATTTCCAGTATTATTTGGTCTGCAAGGTGGTTTTTTTGCTGCTTCTTATTTTGTAATAATCCCATTTTTTATTAATGCTTTCTCTAATTACAATATAAAGAAAGATAGCAACTCTTCATACAAAAGCATGAAGGAACCAATAAAAACAGCGGGTGAAGTCAGATTGATTGAAAAAAATAATGAAAATTATAATATAAATATATTTTATGCTGGTGTATTAAAAGAATTTAAAAAAATAGATATCGATAAGTCTTTTATTTTTAGTAATGGTGATTCTATAACGGTACACTACAACCCTACAAACAAACAAGAATCGTACCTTGATCCATACGACCAAACCGGTAACATGATTATTGACCATGACACAACACCCTCCTTTGACCAAAAAAAATATAATACTGTATTCAAGCTTTTAGAATTAAACCCTATATTTCATAATAAAGAAAACATGTTTGAACTAACAGGAGAAGTGCATGGTGGGAAGCTATCAGGTCAAAAAGTGAGCTTAACTGAGAAAATAAATAAAAACGATTTATCTAAATTAATTCCAGGTAAAGTATTTCCTTGCCATATTCATGAAAATGGAAATGAGCTATCCATATCTCTAGAAATCATTTAAATAATAAAGAAATTGCAATACCAATATATACGTTAATAAAATAATATATATTATTAAATTTAAGTTACTTTTCATTCGCGGATTCAACTCACTAGTGCAACAGGTGGGTTGATCTTTAAAAATACTTGATTTGGTGTTTTAAACCCCAAACATTTTCTTGGACGATTATTTAGTTTCTCCATTCCAATCTTAATATCTGAGTCTCTTAAGACTGAAAAATCCGATCCTTTTGGAAAGTACTGCCTTAATAATCCATTCGTATTTTCATTTAATCCTCGCTCCCATGAGCTGTATGGATGCGCAAAATAGGCCTTAGAGCCACTAAATTTTGCGATAGACTCATGGCCAGAAAATTCTTTTCCATTCTCATAAGTGATTGTTTTAACTCGATCATGGAAACCCTCTAACATTCGATTAATCGTTTGTGTTACAGATTTTGCACTTTTATCTTTTGCCAGCCCAATCAGAGTAAAGCGACTTTTTCGTTCAACCAATGTCACCAACCTTGGGCCTGATTGCTGACCCGTTACGGTATCGGCCTCCTAATCACCAAAGCGGCTTTTTAAATCAACAACTAGCGGGCGCTCGTCAATGGATACTCTGTTTTTTAGCTGTCCTCTCGTGCTATAACTACCGTAGCGTTTTCTGCGCTTTTTTTGACTGCGTAGATGTTTATGTAAGTCGCCACCCTCACGCATATCTTGATAAACGTACAAATATATCCATTCATGACTGACCCGAATGCTTTCATTCAGAAATAACCATTCACTGATTTGCTCAGGGCTCCAGTCTTCACGAATCAACACTTCAATACGCATCCAATGATGAACGGTTATGCGTACCTTCGAGCGAGTGGCTTTTCTAGTTTTAGACAGCTGATGTACTTGTTTAGGGCAATACCCTCGCAGCCCGGTATTTCGTTTTAACTCTCTGGATATAGTCGACTTATTAACACCAATCTTTTTAGCGATTTCAGTTTGTGAAATACCCTGTGTGTGATCTTCATAAATCTGGTATCTTTGCTCTTCAGTAAGTTGGGAGTAGTTTCTCATAATGCCTGTCATTCTTGCCGGAACGAAAAGCAGAGAGGTTACCCTAACTTACTCCTCATTCAGACCTTAATGTTGCACTTACGAGTTGAATTCACGAAACTAAATAACAATCCATACTTCATATCCATCGCTATTTTTTAAATATTGCTTCTTGATTATGTTTTTTAATATCATCAATCGTATTCTCGTCAACTACCACTTTGACGCTTAAATATTTATTTATTTGCTTAATTTGCTCAGTTAATTCGAATAAATCACCATGATTTAAAAAATTATAACGCTGACCACCTAAATATATGATATTGGCTTCATAAACATTATAAAGCTCCCCACCATCACTATGAGACTGGCGTTTTCTTAAAACTTGTATTGCTTCCACTTGTTCAATCTTAATTGTGTCAACACCGACCTGAAATATACCTTTATTGATACTTACCACTAGGCCACTCAACCCAAAAATATAAAATAAACCATTTATCATTAGGGCAGCAACCAATGTCAAAAAACCATAATTCATAAAAAAGTAAAACACACCGCCATTCGAAAACGCATAAGTCAAGCTATAAACAAGTCCAACTAAAAAAACTGGATAAGTGAAAACTTGGTATTTATGAGTACTTTTAAACGTCATAACGCCAGGTTTAATTGACACCCATTTTTTATTATTAGACGGATTCCCCGTTATACCTTTTGCTTTCCAGCTAATATTAGTTTTATATTCGTCATCTGAAGAAATCATAAAATCAATTATATTATTTTTTTTCTCATCGCTAGTTTTATACCAATACAGTAAAACAGCACTGGGAATAAAATAAAATGAATACTTAATAATTGTTTCAGCAACAACCATAGCACTCCCCTTATTTCCCACTATATACATTATTAGAGGATTATTATTAGCCATCATATCGTTAACTATAAATATCAATGGCATCCAAAATGGAAATCCTAAAAAAACAAAAAGTACAAGTGAGCCTATAAACTCTAAAAAATAGAATTTAACTCCTTTCTTTATAATCAGATCATCATTTCCCATCAATCCACAGCCACCTCAAACTCTCCCCTCACCAACTTAACCGATAACTGGTTAATTTCATTACCATCCACCAATGCCTGTAAACACGCATTAGATACCGCTGGCAATATGGATTTATTTATGACGTTTTCGGCATTACGTGCACCAGTATCAGGGTCAGTACATTTATCTAGCAGGTATTGCATAGTATCAGATGAAAAGCTGACATCTGCTTTGTATCTTTCCTTTAAGCGTGTCTTGATTTTGCTAAGGTTGATTTCAATTATTTTTTGTAAAACATCCTCTGTCAGCGGGAAGTACGGCACGATTGTCGAGCGTCCTAAGAATGCAGGCCTAAAGTCTTCCAATAACTCTGGTTTGATATCTTCGAGCAGCTGCTCTTCATTTACATCATCTTTGCCAAAGTACTGGGAGATTGCATTGGTTGCTGCATTGGTTGTCATAATGATTAAAGTGTTTTTAAAGTCGATATCGAGACCTTCGCCGTCTTTTATCGTGCCTTTATCAAACAGATTGTAAAATACATCTTGAATTCCCGGGTGGGCTTTTTCCATTTCATCTAATAGCACAACACTATAAGGGTTCTTACGTACCGCTTCAGTGAGCACACCACCTTGCCCATAACCCACATAACCCGCAGAGGCACCTAATAACATGGATACCTTATGTTCTTCTTTAAATTCAGACATATTGATCGTAATAAGATTTTGCTCACCACCATAAAGATAATCCGCCAATGCCAGTGCCGTTTCGGTTTTACCCGTGCCCGATGTGCCCACCATCATAAATACACCAACTGGTTTACGCGGGTCGGTTAAGCCTGATCGTGAAATACGCACGGCTTGGGCTATTTTTTGTATAGCATGGTCTTGCCCTACGACTCTCTGCGTTTTAACTTTTCCTCTAGGATCAATAGGTCCTCTATTTCATCTGATACCATGTTGCCAACCGGTATCCCTGTCCAACTTTCGACGATAGATGCAACCGCCTCAGCATTCACATCAAGATGCACCATAGGACTCTGTCCTTGCAGCACTTTAAGTGCCTCATACATAGGCGATATAATACTGGATGCTTCTGCTTTCAATCTGGCTTCTTTTATTTTTGTTACCAGTTCACTTTCTTGCTGCCATTTGGCTTCTAATTCAGTAAGACTCTTTTCAGCTTTCGATTTTTTATTTTCATACTCAGCAATTTTTTCTTCTAAGCCGCCAATAGCGGCCTGCTCTTTGCCAAGCAAGGCAAGGTTAGTGATTGCTTGCTCAATAATACGCTGTTGAATTTCAACGGCTTCTGGTGTCGCGCCCTGACTAAGTGCAACCCGGGCACAGGCGGTATCCAATAAGCTAACTGATTTATCGGGCAACTGTCTTGATGGGATATATCGAGATGAAAGTTTCACACTGGCTTCAATAGCATCATCTAGAATACTCACACCATGATGCTCCTCTAATGCGTGCACCATGCTGCGCATCATATCAATAGCGGTATCTTCATCGGGTTCATCTACTTTCACTACTTGAAAGCGACGAGTCAGCGCAGGGTCTTTCTCAAAATATTTTTTATACTCTGCCCATGTTGTGGCGGCAATGGTTCTAAACTCACCACGGGCTAGCGCAGGCTTTAATAAATTGGCAGCATCTCCCTTGCCCTCACTGCCACCAGCTCCGATTAACGTATGAGCCTCATCTATAAAAACAATAATCGGCTCTGGTGACGTTTTCACTTCTTCAATAACGGCTTTTAAGCGCTTTTCAAACTCGCCCTTAACACTGGCACCAGCCTGAAGCGCGCCCATATCCAACGATAACAAACGAATACCTTTTAACGGGTCTGGCACATCATTTCCAATAATACGATTAGCCAAACCCTCAACAACGGCTGTTTTACCGACGCCCGGCTCACCTGTCAGAATGGGGTTGTTTTGTCGGCGTCTAAGCAAGATGTCGATCAACTGCCTGACTTCTGCATCACGGCCAATAACTGGGTCAATTTCACCGCGAGCCGCTTTTGCCGTTAAATCTTGCGTGTATCGATCTAGGTGAGCCGCGTGTATGTTTTGATTTTGACCTTGTATCGTATTTGCACCGGCCTCTGCTAAAACAGCGCTTTCACTTGTTGAGCCAATAACTTTATCTGCCAGTCTTTCTATCTCATTAACTGACAACTTATAAAATTCAGGGCATGAGCGACCTAACTGATGCAACAAGCCACCATGCTTTAGTACTGCAATAAGTAAATGGCCTGACGTGATATCTTGGCGATCAAATTCAACTGACGAAACCAACCAAGCATCATTTAATGCTTCAAGTAAATTTTTTGAAAATGCTGGAGAGCGAGTATTACCCGACTGAAAGTCATGCACTGTATTTACAAGCTGATTTATAAGGATTCCTTCATCAGAATCAGGGTTCTTTTTAATCAGCTCTAATAGATCGGTATGGGGATGTTTTGATATTGCAAGGACCCAGTGCTCAATTTCGATATTAAAATGCCCTTGCGAAACCGCTAACTGAGCAGCTTCTTCAAGCGAGAGTTTCATCAAAGGGCTTAGCTTTTCAATGAGTTTTTCCATTCCAATGTTAACCACGTCTTACTCCTTGTAATTTAGTTTGAAAAGCAAATTTTCAGTCTATATACTGCGTCAAATTTTACGATTTGCTAATGAAATTGCGTTGAGAATATTCAGGCGGCATTGATAGCAAATCCATCGACTAACAGCAAGGATTTCTGAAAAGTCGTTTGTAAGATATGACGTCTTACTCATAAAGGCAGGATGCTTTTTATATCATCTCTCCACTTTTCATATTTGTTCGTTAGTACTAATTACAGGATCGTGATGTGACTAGCTGGCCAACCGTTCGAAATCAATTACCCTTATATCTTTTTGTTATTAGTACAATGAGCTGTTATGTTAATGCTCAGCCTATCAATCACTATTTTGAGAGTGATGATTCGGCCGTATTCAAAAACAAAGATGTACAAAGCAGTAACAGAGAGGATTCTAATCCTGTCGTTACCATACGTAATTTTGATATCGCCAAATTAAAAGAAAACCAGCCTAACGAAATTAATCATGAACAAATTGAAGCCTTAATCGCTGCCGATTTAAAGCAAAATAATCAACGCTATACCATTGACCGTCTCCATCAATTATCAGATCAGCTCACTAATTATTACCGCTCAAAAGGTTACATATTATCTAAAGTCTATTTTCCTGAGCAAAGTGTTAAAAATAATACGCTTTATCTAGATATAGTGTATGGGAAGCTTGAAAAAGTTACCGCCCATAAACAAGACCATTATTCTGGCGAACGCTTAACACGTCCTTTTCAAGATATCATTGGTCAGCCTACGCATATATCAACGCTCGAATCATCACTATTGGAGCTCAGCCAATACCCTGGTGTCACTGTTAAATCTCAATTTAGGCAAGGGGATGATATTGGTAACACACAAATTGATATTTTTGTTACAGAAGAAAAAGTAACGGATTTTAATTTTAGTTTTGATAACTATGGCAGCGAATACACAGGGTCCATGCGTGGCATGTTATCGGCTGATGTATATAACATCGCAGATATGGCCGATCGACTTAGCTTAAATTTACTGGCCACAATAGACCCCGCTAACAGTTTATACATTGGTGCTAATTATTCGTTTAGGTGGTCGCCTTATTTCACTACCAGCTGGCTTAGTCAATTTTTTCGTCACGGGATTATCACACGATTTGGCTACCAAGAATCACAGTACTCGGTAGGGGGAGATTTTAAATTAGCAAAAATTGATGGTGAAGCTGACACAACCTATGTAGGTATCAGCAAACATTTTATTTTAAAAAATAATCTGCAGCTAAACGGCGGCTTAACCTTAAGTAAAAAACAAGCCACAAGCTTTCAAAATAATCGTGCACAAATTGAAGATAGTTTGACAATTGCCACTGTCACTTCAACCTTACAATGGAATGACCATATTGGTAGTCCATCTGCCAGTGCCGTACAGTTAGATATACACAGAGGGCTACCAGGCGTTGCAGGTGCACATGATAATAATGATGCAAAAATCAGCCGCACCGGTACATCGCTAAATAAAGCGCCAATGGATTTTACCAAATACAACCTCATACTCATGCGCAACCAAGCTATTGGTCCTTACCAACTACTCACCAAGTTGAGATTTCAACATACAGATGATCTTTTATTATCATCTGAATTGTCAAATTTAGGCGGTGTAAGCTCTGTAAGGGGTTATAGCACATCTGATTTTAGTGGTGATCGATCATCCATTGCCACCTTAGAGATCTCAGGAAAAGCCAATGCCAGTAAGTTTATTTTACCCATCAGCAGTTTAAAATTAGCAGCTTTTTTTGATTACGGCAAAGGAAAGCGCTTAGAGCCCAACCGAGATGTACTAGGCGAAGCCGAAATGGCATCTATAGGCGGATATGCAGAATTTATAAAAGACGGTAAATTTAGTAGTAAAATTGAATTAGCCATGCCATTAAAAGACGCAGGTGAATCCAGCGCAAATAAATTCGAAGTGCTATTTAACTTTGATAGAGGATTTTAATATGAGCTATCCATCTAAGAAATTACCATTCTCTGTCACTGTTTTAGCAATCGCTGTTGCTTGCGTTAATAGTTCGTACATTCACGCATCACCAACATTAAGTAATTCAGATAGCTCTGGTGGAATAATAGGTATAGACGGCAATACAACAAATATTAATATATCACATGTAAATAATACTGAAATGGTATGGGATACATTCAATATAGCCAGTGACGAAAGTGTTATATTTAATCAAATGAACTCAGACTCTGTTGTAGTTAATCAAATAAATGATTTAAGTGCATCACAAATACTCGGCACAATTAAAGCCAATGGTCATTGTTTTTTTAGTTAACAACAATGGCTTTACCTTTGGACAAAATGCAGTCATTGATACACAAGGGTTTTTAGCTACCACATTCTCACTAGGGCTTAATGACGATAACGTGCTACTAACAGACCCTACCTCAGGGGCAGGTACAGGAAAAATCACCTTAGGCAATTTAGATATTGCTAATGACACACAATACATTGCCTTTTATAGCGAAAATATCGACGTAACCGGTAATGTTCAAGATAACTCGACCGGTAATGATGCACTCCTATCATTAAACACTCAAACATCAGCGGGTTCTATTACGCTACCCGGGCTAGCAATAGGGTTCACCACTGACACCATAAACCCTAGCAATCAAAATCTAACCATAAAAAACAACAGCCTTTCAGATCATGGTAGCTTAGTAAGTAACAATGGCATGGTAACGTTAAACAGCTCAGATTTATCGGGCTTGTTTACAGGAAACGTTAAAATCCCAAATTTAATTTCTGCGGAATCCATAAGGAAATTTCAGCCAATGAAGCAATAGATATACAAAATGACATTATAGCATCAGAAAAAAACATCATTAAAAACTTAAATATTGAGTCTGATAAAAGCATTATCGTTACTGGAAGAATTTACAGTACCGATCTGAACTTAGAACTCTCAGGATCTAATATAATTACAAAAGAATTAACTGGACAAGAAAACAAGTACAGTTTAATTGGCGGCATCGGTGGGCTAAAAAATATAACATTAAGTACAACCAATAATAATGGCTCCATTTCAATATCTGACAATTTAAAAGCTAAAGAATCCATCACCTTCAATGGGAATTTAGATTTGAGTGTTTCTGACGCAGATCAAAATTCTATATTAATTGATGCAGGAAACAATTTTAGATCTCAAGATATTTCATTAATATCTGACCATAATGTAAACCTAAGAGTCAAAGGTGATAACGTATTAGTGGGAGGAATTGAAAGCAATATAAATAATATAGGTAAAATCAATAACATAGACATTACCTCTGGTGCCATAACATTAGGTGGAAACTATAATTTCCTAGATGAATTTACTATAGATTCAAATAATACTGAGAATACTCTTATAAACGTCTCAAAAGACACGAGCTTTATCGGTGACAAAATAAACTTTAAAAACCCTATATTCAATACCCTTGGTTCAGAAAGTACTAATATAACTTTTGGTAATTCCAATAAATATTTCACTGAGATAGACTTAAAAAATATGGCTATGGATGAAAACTCCGAAAGTTTTAACTCCGTAGATATACATATCAATGATGATGATTCGGCCTTATCAATAAGCGGGAATTTAAAAACAAAAAAATTATCCGTAACATCATATACATCAAGCAATATGGAGGCTAATCATAGATCGACAATCAATGTTACGGGGGATCTCAATATTTCAGGGCTAACTACGCTTAATCTTGAAAATTTTGACATTAATGCATCTGATTACGACCTTATATTCACTGGTAATGATATTAATACATCAGAAATTAGTATAGGTAATATTTCAGCTGAAAACGTTAACATTAATAAATTCACAACACTAAATGCTACAGGGTCTTTTTTTGAAACTGAATCATTATTAATAAATTCATCCATTATTAAACTATCAAATAGCAGCACAGACGCATTTAGTTTAACAAGTAAGTCCGGTCCTCTTATTGTATCAAGCAGTATTAACAGTAATCAAAAAGCAATTAATATCAATAGCGGTACAGGTGGATTCGACCTAAATGGCATTCGTAATGCAAAAGCTATAACATTAGAAAATTCACCGTTAACAAGTAGTAATACAACTCAGTCTTTATCAGGCGATTATATAGCCGAAGATTCAATCATTGCCACAGGACTTGGCTCTGTTTCAGTAAAAACGAACAGTAAGTTTGAATCTAAAAATATAATTAACTTAAAAAATACAACATTATCCAGTAATAACGATATCACCATCATTGCTGATACAGTGGATGCCGATGATATTAATGCAAAAAATATCACCATAAAAAACTCATCTGACGCTAATAATTTAGTCTATTCAACAAATTTAAACCTATGGGGTGATTTAATTTCAAGTGAAAATATCAGTCTATTTACTAAGTCGATCAACTTACAGAACGACTTAACAATTAAGGGAAACATCAATTTTCTTGATGAAAAACAATACACTGACACTGAAAATAAAACGGGCCTCGTTTACTTAAATTCAACTATTGCGCCCCCATCTATTAATGGTACAAAACACTTAACACTCGATGCTAGCAATGAAAGTGTGTATTTATACAAATTTGGTGATATCGACCCTTTATCGTCTTTAACACTCAATGGTGAAGGTACTTTGCACATGGTTGACCGCCCGAACATTATTGGTCAACGTGGTTTAAGTATATTAGGAAATTGGGATTGGACACTACTAGAGCCCTTAGCATTTACAACCGAAAACCAGGACTTAAACTTGTCTGGTGTTAATTTGAATGCTGTAGGCTCAATTACTTTTGATACCGGCAGTGGTAGTTTGAGTTTGGGTAACATTGGTGCCAATGGTACAGTAACTGACCTAATAATTGATCAAGCAGGCACCCTCAACTTACATGGTGACATTAAACTTATAGGCTCCACCTTCGGATATAACTTTTCAAATGTGAATGCTATTAACTTATATAAAGATATGACATTTGGCAGTGCAGAAGAACCTGTCATCGTCAATTTTGGTGATAGCACAATCGATGGAACCTACGACCTTAATATCTACAGTGATGAGATTACTATTGGTGAAATAGGCTCAAATATCGCGCTACAAGATTTAAATATTTTTAGTGCCAGCGACTTAGTCCTCAACGAATCTATTACTCTAGTTGGTAATGCCAATATTAATGCAAATAGCATCAATATTAAGAAAAATATTACATCCACAGGGTTAGATATAAACCTTAATGCTGTTACAGATATTACGATGTCCAAGCTTGCAACATTAAACTCTGATTTTGGTAACATTTCATTAACATCACAGACCGGAAATATTGGTTTAGGCGCGATAAACGCTAAAGGCGACGTATTGATTCAATCAGATGCGGGGTACATATTTAACGCGATTGATGACTATGTATCGAATGATCTGACATCTGTAAACATCACAAGTAATAACCTAACAATACTAGGTAAACTGAATATTGGTCAGTCGGTTGCTAGCCCTATTGTTATCGATATAAAAGACAATGGCATTATTAGTACAGAGTCTGATGGGGATATTTATATTGCTAACCTTGCAAATGCTGGGATTAATTCTAAAAGTCGTGTTATCGATACCTCATCTCAATCAGGTGCGGCTATTGTTGATGCTTATAACTTTTTGTCGTCAACATCAATTAACTCACTGATTGAACCTCACTACAAAACCACGTTAGGCCTGATTGAAAATTCAAGCTGGCAGGTGGATGAAGACGAGAGTGTTAAAACAATTAAAACCCCAAGCTCAAGCCCTAATCTTTACTATTCTAGAAAAGGCTGGAGATTAGGCTATTAATCTCTAGCATACATCACCACTTACACTATAAAACTAAGAGGCAGGCACACCACCTACTCTTAGTTTTTCATCAGTGTACCAAGTAAACTTCGATTTAAAGAAAAATATAAATATCCGGATTACCAAACACTTATACATACTAAGATTGTAAAGCACGTTCACTCGACTATGATATGCGCATTATTTAGTACAGAGACTTAAATACCTTAATAATTTATTCAAAGACAATAGCGCTTCGAATATGCCTTTTAATCTTACTAACAAGCTTTATGTGTACCTATGCTATTGCTACAACACCTAGCAATCAAAACCAAAATTATTTAGGTGCCAATATTGAAATTCAACCTAATACGATTACTCGATTAAAGCTGCCCATAAAGTCATTAAAAGGGTCACACTTAAACACCGGCGATGTACTGCCAATAAGCTTCAAAGATAAAGGCTCAATTACAATCTATAGCATTACAAAAGAATCAATTGGATTTTCAGTTGATATGAGAGATTATCCAAAGCATATAATGGGCCTTAAAAAAACAGATCAAAAAAATGAATACGCAAATTTAATTTGTACGACGATTAAAGATGTGTCTGTTACCTATCAGCCATTAAAAACAGCATTATTTAGAACCCATAACGGAGATGGATAGCTCGCAATTGATTTAAAGAATTCTGTGATCTATCTAACGGATACCAAAACAGACAATATTGTGACAAAAATTCATATTGAAGGTATGTCAGAGCAAGATATAAACGGCCTTATTATTAAGGGCCTAGAGGCTGTAGATAAATCTGTGTAACTGCTTATCATCAAAGCCAGAAATGGCTAAGGATAGGCAGCAATGAACAAAGAAGCACTAGAAGCCTTTGCCCGCGAAGCGGCAAAGGGTATTAAAACAGAACAAGACCTTAATGAATTTCGTCAGATGCTCACTAAAGTGACAGTTGAGCGGGCTTTAAATACTGAGCTTGATGAGCACCTTGGTTATGAACGGAATGAAGAATCCTCTAACTCCAATAGCCGCAATGGCACCACCAGTAAAACTTTACGCACCGAAGATGGCCAGTTTCAACTAGATACCCCTAGGGATCGCGAAGGCTCTTTTAATCCTAAATTAGTAAAGAAAAATCAGACTCGGTTTACCTCGATGGACGATAAAATTTTATTTTTATACGCCCAAGGCATGACCACACGAGAAATCGTTAAAACGTTTAAAGAACTGTATAACGCAGATGCCTCTCCAAGCCTAATTTCAAAAGTCACTGATGCGGTCATTGAAGAAGTGATTGAATGGCAATCTCGTGAATTAGATGCGGTGTATCCCATTGTTTATCTTGATTGCATCGTGCTTAAAATTCGTCAGGACAAACAGGTGATCAATAAATCAGTTTACCTTGCCTTAGGCGTCAACATGGAAGGCCACAAGGAGTTATTGGGCATGTGGCTATCTGAAAACGAAGGGGCTAAGTTCTGGCTAAATGTTCTGACTGAGCTGCAGAATCGTGGTGTGAAAGACATTCTCATTGCTTGCGTGGATGGCCTGAAGGGCTTTCCAGATGCTATCAATGCCGTCTATCCAGAAACGCAAATTCAGCTGTGTATCGTGCACATGGTTCGTAACTCAGTGAAGTACGTTCCTTGGAAAGATTACAAAGCCGTCACCGCTGATTTAAAGAAAATTTACCAGGCCGCGACTGAGGAAAGTGCCTTGCAATCACTGTCTGATTTTAGTGAGAAGTGGGATGGTCAATATCCACAAATCAGCCGATCTTGGCGTAATCACTGGGAGAATTTAAATACGCTTTTTAACTATCCTGCTGATATCAGAAAAGCCATTTACACAACCAATGCCATTGAATCTCTGAACAGCGTTATTCGAAAAGCGACGAAAAAACGAAAAGTATTTCCAACAGAAGAGTCGGCTAAAAAAGTGGTTTACCTTGCGGTACGACAAGCTTCGGAAAAGTGGACTATGCCGATAAGAAACTGGAAAACGGCCTTGAACCGATTTATGATCATGTTCGAAGACCGTTTGAAAGATTACATTTAAAACTGGCGGTTACACAGAATGGCTTACATCCTCAGGGCCTACTGTAAAAATATGCTTAAAAACTATTTTTAACCAGTTCAAAGCTTCGCTTTCTATCTTGAAGATAGTACATATTAGTTACTATCATCACCTCATCTAATTCAAACTGCTGGGCAATGTTAACTATTTTTTCTTTAACTTGCCTTGGCGTACCAACTGCTCTTAACTGGGCTCTGCTTTTCATAAAGTCCACTAATTGTGGTGTAACTGGATATAACATGGTTTCTTCAGGGGTTAAAAATGCACCTTGTGTTTGCCCTGTTACAAATCGATAGAAATTTATATCGAATGCCTTTGCTAAAGCCTCTGCTTCCGCTTGAGTTTGCGCACAGAATACGCTGATGGTTAACATGCAATATGGCTTATGACATAACATACTGGGTTTAAATTGTTTGCGGTAGTGCCTCATAAAACTGGGTTGTACTTGAGGATTAATGAATGCAGCAAGGTTATACGGCAAACCTTGCTCGGCCGCTAAATTTGCGCTATCAGGGCTTGAACCTAACATCCAAAGCGGAATATCTTCAGCAGGCTTAGGGCAAACCAATGGCTGAGTTTGCTCTTGCCATAAATATTCGCTTAACCTCTCTACCAATTGAGGAAATGCTTCAAATTTAGGTCGACCATCGGTTGCAAGCGCTTTTGCAGTCTCCATATCGGCTCCTGGTGCTCGGCCAACACCAAGATCCATACGGTTTGGGTATAAGTTTGATAATAATGAGAATACCTCAGCCACTTTATAAGGGCTGTAGTGCGGCAACATAATACCGCCAGAACCTAATCGAATAGACTGAGTCACGGCGCCAATAGCCGCCAGTAAAACCTCAGGTGCACAACCTGCTACTGATGGAAAAGCATGATGCTCAGATACCCAGAATCGCTCATAACCAAGTGATTCGCACCACTGCGCCATCTCTAACGTTTCACTTAATGCTTGAGTCCCTTGATTTCGACTGCGTGCAATTGATTGATCGAGAACAGAAAGTTTTAACATTTACCTTGCCTAATACCATCTAGCCACCAGAGTAATGCCTTAATACATGAGTCTCAATACACAATAATAAGACGCAGCGTTTTACCTGACGAGGCAATACATGAATATTGCTTATATAAATGCAGATAGGTGCAAGAGATATTTTAATTGGTTACTATAGCCATACATTCACAGGAGGAACGATTATGATTACATATTTTTATTGGGTACTTGTGCTTGCGCTTACAATGACATCTTTATATGTATTAGGTGTTAAGTTAAACAAATGGAAACCCGCAGGGATTGTCGCTGTGTGTATTTTTGTTATCGGCAGCGCTTTGTACTTTTTTCACTTTCAACAAGTATTTGTTAAAAACTGGGGCGGTGTCATGACCGTTACCGTACCTGATGGCCATCAGCATATGATGGCCACTTGGAAAAATGATAATTTATGGCTTGAAAGTTATGATGCTGAAACAAACACCTGCCATTTTAGAGAGTATTCAAAAGGTGCCTTACTTGAAGGTAAGGTTTTAATCAAAAACTGCAACCCGCTTATGGCTAAATAAATATATCGAATTTAAGCATCGAGTGGCATATTTTCATATGCCACTTACGTTCTTTTTTATAATTTTATCAACAGCACCACTTCTTTTAAATTTTTTAATTTCAAAGTTAAGCTTAGTTAGAATTTGTCGCATCTTAAGTGATTTATTAAATTGAAAATGTAAATATTTATAATCAATGTGTCTCCTGGATAGCACTAAATTTGATTTTAATGTGGGTATATTTAACATTAAGTACTTCACTACATATTGATCCATTACGGCAGCCTTACTAACACCGTTCTGATTTTCAATTAAATCAAACAACATGGCTCTTTCAGTTTTAAAATCATTTCTTTTTAATTGACCGTTTTCAAATCGTAACTGTAAAGTTGGATAAGCATAACCGATATGGGTATTTATTTCTGATCCCGCTAGTGATTCGTCATGCTCAAATACGTTAGGTGTTAGTCGATGAAAAACAAACAGATCCTTAATACTGGTGACTGGGTCGCTCCAAAGATAGTTTTTAGGATTATCAACAAACCCCGGCGACTCCATTCTCACATCAATCTCTTTAGCATCCAACAAATCTCGCGCATGCTGTTCTGACGCATAAATAAATTCTAGTTCTAAATTAGATGCTTGAGCAGCATGTTTCAGTGTTTCAATTAAAATACCATTGATATGATCATCATCAATAATAATATATGGAGGATAACCCGCAGGTGGAATGGCAACTTTTAATAAATCATTAGATTGACATGCGAATGAGATGCTAAATAATATTAAACAACTAAAAATAAATCGAATATTCATGCATCCCCTAATTAATACCAATCAATTATTAACAGGGATTAATTAGTATTAATGTTAATTTAACCCCTGTATTACTGCCATTTTATCTAGAGCTCTTAACCTCTATTTGCATTAGCCATAGCTTCAAACTGTTGAGTTAGAAAATTCTCAGTTGTCTTTAACGTCGCTATAATACTATCGTTATATAAAAATTGTGCTTTTAATCGTGCCTCTGTGGCCGATACACGTGCTTCAAAACTTTCTCGATCTTCTTCTAGTGTTAGGTTTTGTTGATCGAGCGTATCAAATTTTGTGGTCAAAATACCTCTATTAGGATCAAGAATACCCTGCAGTAAATCTTTTAACTGATCAGCAATACCTGTTACATAGGTTACGTTTCCTCTACCACCCAACGCCCCACCTTCAACTTTTAAACGAATACCACTGGCATCATCAATATTACCATCTTGAGCTTTTCCCACTTCACCATCACCCTGACCAACAACAAACCCTAATGCTGTGGAAGCAGCATTTGAAACATCTTTAATCAGCACACTAGAGTTAGCCCCCGTGCTATTAGAGATTATACCAATTGTGCCAAATGCCGCAGATGTTGCATCACTTGTAAAATCTACTTTTGCTTTTAAGCCTTCAGCTTTAAGAGCTGCATTGTTATCTATAGCATCTTGTACTGCTGTAGCTAACGCCGCCCCTGTGCCATAGGTACCTTGTGCAAGTGTAATGACAGACTCGAAACCATCTAATTCGATTGTGAATGTATCATTGGTGCCATCAATGACAACAGGGCCATTAATAACATCGGATTGATCAGCAACATAATAGCCGTTTGTAGCCGCTTTATTGCCATTTTGAGCCGTTAGAAATTGACCATTACCTTTCGCTTCAACACCATTTATTGTGCCTTCCACATCTTTTCCCGTGTCGATGCTATTTTCGGTGCCATCTGGTTCGTGTATACCTAAGAATGAAATAGCGGCAGCATCAACATTAGAAAATGCGACAGTCGTGCCGGTACCACCAATATTAATCACTAAATTGCCTTTATCACTTTCTGAATCATATTCGTATGAAACATCGGCTGTAATATCAGAACCAAACGTAATGTCATCATTAATACCAAGTGCATCAAAACCGCCGCTATATGACGTATTAACACCCGGCAAGCCAAGTGAGGCTTGTGCATTAGCATTGGTATTTTGAATTTCAATTGCAGCGTTACTGCCAAATGTGGCGGCTGTTTTCACGCCGTTTCTTGAGACGGTTTCAAAATAAATTTGATCTGCACCATCAAGCTTAGCGACAATATCACCCGCCTGGAATTGGCCATTATTTAAAATAGCTAAATCAATTGCTTGCTGAACAGCACCTAACGAATCTGTTTTATCTCCTGTACTGGCATTGGTATTAACATCAACATTTAAAGTAATGCCATCTACAACCAAATCAAAAGTCGCATTATTTGCACCACTAAAATCGAGACCAGCACCGATCACAGCACCGCCTGTGGTTACCGCACCTTGACCGTCATTGACAACTTGTATGTATTGCTCATGACCCGCTGTATTGGTCACAAGCTCTAACCCGTTACCAGAACCTAGTTGTGCCGTAACAACACCAGCACCATAAGCGGCATCTAGTTTCGCTTGTATATCTGTAATATTATTACCGCTATCTGCATCTAATAAAATATTTTGCTCATTCCCATTTACGTTTAATGTAAAACCCGCATTAGTCGTTGAAAAATCAATGTTTGTTGAAATATCACGTGTGCCCTCTGCGGTTGTCGCACCAAAAATCATACTGCTTAAGTTCGCGTCACCTGCAAGGTCTGTATTAATCGCCGCCTGAATAGCCGTTGCTAAGTCATTACCATTTAAATATGTACCAGCAGGTAAGCTAACAGTATTTGCGCTATCTGTGCCTTCAAGTGTTACTTGAAACTCAACATTAGAACCAAAAGTTAAACCAGGGTCTTTGCCATTGACTTGAGGACCATCGGTTGCATCCAAACCTAACAATAAGTCGGAGGTATTTCCGCCGACAGCTGTTATCTCAATTGAGTCTGTTGCACTTGGGTTACTTGAGGTAAAAATTAATTTGTCGCTATCATCAAAGCTCGCCACTACACTGCCGTTTAATGCGGTTGCATCAATAGCTGTTTGAATAGCTTGCAACGTATCTTTACGATCACCGTAAACATTATCGCCGTTTAAATCTAAACCATCTGCATTTAAGTTTACTGTTACCGCTTCAGCGGGCGCACCATTTAAACTAATAGAAAACGAGGCATTAGAGCTTGAAAAATTAATGCCTTCATCTTCCGGTATACTACGATTTCCACCGATAGTAGAAGGGCCAAAACCATTAAAGTACTCATTATTCAAGGTGCTTAGTGCAACACCTTTAAACTCACCTTCGCCACGATTGGTAAAACCAAGGGTATTAGCCGTATTACTATCTACGGATGAAAAGTATACTTGTGAGGATGCACCGTAAGAGTTAGACGTTATGTTAAATGATTTATTGGTAGCATCATAAGCAACACTGGCGCTGTAACCTCTGTCTTTGAAATCTTTTGTGCTGTTAATCTGAGATTGTATTTCTGATGCTAATTCAGTTCCAGTTGCATAGGAACCTTGGCTTAAGGTCACACCAGCTGTGCGGCCATTTAAGTTAATCGAAAAACTATTATTTGCTTCATTGATTAATACTGGCGACATAAAGTCTAGTGACGATAAGCTACCACCTTCATAACCCCCTTGAGTTGCAAGTTGAGTGATATTGACAGCATATTCACCTGGCTTTGTATTAATCGATTCATTTAAAAAACGAATATTTGCGTCTGTTGTTAAACCTTGATCTGCAAAAACACCTATAACGGACTCGCGACTTTCGTTTAAACCTTTTAAAAATAAATTCGCATCAAATTTCAATTTAAAACTGTCATTTTGATCTGTATAAATACCCAGTTCACTGAACGACCGAAAATTCGTACCTGTTATTCCGCCTACTGTACTGGTCATAATGCCTTTAATTTGAGTATTGATTGAACGTAACGTGCTATCGCCAAGTAGTAAGCTGCCAGAGCTAGACGAATCATCAAATTTGGTTAAGTTTTTGTATAAGTCTTGAAATTCATTATAGCTATCAATCATAGCCTGAACTTTTTCAGAAATACCCGTAACATCTGGACCAATAGTGATGGACACATTATTACCGACATCTTCACCTTTTAAACTTAAGGTGACACCATCAATAACCTCTGTTATTTCGTTACTCGAACGACTAATCGATAACCCATTTACACTAATTAACGCATCAACACCTTGCTGGGTTTCGGTTAAATTAGAACCTGGTGTGTCTTGATTTTTATTATAAGCAAAAGCCGACAAGCCTGAAGCCGCTAATGCATTGTTTTCATCCTTAGCAATAATCTCCATACTAAAGTCTTCACCTGTGCTTTCACTCGTCAACTGAAGAACATAACCATTACCATCGTTTACAATTGAGGCTTTCACACCAAAGTTTTCATTATTAATGGCGTCTCTCAAACCTTGTAAACTATTGTTACCATCTGAAATTGTAATGGTTGCAGTACCAGCATCTGGGTTGGCCGTAAATTCGTCATAGCCACCGCCACCTAAGTAACTTGTGGTGCCAAGGTTAAATGTCAATGTCCCCTTGCCAACGGATTCCGTCACGCTTGAATATGACTTAGAGACTAACGAGTGCGCTTTAGCCGTACGCTGTACTTCTACGTTGTAGGTTCCCGCTGGCGCTGACGAATTTGCAGTTGCGGTTAAAATAGAGTCGTCTGAAGAGGTTGCGTTTGTTGCGCCTATTTTTGTTGGGTCTGAAAGCGCGACAATGGCTTCCGAGAAATCATACAATTTGCTTTGCACTTCACCATAAGCCGAAATTTTGGCGTCAATAATTTCTTGTTGAGTATTTAGACGCAACTCACCTGCCGCTTTATCAGCATTAATGATGCTATCAACTAAATCACTCGTAAGAAGGTCTGAGCCTATACCTAAGGATTCAATAGCAGCCATGGAGCCTCCGACTTTGGTCTATTCACATCTGTGGGTCACATAAAGCAAAACCCGATACCCCATTTAACGGCGGTATCAGGTAATACTTTAATTTCGGGCTATAAGATTTAGCTATAACGCGCTAGTTCTTGGTTTTCACTGTTTAAGCTAGACGCTGAACCGGTTTGTTTTACATCCTCTAACACCCTTATCTGATGTGTTAGCGTGAAACGAGTAGCTAAACCTGAGCGCTAAAAAGCAACGTTGGTTCTTCACTATTCAATTTCTTTGCCATTTCTAGAGCAACCTCATCAGGAATCTGGCGAACCAGCTGCTCTGATTGTCGGTCATAGACTCTAATCACTGTCTTTCCACTGTCTTCATCAAGCTGGAAATCTAAATCTCGCTGAGTTTTTTGCACATACTCATTTAACTTAGATACCGCCTCTTTTACCTCAACGCTCCTTGCTTCGGCAGTTTGTTGCGCATTAGGGGGCATTACCTTGCCGCTTTCCTGCTCCGCTTTAACTGCTTCTGCTTTTACCTCAGCTTTTGGCTTTGATACTGGAACTTGAGGTGCTGAAGAGAGCGACTGAGCAGCTAATACTGCTGAGTTTTGCGCTTTAATTTCATTCATATTACACCTCTCTTAAAATTAGGTTCTTGCTTACGCCGCCAGTGGTAGGGCGAACCCTAACACTGGCGTATTACCTAACTTATCCGAGTAAAGAAAGCACCTGCTGAGGTCCCTGGTTCGCCTGAGCTAAGATCGAAATACCGGCCTGCTGTAGCACCTGCGTACGTGATAGCTCAGCGGTTTCGGCCGCGAAGTCAGCATCTTGAATACGAGAGTTGGCTGCTGATAAGTTTTCTGACGTAATCGCCAAGTTACTTACAGTCGACTCCATACGGTTTTGTATCGCACCTAAGTTAGCTCGCTGGCTCGCAATCGCACCAATGGCGTTATCAATTGCTGTCAGTGCTGATGTTGCGCCTTCAAAGGTTGAAATATCAATCTCTGTTAGGAACTGGCCATCAACCGCACCACCAAACTTACCTTCAGATAGACCCAGCGCGGCCAGCTCATCCGCCCCTTCTGCGCCAGTTTCAATAGTAAATTCACCAGCAGACTCTAAACGGATTGTGCCGTAAGTCGTTTCGTAAGTGGCACTCTCTGCACTAATACCATTGTTGGTATCCGCAGGCTCGTTACCAAACGTGGACTCACCAATACCTGCTTTTGCGGCATCCATTCCGAACAAGGCACCGATCGATGCGTTTGCACCCGACTTATCATCAATGGCGATCGAAATATTACGACCATCTTCTGCCGACATACTCAATGACACACCGTTATCAATTGCCTCAACGCCCGTTTTACCAGCTACTGAGTTAATAACACTTAAAGCATCGGCTTTTGCACGATCGGTATCAATTGCACCTGTACCGTCGTCCTGAAGCGTTACCGTACCAGCAGAGTACCCATTGATATAGATCTCAGCAGCATCACCCACTTCAAACTCAGCCAGTGTCGTTGCATTATTATTAGTACCGTCACCCCCAACCACTTCTGTTGGGTTGATAGTTGCCTGAACACCCGTTTCTGCAGACACATCATTGATAGAGGCGGCGACAGCAATGGCTGATAGCTCCTTGGAGCTAGACAATATTTTTGTTCCATCCGATGCAAACTCAGCACTGGCGGTATCGGCTTTCACATTGGCTGCACCAATACTCACGCCGTTGATCAACACGTCACCATCATCTAGGCCATTCACACCTGCAAATGAAGAACTATTTGATGTGCCGGCGAACAATTCACCAGATGAAGTAGCAGCGGACGTAATTTCAACTTTTTCACCTTTTGCTGATGAATAAGCAATCTCACCTGATAGTTTCTGCTCTACTGCACCAACAAGGTTACCCGTAGTTGCCTGCTGTAATGAACGGCCTTCGCCGTTAGACACGACCATGCCTAAGTCACCACCAGACGAATTACGGATATTTAAGAACTAGCTGCCCTGCTGCATTTAATGATGCCGCAACGTCAATGTTTTGCGCACTAAAATCAGTGTTATTGAATGAGTCAACTAATTCACTAGCATCGACACCGCCAACGCCTGCAGTACCACTGGCATCATCATCGGTTGCAGCAACACTCACACCGTTCGCGGCACTACCAAGGACACCGATAGAAATCGTATCACCTGCATTTAGATTATTAGCATCAAATACAAGGGTAATGTCTTCCCAAGCATTCACACCGTTAGCACCAAATGCGGTATTAATTTCATTAACGGTATCACTTACCGTTGAACCATTTGCCACGGTAATCGCACCTAACGATACATCATCCACCGTTACGCTTAATTCATTTGTGCCTGTTGTAGCTAGGCCATCATTGCCGTAGCTACTACCAGTGTATGTACCGCCATTAAAGATACCACCAGCACCTGCGGTTGCTGTATGGGCAGCAATATCAACGTAGTCCGTCGTGCCTGATGCATTAAAGGCTATGTTACCAACAAAGACATTACCTGCAGCAGCCGAACCAGCAACAATCGTAAGCGCACCAGAAACTGTCTCTGCGGCTAATGTCGCCCCCGTACTTACGCCCACTTTTTTACTCACGCCAGTGCCATTATCCATCACTATATTTATGGCGTCTTTTGCCTGATTAAGCTCTGCCGTGACGTTAACATCTGTTGAGAAACTGGTGCTGTTAATCGCATCAACCAACGCCTGTAAGCGCGCCGAAGTTTCAACAAAAGAACCACCAGAAATGTCACCAGGTAATGAAATAGATTGGTTAGCAATATAAAGCGTGCTGCCACCTGATAGTGGGTTAAAGTCCGTAACTTGGAACTCAATACGCTCAAATGCATTCACACCTGCAACACTATTAAGTACATCCGCGGCAGATGCCACAGAGGTATCACTGGCAATAGCAACCAGGGTTGATGTTGCTGTACCTGCTGGTGTGAATGTGGTTACCACAAAGTCATTAACAAGGGCTACTGCAGAGGCCGCCGCATTAGATGCCAAATCACGTACAATACTGTCGCCTCCTAACAAGGTGGCATTATCATTCACACTGGCTAGTTTGTTACCCAAACCTGTGGCTGTGGTGTCAGAAACCGTAGTGGCTTGCAAATTACTTGTATTCACGGCACTCACACTGGATGCAACACCACGATCATAAGTACCTTTAACTAGGCCAGCATTGGCTAAATCACCTTTACCAGTACCGTTACCACCATCAATTACAACTTTACCCACTGCTGCATCGGCAACTAAGGTGTATCCACCTTCGTAAGTCACAGCGTTCCCTGGGGTTGTCGCATCAGCAGCAAGACCTGTCGAAGCCGCTGTTAATGTACCACTTAGCGATATTTGAACATTTCGGCCATCTTTCGCAATAAGTTGAACACCACCAGAGTCAGAGTCGGTATTCACCGCCATGACACCTGTTTGTTCAGAAAGTGCATTAATCGCTTCAACCACGCCCGCACGGGTTTGGCTACTTGAAGCGGTCGTGGTTAGTGCGATATCAACCCCATTGAGCGATAACACACCCGTTGTACCCGCACCTGCCATTTCGGCACCAGAAACCACATTTTCGTTAACCGATGCGGTTACGCCTGTCTCATCAGACTGACGGTTAATTGCCTCAACTTTAGCGATAGCAGACGCAGCTGCGTTTGACGTAGACGATGTATCATCACCGGCATTAGAAGCCGCAATTGAAACACCATTAATAATTAAATCACCATTTGATAATGCTTGATCGCTACCAATAGCCGTAACACCAGCTGTGCTAGCTGAACCCAGCTTTTCAGCCGTTAATTCAGCAATGGACACTTCTAAGGTTTGGCCTGCATTCGCACCAATTTGGAAAGTAGCACTGAAGCTACCATCGAGTAATTTTCGACCGTTAAAGTCGGTTTCATCTGCGGTACGTGACACTTCAGCTAATAGCTGCGACACCTCTGATTGAAGTGCGTCACGATCAGACATCAGAGTTAGTGGCGTTAGCTGACTGTACCGCCAGCTCACGAATACGCTGTAAGTTGTCATTCATTGAGCCCAAGGCGCCTTCAGCTGTTTGCGCAAGGGAGATACCATCACCTGCGTTTCGAACAGCTACATTCAAGCCTCGAATTTGAGAATTAAAGCGGGTGGAAATCGCCAAACCTGCCGCATCATCCTTGGCACTATTAATCCTTAAGCCTGAAGATAAACGTTGTAGTGACGTTTGGTTAGCAGACTGCGACTTATTTAAGTTTCTTTGAGCATTCAAAGAAGCAATATTGGTATTAATAATTTGTGGCATGACTGCCTCCTTTGTTTACTTCGGTTAAGGTTTTTGCACCCTAATTTTCAATCACAGTATCTTTAACGGCCTATTTTCGAATACCTTTAGAAATTTATTTCAACCGATTAAAGGAGTCGGCATCAGCTCTAAAAGAGGTGGCATAATAAATGCTTCGTTAAAAATCAAATGGAATAAGTCAAGAATCCCCCTATGAACACCACAGATATTGATGATGCACAGACTAGGATCACCGAACGCTACAAGAAGAATTTGGCGTTTTTTGAAAAGCACTTACCCGACATTTACACACTTATCTCTAACTCTACGCAAAACGTAGCGTTAACAATGGATGCAAAAACAAAACGCCTTAATAAGGTAATAAATGGCAGAACGGTCTACCCAGAAGGGGCATATGAATTTGCAACAAATGAAGTAACACGATACTTGTCACTAAAAGACACCTATGAATACCGACCAATCCCATCAAAGCTCAACATCAACAATTTAATTAAAAGACATCCATTTTTTAATTGTGTTTCACGCTATGCCGAACATTTTCAACAATCGACTCAGTTACAACCTGTGTGCACAGATTTAGTCGTATTTGGGGTTGGCCTTGGCCACCACATAGAACTTTTGTGTAACAAAGGCAATTTTTGGCATATAACGATTATAGAGAGAAATTTATCTAATCTAAAAGAATCGTTATATACAGTTGATTGGACTGGAATTTTGACAAGTTTAAAAAGTAAACATCAAATATCCTTTACCGTAAAAGGCGACGATATCAGTGATGAAGTTTTTCAAAACCAAGTGAAAATTCAGTTATTCAAGCTATTCCCTTCTATTACAGCGTCCACACTTATTTACAATCACAACCCAATACATGAGAAATACGAAGCTGAAAAAGAAATCATAAAAGATTTCAATAACATGAGTAAGCTCATATATGAGCGTATCGGGCCTGATGGTCAACGTTTATTAAACACAAATGAAAATATAAATTCGAAAAATAAAATTATAAACTTAGGCCAAACAAGAATAGGAAAAGATAAAACCAATGTAGTAGTCATTGGTGCTGGACCATCACTTGATACCTATTTAGAAACGCTTATAAAATACAGAGATAAATTTTTCATCATAACATCAGGAAGCAGTCTCACGACTATATTAAATGTAAAATTAAAACCTGATTTACATTTTGAATTAGAGTTTCAAAATCTAGCAACTGAGCATTTAAAACATTTAAATGAACAACACTCATTAAAAGACATTGATTTAGTTTGCAGCATTGAGACAAACCCTGGCATTCCTGCTTTATTCAATAATGTATATTATTTTTTACAAGAAACGTCAGATCTTGCCAATTATTTCAGTTCAGACTTCATATTAAGATTTGGTGGTTTAACATGTACAAATGGTGCAACTGCATTTATAAATAGAACGACTATAGCCGACATGTACTTAATTGGATTAGATTTTGCCCATACAAATGGAAACCATCATACAAAAGACAATATATCTAACCAAAAAGGCTTACCTGATAATTTAAAAGATTTAGAAGCGTATGGCGAGAACATAAAAAAGCTAGCACATCTTCATGATATAGATGTGAACGGTAACGATATCATGACATCGCATGCTTTAAATTCAGCAAAGCAACTTATGCAATCATTAATTGGATTATCGACAAATAAATATTTCAATTGCTCTTATGGTGCAGATATTAAGGGGACTCAACACATTACTGTTAGAGAATTCAATGAAATAGCTGATAGCCTCCCAATATGTGATGCCGAATTTAAACCAAAAATAATGGATATTGACAAAAAAAACATACATACAAAAACCAAAGACACCTTTAATGTTAGTTTTGATATATGCAAACAAATCATAAAAACAATACAAGAAATTGATGGAAATAAAGGCGAAGAAACATGCATAACAATAAAAGAACTAATATATAAAATAATTATGTCAACCTCAAAAAACCAAGGTCAATATCGAAATACAATGTCAATCAATAGACTACCACTACTTGTACTTTATTACTTGGTGAGTTATAGCGATAATAATGGCAGAGATATTATTGTTAAACAGTGGCTTGAAGACTACAAATCTTACATAAAATATATAAAGAAAAAAATATATAAACATCTCAATAGTGGCGACTATTATTTAAAAGAAGATTGGCTTGAACGTGCACCATATGAAGCGGAAAAAGAAAATGTAAGTAAATCTTCTCCAGAAAAAAACCTTCATTAGGGTAATGACATGAAAACACCAAGAGAAATAAAGGCTAGTTATGACAACGGTGAAAACATTAGCCAGCTGTTAAAGTCTGATAAGCAATCAAACCGAAGCCCACGAGAAATCATCGAAATATCTTATGATATGCAAACAGGCAGCTACATAGAAGCAATGAACGATAAAGAAACTGCAATACACAAGCACGAATACTCAACAGAAATTGCAGAAATTATTAAATCCTTAGGCAGTGCTAAGACCATTATGGAGGCAGGTGTTGGCGAGGCCACTACATTAGGTGGCGTTATTAACGCGCTAAATTATGACACTGAGGCATATGGGTTTGATTTAAGTTGGTCAAGAGTGGCATACGCGAAGCAATGGCTAAATAAACTAGACATTAACAATGCTAACATTTGTGTTGGTGATTTATTCAACATACCATTTCAAGATAATTCAATTGACATAGTTTATACATCCCACTCAATCGAGCCCAATGGCGGAAGTGAAGAGGTCGTATTAAAAGAACTGTATCGAGTCACACGTGATTATCTTGTGTTATTAGAGCCCTCGTACGAGCTATCAAACAATCAAGTAAGAGAGCGAATGGATACTCATGGTTACTGCAAAAATTTAGAGGCTATTGCGAAAAATCTAGGCTATCAGATTATTAGACACGAGTTATTCCCTCATGTAATGAACCCTCTTAATCCGACAGCCATTACTATTATCGCAAAAAAAAGCAATGCAGATAACCCAACAATGAAATTTGCGTGCCCTAAGTACAAAACTCCTTTAATTGAAGAGAATGAATGCTTATATAGCCCAGAAGCTATGTCAGCATACCCCATAATAAAGGGTATACCGTGCTTAAAGATTGAAAATAGCATTTTTGCTAGTAAATTTGAGGAAGTTAAACCTTAGTCACGTCATCAAAAAAATCAGTAGATTTTTTCTGTAAAATAACATCACTCCAACGATAGTTAAACGGGTTATCACATAGATAGCCCGCTGACATTTCATTATCATAGTAAATATTCTCACTCACAATCTCATACATCCCTGTTGCTAAGAATATTTGCAGGTGGGAACCAATCACTTTAAAGTTAAAAACTTCTTCATCTTTAATATGATGATTTCTATTTTTAGTAAATTTATGGGGTTTAAAATCACGAATAAAAATGAACCCACCCTCTTTTACTGCTTTATCAACATTTGAGATTGAAAAAAGTATACTATTCCTAGACACCCAACTAAAAACGTCATCTACTATGGCCAAATCAAAACGACCATCGTTTGATGCATCATTTGATATGGCATTATCTGCAATTACACCATGAAAAAAATCAACCGAATTACCGTATTGCTCTTCCCCAAATTCGATAGCTTGATTAGATGCTTCAATACCCACACAATCACTACAACCCGATATTTTAAAGTAATTTAATAAGTCACCATAATTACAACCGAATTCAACTACACTATCAAATTCAATTTTTGATTTTTTAATACACTCCAATATGGTTGTTTTATTAAACCGCAAATCTGGAACTTCTTTTCCTTTAAAGTTTCTATTAAAAAAATCATCACCTTCTTTATTAAGATAATACTCATCTTGAATCGTCATTATTAAATTCCTTTTTTATAAATAAAATCAATTGTATTATTAATTACAGCAGGTATTAATCTATTTATATTCTCTGGGCCTGCATTCACAAATGGTAAGAATATATTAGTATTCGAATCTTTGAATTTTTTATCATATTCTTTTGAAATCTCATCCAGCGGATGTTTTGTCACCATTCCACGATAACAAACCTCAAAGTCAAATAATTCTACATTATAATTATCAATAATATTCATATCTTTAAGACTATTTAACCAAGACGTTTTCCAAAAATCAGAATCGATTGGGTACTCACCATCAGGGAATAAAAACTCCACTTGGATTAAGTTATTTTTTTCTGATCGCATGTACCCAGGGAACGATATACGATTGATATCATGATTAATATCACCCACTAATATTTCATGGTAAGGCTGGCTTAGGTCATCTTTCAACCTAAAACTACCTAATGCAAGTCTTTGAGGAACACCACTAGGCAATTTGATGTTTAATAACGGAGCTAACCCGAAAAACGGAGCACACCAAAAATAATGATCTGCTATCAACGACTTATCTAAAAATGAAATACTTTCGCAGTGATTTTCATTATTTAGCTTCAATTGTAAATCAGTGCACCCAAGATAAATGTCACAAAAATCTTTATTAATTGCACGGTATAATGATTCTACAAACCCATAAAATCCATTTTCCTTGGGATAAAGAACAAACTGATCTTGATTTCTCATTTTCCCATGGTATTGAGCCCATTCTTCACCACCATCAATAGATTTTTTCATCAATTTAGGAAAGAACCAAGGATAAATTAAATCAAACATTCTATTTTTATCCCTACCCTCTATACTTGCCCTTACTTCTGAAGGGTAGGATTGAAATATATTGTTTTTACAATATTCAATAAATCTAGGCCCGTAAACCGATGATAGGTTTTCTGCTGATATACTAGTGCCGATATCATCAATATCACTCAAATCAAGTAGGGATGAGAGCTCTTTTGGCCAGCTCTTAATATCACTATTATATGGAAATACATGGCTATTTAAGACAATGCCTCTGCTGAGTTTTTTTCTATGAAAATTCCCAACCACTTTTTTAAAAAGAGCAGTTGTTATATGTGATCTTGATTCATCTAATGCATGATAACCCGAATCAAAAATATCACCGAATTCATTCTTAAATGAGCTATTGCCGCCACCGATTTTATCGTTCTTATCTAACAAGCAGCACTTAATTCCAAAGCTAGATAACGTATAGGCGGCAACTAAACCAGATAGGCCAGCTCCAATAATAATTACATCATATTTTGTTGTATCCATATACACCTCATTCAAATGAATGAATTATTCAAAGTAGTCCCACTGAACAGAATCACCAAAGCTTGCTGCTTTTATCATTTTTTTTCCTAAAATATTTTCGATATACTTTGGCGCCAAACCATAGCCAGGACGAATACTTCGAATATCGGTAATAGATAATGTGTCACCAGGTTGTAGGGGGTTAACAAAATATAATGAGCGCCTGAATTTTTTATTCGATTTTTCTGCTTCTTTAGTTTCATAGCCTGCCTTACCTAATGCCAGCCACGCATTCTTTACATCTCTACATAAATTCTTCATCTCATTAGGTGTTATTGAAAAACTGCTATCTGGGCTACTACCCTCTTCAGATAGTTTGAAGTGCTTTTCGATAAAACAAGAGCCGAGTGCAACAGATGTAATCGCAGCAGTATTCCCCATAGAGTGATCAGATAAGCCCGTAATTACACCAAATTTTTCAGATAAATCAGGAATCGTTCTTAAGTTTGACTGATCAATCGGGGCAGGATATGAACTAATGCAGTGAAGCAGTATCAAGTCTTTACAACCAGCGCTTTTAGCTGCCTCAACTGCTTCTTCTATTTCTTTTAAATTGGCAATACCAGTTGAAATAATCAACGGTTTTTTAGTAGATGCCGCATATTTAATTAACGGTAAGTCTATTACCTCAAATGATGCTATTTTATATGCTGGTGCGTTTAAGTCTTCTAATAAATCAACGGCGGTATGGTCGAAGGGAGAACTAAAGCATGTGATATTTAATTTTCTAGAGAAGTCAAATAACTCTTTATGCCAACTATAAGGCGTATACGCTTGTTTATATAAATCATATAACGTGTAACCATCCCATAAACCGCCTTTGATCAAAAAATCTGGATGTTCAGATTTCAGTGTTAATGTTTCAGGGGTATAAGTTTGGAGTTTTATTGCATCAACACCTGTTGCAGATGCTTGTTCTATTATTTTTTTTGCAATATCAATACTACCGTTATGATTAGCAGAAAGCTCCGCTACTACATATGGAGGAAAATCACGGCCAATGTCTTTGCCATTAATCTTAATTGATTTCATGTCTTCACCCATTGATAGAAATTATCTAAAGTCGCCTTAAACCCTCTTTTTTTGAAAAGACACAATGATGCAGTATTACGTTTATCGACTTTCGCATCTAACTTGCCAAATAAAGAATATTCTTTTAACTTTTCAATAACTTGCGAGCCAATACCTAGCCCGTGAAATGATTTAGAGATTAATATTGAAACCTCTTCTGAATCAGACAAACGATCTAATCTTGCATAACCGCAGTATTGATATTTAAAATATACTTTCCACATACGTCTAGATTCGTTAATCAAAGAATGCATAAACCATACTACATGCTCTGATTGACTCGGTGCCTTTTCATTACGGCTATAACGTCTAGCATCAGGCTCTATTTGCCAGTTATACAGCAAATCACTATCAGATTCGGTTATATTATGCAGTTCTATTTCAGGCGCTATACCAAAAAGCATTATTACATATTCGTGATATTCCAAGACCATCCGTCACATCAAGACAATGTTTTGATTGCTTGTACCATAAGCTCATATCTCGTTGTAAAAAGTCTTTGATCGAATTTTCAAGATCGCCAATATCTCCTATTATAATCGCACCGAACTTTGATAACCTTAGTGCTAATTCAAATTGATTTTTAGCAACGATAACTCCCAAGCAAGGTAATCCCAAAAGCGTTCGTTCAAAGCTCGAACCACCAACCCCCCCTATTGCAACATCATTTTCAAGCATACGTTGAGGCATATTAATTTCATCAACATATAAACTACATTGAGCATCTTTTTCCACAATACACTTTAAATAAGGTAAATTCTTATTTGACGATGTGGTTACAATCGATATATTTACGTCATTTTTAACACTTCTTACTATTTTATATGCGTTCTCAGACAGATTCAGATTATCCGTTCCGCCAAAACTAATTAAAACATTTAGTATAGATTTTGTAGTATTCCTATTCGTTATCGACTTCAATCGATATTTTTGAAATAAGTCTTTAATGAGTGCATATTTAGATCCTAAAAAAATAATACAATCATGATTAAGCTTATCAAGATAATCAGTCTTATTTCGTAAAAATACTGAATCAATCAAATAATGACATTTATGTTTTCTGTCACATAAATCATCGATCACAACTATTTTATATGTTTCATAGAAATTTGATTCCCAGCAATAATCTAATTCATAATGATCAACAATAATATAACTAGGATCGATTTCATTTATGACTGTTAAGGTATTTTCTAATTCATTATCATTCGTTTTAATGAAAAAAACATGGTAACCACTAGATTCAATTAGATTTTTATAGGAATAGCTTGAACTACGTAAAATAAAATATATTTCATATACATGATATAACGCATCACTTAATGCAATACATCTCATTAAATGACCAACACCAAATTCAAAATCAGCATCTAATCGAATAGCTATTCTTCTTTTATTTCTATTCATATTTATATTTGACATTACCGTAATTTAAATACCGGCTGTATTTTTTCACCCTTTAATAATTGTTCAAGCGAATTTTTTTTAATAGCACTATTTATTAAAGGTAATGCATGATCATAAGCTGCTAAAACATGCTCAACATCATTATTTGTCATGGCATAACTAATATTATGAGTACCTATAGTCAAAACACCTTTTTCACATAGCTCTTGAATAATAACTGATTTAATTAGCACCTCATCTTGGTGATTGATTGACATTATCTTCCAGCTATTATGCCCAACCAATGAAAACCAGTTAATATTATGCAGCTTAACCAGATCAATAACACCATCAAATATTAATTTACCGATGTAAGAAAGATGCTCGACAACCGGGTTATGTCTATAAATATCAATCACACAGTTAGCAGCTGCAAGAGATAACGTTTCACCGCCAAATGTTCCTGAGTAAAAAATTTTATCCATATACAGCATGATCTCAGAGCGACCCACAACAGCAGAAATAGGCATCCCATTTGCCATTCCTTTACCAAAGGTTGCAAGATCAGGTGTAACACCAAATAATGCTTGCGCACCGCCATTATGAAAGCGAAAGCCTGTAATCATTTCATCAAATATCAGTATTGCTTTATTTTTTTCGCATAGAGACTTAATACCTTTTAAAAACGAAAGATCTGGAATCGAAGATGACATAGGCTCTAAAATCACAGCTGCAATATCTTCATTTTCTTCAAATAATGCGATTAATGAATCAATATCATTAAATTGAAAACAGACTGATAATTTTGATGTATCACTAGGCACTCCAAGATTTCGTGTAGTTGTACCGATATACCAGTCCTGCCAGCCATGATAACCACAAATAGCAATCTTACTTTTCCCTGTAAATGCTCTTGCCAACCGAATAGCGGCAGATGTAGCATCTGTGCCATTTTTTCCAAACCTAACCATTTCAGCACATGGAATCATATCAATTAATTTTTCAGCTACTTGCGCTTCTAGCCTGTGAGGCAATGAGAATGTAATCCCTTTTTTCAATTGCGCTTTAATCGCTTGGTCTACATCTTTATTACAATATCCAAGAGAAACACTCAGCAATCCATTAACAAGGTCAATATATTCATTATCATCTACATCCCATACATGAGCACCCTCCCCTTTTTCGATAAATAAAGGAGCGGCACCTTTAGGTAATGAATAATATGATTTACTGAAAGTTTGAGAGCCTGTTGGTATAGATTCAAGCGCTCGCCTTAAATGTTCATTGGATTCTGTGTATCTCATTTAGTAAGCCCCTGCAGTGTTTTACTGAGCCCTTCATTACGATAAAACCCTTTATTTATATTTGAAATATCTGGTTTTTCGCTTAGTAACATTCTTATTGCATGTGTTGAAAACGGCTTACCAGTATAGAGCTCATTATAAACCGTACACATAAACTCATAATCGACTAGTTCATCTACCGTCCAACGCAGATGCGATTCATCACCTAACGGATTTAAGACATTATGAAGTGTGTATAAATCTGGATTTTGATAAATTGAATATGTGACATGCTCCCTTTCATAAGATTTTAGTGGATGTGTATTAACGTCTAATAAACAATCAGATTTTATTACTTCTACATCAAGTCCATCAGGGTACGTTGGAATAATTGTATTTGAGGTATAGTCGACATTTTTTTCTAGATGTTCATTAATAATCGAATCCACTACATTCCAATCTAACAGCGGACAGTCACCTGTTATTCTGACGACATTGTCACAAGGATAAACTGCCAACGCGGCTGTAAAACGAGACAATACATCGTTTAGTTCACCTCTAAAGCAATGAATATTATTTTTTTTGCAAATTCTCTCGATTGCATCATCACTTTTATCAAGGCTTGTTAGTACTACAATAGTATTAATCGTTTTAGAACGCTTTAGTCTTTCAATTTGATGTTCCAACATGGTCTTACCCGCAAGCACTTTAAGAACTTTACCTGGTAACCGCGTCGAGCTAAATCGTGCTTGTAAAAATGCATTAATGATCATAATGCCACTTCGCTGGATTTATTATATTGATATCATTGCATGCAAATATTGAAAAATCATATTCATTATCAATATTTGATAACTTTTTTACCGTATTAATAAGACTATTGGCTTGCTCTTTATTATCCAGACCTATCACTACTTTATTTATCCAACTTTGTTTAAATACAAAAAATAAGCATAGTTCATACATCGATAAACCTTGTGATAAAGCGGCTTGATTGACTAAGTTTCGATAAGGTAGAACTGCATTAAGCGCATGTGGTGTATTGTCAGCCATCAATAATAATCCTTGCAAAAATACGCTACGAACGTGAATCTCTATATTCTGTTTTTTTACATAATCTAAAAAATATGTATTATTCGCACGCTGATCTAATATATTAAACGGTATTTGAATCATATCTAAGGTCAATTTATTAGAAATTTCAAACACCTCTAGCGGGTCATATACACTCACGCCTATTTTTATATTTGAATGTTTTATATCACTAAGATAATCAATAATTTCGGTAAAACGATCATCAAATACATCGTTGGCATTATGAATCATAAAACCGGACAGATGACGACCAAACAATATCTTACTTACTTCGATACCCTGTATAATCTCTTCTATGCTGTATTGAGACAACGGTAATAGCTTTGTAATAATTCTTGATTCTTCTTTAATAATACTCGAAACAATAGTTTCTGAATTACCATAAGAAGGCGCAGTATCTATCAAGCAAGCATTATTATTACAAAGTAATTCATGTATTGAATAGGCTTGATCTTGACTAATTTTTTTACCGTTATTAACACCATAATCTAGCCCAAATTGAGCACTGCCCAATTCTATTTTATCGATCCAATTATTAATTTTAAAATTCTGGTTTTTCACTGTACGAATCTTTAATTGATTTTCTTAAACTACATAATGAAATACGTTCATTTTTATCAACTACTACTTTATTATTATCATGATCCGTAATTGTATTTGAAATAATTTGATAAATTGGATTCCAAGTAAACATTTTCATGTAATCCATTTTATAGCTATGAATACCGTTTAGATGTGTATAATCATTTTTATAAGGCTGCTCTGAATAAAAATCTAGAATAATCAATATCCCTTTATTTGATAAAACTCTATCAATTTCACAAGCAATTTTGAATAATTCGGTTCTATCACATAAATACAAACAAAAACCCACAATAACGACTGACATACTTTGATCTAAATATGGCAAATTATCTGCTGTACCCTGTACCAGTGATAACTGGGGATGTAAATCCTCTCCATATTCGATGGCTTTTTTAGAAGGGTCTATCCCAAAACATTCAAATCCATTTTTTTTATTTAAAGCAGCCAGTCGCCAACCTTCTGAACAACCAATTTCTAAGCATTTTTTAGATTTAATATTTAAACGATCAATTTCTTTAATAATCAAATCGTTTTCGATTCTTTCATCAATATCTAAATGCGCATTGCGTTCAAACCAGCTATCGCCTTCGCCGGATATAAACGCTGATTTTTGCTTAGCGTCCTGATTCGTCATTAATTACACCAATAATTTTTCTCACATCATGCTCAGCTAAGGTAGGATAAACAGGTAAACTCAAAACATGCTGATAAAAATTATCAGCATTAGAGTAGTCGCTCATTACCTGACCAAGTTTTTTATAGTAAGGTTGACTGGGGATCGGGATATAATGAACCTGACAAAGGTAACCTGACGCCTTTAACTGCTGATATAAACCCAATTGATTACTGGATAATATTTGATACAAATGGTGGCAGCATTGACCATATTGGTTGTATTCAATAAGGCTAATATCGCTAGCGTTGATAGTTTCTGTATATTGGTTTGAAATCTGTTTTCGTCTATTAACAAATTGATCTAATCGATCGATTTGACTAATACCTAAAGCCGCGTGTAAATCACTTAAACGATAATTATATCCGAGCTCTGTTTGCTCATAATACCAAGGTAAATTATCATCTTTTTTTATAATTCCATGAGATGACAGTGCTTTAACTCTTTGTGCACTTAATTGTGTTTTACAAATGACAATACCACCTTCAGCTGTGGTAATCATTTTTACAGGATGAAAACTAAAAATAGTAAAGTCTGAATATTTCATACATCCAACTTTACTACCATTAAGATAAGTCGCTCCCAAGGCATGTGATGCATCTTCAATTATATTAAAGTTATATTGTTTAGATAATTGATAAATACTCACCATATCTATTGGATTTCCCGCCATATGAACGACAACAACCGCGCGAGGAAGAGTGCTATTTATCTTTGATGATATGAGCTTTTCTTTTAATTTCTCTAAGCAAATATTTCCGGTTTTAATATCTATATCAACAAAATCAACATTTGCATCACAGTAACGAGCACAATTGGCACTAGCAACAAATGAGATGGCGGATGTCCATACATGATCATGATGACCAATATCTAACGCCAAGCATGCTAAGTGGAGTGCTGATGTTGCACTATTAACCGCTACAGCGTAATCAGCACCGACATAATCACATATTTTATTTTCAAATATGTTAACCAGTGGTCCTTGTGTAAGATAGTCACTTTCGAGTACCTTTTTTACGCTCTCTATGTCCGAATCATCAATTGATTGACGACCATAAGCAATCATTTTTCGGCTTCCACAAGTAGTTCTTTGGTTTCATCAACCGATAAAAACCAATCATTTGTTCCTGAGTCATAAGAAAAACCCTGCTTAACGGGCTTGCCTTCTTCACCCAAATTATTCGAAAGGTAATTAATCGAACCATCATAAAAATTAATAGAAGGAGAAATAACATAGTGATCATCGAATTCAATGGTTCGATAGCTATCATCTTTTGGGCACATTTTTTCATGTAACTTTTCACCCGGGCGAATACCAATTTCATGTGTTGCCATATCCGTTGAAATCGCTTTTGCTAGGTCTAACATGGTAACGGATGGAATTTTTGGGACAAAAATTTCTCCCCCTTTCATGCGAGAGAAATTTTTTATTACAAAATCGACACCTTGCTGCAAGGTGATCCAAAAACGAGTCATTTGATAATCAGTAATGGGTAATGAATCCGCACCTTCTGATATTAGCTTTTTAAAAAAAGGGACAACCGAGCCTCTGCTGCCCACTACATTGCCATATCGTACCACTGAAAATCGTGGAACCTCACCTCCTACCATATTATTAGCAGCCACAAATAATTTATCGCTGCACAGCTTTGTAGCCCCGTATAAGTTAACAGGATTGGCTGCCTTGTCGGTCGACAGTGCTATTACTTTTTTGACATCATTATCAATAGCGGCACGAATAACATTCTCAGCACCATCAATATTAGTCTTAATACATTCTGTTGGATTATACTCAGCGGCAGGTACTTGCTTCATAGCGGCAGCATGAATGATGTAGTCAACACCTTTACACGCTTGCATTAAACGTTCTTTGTCTCGTACATCACCAATAAAATAACGCATACATTCATGATTATAAACTTGCTGCATCTCAAATTGTTTGAGTTCATCACGAGAGAATATGATTATTTTTTTTGGTTTATATCGGCCAAGTAGGGTTTCGGCATATTTTTTGCCAAAAGAGCCAGTACCGCCGGTTATCAATATGGTTTGACCATCAAACATGATGACCTCTCAAGCTGTCAATTTATGATCGTTTTTATTATCAAGCAACAACTGAACCAATTAAGGGTATTCATACCTTATAATGTATTAAATAATGATAGCCGGTTAATTTGCGTAAAACTTTGTTGAGCGGCTTCTAATAAGAAACTTTGTAAGGATAATCTACTAACGGCCTCTGCGAAGTCCACATCCTGTAAATTACTGAGTACTTCTTGGCTTACTAGGTCTACATCTTGGTGTAAATTATCGATGTTTTCGATTGTGTTTAAACGACCGCCAAGCTCACTCCTGACTTCCGACACACTGGTTTGAGCAAAATCTAAATTTTTGAGCGTGGTTTCTAATAAATTATCAAGTGCCGCACTTTGCTCTGGCGTATCACCTAATGACCTCAAACCTTCAACCAACCCGGACACGGTATCGGTTACAGCCTGTTTTTTACTACTATTTAATAAAAAACTATCACCTGGTTCTGGTTCACCGGCAATTTTAAAGTTAGCGCCATTCACTACAACTTCTGTACCTGCTACGTACCCTTGGCCAGTTAGTCCATTGATAGGGCGATTATCTGATTTAGATACAACACTGTAATTAGGCCCCGGTGGACTAATAAAGCCATCAGGGTTAAAGCGAATAATCATATCTTCAGGGTAAAATTCGTCGTAGGCGTCTTGGTCACTTACAAAGCCATTAGTAATAAACCCTGTGCCGATGTTCGACTCATTATCTCGGGTATAAAATGTATTCTCGGCACTTTTTATGTCGACAAATAATTGCTTGCCTGTGTCATTCGTTTGAACTTTTGTGCTATTGCTAATATTTAGAATTCTTTCACCATCGTCACCCTGATATATCACACCACCACCAGGGCGCTGTTCGAAGGGTAATGTCTCTCCCTTAAAACCTGAAAATATGTACGTATTACTCGCATCTTTTGTATTCATTAGATCTTGTAATGCATCTAACCTTTGCTCAATTTCGGCAGCAATATAAGTCCGATTTTCTAATGTCATTGAGCCATTACCAGCGCTAACCGTGAGCTCTCTTATTCTGGTTATATTTTCAGTCACCCCCTCCAAAATAGATTCTTCAAGGTTAATTCTATTTTTTGCTGCATCAACATTGCTTTGATATTGCTCTCTTAAACTAATATCTTGCTGTAACTGCAATATACGTGTGGAGGCAATTGGGTCATCCGCAGGAGTAAGCACGCGCCGGCCTGTTGAAATTTGTTGTTGAGTTTTCAGCGTGCCTTCTTGATTGTTTAATATTGAGCGCAAGCCCGTATTAAATTGCTGCATCGTTGAAATACGCATATTAACCTCGATTTAATCCGCTATCTGAATGTTTCATCTTAGCGCTTACCTAAAAATGCCAATGAGAGTATCAAAAATATCCCTTGCCACACTGATAACTTGTGCTGATGCGTTATAACCTAATTCAAACTGAATAAGGCGAGCAGCCTCTTCATCTAAATTAACACCACTTACCGCATTAACACTATCTTGTGTATTTTGTAACAATACCTTCGAGCTATCTGTATTTATTTGTGCACGTGCAGTAATAGATCCCACTTCTTCAACCATACGGCCATATGCTTCGCTAATGGTCATATCACCTTCAATAATTTCTTTATTTTGTATGTCACCTAAAAATGCACCATTACGATTATCGGTAACAGCGTCATCATTAAAATCAACAAAAAATTGATCTCCAGCTTTGGGTGTTCCTTCCATGGTTAAATCGTAACCTAAATACACAGGTAAGGGTTCAGGTTCAGCTTCAAATAAGTTACTGAATGGTGGCTCCGAGCTAATGGTTACACCTTCATCAAGTACAACTTTCACTTGGCCACCCATAGTCAACTTTGCACTGCCGTTGGTTGCATATGGGCTCATTTCTAACTTAGTTTGGAAATTAATATTTCCTTTCTCATCAATATCGATTTCAATATCACCGTTATAAAAGTACTGCGTTCTGGTGATTTCTTTTTCGATTCCCGCTAATAAATCTGCAGGTGTTGCATATGCTTCCGTTAATTCAATTTCAAATTTACCTTGGCCTGGAACATCAAATTCATACGTGAACGGGCCTCCCTCACTAAAATCATACCCATCAAATTTTGAAAGAGGTTGAGACAATGCGTTTCCTGTTGATTTAAGGTAGGTATCCACACCACTAGATACCGTCATGTAGTCCTCATGATCACCTTGCATTTCAAGTGAAAGGTCTTCACCGTTTAATGCTGTAATCGTAACGACGGCACCATCACTTTTTGCCGTTATTCCCATACCTTGAAAATTGAAATTTGCATTAATGCGATCAGCAATAAAGTTTGCATTTACTGGGTCCGGTACGACCTGAGGATAATCAGTATCATATTTAACTTGATTTTCAGACAGTGTATCGGTTAATTCAACACCATTTAAAAATAAGTGCGCATCTAAAAAATCATTCGGATCACTTTTAAAGTCAGATAATTCTAACGTAGTCACCGCTGTTGCTTTAATTCCATTTTGCTCACTTAATATTCTGGCTGTTTCTTTTGCCGAACTTTGTGCGGGAATGGTTAATATACCACGGCTTGTTGTCCCGCCAGTAATTGGATCAGGGTCACTGATATTCAACCGTGCAGGAAAAAAACCGTTACCTGGTGTTTTTATAGGATCTAAATTCGACTGATAGAACTGACTGGGCGGCAAGTATCCACCTAAACTCGAAATAGACGTTTTATTTTCGTCTTTTGGTAATAAATTATTTACCACACCCGGCACATAAGTTTGATTTCTAATGGGTGGAAACAACGGTACTGGATTTGCAGGGTCAGAATTATTTAATACATCATAAGTGGTATCGCTAGTAAACCGAATAATAAGAGGTGGTGTCAACTGCCCGGGCACAGAAAAACTTTCTGTATTTGTATCGTACACAACACCCGAGCTAATAACCGCTTCACCGATATTACCCACGTCATAATCTGTCATCACAGCCGTGGCAATAGCAATTTCTTGTGGCAATTCAATATCTAATTCAATGTCGTTTGCGCCAGTTCTGGTCGGTAATAAATAAAATTGATCACCTTCTTTAAAAGAGCCTGATTCAAATGTTAAATCAAACCCTTCGATATTAAAGCTTTCAGGGAATTCAGTGCTTAAAGCGTTGGATAATAATATTTCACCATCACTCATACGTGTTACTTTAAAGGTATAATCATTAGGCCCTATAAATTCGACTTTATATTCACTATCAGTCAATTTATTTGGATCCGTAATATATACCCCTACTTTACGATCATCTGGCTGTTCATTATTAGCATTACCCACTACTCGACTCTGAGCAATAACCGGATCATTAATGTCATCAAAAAATAACCCCCCGGCTTGACCGTTAATATCAATACCAAGACCGTGTTGTTCATTAATATTATATTGAAGAGCAATAGCTACACGGCCTAAACGATTCGTAACTGGGTCTAATACGCTGCTTCTAAATTCTAAAATCCCACCAATTGCACCACCCTGAATTTCACGAGTGATATCCTGAACGACACCACCGCGTTCAAATACAATGGCATCTCGTGTGGGGTCATCAGCACCTGTTTGTGTTGATAGCGTATTAAAATCTTTTCCTAGCACTAACGGTTGCCCATTACCAATAAATACATTTAATGAATTATTATCTTGGCTAACTACCGTCACACTGACTAATTCTGATAACTCTTTTATTGCTAAATCACGTTTATCCAATAGATCATTTGGATAATTACCATTCGCACTGGCCGTTGCAAATTGTATCTGTATATTCAACTCAGCGATTGACTCTCCCAATGTTGTAATTTGTGTTGCTATCGCACCTAACTGACCATTTAATATTTCATTAGTATCATTTAAGCGATCATTAATAGAATGAAACCGATCAACTAGTCCCTGTGATTCACTAATAAGTACTTGGCGTGCAGGTAACGAGCTTGGATCATCTATGACAGCTTGGAATGCACCAAACATATTTTCAATACCCGGCTGTACGCCGGTGCCAGGGTCAGCTAATAAACTGTCTATTTGTGAAGCATTCGTCGAGAGTGTTTCAAAGAAATTAAATGTTGATGTATCTTTTTGTAATTGACCCACTAAAAACTCATCAAAAATTCGACGAACATCTTGTACCATAGCACCGCTACCAACCCACACTCCGCCCTGAAACTGTGGGTTGCTATTCGTAATGGTCGCGTCTTGACGGCTATAGCCTTCGGTATCCACATTAGCAATATTGTGACCTGTTACGGTCAATGCAGTTTGATGCACCCGCAGCCCAGAAATACCAATATTGAGTAAATTTGACATGGCTAACCTCGACCGGCTTGGTCAATGGCTTGTGAGAGCATTTCACCACTGGCAATACGTTGGATTTTTTTCGCATAATGTGGGTCTGTTGCGTAACCTCCTTCTTGCAAACCTTCACTGTAGCCTTTAATGCTTTTTCCGTTTTCAATAGCGTCTTGATAACGTTCACTGCTTTTTACAAATTGAGCATAATCTTTCAAGCTGTGTTCATAAGAATCATAAACTCGAAACGGCGCTATTTCTTTTTTGGCAATGCCTTCACGATATTCAAGGGTTGATACTTTTGCTACATTACCATCCCAACGTTGGTCCGCTTTAATCCCAAACAAGTTGTGGCTATTCTTACCGTCATTTTGATGAATAATATGTTTTCCCCAACCTGTTTCTAGCGCCGCTTGTGCCACAATGGCTTTAGGGTCGACTCCCATTACCTCACCCACTTTTTGTGCAACAGGCCATAATATATCCACAAATTCTTGTGGTGTTTCAAAAGCAGATTGTTTAGTAATGGGGCCTAACTGAACAGGGTTCGTTTTATTTTCTGGGGTTTTTATTGCCTCACTTGATTGTGTGGAAGGCACCGGTACTGGTAACACATGGTTAAGTGGTGAGACTTTATGAGCAGCATCGTCCAGTGATTGCACATTGGATGTGGCATCCGTCATTGGATAGGATTTTTGTGTTTGTTGAAACTGAGGAAGATCCATATTCGGTTTTAATGTTGAGAATACGTTAGGCCCAGAAAACTGACGAATAGGTTCTTCGCGCGTCAGTTCTTCTCCGTTATTTTCTTGCACATTAAATTGGTCTTTTAATTGATTATATATACTATCGGCTAACCCAATGCCTTCACCTTGGCTCATAGAAAGTGCCAATTGATCATCAAACATTTGACGATAGAATTTAGACTCGTTGCTATTAAGCGGGTTATCTTCTTCAAATGTGGCATTCGCATCACGCATGCTTTTTAGCATCATGCCAATAAACATAGATTCAAACTGATGAGCCACTTGTTTTAATGCCTCAGCTTCTTTTTCTTCGCCCATGTTGGTAATGGCGTTTAAAGACGCAAGGTCATTATAATTGTAGGTATTGCTGATATTATTCATAGCAACGTCTTCTGTCTATTTAACCTATTCAAAGCAAGGCTTAGGCCAAAACTATAAGATGTTGTTTTAGTTGAGAAAATTTCTGAATAGAAGCGTAAAAAGCGGCAACGTTTACCGTAAGCGGCAAACTATTTTTGCTGGGCAATGTCTGAATATAAGCGAATGCGTTTGCCTGTATTTTTATACTTAATGATTTTTTCGCTTTTTTCGTGTTTATTTTCTTGCATGGTTTCAAGCATATTCTGACTTTTAACTTGAATGTCTTTTAACAATATTAAATCGTCTTGATTAATATCTGCTAGGAAGTGTTCGAATAAAAATTCAAGCGCTTGTTGGCGCATTTTTAATTTATGCTCAAGCGTGGCCAGACTGTGGGCTTGTGCGAGTTTCTGAATATCCCCTTCAAGCGCCAGTACATGATCTAACGCTTGCTGCTTATTACTAGGCACGTCCATGGGTTACCCTTATTGATTAAATGATACGGGCTAAATCACAATTAATTCGGCATTAAGTGCACCAGCCTGTTTAAGCGCTTCTAAAATAGCCATTAAATCCCCCGGCGCAGCGCCTACTTCATTTACCGCTTTTACAATTTCATCAAGCGATACACCCGGTGCAAATACAAACATGGGGTTTCCTTCTTGGTCTGCATTAATTTCTGTTTGTGGTGCAACCACTGTTTCACCATTGGCGAGAGCACCCGGTTGATTCACTTCAATATTCTCTTTTACTGTCACGGTTAAACTGCCATGCGTGACCGCCACTGGTGAAATGCGTACATGCTTGCCAATCACAATGGTGCCTGTACGGCTATTGATAATAATTTTTGCCGTAGCTTCCCCTGGTGTCACATCTAGATTTTCAATCATTGATAAAAAAGACACACGCTGACTAGGGTCACGAGGCGCACTAACACGCACTGATGTGGCATCGACCGCGTAGGCCGTTTCGGGTCCTAATAAATCATTGATTCGATCTGACAAGCGTTTAGAGGTGGTAAAATCAGGTCTATTTAAATTAAGTACTAGGCTGTCACCGTGGGAAAAACCATTGGCCACAGCACGTTCAACTGTTGCTCCGTTAGGAATACGCCCAACACTGGGCACATTAACGGTAATGCTTGAACCATCCGCACCATCGACACCAAACCCCCCCACAACTAAGTTACCTTGTGCCACCGCATAAATTTGACCGTCAGCACCCCGTAAAGGCGCAAACAAGAGTGTGCCGCCACGTAAACTCTTTGAGTTACCAATACTTGATACCGTCACATCAATACTTTGCCCAGGTTTTGCAAAAGGAGGTAAGCTGGCTGTTAATGAAACCGCAGCTATATTTTTAAGCTTTGGGTCTGTGCCTGCAGGAATTGAGATACCAAATTCATTCATCATATTAATGAAGGTTTGGTTTGTGAACGGGGCTTTATCACCTGTGCCATCTAAGCCTACGACCAAGCCATAGCCAATCATCTGATTAGAGCGAACCCCTTCAACAGAGGTCAGATCCTTGATTCGCTGGGCGTGAGCAGGCATAGCTAATAGCCATACCAATAAAACGTTTATGACGCTCAATATACCAACTTTCATAACAACCTCATTTAATGAATGCGCCATCGTATCGACACACTCAAATATACCTGCAATTAACTCGCCCCATTAGACGCAAGTGTTCTCAAAAATGATCCAACTATAGCGGCCACCACGGACTCGAGAAAAATCGAGACAACCACCCTTGTTTACTGGCATTGGCCACCGCACCTGTACCGCCATAACTAATGCGAGCATCTGCCAACTTATTCGACATCACCGTGTTATCTGGGCCGATGTCTTGTGGGCGAACCAAACCACGCACGCGAATGAATTCATCCCCTTCGTTTAAACTCAGCCATTTTTCACCACGAACTTCTAATACCCCATTCGGTAAAATATCACTAATAGTCACTGTTATTTGCCCTCGTAAACTATTGCTTTGGTCTGCATCACCCGAGCCAGTAAATGATCGTTCAGAGGTTGCCGTTGCCGACAATATGGATGGTGTACGATTAAAAATAGCCACATCACCTAAGCCAAGCTCGCTGTCTTTTTGTAATGTTGAACTATTCGATTTTGATGCTTGTGTTTGTTCTTGCAGCATCACGGTAATCACATCACCAATACGTTTTGCACGCTGATCACTGTACAGCGACAAGGAGTAATTAGGCTGATACAAGGACCCACCCGTTGATGGTGGCGGCGTCAATGATTGCGCAGGCACTGGCGCAAATCTTGGGTCGTCAGGTTTTTCATCGACGGGTAATACGGTGCTGCATCCTGTTAGCACCATGGTAATCAAACTGATTTTTACATGTTTCATGGTGTACCTCTTTTGTTTATGTATTGTCGAGCTGTGCCCAACCTACTTGTAGAGATTGAATCAAACGTGTCTCACAAACCAAGTGAGTAGCCTGAATGTACGAGTAACGAATTTTAAGTTCGGGCTAAAACTCAACTCAGTTTTGTTCATTAAATTACGTATTCTGAGCAAGGTATTGCAGCATTTGATCGGCACTGCTCACCACTTTTGAGTTCATTTCATAAGCACGCTGCACGGTGATCATTTGCACCAATTCTTCCACTACTTTCACATTGGAATTTTCTAAAAAACCTTGTTCAATAGAACCAAATCCTTCTTCACTGGCCACGCCTACTTGGGGTGCGCCACTGGATGCGGTTTCTAAAAACAAATTACCTCCCATGGCTTGCAAACCTGTCGGGTTGATAAAATCCACCACATCAATTTGACCAATTTCTTGGGGCGTCGTATCGCCAAATTGGGTCACACTAACAATACCGTCTCGGCTAATGGTTAACGTATTGGTTTGATCAGGGATGGTGATATTCGGCTCTAGTAAATACCCTACCGCATTGACGATCTGCCCTTCTGCATCCATGTGGAATGTACCATCACGGGTATACCCAATGGTGCCGTCTGGCATGGCTATTTGAAAAAAGCCTCGTCCATTTATTGCTAAATCTAATGGCTGCGAGGTTTCTTGTAAGCTGCCAGTGGTGTGAATTTTTTGCGTACCCGCTACTTTGACACCCGTACCCAACTGTAAACCAGAAGGTAGACGTGAATCTTGGCTCGACAATGCGCCTGGTTGGCGTTGTATTTGATAAATTAAATCTTCAAAAACAGCTCTGTCTTTTTTAAAGCCTGTGGTTGATACGTTAGCAAGGTTATTTGAGATGGTGGTCAAATTATAATCTTGCGCGTTTAACCCTGTTTTACTGACCCATAATGCCGAGTGCATAATGCTCTCCTTGGTGCTTATCAACAGCACCTTCTTTAAAATTATTTTTACTCATTTAATCAAGTGATAATTCTTAGCACTAAATTAAATAGTCATTATTGAATTTCCATAATTTGTTGAGTTACTTGTGCATTTTCATCTGCCGTTTTCATCATTTTTACTTGTAATTCATACTGGCGATGTAATGACATAATTTGTGTTAACGATTGAACCGCGTTTACGTTACTGTGCTCTAAGTGCCCAGATTCAACGCGTACATTGGCATCAAGTGGCTGCACGGCTCCGGGGGCTTGTCCACGCATGCGAAATAAACCATCTTCACCTTTTTCCATTTCAGATTGGTCGGGCAGCACTAATTTCAATCGTTCAACATCCGCAATAACCGAAGGTTCATCACCTAAAGCTTGAACAGAGATCGTACCGTCTGATGCAATTTCTAATTTTTCATAAGGCGGAATCACAAGAGGCCCTGCGTTACCAATTAATTGCAAACCTTCACCGTTTATTAATCGGCCAAATTGATCAACGCGTAAATCACCGCGGCGGGTGTACGCTTCTTCTCCGTTTGCATCTTGCACCGCGATCCAACCTTGGTTATCAATGGCAATATCAAGGTCACGGCCTGTGTGTATGAGTGTGCCTGGGTTAAAATCACTGGCTGGTCGTTCTTCCATGGCATACGCACGGGATGGATAGTAGTCACCAAATACCGGCATGGATCGAGCGTGTTCAAAATCTCGACGAAAACCCGTGGTGCTAACATTCGCTAGATTATTGGCTTCAGCTGTTTGCCCAAGCGTGTTTTGTTTGGCACCGGACATGGCGATATATAACGCGCGATCCATACATCCTCCTAATTCATGGCGCTTGGCTTTTTATGGTTTTAAAAAGCGGCAAACGGTTTTTCTAATTAGAGAATTGCAAAGGCGGTGCCAAGTTCGGTTTAGACGTTAGACGTTAGACGTTAGATGGTAGATGGTAGATGGTAGATGGTAGATGGTAGATGGTAGATGGTAGATGGTAGATGGTAGATGGTAGATGGTAGATGGTAGATGGTAGATGGTAGATGGTAGATGGTAGATGGTAGATGGTAGATGGTAGATGGTATTCATTTCTTTTTAGAAAAACATTATATAGTTAGGCACGTAGTGACTCACTAAAAGGAGGCTGTAGATAAATCTGTGTAACTGCTTATCATCAAAGCCAGAAATGGCTAAGGATAGGCAGCAATGAACAAAGAAGCACTAGAAGCCTTTGCCCGCGAAGCGGCAAAGGGTATTAAAACAGAACAAGACCTTAATGAATTTCGTCAGATGCTCACTAAAGTGACAGTTGAGCGGGCTTTAAATACTGAGCTTGATGAGCACCTTGGTTATGAACGGAATGAAGAATCCTCTAACTCCAATAGCCGCAATGGCACCACCAGTAAAACTTTACGCACCGAAGATGGCCAGTTTCAACTAGATACCCCTAGGGATCGCGAAGGCTCTTTTAATCCTAAATTAGTAAAGAAAAATCAGACTCGGTTTACCTCGATGGACGATAAAATTTTATTTTTATACGCCCAAGGCATGACCACACGAGAAATCGTTAAAACGTTTAAAGAACTGTATAACGCAGATGCCTCTCCAAGCCTAATTTCAAAAGTCACTGATGCGGTCATTGAAGAAGTGATTGAATGGCAATCTCGTGAATTAGATGCGGTGTATCCCATTGTTTATCTTGATTGCATCGTGCTTAAAATTCGTCAGGACAAACAGGTGATCAATAAATCAGTTTACCTTGCCTTAGGCGTCAACATGGAAGGCCACAAGGAGTTATTGGGCATGTGGCTATCTGAAAACGAAGGGGCTAAGTTCTGGCTAAATGTTCTGACTGAGCTGCAGAATCGTGGTGTGAAAGACATTCTCATTGCTTGCGTGGATGGCCTGAAGGGCTTTCCAGATGCTATCAATGCCGTCTATCCAGAAACGCAAATTCAGCTGTGCATCGTGCACATGGTGCGTAACTCAGTGAAGTACGTTCCTTGGAAAGATTACAAAGCCGTCACCGCTGATTTAAAGAAAATTTACCAGGCCGCGACTGAGGAAAGTGCCTTGCAATCACTGTCTGATTTTAGTGAGAAGTGGGATGGTCAATATCCACAAATCAGCCGATCTTGGCGTAATCACTGGGAGAATTTAAATACGCTTTTTAACTATCCTGCTGATATCAGAAAAGCCATTTACACAACCAATGCCATTGAATCTCTGAACAGCGTTATTCGAAAAGCGACGAAAAAACGAAAAGTATTTCCAACAGAAGAGTCGGCTAAAAAAGTGGTTTACCTTGCGGTACGACAAGCTTCGGAAAAGTGGACTATGCCCATAAGAAACTGGAAAACGGCCTTGAACCGATTTATGATCATGTTCGAAGACCGTTTGAAAGATTACATTTAAAACTGGCGGTTACACAGAATGGCTTACATCCTCACTAAAAGCGGCAAGGTGCATCCTTGCTTGCCGACTTTAGTTGTCAGTATTTGGAATTTTAAGGCATTACTTTCAAACTCAGCATACCTAACATATATGTTATTTAAAAAGCGTCACCAATACTTTAGCTCCGTCTAACATCTCCCATCCAACATCTAACGCTCCACATCACTAAAGCTGAATAATGGTCTGCGTGACGGTATCCGAGGTTTCAATGGTTTTTGCACTGGCTTGGAAATTCCGCTGTGCAATGATTAAACCCACCAGCTCTTCAGATAAATCCACATTACTGTCTTCAAGTGCGGACGATCGTAGATTACCAAATGTACCCGTTCGTGGTGAACCAACAGTAGGCCCACCTGATTCAAACGATTCACCCCACGCTGTATCACCTAGCGGTATTAACCCTTCTGGATTTTTAAAGCTGGCTAATGCTACCTGCCCAAGTACTTGTGCTTGGCCGTTGGTGAACCTAGCAAAGATAAAACCATCGGCATCAATTTCTAAGCCCGTTAACCGACCCGTTGTGTATCCGTTCTGGCTCACCTCTGCCACACTAAACGGACTCCCAAACTGAGTAGAGCCATCTAAAGATATTTGAAAATTTGAATTGGTGGCAGGATTGGTTAAGGGCAGCCCCCCTTCTAATACATTAAGCGATTTTAACGCACCAGTTGGTGATGATTTTGAATTTAATGGGTCCCAGTTTGTGACAAACAAATCACCGGTTGCTGATTCATCTAATGTGCCATCTGGGTTAAAGAATAATTCGTTACGCAAACGAGTAGGCTCTAAATTTTCAGGAAACGGCAGTGTTGCATCCGGATCGCCTACGTCTTGACCATCTATTTGTATATACATAGCCCATAGATTTTCTTCGTTCGGGCGCGTTGGATCAACCGGTTCCTTCACAAAAAATTGAGTCATAATGTGATTATTACCCAAGCTGTCGTAAATCGTGGTGCTGGTTGCATGGTTATAGGTATTTTGATCATCAGGGTCAAAACTATTTAGTACATAATCTTCAAATTCATCTGGTGTTAACGCACCAAACACACCGGATATAGCTGGCACAGGTGCTGATAATAAATAGCCTTCGTTTAAGATAAAGTCAATTTTACCCCCTACTACTGCAGCCACATCGGCTGTAGCGGTGCCGCCTAGAACAACGGGACCTGCATTAGTGGACCCTCTCACCACTAAACTGTCTGTCACAGTTGGGCTACTAATTTCAACCTTAATATCACGACCAATGCTGTTGTTAATCACCAAGTCGCCATTATCGGCAACCTCGGCTTTAAAGCCTGGCAAGGTGGTGGTTTGCAGTAAGTTAATTTCTTCAGCAATTTCTTCTAAACTGGTGGCGGTCAGCTCTTGCCCGTTTAAAATTAACTTCATGTTATTGCCGGGATTATTATAACCACTTAACGGCAACGTCATTGTGCTGGATGCGGATGCGGTAACACCTGCTTGGCGATTAAATATGGCGGCAATAGCGTTTGCTTCTGCATTTGCTTCGGTTTTAATCACGACCTCGTTACCATCTGGGTCAGTCAGAGTTACACTTTGTGCTGGGTACTCGTTATTTACCCCCTCAATACCCAACGTAAGTAAGCTGTTGTCATCCTCATTAATTTGTAACAAGCCGTACATCTGCGCGGCGGAGATATCGTCACCGGATGCAATGATCTCACTAATACTAATGATGGATGCCTCACCGTCTTCGGTTGCCACAAATTGTAATTTGTACTCTGGCGGCACCACTTTTGGCTCAATTTCCAATGCCTCTGCACGTACACCAATGTACGCGTCAGCATCAAGTGAGCTAATTTGACGATTAATTGAGGCCGCAAGTTGCTGCACAGAGCGGAACTCTTCATCAAGCGTAATAGTGGTGGTACCTGAACGTCCTTCTGTATCAGGGGCTGGTACCGTTAAATTAATACGGAAACTATTGCTGCGATCAATTGTATCTGTACCGGCCGCAACAAACATATCAGCAGGAATGTTAAAGCCTAACGCATCAATCGATGCTTGTGCGTTAGCCGCACCGAAAGCACCGGTTAGGTTATTACTGGGCGTGATGGCAATACCATAGCCTGAACCAACATCGGTATTTGTAAATACCAGTTGACCGCCCACTGACGATACGCTTACTCGCCCTTGCAAGCCATTTGCCCCCGTCCAGTCATCAATACGATCTTGGATTTCTGCTGCTAAATCATCCAGTGATGCATAAGTATTCGGTGTAATAATGATGTCATAGGCATTCGAGCCATCAGCAGCCGTTGGCCCTGTGACTTGTAAGCGAAATTCATTATTAGCCAGTACGTCAGGTGCGCCGGTGTTTGATCGCCCAACCCCTGGTGCAAAACCAATGGTTGATAAATCGTAAGTGTTATTGGTAACAGGCACGAGCGTTACCGTTGCGCCATTACCTTGGCCCGCAGCTGTGGTTAACGTTAACGGTATTGCGCCAGAAACAGTAAATTCAGGCCCAACCTGTGCGTTAATAACCTGTCGTACTTCATCAATGGTCACCGCATTAATGTTACCCACTGGCAGTGCTAAGAAAGAAGCATTATTCAGTGTAATTGTCGTTGGGGTTGTCGTCCCATTTGAATCGGTCACCTCAACATCGAATACAATTGACTCAGCAGCGCCAAAATCACCAACAATTGAGGCACCCGGTGTTACGGTGGAGGTGAGTAAACCTGGGCCACCCAATATAGTACTGGTCATCGCCAAAGGCGGTGTAGCGACTGTTCGAGTGGTGGTTGATGTACCTGGAATACTTCTTAAATCCGCAACAATTGGGTTTGACCCCACAAATAAATTACTGCCTGCAATTCCGGCACTGTAGTTCACACCTGCCGCCAGCGGGCTACCCATAAGTGCATCCCAATCTGCACTACTGCCCGTCACAGCAAACCCGGTACCTATGGTTGAGTCATAACCAGAGCGCTGAATGACAACCGGCAGTGGACCAACAAGCGGATTAGGGGCAGGGTCAGGTGACGTCGTCACTTCAAACTCATTCGGACCAAACGCCGCATCTAATTGGCTTTGAATATCGGCAACTAAATTATTTATAAACACACTTTGTGAGGTACTCGGTGCAACTGCGCCCACTGCCGGAGCCGTCCCACCAATGGTAATGGTTTGTGCGCCGGTACCGTCTTGCGGGTCAATGGTCAGTGTGGCTACTTCTGCAACTGTTGGGTAACCCGTTGTATTAAAGAAAGCAGCCGTATTTGCTACCAAGTCAGCATCCACTGCCCCATCAAAGGTAAACGCTGATGGCGTGCCTGCTGTAGTTGGTTGTGCCAGTGTGGCATGAACAGAGGCTGTGTTGTCAGCAATACCTGAATCTGGTGTGGCAATGGCCAAACCTGTGGACTCCATGCGCGAGCCTAACTCTTGCAATACTAATTCTGATGCATCTAAGTTTAGAATAGCGGAAACACGGGAAGTTAATGCAGGCGGTTGATTACCAATACGAATTTGAATATCACCCAGTACGCCATTTACCACCCCATCACCATTGGCTTCATAGCCTTGTAAGCGAGCACTGTTATTTGCCACCACAAAGCCGTCTTTATCTAAACCAAAAATACCGGCACGAGTATAAGACTCCGTACCATTATCACTCAATATGAAAAAGCCCGTGCCATCAATCGCCATATCTAACGCGTTTTCGGTACCACTGATATTGCCTTGACTGAATTCTTGGCGAACATTATCAACCAGTACCCCACTGCCCACAGGTTTTGTGCCTGTGCCTAAAATACTCGTGGTGTATACATCCGCAAATTCTGCCCGCGACTCTTTAAAGCCCACCGTACTCGCGTTTGCTACGTTATTACCGGTGACCTCTAAATCAATAGAGGCTGCTCTAATACCACTTAAGCCGATGTTAAATGCCATGATTGACTCCTTCGCCCAAACTAACGGGCTAGATAATTAATTTAAAATTTGTTTTACATCCGACATCGGTGCTTTGACGCCGCCAGCTAAATTCAAGGTAATTTGATTATTGGTGCCCAACGTCACGCTATCGACTTTGCCACTCATAGCCGTATCAACCGCTTCACTTTTACCATTGATTGAAGCGGTCACTTCAAATTTATATTCCCCAACTGGGTATGGCACAGGAATGGGGTTACCAGCATCGTCCAATATTTGATTACCTTCTTCGTCAACAAAGTATTCTTTGCGATTTAATAATGAGCGATCAAGTTCAACTATTTTACCATCCATTTCTAAATTCGCACCGTCCCAACGTAATGACATCGGCCCTTTCTCGTGAAACCCCAAACTAATGGTTTCTAAGGTCTGCCCGCTTTTGTTTTTCACTTGTAATGAAATATTCGACGTTGTAGCAGGAATATCACTATAGCTAGCAATGACCTCACCATTAAGTAAGAAACCAAGCTCATTACCTGGGACCACAACTGACTGCCCCACTAATGATGATGCTTGCAATGCTTGACTGGATCTCAATTCCGAGGCCATGTCACCCACTGTACTATTCAAATTTTCAATCCCCTCAACCGAACTAAACTGCGCCAGCTGGGCAACAAATTCTGTGTTGTCTTGCGGCTCGAGTGGGTTTTGATTATTCATTTGTGCAACCAGTAATTTTAAAAAGTCGTTTTTACCCAGCTCATTCGACTTTTCAGTTTCATTATCACTTTTTGCATACTGATCAAGTGCCGTTTGCGACGTCCCGACCCCAGTTACATCAGCCATGGTTTACTCCTGGTGACTTCTCTTTGGTGACTTCTATTTTAAGCCTGACGCCCTGTGGGCGTCTGGCGTTTATAATTTTCAAATCGTCTTTTGGTCTATATTTACAGAGTCTTTTTACAGCATTAATTTTTTCTAGTTGACCTGTGAAAGAAGCTTAATCACGATCCCACTTGAAATGATCGGTCAAGTTGACTTGCCAGTAACACCTTTCGCCAGCAAGTAAACTTTAATTACTTTAAACTCTCATTTATAAATTACTGACCAAGTGTCAGCGTACGCTGTAACATTTGTTTGGCCGTTTTCATCATTTCAACATTCAGTTGATAGCTGCGCGATGAACTCATCATATCTGTCATTTCTTCAACGACATTCACATTGGGATACATAACATAACCCTCTTCATCTGCCATTGGATGATGAGGTTGATAACGTTTTTTAAGTGGCGCATCGCTTTCAATAATGCCCTTCACTTCGACACCGTCACCTATTTGTGAGCGTATATCTAATTTATCACTTAGACCTTTAACGTTATCCCATTGCTTATCAATCACGCTGAACCATGGCTTACGTGCTTTGTACGTTTCATCAATGCTTGAACTCACGGTTTCAGCATTGGCAATATTCGAGGCTGTGGTGTTTAAACGCACTGACTGTGCATTCATACCGGTACCGGCAATATTAAAAACATTGGTTAATGACATTTTTTATTCTCCTTGTCTTAGCGCTCACTAAGATCATTTGCCTTATTAATTACTGGCCTTTAATGGCGCCTTTTAAGCCTCGGAACTTACTGTTTAAAAATTCAAATGACGCGTTGTAACGTAATGCATTTTCTGTGTAAAAAGACTGCTCCATTTGCGTATCAACCGTGTTGCCATCAATAGCGGGTTGGTAAGGGTTACGGAACATTAAATCTGTATCGGTATGCACATTGCCTTCAAGGTGGTGCTGATTGGTTTTATTCATTTCTAACGAGCGATTGCTTTCATTTTCGAGCACCGCATTAAAATCAATGTCGCGCGCTTTAAAATGTGGGGTATCTGCGTTTGCTAAGTTATTGGCAAGAATCTCGGCACGCGACGCACGCAACTGCATAGTTTGAGGGTGGATACCTAACGAATTTTTAAAACCCAATGCTGACATAGAAACCTCTAACTGTTTGGCTGTGCTACTTTGTTTGCCTTTGCAGAGATATAGCAACGCCTATGCCAATCTATTTTTATCATATATTTCAATGACTTAGAGGTTTTTAAGCCATATTAAAAAGCGGCAATGTTTGCCGTTATGTGAAAAAGCGGAAAATGAAATAATCCTTAAAAAGACTATACACTCTTGTTATCTTGGCCATAAAAAAACCCTTAATACCAAGGTATTAAGGGTTTCGAATACAGATGATGAGGTAATTAAGCTTTTTTACGGTAAATAATACCCGGGCTACATTGAACCATCTCATAATGCTCTGGTAGGCCACTGAGTGCTTCGCTGGCCCCTAAAAATAAATAGCCACCAGGCTTTAATGTTCCATGAATCCTAGTGAGAATATCTTTCTTCACGTCACCCGAAAAATAAATCAAAACATTACGACAAAATACAATGTCAAACCGCCCTAGTGTCGAATAAGGGTTAAGCAGATTCAACATTCGGTATTGTACTCGGGCAGCGATATTTGCGTTCACTTTCCAGCTGTCCTCATGTTTAGAAAAATATCGCGTCAATAAATCAGGTGGCATACCTCGCCCTAGTGCCAGTTGATCATAGACGCCCGACTTGGCTCGTTCTAACGCACTGGTCGAAATATCTGTCGCCACTATTTTTTCTGAGGTTAACTTACCTGGGTTCGCACGTTTAAATTCCTCAATAATCATACTGATAGAATAAGGCTCTTGCCCTGTAGACGACGCAGCGCACCACAAGTCTAAACTTTTTTGTTTGGTGCATAACTCAGGTAGTAATTTTTCTTGTAGGATTTTAAATGGATGCGAATCACGAAACCACAGTGTTTCATTTGTGGTCATGGCATCGACCACTCGCTCCCTTAGTCGAGAGTCCGATTCTATTTTTTTCACCAGCCCAGAAAGCGCCGTTAGCTCTAACTCACCCATGATCGCGCGTAAACGGCTCGCAACAAGATACTCCTTGTTGTCCCCTAATAATATGCCACAGACGCGCTCTAAGTAATCTCGAAACAATGCAAAATCCGGTTTGGTAATGTCCATATTATGTTTTATTCCTAGATGCTTTTACCCTTTCAGATACTTTTGACGCTAAAACGTCTGGGTTAAATTTTGCAATAAAATCATCAGCCCCGACTTTTTTAACCATGCTCTGATTAAATACACCACTTAATGATGTGTGCAAAATAATGTGCATTTTATTCATATTTGCATCACTGCGTACCGCCGTTGTCAGTGTGTAGCCGTCCATTTCAGGCATTTCAATATCTGAAATCATCATGGCGTAATATTCAGCCGGATTAACGCCTGACTCGACCATTTCTTTTAAGTGGACCAACGCTTGATGACCATCATTCATTGCTGTCACTTCAACACCTAATGACTCTAAGCATTTCGTCACTTGCTTACGTGCAATTTTAGAATCATCAGCAATCAATACTTTTGGTGCTTCATGTTCAGTGCCCGATTGCGAACTGGCTAATATATCTTCGCTGATGCTTTCTTCCATTGGTGAAACTTCAGATAAAATTTTCTCAACATCGATAATTTCAACTAAACGCCCCTCCACTTCGGTCACGGCTGTTAAGTAATGTTCTCGGCCTGTGCCCTTTGGTGGTGGATGGATTTCTTCCCAGTTCATATTCACGATGCGCTCAACGCCTGAGACTAAAAAGCCCTGAGTCGCGGTATTGTATTCAGTAATAATGACAAAGCACTGCTTAGGATCACCCACCGTCACGTTGCCCGTAGCTAACCCCATATCCATAATCGGGATTGTCCCCGAACGAATATGCGCAACGCCAATCACCACACGATGACTCTTTGGTAAAATGGTTAATCGCGGGCACTGTAAAACCTCTTTCACCTTAAACACATTAATCCCGTAAATTTGCGGGCCATTTAAGCGAAAAAGTAACAGTTCTAAACGGTTTGCCCCTACCAGTTGGGTCCTTTGGTCGACGGAATCAAGTACCCCGGCCATAAACAAACTCCATATGAAAACAACCCCAAATTGGCTGTTCTAATCTCGTTTTTGGCGGCATGCCCTTTGCAGCATTCCCCATATATTGGAACGGCGTTAGTAATCTGCCACTCCCAGCTCCAATGCCCGTGCATTAAGCTGTCTTGTATTGAGAATAGGACAAATTTTGGTGATACACAGAGTTTTTATTTTATTGGTCTTGTTATGCCTACCACTAAGTGGAATAAGCAGCCCATGGTATGAACAACTTGAAACCAGCCTTAAGCAGGCACTGGCAAGCCAACTTGATAACATGGCGCTAAAAATGGGGCTGTCGGACTACCGCTATACTATTGACCTCAACTACCTAGATAGCCGACTTAATCTCACCCCTTGTTTAATACCTTTAAACATCGATGCCCCTCAGCCACTCGAACTGGGACGCTCTCACATAAAAGTAGCCTGCCAAGACACCAGCCCTTGGGCACTGAATGTGCCAACGGATGTCAATTTATTCACGCAGGTGGTGGTGCTTAATCAGCCAGTCTCAAAAGATCAGGTCATTACAGAGGCCCAAATCAACCTACAACGGCAAAACCTAGCCGAGTTACGAAACGGGTACTATCTAAAAAAAGATCAGGTTATAGGTAAACAATCTAAAAGAGCCCTCGCCGGGCAGACTGTACTTAATAGCCACCTGATTAATCCTGCATTGATGATACATAAAGGGGATAAAGTCATGATTATTGCTAGTAAAGGTTCAATGAGCGTAAAAATGCCAGGTGAGGCGCTCAGTGATGGCCGAGAAGGCCGACAAATACGAGTTAGGAATAGCCGATCAGAGCGTATTATTCGTGCAAGGGTCGTGGGGCCAGGTGAGGTTTTAGTCCAATTTTAGGTTTTTTGATAAAAAAATTAAAAAAAAACTAAAGCCTTGCTCAAGCCTGCCGCTATAGGTCTACGAGGAACTCTATTTGTTAGAAAGGTAAGTAAAAATGAACATTAATAAACTCACTACAGGTGTTGGCGGCGGTTCACCCTCGCGCAATACCGAAAAAACCGCAGCAGCAGACTCTGGAGGCCCTAAAACCTCTGAAACAAAAGGCTCTGCCGATGCTAGTGTTAAATTGAGCCCGCAGAGTAAGTCCATTCAGCAAATAGAAGCTGAAGTGGCCAAAATGCCAGACATCGACGACGCCGCAGTCGAACGCATCAAAGGTGCACTCGCCAATAACGAGTACAAAATTGATTATGAGCGTATTGCTGGGCAAATGATTAAGTTTGATGGGCTCCTGAAATAATTAAGGATACGTATGTCAGTGCCAGCATTAAGTGAATTGAACGCGTTATTTGAAAACGAGCAATCCACACTGCAACAGCTTCAAGCTGTACTTGAAGCAGAATCATCGGCACTTCTTGACCGAGACATGCTTGCCATTGAAGGTACCGCCCAGCATAAAATAACGGCCCTTAAAGCCTACCAAGACCAGGTAAACGCACGCTTATCTTTCCTCCTTGAGCATGAATTTGAAGGCTCAGAACACGGTTTACTTGACCTGATTTCCTCATATCCAAACGATTCACACAGTGAGCTAACAGCCCAATGGCAAATCCTTAAACAAGGCTTTGAAGACGTCATAATTCAAAATGAACGCAATGGTATTGTTATCTACTACAGCCAGCTTAGAAACCGTAACTTATTGAATATCTTGCATGGCAGCAAAAATGAGCCAAACTTATATAACGGAAGCGGTGCGGCAAAAGGACAAAGCCAGCGACAAAGCCTAGGTGAAGCCTAACCTAGTGCCACAATGGCTGCCCACCTATTAATACATTCAAGCAAGTAGACGATTTGTCATGGAACACGCTGAAGCAGAACCAGAAAACTACTTAGAAAGCCCAGAAGAAATTTACCGTGCGATTCAACGGCTAATTCGCTATGCGCCCAAATTAACCGCTCGCTTTGAAGGCATTGATGATGCATTTGCAACGGCCATCACCAAAGTCGATTTAAAGTCACAAGCCTTTGCCTTCGACAAACTGATTCCTGATAATGGCAATGAGATTTTGCAGCGCGGTAAACGCTTAGAGTTAATTGCAGATTTTCGCGGTATTTTGGTTCAGTTTTTTGTTGAAGGTGACCTTAAGTACCGCCCGCAAAATCAAGAATACATTGCAAAATTCCCAAGTAAATTACTTTACTTACAGCGCCGTAACGCCTATCGCGCCATGGTGCCACGTACCTATTCTGTTTATGCTGTATTTCGTTCAAGTGAAGATCAGCAGGTTTTTAAAGGCCGCCTACAAGATATTTCTGGCTCAGGCTTTAAAGCCTATTTTAAAGGCGATATATCGCCTAACCTAAAAGCCATTACCAATTTTGATGAAAGCACATTGCATGTGGGTGATGAGTCAATGGATTGCGGCTTAGATGCACGCCACGCAGTCTATAACGAAGAGAAAGACCTTACCTTTTGCGGTTTTTCGTTTCAGCCATTAAGCGGTATGAAACAGCGTTACGTGGAGCAATTTGTAAATACATTGCAATACGAAGAACAACGCAAACAACAAGCGGCTGAAGAGCGTAAAAAAGAAGAGCAAGAAGCGCAACAGTCAAATGAAGCAAGCTAGTATGGTTGTTGCGAATGAAACATATACCGATAGACTCGTCCGTATATTTATTGAGGTCAGTACTGAGGCCAGTTTGGTTTTAATTGCTTTAAGCGTTCAAAATCTTCAATGCGATCAACGTCCCAAAGTGGCCCTAGAATAGCGGCCTTTTTATTGGCAGCCCCTAAGCGCTCAAATGTCACCGCCATGACATCACCACTGCCCCAAGGCACATTTTCAAACAAGTCATCACAAGCATGTGTCGCACCGACCAAAACATAACCACCATCTTCTGCATTAATAAATACATGCGATTCATGATTTAGTTCTGCTAATGCTTGTTGATAATAATCCAGTGTTAAAACGGGGCAATCACTGCCTACAATTAAAACCTTTTTCGCAAACGTTAGCCCCCATTTAATGGCATTGGCCATACGCACACCCAAATCATCCCCTTGTTGAATAACCAAAGGCGTTAATTTTGCAATATGCTCAAGCTGAGCATCATTTGCTAATTGATCGAGTGATAATACATTCAAACCACCCAATGTTTGAGTAACATGCTTTAGATGATAATGTGTAAATTGTAACAACTGACGATGTAACTCAAGACACGCTTGCTCGCCAATATCCGGAGCCAACCGTGTTTTTACACGCCCTAAGCGGGGAAATTTAGCAAACTGAATGATAATATGATCAAGCATAATACAACTTCAAAAAATTAAGAGAACGGACGATATTATTTATATTTTTCAGCCAGCGCTTCAGGGCTTTTGCCCAGCCAAAAGTAAAAGCGTAACTGCCACATAAGTAATACAGTTTTGATAACACCCTTTTTTTGCCAACGCCGAGCAGAGGTTTTAACCGATGCGGTTAAGCATTTAGGTGAGGAGTGTTGTCTTGCACGTTTAGAAAAATCAACATCTTCCATTAACGGTATGTTAGTGTAACCATTTAGTTCATCAAAAAAAGGCCTACGCACAAAAATACACTGATCCCCCGTAGCCACTTTGGTTAACCGTGATCGCTGATTAATAAACCATTCAATAACACGAAAGCTTAACCCTTTCGCATTTAACGTTACATTAAAACGCCCACCATTGATGCAAGCTGGCTTGATCAACCATGGCCCTTAAATGCGATGCACTAAAGTGCGTATCCGCATGAACAAACACAAGCCAAGTGCCTTTTGCCTGCTGCGCACCAGCATTCATTTGCTTAGCTCGACCTTTTTCGCTTTTAATAACGTTAAATGTTTTAGCCAATTGAACATCACAACCATCGTCACTCCCACCATCTACAATAATGATCTCTTTTACATATTCATTAAGTAACGTTAAGCGATTAATAAGGTCGGATACTTGCTCGCCCTCATTCAATACAGGCACGATAATAGAAACATTATAACGATTCATAAAAGCTTAAGATAACGCCCCGCCACATGAAGAACCTGCCCCTGCGGTGCAGCCAAAACAATGGCCTGCAACGGCAATATCATTACCTGCCAAATCACTTTTTAATAAATCTTGAATATGTCGTGCTTCGTGCTCGCCATTTTCAGTGGGCATATCCAGCATTTGGTTAAAGTCACAGTCGTATAAATTACCTTGATAATCCACACTCACGGTATTACGACACATAACCGTATCAAGGTTATGAGGCTGATAACTATCAATCAATAATTGCATGTAATCATTAAACTGCCCTTTTGAAACCAGCATGCTACCAAAACGAGAAATTGGCATATTCGTAATGGTATACAGCTGATTAAATTCAATCCCCCAGTCGTCAGCCAAACGCTGCTTATAGTCTTGCTGCAACGATGCCTGTGCTGGCGGCAAGAACGCGCCACCAGGGTTATAAACTAAATCTAACGTTAAACCGCTGCCTTCTTTACCAAAACCCAGTTCATTTAAGATATGTAACCCTTTTATGCTGTTATCAAACACGCCTTTACCGCGCTGGGCATCGACGTTTTCTTGGGTATAGCAAGGTAGGGAGGCCACAACGATGACTTTTTGATCGGCTAAAAATTGAGCTAAATCCTCATAACCCGGCTCACATAAAATAGTGATATTACAGCGATCAATCACCTCACAGTCTAACTTGCGAGCTTCGCTGACTAAGTAGCGAAAATGCGGGTTCATCTCCGGTGCGCCACCAGTTAGGTCGAGTGTTTTCACCCCTCGAGTTTTAATCACCTCTAATACGAGGTTAATTGTGGCTTCATCCATTAATTCAGTACGACGTGGCCCAGCATTCACATGGCAATGGGTACAACTCAAATTGCATAAATACCCTAAATTCACCTGCAAGATATCCAGCGCTTGCCGCTTGATAGCAGGAAACTCACGAGCAATTAACAGGGGTTTAGTGTCCAGCATAGTCTCAACTCTCTCGCGCAGCCTCTGTGTGCCGCTTTTTATAGGTTTTACCTTAGTCTTGTGAGACTCGATGTACAAGACCAAGTTCCCCTGCATAATCTATCAACAATGTATGAATGTGTATTTAACTCCATGAGTTCATTGAGTTTTTTCATTGTGTGGGTAAAATAGCGATGATCTCCCTATAGTTTAACAGGATAAAACTGCCGCCTCCTAAGCGGCTGCTCCAGGTTCGAGTCCTGGTGGGGAGACCATCTTTTCTTTATTGGTATTCGACCTTATATGTATTGTAACGAGAGGTCGTTCCCTCAATCCCAGTTTATGCCATCAAGGCATTCTGTCTAGGTACTTAAATGCAAATATACGTTCTAATCGCCTGCGACCGCCTTGAAGAAAGTCAAGAAACCAAGCTTAAGCTAAACCTTCCCGCTATTGTGACAAAGTTACAACGTTACGTTGATGAGAATGCCGTGGCTAATGTATCACTTATCAACGAATGTGACAGTGATGACTGCGAAGACTGGCAATTGGGGATTACCCAAACCGTGAAAAAAAATATTCAGTTAAAATACCCTATAAACTTATTTAATGACCTCGCAAAAAACTTCGCATTAGATTGTGAAATAGGCTCTATTGAAAATGAACAACGCGAACCCGTTAGCTATTTTGGCAAAGAAGAAGGCAAAGGGGATTCTTATTTGATTGCTCAGTATTTAGGCTTGTGAACATCACGATTCATTAATACTAAAAATCACTCGTAATCTAATTCTCTTAGATCAAGCATGGCATTGATGACTCAGCGATAACCCGTTTTTACATCGATGGATCACATGCCTCGCGTTGTATTTACCTATCTTTTAACTCTCGAAATTATTACTAATAACGATACAAAAAACGATCATAATTTTATTATAATAAAACTTACTGAATAGACTCGTGGATTCAATTCATTAGTCCAACTCGTAGGTTGATAGCAAATACAACCTACTTTCAATAACAATTATTTACACATGGCATTAACCGTCTAACCTCCCCGTCAATTATTCGTGCTACCTTCTTGATGCTGCTCTAACGCCAGCCTGATACATAATCCGCGGGGTTAAGTGTCAACATAAAAATAAAAACATTCTCAGGTATTTTAATGAACACTTTCTTTATAAAAAAAATAAGGTCTAAAGCCTTATTAGGGCTTGTTTCTGGCTTGCTCGGATTTTCTCAAATAGCAAACGCACATGATGATGACGCGTATAGTCATGATTACCGCGCAGTGGCTTCTAACCCTAGCTGGATGGCAAATGTTGATGGCACAAAAAGGGTGAGTGAGCTGTCTCTGCCTGGCACTCATGACACCATGTCTATTCGTGCAGGGGATATTTGGCAAAATCAAACCATGACGTTAGCGCAACAATTGGAATCTGGAATTCGTGTATTTGATATGCGTACTCGTCACATTAATAATACATTGCGTATGCATCACGGTGTCATCTCGCAAGATACCTATTTTAATGATGTATTGAATGACATCGATATATTTTTGACCGCAAACCCTTCTGAAACTGTTTTGTTCCGCTTACGCTCTGAACACACACCAGAAAACAACACGCAGAGCTACACTCAAACACTCAATACATACTTAGCGGCTAATGGTGTTAAACGCTGGGTACCGACACATTCAAACCCAACGCTTGATGATATTCGTGGGCAATTTGTTATTTTACAAGAGTTCTCTGGCACGGCACCAGATGGTAAAGCATACGGCCTTTCTTATGGTGCTATTGACAAACAAGATGATTATTCGATGTCAACTAATTGGGCACTGTATGACAAATGGAACGCCGTTAAAAAACAGTTAGATAAGTCAAAAAATGGTAATGGTAATACGATTTATATGAATTATTTAAGTGGCGCAAATGGATCCTTCCCTTACTTTGTTGTCAGCGGTCATTCAAGTCCTGGCACCTCGGCTCCTCGTTTAGCAACAGGGCTTACAACACCAGGGTGGAATAGTTCTTACCCTGACTTTCCCCGTGTTAGTTGTTTTATTGGTATTTGTACTATTGCATTTGAAGGTACTAACACTCTGACCGCTGATTACATTGCAAGCGCAAGTTATAACTCGGGGGTCGCAGGTATGGTGATGACCGATTTTCCTGGTAAGCGTTTTATTGAAAACGTAATTAAATTAAATACTCTTCCAAAATATCGTGAATTACGTGATGCACGTACAGGTAAGTGTTTAGATTTTGAAGGCACAACTCCGACTAATGGTAAAAAAGCATTATTGTGGGATTGTGCGAGTGTTGCTTGGCAAAAATGGTCACATGATACAAACACTGGGTTATTACACAATAAGGCTAACCCAGCCTATTGTTTAGATAATATGGGTCAACCCTATTCTGGTGGCGGCATTCATATGTGGCAATGTAATGCTGCTAATATAAATCAACAATGGCACTTTGTCGGCAATGCTTTAAGCCCGAAAGCGAATGAATATATTTCTGTTGATGCTTATGGCCATGACAATGGCTCAAAAATTGGACTTTGGTCAAGCCATAATGGTTTAAACCAACAATGGAATTGGGGGAATTAATTCGTCATATCATAAGTACCATCAGGTGATACTTTGCTATCACCTAATGGTAACCATTTATTAATATTTTAGTTATACATTAAAATTATTATGCTCAGCCTTATATAACAATAATAACGCCCCAAATGAGATCTAATTATGCAAACCAAAGCTTCAAAATTTTTTCTTTCTGTCGTATCTAGGTTATTAACCATCGCGATCGTATTATCAAGTGCTTCCGCTTGGGCAGAAAGTTATGTTTATTTGACCAATAATACCTATCAAACGTTAGATCTAACTATAACTCAACGAGGCTCAGCCTTGGTTAAAGGTGAGCATTGGCAACAGCACGCAACCTCTGTCCCACCATTGGGCACCGTTCGCTATTTAGAAACAAATCGCGACGTTGGTATTAAATGGGGAAAAGATTATTACTTTGACACCATTGTCACAGCGGAAGATGGCAGTACAGCCATGTTGCAACAAAAACTAACGGGCACTTGGAATTTCAGTAATATTTGGCACGGAACACAAACATCCCCTTGGTATGACGATCGAAATATTCATTCGGTCAAACAAAATTTTACCGGGAAAGAATCAACTATTGCATTTAAAGCCGAGGCCGCCCGCACTAGCGGTGATGATTTATACTATGTTATCCACCCAAAAGAAGACACCGTAACACGAGGCGCAAACAATCATTTTAGTGTTTTAGCTTATAATGTTTGGGCCCTATTACCAGGGCTAGTATCACGAAGTGTCAGTGAACGTCTAAATTTATTGAAAGATAAATTAAATGGTTATGACGCGATTGTTTTTTCTGAATTATTTGATAATAGTCGACGTAATACTTTTTTGAATGCTCTTAAAACAGAATATCCATATCAAACTCAAGTAGTTGACCGCTCTGGTTCACTTGAAGATGGGGGTGTATTAATTATCAGCCGCTACCCAATTAATGCGGAATCACAAATCACATTTAATGACTGCGACGCTGAAGACTGCATGTCTGCAAAAGGCGTCATATATGCCCAAATTAATAAGGGTAGCAACCCTTATCATATTTTTGGCAGTCATACTCAAGCTTGGACAAAGCCTGAAAACCAAGCTACACGTTTAAACCAATTTGAACAAATGCGTGATTTTATCGACAGCAAAAACATTAGTTCATTAGAGCCTGTCATTATTGCTGGCGACCTTAATGTCGATAATATAAATTTTCCGCAAGAATATAATACCATGCTGAATGTTTTAAACGCTGAAGAAGTACCACGCAACGGTGGCTACCCTTTTACTTATAATGGCAATGTAAATAACTGGACGGACGGTGCACCCGAAAACCTAGATTATGTTTTATATTCAACTGCACACCTTAAACCTGTTCATTTAGAGTCTAAGGTATTAACACCACGCAGCATTCATGCAGATGTATTTACTAAATATGATTTATCCGACCATTTTGCTATGGCCGCTAATCTTACTTTTAATACACCAACAGGAAATACAAACTCAAATCTGGTGTATAAAGCGTTACGCAATGGCGACTCAAATAAATGTTTAGATTTTGAAGGCTCTAGTCCTTCAAATGGTAAGCTCGCCCTGTTGTGGGATTGTGCTAATGTGGCATGGCAAAAATGGGGGTTAGATGAGGCAACAGGACTATTGCATAATCAAGCCAATCCAGAATACTGCTTAGATAATATGGGGCAGGCATATTCAGGTGGCGGCCTTCACATGTGGCAATGTGATAAAACCAACATTAATCAACAATGGCAATTATTCGGTAATAGTTTACAACCAAAATCAAATAATGGGATTGCAGTAGATGCTTATGGCAGTGACAACGGATCTAAAGTTGCCCTATGGACAAAACATAACGAGAACAATCAAAAATGGTCATGGCAATAACCTTAGTCAACAATAAAATCCCATTAGTAAACTTATCCGTTATCACTAACTGATTGGAAATATCAGTTCAATGGCGTAACCTATCTAGGTTACGCTGACTTATCAAATTAGGATAAATTTATTTGATAAAAGAGAAATATTTAACTAAGAGGCCATGATTAATCAAGGTGAGTTAATAAAAATACAACAAGCGGATACATGTGATTAATATGGAGAGTGATCAACAAATATCCGCTTATTTAAGTGTTATATATTCACTTTTTTTAAATTCACTACAAAAATCAATCTTGATGTGGCGAAATCAGCACCTTACCCCGTGACATATTACCCGCATACGTCGCAATAGAATGACTGGCGTATTCTAATTTAGGTTGTGACTGAATTTGTATTTCAAAATCTTGCGCCATTAACACTTGTGCTTGCTTTCCTAGACTTTGTAACTCTTTAACTGGGGTATCTTTAAGGTAATGTGCAAGCCAAAAACCTTGGATTTTATGATTTTTAAAGATCACATGTTCAATTGTAATTTTTGGCGGTTCACCTGATAACCCACCATAAATAACCGCCGTGGATGCCTCTGGCATGGCGTCTAAAATATCGGCAGTGGCCTCTCCACCCACTGCATCCAATAATAAACTGGCGTTGAGTTCTTCACATGCTGCTTTAAGTGATTGATGATAATCTTTAGCGGATGAGTTTAGCGTATTTGCGATCCCCGCTTTAGTCATGGCTTTTGCTTGCTGGCGAGAGCGAACAATATTAATGACCTGTAAACCTTCTTGTTTGGCTAAAAATCGAATCATATTCGACAAAGCACTGGATGCAGCATTTTGAATAATCGTGCTATGACCACCTTGTTTTGCAATGCTAATTAATGCCAATGCTGTCATGGGGTTCACCATTAACATTGATCCTTTTTCTAACGATACACTGTCTGAAAATGGAATACATTGATAAGGGCTTGCCACCATATATTCTGCCCATGTGCCATCACCCTCACCTGCAATACATGCCACATTGCAGCCTAATAATGATTGCGCATCGCTATGAGCGCCTGCTGCGATAACTTCGCCACAGCCCTCCATGCCCGGCACAACAGGTAAGGCCTTTTTGAAACCATAATTACCGGTTACAAATGCTAAATCGGAAGGATTAACCGGTGCTTTTAAAATACGAATGAGTACTTCATTGTCACCCAGCTTTGGAATGTCTTTTTCAATGTATTTAAACGATAGTTTTTCACTGTAAGTGTCTATCTGTAATGCATGCATTTTAGTCGGTACAGAATTCATGAGCGCTCCTTTCTTTTTCTTTTTATTGAGGACTTTTTATCAAGACTGGTGGCGATAAACGATAAGTTCTCAAATGAATCATCAAAAGCATGGCCTAGGTATTTAAGGTATTGCCCTACGTCGCCTTTTTCTTCAGTGGTGACTAAAAATTTATCGTTCATTACGGCATCATATACACTTTCAGCCACCTCTTGTGCCGTCACAGACGAATAGCTCATCATGGTTTGTAATGATTGCTTGATTGAGCCATTAGGAATGACACCATTAGTAAAAATATCGGTAGGAAAAATATTAGGTGCCGCCACGGTTACGCCTACTTTATATAATCGTAATTCGTGCCGTAAGCTTTGTGATAAATTCACAATAGCGGCTTTTGTTGCCGCGTAATGAATGGAACCTGGCGTGGGAATAATGCCTGAAAGCGAGGCGATATTTACAATACGACCCGTTTTTTGTTTTTGAAATAAGGGTGAGAATTTGTGGCAACAACGAAAAGTACCAATTAAATTAACGTCAATAACATTTAACCAGCTATCTTCGTCTACTTCATTGATTGTGCCGCCAGAATATATGCCCGCATTATTGATCAGCACATCTAATCCTTGCCAAAGCGTCATCACCGTATCATACATATTGCTAATATCGTCAGGCTTGCTGATATCGCAAATAACGGAATGGGCTTGAGCACCCAGTGCATTTAACTCTTTTACCGTTTTTTCAGATTCGCTCGGATTAATATCCGCTATGAGTATTTGCCAATTAGCTTGTGCAAATGTCATAGCAAGTGCTTTGCCAAATCCGCTGGCACCGCCGGTTATTAACACCCTATTTCCCTTCGGGGTTAGTTTCATATCACGATCTCAGAGTTAGTTAGAACCTGCTAGAGACTGTCTAGTGCGACTATGGATTTCAAGACAATCTTGAATAGGCATATAAAAACTAAGGCTTTTAAGATTAGACAAACCTTTCAGTATGCAAACTGACAGGCAAAAACCAGTCATAGATCATAAGATTCGAGACATTTTAAAATGATTTTTCATAAAAAAAAGCCCCGTACACATTCTTCATGTTTACGGGGCTTTTTGGGCGCTAATTAATGCTTTGAATTAAAGATCTTTCAGTGCACCAATTGTATCTTGTAATACTTTCTTCGCGTCACCTGGCACCATTAATGCGTTGTCACGAATGAACAACTCATTTGGTATACCTGCAAAACCTGGTGATAAACCACGCTTAACCACCACAACCGTTTTCGCGTTGTGAACATTAAGAATCGGCATACCAAAGATTGGCGAGTTAGGGTCTTGTGCCGCACCAGGGTTCACAACATCGTTTGCACCTAATACGATAGCAACGTCAGTCTGTGCGAACTCAGGGTTGATGGTATCCATTTCAACCAGCTGATCGTAAGGCACTTCTGCTTCAGCAAGTAATACGTTCATGTGGCCAGGCATACGACCGGCAACTGGGTGAATGGCGTATTTCACTTCAGCGCCATTTGCTTCAAGCATGTTCGCAAGTTCACGTGTTGCGTGTTGGGCTTGCGCCACGGCTAAACCGTAACCCGGAACAAAAACCACTTTTTGTGCGCTTTCTAATAACATGGCCAGCTCATCTGCATTTGAGAACTTAACTTTGCCTTCATAGAACGCGTCGTTTTCAGATTTGGTTACGCCACTTTGAGCTGACATAGAACCACCAAACAATACGTTGGTCAGTGAGCGGTTCATGGCTTTACACATGATGCTGGTCAAAATAATACCCGACGCGCCCACCAGTGAACCCACAACGATCAAACCATTATTGCCCAATACAAAACCTGCGGCTGCACCGGCTAAGCCTGAATAAGAGTTTAAAAGTGAAACCACAACTGGCATGTCGGCACCGCCAATTGGCATAACCAAACACACACCTAAGATCAAACAAACAACAATCAAACCGACAATCAACAGATCAGAGTTTAATTGGCTAAAGCCTGCAAAATAAACTGCACCGGCAATCAAGGTTAAAAAGCACAGTTTTACAATCCACTTGTACAAGCTTACTTTGTTAGAGTCGCCAATTTTACCTTTCAATTTACCAACTGCGACAAATGAACCCGTTAGGGTCACTGCACCAATTAAGATCGAAAGAATAACCGCAACGGACCAATCATAAGTCACTGCGAATTTACCCATGTCGGCAAGCTTTTGGCTTTCTAAATAATTCGCTGCAGCCACCAATAAAGAAGCACCACCACCGATACCGTTTAGTGTCGCTACCATTTCTGGCATATCGGTCATGGCCACTTTTTTAGCGATAAATGCGCCAATCGCACCACCAATTAATACACCTAAAATAATGTATTCGTAAGTGATTACGTTGCTATCAAGTAACGCTGCAATAACAGCAATCAACATGGCAGACGCTGACATTTTATTGCCACGTACGGCTGTTTTTGGAGAAGTTAAACCTTTTACGCCAAGGATAAATAATACCGCGGCAACTAGGTAACCTAGATTAATTAATACGTCCATTAGTCTGCTACCTTATTTCTTTTTAAACATGTTCAGCATGCGGTCAGTTACCATGTAACCTGCCACAATGTTGATTGTTGCAAGGGCAATAGCAACAACGCCTAATACGGTTGAAAGAACCGTGGTATGTTCTGAACCACCAGAGCTAATGATGGCACCTACAACCACGATGCCAGAGATGGCGTTCGTACCGCTCATCAATGGTGTGTGTAAGGTAGGGGGTACTTTGTTAATCACTTCTACACCAACGAAGATCGCTAGTACAAAAATGGTTAGGGACATGATAAACATTTCCATAATTTTTATTCCTTCTCTGCCTGAGCTTTTAAGCCTTCGTGTTTGATTTCGCCCGCTTCGGTAATTAACGTGGCGGCAACAATGTCATCTTCCATATCCATTTTAAGCTGACCTTCGCCTGCCATGTTCAATAAGAAAGTAGTGATGTTTTTAGTCAACAACTGAGAAGCATGCACAGGCACACGGCCCGGATGATCGGTGTAACCGATGATGGTCACGCCATCAACATAAGCCTTGTGACCAGCAACGGTGCCTTCAACGTTACCACCACGTTCGGCGGCAAGGTCAACAATCACGGAACCTTTTTTCATGTAGTGCAGCATGTCTTTAGTGATTAAACGCGGAGACATTTTGCCAGGGATCGCAGCGGTCGTAATGACAAGATCGGCCTGTGCCACTTTGGCTTGCATTTGTTCACGCTGTTTTTTGTAAAACTCTTCTGATTTTTCTGTGGCGTAACCGCCAGCGGCTGTGCCTTCTTCTTGTGGTAAATCAAATTCCACAAATTTAGCACCTAGCGATTCGACCTGTTCACGCACTTCTGCACGGGTGTCATACGCTTCAACGACTGCACCTAAACGACGCGCTGTCGAAATCGCCATAAGGCCGGCCACACCAGCACCCACGATAAATACTTTAGCAGGGTGAATGGTGCCCGCCGCTGTCATTAACATTGGGAAATACTGTGGTAATTCCATCGCGCCAGACAATACTGAACGGTAACCACTGATGGCGCCCATTGAGCTAAGTACATCCATGCTTTGTGCACGAGTTGTACGCGGAATAAATTCAAGCGCAAAAGAACGTACGTTATTCGCCGCAAGTTGTTTCACTAAAGGCAAATTAAACCATGCATCAAGCAGGCAAATTAATGTGCTGTTTTCTTTTAGAAGTGAGACTTCTTCGTCAAGTGGCTGACGTACTTTTAATACGATATCAGCCTGGTCATACAAAGATTGCGCACTGGGTGCAATGCTTGCACCACAGTTACGGTACGCTTCATCACTAAAGTGTGAGTTGTCACCCGCGCCTTCTTGAATAACAACTTCGAAACCCGCTGATAATAATACATCAATGCCTGATGGGATTAATGCAACACGGTTTTCCCCAGGATAAATTTCCTTAGGTACCCCTATTAACATGGTCAACACTCCTAAAATTGATTATTTAAAATTTATTATTATTAAGTTTAACGTTCTTATGTTTTGGCTAAGCCAAGAACATTCAGCGTATTTTCACGAATGCGAGCCAGTAGTTCGCCATCGTCAATTAAAGATTCACCATATGATGGCACCCACTCTTTTAAGCGTGCTTGCCAATCGGTATTTAAACGTTGAGCCATGCAACGCTCTACCACTTCAATCATGGCTTGTGCGGCAACCGATGCACCAGGGGATGCGCCTAACAACGCCGCCAATGAGCCATCTTTTGATGCAACTAGCTCAGTACCAAATTCTAATTTACCGCCACGCGTGCCATCTTTTTTAATAATTTGCACACGCTGACCTGCTTGCGCTAACGTCCATTTTTCTGAGGTGGCTTGCGGGAAATATTCACGCAAAGCATTCATGCGATCTTCGTGTGACTGCATGACTTCACCAATTAAATATTTGGTTAAATCCATATTATTCATGCCCACGTTCATCATGGGGAATAAATTATTACCGCGCACAGACTTAAATAAATCTAACTTAGAGCCCGCTTTCAAAAACTTAGTGGTGAAGCCCGCATAAGGGCCAAACAACAAAGCAGGTTTACCGTTAATAATGCGCGTATCTAAATGCGGTACCGACATTGGTGGCGCACCAATTGCGGCCTTGCCATACACCTTAGCGTGATGATGTTTAATCGTTTCTTCGTCCTGGCACACTAACCACTGACCAGACACAGGGAAACCGCCGTAACCTTTGCTTTCTGGAATACCGGATTTTTGTAGCAGAGGTAACGCACCGCCACCCGCCCCTAAAAATACAAAGCCCGCTTTAAACGTTTTGTTTTCACCCGTTGTACGATCTTTAAGACGCACACTCCAACGACCATCACTGCTTTGTTTTAAATCCGATACTTCGTGGCTTTTTAATAATTCAAATTGATCACGTTTTTCTAATGACGTAACCAAGTTACGGGTCAATGAACCAAAGTCCACATCGCTGCCAAACGGGATGCGAGTGGCGGCTACTTTTTCATCTGCGCTGCGGCTTTTCATCACAAGCGGCATCCATTCACGTAGCACATCGTGATCTTCACTGTATTCCATACCTTGGAATAAGTGGTGTTGAGACAACTGCTCCCAACGCTTACGTAAAAACTCAACGTTTTTCTCACCCCATACAAAGCTAATATGCGGTGTGGTGTTAATGAAGTTTGTCGGTGCAGGCAGGTCGCCACTGGCGATTAAATTGCTCCACAACTGTAAAGACACTTCAAAGTTAGCGTTAATGGCTAACGCGCGGTCGATCTCGACCTCACCTTGCTTGTTCTCAGGGGTATAGTTCAACTCACAATACCCAGCATGGCCTGTACCGGCATTATTCCAGCCGTCGGTGCTCTCATGCGCCACATGGTCCAAGCGCTCCACCATGGTCAAACGCAATGATGGGTCTAACTTGTTTAACAAAGTCCCAAGAGTCGCACTCATGACGCCGCCACCAACCAGTAGCACATCGATTTCTTTAGTTGCCATATAGATTTCGCCTGTAGGTAAAAATCTGAATCCAAACAGCGCAGATCCGCGCTTATCGATGGCAGCTTTTGGCTGTTATGGTCCACCGATTGAATTAAAACGATCGTTTTATACATTCGTTCGACTTAGATCTCAATATTGACAAACACAACAAGACTGGCGTTATTATTGCTAATGATCATAAGTTATTGTTTTTAAAGGATTTTTTGTACTATATCACTATTTCTTATAGTTACTATAAGACAGGGCATAAAGAGCCAAAACACGCATATTTATTGTACAGTTTCAGTATTTACTCAAAATTTCTGTATGAAAAACAAACACTTAAAATAGATGAGATACGCCAGTTAAATACAAAAAGGCACATACATTGGCAGCCTATTGATTAACGAAGGTGTCACGTTATTGATTCGGCATAATGAGACGTTGGTCAGATTAAAGTCACTCTCACGTCACTTTTGGGCTAAAAATACGGATCTCAGGCTTTTTCTATCTAGCACAATCATGCCCTGCTATAATCCGCGACCCCATCCCTTGTGCGTAAATTACACAATGAAAATGTCCAAAACCACCAAAAAACTAAATGATCGTTTGCTACTCGTGATCGAGAAAATACGACTACAGGCAAAAGAAGAATTAGAGGGGTTAAGCGACGTTAGTCACAGCGTGAAATTTGATTTATTCCCGGGCAGCCTGTTAGTTAGCTTTAGCTTTGAGACACACGACTTTTTAGATAAAGCGAAGTCTTCTGAAAAACAATATCAAAAGAAATTGCATAATTTATTAATGAAACAAGGCATTTTGCTCAAAGAACCAAAGCTTAATTTAATTTTTGGAGTGCGAGACGCCACTCAATAATATTGTGAGAGCTAAAGAGTATCTCGTATGGCCGCCTTTATCTTGGCTGTGTGTTATTTTTGTTGCCTTTACGGTAAGTGATGTTTTTGCTGTTTTTCATCAATCTTTACTTGATCAACCTGACACACATTATTTAGTCGGCTATTTATTTCCTATATTAATGGGACTCGGGCTGGCTGCGCCATTACCGGGTAAGTTCTGGCTAGGGTTCGCATGGTTGGGGGTTTTAAGTTATTTTTTTAGTTATGTATTCCACTTTTTTGTATTAGACAATTACTCAACACCCTCTTTTATTGTCATAACGTGCTTAGCCATTATGTTTACTGTTCAAGCAAGTGTGTTATTGATTAAACGTAAACGTTAGCACTGTTCGTTAGTATGTTGTCGAAGACTGACACCCGAATTAAAGCCGTTCGTTTTATCATTAAGCGGGTTGTTTAACTGGCTAGCGATAAGTTAAGGCTTTATTCTTATAGAAAGTGCATTCATTAGTATTGTTGATTTATTTGAAGGGATAATAAGTTATGCCAGATATCGTTGTAATGTTTTTTGTTTTAGGTTTAGTTGCAGGACTCTTGAAGTCAGACCTGAAAATACCAAAGGCCGCGTATGACACGTTAAGTCTTTTGCTGATGTTAACCATTGGTTTAAAAGGCGGCATGGCGCTATACGGATCACTCGAATGGGCATTAGTATTTGAGTTATTAGCCGTTGCATCTTTGGGTGCATTTATTCCGTTTATTGTGATTCCGGTTTTATTAAAAGTCGCTAAAGCTGATCATGCTAACGCGGCCAGTTTAGCGGCTCATTATGGTTCGGTCAGTGCTGGTACGTTTGCGGTGGCATTGGCGTATGTTGATACCATGAACTTAGCAATCGAACCCCAAGTGACGTTATATTTAGTGATGCTGGAGCTGCCCGCTATTTTAATCGCACTGGCATTTTATCGTCGACAAAATGCCAGTAGTGACACCACCTCACATCAGCAAAGTGAATTATGGCGTGAAACCTTTACTAACCGCGGTGTGGTGTTATTAGTCGGTGGCGTAGTGATTGGTTTCATGTATGGTCCAAGTGAAGGTGCCGCCGTTACCGAACTATTCATGAATGCTTTTAAAGCAGTGCTTGCTTTGTTCTTATTAGAAATGGGATTAACCGCAGCCGAAACATTATCTCCTATGCCATGGAAAAAATGGCGCTTACTTACCTTTGCATTGGTGGCACCCTTCTTTTTGTCATTTATTGGGCTAGGTGCTGGAATTGCTTTGGGATTATCGACAGGCTCTGTGGTGATATTAGCGACATTGACTGCCAGTGCGTCATACATTGCCGCACCTGCGGCTATTAAAACGGCCATACCAAAAGCGGATATTGGCTTGGCCATGTTGATGTCGCTTGGCATTACCTTCCCCTTTAATGCAATTGTGGGGATTCCTCTTTATCATCAAATGGCGGGCTATTTTTTATAAGTTAAACGATTTAACAATTAAAAAATTAGCATAAAAACTCAGCCTTTTTGGAAGCTGAGTTTTTTGACCGATTAAAATCGGCTAAATAGCATTCGAAAATATCACGCTCCATTTTTATCTACTTTTAATTACCCGATATGAGCTTTGAGACGCCCAGTGTACTGGCCGCCTGATAAGAAACATTGGCTTGTTGTTGAGCATAAACCGCATTCGCAGCAGCCATTGCAACAGAGTTACCAATTGTTTGATATAAAGACCCCATCGCCATCGCCGGTGCTTCTGCCAACACTTTTACATTTGCCTGTGTGACTGCATCTGTTACAGCGCTATTAACCTCTAATGCTTCAGGCGTTGCAGAGACACACGCAAACGAATCATCGAAATGTGCCATCACATGCCTAGCGCCTTCGGCAAATGATATTATGTTATTAGCTTGGTGAACGCCCAACTGCGAAAGCACCTCATCATCAGAAATACCTATCTTTTTCAATTGCTCAATCTGATCAGGCCTAGCAGGCTCTTCGTGTTCGTGCTTAAGCGGGATTTTAATATGACTGTCCATCTATCACTCCATGTTTAAGGTAAAACTGGCTGAATTTAAAATAACAAAAAATTGCCGCTAATCAGGCAACGGCTTTGAGTCGGTACGTTTCAATTTATAGGATTTTTCAAATAAAAAAACCAGCCTAAGCTGGTTTTTAATCACATGATCAATATAAATCAGGGTTAAAACGGTACATCATCATCAAAGCCATGACCCGGCTGAGACTGATCAAACGCAGGGGCCGCTTGCTGCGCTTGTGCGCCGCTTTCCACTCGCCATGCTTGTAAGCTAGTAAAGCACTTTTCTGGCTTGCCAGGGGCGTTCCAAAGGCGTCCGGATAGATTGAAATGAACCGTTATTTCTTCGCCCACACTGTGGTTGTCCATCAGTGCGCATTTATCTTTAATTAGCTCTAAGGCCACATAGTTTGGGTAATCTGGGTTTTCACCATCGCCACTTAGCTGAATCACAAACTCACGCTTAGTAAAGCCATTATTGCCGTATTCTGTGGTCGCACCAATTGAATGAATCACACCTTGAGCTTCGAACGTTTTAGACATATGCATCACCTTAAAATAATGTACGCATCATAACATCAAACCCATGACTTGGAAAAAGTCAGTCTTGTGTTTGTGGTACAGACTCTGTGTTGATTATGTCGCGTGAACGAGCAGGTAGATAACTAAAAGCCTGTTTTGAATGAAAGAAGTGACGGTATATTTGGCGCACCGAATAATCAGCATGACACATAAAAGGCTGTTTATACCCCTTAACGCATGGTGAAGCGGATAAACATAAAAAAACCCGCCAACATGGGCGGGTTGAAAACACTCGAATCGATGAGTATGTTCGTTTTACGCTTCTTGCACACCAAAAATGGCGCTGGCATTTAGGCCATGTTTTTCCATGATTTCACGCATGCGCTTTAATGCTTCTACTTGAATTTGACGAACGCGCTCACGGGTCAAGCCAATTTCATGGCCTACTTCTTCTAGCGTACTGGTTTCATAACCTCGAAGGCCAAAACGGCGAGAGATTACTTCACGTTGTTTTTCAGTCAGGTCATCCAGCCATTGATCAAGGCTGCTGCTGATGTCGTTATCTTGTAAGACTTGGCAAGGATCGCTAATGGATTCATCAGCAATGGTATCCAGTACTGATTTTTCGCTGTTGTAACCCAGTGGCGAGTCCACCGAGGTGACACGCTCGTTTAAACCCAGCATACGCTTTACATCAGCCACTGGTTTTTCAAGTAGCTCTGCAATTTCTTCTGCACTTGGTTCATGGTCAAGCTTTTGGGTCAGTTCGCGAGCAGCGCGTAAATAGACGTTTAATTCTTTAACAACATGGATGGGTAAACGAATGGTACGGGTTTGGTTCATGATGGCACGTTCAATGGTTTGACGAATCCACCACGTGGCGTAAGTAGAAAAGCGAAAGCCGCGTTCTGGGTCAAATTTTTCAACCGCGCGAATCAAACCAAGATTACCTTCTTCGATAAGGTCTAGTAACGTTAAACCGCGATTCACATAACGACGTGATATTTTAACCACTAAGCGCAGGTTGCTTTCGATCATACGTTTGCGGCCTTTTTCGTCCCCTTTACGAGCAAGGCGTGCAAAATGTACTTCTTCTTCTGGGGTTAGTAATGGCGAAAAACCAATTTCATTGAGATATAGCTGAGTCGCGTCTAGATTTTTTTGTACTTCGGTGTCTTGTGCAATCTCTGTAATCTCTTCTTCTTTTTCTACTTTCTTTCCTTTCGTCGCTTTTTCTTCTTTGGCATCTGCTAATGCTAAATCAGATTCTGCGTCGTGTTTTTTTAATCCCTTGATAGCTGCCATAGCTAAGTGCCCCGCCAATGTTTATTTGTTGTTATGTTGTCACTTGCCTTTGTCTATTCAAAAGCTGTTCCAACTTTCCAACAAAAAAAATAATTTTTTGACCCGATCTGCTATGGCGATTCGATTACCTCGCCCTAGGAAGATATTTTAATGGGTCTACCGGTTTCCCTTTGTGGCGAATTTCAAAGTGAAGCTTCACTTTATCCGTGCCACTAGATCCTATTTCGGCAATTGTCTGTCCAGCTTTAACGTCTTGGTTCTCTTTGACCAATAATTCTTTGTTATGCGCATATGCGCTTAGGAATTGGTCGTCGTGTTTTATGATTACCAAGTTGCCGTATCCAAGTAACCCACTGCCTGCATACACAACTGAACCGGCCGCTGCCGCAAATACAGATTCTCCCAAGGAACCGCTGATATCAATCCCCTTGTTGGTGGGTGCTTTCGTTGAGAATTTGGCGATTACCTCACCTTTTGCAGGCCAGCTCCAATTCAGGTTGGACTGTCTGACCACAGGTTTTGGCGCTTGTGGGCTGTTTTTATAGGCCGTTGGACCATGGCTACTTTTTGTACTCTTGTTTTTCGTCAAACTTTTGCTACTGCTGGCTGACCGAGAGGCTGACGAATACTGTCCATGTCTAACAGTCAACTTTTGACCAGGGTATATGGTGTAGGGGTAAGCAATGTTGTTAGCACTTGCTAACGCTTTATAATCCCAGCCATAGCGCCATGCTAAAGCAAATAAAGTCTCACTTTTTTGCACAATATGGGTGTTACGACCTTCTGTAACTGGATTGAACTTCTGTTCAACCGAAACAAATCCAGTACACCCTGAGAGCACAGATAAAATTAAGCCCATGATGATTAGCGCGGGTATTTGAGTGGATACCCCAATTTGATGGATTTTTTGACACTTGAGTTTTTGCACTAGGCTCTCATCCATTTTCTTTTTTGTTTTAATAGGCATGTCGTCTCAAACACCGCCTCTATATTTTAAAATCGTCTAAAAAAAAGAGTTAGTTCACATTTCGTAACACTTCTTTTCATAACTTGCCAATTTTCTGCTGGCGAATTTGATGTTTGTCGTCTCTACATTCGGTTAACTAGCGTGTGTTTTTTATACTATTTTGAGGCTTTAAGCCGATTATCCATAACAAACACAATGGAAAAGCCAATGATTACCGCTACGATTGCCACACTAAATTGCGGTTCGCTATGCAGCCAAGGCCATAATGGTCTTTCGATAAATGGCACTTGTTCCCCAGCACTGTTGAGTCGATAACTTAATACATGCTTCCAAGGCCACAACTTAATCAACGCACCCACCATAAAACCACTGAGCAATGCCATAGTCGCACTGTGGTAACGTTGTAATAACCACGACAACACCCGTGAAAACAACATGATGCCCACCAAGCAACCTGATGCGAATATGCCTAAGCTGGTCACATCAAAACTTTTAATGGCCGTGATGATAAAACCATACAAACCCATGAGTAATAAAATAAAGCTGCCGGAAATACCCGGCAAGATCATGGCACATATGGCAATAGAGCCGGCAAAGAATAGACTTATTGACGTCACTTCAATCTCGGTAGGAGCCGAAAGGCTAATAAATCCCGCCACCAAGGTACCCAATACCAGTAAGGTAGCACGAGCCAGATTCCAGCTTTCAACTTGTTTGATAACATATGCGACAGAGGCCACAACCAAGCCAAAGAAAAATGACCACAGCATAATTGGTTGGCTTTCTATGAAATAATGCAGCACTTTGGATAATAAAATAATACTGGTCGCCGCACCGGCCAGAATGCTCAGTAAGAATGTGCCATCAATTTGTTGCCACGCCGCTTTGACACCTTTTTGTTTTAATGTAACCAGCGTATCCCAGCCAACACTTTTAATGGCGTCAATTAAGCGCTCATAAATACCCGTTAATAATGCAATGGTGCCACCAGAAACACCTGGGACAATATCGGCAGCGCCCATGGCCATGCCTCTTAAAAAATTACCAATCATGCTATTCCTTAATACCGCTATCATTGCCTATTGCATTTAATAGACGAACAGTACGGTTATTTTAGTGTGCCGCTGAGCATGGGCACAAAGTTAACCGGCTCAATTATTTTTTTGATCACACCGTCTTCTTCACGAACAAGTAGATGCAACATTTGCTTGCCATCTGGGCCCACTGGCATTAACAAACGGCCACCTATCTTTAATTGAGACACTAATTCCATTGGAATGGTTTCCGGTGCCGCACACGACAATATGGCATCGTATGGCCCTTCGTCAGGCCAGCCCCAGTTGCCATCTGAGTGCTGAAAGCGAACATTATTCACGCGCAATAACTGCATGCGCTCTTTCGCCTTTTTTTGTAGCGGCGCAATACGCTCAACACTGTAAACTCGCCTGACCAATTGAGATAACACCACGGTTTGATAACCGCAACCTGTGCCAATTTCCAATACGTTATCTAATTCACCGGCCTCGAGTAAAATCTCCGTCATTTTAGCAACCGTATAAGGCTGGCTAATTGTTTGCCCATAACCAATAGGCAAGGCCGTATCTTCATAGGCTTTGTGACTAAGGGCTTCATCTACGAATAAATGGCGCGGCGTATTTGCAATGACTTCAAGTACATGTGTATTTTTAATACCTTTATCCATCAAACGCGCGATTAAACGATCACGCGTTCGCTGGCTGGTCATGCCAATGCCTTGCAGTTGCAACGGCGTCATAGCAGTTGATCCTTTAAGACATCAATACTCTCATGACCCGTCATATCCACTTGTATGGGCGTGATGGATACTCTGTTATTTTCTATTGCATGAAAATCGGTACCAGGGCCTGCATCAGCCGCTTTACCCTGTGCGTTAATCCAATAGCATTCTTTACCGCGAGGGTTTTGTGCATGCACCGGATTATCACTGCGTTGGCGATGTCCTAAACGCGTTACTTCTGTACCAGCTAATTCAGCAAACGGCACATCGGGTACGTTTATATTTAATAAGGTTCGAGCGGGTAAATTCAGTGCATGCAATTTAGGTAATAGCTCAATTAAAACTTGAGCGGCGGTTTCGTAATGATTTTTACCCGCCAATGAAATGGCAAGGGGCGGTAAATCTAAAAAACGCCCTTCCATTGCCGCGGCGACCGTGCCGGAATAAATTACATCATCCCCTAAATTCGGGCCTGCATTTATACCCGCAATGACACGTTCAGGCTGATAAGGGGCACAACACATTTAAGCCAAGGTGAACACAGTCGGTTGGCGTGCCATCGATGCTAATGGCACCGTCAGCAAGGTATAACGGTGACAATGGGCGGGTGAGTGTTAACGAATTACTGGCGCCACTGCGATCACGATCAGGGGCGATTACTTGCACATCCCAACCGGCTTGTTGGCAAAATTGTCTTAAAACCGTCAGGCCTTTAGCATGCACACCATCATCATTACTTAGTAACAGTTTCATCAATATTTATTCCATTGACTCATTTTCAATACCGCGCTGGGCGACATTAATATTGCCCAATTCACGCAACACGGACGTGGCAAAGTAACCGGACGCCAAGTTAAAACGCAGCACTAAGGTTGAGTCATCGACCCAATGCCAGAATAAATCCGGTAACAACATACGCGTTGCTCGGCGCTCTTGTTTCATGCCTTGTTTTTCTAACCCTGCGGCTAACACTGGAAAGCGCTGCGCTTGCTTTTGTTCTAGTGCGCTTAACGCATGCTTGCTCAAGCTTTCACCTTTCCCCCATAACGCACAACTTGGGTGAATGCGTTGTGCGCGTAAACGCGCGCGCTCTTCTGATGTATTTTCTTGTGTAAAGCCGCGCAAGCTACCCGCAAAACCAAACACTTCACCTTCAATGGGTTGGTCCCAGCAATGTGTTTCAATACGTTCGGCCAACATATTATTAAATAAAAATGAGCGTGCCGCCGACATATACATAGAGCCTTTTTGACGATTACGTGGGCGCTTGCCCGTTTCAAACAATTGCTCTGCTTGTTTTAGGTTTTCAAAATCATGGCCAAAGCGCTGCTCGCCAAAATAATTCGGCACACCTTGGTTACGAATTAATTCTAAACGTTGATTAACCTTAGCTTTTTCGCCTTGCACATTACGTAATACGATTCGAAACGCATTACCACCCAGTGCACCGCGCTTTAATTTAACGCCATAATAACCTTTGGCTAATAAGGTAAAGTCGTCTTTTTCAAATAAGTGGGTTAAGTCTGGCTCGGCATTTTTAAGGGGTAAACTAAACCATTGACGCGTAATGGCATGACGATCTTTTAAACCGGCATACCCCACGTCTTTTAAATCTATTTTTGCATGGTTAGCTAATTGGCGCGCAAGCCACTGAGTATTGGTACCACGTTTTTCAATCTGTAAATAAAGATGCGGACCGCTGTCATGCAGTTGACGATTGGTAATTTCACTAACTAAGAAATCTTCGTCTAAGGTACGGAACTCAGCACTCACATCCAATTTTGGATACGCTGTTGGCCAGTTTGGCGTAAAATCTGTCATGGTCATTACCTTAGCCTTGCGCTTTTTGTATTAATGCGACGGCTTCTACTGCGATGCCTTCTTTACGACCCACAAATCCGAGCTTTTCGGTGGTGGTCGCTTTTACATTGACTTGGTCGACATCTAAGTTTAAATCATTCGCGATGGTTTCACGCATACGCTGTATGTACGGTGCCATCTTCGGCGCTTGCGCCATTATAGTGACATCGACATTATTGATGTCGTAATCTTTTTTCTTAATTTCTGACAATACTGTTTTCAATAACACGCGCGAGTCAGCACCTTTAAAAGCAGGGTCGGTATCAGGAAAATGATGACCAATGTCACCCAAAGCCGCCGCGCCTAATAACGCATCACATAACGCATGCAATGCCACATCGCCATCACTATGGGCGATTAACTCACATTCATAAGGAATGGCAACACCGCAAATCATAATGTTTGCATCAGTCTTGGCAGCTGAAAATTTATGCACATCAAAGCCGTGGCCAATACGAAAGGTCATAATTGAATTTCCTGTAAGAATACCTGCGCCATCATTAAATCATCAGGACGCGTCACTTTAATGTTACTGGGGTGGCCTGCCACCATAATCGGTTGATGGCCACAATATTCTAACGCGCTGGCTTCATCGGTAATGTTATGTTGATTCGTTATACAGGTTTCGATGCATGCTTTTAATAAACCAATGGGCGCCATTTGTGGGGTTAATGCATGCCATAAATATTCACGGCTAACGGTTTTTACAATATGTCCCTTGTCATCACAACGTTTCATTGTGTCGCGCACTTGCATGCCTAGAATCGCACCGTGTTGATTACGTTGGTCAAACAATGACTGCAAGTCTTGTTGGGTTATACAAGGACGTGCAACATCATGCACCATCACCCAATCATCTTCGCTTGCGCCTGTTTCTAATAAGTGTTTAAGGCCGCTTAATACCGATTCAAAACGTTCAGCACCGCCTAGACACGTACCCACTTTTGGGTGGCGCGCAATATCAAGCTTGGCAAAATATTCATCATGCTCAGCAATGGGCAAAACTATTTTTTTAAACGCAGAAAACCCTAATAACTGATTAAGGGTATGCTCTAAAATGGTTTTATTCAGAAGGGATAAATATTGCTTAGGACGATCCGCTTGCATGCGTGAACCAATCCCAGCGGCGGGAACAACAGCGTAAAGTTTATCACTCATGTTTGTTTTCCGGATCGACTATGATAAAAAAGGTTTCATCTTTTTTAACCATACCCAACTCTTTACGGGCTTTTGCTTCGATCGTATCCATACCTGATTTAATGGCCCAAATTTCTTCTTCTAATACTTGGTTACGTGCTTTGCTGGCACGATTTAATTCTTCTTGGCTTTCGATCTGATCTTTTAAAGCATAGTTAGCGAACACACCGGTATCATCAAACCACAATTGATATTGCAGCCAAATAAAAATGACTAACGCAAACGGTTTCCAGGCGTGTTGTTTAAATGAATCAGAAAAGGCCATATTATTATCGTTATCCGATTATAGATCGGGCGCAAGGCACCCTCATACAATAGTGCATTACATCATTCTAAATGCACAAAAGGGAAACCTAAGTTTCCCTTTTATGTTCACTACTCACGATACACTTTGTGCATCACGTAGGCAGTTGAAACAGAGTAAAAAAACACTTAGGTCGACGTTTGCATTTGAAACAACCTACCTAAGTTTTTAACTGCATTTCAACAACGCAAGTAGCGTTTACTGACCTTTTACTTCACTAAGGCCGTTGTATACTGCTTTATCACCAAGCTGCTCTTCAATACGAAGAAGACGATTATATTTAGCAACGCGGTCTGAACGACATAGTGAGCCTGTCTTGATTTGACCAGCACATGTACCAACCGCTAAGTCAGCAATGGTCGTGTCTTCTGTTTCGCCTGAACGGTGAGAAATAACCGCAGTGAAGCCAGCATCTTGTGCCATTTTGATCGCTTCAAGGGTTTCAGTTAATGAACCGATTTGGTTGAACTTAATCAAGATAGAGTTTGCGATGCTTTCTTCGATACCGCGCTTAAGAATCTTAGTATTGGTTACGAATAAATCGTCACCGACTAATTGCACTTTAGCACCTAGCTTTTCAGTTTGGTATTTCCAGCCAGCCCAGTCACTTTCGTCTTGGCCATCTTCAATCGATACGATTGGGTACTGGTCACAAAGCTCAGCTAGGTAGTCAGAGAATTCTTCAGCAGAGAAGACTTTGCCTTCGCCCGCTAGATCGTACTTACCATCTTTATAGAATTCAGATGAAGCACAATCAAGTGCAAGAGTTACGTCTTTACCTAACTCGTAACCGGCGTTAGAAACGGCAACTTTAATAATCGCTAGCGCGTCGGCGTTTGATGCAAGATCAGGTGCGAAACCACCTTCATCACCAACAGAGGTGCTCAAGCCTTTTTCTTGCAATACTTTTTTCAAGTTATGGAAAATCTCAGCTCCGGCTTGTAGGCCTTCTTTGAATGACTTAAAGCCAACTGGCTGTACCATAAATTCTTGAATATCAACGTTGTTATCTGCGTGCTCGCCACCATTGATGATATTCATCATTGGAAGCGGCATAGAGAACTTACCCGCTGTGCCATTCAATTCAGCAATGTGTTCGTATAGCTCAAGGCCTTTTGCATTGGCAGCTGCTTTTGCCGCCGCAAGGGATACAGCAAGAATCGCGTTAGCACCAAATTTTTCTTTGTTTTCAGTGCCGTCTAATTCGATCATTTTTGTATCAAGTGCGCGTTGATCAGTGGCGTCCATACCCAATAGTGCTTCTTTGATTGCACCATTGATGTGAGCAACTGCGTTTAATACGCCTTTGCCCATGTAACGGCTTTTATCGCCATCACGTAACTCTAACGCTTCACGAGTACCAGTAGACGCACCGGAAGGGGCACACGCTGTACCAAAAAAACCACCTTCTAAAGAAACATCGGCTTCTACGGTTGGGTTACCACGGCTGTCCATGACTTCACGGGCTTTAATATTAATAATTTTAGCCATAGTGAGATAATCTCCAATATCGAATCAAATAACGGTTAATCGTAAAAATTTATGCTTTGCCAGCTTGTTTAATCGCAGCAGCAACAAACGCCGAGAACAAGCCGTGGCCGTCTCGTGGTGTAGACGTAAATTCTGGGTGGAACTGACACGCCACAAACCTAAGGGTGATCAATTACTTCAACCACTTCAACTAAACTGCCATCCATAGAGCGACCCGCAATGCGAAGACCATTTTTCTCTAAAGTTTCAAGGAAGTTGTTGTTCACCTCATAGCGGTGACGGTGACGCTCTGTAATTACGTCTGTTCCGTAAGCGTCAGCCGATAGAGAACCGGCTTCAAGGCGGCATTCTTGACCACCTAGACGCATGGTGCCACCAAGGTCACTGTTTTCAGTGCGTACTTCGGTTTCACCTTCAGCGGTTGTCCACTCGGTAATCAAACCCACAACTGGGTTGGTGGTTTTAGGGGCAAATTCAGTACTGTGTGCATCGTCAAGGCCACATACGTTACGGGCAAATTCGATCACAGCACTTTGCATACCTAGGCAAATGCCTAAATAAGGGATTTTGTTTTCACGGGCAAATTGAACGGTACGAATCTTACCTTCAACGCCACGGTTGCCAAAACCACCTGGTACCAAGATGGCGTCTTTACCTTCAAGGATAGAGCAGCCATCGCGTTCGATGATTTCAGAATCGATGTATTCGATGTTTACTTTGGTGCGATTTTTAAGACCCGCGTGATCAACGGCTTCGATTAGAGACTTATAAGCATCTAATAATTCCATGTACTTGCCGACCATGGCGATGTTGATTTCTTTTTCAGGATTCAACTTGGCATCCACCACCTGATCCCATTCGCTTAGATCTGCTTCGTCGCACTCTAAGCCAAATTTTTCAACAACGTATTCATCTAGACCGGTTTGCAGTAATAGACCAGGGATGCGGTAAATCGTATCGGCGTCTTCTAGCGGAATAACCGCACGCTCTTCTACGTTGGTAAACAATGCAATTTTACGTAGCGAACTTGAATCGATGCGGTGATCAGAGCGACAGATCAAAATATCAGGCTGTAGACCAATCGAGCGCAGTTCTTTCACACTGTGCTGCGTTGGCTTGGTTTTAGTCTCGCCAGCAGTGGCAATGTAAGGCACAAGTGTTAAGTGCATAGCAAGCGCACGCTTGCTGCCTAGTTCGACTTTTAACTGACGCACGGCTTCTAAGAATGGTAGTGACTCGATATCACCAACTGTTCCGCCAATCTCAACAAGGGCCACGTCAGCGCCTTCAGCACCTTCATATACACGACGTTTGATTTCGTCGGTGATGTGAGGGATAACCTGAACGGTTCCGCCTAAGTAGTCACCTTTACGTTCTTTAGCCAAAACGTCTTGGTAAATACGGCCAGTTGTGAAGTTGTTACGACGACCCATAGTGGTACGAATAAAGCGCTCGTAGTGACCTAGGTCTAGGTCGGTTTCAGCGCCGTCTTCGGTCACAAAGACCTCACCGTGCTGAAACGGGCTCATGGTGCCTGGGTCCACATTGATGTATGGATCCAATTTGAGCATGGTAACTTTTAGTCCCCGTGCCTCTAGAATAGCGCCAAGAGAAGCGGAAGCGATGCCTTTGCCCAATGAGGACACAACACCACCTGTGACGAATATAAAACGAGTCGACATATATAGGTGAATCCGAAAAAAGAAGTTGGATTTGTGCGTAACGAGATGGCGTTGCAGTCTACCAGAAGTGCCCATCAGCGTAAACGACGATAATGCAATATTGGCGCAATAAACAACAAACATGCGCCCTAGAGCTCATCTTTTTCATAATATTCAGAATAGTCTATTTTTCAGGCGCAATAGTAGTAACCAGCCACTTTAGGCATCCAGCATCAGTGAATCAACCTCTTAAACAGCGCCTTAATCTTAACAACGCCATCAAGCGAGGCCATAAAACGGTCTCTAGGCATCTATTAAGTGTTAAAAAATAATGGGCCAGGAACATCGAAAGCCTGCTTATGTTAGCGAATCAAAAACGATCGGCAAAAAAAATCCTTACGCTTTCACACAAGGACTGAAATTTGAAATTATACGTTTAAGCTAATGCTAGTAACGCTTCACATAAATGACCACTCGCCTGTTGGCGGCTCTGTCGTCTTCTGTAAAGGTCTGCCCCGGCTCAAGTACAGCCTTAGGCCGAGAGTCCGCGTAACCTGACGCCTTCAGCCGTTCTTTATCAACGCCCTTGCCCAAAAGGTATTTCACTACATTACTGGCGCGCGAGGCGCTGAGCTCCCAGTTCGACGGAAAGCGCTCGGTGTGAATGGGCACATCGTCTGTATGGCCTTCTATTTCGATGAGGTGAGTTGATGAACTGGTATCTTTAATGACGCTTGTTACCTCAGCCAGCATGGGCAAGGCTTCGGGTTTAATCGCCGCACTGCCTGACTGATATAAAGAGAAATTAGAGAATTCGACCCTAACCCCCTTCATATCGATATCAACCGCCACATTGTCTTGCATGCCATGCTGCTGAACTATGTCATCTAAGGCGTCTTTAATATCATTAAATGGGGTTTCAGCTTGCTTGCCTGAAATGATGCTTGCTAAACCTTCTTTTAAGGCTTCGATTTTGCCTTGGTTAAGATCCGATACCGAAAGAATCATCACAAAAAACGCCAGTAGCAATGTAATGGCATCGGCATAGGTTACTAACCAACCTTCACCGTCAGCATCAAACGTAGCACGGCGACGCCTTAAACCCCGCTTGTAAGTCTTATCACTCATCGGCTTCGACTATGGTGAAGCGCTTGCTGGGTTTCACATACGCGTTAAGCCGGTCTTGCATGACAAGTGCGTCCTTTTTCTCAGACAGCAAGACAAAGCCATCGGTTATTAATTGATTACGGAAATACTCTTGCTCTTGTTTCTCGGTCACTTGCGCTGCAGTTGGTTTAAACAAAAGATTAGCGAGTAACACTCCATAAAGCGTCGTAATTAACGCCAACGCTAACCCTTTGCCTAGATTGGCCATATCATCGCCCATGTTATCCAGCATGATAATCAAACCAACAATGGTGCCCACCATGCCAAAGCCGGGTGCATAAATGCCCATGGTATTAAGGATTTTACCTTCTAGACTTTGGCGCTGCCAATGGCTGTCCATGGCATCCCCCATAATCACACGGATATCACTTTGCTTGTAACCCGAGCCCATTAGCTCTAGTCCTAACGACAAGAAATCATCGTTTTTTTCTTTTTGGTTTAAGCTGTCTTCTAAAGCAGAAATACCACCATCACGATAAATGCGGCTAAATTCCACAAAGCGCTTTACTAGGTCGCGTAAATGCACTTGTGTCGTATGCCCAGCCGCAAGCGTTTGAAACATGGCTTTCACAGCGTGCATCACTTCTAAAAAACTAAAGCTAATGAGCGATGCTGCAAACGTACTGCCGATCACCATCATGGCGCTGGCAAGATTTAAAAACATCATGTAGTTATCTGTACTGCTGGCAATGGCCAAAACAAATAAGCCAATACCTGCTGTGATACCAATGAGCGTACTAAAACTAATCATGACTCAGCCTGCTTTTTGACTTGCAGTTCGTCCATAGAGAATTTGCCCGTATGAATATACTCACGCAACTTATGCACAATCGCTTTACGAGCAGATTCCACATCTTTGGCACCAATGCGCCCTTCATAACGCTTTAAGTCCTCTTTTGCTAAGGCTTTCAACTTGGGCGTCAATGATGACAACACATGAATTTTAAAATCATCAGGAGTACCACAAATTGCACGGCCAATGAAACTGCGCTCCACTTCACGCAGTGCGTTACTCAGAATTTGTCTTGGGGTTTTAACAACATCGGCAAAGGTAAAATATTGTTGGCGCAGCTTATAAAACGTATCCGGCTTATCTTGCTTTAAGCGTTTTAATACTTTGTTCTCTTCGGTTGAATTCATGTTATCCAACATGTTCATTAACATATGCAAACCATCAGCATTAACGTTTTCAAAGCTAGGGACGTTTAATGCAGATTTAGCTAAACGATCGGCGACATCTTTAAAGGTGTCCAACGGGAATGTTTCAAACTGGCCTAACTCTGCAATGACTTGGGCTTGGCGTTTTTCATTAATGCGATTGAGTACTCGCGCGGCTTGCTGCGCTTGCAGTTGACTAATCACCAAAGCTTGAATGCGAGCATCTTCATGTTGCATCAAATACAAAACTTGGCTGTCATTTAATTTGTCTAAAAATTCAAAAGGGTGCGATTTTAATTCTGCTGTTTCTTGCACGGCTTTTTGCAATAATTGATAAAAATCTTGAGTGTCTTGAAATTGCTGATCGTCATCCGGCGGCTGATCGGCTAAGTGAGCCATGATACTTTGCAACTGTAATTGTTCAATATTAGGAAAAATAGACCGAAATAAGCTGCGACCTAATACCTTATAAATAGACGCCGCCATGGGTATTTTTTCTTCTTGGCTCAATAATTGGTCCATTGTGCCTTGAACATGCTGAGGCTGACCTAAACCGAGCGATATAATATCTTGCCGAGTTTTTTGCATGACGTGCTTACTGTCTGGGCCTTCCGCTTCAGGAGTGGCTAACACATTAGGTGTATGTGATATGTCACTGGATGACATATTTTGTGCTTCGCTTGGTTGTGATTTTTTACGCATTGATAACACAATCAAACTAATTAGCAGTAATGCTAATAAACTTAACAACCCTAACAATAGCGCATTGAAATTTTCATCCATCCAACTTTGTGCCGGCGCTGATTCATCAGAAAACGGCGACGCCATTTGTTCCTTTTCTTTTTCCGTTATAGGGATACTGGAAAACTGTGTTCTAATAATTTTAAGCTCATCACCCCGTAAGTCATTAAGCGACGCTTTTTGGTAAACTAAATTTCTTAAAAAAGCTTCTTGCTCTGCACTCACATTTTCTTCAACCGCTAATGTAACCATTAGTTTAGCAATACGATTAAATACCCCTACGGTTTCTTCTGAGCCACCATTACCGCTTGCATCTCCGCTTTCTCTATCCTGCCAACGTGGTTGACGCTGTTCTTGCTGTAAACGTTCAACCTGCTCTCGCATAAACTTCAGTTCAGCGTCTTTTTCTTTATCGCCCGGAATATCAACAAAGGGCAACCCGGGTAAGCTTTCTACCTCATAAGTGTCATCTTCAACTGCATTAGGAAACGTGAGCTTTGGCAAAAAAGTAGGTTGGTATGTTTTAGATAATGGTGTAGATTGTTTTGATTTTGTTTTAATAACTTGGCGAATTTTTTCAAGGTTTACTTTCACGTTGACAATAAATCGATTATGGCCAAGATAAGACTGAATATCACGAGCCAGACTATCTTCTAGTTGTGATTTAAGCTGTAGCTCTTCTAAGTCATCGGTTTTTGTTTGTACTTCAACAGGCGTGTTCGTCGCGGCCTGCGCTATTAACGATAAACTGGCTAACACTACCCATAATAATCCATATTTTTTCAGCATAGATATTCCCTACTTAACGAGCTTTAAACTCTCTTTAACTTCCGTTAAAGAAGGGTCTAATTGCAATGCTTGCTGCCATGATACTTTGGCTTCTTTTTTACGGCCCATTTTGTAATAAATACTGCCTTTCAAAGCATAAGCCTGTGCAGACGCAGGCACTAGAGACATTGCTTTGTTCGTTTGCTCGAGTGCTTTCCAATACGATTTACGATAAAACAAAGCCTGTGCACTGAGCATATGTTTTGTCGCATCAGAGAAAAGTGATAAGGCTTTTTCATTAAAAAAATCATTCTCTTCTTCAGCGTTATCAGAACCCTTGCCTTTTTTTCGATGTGCTTTCATTTGCTCTGAAATTTCTGGCATATAGGTTGCGCCACCTACAGGTAAATCCATGCTGAAGATAATATCGCTTTCGCCTGCATTCAGCATCATCATGACATCATAACCAGGACCATGGCGGTGTATGTTGACAACACCATGATTGTTTTTTGCGTATTCCGCACTCTCTGAATTTAAAGGATCGATGTCTTCTGCTGGTTTTTGCTCCATAAATGGATCTTTTTCCATGGCCAGCTGTTCAATCGAGCAGCCACTTAAACAAGTGACCATTATAAACAGGAGTAATAAAATGGTTTTCATATTTTATTCCTTAGAACCGATAGCCGAGGGTTAAGTCCAAACCAGCACCACCAAATTCAGAGCTGTCTTCATAATCGGCATTACTATCCCATTCAACATCTTCTTTAACCAAGTACACGGCTCCAATCGCCATAAAGCCATTAGTCACAAATGGAAACTCTAAACCGAATTTCATCATCAAACCGTGACTGCCGCTGAAAAAGGCTTGGCCGATTCCTACGTAGGCCTTGGTATTAACCCAATCCTTTAACGCAGAAATATTAACAAATATTCGCCCTTCTAAATTAAAACCACTGACATCAAATTCATCACTGCTTGAGAAGTTCCTAAAATATTCAACGCCCAAACTGTATTCCACATCCTTATTTAAAGTGGTGTATTCTCGGCGTCGAATTCCAAAAGCGGTCACGCCACTGAGCGTGGCATCTTCGACAGCTCCAACGCCATCACGCTCTGCGGCCAATCCCCATGAGCTGACCACCATTTCCATTTCGATACTTTCAAATTCAAGCTCTTCTTGTTCACGTGTGGTTTTTTTCGCATATTCTTTTAACCAAACCAGTTCATTACTCTTTGCGCTGACTAATCGTAAATTAATAGTGAATTTGTCTTCATGCACACTGGCGCTCCATAACAAAAAAGCATCCGCTCGCACATCTTTAGATAAATCACGTAAGTCCTGATTACTTTGCGCACTCTGGCTAATCAGCATACGAGAGTCTTCGAAATTAACGCGGGTAGTACGACACTCAATGCAATCGATCACTTCAAATCGGCCTAACCCCATGAACTTGCCAAGCAATTTATTCTCAATCATTAAGTGAACTTGTTTTGGGATTTTTCGATGCAGGCGATCGCCATTAAAATAAAATGCGATACGTTTGATGTTTTTATCAACATCTAATAACTCTTCGGGTACAAGGATACTTTCGTCATCTAATAGACGAGAAAAGCCAGCATACATGGTAGGGGGCAATCCAAAACCGGGAACATCTGATGTCACTACTCGGGTTTCAGAAAAGGCATACGACGAAAATATGGCGCATAATATAAAGAATAGCGCCGATAAAATTACATATTTATTCGAGTAAAGTCCGTTGTCCTGCTTCATCCTTGGCATCATCCATTTTCGCCATACACTCAATTACAAAGCATAGCTCAAGCATGAGTACACGCTATGTTTAGTTGTTAAAATCCTTTAGTTTTCAGCTTTTACGTCGATACTTAGATAAGGATAAGATGACTTGAAATTAGGACAACAATGTTTTTACATCGACTAATGATTATTCTCTGCGTCTGCGCTTTTATGACCAATGCTTGGGGAAATGAACGTGCAGTAAAAGGCTTGTCAGTGAGCGGCTTAGAACAAAGAGTCGATGATGAAGAAGCGCCGTTTGATATTCATTCGGCTAATAAGATACACAACTGTGGCGGTAAGCCATCTAATGTTTATCGCGTATACAGTGAGTATGACACGGTCGCGCAAAGACGCTTTTTAATGGCGATTGAAGCACTTAAAAGTGGGCTGTTACTCACCGTAATCACAAGCGGCTGTGAAGGTCGAGTACTTAAAGTCGATACATTAAGACTCAGCCGTTAGTGTTTGTATAATGCGTCTGTTCTGGCAGCCATGATAAAATCGTTTTTGTGTAACCCATTAATTTTATGCGTCCACCATGTAACGGTTACTTTCCCCCATTGTAATAAAATATCGGGATGATGATCTTCTTGCTCGGCTAAATAAGCCAGATCATTGGTAAAACTAAGCGCTTGCTTGTAGCTTTTAAAAGCAAAGCTACGGCGCAACTTCGCAACGCTTTCTTCATTTATATTAAGCCATTCAGGTATGGCCGGCATAAAATCGGTTAATTCAATATCCGTCACGTTTGGCGCATCCGCACGACACGCTTCACAACTTTCTTGCGATAACATCTTTTGCTCCTTGGATTTTAAATGCCCAATAAAAAAGGGGCGTAAGCCCCTTTCTTGATACGATGTCAGTAAAGTTTAGCTCACTTCTTTCGCATTAATTTTTGCATACCACTCTTGCGGCCCTGTTTTATGAACAGACGTACCGTTCACATCAACGGCAACCGTTACGGGCATATCCACTACGTCAAATTCGTAAATGGCTTCCATACCTAGGTCTGCAAAACCAACCACTTCGGCGTTTTTAATGGCTTGTGATACCAAGTAGGCGGCACCACCAACGGCCATTAAATAAGACGCTTGATTGTCTTTAATGGCATCGATCGCAATTTGGCCACGCTCAGCTTTACCAATCATGCCCATTAAGCCCGTTTTTTCTAATACCGTACGAGTAAACTTATCCATGCGTGTTGCAGTCGTTGGGCCAGCTGGTCCCACCACTTCATCACGAACAGGGTCAACTGGGCCTACGTAATAGATAAAACGGTTTTTAAGATCAACTGGCAACTCTTCGCCTTTTTCGATCATATCGACCATGCGTTTATGAGCCGCATCACGCCCAGTTAACATTTTACCATTCAATAAAATCGTTTCGCCTGGCTTCCATTCTTTCATTTCTTCACGGGTAATGGTGTTTAAGTTAACACGACGTACGCTTTCGCCTACTTCCCACGTGATTTCAGGCCAGTCTTCTAGTTTTGGCGCCTCTAATTGAGCCGGGCCTGAGCCATCTAGTTCAAAATGTGCATGACGCGTTGCTGCACAGTTTGGGATGATCGCCACGGGCTTATTTGCCGCATGCGTTGGGTAGTCAGCAACCTTTACATCTAAAACAGTGGTTAAACCGCCAAGACCTTGTGCGCCAATACCGAGCTTATTTACTTTTTCATATAATTCTAAGCGCAATTCTTCAGAACGGTTTTGCGCACCACGAGCTTGCAACTCTTTGATATTGATTGGCTCAAGCAGTGCTTCTTTGGCGATCATCATGGCTTTTTCAGCCGTACCGCCAATGCCGATGCCAAGCATACCTGGTGGACACCAACCGGCACCCATTTTAGGAATTTGTTCTAATACCCAATCAACCACTGAGTCAGATGGATTCAACATGGCAAATTTTGACTTAGCTTCAGAGCCGCCGCCTTTGGCTGCCACATGTACATCAACCGTATTACCTTGTACTAACTTGGTATGAATAACGGCTGGTGTGTTGTCTTTGGTATTTTCGCGTTTGCCATCAGGGTCCGCTAATACAGATGCACGTAAAATATTATCCGGCAGCAAGTAAGCACGGCGCACGCCTTCATTGGCCATGGCTTCTACATCCATGGTGGCATCTTCAAATCTTACATCCATGCCAATGGTCAAAAATACGGTCACAATACCGGTATCTTGACAGATTGGGCGGTGGCCCATGGCGCACATACGGGAGTTGATTAGAATTTGAGCAATGGCATCTTTCGCGCCTTGGCTCTCTTCTTTCTCGTAGGCTTCTTCCATTGCTTTAATGAAGTCGAGTGGGTGATAGTACGAAATATACTGAAGGGCATCAGCAACACTCTGGATCAGATCTTCTTGCTTGATCACAGTCATGGCAGGGTCTCTCAATAATCAATTTAATAATAGTTGTGGGGATATTGTAGCATGGTGGCTTAAAATGACGTAACCGCAGAAGCGATTACCACCACCATTTCATTGTATTTGTGTCTTCTGGCTCTTCGTTACTTAAATCAATAACACGGCTATCGAACACTTCTTCAAGCTCATCTTCACTAAGTGGGCCTTTCGATTTAATGAAACGCCCTCCTTCTGGCAGCATGCGAGTCACCGCTAATTCGGTATGGGCTAACTCTGTTGATACCAGCATGAGCGGGCCATCGCCTAAGGGGATGTCTTCTTTTATGGTTTGATGCTCGGGTTGTGGCGGGTCAATTTCGCTGTAACGTAAGAAATATACTTTATCGGCTTCAACCGCTAAGTTCATTTGAGCAATCCGCTTAAGGTCAAATTCAAAGCTATCTGTTGCAATGCCTTCTAAGCCCATTAATGGGCGGCGCATGACCACTTCATATTCACCCGGCTCAAGTTCAAACCAAGTGTAACCATTGGCACGAATATTAAAGACACGCTCGTCTTCTAAATAAAAGCTTGGCGCTTCAATTTCGTCGGCAGCCCATTCGCTATTAGGGCGATAAACATACAACAAGGCTTTGTTTTCATAATCCCAGCGATTGCCCACTTGGGAATACTCCTTACCAGAAACCGTGGCGATATAAGCCCCAAAGTTATGTCCGATGGATTGGTATATGTGTAAGCAGCCAGACGTAGAAATTAGTACGAGTGTTGCAAAAATGGTCGTTATTATTTTTATCATTTTTAGACTCTATGCGCCTCTTACTAGCGAAGAGGTAACACGCTTTAAATATTCCGGTATGATGACATAATTACAAAAAATAACAAAATAAGTGCGACTGGAATTTCACATCATGGAACGAATTTTAATCAAAAGTGGCAAGATATTGCTGTTGTTCTTCCCAATATGCTTATTACTTCCCTTTGCTTTGGCTGAAGACAGCATTCGTATGGGAGAAGATTATTATGGCAATGACATTAACGCCGCTATTTTAGAGGCAAAGCAAAATGATCGGAACGTTAATTATGCCAATCGTTATTGGTACAACCGCACTACATCGCAGTCATTTGATTTGCCTAAGCTTGGCAGCCAAGCACTTGAACAAGAACGCCTAGAAGGCGCACTGCAACCTACTGCCGCGGGTAAAGTCAGCACGCCTGACAATATTCCAGGTGACGCGCAAGCGCAAACTTTGCAAAAGAATTTAGAGCAAACAAAACCGAATCAAGAAACACAAATAACGCGACAAGCCCCACCAGCTATCCCAGAGAGTAATGCAAAGTTCACAGCTGAAATTTTTCACGAATTTCCTCGTGGCGATACAGTAAGAACGAATAACTTAACCACGAATGGTACAATTACCAGCACACCAAGGCCGTAGCTGTTTAGCATCTAACCAAACAATAAGAATAGATATTTATGAAGACGTTATTATTTATTTTAATATTCATCAGTATAAACAGCCATGGCGTTGAACCTATGGATAATTATTATGCCAATGATTTAATTGATGCCGTTAATCAAGCAAAAGAACGCCCACATCATTATGACTACAGCAGCACTTATCGCTATAAGCGCACCACGGCACAAAGCATTGAGCTAAACCGCTTAGACTTGAATGAGCTGGATGAAACTCGTTTAGATATGCAGGGAGAAACGACTGCACTTATTCCCGATGCCCGTGAAGAAGAGATTCTGTCGTTAAAAGAGAATCAAAATACGCTAGAAGAGCGCCGAGCCCCCACCATACAAGTGCAAAATAATATTCCTGTTAATACCTATTATGAGTCAAGCTACGGTAGCCATTATACAAATGGCGTCATAAACCAAGGTGGTTTAGTCTCTACACCTCGCCCCTAGACTTAGCGGCTACCCAATGCAATGCCTTTTCTGTACGCGTTTTTCGTGCACCTGATGCAATCGAAAATAATTTTTTATCCACAAACCACGCATCAGAAACAGCCCCATTATATTTAGGGAGTTCTTGCTCAAACATCTCACATAACTGTAAAAACTGATCAAATCCCTGCGCAAGCTGCAAGTGCACCCAAGGATTTGATACCAGTGGTATTCCATTAAGTAAACCAACCATGGCCAAAGCTTTTGCCACCACATCAACCTGCCCTGCTCGATACGCTTGATTTAAGATAAAACTACTGGCTGCCATTAAAATATGGGCATCTTCTAATACTCTAAAAAGTTTGCTGTAATCCGAATAGCCATCACCCGTTAAAATATCGCACGCAGCGTTGTTCAGCGTTAATATGCCATGGGGTATATCAGACAACATTTTCATGGCGGGCATTTGCGCAACACTTACCCCTGCTTGCTGATAATCGACTAACACGGCTTTTAATACTGGGCGCGAATCATCTTTTTGCTCACCCTGTGCTTTAGCGATCACTAACAACTGCTCGGCCAAGCCTGCCATGGTGACAAAACTCTTTTCGCCAGTGACACTGCCATCTTGATTAATATGAGCCTGGATATTTCTAGGATGATTACCTTGGCTTTCGGTGACACACATAGCGGCCCACTGGCTTTGATTTAATTGCGGCAACAAAGATTGCAAAGCACAACGATAAGCTAACGCAAATGCCTGAGACAAATTAGAGCAACGTAATCCGAGCATTAATACCGCCTCAAGACTCTTGGTTTTATCATAGGATAAAACCACACGTGAGAATTCATCAAAATCGCTATAACAGGGCAGAGCTAACTGATCTTCGAAAGACATATGCATATTAAATCCAAAAAAAGCCCTATTAGGGCTTTATTTCATACTGCTCAATTAAGGCTGAGCAGCAGGTGCGGGGGTTTGAAGTGATTTTATTTCTTTTTCAAGTGCTTGTATTCGACGCATCAATTGCAAGCGTGTCGCATCCATTGCTTTGATGCCCTTACCGTGCTCATCAAGTGTTTTGCTAATGTTTTTTGGTAAGCCTGATAAACCTGAATCCAATTTTGTCTCAAGTAATAAGACATTGGTTTTTGTTTGTTCCATTTCTGCGCTGATCGGTTTTAAACCCGTTTGAATTTGTTTGGCTGTATTTTTTTCTAGTTGAGCTACGTTTTTATTAAGGGCATCCATTTTACTGCTTTGCTTGGTTATCAGTTTACTTTGCGCTGTAAGACGACCTGTATTTTTACTGATATCAACTTTGTTACGCTTATTGGCAAGGTCCCATAATTTTCTTATTTCATGGTCTTGCTCTCTAAGTAAAATTTTCACTGCATCCACAGATAAGTTTGCCTGCTCATCCGTCGATGTTAATTTATCTTGTAAAATCGTGAGTGCCTGTAATTGTAATTCAGACTGTTTTTTTACGTTATAAAGTTCGACCAATAAACCCACACAAAAAATCAGGGAAAAGACCGATAATGCCCATAAGACTTTTGAGGCACCGGACGATCCACCGCTGGACGCGGGGGCTTTAAATTTACCCGTCGAACGCTGACGACTCGCAATTTCTTCGCGGCTCATTGCTATGGATGCTAACTGTTCTGGTTCTTTGTCTTTATTCATAAGGGCTATAAAATTATCTTGAATTTTGGCTATTGTGGCAGTTAGTTGATATTTGGCAAGTCAGTGTCACTGTTTTGGTTAATTTGTTCACAATGAGCAATTCATTAGTCCAGCAGATCAATAGAAAGCCTGTGGTTCTAGTGCTATTATTCACTCACCTATTTTTAGGTACTTACGAATAACACCTCGTAAGTATTGATGATGAGAGTCCAACCATAATAACGGGAGCCCAACATGGCGTTCGAACTACCAGCACTACCTTATGCAAAAGATGCTTTAGAGCCACATATTTCCGCTGAGACCCTTGATTTTCACCACGGTAAACACCACAACACCTACGTAACTAAGCTAAATGGCCTAGTTGAAGGTACTGAGCTTGCTAGCAAGTCTCTAGAAGAAATCGTTAAAACGTCTTCTGGCGGCATTTTCAACAACGCTGCTCAAATCTGGAACCACACTTTTTACTGGAACAGCCTAAGCCCTAACGGCGGCGGCGTACCTACTGGCGCGATTGCAGATGCAATCAACGCAGCATTTGGTTCTTTTGAAGAATTCCAAGCTAAGTTCAACGACTCTGCTGTAAACAACTTCGGCTCTAGCTGGACTTGGTTAGTTAAAAAAGCAGACGGCTCTTTAGACATCGTAAACACGTCTAATGCAGCAACTCCAATCACTGAAGCTGGCCTAACGCCACTTATGACCGTTGACCTTTGGGAACATGCTTACTACATTGATTACCGCAATGTACGTCCTGATTACCTAAAAGGCTTCTGGGCACTAGTAAACTGGGACTTCGCGAACGAAAACTTGGCTAAGTAATTTAGACCCCAGTCTAAAAAGAAGAACAGGCCTTTGGGCCTGTTTTTTTTTGCTCAAAATCCCGTACACTTAGCCAAATTTCATTTTTGGCAGATTCCTATGGCCCGTTTAGTTTTAGGCTCAAGCTCACCTTACCGTAAAGTCCTCTTAGAAAAGCTGGATTTAAGCTTCGATTGTGACAGTCCTGACATCGACGAAACCCCGTTAAAAGATGAACAACCCAAAGACATGGTTGCCCGCTTAGCAAAAGCAAAAGCACAAGCCATAGCACAGCGCCATCCACAGTCTATTATTATTGCCAGTGACCAATGTGCCACCTTAGATGGCCATATTATTGGTAAGCCCGGTAATCATGAAGGTGCCATAGAGCAACTAAAAAATGCCAGCGGCCGCACGGTGACTTTTTATACGAGTTTATGTGTATTCAATGCCGGCACAAATCAATACAAAGAGACTGTTGAGCCCTTCTATGTCTATTTTAAAGAATTAACCGATGGGCAGATCGAAAACTATCTAAAAAAAGAAGAGCCTTACAACTGCGCAGGCAGCTTTAAGTCAGAGGGCTTAGGTATTAGCTTGTTTGAACGCTTAGAAGGTAATGATCCCAATACTTTGATTGGTTTACCCTTAATTCAGTTGATTAAAATGTTGGGTGAGTTTGGAGTACATGTGATTTAACCTCACAACTGACCCCTACTCAATTTAAAGCCAGCTAATGCTGGCTTTTTTGTAACCACTATTCGATAAACAATAGGATTAAAAACCGTGCTCGGCTCTTAATTCGGCCACGTTGTCTGCAAGCTCGCCGACTAATTCTTCTGCATTTAACCTTGCAATGATACTGGCCAATACACGTTTTTCATTATCATCTACCACACCATCTTTAAGTGCTATACCGACAATTTCATTTAATTCGTAAACATCAAGTTTTCCGTCATTAGCGAAACAATTGATTGAACGAAATGACATTTCTAAATAATCATTACTGTTGCTCATAAGATACTCTCACTATTCAGTAAAATTAGTTTGTTAATTGATTTTATTTATTAAATATTGTTTCATTTGTTCTTTGTATTCATGATCATTAAGCCATTGTTTAAAACCGGATAGCTTATTGAAATCCTGCTCGCCTAATAAATCAATATACTTATTATTTACAAATTCTTCCTGGCGTTTAATACGAATATTTCTTTGCCAAGCATCTGTAAAAATTTTAGGCAATTTATCGTGTAAGTCTAAATGTTTGAGTAGATGCCACTCCCCTTGATCCAACCAAGCTTCATCACAATTATTACAAACATCAATCCGATGACTTGTTTGCGTACCGATTTTAAATTTAGACATCAAACGGCTGCATTTAGGACAACCAATGGCTTGCTGATTATCCTCGGTAACAGGCAGTGGTGATTGCACTGCTGTATGGGATTCCGTCTGGTCTAACCAAAACCGGTAGTTCATAAGCGGTAGAATACTGCCTTTGCACTTAGGGCATTCGCACGCAATCAAACCGGGTTCTAACTCTGTGGGCTCTAAGATATAACCCTGACATTTTGGGCAATTCATTTTTTCACCTTAGGTACAGAAAGCTCAGACTCTAGCATCCGTAATTGACGAGATATATCCGTCATTTTTTCATGGGTTTTAAGGTCTATATCTATTTTTTTATCCATACTTTTAACAATTGGATAAATACTATGTTCAATGGTATTGGCCAAAACGGTTAGTATTTTATCAATACCTGGTACAGGTTGATTCACGATTTCAATTGAAGGCTGATTACTCTCAGTTATCTTCTGAATTTTATTAAGGGCATTCATAACCGCAGCATTAATCGATTTAACCGTTAGTGCGTTATTAGAATCTACATTACTTTGCTTATGGAGACTGGCTGACGCTACATTGCCGATCTGGCCAATGCCTTCAACCAAATCTGCAAGCTGAGTCACTACCTTAGCGCCCACATCAGAGTCATCACCACCGAGTGATTTATTACGAAGGAAGTCTTTTTTAATTTGATCCCAACGAGCACGTTCCGTTTGAGTCATGTTTCCGCGTAACTCAGAGAGCTTTAATAAATTGCTTTCTGCACCGGTTGGTTAAAAGCTGCGCTTCGCCCAAATAATGATCTTTAATCATTTGCATCAATTCAGCTTCATTCATGACGGCCGATATTTTTTCCGTCATTTTATTCATATTTCGGTAACTGCCTTGAAGCTTAAACCCAGGTTCAACCCGATATTTATCATCTTGTGCAGCTGATTCGATATATTGCATATTAATTTTTAAGACAACATCTTGAATCACAAACATTTTTTTGAAAATTTCGGTGATTTCATTGATTTCAGCACCACTGTACTGATGGCTAAGGTCCGTAGCCGCTACGTTCATCCCTTTCGCCATATCAATCAATTTGTAGATATCTGCCATTTCTCGTGTCGCTAACGGCGCAAGAACAGGGTTCGATGTTAAAGAGTTTTCAATATAGCTCAATGAAAACTGCTCATCCATCCCACCTAAAATGTCACCTAAGTTATAAATATCAGCACGGTTAGCAAGCATGTCAGGAATCTTAAACGCTTCGCCTGACTCGGTATAAGGGTTACCGGCCATGACCACACTAAATTTACGACCACGCATGTCGTAAGTCTTTGTTTGCCCTTTCCACACACCTTCAATACGTCGTGTGCCATCACAAAGTGATATAAACTTCTGAAGAAATTCTGGATGAGTGTGCTGAATATCATCAAGATACAGCATGACATTCTCACCCATTTCCAGTGCTAGGTTGAGCTTTTCTAATTCTTGCCTTGCTGTGGCATTAGGCGCCTGATCAGGGTCTAACGACATCACATCATGACCCAAAGACGGGCAATTTATTTTCATGAAAATCAAGCCCAGTCGGTTGGCAACATATTCCATTAACGTTGTTTTACCGTAACCAGGGGGGGAGATCATCATTAACAAACCCATTAGGTCTGTTCGTTTTTCATCGCCCACTGTGCCCATTTGTTTCGCAAAGTTATCACCGATTAATGGTAAGTAAGACTCGTTTATTAATCTATTGCGCACAAACGAGCTGAGCGGTTTTGCTTTAAAGGAATCGAGCTTAAGCGCAGACCTTTCATCATTGATAATTTGTTGTCTTAATTTTAAATAATGTTTATAAGCAGGTATCACCACTTTTGAGTGATGATCCATTCTGAGCAAAAATTCATCAATTGAAAATGATAAACATTGATTCACAATTCGCGAGTGATCACCCAGTAATCCTTCTATTTTCAATTCAAGATCAACTTCGCTAAAGCGCCTAGATATTCTTTCATCGGCGTTTAAAAGCGCAACGGCTTCAGGCACATATCGAGACAGATGCTGCAAGTTTTTATTTTCAATCAGAGCATTTAACCATGCCGTTGATACCTGCCAACGTTGAGCGGGCCATCCTATCATTTTTGTTAATGACGTCTGGTATTGTCGCCAGCTGCTATCGTCCATTGAGCGCTTTAGCTCATCTATCAGTTGGACTGCATATTTACTGCCAATAAATTCAAGTCGTTCTCTTGCTAGCTCTGACACCAAATATTTTGATGCTCTATCAATATCTAATGGCGTCACATCAATCGGATGCTGATCAATAAACTCTGCAATACAACCAGCCACTTCTTCAGCAAGTAACGTAAAAGCTTTATCATTTGAAAAAACAGTTTTCATTTTTTCTGCAGACTGAGCTCGCTCTATCCAACCGGCAAGCGGTAACCGACTATTTTTATCGTCACCAGAGAGCATCGTATTAGACTGCTTATCGGATACAGAAAGCGTACGCTCAGTATTTTTTTGATTGACCCAAAATATCTGTGCAATCGCCCGGCACAATGGATCAAACGTAAGTAAGTCCGCACGATCAATCGCTGGGATTAACTCTGCCAGTATCTTTGCTGCGTCGTGATCATGTATGCCTTTTTCATAACCCTCTTTATAGCGTGGGGATGCAAAAACGCTGACTAATTTATTTAACTTAATGGGGTCGATTAAACTACCCACTAAGTCAGCTTGATTGATTTCAGAACCACTGGCGTTAGCAGAGGTTAGTATTGATGAAACGAGGTATTCAGACCGATAAACCTCTTTTGTCTCAGATTCTAATGAAATATCCCAATATTGGCGCAGTGATAAAAGCGCTTCGTTTAATATTGGTTCAAAATAACTGGTACCGGTTAAATGTACATTTAATTCACCGTCTCTGGGGATAATCGTTAAATCTAAATCTTGTGTGTTAACTGAGAAGCGATGCCTTGGCCCCAATTTAATAACATTACCACCAGATTCATAAATGTCGGTTTTATCACGCAGTGCACGTAATGCTTGCTCTTTAATAGATTTTAACTGTGATTCAATATCATCTGATTTTACTGCGTTAGATAGCTCACGAAGCTGCTGTGCTTGCTCCCTAACTTTGATTACCAATGCATCAGAAGCAAAATACGTATTTAATTCATCTGGCTTGGTAAATTTCAGTGAGCGTTTTTCAATACTTGCTAGTATTCGATTAGCGGCATCTGAAATGGATTGTGCCTTTCTTTGCTGGGCATCTTGTAATCTCTGCTTGTGCCCCTCAAATGACTCATAAATTTCTTCACGCTTATCCATGATATCGGAAAGAAATTGATCAAACTCACTAAATTGACTTTCTAATTCTTCTAGCTGTACCAGCAACCTAGATAGCTGCTCATCACATTTCTCAGGCGTAGTGGATAACCCTAAGGCATTTGTAATACTTTGTGAAAACAACTTAAACTGAGCACCAAACTGGGCAATCGCTTCTTCAGAGCCCAGCCCTTTTTGTTTGTGTTTTGCATTGGCTTTACTTTGATTTAACTTTGAATAAACCTGTGAAACCGATTCAATAATACGAGTTCGTACTGTTGGATCTTCAACTTTCAAACTACTCATTAATTCAGACAGTAGATCTAAGCCTGACGCCGTTGACTCTATTGATTCTATTAATGGATTAAGTTGAGATATTGTAGTTGCTAGACCGACTTCTTTATTCAAGTTATCAATTTTTTCTAAATACGGCTCTATCGCTTTTTCATCAGAAAGGAAATCAACTGTTTTTTGACTCAAGGAGCCTTCTGTTTCATCTAGTTGTTTATTTAAGGCATCAATTTTATCAACATCGATATAACGATGCTCTTTGATCGTAATTAAGTGACCGCGTTGACGGCGAATTTCACTTAACGCATTTACAAATTCTTCTGCCGTCTGCCAGTTATCTGGCCGAATTGTTTGAATTAAATCTGTCTGTTTTTTCTGTGCAGACTGCAGTGTTTTCACTGACTGCTTTTGTATACTTTGTACTTTTTCAAATTCATCCAGCACAAGTTCAGATGTTTTCAGTATATCTCGAACAATATCAGCTAACTCTTTGGTTTCATTACTTTCAAGCCAGTAATGATCATCGAATATTTTCGAAACACTTTTGCTGATTTCTTCATATAACTTTGACGATACGCTCTGCTTTTCAAGCATCCTATATATGGTATACAAATCAGATACACCACGCACCAGCTCTGCATTACCAATTTTTCCTAAAAACGACTGACTAACAGGCGCATGGCTTGCAAATTCATCACTGATATAAGGGGTTTGCCAAATTTGCATCGGATGCACACGAGTGGGCTCATGCTCAGACGTAAAGATTATTAATTGACCATTCTCAGCCAGCGCATAACCATGCCCATAGATAGGATTCTTTAATTCTTTTTCGATTAAATTGTATGCAAATAATCCCACGGCCCCTTCGTTAGGCTCATAGAATACATACAAGATATCCTCACCATTAGGAGACTTAATGGCCCTTTTAAACTTTAATTTGTCTATTTCATTTTCAAACGTTTTAAACTCACCCGTTTGTAAATAGTAACCGCCTGGAAATATTACACCGTGGTCTTCTGGCAGTTGAACACATGCTTCACCCAACGCATCTATTCTTAGCACCGCATCTGTCAGTGTATTAAAAATAAAATAGCGCCAAATATCTTCTCTATATGGCTTAATTTTAAGTAAAATTAAGCTGCCAACTTTAGAATAAAATATAGATGCATCATCTATCGACTGAGTATCATCATCGACAGGTTCGCTGTAAATTCCGGCACCATTTTCAGTGTTATTCTCAATTTTTATCGTTAAATCACCATTAATGGTTTCAACAAAAATTTGATCTAATATATTAACATGTGGGTAACGGCCTAAAACGGTATCTTCACGAGCAGTTTCAAGCCATTCGAAATCATAAGAAGGCGGTAGCTTAATGTCTCTTTCACCACGATTATCAATGTAACGAATATCAGTGCCATCGGCCGAAACAGACCAGCGGAAAACACGTAAATCTTCTGGTCTTTCACCTATCTGAAAAGCGGCTAATAATTTGCCATCTTTTACTGATAGCTGTACTAGTTTTGTATGCTTGTAATAACGATACAACTCATCAAAGTCGTTGACGAAGCTGCTTTCGCGTAAAAAAGATTTATCCAGTGAAACAGGTGTCATCTCATAACTTTCATCATTCTGCGTAACGCTGAACAATGAAAATACATCTTCAATTTTGGTTTCTTTTTTTAATCCGATAAAAACGTTATAGCCAAACAGTAACTGGTTGCCAACTTGTACTATATCTCTAGCGATACAGTTATTTTCAGTTCGAACTCGTACTCTGGCAACAACATTTAGTTCAGAATTACCGAACTCTTGAAGGCGAGATTCATTTAAAGCAGTGGTCTCCTGCTCTAATTTTTTACCCTGTTCAACAAGACGCTTACGAATCACTTCATATGCGCCTCCTTGAGCGACAGCATCATCCACTACACCCGTGTCGATGCCGCCTGCTTTAACAGACTGATCCATTTCAAAATCCTTTATTCGCTAATAGAATGAAAGGCGCATAATTGCGCCGTAAATGCTGTTTAAGCTTTCACTTCATCTTCATTCGTGGCTTTTGGACTATTTTGAACAACTTTATTAATCAAGCTCGATATCACATTACTTTTTTGTGCAAGACCATCTACAGCTTTACCAATAGATAGTGATTTAGCAAAGTTATCGAAGAAGTGGTCTTCACCGCCTACGATGTCAATTTTCGCTTTTTGTAACGCAGTGGCTAGAACAGAAGCATTTTCTTTCGAGATTTCTTTGCCAGCTTCGATCGTTGCAAGTGCTTCTTTCAGCGCGACTTCAAGTCCCATTCTGAATTCTTCATGGGAGCGAGCATCATCACTCATATTGTTCATCGCTTCGAACTTATCAACTAGGCCATCGGCCTCTGCTTTAAATTGCTCACGAGTCACTTCTGCATTAGCCAAACCAATTTCACGTGCGGCTTTAGCATCGGCATCGCCTTGTGCCGACGTTACTTCTGCTTCTGCTTTACCTGTGCCTAGCAGTGCATCGGCTTCGGCATTACCTTTTGCGATAATGACATTCGCTTCAGCTAAACCTTCTTTTTCTAGTGCATCTGCTTTCGCTTCTTGAACTTTAGCATCCGCCAGTCCAGGTGCTGCTCGTTCAGCTTGAACACCTTCAGCCATTTTCTTCTTAGCATCCGCTTCTTTGGTGACGGCTTCTAAGTCTGCTTGTGCTAACGTCGTAATTTCAACTGCTTTGTGTTTCGCAGACGCCTCTTCTGCTTCTGCCGCTTTAACTTGCTTGATTTTTTCTTCTTCTGCTTTTGCTTCTGCTGCTAGTACTTTGGTTTGCTTATCACGATCCGCCTCAGAAACTTCACGAACTTCTTTAATGCGCTCTTCTTCAATGGCAACGGTTTTATCAACCACTACACGCTCTCGAATCACATTGGCAATTTCTTTCTTTTCTATCTCAATGGCTTTTTCAGCTTCAATTTTTTGAAGATCCACTTCACGCTCACGAGAAACGATTTCAAGGTCTCGTGCGCGAGTTACTTTTTCTTCTTCGATTGCTACGGCACGTTGACGGTTCTGCTCCGCAACCTGAATTTCACGTTGTTGATTTTCAGTTTTAACCGCTAATTCTTGATCAACTTGAATGGTTGCTGCATCCGCTTTTAAGCGCTCTTCTTCCTGAACTTTTTTGGTTTCGGCTTCTTCACGAGCACGAATGGTGGTAATTTCACGCTCTTGCTTCGCTTCTGCATCTGACTGCTGACGCTCTAGTTCTAGCATGGCCTCTACGGTTTCAACATTCTTTTTCTTAATCGCTAATTCTTCATCGCGTTCAAGATTATTCGTATGAACATTTTGTCTTGCCGTTAGCTCAGTGATTTTCTTGATGCCTTCAGCATCCAAGATATTAGAAGGGTCTAATGATGATTTTGGCGTTTGCTCTAAATAGTCAATTGCCACGTCTTCTAAAACATAGCCATTAAGGTCATCGCCGATGACTTCAATAATTTTCTCACGAAATTCTTGACGGTTTTCAAACAGGCTCACAAACTCTATTTGCTTACCAACTGTCTTCAATGCTTCTGAAAATTTAGCGTTAAATAACTGGTTTACCGCTTCTTTATCAGATGCTCTGCTCGCACCGATTGATTTGGCTACTTTAAGAACATCTTCAGTTGTTTCATTAACTCGCAAATAAAATGCAACGGTAATATCGGCACGCATATTGTCGGCACAGATCAACCCGTCTTTGGCACGTCTGTCTACTTCAAGTGTGATTAATGATACTTTCATTAATTCTTTTTTATAGATAATTGGATAAACCAACGCACCTGTAAAATGCACTTTAGGTGATGAACTCATGTCGTTGACAATCAAAGCGGTACCTTGATCGACTTTCACATAAAATGATTTAAATAATATAGCCATTCCCATTAAAACTAAGAATACTATTGAGGCACCCGTCAAAATAGGCATAAGCACTGTTAGATCGGCCATTTCATTACTTCCTTTTTTATAATATTAAAATTAATTATGAGTTATGCTATTTACCGTTAAACTCTTCTTGAGAAATCACTCGGTAAACATTTTTTTCTGCTATGTATTCAAAAACAACAACCTTTTCACCTTTGGTAAACGTTGTGCCTTTTTCACTTCTTATCTTTAGTATTAAGCCTGCGCCACCATCTTGCATCACAGCCTCACCAAAGTTCTCATCCACTCTTGATGTTCTTACTACTGCTGTTTGCCCTAGAACATATTTAGCGGTTTCCTGAATCGCATTTTTGAATAACGATCTCATCGGTCTAATAAGCACAGAGGTTATTAAGACAGCCAAATATAAAGAGCCAATAAATATGGGAATCCCAACTAAGAATTCTAAAAAACCACTGGGGATTATGCTAAAGATTAGATAGGCACTGTAGTAGCTTATCAACCAGCCAAATAAGACAACGAAAGACAGTATGATTGTAACGGGTACGCCATATAAACCAAATTTCATCATCACGCCGGCCAGTACACTGGCGTTATCAAAACCAGTGTCAGCTTCGGCTTCTGGTAAATCAAAATCCAAAATATCGAGTGATACCACGCCTAATACCGCGATAGCCCAATAAAATGCAGCAATGATTAAGAGAAATGTAAAAATAACAGTGGGGAAAGATGTTATATTTTGATAGAAAGGGTCCATGCCTTCCGTTAATAAAATCGCAAACACTCTTATACCTCCTGTATTAAAAGCATGAATTTTATGATGCTGTATTATTTCCGGCAAGAGAATACCTGATACCGTAAAGGCTCACCAGTCTCTAAGCTAGAATTAGGTCACGTAATTCACAGTTTTGATCTTACAATATGACTGTCTATTTTTTATACGATAAAATAGACAGTCATTCTATTATTTACTTTCGATTCTTTAGCTTTTCTAGGATATCCGCCGCTGTATTACTACCCGACACGATGCCCGCCTCTTCTAGTTTAGCCTGCAATGAATCACTAGGATTATCACTGGATACTTCCTGAGCAGCACTCAATTTCGCCGACTTTAATGCCTGCTGCTCTTTAATTCTTTCAAGAGAGTCCATTGCTGTCCGCATTTTTGAGTTAGAACCACTGTGCCTTTGAGCAACCGCAGCCTGCGCCTTTTGAACAGACTCCGTTGCCTTTACCGTATCAATTTGCTGCTTAAGATGCTTCAAATTATGATCCGCTTGATTGATTGCAGATCGAAGACTCTCAGCACTGGCCAGAAATTCAGTTGCTGAATTTTGATTCTGCTCAAACTGAGCCTCTAACCCAGCTATTTTTTCTGCCACTTCTAATGCCAAGCTCTCATCATTTTTCTCTAGAGCCTGTATTGCATAACCTTCATATTTTTCAATTTCTAATTTGACAACATTGGCTTTTTCTTGAGCCAGCTTTTGTCTTGCGATTATATCAGCCAAGCTGTCTTTTGACTTTTTCAGTTCTTCTGAGGCATCTCGAATCTCTTGATCAAGAATACGAAGAGCCTGCGCATCTACCGCTGCCTCGCCCAACTCATTTGCTCCACCACGTAGGACGGTAATCATTTTCATCCAAATTTTCATTTTTTTCCCCTAATGGTTATTACACGGTTTCAATTTCTTCGCTTAAGAATTCGCCATACACTTCAGCTGCCTGTATAACATTGGTGGCTAACATTTCAATCTCAAAAACAACATTGGTCAGCAACGATTTTGAGCTTAATGCTCCGAACATATAGTAATAATCATTGTCTCCTTCAACGCCATCCAGACTAATAGACGATAAAGGGAAGTACTTTTGAGTTCTTAAAATGGCATCATTGAACGCATCCAAGTCCTTAACTTCTGCGACTGGCCATAAAACAGCTTCTACCACGAGTTGATCACCGGATACCGTCAAAAAAACGGGTAAATCACCATATTCTCCCATCGTTATATACAACGCCTGCTCAACGCCTTCAATCAGCTCAACTTTCGCCTTACCTGAATGAAACAAAACGTCTTCAGACAATGCTTTATACAAACTAGGTGTTTCCCACCTACTTCCATTGACCATCATATCTTCTACCCCTTTATTTTCATTTCCCTTAATGAGCTCACGCAATCGCTTTTCATAAAAAGACAACTGCCGCGCATTCTCCGGAAGTATCCAAACTTCCTTCTTTACTAGACCTTGATCTCGTAAACGCTTGCGATACTCACGCTGATAATGTGCTGATGATTTAATATTCATAGGCCCACCTTACCTACTTACATGTAACATAGCAAGTATTACATGTAATGTTTTCTATGTTACATGGAACACTCATTTTGAGGAAATCCAACCTTCTACAGGCTAATACACCACTATCAATCTAAAAGGCCTCACAGATTTGAACTCACAAGGGCCTGCCAGATAATTGATCATTGCAGGCCACACCCGCTTTCAGGCCGAATAGATTAATACAAGAATGCAGCAACCCCAATGATGACATCGGAATTCTGTTAGATACAGATCAGACTATGACCTGATATCGCTTTGATTACTCAGAAACTGCTGAACACACTTTATCTGTATTTCCGCGAACGAACGGGCCGCAAAATTGAGAATTACCTTAAAAAAGAAGAGCCGCATGCTGTGCAGGCCGTTTAAAATCTGAAGGCTTGGCAGTTAGTGTGTTTGAGCGCTTGAGGGAGGTAATCCTAATACTTGATTGGCTTGGCGTTAATTAGGGTATTGGACATGTGATTTGACGTTAGACGTTAGACGTTAGACGTTAGACGTTAGACGTTAGACAAAATGCAGGGGATTAAGTAGAGGATGTAAGCCATTCTGTGTAACCGCCAGTTTTAAATGTAATCTTTCAAACGGTCTTCGAACATGATCATAAATCGGTTCAAGGCCGTTTTCCAGTTTCTTATCGGCATAGTCCACTTTTCCGAAGCTTGTCGTACCGCAAGGTAAACCACTTTTTTAGCCGACTCTTCTGTTGGAAATACTTTTCGTTTTTTCGTCGCTTTTCGAATAACGCTGTTCAGAGATTCAATGGCATTGGTTGTGTAAATGGCTTTTCTGATATCAGCAGGATAGTTAAAAAGCGTATTTAAATTCTCCCAGTGATTACGCCAAGATCGGCTGATTTGTGGATATTGACCATCCCACTTCTCACTAAAATCAGACAGTGATTGCAAGGCACTTTCCTCAGTCGCGGCCTGGTAAATTTTCTTTAAATCAGCGGTGACGGCTTTGTAATCTTTCCAAGGAACGTACTTCACTGAGTTACGCACCATGTGCACGATGCACAGCTGAATTTGCGTTTCTGGATAGACGGCATTGATAGCATCTGGAAAGCCCTTCAGGCCATCCACGCAAGCAATGAGAATGTCTTTCACACCACGATTCTGCAGCTCAGTCAGAACATTTAGCCAGAACTTAGCCCCTTCGTTTTCAGATAGCCACATGCCCAATAACTCCTTGTGGCCTTCCATGTTGACGCCTAAGGCAAGGTAAACTGATTTATTGATCACCTGTTTGTCCTGACGAATTTTAAGCACGATGTAATCAAGATAAACAATGGGATACACCGCATCTAATTCACGAGATTGCCATTCAATCACTTCTTCAATGACCGCATCAGTGACTTTTGAAATTAGGCTTGGAGAGGCATCTGCGTTATACAGTTCTTTAAACGTTTTAACGATTTCTCGTGTGGTCATGCCTTGGGCGTATAAAAATAAAATTTTATCGTCCATCGAGGTAAACCGAGTCTGATTTTTCTTTACTAATTTAGGATTAAAAGAGCCTTCGCGATCCCTAGGGGTATCTAGTTGAAACTGGCCATCTTCGGTGCGTAAAGTTTTACTGGTGGTGCCATTGCGGCTATTGGAGTTAGAGGATTCTTCATTCCGTTCATAACCAAGGTGCTCATCAAGCTCAGTATTTAAAGCCCGCTCAACTGTCACTTTAGTGAGCATCTGACGAAATTCATTAAGGTCTTGTTCTGTTTTAATACCCTTTGCCGCTTCGCGGGCAAAGGCTTCTAGTGCTTCTTTGTTCATTGATGCCTATCCTTAGCCATTTCTGGCTTTGATGATAAGCAGTTACACAGATTTATCTACAGCCTCTTTTAAATTTAACGCCTGCCATTACGGGTTTTATCCCGTAGATGGCCTTGTTATGTTTAACTCCCTTGATTGCAATAATCTAATTTGAAAGCTGCAACCATATCCGGGAAGTTTTTGAAATTTGGGTTGTTTATAGCAAATCCCGTATTAGGGTCTAATGCGACCCCCTTATTGTAATTGATTATACTGGCATCATAGAGGTTACAACCCTTCTCTTTTAACTCTTGTCCTAGATAAAAGTTTGCTAATACAAATTGAGTTTTTGATACTTGCATTAATTTATTTAATTTCGTGAATAATTCAATCGCTTTAGTTGCGTGTAAAATTGCTTTACCGTTTTTAGGGTCGTGATCAGGGAACTTAACATGAAACTTTGGATTAGTTGCATTTGCAGTTCCTTTATACAAACTAGCTAAAAACACGTGTGATTCGGCCATTCCAAATTCATTATTTAGCTCAGTGAAATCATTGAGTGATTCCTTTCCAAGCCTTTCTGCCGGATGTATGCGCCCTTGATTCATCAGAGAGTATGCGTAGGATAATTTCTTATCGGGGTCACTTGTGTAAGGTACTAATGCAGCAGAACAACCCTGTAAAATAATTAATGCCGCAGTAATGAGTCCAATTCTAATTTTCATGCCTCTTCCTATTTAGTAATTCAAATTCTAGCTATTTCAAACATAACATTTTATTCATAAGACCTTGCAAGCTTCCCTACCTTGCAAGGTACTAAAAACTCATTATCTACAATCTAAATCCATAGCACCAACAATTATAAGAAAGTTACAAAGTCGATTTAGAGCCTACACTCGCTTCGCTCGGATCAAACCTACCGGAGGTTCTTGTCCTACCTGAGCACGAATTTTTCCTACTGTTAAATTTCAGGCATAAAAAAACCCAACTCTATTAAAGTTGGGTTTTTCTTGAATCTGGTGCGCTCAGGAGGATTCGAACCTCCGACCGCCTGGTTCGTAGCCAGGTACTCTATCCAGCTGAGCTATGAGCGCAAGACTGATAAATTTAAGATTATTAAATAACCTTTCAAACTCTCTTGAAAACAGAATCAGTTACTGTTCTAAAAGATGGTGCGCTCAGGAGGATTCGAACCTCCGACCGCCTGGTTCGTAGCCAGGTACTCTATCCAGCTGAGCTATGAGCGCATCGTTTGGGGCGGCGAATTATAGATAAACTAAAATATTAGTCAACTATCGCCACTTTTTATTTTTACTCGAAGGTATTAATAAAAAGAGTTGTGATGGCGGAGAGAGAGGGATTCGAACCCTCGATAAGATTTCTCCTATACACCCTTAGCAGGGGTGCGCCTTCAGCCACTCGGCCATCTCTCCAACACGCGGCGTATGTTACCACTTTACAGAGAAATTAAAAGAAAAATTTCAATGAAATTAATACATTAGCGCAAAATCAGTCTTCAGACGGTTGATCTTTTTCTTTTTGGATACGTTGGTAAATTTCTTCACGGTGAACAGCGACTTCTTTTGGCGCATTCACACCAATTCGAACTTGATTACCTTTAACCCCTAAAACAGTGACTGTTACCTCGTCACCAACCATAAGAGTTTCACCAACACGACGCGTTAAAATAAGCATTCTATTCTCCTGAACATGTGATCAGTACAGCTTACGCTGACCACTTTAATCCCCGCTTTGTATACAAAACGAGCATCCATAAGATTTATTATTGACCAGCTTTGAAAAATTAAAAGCCTCATATCGAACCTTTCCAGAATATTTAGTTATGGAAAGCGCTAAATTAGAGGCTTACTGGCCGACGACCTAGGGTGCGATGGGTTTCCAACGCGTTCTTACTAGAAGGTGCCTAATCCTTGACGTTCTTCTTAACTACTTACTTATCGTTGTCATCAAGTCCAAAGGCTGTGTGCAATGCACGCACGGCCAGCTCTAGATACTTTTCATCAATCACAACCGATATTTTAATTTCTGACGTGGAGATAATCTGAATATTGATATTCTCTTGCGCCAAAACATCAAACATTTTACTAGCAACACCAGCATGACTGCGCATACCAACACCCACCAGCGATAATTTAGTAATGCCTTTATCACCCGATACCTCACGAGCACCCAAGCTTTGAGCCACTTCGCGTAATATTGATTCTGTTTTCACAAAATCATTACGGTGTACGGTGAAAGTGAAGTCAGTGGTTTTATCTGCCGCCACATTTTGCACAATCATATCAACTTCGATATTCGCAGCGCTCACAGGCCCTAAAATTTTAGACGCCACACCAGGAATATCAGGCACACCCAATACGGTTAATTTGGCTTCGTCACGGTTAAACGCAATTCCGGAAATAACTGGCTGTTCCACTGATTCATCATCCTCTATTGTAATAAGGGTGCCATTGCCTTCTTTACTGCTGTGTAAAACACGCAGTGGCACTTTATATTTACCAGCAAACTCCACAGAGCGAATTTGCAATACTTTCGACCCAAGGCTGGCCATTTCAAGCATTTCTTCAAAAGTAATCTTGTCCATGCGACGGGCTTTTTCAACAACACGAGGATCCGTTGTATATACGCCATCAACATCCGTGTAGATATGGCACTCATCTGCCTTTAGCGCAGCCGCTAACGCCACACCTGTAGTGTCCGAGCCACCACGACCAAGTGTGGTGATATTACCTTCACCATCAACACCCTGGAAGCCTGCAACAATAACGACTCGGCCTTCAGCAAGATCACTTTTAATTTTTTGTGTGTCGATATCTTGAATACGTGCTTTCATATGAGCACTGTCTGTCAATATCTTCACCTGAGAACCCGTATACGAACGAGCAGGTACACCCAGTTTATTTAATGCCATGCTTAATAAAGCAATTGTAACTTGCTCACCCGTACTGACCAATACATCCATCTCACGAGGTGTAGGCTGGTCAGTAATGCCATTGGCAAGCTCAATAAGACGATTGGTTTCACCACTCATGGCGCTGACCGCAACCACAACATCGTGACCGTCATCTTTGAATTTTTTAATTTTCTTAGCAACGCCTTCGATTCGCTCTACGCTACCTACCGAGGTGCCACCGTATTTGTGTACGTACAATGCCATGGTTTCAGGCTCTCATAAGGGTACAAAATTTGGGCGCTAATTAGACACTAATTAACGCCGTATTGGAACTATGCAAAATAGCTCAGCAAACCATAAGAACCGTTTAATCAAAAAAAGATGTCTTTCTTTTATTAAACCGCCCATGTTTTACAGGTTTGCTTCTGCCCACTGCTCAAATGCAGCCAATGCAGCCGGAATACCTTCTGGTTTTTTACCACCAGCTTGCGCCAAATCAGGCTTACCGCCACCACGGCCATCAACATAAGGAGCCAACTCTTTTACAATATCGCCGGCTTTTGCCTTACCTAGTAAGTCTTTTGTGACACCCGCAATTAAGGTGACCTTGTCACCCTCACTGCTGGCCAACAAAATAACGGCACTGGCTAATTTGTTTTTCAATTGATCCATTGCGCCACGCATGGCCGGTACATCTGCACCATCCAATTGAGCCGCTAATACATTAATGCCATTAATTTGTTTTGCGCCTGCGGCTAAATCGGTACCAGCACCCGATGCTAACTTGGCTTTAAGCTGTTGTACGTCTTTTTCGAGCTGACGGTTTTTACTCACCGCCGCCTCTACTTTATCCAATACACTATCGCGATTGCCTTTTACTTGGGTCGCAATGGCCGTAATGGTGCTTTCCATGTTGGCGATGTAATCGTATGCCGCTTCGGCTACCACAGCTTCAACACGGCGCACACCCGCTGCAACACCACTTTCACTGACAATTTTTAAGAAGCCAATATCACCCGTACGTTTTGCATGGGTACCGCCACATAGCTCAACCGAAAAGCCATCACTGCCCATGCTTAATACGCGCACTTCGTCATCGTATTTTTCACCAAATAATGCCATTGCACCATTCGCTTTTGCCGCTTCAATATCCATAAGCTCTGTACTTACGAGTGTATTGATACGAATTTGTTCATTCACTTTTTTCTCAACGGCTGATACTTCTTGTGCCGTCATGGCTTCAAAGTGGGCAAAATCAAAACGCAGTCGATCATATGTGCACAATGATCCTTTTTGCTGCACATGCTCGCCCAATGCTTCACGTAATGCTGCGTGCAATAAATGCGTCGCCGAATGGTGAAGCGCTGTCTGCTGACGTTTATGCTCATCAACACTGGCACTTAATGTATCGCCTACGTTTAAGGTACCTGTCTTCACTTCACCGTGATGTAAGTGGTTTTTCTGCTCTTTTGTGGTATCGGTCACAATGAACTCAATACCGCTGCCGGTTAGTAATCCTTTGTCGCCAACTTGCCCACCTGATTCACCATAGAAAGGCGTACTATCTAATACCACCATACCCGCATCACCAGCGGCCAAGCTTTCCACTTGTGTGCCGTCTTTAAATAAAGCGATGATTTTTCCTTGATTTAAGAGGCTGTCATAACCGGTAAAATCGGTTTCACCGTCAAGATTTAATGTGTCGGTGTAATCCACTTTAAAGTTAGAGGCCGCACGTGCTTTGCTCTTGTTGCTCTTGCATACAAGCATCAAAACCTGCTTCATCTACTTTTAAATCTTTTTCACGGGCAATGTCAGCGGTTAAATCAACAGGGAAGCCGTAGGTATCGTATAACTTAAAAACGGTTTCGCCGGGAATCGTATCGCCTTTCAAATCGGCAATTGCGCTTTCTAATAACTTCATGCCGTTATCTAGGGTTTTGGCAAATTGCTCTTCTTCTAGTTTTAGAATTTTTTCAATATGAGGCTGATTTTTGGCAAGCTCTGGGTAAGCCTGACCCATTTCTGTTACTAATGCCGACACCAACTTGTAAAAGAAAAGGTCACTTGCACCCAAGATATGACCGTGACGCAAAGCACGACGAATGATTCGACGCAGTACATAACCACGCCCTTCATTTGACGGCATAACACCATCGCTAATCAAAAAACTGCATGAACGAATATGATCGGCAATTACGAGTAAAGACTTGCTGCTTAATTCTTTGGTGCCCGTTACGTCTGCAGCGGCTTTAATTAACCCTTGGAATAAGTCAATTTCATAGTTTGCATGCACACCCTGCATAATTGCAGAAATACGCTCAAGACCCATACCGGTATCAACTGACGGCTTAGGTAACGGATCCATAGCGCCGCTGGCCTGACGGTTATACTGCATGAAAACAATATTCCAGATTTCGATGAAACGATCGCCATCTTCTTCTGGCGTGCCTGGCTTGCCACCCCAAATGTGCTCTCCATGATCATAGAAAACCTCACTACAAGGGCCGCATGGGCCGGTATCACCCATTTGCCAGAAGTTATCGGATGCGTATTTTTCGCCTTTTTTATCGCCTATGCGGATAATTTTATCTTTTGGCAACCCCATACCTTTGTGCCAAAGATCGAAAGCTTCGTCATCGTCTGCGTAAACTGTCACCAGCAGCTTATCTTCTGGTAGACCCAACCATTCTTTGCTGGTTAAGAATTCCCATGCGAACTTGATGGCTTCTTGCTTGAAATAATCACCAAAGCTGAAGTTACCCAGCATCTCAAAGAAGGTGTGGTGGCGTGCGGTATAGCCTACATTTTCGAGGTCATTATGCTTACCACCTGCTCGCACACAGCGCTGACTGCTGGTTGCACGCGTGTAAGGGCGCTTATCTTGGCCTAAAAACACATCTTTAAATTGGTTCATGCCCGCGTTGGTAAACATCAATGTAGGATCGTTACCTGGAATGAGAGAACTACTGGCAACAACGTCATGCTGCTTGCTTGCAAAGTAGTCAAGAAACGATTGTCTTATTTCTGCGGTTTTCATACTTCGTCCATCAGGCTGCACCTGCATTGAGCTAAGTGCTGATTATTATAAATAAAAAAGGGCGCTAGTATAACGGCAATCCTCACGCCAGACGAGAGCTGACCGCGAATAGTGGTGGAAATGAAAATCCAGTTTTCAGTTTTTATGCAAATAATCTTGCAATATATATTAGTAAGTACTAATTTAGATAATACTTAAGTTAATATTAGGAGCTAACCATGTCCATTGATCGTCTTGTGTTTGCGATTGCCGGTGTCTTTATTTTACTCAGCATTGGGCTTTCACAAGTCCACAACCAAAACTGGCTATGGTTCACTGCATTTGTCGGCATCAATATGTTTCAAGCTGCTTTTACTGGTTTTTGTCCTCTTGCAAAAACGTTAAAAGCCTTAGGTGTCTCTCCGGGGCCGGCATTTAACTAAAAACTGAGTGATAGCTTACATTTACTCACACTTGTTCTATTGAAACACAGCATGGCAACACTCATAATGGAGGCTTGTCGAACTGAAAATTGTGGGTATCTGTGAAAGTATTTTTTGTATTATTGATTATGAGTGCACTGGCTGCAGTTTACCTATTTTCAAGCAATACTGACCCCGAACAGCACATTGATGACTGGGCCAAACAATCTGCAGCTTTGTTCCAAGATACCGCTAGCGTCTTTTCCTCATTTAAGTCAGATACACCAAGTGAACCTACAACTGATGACACAAGCGAAGAAACTTTCGATGAAAAACTGCAAAATCTATTACCAAGTGAAGAGCTCAACTTAAGCTACGAACCTGATTTTGAGGGCTCTACTGAAATTGCCAATGGAGAATCTGGCAGTATTTTACCCAGCACTCTGTTGCCAAACCTTTTCGATGTAAAGCCTGGATCTAACAGCGCATCGGTCAAAGGGCAGATATTCAGAGACGAAAAAGACAAAATTATCGGTGCTGAAGTTCAGCTTGCTATACCAACGGACATGTAACGATGACTGTGATTGCTTGTATCACTCTGACCCTTTGTGTATTGCTTCTCATGATTAGTTTTGCAGTGGGGCCCTTTGCTAATGAGCCGTTTTTTCGTGCCCACTTGAATTTCAAGCAATTAAACCGCCTTGTTCAAAAAATTATTTTATTCTCAGCCACTATTCTAAGTATATTGTGTAGCCTGTGGATTATTGGGGTATTTGCGTGATTGAAGTTGTATCGGGACATTTAGGTTCAGGGAACTGGTGCTTTAAAAGCATTGACGGCATAACTGTATTAGCCCACATGCAACCATTCAACCGCCACAACGAATTTCGTATTGGGCCTGATCAAGTACTCAATTATGAAATTGAAGAAAGCCAAAACAAAAAGAAACACTCAAAAATAAGAATCAATCTTACGGGTGATCGCTATTGCCGAGCATGGGTTTCTTCGGATGACCTAAATATGCTTGGTCAAATGGTCGACTCGCAACAGCCTGCACCAGAATTTAAGCGTGAAAATAAAATATGGGTAAGTGGCCTTATTGCCTTCCTTATTGCCTGTGTTGTTTTTGAATTCGTGAAATAAATTCATTTCTGTCATGTTTGTGAAATAGTAGCCATTGTTTATAATGCGGGCTTCAATTGAGCTACAATTGTAACCATCGAAGATATTTCTAGAATGAGTCTAACTCTGGGTTCATTCTAAAACTATTTTATTTGGACTCCCCCATGAAAAACATTGTCATTGTAGGTGGCGGCGCCGGCGGCTTAGAGCTGGCGACCAAACTTGGCGACACATTTGGTAAGCGTGGTCATGCAAACATTCGACTAGTAGATGCGAACAATACTCATTTATGGAAACCCCTTCTGCATGAAGTCGCAACAGGCTCCTTAGACAGCGGAATAGATGAGCTTAGCTATCGAGCACAAGCTTATAATCATCATTTTTATTTTCATATCGGACGAATGAGTAATCTTGATCGTAATACAAAAGAGATCATTCTTTCTCCCATTTATGACGAGAACCAGATCGAAGTATTACCTGAGCGCCGCTTACAGTACGACACTTTAATTTTGGCCATAGGAAGTCAAACCAACGACTTCGGCACAACGGGTGCTAAAGAGTTTTGCTCCTTCTTAGACAGTCGCGCACAAGCTGATAAGTTTCACCAAAAGTTATTGAATACATATTTAAAGGCAAATAATACCGCAACACAAAAAGGCAATTATAAATTAAATATTGCCATCGTTGGCGCGGGCGCCACTGGGGTTGAATTAGCGGCTGAACTGCACAACACTGCATCAGAGTTATCTGCTTATGGTTTAGATAAGTTAGGTGAAGATCAACTACTGGTCAGTATTATTGAAGCCGGCGATCGCATTTTACCCGCACTGCCCCCTCGCATATCAACTGCGGCTCATCGCGAATTAGAAAAAATTAATATTCAAGTTAAAACAAATACGTTCATCAAAGAAGTTACAGAAGACGGGTTTATTACAAACGAAGGTCATCTAATTAAAGCCGAATTAAAAATCTGGGCAGCGGGCGTAAAAGCCCCTGACTGGATGAAGGATTTATCTGGGCTTGAAACTAACCGAGCCAATCAACTTTTGGTTAAGCCGTCTCTACAAACTACTCGTGACGACAGTATTTTTGCAATCGGTGATTGTTCATTTATGCTACAAAAAGACGGCAACCCTGTGCCTCCTCGCGCGCAAGCTGCGCACCAACAGGCATCTCATGTTTACAAAAATCTAGTCCGTATTAGTGAAGCACGGGACACAAAAGATTACGTTTACAGAGATAAGGGGTCACTAGTGAACTTAAGCCGCTATAGTACCGTTGGTAGCTTAATGGGGAACTTAAGCAGTGGCAGCATGATGGTAGAAGGAAAAATTGCACGCATTGTATACGTTTCGCTTTATCGCTTACACCAAGTGGCTTTGCACGGCTATTTTAAAACGGCATTAATGAGTTTATCTGGACGCATCAATAAAATTATTCGCCCCCGTTTAAAATTACATTAAACGGCTCAACCAGAGCATAGCCGCGCTATGCTCTGGTTGAGATTTTAAGATGCAATAGCCGAAAAGACTCTGTAAAAGTTTGATTTATCCTGCACATTGATTGGTAATCCAAGCTTTCTAGATATATCACTTGCAGAGAATATCCCTCTTATTTTATTTGTTTGTTTGTCCAAAACTAAACAATGCTGCTGCCCATTATCTTTTAGATGATAAATAACCGATTCTATATCGGTATGCGCAATGTCAGAAAAATCAAAACCTTTAACCTTTATCTTAGGCACCATCAAATCAGCAACGGTAATATCCTCTCGCTTAATATTTTTAGTCATTTGTGCCGTAATACGCTGATCACTCACCTCTTCAAGACTAATAATGCCTAGGAATTTATAATCACTATCAACCACTAGTTTTAACTTAACATGCGCTTTTAACATTAAAAGCCTTGCTAAGTCTGCACTGGTAGATGCATCTACTACCAATGGCTCTGTCTTTTCAAAATCAGTAAAAAACAATGTTGCAGGCGATGCCATAGAAATATCATTTTTTTCGACAGGCCAAGAAAAATCATTAACCTTATCCATTTCGCTAAATTCTAAATGTCTCATCATAAACCTCATATACACATTTTTACGGCCCACAGAGTCTTGCACAATTAATAAATGCAGGCCGTACTTACAATTAAATAAAAAATATATTGATGCTTAAGCGATGAAAGGCGGTGCGCGAGTATGATAGAAATAGTGGAATTGACGGTTGGTTTTAGTGTAAACACTCACTAATTGAATAAAATGAAAGGTCCATAAATGAGTGTCAATCTGCTGGCTTTTAACATCATCTACATCATTGCTATCTTGCTTATCTCCTTTGGCTGTCAGAGCATCATTAGCGCATGCAGCACTTAGTGATTCACTTATAGCGACATCAGAAACAACATAGTTACCGGCAAACAATATGCCAGAAAACGAATATAATAATGTAAATAATAAAAGCTTCATTCGACTCAGCCCCTCACTCATGTAGTCAATATTGGGCCTATCTAAACTGAAATCAAGAGTATTCCCACATCTTTACTCTTCATTACGTTTCATCAAAATAATACTGATGATTAAAGCCAAAGGATTAAGCTCGCCCAGATGTCTATTTTTGAAGTAAGATTAATATGATTATCAGTAATAAAAGTGGGGCTAAGTATAATCTTCTGAAAGGCGATCAAATCCAGCATAAAATTTGATCCAAATTAAAACCACGACGCTGTAGAAAACCCATAACTTTATTTTTATTCTTCATATCACTTAAATCTAAGTTTTTGGCTTTCTTTTCAATTAAGCGATCAACCTCTTCAGACCAGTTGATTTGATCTTGTATTTCATCAAACCCTAGCTCAATAAGATCACTTGGTATGTATTTTTGTTTAAGTTCCATACGGATACGTACAGGGCCATAACCCGATAACGCCTTACTGCGAATGAACATTTCAGTAAATCGTGTATCACTTTGTAAGCCCATCTCTATCGTCCAGTCGAGCACGGTATAGATGGCCACTTCATTTTCTGCAACTGGTATTAATTTTTGCTCAAGTTCACCATAGCTGTATTCACGTCTGGCTAATAACTCAATCACTTTATGCCGTAAACCCTTTTCATCAAGTAATTGCGCTGGCTTTTTTTTATTACTCTGAAACATAGATACATAACCACTTTCAAATATACAACAACCCGAAAACTTAGATTGAAAGACTTAAGTCCACAAGCCACAACGCTACTAGTCATAACAATAATACCTGCTGCCATTTGATTTGGCACGAGCTAATAGTCTGTATTTCTAGAACTAAATTGGAAAAGCGACACGGTCAAGTACTAACACTGGCTGAGCCAAATTGGGATTGAGGTTTGAATAAACTGTCACCTCGAAAATATAAGCCGCATTATTTTGAGAAGGACTATGGTGGCTAAACCACGTATCAATCGAAGTCAGTAATGTCGTTTGATAATTGGCATCATAAAGACGTTTAGGCCAATAAAGCACCGGTAGCTCACTCGTTATGGCTTGATCAGTTAAAACTGTATTAGAAGACGCTTCAGAAGGAACAGCTAAAGTATAACCGTAACGCACCGTGGTTTTTACATAAAACCCGTCAGGCGTATTCCCTAATAGGTTATCAAATATTGAAGTTAAGGCTTGTGACAGTGTTTCTGTGGCATTGGTTCGCGTATTGATAATATCTTCTCTCACCATCGCAGGATAAAGTGCCTTCAAAAAACTAACGACGGGTGTTTGATACACAAACTCGTCCTCGGCAGCCCTTGCTGGTAACAATTCAAGATTACGCTTAACCACCATTTGTGCCCAAATATTTTGTTGGTCTACTGCGTCTAGATCATTAAATCCATAACGATAACGAGACAACATAAACGCTTTAATATTATCAGGGTAGTTATAGACAACCTCTGTAGGATTCTCCTGCGCGACTGGCAACTTGATCAGTGGTAAGTAGGTGAGTGTTTCGTTATCCCAAATACCAATATCAGGGTATTGCTCATAGGGGTAACCATCGTTGTTATTTTTAGAGGTTAAGATTAACGACCGTAATGTAATCGGCATCACTAGAGGATCCACTACTTGGATAACTTCAAATGAACGCTCTTCTTCGACGCCCCCTACTCGTCCAAGTGCAGTGTTATTGGTATGTGTCCAATAAGCGCTCCAACTTTGGGCAATATTAGCGACCAAGCTATCAAAGGTATTGAGTGCATTAATTAAAACCGGCTGTTTCAATAAAACAGCAGCAGGATCAAGTAGGTCTAATAATATGTTTTGCAGCGAAGCATACACCGTATTAAATTGAGCAAAATCTCTAAATAGATTCATTAGCTCTGGGGATAACAATTCAGACTGAGTATCAACAGCAAGCTGGTTTACATTAACCATGATAAAACTGCTATCTTGAGCCGCTACATTTTGTTCAAATTCAAGGTGATAAACCCAGCGCTTAGCCGCTAATAAATTATCAGGGAACTCACTTGGTAAATCTTTAACACCAACATCAAATGATTGATTTTTAAATATTGGTGACTCGGGTACAGCACGCAATACCATTGGAATATCTGCTTGCCCTAGCATCGTGGTACCAACCGCAGCGGGTTTATTCAAGTTTGTGATGGGTATGACAAAACTTAACCACTGAGAACTAGAAAATCCGCCACTGCCTTGAACGGGTGTAATATCATATTCCAATTCATTAATTTGGTAATCTAAATTCATCAACAACGCTTTATGATGTTTTTCTTGTGGCACCGTCAATAAAAAGTTTACATACCCTAACTCACTATCTAATGAAACTTTACCACTGCTAATCGTAAAATCAGGGACTGGCATCGTGATGGATATTTCGGTATTGGCCACAAATAATCCAGGGATCTGACGATTATATTGTGCCACTTGCGTGGCATCACTTAAGCCAAAAAACTGTGCTACATCATTTAGAGTTGTACTTTCATCGGGTACAACAAAAGCCTCGTGATCAGGGTAGTACAAAGTAGCTCCCACTTTTAAAAGGGGTGTTACAATCGACAATTGCTCAACAATATCGGCAAGGTCAACCCCAAAAAAGGATTCTATGCTTTCAAAACTAGATGTAGCCGTTAACACTAATGTAAATACGCCGTCGGTCTCCCCAGGTGATTTGGACTTCAAAACAGATACGGGTTTACCTGACAAATTAGCACGAGTCGATGCTAACGAGTGTGCCATTGTTGGGTACTGCAATACTGCATTCACTGCAAAGCCATCATTGAGGTTAGTCATTAATGATTGTCGTAAACGCTCTTGTGCATTAGGTAAGCCCGAAGAGTCTGTCCCTTCTAACACAGCCGCTAAACCTTGAGAAATCGTATTGGCTAATAATGATTTTGTCGCCATGATATTTTCATAAGCTGTCGAATTAAGTTCATAACTGGGTATCGCAGCACCAGCAGATAAAATCCATTCTATGGCACCCATTAAGTCTTGGGCATATAAATCTAAATCGACCGATTTAAAATCTTTTTGCACCGCCACTCCTAAGGTAGCGTCGTTATTTAAAGGACTAACAGCCACATTAGAAACGCTCACTTCTTTATTCACAATCGGTTTCACTGCAAATACGGCAGGGGCTTGTGGCGTAATAGAAACCTGAGAGAAACCATTAGAAGCAAAATTAACGGCGAATAAATGAGGCAGATGACTTGCCGACTGTGACCCCATATCATGGCCGACGGCTACTTTTAAACCGTTGAAAATAGTTTCAGTGGTTAAGGCAAAACCGGTTGCTCTGTAGCTGCCTGTGTTATCAACTCCAAGTTGTGGAGCGATACTGCTTGTCACTTGTTGAACTGCCGATCCAGGAGAGAAGTCAGGGTGTAACTCGTCACTCTGACGTGCAAATATCACTTGGGTATTAATTTCAAACACAGATGAAGGGTAAGTAATAGGATCCGGCATACTTGAATACAAGATTGCGTCTAAGTGTGTTGTTTTTGGCGGTAATATTACAGGACTGCCTGAAATCAAAAAGGCAGATTCGTTGCCAATAGACGCTATGATTTGTTCAATCGAGATCGTTATATTTTTTTCTACTTGAAAACGGGCAACAATACTAGCAAACGTATCGCCAGATACCGTACTAACATCAACACCATCAATACTAATTAATTGACCGGCTTGAATAAGATGCTGCATAGCCGCATTGGCAACCGCTAACGAGTCCGGTTTAACGTTAAAATAAGCGGCTGTATCGTTCCATGATTTTGACGCTGGAATCAATGGCATGGCGACCGCTAAACACCCCCACTCACTCATTAAATTTTGAACATCTTTTATCACTAACGAAAGATCGGCGTATCCGTATTGAGCGCCATTTTCATTTAATGCCGCTAAGACTGTAGAGAATGTTGAATCTGAACCTGTAGTGGTTGAATCCGTCCCAATGGTAATCGTGATATTGGCATTCAATACATTAGGGGTATATTGATTTGCGGTCATCATCGCCACTGCATCAGCGTCATTTAAACCTAGATTCGAAGTAATATGATTCCAACTTTCTCCCAGCGGAATACTATAAGGCACAGAAATAGTACCACTACCTGAATCAATCGCGGCCATATTGGGTAATAAAACAGATGCTCCGTTTATCAGTATTTTATCTTTATTCGCTTCGGCCAACTGCTCTACCGTTAAATTATACGTAGAGGCATAGGACGCAAAACTACCTCCAGTAAGCGGAATAATAGAAGTCCCTACTCCCAAATAAAGACTTGCACCTTGTACAAAGATATTACGTACAGATTGTGAATCGGTTCCTAGCTGATCAACGCTCCAGTGCGTAAACATGGTTACTATTTTAGCGAAATTATCACCGGCTTGGACAACATAAACATTTGTGTTGAGCTGACTACTATCAACAATCAAGCTTTTCACGGCTTCATTAGACGCGCATATGGTTTGTGGATTAGTCATAACGTCTTCCGCTGCAAACCGTGTGACTAAGTCATTTAAGTTTTCATTATTTTGCACCGTCAATGTCACACCATCGACAGCGACTGTTGCACCTTCCGTTAAAATACCGTTTGTAGATGCGTTACTGATACCGATATTTTCTACACTGGTATAGGCCCTAGTGGCTATCTCTAATAATGTTTGATGCGCTTCGGTATCAAACTGGCGAAGAGGAGTGATCAATTGCACGCCGACATTTAAAGCCACGGTTGTATTTTGCGAAGCTATATTTGCAGCCGTTAACCCAGCTTTAACTGCAACCGATGCCAATGTTCCCTGTTGAGGAAATACGGTATAAGCAGGTATTTGAACGTCTGCAAAAAGTGTTACCAAATTATTATACTGATTGACACTGCCAAGCTCAGATACCGTCACGGGATACGTAGAGGTTAGGCGATTCAAACTCGTGGTAGTATCTAATACTATTGCAGACGCCTGAATAATGTTTGCAGCAGCAGACAAAAACGTATACACCGACTGTATATATTGGCGCGCTATGGTTACGTTTAACGCAAAGCTACCATCACTTGAGTCTGGATTTGCTTTAATAGAATTAATCAGAGACAGACTCACACCTGCTTGCTCTATCTGATAATAAATTTGGCTGTATTTAAGTTTATGGGCACTCACGCAACTATGAGCAACAGCATAACTACTGCCCGCACCAATAACATAGTTTGCAACTTGAAGTGCTAATGTTAAACGTACATTTGCATTGTTTACTGGTGAAGGATCAGCTGTAAACACATAGCTACTTGTTGTCCCCGGCCATTGCGATACCGCAATAAGATCATCCGTATAACCAATGTCCAACGACAAGTTATCAATTGAATTCTGTGGCGTTAGCACATTGCCATAAATATCATGCATTGAAAAATCAACCGCTAATTTTGCATTAGGCGCAATGCCTGCGTAAGGATTTTGATGCGCCAAAGGTAAGTGCGGTGCTTGTGAAAGGCTATAGTGTGTGACAAATTCATAAGCAGGAATACTTTGCTGGTAATACCAAGGGTAGTCGTCATCATCAGCCGATTGTTTAAATTGTTGCTGGTTTTCAGGTGGTACAGCTGGGCCGACAGGTAAGGCATCATTGCTTTGTATAAATTGGCCACCTCCTTCTATTGAGTAACCCAGCATGCTATATAATGTTTTAGTTCGCCATTCATCTGCACCGATTGCCAGTTGTGTTGTACCTGGATTTAAAAGACTGCCTTCAAATGCATATACACCGGCAGGTACGGTAGACGCAGTAATGGTTTCAGAACCATCAATGCGTTCAACAAATACATTGGCCGAATCCAGTGTGATATTATCACCCATGACTGCACAGTTATTAAAATTATAAAACGAGCGCACCGGATTCACCTGTGCACTTTGTGAAGGCAATATCACTAATACACGTAAATTAGCTATATTATTGTTATCAAAAATATCAGCCGGCAACCCTTGATCTGCCGCAATATAATTAAGAAAATATCCACCACTGCCCACAACACTGGCTTCCCACAACATTTGTAAAAATTGACCTACATTGTCGATAGAAGCCGCCACAGGTGCGCCATTAACATCACGTAATAACGATGTCTCTTTTGCTGTTACTGCTCCGCTACCACCACTTGTTGATAATGTGGAAAGATTGCCCTTAATCACAAATGTTTTATTCGGATCTAGCGTTTGTGATTCAAAACCTGATGGGTTATCACTTTGATTGCTCGGCGTAATAAGTAATGCAACCTGTGCAGCTTCTTCTGCGGGATTATCAATGATGTATTGCCACAAACTTAATAATGTTTGTTGTGTACCGTTGCCTCCTGCTAATAGCTGATAAGTATGTGATAAAAATCCACTTGTATTACCTTGTGGGGATTGGCTTACGGACTGACTAACGTCAATGGGTTCTGGTGTGTCGGGTACTTTTTGTATAGCGACATCAACCACAGTTGCCCAATCATAATAATCAAGCGGGCTAGTTATCATAACACCCGAGTCGTCAACGTCACCAAGTAACAATTGATAGTTGTTAGCAGCCCATACTGGTTTAGAAATATTTGTTAATAATTTATTAGGAAATAACCACAAAGTAGGCTCACCCGGCGAAGCATTGTCATTACTTACTTGTCCTGCCCATGGTGGGGTTGTGGGGGATTGCCAATGAATAGGCTGTGTTAACGAATGCCGCACCGGATTAGACTCGGATAACGGCAATGCTGATACCGGATTTTGCCACTGTAAATTTAGGTTAGGTGATGCCTTATTAGCATCTAAGAACGTCTGATCAATTGTGATACTTAGCTCATCGACTAACGTAACAAACAGCAATAAACCCGCTTTAATATCTGCAGCAACAAGACCCGGATTATACTCTAATAAATTTGGATACTGCACGAGTAAAGACGCTAGCGTATCGCCCTCTTGAACCAAGTATGTGTTAAAGAGTTTGATGCCGCTAGGTGATATGGGGTCGCTGACGGTATCCTGTGAGGTAAAAGAAAACGTATAAGGTAATGTAAATTGATCAATAGAAATTTGTTGGCCGATCATCTCATACATACCATATAAGCTTTCCATATTCGGTGCAGTATTTGGATCCTCTGGGGGTAAAGGCAAGCGTAAACCATGCAACATAAAACGTGAACACGTTGATGCTGCTTCATTCGTGTATTGCTTCACCAGCAGTAGCAAGTCTGATACGGGCAGTGTCGCAACGTTTGGCACCTTAATAATGGACTCATTAAAATAACCTGTTTGCGGCGCAATCGACTGAGCTAATGCATCTAAGTCCATATTAAATGTTGATGCCACCGTTGCAAACGTTTGCTGTGCATCAGGAATTGTGTACTCCACCAAGGGCAGACTCACTACCGCAAGGGCTTGTAATAAATCACTTTCAGATAACGATGGCGAACTCATAATCTGATCAATTTCCAAGCCTAATGAAGCAGTGAATAATGAAAATGAATCTATATTCTGAATTCGATGCTGCCATTGTGGTACACCAATTTCGCTACCTACTGGTAAAACAGCTTCAAATGTAGGGCTACCTGTCACGGATAATTGATCACGAAACTGAGTAAAGCCAAGCGTCGGGTTTTGCATCAGGGAAAAATAACCCGCAATTTGTTTTAAGGTGTCGCCATCGCGGCTAATATACGTTAATGCCTGTGATGAGTCTGACTGTAAATAAACAGGTGGTACAAGAATGGTCGTTCCCACTGAGATTTCTTTTGAAAAATCAACGTAATCATTACCTTCATAATTAAGTGCGGCTATCGCTTGCTCATACCAAGCGAAAAAATCGAGGGAGAACCATTGCTGAGACTCTACTGCTGGGATTTCGCCATTACGCACCAATAACCAAGCCGCTACAAAATTCAAAGTATCATTGATCACACTTTGATAAGTAAAAGCAGGCAATATAAATTCATAATTTTGTGCCAATAATTTTTTTGATTGTGTATTGTTTGATACCAAATTAAACAAACTAACACCCATATTCGAAGCAATATCATTCAAGCTTATTTCTTTTTCTGCTTGGATATTAGCGCCGTCAATACGCAATATTGAACCGGACTTTAATAACCCGGATAAATGACGGTTGGCATCTACAATACTATTAACAGTAGGGCCTTCAAGTACCATAATGATGACTCCAGGTAAAAGAGGAATATCAAAATTCATACTTGGATTGACATCCTTTAGCTGAGTTAAAGTCATATCATATGTTTCCATAAGAGTGACAACGGTTTCACCAGCCACCACTGTATGTTGCATTTCGATGCGGGAATATTCGTCGGCAATACTTGCAAGGCTATCTACTGCCAATACAGGCATAGGTAGAGAGTCCATTAAATCTAATGCTGTTTGCGCTCCATTACGTGCAACCATCATGAAATAATCACGCTGCACCATTTGTGCAAGCGATTCTGGGCTATTGGAACTAGGTGTAACCGTCAGTAAAGAAAACGGATCGACCGCGTTATCAACACCGTAATTAATTTCCATTTGTGAGAAATATTCCGCTACCGCATCTTCGTATTTATTCCCAACTTCACGATAGCTTGAAAAATCAATATCAGGACGACCCGTTTGTATTAAGGTCAAAGGAGGTAGCACTGGTATAAATGTGCCACTGGTGGAACTTACATGCGCGGTATCTGCGGTAAAGCTGCCAATAGAAAAAAGATAATTTTTATCTAAAAATTGTTGCAATTGGGCAATACTAAAACCATCACCTTCTATATCTGTATTATTTAAAATCATATTCAGGGTTTGTAGCTCACCACGATCAATATTGCCGCTTAAGACCGTCGAATCATTCATCATCGCTGTAATAGACCAAGCTAACATACCTTCAATTAATAAATTGAAAGGCAAACTTTCTGTGCTATTGGTGCTGTGAGCATGGTCAGCGCTTTGTAAGCTCTGCGCGTTTAAGTTTTTTGCATCAGGGTGAATACCATTTTCAACCATAAATGTTAAAACAACCTGATTTGACACATCACCCTCACCGCGATCTTCTGGTAATAAATCACTGTTTTGTGCAACCGATAACATAGGTAAAACTAAAACCGGTATGGGTTGAATTTCATTAAAAACTGACACCGGTTCCCAATTAAGGCTTGGTGTTGGGCTTACTAGATATTTAGTGACCGCAAGAAAGCTCATTACTGATGTTTCAATATGATGTTCGCGTAATCGACCTTTTATAGCTTTATTCATATCACAGGATAAATGTTTGGCCGGAATACGATTCAAAGGCGTATGCCATTGCAATCGATTTAAGGAGTGTATAGCGCGTTTATGTAGACTTTGTTTACGCCCTAATGGCAATGCATGGTTCTGGCGTAACGTTGATTGAGTGCTATGAGGCAATGGCGCGTCAGGATTAACCACCCAGGGCGCATAGGAATGACTACCAATTGTAAATGATAAATCTAAATCCAAATTAAAACTAAAATGTATGCGTACAAACAATACTTTAACACTGGCTTTAACACTAACCTCAACCGTTAGGTACACATCAGAGGGCATATGGGCTTCAATAGTGAGTGTGACACTGGCTTTTGCAGTAACGGATACACTCACTTTAATAACTTTAAAATCAACGGCCCCGTACAGTTTACCAACTATGGCTGCTGTCCCGCGTACCCAGTAATACTGTGCTACCTCTTTGTCATCGTTATACGCATGAAACCACGCTAACGAACCTTCCAATATTGCTTGCACGGTTAAAGATAAACCAGCACGTAACGGCCCTTTATTAATTTCTTTACCAACACCAATAGCCAGCGCTAAGCCTAATTCAATAACAGGTGAAAATTCACCATTGGTGATTTTAGGAACGCTTTTTGATGCGACACCCACTAAGTATCCAAAATAAATACCACCTTTGCCGATAAATGGGAAAACCTGCAGGCCAAACGACTCTGTAAAATCATCACTCGTAGGAAAGCCCAAATCAACTTTGAAATTACCATTGGTATAAATATCAACTTTAATAACAGGTAACGTGACGGACACTTCGCCAAATTCTAATTGACGAAACGCTTCTGGTACACGCAATACAACTTTATACACACCTAAATTATCTGTAATGCGTTTATACAATAATTCAAATTTCAAACCTGACAATGAACCGGACACATCGCCACTTAATTCCAGTAATAAGCCATATAAATAGGGGTCATTAAATACTGCTGAGAAATCAATGCCGCCTAGTATGGTAAAACGAGTACCAAATAACCAATGGCTATCTTGATCAAAAACCAAACCATGTTGTGCTGGCTGACTTAAAGGGTTTTCATTATCATTAACGACAGGCAGCATGTTTAGCTCTAATGCATCGATAACATCCGCTACCGATTCAAAACTGGCAGAGTCCGTCATTGAAATATGCTGCCCTAATCCTAGGTACTTAAGATCAAAGAGTTGATTACCTCGACCAGGTACTGCGGGGGCGGGATCATTCAATAAATCCCATGTTAAGTCATCCTCGCCTGCTTCATCACCAAAACTAATATCGAGAAAGCGGCCTTTAATACTTACTACTACGCCGCTTTTTCCATCGCTACGTTTAATATAAGTAATACCGATTGATTCGATATAAATAAAGAGTAATTCAAGATCGAACCGGTACTCGACACCAACGGTATTATTTGTTAAATCCACAACCAATTGTAGATTTTTAAAATTAAGTGAATTCAGAATATCCCAAGGCGTCGTAAGTTGAAAAGTAGAATATGGGTTCGCCAAATTTACTAGATATTCAATAATATCCCCGACCGATAAGTCACCTAAATTAACTTTTAAAATACTAACGGTCGTATTTACATTATCTATTTTTTTGGTAGTACGGCTTAGCGTGGCATAAAGTGCTAATTTTTTATAAGCAATGATAAAACTATAATTTGTGTTAGTAGGATCAAACGCATAACCCACACCTACGTTTAAAGAATTAATGGCCAGAGTGCCATCAATTTCTCCTTTATATTTTGTTTGCTGGTTCTCAACAAAACTTGAGACAGCTACTGCAGCTGTCACATTTAATGCAGGCTTACCCGGAATAATATCCAGCGTCCAACTGCCCGCCACCGCACCTTTAAAATCATACGTAGAATCTGACAAATTATATTTAAAATACAATTCGGTCATATTCACGGCCGGAATATCAGCAGGATTAAAATTTAAGAACTGCGCAACCAGATCACTCAATGCGACTACATTGCCGGATGCAAGTTGCACCAGAAAACTCCAATTACCTGAGCCAGTATCAAGCGGTGGTAAATAAGATGCGGATACAACCCAAGGGGCATTAAAAAGCTGCAGCTCGGCCATCACCGTGCCATACAGTTTATCTTGACGATAATTTGTGCTTAATGTGACACGATCTAGTGTCAACTCAGTAATAATAAGGTTCAGCGTAAAAGCGGGAACCGGTCGTATACTCCCTTCGAATTCATAAACCTTGGTATCAAAATTGGCAACTATTTGAAGATCATCAATTATTAAGTCTTGCGATAAATTACCCGCATCTGGAAACCACTCAGATAACGCATCCACTACAGAGATCTGATCCCCATCACGTAAATTCGCATTAATAATATATTCAGGTATTAAAGCCACCACATCAAGGTGCACGGGATTTGTTTTACCAAATACTAAGCTGCCACCCACCCCGCCCGATTGACTGCGGGTAAGATTATTAAATGGTCGTTGTATTTGCCACTGTACAAATAAGTCCTCTACGGTTACATAGGGAATAGGAGGATCCCAAACCTTATCAGAACCGACCTCTAAAAATACAAATTCAATATCTGTAGGGTCAAAAGGATTCACACCCACATTAACACTGGTTAAACCAAAGTCTCCCAATACTCTAACGGAGTCAGGCATATCAAAATTACTAGCATTGCCACCCACAAACCCCGATAGGGCCGACAAGCCATCTGAAAGCGTTAAAGGTTTATTGAAATCTGAAAAGAATGCCCAAATTGAAGCTGACGGGTCGCTTGATGAGGTTAACTGGGTATCAACACCGATGCGTGCTGTCACACTTTCGCTTATTTCTAATACACCCGTAAAAATAGTTCCCGTAAAATTTTGTGAAGCGTCATCGGAGTAATAGACAGTACGAATGAGCAAATGAAAGTCATTCATTTTCATCGTGCCCAGCGCCATTGAAAAGCCTGCAATGACAGCATCAAGATAAAGCTGAGTATCACCGCCACGAGGAAAAGAAACCGGGCCAGCAAGGCGAACCGTTGTAATACCCGTCAAATTGACGATATGTGTAAATTGATTATTAAGATTTATATCAGCTGAAAAATTTAACCCAATAGATGGGTAAACAACACCCTCTTCCGGTGTAATATCGGTAAGTAACCACTGCGGAGTTTCATAATCAAGCTGATAAAATAGAGAGTCATTATTTTCTAAGTACATACCTTCAGCTTGAGTGGTGCCAGCAAGGTCGGAGAATATTTGTTTAAGATTAACCGTTTGAAGTGGTGTAGCCGTTAAGGTAAGACCTAAACCTCCATTAATTAAATCAGCAATCAAAATAACATGTTGCTGTCCGTTCTCCTCACCGCCTAAATTATCAAAAAAGCCATTCCCAGTAATCGTTACCTGAGTAGAGGTGGATACAACATTCGCCTGTATCAATGGCATATTGCCTTGTTGTGCATATTCTAAAAGATCGGCTACTAGCTGGTTAATATCAACACCCAGCGTAATCGTTTTTAGATTCGCATTATACTCAAGCTGCACTTTCTCAAGAAAATCATCAATTACCGTAGCCATAATGTATTACGTCCCCCGTCTCTTTTTCTTTCTTGACGTTACTGCTGTTGTTCCTTTTGTTGTCAGAATCACAGCATCTGTTCCTTTAGTGATTGTTGCAGCCGTACTTGAGGTGATCTCAAAAATCCAATTTGATCCGATCATTTCAAGATAAGGCTCTCCCGAATGAGAATCACGATTACGCTTACCAGATTTAGTTAATGTAGGAACTGAAATAGAACTCTCTTGAAATTTTTGCATAGTATTGAAAATAAATTCATTCACATCAGCATAATTATCGTACTGCTCCTCATCATCATCGTACATCACGAGGTTATGCTTTAATAAACCACTCTTACCGACAGTTGTTATACTATCGATGGTTTGTTGGGATGGGTGACCAAATGTAACACCGGCACTTGCACTCACCCCCAGTGGCTTTACAGCTTTATTTGTCATATCAGAATTAAATGAATCTGGGCTACCATGATGGCTCATTTTGAGCAAGCGGGTACTTAATGACACACTTTTTTCTACTGATTTATCATAAATAAACTGTTGTTGAACATTGGTTGCATCACCCAAAAACATCATCAAAAAACCATTGGCGTTAATAACAACCATGAGGCTGTTGCCATTATTATCAAAAATTGTTCTTGTATTCTTAGTATTGTGATAAAGATTAATATCACGTTTGAAAGGGGTATCAGGAGCATCATGGCTATATGGGTAATTACCACCGATAATCCACATTTTAAAATCAGTACTGTCAATAATAGTATCTTCATATAGATTTAAGAAATGTGGTTTTAAGTCTTTAATTAAACCTAATTTTGTACTTGGTTTTTTTGTTGTTTTATCATAGATATATGACTTATATTGAGATATTGTTCCACCGTAGTAAGTCGTTTTAAAAACTGGTAATATCGAATAATTTACTCACTAAATTACAGTGATCTTTATCGCTATGGGTAAGAATTAAATAATCAATTTGGGTTTTACCCGTTTCTGTCAATACATCTTGAATTGACGTCTTTACATTATCTTCATAAATAGCGAAGCTATCACTGGTCCCACAGTCTATTAGTACCAAGGTATCGTCATCAGATCGGATTAAGGTACAGTCTCCTTGACCAACCCAAATAAAATAAACCTTGGCATTACTCATATAAATTCACCCTTAACGGTTACTAAAATTCAAGAAACGATATACAACTTAACTTTCGTTAACATAAGCGGCGTACCAACCCAGTAGATTTGCATCGCCATCGTCTGGATTTCCAAATAAGTACACCTCTATATCGCCAGGTGGAAATGCTAATGTTAAAAAATTAAATGACACTCCGCGAAACTTAAGCATATAAGATGTGCCTTCGGGCGATGGCCCTGATACTTTATTTACAATCGATTCTGAAATACGCCGACTACTTAGATGTTTATCATTGGTATGACTTTCAATAAATTCACCAATAGGTAGTACATTATCAGGTATCAATTTTGGCTCGATCACCACCAGTTCAATCTGTTTAAAATTCAGGCTTAATAACCCTTCGATCGGAATACGAGTTTGAGAACTAACAGAGCCTGGTAATTTCAAACCGACATAGACATTTTGTATTAATCCAGCGGTAGACCATGCGGCCATTAACGTTACATTTAGACCTGCACTGGACGCTAATGCACCCAAGGTACCAAGATCAAGGTCAAACGACAGCCCATACCAAGGTTCTTCCATACGCCCCTGATTAAGAGGGGAACTCACGTCCATATAACCTAAATCACCAGGCGTACTTGATGATGAACCCTGAATAAAAGAATTAAAAACAAGAGGAAAGTGATTCACGATAGAGGTAGCCCGAGCTAAACTTTGGCTAACATTAATATTGATATCGTTCGCAGAAAAAACAAATTGCCTTATTTCTGGTATTTGAGAGTCAAACAACATGGACAATGTTAAGCTATCAAAACTTAAACCGCCTAAAATGTTATCTACTGAGCCATATGAAAAAACATCGAAGCCTTCTAATGCTTGAAAACGTATCATTCCGCTAAAAATAAACTGAGTACTAACACTTGTAGAGTCTTGATCAGAGTCTTTTGGTGCATCGTCCGTTACTGTAAAAAATTGCACCCTCTGTATATCAATTTCTGCTAGCACAAAACTTTTCATATCGAAAATATTAGGCTCGTTTTGCACAAAAATATAACTTGATGAATCATCATGTCGTTGATAAACACCGCTAAGAACAATATTATTACCATTATCGGCATAGCGCAGTGTCGAAGACTCTCCAAATAGAGTATTTAATTGAACTTGAACAAGAGAATTAAACGTTTGGATATGAGAGTTTTCAAACAACACAGACAATCGCTGTACTTTAAAGTCGTAATCTACACCCGTATAATTAATATCGTCATAGCTTTGGTAATCAATCAAACCAAATAACGTACTATTTTGTAACGCCAATGTGCCTGACTCCGTATGCACGGGTGAGATATTAATCCCAACGTGATGCACAAAAAAATCATCTGCAGCAATGCCTGCTGCGAGACCTTCTAGCTGTGGTGGTAATTCCTGTAGATTAAAGGGTACATTTAGAAAAATGATGCCATTCCAAGAGGGACTACTGACGACATTTTTAAAATTATCTAACTCTGTTCGACCTAAGTTTGAGTCCTCTATGCCGCTATTAATAATACTTAATAAAGATTCTTGTGTTTTTGCTGCACCTGTATCTCCGCCAGCGCCGTCCAGCCATGTCCATGCAGAAAGATCCGCCGCCATATCTAATAAGCTTCGATCGCCAAATTTAAAAACAGCAATGGTGTTTTTACTTTCATCAGTGCTCCATAACCAGTGATAAGGCGAGACATGAAATGTCCAATCATCTACATTTAAGTCAGCAAACGCACCAAAGTACAATAACAAAGATCGATATTGCTGATAATCAGCGGGTTGTAATGCGGATTGCAATGCTGCCTCATAGGAAGATGCATCCTGATAATATTGATCAATAATGCCAGAACTTTCGATTGCAGTGATAACATGATCGGGTATTGGTTGATGATCAGGCCCATCCGAATCAGAAAACTCAGTAAAAGCGCTTACTGTTAATCGAAAGGTGACAGATGCATTATCAAGTACCTTAACTGGATCATTTAAAACTAGAAAAAGTTGATTGCTCTGGAATGCACTTTTTAACGGACCAACAACATTAACCCATTCAAGCTTCTGTTCGATATTCTCTAATGTCGATGAGGCTGTCTGGATCACTCTTGGGGTCTGCGCCAATATTAACTGGTGCCAATTCAATAAGTCAGCACTAAATTTACCTAATAAACCTTGTGGTGTAACACCGACAGGCTCTGCATCTGAAATATCCAATAATGTGCGTTTTTTATTTGATGTGGCACTCGTAAAATTATTAATTTCTGAGCGACGCACTGGGCTCAATACCTGAGCTTCCAATGCACGAAAAGCTTCCAAGCTTTTTTCTTGTAACCCACTATAAGGAACTGATGGGAAACTTTCTCTGGCTAATGGCTGGGCTAATATTTTTGCGGGGTATTTCAAGTAGCCATAATACAGGGCTATCGGTATCGTCAATAACGTCATCCGCCACTCTAGCCATGGAGATTTGACCACTGCCTTGTGGTGGTGCTTGATAAAATTCTGAATCATGAGGCTGAGCAAAATAATAAACTGAATTATTAGCAGGGCCGGTTAAGTTAATCCATGATGTGGTTAATAAACCGTTTTTTGATTCCAGGCCAACAATACTTGATGATGAAACGGGTTCTATATCCTGAATGGGTAAAATATAATTAGGTGCATAGGCCGCCTGACCCGAAACAAAGCTAATATTATAATCTCCCACATCCATAAACCCGAGGTATTCAATTCCCGAAGCTCCAGGCATTAAACGCTCCTTAGGTTCAAGCACATCATCGTCAACCGCAGACTGTAATAAGGCCGTTGTTACACCAAAATCCCCCTCATAACTAAGGTAGCAAGGTGCACTTGCCACCGAGCCTGTTCCGTTGGGTAACAATGTAAATACCAATGCAGCACCAGATGTATCAGGTGTTCTTTTAGGGGTTAAATACAAAGTATGACCCAGTGCTGTACGCCAATAAGAAGGAATTGCGATGTCTTGTCCTTCATTCTCCTGAAATGCTAAAAAGCTACGCGAGGCAACCGTTAAATTGACAACATCAATTTGACCGTACAGAAAAAAATCATTAACCGGGGCAAGTACTGGATAACGAAAGCTGGTCAATAAGTCAGTATCAGGAAAATCGACATTATCAACAAAATATCGTAATCCTGCGTCAAGTTCTCGTAACGGTTTATCGGCATCATGAACATCGAAATCCAATGCAATTTTAAAATTAAAAGCACCTGTATTGAGTCCAGAAAAACTTAATGATATTTGACCTCGCGTTTCATTATACGAATAAGCACCATTCCCTGCGGTAAACCTTAAAGACGCCGGTATATTATTAACCGCTTGAAATATAAATCCGGTATCATTTAATGCTATTGAACAACCACGCCCAATTGTCAAACCATAATTAATAAAATCAAAATTAATTAAATTTTTTACAATCCAATTATTATTAGTAAATGACGCACTCAATGCAGCGCTTTGCCATGTAGACCGAGCATCTGAGGGGTTATCAATCCATAAAAAACGAACCGCATTCATGCCCGGAGAAGAAAGGTAAGCCGACAATTGTGTTTCGAATTTATCTAAATCACTTGGCCTATTTTTTAAAAAAAGATACACACCATCATGATAATCATTCCAACTTTGAGCCAATGTTAATTCACTAGGTATATCCGTTCCGACAACCCAATAACCAAGCGCATAGTTGCTTACTAATGGCAAAACGTCAGAAACATCAGACCAATAAAGTGGATCACCTGGCGTTTCATTATTGAAAAGAATCGTAGTCATTACGTGTCAACCTATCGTGAGACGATCGCCAGTTAACAATGGTAAGTCATAGGCATCCTTATGCTGCAATACAATAGTAAAAGGATTAACAGTCAAACATATGGGGTCTCGCTGCGATACATCTAGTACCAAGTCTGATTGTGCCGCGCTTACTAGGTTTCCAGTCAAACGCTCAAGGTAAACATTGTTGACCTGCGTTCCTTGCGCCATTGGCATATGCGCATAACGCTGTACTAATTCACGCACAGTTGTGCCTACAGGTAATTGCTGGGGTACATCATTTAGCAATACCGATAACATTGGTGTACTGACCATTCGCCCACGAAAGAAAGTGTATGATATATCCGCTGTCACCGAGTCAAAATTTCCCGTGGCTAAATAGCTTACCGTCGCATCATTTAGCACCGTCCAACTATTGCACCCCAAAACAGCAACGTTACTGCCAATACCTACCTGACCTTCACTATCACTGGAGACAAGGTTTTGAGGATAAAATAAGCGATAGTAACGTCGGCGAAAACTGGTTGCATATAAGTCAATCACGCCTCCGGAACCACGGCTATTTGGGGAAACATTTGGTCGCCCTGCCGCAGACAGAAAAGCATTCATCCCTGTTTCACGCTCACCGTTAGAGGCCATATAAGCGCCTATTTCATAAGTACTACTACCAGAAGAAACAAAACCACTGACCTGAGTCGCACTGCCTGATGTCCCAACAAACTGATAAATTTCAGAGTCTAAGCGCAGCGCCATGCCCGGTTGTAAATCACAGTAACCATCAGCAGGATCAAAACCGTAACGATAAAATAGTGTTTCATCGAATGTCATGGGGACTCCTAACGCAATGACTTCGCGCACTAGGTCAAGACCAAATTCAGTCATGCCACCTTCAACCGCCTCTAATGCTTGTAAAAAAAGCTTATAACTTTCTTGTAATGGGCCCCTTATTGCATTGTTATTAAATGTCCAAATATCACTGGTATCTGAAAATTCAATCACATAAACATACGGCGTACTGGTTGTTGGCGTTAATGTAAAAGGCCCAGCAGGGTTAATCGTATTAGTTTGTGTGGTATTAAATATTTCAGGCAGGTACAAAGAAATGGCTTCAGCGGGTGTGGATGGTGGTGAGCCTTTCAATGTGCGAAATACATACGGTTGAACCGTGTCTTGGGCGTTTTCAATGTAATATTGAAAACCATCACTCTCTACTGAAAAGTCATCACTAAATGGGCCAGAAGTCGGACCAGAAATTGCTTTTATTCTTACAGTATAAGGCTCGCCTGCGGCCAAGGTGACACTTGCTTGAAGAGCACTATGCACCGAATCAAACGTGGCGACTGTACTACTGCCTTGACGTAATTGAACGTGATAGCCACTTACGTTAAAACCTTCCAATAATTCCCACGAAGCATCTAATATTGCACCGTTCAAACGTGCAGAAAGTAAACGAGGTATTGATGCAATAATAGGAGCTGGATGTGTAATTGGACCCGATGTATTTGTACCCGTTGCTTGAATCGTTACAGTATATTGTTTCGTAACATCCAATACTTCGGCAAAGACGGCTTGTGTATCAGTGACCGTACCGAGAACCGGATCGTTACCGTTTTTATATAGATATACAACATAGCCTGACGTAATACTCGACTGAGGTGGCGCAGAAAAATCAACCGTAACCGTACTACCATTATAGGTTGCACTTGTTATGGTGACTATTCCTGAAATAATATCGACAGGATCACTCGCTGGCCCGATGCTCGTAACAGTATCAGCGTCAATAATATATAACACTGCGCTATAAGTAGAAGATGTCTCTAATTCGACATCGATCGTTACCTGCCCACCAATGGTATGAATTGACGCAATACACGATTCATTTTCATCCATTATATTTAACAAATAATGGGTATCCGTTGTTGCACTCCACTGTGCGAACACAATACCTGAGTCATATACAACGCTATTAATAACAGGTTGATCCGTCACGATTAGGGTGCTGTCACCAATTGATATAACACCGCTATCGGCTATTGCGCGTATATCAACCATACTACCAGACGCAACAGTGGTTACATCAAAACTGCCATCTCTTGTAGCTGGGTTTTGAAACGTTTTTGAACTAACGGGAATGATTACTTCAGGCGGGCGAACCGCTAAAATAAATCCTGTTAAAATAGCCGATGCGTCTGCGTTTGCGTCCCAACTTGCCTCTAAGACACCAGCATCATAACTGACATCAATAAAGGTAGGTAAGCAGGTAATAATGGCCGCGTTTTCACTACAAGCCAACACACCATTAGGGTTAATTGTACGTAAACTAAAATGATAACGTTCATCTGTTGCTAACAAACCCTCTACAGACACCGTTCCGTTTACAGTACTGCGCCCATTAACATCCGCTGAAAATTCCTTTCCTGATATATCGGATGTTACAACCAAACTATAGCCCCGTCACGTTTGTGTTACTTACTTGCGTCCATGATGCCGCTACCGTGCCGTCGGAATAAATAACAGATGTCATAACTGGTATTGCAATATCCAGCTCTAATTCATCACTATTGGTCGTCATTACGATTGCAGTGTTATTCTCAACGACCCCATAATTCACTAATGCGATCACCACTGCTGAGTATGTATCACCAGCAGGTAACGCCGCGCCAAGTAAAAGCGTCGCGCTATTAGTAAGAGCGCCTTCAACCACGACACTATTTACAGCACCTGACATCGTCGCCGTTACTGTTAACATATAACCACTAATTGCTTTATTTTTGGCTGGTGTCCATTGTGCTACCACCGTTAAGCTGTCATAACGTAATTGAGTGATCACTGGCGTTTCGACAACAAGTTCAACGGAATCACTAATCGAGTCAATCGCTTTATTTGTATTTGTCCATACTTGGACAATCCATTTTTGATCAGGATCGAGTCCACCTGCAGGCACTGAAATACTACCTTTAGTACTGGTTCCCCCCTCTATACTTGCTTGATAAGCTGCTCCACTATTTAACGAAATCAGTTTTATCTTATAACCTGTCACGATCACGTTCTGAGCCATGCTCCATGTCAAATGAATACTGTCACTGTCAATGTTAACGCTGTGAATTTCTGGGCGAGTCGTAATAACACCTTGAACTGTACTCATGCCTTTTGCGCCATCAACACTAATAGCCGATACAGAAAAATAGTAACTTTGTTGAGGGTTTAAGCGTTGAGGTATTGGTAACACACCCAAGGTGGCCGCAACATTAGGAATGAATATTTGATAATTCACATCATCTTGAATTGATGCAACCTGCATCAGGTAACCTGATACCGTATCTTCGCTTACTGATACGGCTTGCCAGCCCGCTTGAATACTATCACCATCATAACTGGCATAAGATAATATCGGCACAGCTGCAGGTAATGTTTTATTAAGACCCCATGCGCTCGTATTATTTTCATTTTCTGACAACTAAAAATCCTTTATAGGTTTCTGCAGGAGACAAACCACCACCTAAATCATTAATTGTTAACGTACTTTGTTGAGGGTTATGACTTTCAGCTTTAAACGTGGTACCAGAGCCTTGCGCAACCACTTTTAATTGATAACCGATAATCGTCGCTACTGCATCAGTCACAGGGTCCCACTGACCCGTAATCACGGTTCCGTCATATACGAGTGAATTAAGCGAAACAAGATTGGTTGATAATGCGGTAACAGGTGTTTGAATAACGATGCCGTTATCTGTGCTGACTGATAGTTGAAATAAATAATCAGCTTGATCACCTAAGGTTCCAGGAACATCTATTGTTGTACTAACAGCCGCGCCACTATTTTCTGTTTTTGCGTAGTAGGTTTCTGCTTTTTTTGAAAAAACAGCCGCCGTAAATTGACTAGCACCACTATAAGTATCCCATGCAACAACCACTTTATTACCCTCATAGACGGCATATTGAATGGCGGGCATTTGTGTCAATAAAGAATCGCTTATTGATGAGGTTGATGCACCGTTGTTAGCAAGGGCATAAATCTTAATAGTGTAAGTGGAATCAACCAGTGCCGATATTAATGAGATGACGGTGGAACTTGCTAAGGAATTATTCACCTCAACCGATTGCACAACATCGTTGCCACGTAGCAAAGATGCCCTATATGCAATTACTGCACTATTATCCTGATTCGTCCATTGTGTTATTAGCTGAGTGCCATCATAAGACACGGCATTAATTGTAATGGGCAATACTAATAATGAATATTGCTTACTTTGCCCTTCAATCATTCCATCAGCCGTGGCACTTACTATAGCAACCCATTCTTGTGACGCATCCAAGGCTGATGTTTCCACGCTGCCCGTTGCCGTGGTTAAACCTGACACCGTATTTTCAAATGTCTGACCTGTTGATAAGGATATTATTTTTAACTGGTATGCCGTCACAGCTATATTGCTCGATGCCAGCCACGTTAAATGAATAGATGAACCATCATAGTTCCCATTTTGAATTTGAGGAGCCGACGTAATAATACTTTGCATTAATGTGGCAACACCCACACCACCATTCGTTAAACCCAACAATTGAAATGTATAATTTTGCTCGGTATAAAGTGGAAAAGGGAATGATATTGCTCCATCTGTAGCAGCACTACCCGCCACCAATAATTCATAAACACTGCCATCAGCAAACGAAGCCACTTGAATCACATAATTATCAATACCTGACAATGCCTGCCAACTTGCAAGCAAAGATCCATCTTCTCGATAAGAAACATTATTAACACTCAATTCAGTTAAGGGCATTGGGAGATCTGAATCGACGGTACATGCTTCACAGGAATCGGCCCCTTCTGCACACACAGTAACAACCCACTGCTGAGCGCGATCTAATCCTCCTTGAGGTAAAACATCCGCACCAATTTTTCCTTGAGTAGCATTTGGGTTAGTTATTAATCCAGTATAAGTAGAACCTGTGTTCTGAGAGGTCACTCGTAACGAATATCCGCCAGACGCCGTCTCTGGCACAGGATCAAATTCAAAATCTAAACTTTTCCCGTTATACACAGCTCTACGCAAAACAGGTAACCGTGTTAACATTGCCACTTGTAGACTGGCAAGATCAGACCCGGATGCAGTCTGTGACTGCACCTGAAGCGTATACACAATATTAGTATCGAGCGGTTTCAAAAAAGACAACATACCAAAATTTGATTGACGACCTGAGATTAAATCACTCTCATAAACAGTTCCGCTATCACTAGACGCCACCAATATTTTATAACCGGTAACATTGCTAGACGTGACACTGCTCCACCAAACTTTAACCTGCGTACCGTCATAGCTCACTTTATTAACAACGGGGACATCCATTCCCATAAGCATTCTCCGCTTTATCTAGGGACTGATCGCTGTGTAAAGTCATACGGTTCTGTAATTCAGAGCTTTTTATCATTCAAAAAATGATTGGCCCAACAAGCTGCAATTTTGATTGCATAGGTAAGCACTATCAGCGCGTAACAACTTTACGCTTTGATATATAAATCGATCTTATTTTTTTCTTTCTAAATGAAGTCGATAATCTTCATGCCATTCTTTTGGAAGACGCTTGTATACATGATCAGGATCACTGGATAGCTTCTCGTATTCAGCGGCTATTAATGCCTCTTGCATGCGTAAGTCACCTGTCAATATTCCATTTGCGTATAACGTCCCTGACGCCGCTAACGATGCTTTTCGCTCACTTAAAATCAAATGATAGACTTTTCCATCATAATCTTCGCGACTAACATGACTAACGTTTGCAGTGCCCTTTTGCACATTAATTTTATCTCCAACAACAACGTCCATTGCCACTTTGGCGCCATCAATGAGTACAATTGCATGAGTTTCTGTTACTAATAATTCATGACCGCCATCTGTTTTGATACGCACCATTGGCTTTGATTCAATTCCCTTACTCGTTCCTAATACAGTCAGAACACTGCCTTCGGCACCTCGCACTAACTCTGTTTTATCAGCAGTAAAGTCTTCTACTTTTTTTAAGCTACCATCAGCCATTAAGATGTCAGCCCCTTCGGCAAAACACCCTTGCTGAATTTCAATAGGGGGCACAATATATATTCCATCCTGCCCTATTTGATTGCGATCGCTTGTGAAACGAAAGCCACCAATCGGTGGGGCACCGCTACCGCTTCCCTGTAGAGCAACGCCATCAACGGAAACATTTAATAATGTTGTTGTGCTGTTATAGTATTCAAGACAACTATTAGGATCAGGGAATGAAGCTGCCGCGTAATTCCAATTTAAGGTTTGATCACTCACGGTCCAAATAGTTGAATCAAGAGGCTGCGCTTCTTGGAAAACCAAATAACAACCGCCCCCCTGGGATGGATTTTGCAACGTTATCGTTACAATACCAACAGGAGGACTCACAACCTCATTTGCAAATGTGGCACTTCCCTCTAAAGGAAAAATAAAGTTTGTTGGATGATTAGGCGTCTGATTATAATAATCACACTCACCCTGACCACCTCGGGAATAACAAACCTTAATAGCTGTCGCATTATTTGGATTTGTATTGGTACAACTTGTTTCATATTCTCCAACAACACAGTTGTTTGCGTTATCACGCACGCAATAATTCGGTTTTGTCATACAGGCCGTAGTAGGGTCAACGCTATCTTCAGAATAAAAATAACTGACAATCGGTGGCGTACCTGGTGCACTGCCCTTTGGCACATATGCAAAAGTAGCCTGTGCTTTAGTCGTTGAATTTGTCGTTCCCGTAGGCACTGCACCATTAACCGGTACATTAAAGTTAACCCCAGCGGCATGCTGCGAATCTTGATTTGTCGCATACACATGGCCCGTTTCAGTAAGATAAAGTTCCATTACTACCGTACTGGTATCTGTTCCCCCATTTGCTGATGATAGACCGTTAGCATCAAACGTATTCGGTGATGAAGCGGTTAAATTCATCGAATTAATGTAATTAAGGGTTTGTGGTGTACCTAATGTTTCATTAACAGCCAACACAGGATGACTAGGTTCATCTGTCTTCATCTTGTTCGCTTTTGCTAATAGACTCATAAGATGAGGGTGAGTATCAGCGGTTATCCCACTGCGCTTAAACGTATTGATCACATGGCGATATTGTTGAGGATGAGTCATATCTAATTGGTAAGGCGCGGACGGTTTTGCATGTTTTTGCAGATACGCTATGTCTGCTTTTTCTTCTTGTGTAAAAGGCCTGCCTCCATTTTTTGGGACGCTCGTTACTTGTTGAGATGATCCTGCACTGGATTTAAGTGTGGGCTCATCCGCTGAATCACCACTCGAGCAGGCACTAATCGTTATTAAAAGGCCACATAAAAACAGAACTGTGCGCATAAGGGTTCCTTGTTTGTCATTTTCGTATATTGATAAAGTTCATTTTTGATGTGTACTCAAAGAGCAACCAAACACATCCATTTACAATTCAGTACACGCTATTGCGTACGAGAGGAAAGTAGAAACCTTAAGCATAAGATCACAAGTCGAAAAGACATGACTACTGAGGAAGCAACACTTAGATGCAGGAACGATTTGCACACTAGCAGAAATTCATATGCCAAAGAAAGCACTTATAACAATGCTTAAGCTATCTAGTTCTTTGGTATTAATTTTATAGAAATACTAAAATGGAGGAAAGAGAGGACGCTATGAGGAAACCTAGCGTTATAAGTGCTTATTTTATATGTATTAAATAAAATCTCATGAAATAAAAAGGCCAGCATTGCTGGCCTTTTTATACGATTTGAAAAGCTCAATTAAGCTTCTTCACTCACTTCTGGCTCTTCAGTTTTTTTACTTGCTTTAGGCTTCGATTCTTTATCGTCTGGTTTTTTAGTATCTGCCACGACTAATAATTGAGAGCGAATCTGGGCTTCAATTTCTTCTTGGATTGCTGGATTTTCTTGAAGATAAACACAAGCATTTGCTTTACCTTGGCCAATCTTATCGCCTTTATATGCATACCAAGCACCGGCCTTATCAACCAAGCCAAGCTTAACACCCAGATCAATAATTTCTGCACCACGGTTAATACCTTGGTTATACATGATTTGGAATTCAGCTTGTTTAAACGGCGGTGCCACTTTATTTTTAACCACTTTCACACGTGTTTCATTACCGGTCACTTCATCGCCATTTTTTACCGAGCCTGTACGGCGAATGTCTAAACGAACAGAGGAGTAGAATTTAAGTGCATTACCACCGGTTGTGGTTTCAGGGTTACCGAACATCACACCAATTTTCATACGAATTTGGTTAATGAAGATAACCATGCAATTAGCATTTTTAACATTGGCAGTTAATTTACGAAGCGCTTGTGACATTAAACGTGCTTGTAAACCTACGTGGTGGTCACCCATGTCGCCTTCAATTTCGGCTCTTGGGGTTAATGCCGCAACCGAATCCACTACGATCATATCAACAGCACCGGAACGTACTAAGCTATCAACAATCTCTAGTCCTTGTTCGCCAGTATCTGGCTGAGAAACAAGTAGGCTATCTAAATCGATGCCTAGTTTTTCTGCATATAGCGGATCAAGTGCATGCTCTGCATCGACGATAGCGACTGTTTTACCCTGTTTTTGTGCCTGTGCCATGGTAGAAAGACACATGGTCGTCTTACCAGAAGATTCAGGTCCATAGATCTCAACAATACGGCCGTATGGTAAACCGCCTATGCCTAACGCAATGTCTAAAGAAAGAGAACCCGTCGAAACTGCAGGAATAGCTTCACGTGGTTGATCACCCATTTTCATTATGGCGCCTTTACCGAACTGGCGTTCAATTTGGCTAAGGGCGGCGTCTAGGGCTTTTTGGCGATTTTGATCCATGTTTTTCTTCACCTTATTATCGTTATCCGTTTTAGGTCTGCGAGGCAGAATTTTAAATTACTGTAAATATAACCAGTATTTAAACACATGGATTAATTTTCGCAAGAATTAATTTAGAACGATTTAGCATAGAAAGATTTGTATGTTTTTCACTCACCAGTAAACTAAATTCATCAAAATACGTTCCGTAAGCAAGGCTCATACATAACTCATACATACAAAACCCCAAACCCTTTTCACAAACAGATTATTTCAGCCTAACGTTAGACAAAGCACTGCAGATATCTGCAAAAATCTATAATATTCACCCACTTTTCATATAACCGTCATTAAATTTTTAAGGATCACCATGGGCGAACGAAAAACGGTCATAAACTGGGGCGTTGGGTTCAGTGCAATCACAGGCATCATTCTGAGCCTTATCGCAACGCGTTTTATTCACTACATGCCTTCCATTGATAGTGTAAAAGCCTTATTTTTTATCTCTACTGGGATATTTAGCCATTTTACATTAATGAGTTTGTTGTTTTTTCTTCTGCTTATCTTACCGCTAGGTTTAATTATTCCCAAAGCCAGCAAAGCCATTCGTCATATGGCCATTATTGTCGCCACAATTGGCACGGTGTTATTAATTGCAGATACCTTTGTATATGCCCAATATCGATTTCATATTACAGGCTTTGTTTTCGAAATGCTGATTCAAGGCGGTAATCAAATCATTGAATTATCTTGGTTTACTTGGTTAATTGTTGTCGGGTTTTTAGTGGGTATCTATGCACTATATTTTTACATTGATAAGTGGGTTTGGTTAAACACGCATCGCCCTATTTTTAGTCAACACAAGAAATATTACTTCCTAGTATTTTTCATTGCACTTTTAGGCAGCAACATATTGCACCTTTATGCCGATGCTCAATACGACCAACGTATTACCTCATTGGTTCGTCATGTTCCCATGTATTCTCCTGCAACAGGCACAATGCGGAAAACAAGATTCAACGTGTGGCAGGTGTTCAAAGTAATCAATATTCGGTTTGGCATCGCACAGGCGATTCTGGTTTTTTAGATGGGCTAGGGCGGCTTTGGTTAACGGGACGAGTAAATGATACGTTATCAATTGATGGCAATATCATACAACCTTATCCACTAGAGCAAGCACTGGACAACATCGAAGGCATATCGCGTACGGCATTAATCAGTGTTGATGATGAACTGCATCTTTTTGTTGAAACAACACAGCAACGTATACAACCACTTTCAGGTGTAATGCAAAACAAAGTTGATAACGTATTAACGTCAGCCGGTATTGTTGATATTCATGTGAACGTTATTGCATGTATGTCCGTGGACGGCCGACATAATAGTAAAATAGATCGCGTTACGTTACGTAATACATTACAAAAAACCAGCCGCTAAAGATGAAAAACATTTTTAAGTTGTGCTCTGTGTTGGTAGTTAAAAATTATGAGTAGTAAGTCCCCCTTATTTATCGTGCGCTTGAATCGAATTGACCTGCTAACGCTGTCGAGTGTGATCACCACATTTTTTTCGATAATGTGCGCGATGAAATATCACCTCTATTTTGCCATGGCGCTATTGTTTGTGGCCATGACGGCAGATGCGCTTGATGGCATGCTGGCGCGTAAATATGGCTTAGAGCGAGAATTTGGCCGTTACCTTGATGGCTTTATGGATATGCTCATTTACTTAGTGGCACCGACAGTGATGATGCTGCAATGGGGATTCGATGGTTACTATTGTGCCTTTATATTATTAATGATCGCAGCAGGCAGTGTGCGGTTATCGGTATTTAATCAAATTGGTAATGTTGAAACCAATAGTGATGATGGTAATAAAAGCTTGAGCTATTTGGGCATGCCTGTTTTTTGGAGTGTCTTTATTTTAGCAGGAGCAATGTTGAGCGAAACAGTATTTGGTTTGTATGTTGCCCACATATTATTGGCGATCATGCTGTTTGTGTTTAGTTTTTATATGGTGGTCTCTAAGCCCTTTTTTAAATTCCGCTCTTTAGCCCAAATTTTATGTTTGACCATAACAGGCTTTGCCGTTTTTGCTTTACTTGAGTTACAGCAGTTTGGTGGGCAGTCGCCTTTAAATATATTACTGCTGGCTCTGTATTTACAGATCCCTGTGGTTATTGGCGGTGTTTTGCACATGCTGATGGTTACTCGCAATGATTTGAGCATGCTGGCTATTCCGATTCAGCGTAACTGGTTTGGCGCCAACAAAACATGGCGCGGTGTAATACTGGTGCCGACATTAACGGCATTGGGTGGTGCTTGTTTATACCCATTAGAGATGTTGTTTGAATTTGTATTTGGGCAAGGTTTATTGGGGCCGCTTTTATTGAGTGGCTGGCATCTAGTGCTATTGGGGTTTGTTGCGGGTGTGGGCTATATTTTGGGTGAACTCCCCAATTCCTTTTTTAAGCGCCGCATTGGCATCGAAGCCGGGCATGTGCCGGCAGACAAAAAGTACTGGTTCATCGCACTGGATCAGTTGGATTCCGCTATTGGAGTAACACTCGCTTATTGGCTGGTATTTGATATCGCATTTGATGTGGTGTGGCTGTATGTCATCACGTTCCCTATTACGGCACTACTGGTTAAACAGTGGCTATTCAATAAAAAGCTAAAAACCACCTCTGTTTGAGTGAGGTGAGTGGGCTCATCGTCAGTGCTTAACTAATGGGCTGTTAAGTGTAACCCTGATGGAATAAGGGTTTTTTGAGGCGAGTGGACAATATGAGGGATGGTCTGCATGTGATCCTAGAATAGGCATCGCGAAAAATGAAATTGCCACGTATAATCAGCCCACAAATCGCTCTAAGTTAACGCCGATTGTCGTCATATATGTGGCTATGACAGGACGCTTTTTGCAGCGACTAACAGAATTTAATGTGTTGTTCGGGCTGAAAGCCCCATGAACACTGACGGAGAGAAAAATATGGCACGTGGGTCTATCAACAAAGTCATCATCATTGGCACATTAGGACGTGATCCTGAAATGCGTTACTTACCAAACGGTAATGCAGTGTGCAGCGCAAGCCTTGCCACCGATGAAGGTTACAAAGACCGTAACACGGGCCAACAAGTGGATAAGACTGAATGGCACCGCGTTGAAGCGTTTGGCCGTTTAGCCGAAGTTATGGGCGAATACCTGAAAAAAGGCTCTAAAGTGTACGTTGAAGGCAAGCTACGCACCGACGAATACGAAAAAGACGGCATTAAGCGTTACTCAACCAAAATCATTGTTAACGAAATGACCATGCTAGACAGCCGTAACTCAGGCGATAGCAATAACATGGGTGGCGGTTATGCACCCAACCAAGGTATGAAGCCGCAAGCGCCTCAACAAGCTGCTCCTCAACAGGCGCCACAGCAAGCGCAACCACAATATGCCCAGCCTCAAGCGGCCCCGGCATATGGTCAGGCACCACAACAAGCACCTGCAGCACCTTATGGTCAGCCACAAGGTATGCCGCAACAAGCGCCTCGCCAAGCCCCACAACAGGCTCCTCAACAAGCGCCGCAAGCTCAGCCTAGCAATGCGTTTGATGATTTTGATGACGATATTCCTTTCTAGGAATTACCTAAGACTTAATTTGTAAAGAATAGCTACTAAGCCCCTATTAAATGGGGCTTTTTTGTATGTGCTTTAAAATAAGAGTGTAAAGGTAAAAGTATGTGGTCTGTAACGACTGTAATAACCGGTTATGTATCGAGACACTTCTGTTCTTGTTTCAGAAAATGATTGATAACCTGTCGATAGCATCCATTCTGTTTTAACGTTTCGAAAAATCTTTCCATAGGCGCATTATCCCAGCAGTTTCCGCGATGACTCATGCTTTGCTTAATTTGTAAGGGTCATAATGTTTGTTGGTACTTTAAGTTGGTGTAATGACAGTCTTGATCTGAGTGAAACATTAAACCTTTTGGTCTGCCTCTAGTTTCAAAAGCGGACGTAAAGTCATTTTTCTGATTTTTAAAAAATCAAATGATACTTTTAAAAATAATAACGAGAGCAGAAATACTCGACAGTAATATTAATACTTTCTTAGAAGGTAAAATTGAAGCGAACCTATGATAACGCGAACATAAAAAACCGATTAAAACACCAGGCAGCATTTTGATACTCAAAATATAAGCTTCCTGGCTCATTGAGCCCGATAGAATCAACAAGATAATTGAGATAGGTGTTCCAATTAGAAAAAAGCTAATCAAGGCTTGTCTCGCCTTTAATGGTGCTTGGTTTTGATACATTAGCGCCATCACTGGCCCACCAATTGACGTAATCGTGCCGGTAAAACCCGAAATAAACCCTGCGCAGAACAAATTAAATCGGTTTAAAGTGATAGAAACCTTCATGAGAGAAAAAAATGAAGCACATAAAAGACTTAAACCTATCATCAGGCTTAATAACCATTGAGGAAGGTATGCTAATACCAAGATAGCCACCCAAGAACCTGGTAATCGAGCAATGACAGCAGGCAGTACTAAAGCGAGGGAAAGAGCTTGTTTCTCACTCAAAAATAACAATAGGGATAAAACAAAGCCTAAGATTAATATTGGTCCTGGCATAAAAGCAGGATTAATAAGAAAGAGTATCGGCGCGCTAATTAGCGCAAAGCCTATACCAACTCTTGCTTGAACAAGAATCCCTAACGCAACAATAACAAGTGAAACACAATCTATCGACGCATAATGTAGAGAAGCAAAAGAGAGCATCTAATACACTCTTTTACTGGCTAATAAGTTATAAAGGTCAAGCACCTGCACCTTGTCTTGATTGATCAGAATTCTCAACCAAAACTTCGGCACCAATTTGGTTAATTTCTTGCCAAAGTTTAGCGTCTATCTCGATACCATTATCTATGCTTTTTTCTTTCATCTTAGCAATTTCTTTTGCGCTCATATGAAATCTAGATTGATGATCACTTGAGTTTTGTAGCGATGAGGTAAGGTCTACACGAGAGCTACAAATAATGGTTAAAGCCTGCTTATCCTGATCATTGCTTTCAAGATTCGTAATTGCTTGGCTAAAAGAAGGATAACGTGCGCCCGCATTAATGGCGGCAGTGTATTCAGTGACTGAATCACTGCCGTTACGCCAATAAGCGACCACGCTGATACCACGACGTCCGCAATCTGTTAGGGCTTTGAGAATAAATTTACGGTTATGACAGTTATGTACACTGATAGTGGCAATACCACACTCAAGGGCTTTAGCATGAGCAAGGTCCACAGCAGAAGCAATACAATTCAAAGCACTGCGTCCATGGCTATCAATAATGGCAGATGTGCTGTCTTCATAAATCACAGTACTCATATCTTTGCTTCTATCTTCTTTTATATAGTGCAAAGTGCGTTGTAATTCTTGAAGACCATTTAACCCGTGCTTTTCTAACCATAAAATCATATTGGCAGCATCTTCATAGTTACCAACAAAATAGTTAGCCGCTTCAAAACAGCGGCGCAATGCGGCTTTTAACTCATTCATAGAAACATGCATTAGAGACTCTCCTCTGCTTTTGCCGAAAAGGGCATAAACCAATCATCGTTAAAACTGGTACCGATATCTTCTAAAAGAGGGGCGCCTTGAAACATGGTATTACGCACCCAAAGCTTGGATCTTGGGTCAAACTTACTTACGCCAAAGAAGGCTAATTTAGCTCTCAGAAGATGCATAGGTAGGACATTTTTGTCTAATAAATTGGCTTGAATATCACCATAGACACAACGGTTCATACTTTGTATGCGTCTAACAATACCCCTAAGCTTTGGTTTCGTTACCATGAAACGAGCAGTTGAATGTTCAGGGTAAACAGTGATGTATTCACATAATTGGTCGTAACATTTACGCACGGCATAACCCACCCCTAATGCCATTTGTTTGTCTTTGCCTTTTTCAGATGCTGCTTGACCTAAACGTGGTTCCATCTTTTCTTCTGAGCGATACCAAAAAATATCGCGAGAACCACTCTCACTAAAATCAATTTTAAGCGCCCAAGCATAACGGGTTTCTATTACTTGCTTTAGCGTCTGAACGGGCATGACCGGATCTAAATCTAAAAACTCTTCAGAGCCATGATAATTTTCAAGGTCATCCACTAACTCAGGGTAAAGCTCAAGTAATAATGACACTAAAAGTTCTTGCCCTTGTAAGGAGCATTTATCTTCACTCCAAAGTATCAAACTATTCCAGCTGTCTAAGCCAACGTCTAAGCGCTGCTTTAATAAATCAAGGTCAGCTAAAACATCAATATTATTCTGACTTTGCCATTCGTCTTCCGTTTCGGTTTCAGCCATATGATTCTGAACACGGTTAATTAAACGATTAAGCTTATCTTTAGCTTGCTCATCATAAAGGCCTAATTGCCTAACCCTTGCCAAGGCAAGTTCTCTCATTTCAACCCATTGGTTAATTAACAATGGATGGTTCATCAGGTAAGGTGCCATGCCTAAACCCGTCGAATTACCAATACCAAAAGAGCGCTTAATCTCTGGTTTCATTGGGTTATAGTGTTGGGGAGATCGTTTTTGAGCAATATGATCTGCTTGAAAAAGGCTAAAATTTCTTAGCATAAAACAAACAAACATCTCAGCAGAAAAAGGCCTTGCAAAATCAGGCCAGCGAGTCGAGACCTTCTCCCAATCTGCCATCCCCAATTTACCGCTGCCATATACAGCTGTAGTACGATAGAGATAGCCTACTTTGGCAATTTTTTTGATGTCTGGTTGGCCGCCTGTTGCTAATTGATCAACCACATAATCAAAATTACGTGCGCTTCGGTTAGCACGAGAAAGGACAAACACACGTGAATCAACGCGGCCAGCTTCTTGCTTAGGAACATTTTGACGCAAATTTTCGACATACATCTCATCGACCTTGCCTGCGACCAACGCCATGGTTAAGTCCCATTTTGAGGCAATTACTCTGTCATTTCGTTCATCCGCGGATAAGTAGTCGGAGAAGATTACAAAGCTAAACAAATCATGAGGAGTTTGAACTTCATAAATAACCGTCCCATAACCTTCGTCATTCAGGTCTTGAGTCGTCATATGTATCTGCCAACGCTCACGCATGACATGGCGAACAAGAATACGCATAAAGCTCAAGCGGCTTTGGTGCATTGCGCCTAAGCGCTCCAAGTTCATCACTTGATCTATTGGCCTAAGTGGCAACGCATTGTTCCCTTTTAATGAGAATTCAATTGCAGCAGGCGTCGTCATGGTGAACACTCTCTATATGAATTGGTTGCACTATATGTCCTTATGAATGGACATTTATGTTTCACTTTATGTTCTGCATCATTGACCATGCAACCTATGTCATCAAATCAAAAAGCTCTATCGTTAGATAAGATTTTCTAATCAAAACCATTTAAACCATTACTTTTACTAGCTTTGAGCCTTTTTTTTAAAATGCGCTTATTTCATTTCTTCGATTAGTATTAAGCAAACCTCGCCAACTAGCGCTTTGCCTTGCTTAAAATGAAATCAACCAAGGCACTCGCTGCAGGCGATAACGACTTATTATTAAGCTGTACTAAACCAATTTTTCGTACAACAAAGGGGGTATCCAAAGGAATGAAGCATAAAGTGCTACTCTCTTTCGGGAAGGCATATCGAGGTAAGGTCGTAATTCCCACACCGGCTTCTAGCATGGCAATTAAAGAAATCATATTCGAAATGTAAAACTGTGAGCGACCTAATAAAGGGCTTGCTTCGGTGTCTTCTAAAAGACGAGAGGTTCCGTTACGAATAAATCGGTGCTCTAACAAGGTTTTCCAGTGAACCCCTTTATGCTCTGCTAACGGATGATCTTTAGGGCAAACAACGCCAATTTGGTCTTCCCAAATACCATTAAAGGTTTTATCTGGGTGCTCCTCTTCGTGAAACAAACTGGCAATACCAAAATCGACCTGCTGTTTTTCAACCATTTTAAGCACGGCATCTGAATTATCATCAAAAAAGCTGACATTCAATTCTGGGGCATCTGCAACAAATTCAAGCAATAGTTCAGGCAATACCTGACTAGCAATGGACGGTACAGACGCTAATCGAATATGGCCTGCTTTATGATCTGCCATCAACATCATGTCCTGCGTAATACGATCATGATGAGCAATTAGCTCTTTTGCTTTAGGTAAAAACAATTTACCAAATGGTGTCAGTTCAGCTTTGGCCGATTTTGTTTTGTGTTTCTCAAACACCGGTTCACCCAGCTTTGCTTCCAAATCTTTTATCGACAAAGAAATCGCCGGCTGAGTTCTATGGGCTCGTTCAGCCGCCACATGAAAGCCTTTGAGTTCAGCAACCCATACAAAGTGACGCAGTTGAGTAATCTTAAGTTCTGGCATCATAATAAAAAAATCTTATCACTTAATATTAATTATTAATTTTTATTATTAAACCATGAGCACTAATATGAAGCCAATACCGCATAGGAGTAGATCATGTCCGATTCAGTTTTTCGTAATTACATCGCCGGTGAATGGGTTGATGGCAATAAAGATAATATAGACAACATTAGTCCAGCCGACACCAAAGATATCATTGGTACTTATGCTCAGGCAGATAAAGCACAAACACTGGTTGCTATCGAAGCGGCTAAGCAAGGCCAAGCTGAATGGGAAAAAAGTGGTCTAGAACAAAGATATTCAGTTTTGATGGCCATTGGTGATGAATTGATTGCTCGTAAAGACGAGTTAGGTGAATTGCTTGCCCGTGAAGAAGGTAAGACACTGGCAGAAGGCGCTGGCGAAACATATCGCTCAGGTCAATTCTTCCACTACTACGCGGCTGAAGTACTTCGTCAAATGGGTGAAACAGCTGATTCAGTCCGCCCTGGTGTTGAAATCGAAACTCGCCGTGAGCCAGTGGGGGTGGTGGGTATCATCACGCCTTGGAACTTCCCGACTGCTACAGGCGCTTGGAAAATTGCACCAGCACTTGCATACGGTAACTCAGTCGTTTGGAAACCCGCCAGCCAAGTACCCGCGAGCGCTTGGGCGTTGACAGAAATCCTTTCTCGCCAAGGTCTGCCAGCAGGCACAGTAAACCTAGTAATGGGTCCCGGTGCTGAAGTAGGCGATACGCTTATCCACTCTAAAAATATCAACGCACTGACATTCACAGGTTCACTTGAAACAGGACGAAAAGTTGCAGTAGCAACAGCGGTTAACCTGATCAAATGCCAACTAGAAATGGGCAGTAAAAATGCGCTGATCGTTCTAGATGATGCTGACATTGATAATGCGGTTGAATGCGCTGTTGGTGGTGCTTACGGTGGCACAGGTCAAAAATGTACAGCCTCTTCACGTCTAATCGTCACTGAAGGTATTCATGACGAGTTTGTTGCCAAAATGATTGAGCGCATGAAGAAACTGGTTGTGGGCCATCCTCTTAAAGAAGGTGTTCATATCGGCGCAGTTGCGGATGCTCGTCAAATGGAACAGAACCTATCTTACCTTGAGCTTGCTAAGAAAGAAGGCGGCGAATTGGCATACGGTGGTGAAGTATTAACAGAAGAAGCAGATGGTTACTACATGCAACCAGCGCTTTTCACTAACACTACGAACCAAATGACAATCAACCGTGAAGAAGCGTTTGCGCCTATCGCTTGCATCATCAAGGTGGCTGATTACGCAGAAGCACTAAACACACTGAATGATACAAACTTTGGTCTAACGGGTGGCATTTGCACAACCTCTCTCAAATACGCTAACGACTTTAAACGCAATGCTAAAACAGGTTGCGTCATGATCAACCTGCCAACAGCAGGTACAGATTACCATGTGCCATTTGGCGGACGTAAAGATTCAAGCTTTGGTCCACGTGAGCAAGGAACTTACGCAAAAGAGTTCTACACCGTTGTTAAAACCACTTATATGCGCGCATAACAAGGGGTGAACCATGCATCAGGATCTTATCGTCATCGATGGTTTGCAATACTCAAATTGGGACAGAAACATCTTCTTACAGCTTAAAGAAGGTGGTGTCACCATGGTACATGCGACCATTGTTTACCATGAACAAATTCGCGAAACCCTATTGCGTATTGGTGAGTGGAACACGCATTTTGAGCGTAATCCTGACCTAATTATGCCGGTTCGCTGTGCTGATGATATTCGAATCGCCAAACAAACAGGCCGTGTTGGCATCATGTTTGGCGCTCAGAATTGCTCACCGATTGAAGACGACATTGCCATGATCGAGATAATGCGCGAGCTGAATCTTATGATCATGCAACTGACTTATAACAACCAAAGTCTGCTGGCTTGCGGTTGCTATGAGGCCGTCGATAGCGGTGTCACCCGCTTTGGTAAACAAGCAATCAAGGAAATGAACCGTGTTGGCATGATAGTCGACATGAGTCATAGCGGCGAACGCAGCACCCTTGATGCGATAGAAATATCAGAGCGACCTATTGTGATTTCCCACGCTAATCCGTTGAGTTTCCATGAAGCAAAACGCAACAAGTCAGATCTAGTTCTTAAAAACCTTGCTGAGTCAGGTGGTTTACTAGGTTTCAGTTTATATCCTTTCCACCTTAAGAATGGATCAGACTGCCGCCTTGATGAGTTCTGCGACATGATAGCTAACACAGCGGATTTAATGGGAATAGACAATATTGGCATAGGGACAGATCTTTGCCAGCAACAACCACTTTCTATTCTTGAATGGATGCGAAATGGTCGTTGGTCAAAAACAAAGGATTACGGAGAAGGGTCTAAATCCAATGCGGATTGGCCGGAGCCTCTTACTTGGTTTAGGGATAGCCGAGATTTTCCAAATCTCACTAAAGGCCTATTAAATAGAGGCTTTAATCAAACTGAGGTAGCAAAAATAATGGGCCAGAATTGGTTACGATTCTTTGATGAAGGGTTAACACCTCAGGCCTCTTAAAGGTAGCCCTAGTTATTGAGCATGATATTCGTGCTCAATAACGACGGATAAACCCAATAAATATAAAAATAAATATCCTTCAGGAGAGTACCATGAGTAGAGTTTCTCAAGATGGCCTACAGTCTAATCAACCTGCTAACAGCGGTACTGGTTTACTCACAGGAGTAGACTTACCCGTATTTTTTATCAGTGGTGGCGGCCTAGCACTTTTTGTAATTGCAGCATTATATGACATCACTACGGTGTCGGCATGGGTGAATTCAGCATTCGCTGTTTCAACCAAATTGTTTGGCGCTTATTGGCAAATACTGCTGTTACTCACCTTTATTATTGGCTTATTCCTCGCCATTGGCCGCACAGGTGCGGTTGTACTTGGAGGTATCAAAGCGCCAGAAATATCTACGTTTAGGTGGATTTCTATCATCATGTGTACCCTGCTTGCAGGCGGTGGTGTATTTTGGGCTGCAGCTGAACCTATGGCTCATTTCACCTCTGCACCACCCTTGTTTGGTGAAGCAGAGGGCGCACAAGCTGCTTACAACGCATTGGCACAAAGCTTTATGCACTGGGGCTTTTTAGCATGGGCAATTCTGGGTAGCTTAACCGGTATTGTTTTTATGTATCTTCATTATGAAAAAGGGCTACCGCTTAAACCAAGAACCCTACTTTACCCTGTCTTTGGCGATAAAGTCATGACCGGCCCTTTTGGTGCCATTGTTGACTCTTGCTGCGTATTAGCAGTTGTTGCGGGCACAGTTGGTCCGATTGGTTTTTTAGGTCTACAGGTGAGTTTCGGTCTAGAAAAATTGTTTGGTATTCCTGATACCTACACAACGCAATTAGTTATCCTATTATCTTTGATTAGTATCTATACCCTATCAGCGGTAAGTGGTGTGACTAAAGGCATCCAAATTCTAAGTCGTGCCAACGTTATTCTTGCTGTTGTCTTGATGACTTTCATTCTTTTGTTTGGCCCAACCGCCTTTATTATTGATAGCTACATCCAGTCTTTTGGTATCTATCTTGATAAATTCATTCCAATGGCAACCTTCCGTGCAAGCCCTGGTTGGTTAGATTGGTGGACAGTATTCTTTTGGGGTTGGTTCCTAGGTTACGGCCCACTTATGGCCATGTTTGTTGCACGTATTTCACGTGGTCGAACCATTCGTCAAATGGTGCTATTGATCTCAGTGGTTGCACCTATCATCACAACATTCTGGTTCACCATAGTGGGTGGTAGTGGCTTAGCGTTTGAAATTGCAAACCCTGGAGTAATCTCTGAACCTTTCACAGGTTTCAACCTACCAGCGGCACTATTGGCTATCACAGAACAATTGCCGATGGGCTTCTTGATCTCTGTATTGTTCCTGATTTTGACGACTATCTTTGTAGCAACAACAGGTGACTCTATGACCTATGCAGTATCTATGGTTATGACAGGGACAGACCAACCACAGAGCTCTATCCGTGTTTTCTGGGGCATCATGATGGGTGTTGTCGCAGCACTTCTTATATCGATTGGATCGGGTGGTATTTCAGCCTTGCAATCTTTCATCGTGATCACAGCCGTACCGGTTTCTTTGGTACTACTGCCATCACTTTGGACAGCACCACAAATTGCGAAGAAGATGGCAGACGAACAAGGTTTATAACCTATTACCTAATTATGAGAGCCTAGTTATAAGAGCCTAGCCATTAATGCTTAGCCTTGCCCTTTGGGTAGGGCAATAACAAGCACAGCAATAAATAGAAGGGAGCCTCGGCTCCCTTTCTAGGTGCAAACTCTGCAGTTTTCAGAGTTCACTATTTATAGAAAACACATAGGACACACCAAGACCATGGCTCAGCCAATCAAAACACCCGTTAAAACAGACCTTTTCGCATCCAAAGCACCACTTGAATGGGCTGTCATTGCTAACGGGCAACTATCGACAGCTCAAATTCCAATTGACCAAGAAGGTAAAGTTGTTGAAGGCGGTATAGAAGCCCAAGCACGCCAAACAATGGATAACCTAAAGCATACGATTGAAGCGGCTGAATTGACAATGGACCATGTCACTCAAGTGCTTATCTATGTTACCGATAGGTCTCAACTTCCAGTATTTAATAAGGTTTATGCAGAGTACTTTGCAGCTCCTTTCCCAAACCGTGCTGCAATGATAGTGGCAGGTTTGGCAAGAGAAGAAATGTTATGCGAAGTTGTCGCTTATGCGGTGGTACCTAATCAAAATTAACGCTCTAAAACACACGGTATTTTAGTGAAAAAATATCGAAATAAAGCTAACACTGCTTCCGATTACAAAAGTATATTTAATAGCAGATTCAATATCGCACGAGTTTGCCCCTGCGAGCGATATGATGGGCTGGGGTCATTTCTCGTCATAATAGCCATTATGAAAAGATTTAAAATAGAGGTTATAGCGGCCGCTTTCGCGAAATGATTTAAGTGCTGCGTTGAATTTTTTCATGAGCACTGGGCTGTTATTTGCGCTTTTAGGGAACAGCAGATAACTTAAATTATTCAAAAGCGGTTTGGGGTGATGCGTGACAAGGGATACTTTCTCTTCAGGGTAGTGCTGTTTTAATGATGAGTAACCTACGTTCATTTCTTCAGGGAAAACTTGAATACGCCCCAGCAATAATTTTCTCCAGTTTTGATATTGTGTTGGTACTCGTTCGATGACGATTTTACCAGATTCAAGCGCTTCATCAAAAGCGACACCGTAGCTATATTCACTACCGCCACCAATCATGACGCCTTGTAAATCCTCTAACGTGTTCCAATCAAAAGGGGTGGTTTTTAGATGAAAAAAAACGAACTGCTCATTTAGCACGGGATC
>NZ_JBREXD010000004.1:0-50201 GCF_052920985.1 Pseudomonas sp. HK3
AGTTCATCAGCGCTTGTGCCATAAATTGGCAAATTAGCTGCAATTGAAGGATCGACCACCAAGCTCTTCAGAATTTCTTGTTCTGAAGGCTGATCATTTTTATCCTCCTGGCTGTCTAATGTCAAAGCGGTTTGACCACCGGTCATTAACAAATAGACGTCCGCTAGGATTTCAGAATCGAGTAATGCGCCGTGTAATTCACGATGGCTATTATCAATTCCGTAACGACGACATAGTGCATCTAAGCTATTACGTTGACCAGGGTGCATCTGCCTTGCAAGCTTTAGCGTATCCAAAACCGTGCAAATATCAATCGTCTTTGGATAACCGCTTAAATTTCCAAATTCACGATCCATGAACCCCACGTCAAATGGCGCATTATGTATAACAAGCTGTGCACCTTTAATGAACGATATAAAATCGTCCGCTATTTCTGAAAAAAGAGGCTTATCCACTAAAAATTCATCGGTAATACCGTGAACTTCCATTGCCTCGGGGTCAACTAAGCGCTGGGGGTTAACATACTGGTGATAGTGTCTACCCGTGAATTTGCGATTGATTATCTCGACGCAACCAATTTCGATGATCTTATGGCCTTCGCCGATGCCCGTCGTTTCAGTATCTAAAACTATTTGTCGCATGATGCACCTTTTAGTAACTGTTCAACGCCTTTGTTGGCTAATTGATCAGCTCGCTCATTTCCTTCATGCCCTGAATGCCCCTTAACCCAATGCCAATTAATGGTATGAGTGGCGATGGCCTTATCTAAGCGCATCCATAAATCTTGGTTTTTTACTGGCTGTTTAGCGGCCGTCTTCCAGCCTCTTTTTTTCCAGTTTGTCATCCATTCGAGCACGCCTTTTCTTAGGTATTCACTATCTGTGGTGAGCTCAACCTGACATGGGCGCGTTAGAAGCTCTAGACTCGCGATAGCCGCCATGAGCTCCATACGGTTATTCGTGGTATCAAATTCACCACCGAATAACTCCTTCTCTTTGCTGCCAAACCGCAGCCATGCACCCCAACCACCAGGACCAGGATTCCCTTTACAGGCACCATCTGTGTATATTTCAACGACTTGAGACACTTATACCTCTTGTACTCGGGGTTGCGACCGGAATACGCCGGCCGCCCAAAGCCCGCCATTGTGGCCGAATTGGGGTTCTTCCTGCAACCAGTTTACGTGCCAGCAGCACATACACACCAGCCCCTGGTAGGCCAATGTAGCGTAAAAGACGGTCTATCTGTTTAGATACCTTCGGAAAATATCTCAAAACCACAGGCGGGAAGTATTGAAGCTCAGATACTTGCTCGACTCTAAATCCGAGTAATGTCATCCAATCTAAGAGACGTGATTGTGAAATGTAACTGCCTTTTGGTGCCAAGCTATAACGAGATAAAAGCCTACTGAGCCCCCAAGTACTGTATGGGTTAAACCCTACAATAACTAAATAGCCATTAGGTACAACAATTCGCGAAGCTTCACGCAGGCACTGGTGAGCAGCCGCTCCACGGTCAAAGATATGGTGAGCCACTACGCAGTCGACGCTATTGTCCCTAAACGGGAGCGCCTCATAATCAACCACTAGCTGGTTATTTTGACGATGAGACGCAAAAAAGTGGTGGCGTAGCGAGGTTGATTTCACGACGGATTGATTAAACGCACTAAGCTGCAATAAATAGTGACCGTACAAGTCAGGCATCATTCGCTCGATTGCTTCAACCTCTAATGCCCAAAGATTCTGGGCCACTTTTGTGTCTTGCCAGTCACTTTCCATATTCAAATCCATGAGACAGCTTACCCATTTAAACAAAACCCAGCTTGACCCAATACCGTGGTATTCATACACTGCCCGCTCATTTTCATATCGGTATTTCCAATTGTTTTCACGTATCATTTTAATATTAGGCGGCTCTTTAATACTAAGCGCCTGTAATTTAATCAAGCCAAATTCCAGCGAAACCTCAGATTACCAAGCGCCTAGCTTATTAATTGAGCAATCTGAATACATTCTAAACAATGACAATGCAGCTGATAACGCGCCCGAAGAAGTGGCTACAGAACAAGATAACTTAGATTTATGGCAAAGGGTACGAAACCAATACCAATTAGACAGCGAGCTTGAAAACGCCCCCATTACGGCGCAGTTAAATTGGTTCAAAAAGCATCAATCTTATATAAACAGAATATCACTACGAGCCGAGCGCTATCTTTTCTTCATCATGGAGCAAATTGATGTCCGTGATATGCCTGGTGAGATTGCCCTTTTACCCGTTGTTGAAAGCGCATTTGACCCATTTGCGTACAGCCATGGGCGCGCAGCGGGCGTTTGGCAGTTTATTCCCAGTACCGGCCATGTATATGGTTTAAACCAAAGCTGGTGGTACGATGGCCGTCGTGATATTCGTCGATCAACTATTGGCGCGCTTACGTTTTTAAAAGGTCTGTCTCGTGAATTCAAAGGGGATTGGATGCTGGCATTAGCCGCCTACAACTCAGGTGCCGGTACCGTCAGAAAAGCCATACGTAAAAACAAGCGCAAAGGCCTCCCTACTGACTTTTGGTCGCTTTCACTGCCAAAAGAAACCCGTGATTACGTTCCTAAGCTAATCGCTTTAGCAAAATTAATCGCCGAGCCTGAAAAACACGGAATCACCCTGCCCTTTATCGAGAATAAACCGTACTTCGCCGTTGTAAATACGGGCAGCCAAATGGATTTAAGCCAAGCCGCGATTATGGCGGGCGTCGAACTTGAAGAGATTTACAAATTAAATCCACAATATAATCAATGGGCTACCAGCCCAAATGGGCCCCATGAAATACTCGTTCCTGTTGAAAATAAAGAACAAATCGAACAACAATTAGCCGAAATAAAACCTCACCAACGCATTAAGTGGCAGCGCTATAAAGTTGCCAGTGGTGATTCTTTAATTTCCATCGCAAAAAAATACCACACAACACCTGATGCGCTAAAACAAGTAAACCCAATTCAAGGTAGCTTACTGCATATTGGCGATATGTTGCTCATACCCACAGCCTTTAATAATTTATCCAGCTACACTTATAGCGCTAAAAATCGTAAAAATGTAAAACAGAATAAAGCGAGGGGCCCAAAAGGGACATCTAAAATTAGCCATCGCGTTCAAAACGGCGATAGCTTTTGGAGCTTATCAAAGCAACACAAAGTGCCAGTGAGAAGTATTGCAAAATGGAATGGCATGGCCCCTAAAGATCCGCTAATGCCTGGCCAGAAATTAATCATCTGGTCTAAAACAGAAAATGGTTGGGGCAAGCAAAACCGAGAAATCATTCGTAAAGTGCGCTATCGAGTACGCAATGGTGACAGCCTGCATAGGATTGCCAATAAATTTAATGTAAATGTAAAAGACATACAGCGCTGGAATCAGATTAAAAACAGAAAATATCTGCAACCGGGCGATGAACTGATTTTATATGTTGATGTCACACAGTCTGGCTAATTTGCGTCTTTGTCTTAGTACAAGGGATCTGTTAACTTATCCTTACTCATAACAATAAGAATCGAGCATGCAAAGCTACTTTTTACAGCGGTTGTTGCTAATTATTCCGACCTTTATCGGGATTACATTATTAGTATTTACGTTAACTCGCCTAGTACCAGGCGGGCCAATAGAGCGCATGCTTGCCGAAGCTCAATTTTCAAATTCTGCAACTTCATCAAGTGCGAATGGCTTCGGCTCCCAAAGCCTCAGTGAAGACCAACTCGATCAACTTAAAGCGTATTATGGTTTCGATAAACCCATAATCACGAGCTATTTTGACTGGCTCTGGAAAATCCTTACGCTTGATTTAGGTGAGTCCACACGATACGGCGAACCCGTTTGGGATAGCATTAAAGATCGCCTGCCTATTTCGATTTTTTATGGTGTGACCACCATGATACTCACCTATTTGATATGCATTCCTTTAGGTATTCTAAAAGCCATCAAACACGGCACACCCTTTGACCATGTTTCATCTGCATTTATATTTATCAGTTATGCCGTGCCCGGTTATGTGATTGGCATTGCGTGTATTGCTTATTTTGCGGTTCATCTTGAATGGTTTCCACTGGGTGGATTTGTCAGCGACGAATTTGAATATTTATCCACCTGGGAACAAATGAAAGACGTTTTCAATCACGCCGCATTACCGCTTGTTGCCTACATGATGGGATCACTTGCTGTCATGACATTTATGATGAAAAACGCATTAATGGAAAACCTAGCCGCCGATTATGTGCGCACAGCCACTGCAAAAGGCTTTAGCTTTAAACAAGCAGTGAAACGCCACGCATTAAGAAACAGCTTGATTCCCTTGGCCACACACTTTGGCCAAAACATTGGTGTGATATTGGGCGGATCATTTTTAATTGAGAAAATATTTAACATTGATGGCATTGGCCTGCTTGGCTATGAAGCATTAGTCGAAAGAGATTACCCTGTGGTAATGGGAATTCTGGTCATATCAGCGGTACTGTATTTAATTGGCAATATACTCAGTGATATATGTGTGGCATGGGCAGACCCTAGAATTCGTTTCGGGGAGAGTAAATAATGTTTTCTCCTCAAGCTAAACGCAGATGGCAACGCTTTAAATCCATAAAACGCGGCTATTACTCTTTTATAGTGATTTGCATATTAATCGTTGCCAGTTTATTTGCTGAGATTTGGGTTAATAATCGCCCTGTCATTATTCACTACAACGACACACTCTACTTTCCAAGCTATGGAGACATACTACCAGGCAGCACATTTGGCCTTGATTACAGTTGGGAAACCAATTATCGAGAACTTAACCAGCATTTCACCGAAAACCCCGACGCTGGAAACTGGATGGTAAACGCCCTTGTTCCGTACAATCCGTTTGAGAATCATTTTATTGAAGGCGAGTACCCGCCTTATTCACCCTCAGCTGAACACAAACATTACCTAGGCACAGACATGGCTGGTCGTGATATTTTATCGCGCATTGTTTATGGCTTTAGAATTGCCATTTTATTTTCGCTGTTTCTACTGGTTATTACTTATTTAATTGGCATTTTTATCGGCGCGCTCATGGGATTTTTAGGCGGCGCCTTTGATCTTGTTTTTCAGCGGGTAATAGAAATTTTATCCAATGTCCCTATTCTATACATCATCATGATTGTCGCGTCGATTATTACTCCCAGTTTCTGGACACTTGCTCTTATGCTAGGCGCGTTCAGCTGGATGGGTTTGACTTGGTATATGCGCACAGAAACCTATCGAGAAAATACACGCGAATATGTATTGGCTGCACGATCAATTGGCGCTTCGAACTGGCGCGTCATGTTTAAGCACATTTTGCCTAATTCCGTTTCAATTTTAATTACGTTTTTTCCTTTTTCAGTTGTTGGTGGCATCACGGCACTTACCAGCTTAGATTATCTTGGCTTTGGCTTGCCAGCACCTACTCCAAGTTGGGGAGAATTACTCCAACAAGGCACTAATAATTTAGATTACCAATGGATTGCGGCTTCTGCAGTCATTGCCCTTACCATTGTATTAACACTGGTTACATTTGTTGGTGAGGCCGTTAGAGAAGCCTTTGATCCTAAAAAATATTCCTACTTTAGTTGAGAAACAAATCATGAAAATAATAAAAAGCGTTTTCATTCTTTGCTGCTTACTGGCAAGCCATCATTTATTCGCACAAAGTAACACACTGCCCACTGACTTAAAGTGGCTCATAAACGATACTTCTGCGCCATGGGCTGAACCTAAAGCATTAAAAGGCGGTGTATTTACAACATTTATGCTCTCCTTTCCCCCCACACTTAGAACCGTCGGGCCTGATTCAAACAGCGGATTTCGTAACCACATTAACGCCAACCAATTAGGGCTTGTTGGGATGCACCCAAACACGCAGGAAATCATTCCTCAACTGGCTCAATCATGGGCCTATGGCAGCGATGGTAAGACGGTTTTCTACAAGCTAGACCCTGCAGCAAAATGGAGTGACGGCCAACCCGTTACGGCCGATGATTTTTTATTCACATTAGAATTTATGCGCTCACCTCACATCAACGCACCTTGGTATAACAATTATTACACCAAAGAAATTATTGATGTGAAAAAATACGACAATCACACCATATCCATCACGGGCGCTGTTGCACACCCTCAAGAAGATCTTCACTACTATTACGCTATCGGCCCTACACCCAAGCATTTTTATAAAGCCATCAATGAAACATGGGTCAAAGATCATAATTGGAAAATCGTACCTAATACTGGCCCCTATCAAATCAGCAAGATGAAAAAAGGCAAAGAAGTCGAATTTACTCGCAAGCAAAACTGGTGGGCAAAAGATTATCGATTTAATCTAGGCCGCTTCAATGTCGACAAAGTTGTAATAAAAGTTATACGCGATGTAAACATTGCTTATAGCCACTTTGAAAAAGGTAATTTAGATACATTCGCACTCATTCAACCTGAATTTTGGCACAACAAGGCCAAAGGAATGCTGTATGACAAAGGGTTTCTTGAAAAATATTTTTTCTTCAATGATGCCCCACGCTCAAGCTCTGGTTTTTTTCTAAATCAAGATCACCCAATATTAAAAGATAAAACCATTCGTTTAGCCCTTAATTACGCTCTTAATTTTGACAAAGTCATCAACACTGTATTGCGCGGTGACTATGAACGCTTACAAGCATTTCATACGGGTTACGGTGAATATTCTAATAATACAATCAAAGCGCGTAAGTTTAACTTAGATAAAGCCAATGAGCTTTTGGACAGCAGTGAATGGCAAGCACGCGGTGGCGATGGCATCCGAATCAATAACGGCCAGCGGTTAAGTCTTGATTTATCTTATGGGCGCAAAGAGCACAGTGAGCGTTGGTCGATTTTAAAACAAGACGCACTTAAGGCGGGCATTGAATTAAATTTGGTCCTGCAAGATTCCTCGTCGCATTATAAGACCATCATGCAAAAGCAACATCAAATAACCTCTTTAGCTTGGAGCACAAGTTTCCGCCCTGCATATTGGCAGCATTTTCACAGCGAGAACGCCCACAAGCCACAAACAAACAACGTCACCAATATGGATTCACCCGAGCTTGATGAAAAAATCATGCAATACCGCAGTGAAACAAACAAAAATAGCCGTATGAAACTGGCTCAAAATATTCAGCAAATGATTCATGATTCAGCCGCATTTATCCCGGACTTTAAAGTACCCTATACACGAGGCGCACACTGGCGCTGGATTAAATTCCCTAAAATTCCTGGCACTAAAACAAGTGACACGCTCTACTCTGCGTTTTCAAACGGCGGGCTTTTCTGGATTGATAGCGCAATTAAAATAGAAACCAAAACCGCCCGTAAAAGTAAAACACAATACCCGGTTGTCAATAAAATGTTCGAGCAATATCGAGCTAGCACACCATGAACAAGCCATTATTAAGTGTTGATAATCTTTGTGTCGAGTTTGAAACGGAACAAGGTACACTCAATGTATTGGATCATGTGAGCTTTGACGTCCATCAAGGTAAAACATTGGGATTGGTGGGTGAGTCCGGGTGCGGCAAGAGTGTTACATCACTTGCTATTATGAAATTACTGCCTCAGCCAGCAGGCCGCATTCGATCAGGGCACATTTCTTTTAAAGAACAATCACTGTCAGATTTAGCCCCTAAAGCATTACAAAAAATTCGTGGCAATCGGATTGCTATGATTTTTCAGGAACCGATGACAGCCCTCAACCCTGTTAAAGCCATTGGCAAGCAAATATTAGAAGTATTTGAGCTACACCGGCCTGATTTAAGCAAAAAACAAATGCTACAAGAAACGATTGAGGTGCTTGATAAGGTCGGCATTCCTGACGCAAGCAAACGCATCACGGAATACCCTCACCAATTATCAGGGGGTATGCGTCAGCGTGTCATGATTGCAATGGCGCTTGCCTGCAAACCTGACTTATTAATTGCTGACGAACCTACCACAGCCTTAGACGTAACCATTCAAGCGCAAATATTAGATTTAATGCAATCACTGCAACAAGAGTATGGCATGGGCATTCTATTTATTACCCATGATCTTGGAGTGATTGCTGAACTCTGTGATGATGTGGTGGTGATGTACGCTGGACGTGTTGCAGAAAAATGCAGCGTCAAAGAATTATTCAAAAACCCTAAACATCCTTACACAAAAGGACTTTTGAACTCGATTCCCAAACTCGATCAACCCAGTAAAAGCCGACTCAACACAATAGAAGGCCAAGTACCAACTCTGCAAAACATGCCACAAGGTTGTCGCTTTTATAATCGATGCCAATATAAACAAGATAACTGCAAAACACTCGACCACTCATTTATTCATCAGCAAGGCGACACATTTGTAAACTGCCTTCACTGGCAAGAGATTTAATATGCCACAAGAGCATGTATTAACCGTTAAAGGTTTATCTAAATTTTTCCCAACAGGCAAATCGAATTGGTTTAAGCCTAAACAGCAATTACGTGCCGTTGATAATGTAGACTTATACATCAAACCAGGGGAGACACTTGGGATTGTTGGCGAGTCTGGCTGCGGAAAAAGCACACTGGCAAAAACCATTGCTCGATTGTATGAACCAACCACAGGTGAAATACATTTCAAGCAAACCAATCTAACCGAGTTAAGCCAAAGACAACTTCGCCCACTTCGCCCCAAAGTCCAATATGTTTTTCAAGACCCTTATGAGTCATTAAACCCAAGACATACCATTGGTAGCACGCTGGAAGAACCATTTGTTATTCACACAAAACTAAACGCTCAAGAGCGAGCCGAAAAAGTAAAGCTGTTACTTGCACGTGTGGGCATGCCTGAGCACGCTATAAATAAATACCCCCATGAATTTTCTGGTGGACAACGTCAGCGCATCGGCATCGCTCGTGCAATTGCACTCGAACCCGAACTGTTAATTTGTGATGAGCCGGTGTCTGCACTTGATGTGTCGGTTCAATCACAGATTATAAACCTGTTAATCGACCTACAGCGTGAAATGAATTTGGCTATTTTATTTATTGCTCACGATTTAGCCGTAGTTAAGCATATATCGGATCGAATTAGCGTCATGTACTTAGGCTCCATTGTTGAATCTGCAGACAGCGAAACGCTTTTTAAAGCACCGCGACATCCTTATACGCAATTTTTGCTAGATGCCATTCCCACACCGGACCCTAATTCAAAAAGAAAAAAGAGAAGAATTTCAGGGGAGCTTCCCTCCCCCGTTTCACCACCACCAGGCTGCCACTTTAATACTCGCTGCCCAGAGGTGAAATCAGACTGCCACAATACAAGACCACAATTAATCGTTACAGACAGTCAAGACCACCAAGTGGCTTGCCACTATCATCAGCAATCTTTTGAAAATTGGGAGTCACCATGGGACTACTAAGTGGAAAAACCGCATTAATTGTCGGTATTGCCAGTAAAAAATCCATCGCCTATGGCATAGCAAAAAGTTTTCATGAGCAAGGTGCGCAATTGGCCTTCACTTATCAAAACGAAAAGTTAAAAAGCCGCGTCGAAGGTTTCGCTGAAGAATTTGGCAGCAGCCTTGTTTTTCCATGTGATGTCGCTAGCGATGTCGAAATAAACGATTTAAAAACAAGCGTGTGCCAACACTGGTCAACATTAGATGTACTCGTTCATTCTGTTGGTTATGCCCCTGGGCACGAACTAGAAGGCGATATGGTCGATGTGTCCACACGGGAGGGCTTTAAAATTGCCCATGACATCAGCAGTTATAGCTTCATTGCGTTAACGTCTGCATTCAAAGACACACTCAGTGAAACAGCATCGGTTTTAACGCTAACTTATCACGGCTCAACTCAAACACTGCCTAACTACAATGTCATGGGTATGGCTAAAGCGAGCCTTGAAGCCGGAGTACGCTACTTAGCAAGTAACTTGGGCCCTAGCGGCATTCGCGTAAATGCGATCAGTGCTGGCCCTATTCGAACGCTTGCTGCCTCAGGGATCAAAAGCTTTAGGAAAATGCTCAAAGACAATGCACAACGTGCACCTTTACGCCGTAATGTCACCATTGATGAAGTGGGCAATACTGCCATGTTTTTAGCGTCAGACTTATCAAGCGGCATCACAGGTGAGATTATGTACGTAGATGCAGGGTTTAATACCTGCGCTATATCATCAGCAGAAATGCTTGAGCAAGAATAATCAAAATAGCACTCATAAAAAAAGGGCCTAGAGGCCCTTTTTTTATGAGTGCAGAATCACTAATTAGTTTTTATCAATATCAGCACTATCAAGCTGATACTGGTAAAACGCTTTGTATTCATTGTATGACTTAGCACGACTTACTTTTTGAAGCTCATCATCACTTTGTGCCACTTCAACATCACGCTTAATGCTATCTAAACGAAGTAAAACCTGATTACCGCCACTGGTGCTAACGAGTTCAAATGACGGCTTGTCTTCATTGAATGGCAAAGCAAACGCTGCTGTAACAACCTTCGCATCCACACCCGTAAACTGACGAGTTTTATTGTTAACTGATACCCAAGACCCTGTGAACTCACCAGCATTTGCATTGGCTAACGCTTGCTTGGCTTGCTCTTCAACTTGTTCAGTTGCTTTACGGTTTGTGAGCTGCTCCTTAATTTGTGCGCTTACGTCAGCTAAAGGCTTAGCCGTTGATTCTATGAATTCATTTAAATGAACAACAACAGCATGGCCATCATTTAATTCAATCACTTCACTGTTGGTGCCTTCGTTTAAAACAACATCTGAGAATGCCGCCATAACGACTTCACGATTTGCAGCAACACCTTTGCCACCCGCTTCTGAGAATGGACCTTCAGACTTAACCGTAAGACCCAATGACTGAGCTGGTGCATCGATACTGTTAGACGAGAACGCTTCGTCTTTTAGTGTTTCAAGTGCTTCTAAATATTCAACCTGTACCGCTTCTTGACGAAGACTTGTTGCAATTGAATCTTTAAGCTCAGCAAAAGACGCAACTTCAGGTTGGCGCACGTCTAATAGTTTTATTAAATGCAAACCATCACGTGTTTCAACTACTTCAGATACTTGTTCTTTTTCAAGACTTGTAAGGGTTTGTGCAAAAGCATCTTCATAAATTTCATCAGTTGCAAACCCTAAATCACCACCAGCAAATTTAGACGTATCATCTTCTGAATATTCTTTAGCCAATTCTTCGAATGATTGCCCAGAAGCTAACTTGCCCTTAATTTCTGTCATGATTTTTTGAGCCGCTTCATCATTTGATAACAATAAGATGTGCGCTGCTCTGAATTCTTTTTTGCTTGCTGCTTGAGCTTCCATTTCACTATAACGCTCTGCAACTTCATCTTCATCAATCGAAACATTCTTAGCTAAGCTATCGCGCTTCAATTCGACATAATTAATGCTGACCTTATCTTGCGTCATAAACTGAGCGGTATTCTCTTCATAGTGCTTCGCAATATCGTCATCAGAAACTTGGATTGATTTTTTTGCATCAGCCAACAAGAATTCAACATAAGAGAAATTACGCTCTTGTGACTCAAGTTTAGCGGCTAACTTCGCCTCAAATGGTGTTGCAAAACTGGTACCCTGCCAAGCATTCTGCGCTTGCTGAGTCGATAAAGAGGTACGTAGTAATTCACGGTACGTGCTACGAGTGAAACCTGCACTGCGTAATGCTAAATCGTAGCTATCTCGATTAAACTGACCGCCAACTTGAAACTCAGGCGATTGTAGGATGATTTGGTCGATTGCCGCATCTGAGAAGTACACTCCAGATTTAGTCGCCGCTTGCTTGAATAATGTTTCGTTAATCAAGCTCTCAACCGCTGACTCTCTCAACATTTCATCTTTGATCATAGATGGATCAAAGTTTTCACCAAATTGTGCCTGAAAGCGACGTTTCTGCATCTCAACCATTTGCTGGACCTGATACTCAGTAATTTCTTCACCATTTACTTCAGCCGGTGCATCTTCGCCACCACCTAAAGCAACAATACTTTCAATACCAAATAGCGCAAACGTTAAAATTATTAAACCTACTATAATTTTAGCAGCAACACCTTTTGAACCATCACGAATAGCCTGCAGCATGGAACAATCAACCTTTCTTAGAATTCTTCTTACTAGATAACAAAAAAGCGCACCAAGGAGATGCGCCTTTTATCATATTCACATAACAACTTGCGTTATTATTGGATATCTTAGTTTACGGCATCTTTCAATGCTTTACCTGGCTTGAAGCCTGGCACTTTAGCAGCCGCAATTTGAATTGGCTCACCTGTTTGTGGGTTACGGCCGGTACGAGCAGCACGTTCTTTAACCGCAAAAGTACCAAAACCAACAAGAACCACTTGATCGCCTTCTTTTAATGCATTTGTAATTGCATCAACAGTTGCATCCAAAGCGCGGCCTGCGGCTGCTTTTGGAATGTCTGCTGAAGCAGCAATTGCATCAATTAATTCAGATTTATTCACACGTATCCCCTTTACCAAAATTGGTTATTATAGATGTAAACTGGTATCGCTAAGCGCTGTAGCATAGACCTAGATAGAACGCTGAAAGGTATACCAGCGCTAAGCCGAGTGTCAACCGCTTAGTTAGTTTTTTATATTAATGAGTACTCAATCGACCCTGCTGATTTTGCTGGGTTGCGGCTTCCTTTTCAATAACTGAAGCAACATTTTTTTCAAGATTGCCCGTTAATGCAACATCAAGCACTTCGTCAACCCACTTAACAGGGATGATTTCTAGCTCTTGTTTGATATTGTCAGGAATTTCTTTTAAGTCTCGCTCATTTTCTTCTGGAATTAAAACCGTTTTAATTCCACCGCGGTGTGCCGCGAGTAATTTCTCTTTTAAGCCACCAATTGCGAGTACTTTACCACGCAAAGTCACTTCACCTGTCATAGCCACATCAGAACGCACTTCTGTGTTCGTTATAACAGACATTAGAGCCGTTACCATACCAACTCCAGCACTCGGGCCGTCTTTTGGTGTAGCGCCCTCTGGGACGTGAATGTGAAGGTCATGAGTTTCAAAGAAGTCTATTGGAAGCCCAAGGCCTTCAGAGCGACTCTTCACAACGGTTAAAGCCGCTTGTATAGACTCTTGCATGACATCACCCAAGGAGCCAGTTTTTACAACGCGCCCCTTACCCATTGAAATAGCCGACTCAATGGTTAAAATTTCACCACCTACAGAAGTCCAAGCCAAACCTGTTACTTGACCAACTTGGTGATCTTCTTCTGCTAAACCATAACGGAATTTTTGCACACCAAGATAATCTTCGATTTGCTCAGGCTTTATTTCACTATTCAGCTCTTTACCTTTTGCCATCACATTTTCTTTGACAACTTTACGGCATATTTTGGCCATTTGACGCTCAAGTCCACGCACACCAGCTTCTTTGGTGTAATGACGCACAACATGGCGCAAACTCTCTTGTGATAACGTCAATTCAGATTCTTTCACGCCATTGCTTTTCATTTGCTTAGGCAATAAATAGCGCTCACAGATACTAACTTTTTCGTCTTCGGTATAACCTGGAATTCGAATGATTTCCATACGATCCAATAGTGGGGCAGGAATATTCATACTATTAGCGGTACACACAAACATTACTTCGGATAAATCGAAATCAACCTCAAGGTAATGATCACTGAATGTACTGTTTTGCTCTGGGTCCAGCACCTCTAATAATGCACTAGCAGGATCACCACGATGATCCATACCCATTTTATCTATTTCATCTAACAAGAAAAGAGGATTCTTCACCCCTACTTTGTTAATTTTTTGAATTAGCTTACCCGGCATAGAACCAATATAGGTACGACGATGACCACGAATTTCAGCTTCATCGCGAACACCGCCCAATGCCATGCGCACATATTTACGATTCGTCGCTTTAGCAATAGAACGACCAAGGGATGTCTTACCCACACCCGGTGGCCCAACTAAACACAGAATATTACCGGTAGACTTTTTAACACGCTTTTGAACCGCTAAATATTCAAGGATACGTTCTTTAACTTCATCTAAACCAAAGTGATCTTCGTTTAAAATTTCATCAGCTAGTTCAATATTACTGCGTGTTTTACTTTTGTTTTTCCAAGGGACGCCAATCATCCAATCTAAATATCCGCGAACCACTGAGGCTTCGGCTGACATTGGTGACATCATTTTTAATTTATTTAATTCTGAATCGGCTTTGTCTTTTGCATCTTTTGGCATGCCCGATTCAGTAATTTTATTTTGCAAATCTTCAAGCTCATTAGGCACGTCATCCATGTCGCCTAATTCTTTTTGAATGGCTTTCATTTGCTCATTCAAATAATATTCGCGCTGACTTTTTTCCATCTGCTTTTTAACGCGACCGCGAATGCGTTTCTCTATATCAAGCAAATCAACTTCTGATTCAATCAACGCCATTAAATGCTCTAAACGATCACGCTCAGAAACCATTTCTAAAATAGCTTGTTTCTCATCTAACTTTAATGCCAAGTGGGCTGTAATGGTATCAGCTAGGCGACCAGCTTCTTCTATGCTTTCAATCGACGCCAATACTTCACTCGGCACCTTTTTGCTCATTTGAACAAACTGATCAAATTGCTGAATCACGGCTTTTACTAAAACAGATTCTTCACGCTCTGCAATCGCTTCAATTTCAAGGTGTGATGAATCAGCCTGATAAAAATCATCGATTTCTTTAAAGTCGGTTACTTCACAGCGATGTAAACCTTCAACTAAAACTTTAACGGTGCCATCTGGTAACTTCAAAAGTTGCAAAACAGTCGCCACGGTTCCTACATTATATATATCTGCAGCTTCAGGCTCGTCTGTCGTTGCATTTTTTTGTGCAACTAAGAGAATTTTTTTACTTCCCTCCATTGCTGACTCTAAAGCCTTAATAGACTTATCGCGGCCAACAAATAAAGGAATGACCATATGAGGGTAAACAACTACATCACGAAGAGGCAGTACTGGAAGAGTTTCTGTTGTCATAAATTACCTTGTGCTTAGCGGTGCACTGAACATAGGTTTAAGATGGGGATAAAACAAATAGAATACAAGGCCAAAACATAAAAAAAGGGGCCAATTGGCCCCTTAGTTAACGTTATGCATCATCAGGGGCAACTTTTGCGCTCTCTGTTGATTCATAAATAAACAATGGCTCGTTATCACCATTAATTACAGCATCATCAATGACGACTTTTGAAACATGATCTTCTGATGGAATTTTGTACATGCTATCCAACAAAATGCCTTCCATGATAGACCTCAAACCACGAGCACCTGTTTTACGCTCCATTGCTTTATTTGCAACAGTGCCTCTATTGCGGTTGGTAGCAGTATTTGGCTGCCTCTTGTGCTGTTTGAAGCCGGCATCATGGTTGCCCTAAGCCCCCTAGTGGCCCACGCTAAAGGCGCTAAAAACAAAGCGCAGTCAGCCCATTATTTACAACAAGGTATTTATCTTGGTTTGATTATCGGTCTGTGTGCCATGGTCATTATGTTATTTGGCACTCGGCCATTGATGCAGTTAATGAGCATAAGTGATGACATTCAAAATATTACCGTCGACTACCTATTTTATATTGCTTTGGCTTTGCCTGCCGTGGCGATTCATCAAGCGTTTCGCTCCTATAATGAAGCCGTACATTTAACCAAACCCGTTACTCTCATTGCGTTTATTGGTTTATTACTGAATATTCCGCTTAATCTGCTGTTTGTTTTTGGCTGGGGGCCCGTTGAAGCCATGGGCGGCCCAGGCTGCGGCCTGGCTAGCTTAATCGTGTTTTACCTCATGACCATCGCTATTTGGTTGTTTACCTCGTTCAGTAAACATCACCAAAAGGTGAAACCGTTGCAAAACTTTACCCGGCCAAAACCAAAAACCATTGCCACGATTAGTGCCATTGGCCTGCCGATTGGTTTGGCTATTTTTGCTGAGGTCAGTCTGTTTTGTATCATTGCTTTGTTTATTGCCCAGCTAGGCCCTGTTGTCGTGGCTGCACACCAGATCACACTGAATATCACAACGGTGACATTCATGGTGCCGCTGAGCTTGGCAACCGCACTCACCGTGCGAGTGGGCCACGAACTAGGCCGTAATAATACCCTTGGTGCCAAGCAAGCTTGGAAAAACGGCATTCAAATCAACTTAATTTTTGCTCTGTTTAATGCCAGTATTCTCTACTTTTTAGGCGGATCGCTCGCTACTCTTTATAGCCAAGACAATCAGGTACTATCACTGACGGTATTACTGCTAGTGCACGCGGCTGTCTTCCAAATTAGTGACAGCATTCAAGTGGGCGCCGCTGGAGCCTTACGTGGCTATAAAGATACCATGGTGACATTGGTGATCAGCATTATTTCGTTTTGGCTGGTGGGCTTACCATTAGGCTATTACTTAGGCCTGTCACAAGCGGCCCCCATGGGCGCGGCCGGCTTCTGGGTTGGCCTAATTGTGGGCTTGAGTGTCAATGCAGTATTGCTGATGGCTAGACTGCAATTTGTCAGTCGCAAAACGATCAATCAACAAGATATTACACCGCACGCGGTTATTCAAAACTGATCGTACTCCTTGGTTTTTTTGCACCTATACTGAAGTTAAATGCAGGAAGCAGTCGCAATTAAGCCTTGGAGTAAATATGGCCAAACAAGCCGATGTTATTGATTTTAGGCAACACAAACGAAATCTACCGAATATACAGCGTCTTTTGCCCGAGTTAGATGGCATTGAGATGCTGTATACCAATGATTCCTCCGACCAAATTTTTAGCCTTAAAGTACTTTGCTGGGCCATATGGAGTGATGGTCACATTGATGCCATGGTGCCTTGGCTGAATCGGTTAGTGGCCTGCCGCAGCCTAGATGACCCACTCAATGGTCACTGGGAAGGATTCATGGACACCCATACCGGGCAAATTTTGTTTGACCCTCCTGCTTATAAGTCTGAGTTTCTCAAACAAAGCGCGCAATTCTACCCAATTGTGCCATCTGGCTCTGTGAGCATTGCACAAGAAATTCCGGATTTAATTGGCTCTCACGCGGTGTTCAGCCATGATCAATTTGATAGCTTCAACATTCAAGAAATTCACAGTTGGCGCCTGTACAGTGATGGCAGTATTTTATCCATGTGCATTGAAGAAGATAATGTACACAGCACTCCGGTTCTCACGGGTGATGATTGCTTGTTTAGCGTGCAGCATCGCAAAGATTTTCATTACTTTTTTCAGCATACCATTGCCAATAAAATTAAATCCAAAGACCCTGACGCGCTAGCTGCAATGGCTCATTTGGCCAAGCATTCATCCTAATGTAAGCTGTAGAGCATTATTGTTAGGCACAGCGTTTATTAAGGGCACTGAATGTTTCGCATCAAGGAAGAATACTTAAACGACCTAGAAACCAATCCTTGGAAACGGCTACGCAATCGTATTATTCGCGTAGCCATAAGCCCCTACCATTTAATGAAATCCATTTTCATGATCACCGGTGCCATATTTTGGCTGCTGGCAATGGTTGTACTCATTTCAACGTTTACACTACTCGAAAGCTTACCTCACTTTGAAAAAGACAGTTTTGAGCAAGCCAAGCAAACGGCTATTGTCAGCGTTAATAATGCACAATCGCCCAAGGCTCTCAAACAGTATAAATGGGTGAGCATCGACAATATTAACCGCGAACTACTGTATGCCATTGTCATGAGTGAAGACGGTGACTTTTTTAGCCATCAGGGCATTGATTACGATGCACTCGTAAGCGCCCTAGGTGAAAACATCAAACGCCGCGAGTGGAGCTATGGTGCCAGTACTATCACACAACAAACCGTAAAGAATATTTATTTCGAAAACAGCAAAACCCTCTATCGAAAAGTAAAAGAATTACTGGTGACTAAACGCATCGAAAAAGCCCTTACTAAAAATGAAATTTTAGAGCTGTACTTAAATATTATTGAATTTGGCCCTGATATTTATGGTATTTCAGCGGCATCACATTATTACTTCAATGCGAAACCCAGTCAGCTGAATGCCGCACAAGGTGCGTTTTTAGCCATATTAATGCCAAGCCCGCGTAAATATCATTTCACGATTTATCAAAACCAATACCTTGCCAAACGGCACAAGCGTAAATACCGCAGAATTTTGCAAGACATGCGCTTTAAAGAATACATAAGCCCAGTGCAATACAATAAATACATGAAATGGTCATTCTTTTAGTTGAGGCAGGCAAAACACGCCATCGTCTTAAAAACTTGATGTAAGTACTTGCAGCAACCTATAGGCACAGTAAACTGCGCCCATCATTGATAGGAAATCATTATGCTGCCATCTATTAAACTATTTATTGTTTTATACATTATTACCGCTTTAGGCGGCTGTGCCGCCACAACCCCGCTAGTGCTGGGTGCCGGTGGTAATCACGAGTATTTAAAACACAAAACCGATGTTCGCTTGAAAGCCGCCGCCGCATTAGATGAAGAGCCCGATCTTATTACCTACTCTTTAAATGGTATTGTCGAAAATAACAGCAACGATGTGATCAGCACTTATCTATTAGGTTATGGCAAAAATGATTACAGCCAAGATATGAAAAGCATTGCCATTTATCAAATCGCTTTAATTTACATGAACCGTTATAACAAAGACCGTGATGACGAAAAAGCCAAAGCTTATTTCCACCGCCACCTAATCGAGTTTCCATACAGTATTTTACAAGATCGAGTGCATGAGCACTTAGCCGAAATTGAAGCTCGTAAAAAAGAAACCATCCAAATGACTCCTGAGCAGTTATTGGCCCATGTTGATAGGGAGCACTTATTAAGCAAACCTGTCTCAACTTTTGACCCTGATCTAACGCCTATGAGTGAGCGCGCCATTCGCGAAAACCGTTTAGACGATGCTAACGGTGTCTATTTAACCGTTTATCAAAACCCTGGCTCCAGTGACAGCATCAAAGCTAAATCACTGTATCAATTAGGGTTAATTTACATGAGCGAACAGAACCCAGATAAGAGCATTAAAAAATCCAGTTACTTTTTCCGCAAAATAATGGATGAATTCCCTAAACAAGATATCAGTAAAAAAGCAGAACATAAGCTGAGTAAGCTCATTAATCAAAACAATGGCCCGTTGATTAATAAAAACTAGACAATAAAAAAGCCTTATATATAAGGCTTTTTTATTGTCTATCTCCCGTCCTGAAACCAAACTAGATCAAGTATTTTCTTTAATCACAAGTTTGTAATCTGAAGAGTCTGTGTATAGCTCATCTTTTAATGGATTTAATTTCTGCTTATGAATCTTTTTAAACTGATATATCACTAAAGCAATATTTGCTAATAGCGCAATCAAACTCACCATAAAAAATGCTTTTGGGTCATGGGTAGTCGGAACAGGTGCAATGCGATCCACAAACGAAGGAACCGACATTACAAACATAATCCAGATCGCGAGCGTTGATGCTCTATGCTGTAGCCATGCACCTTTTTTGATGAAGAAGGCAGGAATGGTACAGGAGCATAACAATACAACTCCAGCGTAGAAAGAGTGGTCTGAAATGCAGTTGTAAGTATAAGCAAAGTTCCAGAAATCATACGCTAGGATCCAAGGCCAAATCATATCAGGCCAGATCATATCTTTTGATTTGTCTTTAGAAATAATAATACCAGCCCAACCACAGATCGCGACAATATTAAGTAAGCCAGCAACTCCGTTCATGATATTCCATGGCCCAGACATCACCCAAAGGTTGTCGATGGTTGCACCATCCCATGCGCCAAATGAGTACACTTGAAAATCACGAATACACGCTTCCAAAATATTAAGTGCAAGAATAGCGGCTGGGAAAATGAGTACATACTTATTTTTAGCAAGGCCTGGAATAAAGCGAATAGCCATAAAACCAAGTGCTCCGGCGAGTGCCGAATAAGTTTTAACCCAGTTAAACCAGTTTCCTGTGCCGTATTCATTACCAGGCGCGGCGGTAGTTGGCCAAACAAAAATAGTCAGCACGATAGGAAGTACTAAAAAAAGGGCGATACCTCCCCATCTTGTTGTTCGTCCAAACTCATTCAGCGCCATCAAAGCGAAGAGCGTAATAAGAGCAATCCCCCAGCCTTCGATATTCGGCATTACATATAAAAATCCCATAAATTATTCCTTAGCACGACTCATTATAAAATCATTTGACTCATAAATTGTTTAAAATTAAGTGGATATTAACATCTGTTATCAACAGTATTATCTTTGATAAAACGCCTTATACACTATATAAAGCGTTTTTATGATCCAGCTTAATACTATAACCAAGCCTTAAACTTAAAACGCGTAAAGGTATTCTACCCAAATTTTGTCATCACTTTCGTTCTCAGATAAACGGTGAAAATTGAAACGTAAGTTTTGTGTTTGAGTAACTTGGTAGCCTAGGGTTAATTCAATTTGATCATCGCGAATGCCTAAACCACCATCAGCCACATCATCAGACCATGACTTACCCAGTATTGATTGGGTGCAGGTGTAAGCCCCCAGAAACCACCAGTCGTCACTAAATTTATAACGTCCATACATTTTAAATGATGTGATAAGAGACGCTATATCTACACCATTGCTCGATGTGTTTAGGCTTTGCTGCGTAGCGCCAGTTGTATCCGCTTGCGCTTTAGCCTCTGCCAATTTATGACTATTATCCTCAGTGATGACACCACCAATTAACAACACAGGCCAAAGGAAGGTGTTTTTGTTAACAGGAAGTGTGGCCAAAGGCCCTGCCTGTATCACAGACATTTGTCCAAAGAATGGATGATCTTTAAAAACCGCATCCAGCGTCCAACCCAAACCGTTATCTGTATTCAATGAGCCATAACGAAAACGATAATTTGTATTTGTTACTTCGTCGCTCATGCCAGATGCAGAGCCTGCAAATTTAGGATCGCCCCCTTCCTCATCAGTTATGTCATTCATCTCTAAAATAAAGCCAGTTTTACGAGTCGCTCCTGGGTCGGACAACATGTACATGGCTTTAAGGTTCATACCTTTGTTACCAATACCCGTGCCCAAAGCGGTATACGCTTCGGTTGGGCTAGACATATCGATACCCTCATCAGCAATGACATAATTCGCTGTAAAGGCGCTACAAACCATAATTATTAATAAGTGCTTAATCATTTTATGTACTCTTTTTGATTGGCAGTTCATTCACTGCCACAATTGATCGAATATTGAGATGAACATGCAAGCTCAAAACTCATTTCGAAATTAAAGTGCTTATATTTGCTCGTTTTTTTGATCGAACTCATTTACGCAATCGGCACGATGAGGCGGTGGGTTTACACCATAAGGAGGTGTTTTGGTTTTATGTTGTTTTCGTAAATACCAAATAGCGAATGGAATATGGAGTGCCAAATTAATCCCGCCCCATATCATCAATGTGTTTTCATTAAACCAAGGCTCTGAGTTCATGACGGGGGTGAAAACATCGTGTATGCCACGCACAAGAACATGTAGAGCCAAAGAATAAACACGGGCAATCATGTAAAGTTCTGGACGTTTTTTTAGTACTGGGTATAACTCGGCTGCCATTAATATACAAAAAGAGCTAGCAAAGAAGGCTGGGCTTTCGCCATATACGAAGCACATGTTCCAAGTGGTATAAAGGAAGTTCCACGATGCCGTGGAGTAAAAAAGTAATTCGTTCGGTCTGTCTTTAGAAATTACCCAATATTGTTGAATTTTGTTTTTGTAAAGCGGCAGCGGAATGGTGGCGCATAGAATCATGCCACAGATGGCATTAAAGTAGTTGCCCGTGGTTAAGTCCTTAAGCGTCGCCTCTGCGATATTCAGGAACAGCACACCATATAGAACATATAGAACCCAGCTACCACGGAACGTTCGCATTAAAGGGTGAGTGTTGCCTCGGTAATACCAAGCTATGCGAGCACCGCCGACGATAATGGCCGTTGGCACCAATACGCTGATGATTTTTGACCAGCGAAACCAACCTTCCACCTGATCCCATAAGGGAAAACTGAGCAGTGCTGCCATCCAGAGTGCAAAGGCTATTCTTGGGTGTTTTCTCATGATATCAATGAGCAGCAGCAGAAAAGCGATGTACCCAGCCATCGACAAGGCATAGTGCCAAATTGGTATATTCATTTGCGCATGACTCCAGTAGTTGAAAGGAAGTTCGTTACAACATTTGAGTTACTTTTCAAACTATGTGTAGCGACATCCCTTTAGATATTTATCTAGAAAGATAAGTATATTACTGACTATCTTTCTTGCAAGATATTTACTTATCGTCTAAGTTCTATACTCACTTCCCTTGACCCTGGTCATGTTTCATACAAACTATAGGACTCAGTGAAAGCCGCTACTTACTGTTAGTTGCTAAAATATAAGTTTTTTTATTTTCTAAGTTCAGCGGGGCTTAGCGACAAATTTTTACAATAAAGGAGAAATACGGGGTGGCAGAACGATATGACACAGAGCAAGAGTTAGAGTTTTATCGAAAATATTGGTCGGAAGCTTATGGACAGACAGGTCAGTTTGGTATTTATTTGCTAAAAGCTCGGGAGCTGAGTCTACAAAAAGTGATGCCCGCAGTAGAAAAAACAGGATTAAGCACCGCAGAGTTTGATGCCTTGACGACGCTTCGAAGATCCGCGCCTCCACATCAAGCTACACCAACGGAGCTGCAACGTTCAATGCTGATTACCTCTGGTGGCTTAACTAAAATACTGTATCAATTGGAAGAGAAAGGCTTGGTGAGTCGCTCGACTAATGAGCAGGATAAGCGTGTGAAATATGTCAATCTAACATCAAAAGGAAAAAGCTTGGTTGAAAAAACCATACAGGCTGTGCACCAACTTCAAGAACAGTGGTTAGAGGGGGCATTAACAAAAAATGAAACTGATAAATTGATTCAACTACTTGGAAAATCGATCAAATTTCTAGAAGGCGAAATTTAATCGAACACATTCGCATGGCCACTTTTTTGTTTTGATAATACTCTAAACCTGACGCTAATAACCTGAATCAAGACGAGCATTCATAGAATATTTATTGAATGGAAATCCCCCTAATACGACAAGAGATAATTTTTATATGGATGCCTCAAGTGTAATATTTCAGCTGCTGATCATTTTGGTCTTTGCTCGGGTGTTTGGTGAAATATTAGCTTACTTTGGCGCCCCTCCCGTGATCGGAGAGTTAGTGGCAGGTATTGTTATCGGCCCATCAATATTTGGCTGGGTCGAGATGAATGCCGTTATTAAGATAATGGGTGAAATTGGCGTTATTCTGCTTTTGTTTGATGTGGGATTGGAAACCGATTTACAAAAACTGGCAAAAACGGGTATTAAATCCGTGGTGGTGGCCATAGGCGGTTTTTTTGCACCCTTCGCTTTGGGTTTTGCCTTATCTTATTGGTGGTTTGAGCTGCCGTTATTGAGCGCTCTTTTTGTGGGTGGTGCGTTAACCGCTACTAGTATTGGTATCACGATTAGGGTCTTGGGTGACATGAATCGCCTAAACAGTACCGAAGGTCAGATTACTTTAGGTGCCGCAGTCTTAGACGATATATTAGGGGTCATATTATTAGCCGTACTTTTTGATTTTTCAACAAAAGGACAGATCGACTGGCTAAATACACTGACCATTTTAGCGTTTGTTAGTATTTTCTTTTTGATCGCTCCTATCATCGCTAAAATATTTGCACGCCAAATTCAGAAGTTAGATTCACGGGTCAATTACCCAGGATTAAAACCCACCACGGTTGTTGCATTGGTATTATTTTTTGCATGGCTAGCTCACTTTTTTGGCGCACCTGAATTACTGGGTGGATTTGCAGCGGGGATCGCCCTTTCTAGACGGTTTTTTCTACCCTTTGGAGCAGCGCTTCATAATGAAAAAGAATTCGCTCAGAAAATTGAAGTGCAGATTAGACCCATTGTTCAATTGTTTACGCCAATATTTTTTGTATCAGTGGGTCTGTCACTGGATCTTGGCCAAATTGATTGGCAATCCAGTTTCTTCTGGTACTTCTCATTAGCATTACTTGTGGTTGCAATTGTGACTAAATTCACGGGAGCCATGTTAATTAAAGAGCCGTGGGAGCGAAAAGTTGTGATTGGCATGAGCATGGTGCCCAGAGGAGAGGTTGGATTAATTTTTACTGGCTTAGGCGCTTCAGCCGCTGTTTTCAGTGATGAAGTTTATACCGCCTTGGTTATGGTGATCGTTTATACAACGGTGCTTTCTCCATTTTGGATCAAGTTATACTATAAATACAAAGGCGATAAATTAGAAAGCTAAGGCGCTCTGATTAAATTTTAGTGTGGTGACATGCAGATTGGTTTCACATAAAAAAAGCGGATGCTATGACATCCGCTTTTTTTGTGTGCATTAAATAGTAACCTAGATTACGGCGCAGGATTAGGCTGAATCATATGCACCTTGGCAATCTCATTTAAAACATCGTCACTTAAACTCACGTCAATTGATGCAATGTTTTCTTTTAATTGCGCCATCGTGGTCGCGCCAATAATATTACTGGTCACAAACGATTGCTGATTTACAAACGCAAGACTCATTTGAGCTGGGGTTAAGTTAAAGTATTGAGCGATATTCACATAGGCATTTATGGCTTTAACCGCTTGTTCATTATTATAACGGGTAAAACGCTCGTAAAGTGTTAAGCGCCCTTTTTCAGGTTTATCATCCCCTAAATATTTACCGCTTAACGCACCAAATGCCATCGGGCTATACGCCAGCAAGCCTATGTTTTCGCGGTGACTCACTTCAGCCAAGCCCACTTCGTAGGTACGATTCAATAAGTTGTATGGGTTTTGTATCGACACTGGTTTAGTAAAACCGTGCTCTTCACAAATGCTTAATGCTTTCATCACACCCCAAGGCGTTTCATTGCTAAAGCCCCAATGACGAATCTTACCTTGCTGAACTAGCTCATTAATGGCGCTAATAGTGTCAAACAACGGCGTTATTTCTTCTTCACTCTTGGCTTGATACCCAAGCTGGCCAAAGAAATTTGTGTTGCGATCCGGCCAGTGCAATTGGTACAAATCAACATAGTCAGTCTGCAAACGTTGTAAGCTTGTTTCGATTGCTTGGTGTATATGCGCTTTTGTTAAACGCGGACCATCTCTAAGATAGGTCAAGCCATTACCTGGGCCTGCTACTTTGGTGGCTAAAACAACATCATCGCGCTGTCCGCGTTTAGCCAGCCAAGTACCAATATACTGCTCCGTTAAGCCTTGGGTTTCTGGCTTAGGTGGCACAGGGTACATCTCTGCCGTATCTATGAAGTTAATGCCCTGCGTGAGGACGTAATCGAGCTGTTCATGGGCTTCTTGCTCTGTATTCTGCTCGCCCCATGTCATGGTGCCTAAGCTAATTAAGCTCACATCAATATTGGTATTACCTAATTTTTTAAACTTCATCATTAACCCTTTAAATACAACAAAAACCGATAAGGCTTACCCTATCGGTTTCAGTGTTGAGTCTCAATATTTGCTTAGCCGTTAAGCTGGAATAAATCGTTCCAGTAATCCACTAAATTAATTTTGAATTTTACAGTTACGCCACTCACAGCGTACCAAGAAGTAAGAGTCATCGGCACAACTGGCTTCTAACACTTCATTAGGACCATCGGACTTAAGTGTACGGACTTTTGGATTAACACAACCTTCGCGCTTAGCCATACGCTCAACTGCGTAGGCACTGCGAGAAAATTTCTTGTTTGATTTACCTTCCATCTGACTCATCTTAAGGTAAAAGTCTTCACCTTGAGCATCGCGTTTTTGCTGCAATTTAACCAATAACGGGTACATTTTTGAATCTTCACGTAGATCCATTGAACCATCACGATATTCAGCCATAACATCTAAACAAGTGGCCGTTTTATCACCGCTTTTTAGTAGTTCAGTCACACGCTGCTCAGCTTCGGCAACGATGTCAAACGTTAAGCCCATGGCATAGCGAGCACCGGTTTCTTGGCGAGTATCCGTCAAAGTCACAAGGTTATAGGTTAAACCATAGTCAGCCGCTTCTACTAAACTGCCATTACGCTTCCACCAGCTGCGATAACCGCGCCATGCGGCCTGTTTTGCCGTGACACTTAAATCACTACATTGATCCGTCAACTTACGTACGGTGACATCTTCAACCAATGCATAGCTAATCGCTTGCTCATCCGCTGTACGAGAGACTCCACTACAGGCGCTTAACGCCAATACACACATTACTAAAGTTAAACGTTGAAACACGTTACCGCTCCTTAATTACTTTTATTTATTGTAGTTGATTTCACTGCTAAACGTTTAGCGCTTCTAGCCAGTGAATCAATTCGTCTTCTGTAAATGGCCAACCGAGTTCATGACCATTTTGTGTTCTTAATATTGGAATCTGCATGCCGTATTGATCGACCAATATGTCATCATCAGCAATATCAACATAAACCAAGCTGAACCCCAATGCTGGGGCAATTCGACGTACCATGCGCTCTGCTATGTCACACAAATGGCAACCCGTGGTGCCTAATAACGCTAACTGCACAATGAGTCCTAATGCTTTGCGATGAGCGCAGAATACCACGGTATGAAACAATAAAAAATGCCATAAAAAAACGGAAAGCACAGCGAAGTGTACTTCCCGTCATAAAGCGGTTACCTAGCGAATTATGCGCTTAACGCATCCAGCATAGGTTTCAATAGATCAGGTAGTTGGCTTTTACCCAGCATTTGAGTTGTTTGATCCATTTGGTCAAATAAGTTTTCTAGTAAACTGCGCGAGTTTGCAAATTGATTGGCCTCTTCATAAGCCTCTTTTACGCCCTGTGCAAAATTCGCTAGTGGGTCAGCCAAGCCACTTGGTAATTTAGCGGTTTCATAACCTTTACCAGCATTACCAAGAGCATCGCCTTTCATTGCTCCATACTCATAAGAATTTAATTGAGTTTGCTTTAAATCTAAACTGAACTCGGCAATTTGATCCGCATCACTGGTTAGGTTCATCGCCATATCAAACGCTGTGCCTAAATCACCCGTATAAAACTCATTGGCTAGATCATTCACTTGTGACATTAATGATTCAATGGCAGCCATCTCTTCATCGTTTAAATCACCCTCAACTAAAAGGTTAAAACCTGAGCTATTGTTTTGCTCACTATAACTGGCGTATAGCTCACTGCCATTACCCTTAGCTTTTAGTGCTTCTTGATAAGATTCATAATTGCTCATGGCTTGAATTTTAACCACATCCCCTTCTTGTGTGGTTAGCTCAAATTCAAAGCTATTACTGGTGCGCTCATACGTTTTCGCATACTCAACCGTATTTGCTTTTATAATTTCTGCTTGAGGGTTAAAAGCACTCTCTTCGAGCTTATCAATGCCGTCATTAATGCCCTGCTCTGCTGAGTTAATTCTTTCAGCCAAAGGTTCATTCAGCTTATTTAGTGCATCAATTTGTTCACGGGCTTGGGTAAAACCTGTTTCAACACCGCTACGCGCCGCATTAAACATCGACTGTAGGTCGTCATCGCTTGCACCATTAGCACGTGCTTGGTCAATACGTTTACCAATGTGCTCCATGACGGTGTTAATCACCGCGTCTACATCAAACAGGCTTTTGGTTTCGTTAACGGATTTTTCAGGCGGTAAATCAACCCCTAGATTATCTTTTAACGCTTGGCCCAATCGCTGGTGCGCAAATTTATCTTGATCTAGGTTTTCTTCAGCCATAACACGAGGCTGAACAGGTTGTGAGTATAAATTAGACTTGTTAAATAACGCTGAGTTAAACGACAACATGGCACACCTCTAGGTAGCCAGCCTTGGCTTTGTTAAATAAGTGATACCCAGCTTATCGACTTGAAGAGGCTTTACTTTAGGATAAGCACCTCATTGTATAAGACGAATAGCATCTAAAAGAGGCGTTTGATATAACCATATTTTTAAGCGAGGTAGATTGACTAAAATAGCCCTCTTATATTTAAGAGGGCTTATATTATGGCTAGCGCTGTAGTTGCTTGATAACACTCTGTGCCACTTTCTTTGCTGACGCAGGATTTTGCCCCGTAATTAAGCGCCCTTCGACTATTACATTCTCCTGCCATGCTTTTCCACTCACGTGAATAGCCCCTTGCTCTACAAGCTTATCCTGCAATAAAAAGGGCACAACCTCTGTTGTACCTAGGGACATTTCTTCTTCATTGGTGAACGCAGCAAGACGTTTATTAGCAATTAATAAACGGCCATTAGAAAGAGTGACGTTGATCAGTGCAGCATTACCATGACATACAGCGGATACAATACCGTTGTTTTCGTAGATCGAAGCTGTAATACGGTTAATATCTTGATTATCAGGAAAGTCCCACATTGGGCCTGAACCGCCTGAATATAATACAGCGGCATAATCATCTGGGTTTACGTCTGCCATTGGGATACTTCGCATAACTTTTGCCATGAGCTTAGCGTCATTTAAGAAAACCTGATGATATTCATCATCTTCTTCGAAAGCTTTGCTATCTAATGGGGCCATACCGCCCTCTATGCTAGCGATATCGACGGTATAACCTGCTTGAATAAATTCATAATAGGGATGGGTTAATTCAGGCAACCAAAACCCTGTTTTTTTACCTGTGTCGCCTAATTCGGTGTGACTGGTCAAAACAATTAATATTCTTTCTTTGTTATTTGTGTGAGTTGCGGCATAACTCATGTTTGTTATCAGCAACGTTACGATAATGGATATTAAGGTTATAAATGTTTTCATGTTATGTCTCCAATGTTTAATTCGTTTTTAATAAGCAAGAGTAAAGCGCTGTTGAGGAAAATTATTTTCTTCGGCTTCATTGATCAGTGCGACAGCAAGATCTTCAATCGACACTTGTGACTGCCCTTGCTGATCAACAAGTAATTCGTCTTTTCCTAAGCGAAATTTGCCTGTTCTTTCACCTGGCAACAAAGTGGCTGGCGGGCTTAAATACGTCCAATGGGTTTGCGTATCCGCTTTATAAACGTCATATTGCTCTACGCAAGCCAGTGCAATTTCACGCCAAGCAGGTAAAACATAGCGAGTATCATCGACTACTAGCGTGTTATGTTTATCTGCAACATTTAGGCTTCCAGCCCCTCCTAACGCAATCAAACGAACCTTACTTTGAGCTAACCCAGCCAATAGGGCTTGGCTAATCGTTATGAGTTCTTTTTCTTGCCCTTCGGGCGGACGGGTAGCACTAATGATTAAATCTTGGTCTTTACTTAGCGCAATAATATCTTCTATTTGACTGGCATCGCCTTGTCGTTTTTCAGCTTCGCCTGGTAACTGTTCAAAGCGTGATTTATTTCTTACCACTGCTGTCACCTTATGTCCTCTAGATAGGGCCTCAGCCACTATTCGACTACCGGCGCTACCAGCCGCACCAAATACAGTAATACGCATATTCTTTATCCTATGTATCAATTTAATGTATCAGGGTTAAAGTTTATACCACGGGGCAATTCAAAGAATTAACCCATGTTTATTTTGTATAAATAATTTATTCGTCGGAATAAACCTAGGTTTATTACAGCAGGAAACTGTTCGGCTATAGTAAGCAACATAAAACAATTATTGGTAAATAAGAATGACGACTAACCTATCACTTCAAGCAATAACCAATGCGTATTTAACCGATTTAGACTTAACATTTTCAACAGATATTAAGTTCCTACATGAATTACAAAGTAAACATATTGCTCGTTATAGTTTTAATAGTTTGGCCGTTGTTTTGGGTCAACATATCTCTTTAGAAATAGAAGATATATTTGAAAAAATTGTAGAAAAAAAACGTGGTGGCTATTGCTTTGAACACAACAAACTCGTATTCAATGTACTATCAGAGCTTAATTTCGACGTAAAGCTTTTAATGGCTAAGGTGGTTTATAATCGGGATATCGATGTAGCAAGAACCCACCGCATAACACTCCTCAATTTAGCCGGAGATGATTATATTATTGATGCGGGATTTGGTCACTTTGGCGCTCGTCTTCCTGTTAAGCTAGAACTTGAATTAGAACAAGACCAAGGGGATGCGATTTATCGAATCGTCAAAAATAATAAAGGTGATTATTGCTATCAAGTATTGAAAGATAACACCTTCTTTACCCTTTACACATTTAATTTATATGACTATAGCGAAGCGGAATGCTTACCAGCCCATTTTTACTCACATAAAAGCCCCGATGCTGCGTTTGTGAATAATATGGTTGTTTGTCGTAAATTTTATAATGATACTTTGTCGCTTAGGAATAATGATTTTTTTCGTATCAGTAATAATGAAACTATCTCCACTATTATAACGAGCGCCAAGCATTTACATCAAATTCTTATGAGTGATTTCGAGCTGAATTTAGATTTTGCCATTGCAGAGTTTTTATTTTCAAAGTTCATTTCAAAAGATCTCACTTAGATTGATATGAAAATGACTTTTTTACGCTCAAATACATTACTTTTCAATAATTCTCTATTACTACTTTGGGTTAGCCTCATGGCCTCTTCTTTTGTGATTTCAGAGGATTTAATACCTTATGCAAATTCGATTACAAGCACAGGGTTACGGTTCATATTGGCTAGCATTATAATGACTCCTATTATCCTCATTCATAATCAAAAAAACAGCGCTCAATTTAAGATAAATAAAATAGTCTATTTACACTACAGTTTTATTAGCTTATTTTTAGTGCTATTTTTTGTTGGGTTATTTGAAGCGTTAAAGACCACCACCGCAATACGCACCTCTGTGATTTACACATTAGTACCATTGCTGAGCATTCTCCTCACGTATTTCTATCTAAACCTAAAAACATCAAAAACCAAGTTATCCGGTTTTGTATTAGGGACAGTCGGTGCAGTTTTGGTATTACTAACCGTTAATAGAAACGATGCTAATATATTTACATGGCATATAGGTGATGGGATTTTTTTATTAGCCTGCCTGAGCTTATCCATTCATGTGGTATTAATTAAAAAATGGGGATCTGATGTTCCGCCAATACAAGGATCTTTTTACATTATGCTTTTAGGCAGTTTAATGTTAGTACCCTTAATAATATGTTTTGGGGAAATTAATGAAAGCGCTTGGCATTCAAGTAAATTTTGGGAAACACTTATTTATTTAACCGTATTCACAACAATAGCCACTTTCTTTTTGCAACAATATTTGATAAAAAAAGTTGGACCCAATCACTTACTGGCCTTTACTTATTTAATACCGATACTGGTTGTCATTCCACAAGGCTGGGCAGCGATATCGCAACTAATGGATAGCGTATCTGGTATATTCATCACCCTTATAGCACTTTATCTAATCTCTAAAGAGCAGAAAATAATATCGTGAACATACAAAACCAACTTCAAGACTTTACCGCCTACTTTAGTGGCAATAATATCACTATAGACGCAGATGACTTTTCTAAATTTGGCCTCAAGGGTGAGCTCAGACATTATAAGGCGGGGCAGTTTATTATTAACCAAGGCCAGCTTGCACCAAACATCTACTTTTTAATGAAAGGCTATGTCCGTTATTTGAGCTTGTCAGAGGATGGTAAAGAATTCACACAGTCATTCGCCAGTTCCCCAGGAATTGCAGGCTCAACTCGGGCAATGAGCCAACAAACAAAGTCACTATTTAGTATTGAAGCCTTAGATGATGTGCTATGCCTTGAATTTGATTGGCACGTTTTATTTGAAACAATGAAAGACAAACCAGGTTTTTTAATGGCTTACAATTCGCTATTAGAAAACTTATTTATTAAGAAAGAAGAACGGGAGTATGCTTTTGTTCAGCAAACAGCCGAACAGCGATATTTAAACTTTTTAGCAGAGAATTGTCAGCTGCGGGATAAATTACCGCTTAAAATGATTGCTTCTCATATTGGTATTACACCGATAGCACTCAGTCGAATTCGTAAGAAATTGAAATAAAAACCAAGAACCATATCTTTATATTTGATGCGTTTTTGATCATATCAATAGGCCTCGTCATGGCACCATCAAATCCCCTTACCTACCAATACGCAGACTGTAAGACAATCAAGCAATTGAGATTAAAGAAGTAGATTTGTACCACTAATAATGAAAGACACCTGCCCATCAGATTGTTAATATTTGTAACCATAAATAACAATAAAAAATAATGTGATGTCATGAACAGCCCAAAGAACCAAAATGCAACGGCGATTAAAAATATTCAGCAGGCCATTCGCCAAGCCGATGCCGAACTCAAACAGCAGTACCCTATTGTTCTACACCAAAATGCCATTGGTTTAACCATTTGCTTGGTCGCTTTGGTCGGCATGGTATTATCTGGCTATGCCTACATCGCGGGTTTGATTCCTGCTTGGGCATGCGTCGTGATATCGGCGTTCTTTGCATCCGTCAGCCATGAGCTCGAACACGATCTGATTCATCGCTTATATTTCCGTAAAAAATTAGCCGTACAAAATACGATGATGGCCATTGTCTGGTTAATGCGCCCTAACACGGTTAACCCTTGGTTCCGCCGCAACCTGCATTTTAGTCATCACAAAGTATCAGGCACGCAAGATGATATTGAAGAGCGTGTATTAGGTAATGGCATGGCATTCGGATTAAAGCGCATCATTATTTCACTCGACGGTTTTTTATCTATCACATTACGTATCAAAGAGCTGCGTGATATGAAGGGCTACCACTACTTAAGCTTTGCTTTTAAAGGCGCTCCATTAGGCCATTTGTATGTCATCGGCTTATATGGCTTTTTAGCCTTTATGCTTTATGATTTTTTAAACCTTAATACCGCCTTGGGCCTGAGCTATTCAGTACAATTTTTAAACGCCATGGATATTCTGTCTATTGCAATGGTCGTTTGGATCTTGCCTAATTTATTGCGCGCGTTTTGTTTACATAATATGACGGCAGCCTTGCACTATTATGGCGATGTGGATTCTCTCATTAAACAATGCCAAGTGATGAATCACTGGAGCTTATTACCTGCTCAATTATTTTGTTTTAACTTTGGCGCAACCCATGCCATGCATCATTTTGTCGTAAGCCAACCATTTTATTTACGCCAAATGGTGGCACATAAGGTTTACCCTGTCATGAAAGAAAACGGGGTTCGCTTCAATGACTTTGGTAGTATTTTAAGAGCCAATCGTTTTGCTAAAAGCCCAGAAGGGCAATTCGTGACTCAAGGCTAAACCCCACTAAACAAAACAAGTAAACACAAAAAAGCCCGCTTAAGTCATCACATTCTTAAGCGGGCTTTTTATTATTCAGCATTTATCACACGTTATTATTTAGTGCCTTCAAAACGCTTACTGTCGTAGTTCTTTTTTACTTCATCAGCCGCATACACTTGACCACTCATAGCAAGGTAACAACCATCTGGTGTATTGGGTGACATTAATGCACCGACTGCGGTGCCAATATTGAAAATCGCGTCAGTATTCGTAAACGCCGCCGGCTGCATGGCACCGGTAAATACAATCACTTTACCAACTTGCTCGCCGATTGTGTTAGCGCTGTTTACCATGGTATCCGTGCCATGGGTGATTAATATCCGATCGGCAGTTGACGACTCAATGATTGTTTTAAGATTTTCACGGTCTTCATCGGTAAGCTCTAAACTGTCTTTGCGACAGACTTCAACCAACTCCACATCCAGTGCTACATTCATGCGCTCTAAAATATCACCCGCAACAGGAGCGCCTACTTGAAACTCACTAAGGGCATCAAAATAGACTTTATCAAGGGTGCCGCCAGTGGTCAGTACTAATAGCTTTTTCATAATTGAAACTCAAGAAAATGGAACGGGCTAAATAACCCGTCCATTATAAACAAAACCCATTCCAAACCCCAGACAACACACTGTAATTATGCAAAGCGGTATTGAAATCCATTTTTAGAGTCTATACTCTAACCCTAAACAAAAACGACGCTACCGCTTGGAGAGAAGCATGCTGCGCTTTACCTTAAATGGCCAACCTATAGAAGTCGACATTCCAACGGACACGCCCTTGTTGTGGGTTATTCGGGACCATCTCAAGCTCAAGGGCAGTAAATTTGGTTGCGGCATGGGTTTATGTGGTGCCTGCAGCATGCTGGTTGATGGTCAGTCCACGCGCACCTGCATTTTGCCTGTGGCTGCGGTTGCAAATAAACGCGTCACCACTATCGAAGGGCTTGGTAATCAAGCGTTCACCTCTACAGTGCAACAAGCTTGGATCGATCACAGCGTACCACAATGCGGCTATTGCCAAAGCGGTCAAATTATCAGTGCCACCGCCCTATTAACCAATAACCCTAGCCCGTCCGATAAAGATATTGATAACGCCATGAGTGGTAACATTTGTCGCTGTGGCACCTACCCTCGAATTAAAGCGGCCATCAAACAAGCCGCAAAAAACATACAGTCTGGCCAAGGAAAATTACAAACAGTGCAAGCATTTTGAACCCGTGATATCTGCGAAGGAGGCTTCATTATGAGCACAACCATTAATACATCGCGTCGTGATTTTTTAAAACACACAACACTCGCGGGTGGCGGTTTAATTGTGGGCATTCCACTGTTGGGTTTATCAAACAGCACAAGTGCCGCAACTCAACAAACCTTAACGCCAAATGCTATTTTACAAATAACACCGAATAACACCGTACACTTTTATTTACCACGCAGTGAAATGGGACAAGGCGTATACACAGGCCTCACCACACTACTGGCTGAAGACTTAGATATATCACCAGCTAACATCACTGTGCATCAAACTGGCCAAAATGATGATTATGTTAACCCTGAAATGGGTGTGCAAGTCACAGGCGGCAGTACCAGTATAAAAGGACATTTTTTACCTATCCGCCAGCTCGCTGCCAATACTCGCCTTGTTATTAGGCAAGCCGCGGCTAAACAATTAAATAAACCGCTGGATACCATTCAAACTCAAGATGGCCAAATTTTTATTCAAGGCAAAACCTTTGCCTATGGTGAATTTGTTGACGTAGCCAGTACGCTTGATTTCCCAGAAAATACCCCTCTAAAACCCGCAAGTGATTTCAAATACATTGGTCAATATAATCAGCGTTTAGATGCCGCAGCAAAAAGTACTGGCACGGCACAGTTTGGTTTAGATGTAGATTTCGACGGGTTAAAAAAAGCGGCGATTAAACACTGCCCTGTTTACGGCGGCACAGTAAAATCATTTGATGACAGCAGCGCAAAAAACATGGCAGGTGTCAAAGCCATCGTTGCTATTCATAATGGTGTCGCCGTTGTCGCTGATCATTACTACCAAGCCAAAAACGCGCTGGCCAACGTGGATGTACAGTGGGAATTACCAGAAACACTCAGCGCATTTTCAACTCACTCTTTAGATTCAAATAATGGCATGGGGTTATTTGAAAATGCATTAAAACAAGATGGCGACAACGGCCACACTGAAGGCGATGCTAACGCCATCAGCAACGCTAAAAAAGTTATCAGCGCACAATATTGGGCCCCTTATTTAGCACACGCCACCATGGAACCCATGAATTGCACGGTAAAAATTGAAAACAGTAAAGTCGATGTTTGGGTCGGCAGCCAAAGCCCCGGCATGGCCAATAACATTGCGGCGCTGTTTGCTGATGTATCTAAAGATGATGTCACTGTTCACAGTACCTTTTTAGGGGGTGGTTTTGGTCGGCGCAGCGCATCTGATTTTGTCGCTGAAACAACAGCCATCGCAAAGGCGACAAAACTGCCTGTGCAGTTAACGTGGAGCCGAGAAGATGATACCCAACACGATTTATATCGTCCGGCCTCTTTAGCAAAATTTAATATTGGTCTAAACGCAGACGGCACCATAAAAAGCTGGCATGTAAAGCGCGTCGGCCCCAATGTTATGCCTTACATGATGGATGAAGCCGTTGATGCTATGGCACCCGGATTTATGCCCAATGCCATGGTCGATTGGCTAAGTAAACGCGGCTATGGGTTGTTCGATGGCTGGGTTGTAGACCCATCAAGCATCGAAGGTTTATTTGAAGATTACGACAGCCCAAATAAACACGTTGACCACATTACAATTGACCCTGGTTTACCCTTGGGTTTTTGGCGCAGTGTTGGCCACAGCTATAGCGGGTTTTTTAAAGAATCCATGATGGACGAAGTGGCCGCGGATCAAAAACAAGATGCGGTGACCTATCGATTAAAGCATTTAAAACATAATCCACGCCTTGCTCATGTTTTAAAATTGGCCGCCGAAGAATCAGGCTGGGGAAAGCCCCTTGCCAAGGGCCGTTTTCACGGCGTGGCCACCCATTCATCATTTGGCTCATTCGTGGCTGAAGTTGCGGAGATATCCGTCAAAGACAATCAGATTAGCGTGCACAAAGTGACCTGTGTGGTCGATTGCGGTACGGCAGTTAACCCCGACGTAATCAAAGCGCAAATGGAAGGTGGTATTATATTTGGTTTAACCGCTGCACTGCATGGTGAAATCACCTTAAAAGACGGCGTCGCCACTAATGCGCCCACCGTACTATCTTGCCAATACGCATCCACTTGTTCCGGAATAAGGTGAAAACCATCCTCAGGCCTTGTGGGCACTAAAATGCCATCCGCATTCACATTCGCTAAAAAATGACGATTACATGGATAACCAGGGTCCGTTAATAGCAATGTTTCACCTGGGTTAGTGAGCAAAGACGCCAATAACTGCAATGCCCCTGATGCACCGGGTGTAATAACGATTCGCTCAGGTTTAATTAGTTCGTCATAGCGCGATAAATAGAAGTCCGCGATGGCCTGCTTTAACTCCGGTAAACCGGTGGCAGCTGTGTAATGAGTGAGGCCCTTTTCAAGTGCATCAATACCTGCTTTTATGACCCCACTAGGGGTGTGAAAATCAGGCTCTCCCACCTCCAAATGGATGACATCTTTGCCGTCATTTTGCATGGATTTAGCCTTTGGCTAAGAGGTCCATTACGTGAAATGGCTCAATTTGATTAAGCCGATTGGCTATTTTCATGGTACTTTCCGTTAGCTTTTTGCAGTATTCTCCTGATTTTTGAGCAAAGATCTGCATTTTTAAATAATAAAGTGGCGCACTGTATCGTTATCTGATAGCTTTTCGCCGCCAAAAAGACACGGTTCATGCTTGATATGAACCTGAAATGGAAACAAGATTGGCCTTTGGCCTGACAAGGTGAGGCAGAAACTTATGCCAGTAACAGAAGATAAATCATTTGCATTGTCTAACTTCGAACCCTACAAAGAGAAGAAGGGCGAAGAGTACATGGGTTCTGAAATGAAGACCCACTTCAAAATGATCCTTAACAACTGGAAACAGGAGTTAATGGAAGAAGCAGACCGCACCAAAATGCACATGCAGACTGACGCGGAGAATTACGCTGACCCTAACGACCGCGCTAGCCAAGAAGAAGAATTCAGTCTTGAGCTGCGCACACGTGACCGTGAGCGTAAGTTAATCAAAAAGATTGAGAAAACCGTCGAATTAATCGAAAAAGATGACTACGGCTATTGTGATACCTGTGGTATCGAAATCGGTGTTCGTCGTTTAGAAGCACGCCCAACTGCAGATCTATGCATCGACTGTAAAACCCTTGCCGAAATTAAAGAGCGTCAAATCGGCGGTTAATGCTAGAGGACATGGCCACGATAATAAGCACCTTACGAGGTGCTTATTTGTTTTCATATGAATAACATTCAAACGCCTTACATTGGTCGCTTTGCGCCGACCCCTACCGGTCCACTGCACTTTGGCTCTCTTGTGACAGCCTTAGCCAGTTATTTAGACGCTAAAGCCCACCAAGGCACTTGGTTGCTTCGTATTGAGGACCTCGACCCTCCACGGGAAGACCCTGCTGCCAGTAGCCGTATCCCAGAACAGTTAAGTCAACACGGTTTACACTGGGATGACGATATTCAATTCCAAAGCCAGCACTATGAGCACTATGAGCACGTATTAGCACAGCTTTCACGGTCTGGGTTTACGTTCCCCTGCCAGTGCTCTCGTAAGCAATTATTTCATAACCAAGGTCTACACCAAGGTATCTGCTCAGCACAACGCCTCGATACGCCCAGCGCCACTCGTTTACAGGTTCCTGATACCGTATTTGGCATACATGACCGTGTATTTGGCCATTACCAACAATCTCTTAGACACGATGTAGGCGATCAAGTACTCAAACGCAAAGACGGACTTTACGCCTACCAGTTGGCCGTCGTAGCCGATGACCATACATCGAACATTACCCATGTGGTCCGGGGGGTTGATCTTTTAGATAATACCCCGCGTCAGCTCTATCTCATGCAATGCCTTGATTATGAGGTGCCCCAGTACCTGCATGTGCCTTTAGCCATAAACAATCAAGGCCAAAAGCTGAGCAAACAAAACCATGCAACGGCAATTGAAGGCAAGGACGCAAAAAACAATGTACTGACTGCGCTGAGCTTTTTACAGCAAGATGTCACATCCGCTATGCGCACTTATTCTATTGATGATGCGCTCAAACAAGCCATTGAGAACTGGCAACCCAGTCGCATTCAACCTAACCATGCTGGCTTAATTTAGCCCTTAATGGCCATTTCGACCTTAAAGCTTGCCTGAAACTGTTACCCCCAGTAACATCACTGACCTATTTTCATACTGAGTCAGCCATGTACGTACATAGACTGATCTTAATTTTCGTCTTTGCCGCGTTTTTATTTTCACCCGTTGTGATTGACTGGTGGCTAGAACCTAAAGGCGCTTGGTATCGTCCATTTGCCCTCTGGCTGATCTTAATTGGCTTTTCTGTTTGGCTTCAATACTGGCAAGAGAAGGACAAGCTATGATCTTTAGCGTGGGCGCTTTGATCAGCATGATCTTGGCGTATTTGTTTACCCTATTCTTTACCGCTTACATGGTGGAAAAAAATTGGATACCCATGAAATGGGTCCGCCATCCTGCCATCTATGTGCTTTCGCTGGGGGTTTATGCCAGCGCTTGGGCCTTTTATGGCAGTGTCGGCTTGGCACAAGATTATGGCTATGGTTACCTCACTTACTATTTGGGCATCAGTGGCGCATTTGTCCTCGCGCCTGTTTTACTAAAACCCATACTGCGCATTACCAAAGATTATCAGCTGACATCCCTTGCCGATTTATTCGCGTTTCGCTTTCGCTCACGTGCGGCAGGCACCATCAGCACACTGGTTATGCTCGCAGCGGTACTGCCGCTCATTACTCTGCAAATCACAGCCGTTACCGACACCTTTAGCTTGCTCAACAACGAATTTGGCCGCATCGATATTGCCCTAGGCTACTGCGCAGTCATGACCGCCTTTGCCATTTTATTTGGCGCACGGCACGTTAGCCCCAGAGAAAAACATGAAAGCTTGGTATTCGCTATCGCTATCGAGTCATTAATTAAGCTTGTGGCCATTTGCATACTGGGCATAGCAGCCATGTATTTTGTATTTGATGGCCCTGGCGGCATGGACACATGGCTGCAAAGCAATCATAACAAGCTAACAAACATGCAACATTCGATTCAAGAAGGCCCGTGGCGCACACTGTTGTTGGTGTTCTTTGCTGCGGCATTAGTAATGCCGCACATGTTTCACATGGCGTTTACTGAAAACTCATCAACGCGCGCCTTAGGTTTTGCAAGCTGGGGCTTACCATTATTTTTATTGGTCATGGCCATTATGGTGCCGCCTATTTTGTGGGCCGGTATTTATTTAGAGGTGGACACGCCAGCCGAATACTTCGCAGTGGGCATCGGCTTAAAACTCGAAAACCCGTGGCTAGCGGCTATCGCGTTCACCGGTGGTTTGGCTGCTGCATCTGGCATCATGATTGTGACGACCATTGCGATGGCCGCCATGACGTTAAACCATATTGTCTTGCCCGCCTTTCAACCTAACCCCAAAAAAGACATGTACGCTTGGCTGCTATGGGTACGCCGCTGGCTCATTGTGGCGCTATTTGCAGCCAGTTATGGCTTTTACCGTTTTTTTGCTCAGGGCAAAGATTTAGCCGAGCTGGGAATTATTGCGTTTGTGGCCACATTGCAGTTCTTGCCTGGCGTGCTGGCCGTATTGTATTGGCCCTCTGCTAATCGCCAAGGCTTTGTAAGTGGCTTAGTGTGCGGCATGCTGGTATGGCTTTGGTCCATGCTACTGCCGCTACTGAACTATCAAACGCTAGACTGGTTACAGCCGTTTTTACCGCCAACGTCTCATGAGAATTGGTATTTGGCGGCCACCTCTTCGGTACTGGTCAACGCAGTTGTTTTTGTATTTGTCTCATTAATTAGCCCAACACGCCCAATTGAATCCAGCGCTGCAGAGGCGTGCTCAATTGACACGCTCAGTGCACCTCAGCGTAAAGAATTAGTTCATAACAACGCTGACGAATTTATTGCCTCCCTAAGTGAGCCTTTAGGTGAACAAGCTGCCAAACGCGAAGTTCAGCAAGCGCTGGAAGATTTAAGCCTCAAACTTTCAGAAAATCGCCCCTATCAATTACGTCGATTGCGCGGGCGAATTGAAGTCAACCTATCGGGCCTAATGGGTCCATCCGTTGCCCATAGTCTGGTCAATCAATGGTTGCCCTATAAATATTCAAGTGAACTGCAAGCCAGCCATGATATTCATTTTATTGAAAAAGGCTTAGAGGCCTACCACTCACGTCTAACCGGCTTAGCGGCTGAGCTTGATAGCTTGCGCCGTTTCCACCGCCAAACTCTAGAATCATTACCAATGGGAGCGTGTAGCCTAGGCAGTGACGGCGAAATACTGATGTGGAACAGCGCCCTTGTTGAGCAAACTCAAATCCCAGCCGATGATGTAGTAGGCAGCAAGCTCAGCAATTTAAGAGAGCCTTTACGTAGCTTGTTATTAGATTTTATTAATGATTCCAACAGTCATCTACATAAAAAGACCATCGAAGTGAGCGGTCGCCCACGCTGGATCAACCTACACAAAGGGATTTTAGAAAATCCAGAAAATCACGAATACGGTGGCCTAGTTATCTTGCTAGAAGATCAAACCGATACACAGTTGCTAGAAGAAGAACTTATCCACAGCGAGCGCCTCGCATCAATCGGCCGATTGGCCGCAGGTGTTGCCCATGAAATCGGCAACCCAATCACGGGAATCGCCTGTCTTGCGCAAGATATAAAATACGAAACAAACAACCCGCACTTACTCGAAATTGGCGAGCAAATTCTAGAGCAGACCCATCGGGTGACACGCATCGTGCAATCTCTGGTCAATTTTTCTCACACAGGCAATCACTTGCAGCACAAAGAGCAAGGCCCAGTGGACATGAAAGAATGCAGTCAAGATGCCATCGACTTATTGCTACTAAGTGACCGCACCCATGACATCCGCTTTGAAAATAACTGTGACGATCACTGCATCGTGCTGGGCGACGAACAACGCTTACAGCAAGTGTTCGTCAACTTATTGAGCAACGCGCGGGACGCAAGCCCAGCTGGTACCGTCATCCGCATCGAAAGCGAAATAGAAAAACACTCCATTACCATCAAAGTCATCGACCAAGGCTCAGGCATTGATGCCGACACCATCGAACAAATTTTTGAACCGTTCTTCACCACCAAAGAAGTTGGCAAAGGCACCGGCCTCGGCCTTTCTTTGGTGTACAGCATTATTGAAGAGCATTACGGACACATAAACATACACAGCCCTGCCGATGAAATTAAAGGCTCGGGGACGTGTGTGGTGATTAGCTTACCTCGATTCCAAGGCGAATCGAACGTATAAACAAGGAAATTCAATGACCCAAATTCTCATTGTAGAAGACGAAAAAGTCATTCGTAGCGCCTTGCGTCGCTTGTTAGAACGCAACGAATACAGCGTTGAAGAAGCCCCGACGCTCACCGACGCAAAAGAGTTTGACCTAGACCAATTTGACTTAATCATCAGTGATCTACGTTTACCTGGTGGCCACGGCACAGAGTTGATCGAGCTTGCCAAAAACACACCGGTACTCATTATGACCAGCTATGCCAGCCTAAAAAGCGCGGTTGATGCGATGAAAATGGGGGCCGTTGATTACATCGCAAAACCCTTTGATCACGATGAAATGCTCATCGCCGTACAGCGCATACTAAAAGAACGCAGCCTCGCTCGGCAAAATCATGTGCTTAAACAAGAAATTCAAAAAGTGCACCCAACCAACGGCATCATTGGCAGCTGCCCGCCTATGTTGGACCTGTTTAAAAAAATCGGCAAAGTCAGCCCAACCGATGCAACCGTCTTAATTTTAGGCGAATCGGGTACCGGTAAAGAACTCGTAGCCCGTGCTATTCACGACCAAAGCCCACGCTGTGACGCCCCCCTGATTAGTGTGAACTGCGCAGCTATCCCTGAAACATTAATTGAATCTGAATTATTTGGTCATGAAAAAGGCGCGTTTACTGGTGCCACATCTGTGCGTCAAGGCTTAGTAGAGGCGGCGGATGGCGGTACCTTATTTTTAGATGAAATTGGAGAACTGCCACTTGAAGCACAAGCTCGTTTGTTACGCGTATTGCAAGAAAGTGAGATTCGCCGCGTCGGCAGTGTGCAAAGCAAAAAAGTAAATGTCCGTCTTGTGGCCGCCACACACCGCAACCTAAAAGAGCTGGCCAAAAAAGGCGAGTTCCGTGAAGATTTATATTACCGCCTTAATGTCGTCGAGCTAAAACTGCCGCCATTACGTGATCGTGGTGACGATGTGCTCGAACTGGCACACAAACTACTGGAACGAGCCTGTACAAAATTAAATCGCCCGCTACTGGAATTTTCTAATCAATGTAAACGTGACATCGGCTCGTATTCTTGGCCTGGTAATGTGCGAGAACTAGAGAACGCAGTAGAGCGTTCCGTCATATTAAACGACGGTGAAGCCATTACCGCTGAAGCCATGGCCATTGAAATCACCAATGACGACAAAGTGCCCGCCTCTATGATGGCATCATTGCAAAGGAACAACACGGCAGCAGAGACGTTTGATGTGAACCCATCCGAGCTTTCCCTTGATGATTACTTCCAACACTTTGTACTCGAAAATGAAGACAAAATGACCGAGACCGAACTGGCGCAAAAACTCGGCATTAGCCGCAAGAGTTTGTGGGAGCGTCGCCAGCGCTTAGGGATTCCACGTAAAAAAGCCAAATAATCGTCAATACCATTAAACCAAACAGCAAGCCGCCATCCGCGCGGCTTTTTTGTGGGCGTGTTACCTAGCGTCAAAATGTTACCTGTCGCCCCAAGACTAAGCCCTAAAGCGTCAAATAAAGTAACAGTTATGTTGTCGCAACAGGCATTGCAATCAAAAAATAATCGTAACCTATTGTTTTATTTAAACTTATTACAACTGGCACATCCCGTGCAATAGACACAACAAGTCACATTGCTGCACGGATAAAAATAACAAAGCAGCTATGATTGGTGTTTAAGTGGTCATAATAAAAATAACAATCGTCACCTAGGCATCGGGCCATTAATAAAAATAATAATAGGCATCTGAAGCTGATTGCTTTGGGTTTTAGCGCCACAAGCGGGACGAACCTAAAGCAATTTGCTTGATTTATTTAAGCCATAACACCGCTTATTGCTTTAACACTCCAAGTTATCGACAACACCCTGACTCATTTTTCATCTATTACATTAGTTATCGCTAAATTACTGATTATATTAACAATAAATGTATAAGCTCCTTGTGCCAGACAATCCTACTAGCAAAAAATTCCCATATTGTTTAGTAAATGTGCGACAAGTTGTTACCTGCGTTACCCAAGTGCCCATTTTGCGCCTAAAAAAGGTGACCTTAGGTAACAAACCTCTGGCAGGTTGCGAATAGAAAACCAAAAAATACCTGTAAGCCATTGAATACAAAGGGTTTTAGAAAATTGGCACGGCAAATGCTTTATTAATATCACTAGCGACATCCACACAAACAAAAATAATAAAGTGGGTTCGCACGTAATGTTAAATAGACATCAATAAAAATAAAAAAGTCATTTTAACGTTATGGGCCAAAATAATTAAAATAACAGGCCAGCAGAATTCGTGTTCTGAGTGTGTAGTGACCCATTATTAAAATAACAACAAGGGCGCACCAGATACTCAAAACACAATTCGACACTCAATAATAATAAAAATAATAAAACACTCGAATCGAATCTGGGCAGCACAAATAACAATAATAAAGCTGCCCTCGACATTTTTTTACTCCCCTTATCTCAACCCTATTATAAAGAAACGACCGTCTATAGGCTAAATGCCCTACTTTGGTTGCGTTTGTGTTTAACTTCTGTACACTGCCAACTCCTTTAAAATCAGCTTATGGCTTAAAATTATCATTATTTCGCTATCCCATTTCCACAAATTACGCTCCCTATCTGACCATGCTTAAACGTCTTATTTCAAAACTAAAGAAATCCGCTACCCGTTCCAATGGGAAAGTACAGGTCATCTCACGCAATGATCACGACATTAGCCGTGACAACATTAGCGAGAATGCATTAAAAGTTCTTTACCGGCTTAAAAAAGCCGGATTTGAAGCCTACTTGGTGGGCGGTGGCGTGCGCGACTTATTACTCGACATGCACCCTAAAGATTTCGATGTGGCCACTAACGCCAGCCCAGAACAAGTTAATAAACTGTTTCGTAATTCACGTTTAATCGGTCGACGCTTTCGCTTAGTACACGTGGTGTATGGTCGTGATGTGATTGAAGTGGCGACCCTGCGTGGTCATCATGAAAACGCACAAGGCAAACAGCAGTCTAAAACCAGCGATTCCGGCATGTTATTGCGCGATAACGTTTATGGCACCATCGATGAAGATGCGGTGCGTCGTGACTTTACAATCAATGCTCTTTATTACGACATCAAAGATTTCTCTGTGCGCAGCTATGAAGGCGGCATGCAAGACCTTAAACGTCGAAACATTCGCTTAATTGGTGACCCTGAAACACGCTACCGCGAAGACCCGGTTCGTATGTTACGGGCCGTGCGTTTTGCCGCCAAGCTCGACTTCAATATAGAGCCAGCAACCGCTGCGCCTATTAATGAGCTCGCGCCACTCATGGCCGACGTGCCTGCCGCTCGTTTATTTGACGAGGTTCTCAAGTTGTTTATGGCTGGCTACGCCGAGCGTACCTTTGAGTTACTGGAGCAATACGGTTTATTCGCCGAGTTATTCCCTCACTCTCAACAGTGCATCGCAGAAAACGACTTTTATCGTCGTCTAGTGATTCAAGCGTTAGCCAATAGTGATGAACGTGTTGCCCAAGGCAAGACCCTAACCCCTGCTTTTTTAGTGTCTGTGTTCCTGTGGCCGTGTGTTTTAGAATCACAAAAAACATTTGAGAAACAAGGTATGCCGCCAGCGGCCGCTTATCATCAGGCTACTAGCCAAGTGCTCAGCAATCAGCAATCCCACACCGCGATACCAAGACGCTTTACCGATATGGTGCGTAATATTTGGGATATGCAGCGTCGCTTAGAACGTCGCGTTAAAAAACATTTAGAAAGTATTTTGGTTCATCCGAAGTTTCGTGCCGCTTATGATTTCTTGTTATTGCGAGAGCAAGCAGGCGAGGAACTAGCGGGGGCTGGCAAGTGGTGGACGCAGTATCAAAAAGATAATGCTCACATCATGGCGCAAGCTAAGCAAGAACACCTAGACCGAAGCCGTGATCGCGATAGAGAACGTAAACCTCGATCAGATCGCCGACCTAGACGTCGCAACGGCCCAACTGAATAGGTTACGCCATGAGAGCCTGGGTCGATATTTTCATAGGTCTAGGCAGCAATCTAGACCAGCCATTACAGCATGTTGAGCAAGCATTTAATGAACTTGCTCAGCATCGACACCTACGTCACGCACGCATTAGCCCCCTTTATCAAAGCAAGCCCGTAGGCCCTCAAGATCAGCCTGACTTTATCAATGCGGTGGCACACGTTCAAACCCAGCTGGGCCCACACGATGTGCTAGACCTTTTACAATCCATTGAAAACAGCCATGGACGCAAACGCCTTCGTCACTGGGGAGAGCGCAGCCTTGATCTCGACTTGTTACTGTATGGGTCCGCTCAAATACGCACACCGCGGCTAATCGTCCCTCATGCTCATATGCATGAAAGAGGCTTTGTACTGTATCCGTTGGCCGATTTATCCCCAAGTTTACGCTTTGAGGGTGGCTTAGATTTCAGTGATTTCTTAACAGCACTCGCCTTTGATCTTGAGCCAGTGAAAAAAGGCATTTGACTTACTCCGTCTAGATCTGGACTATACGCACCATATTAAAACAGTGAGCCTGCTTATGAGTAAAACCACCATTAACACCCTGCACCAGTGTAAGCGTAACAAGGAAAAATTCACCGTGGTCACCGCCTACGATGCAACCTTTGCACACTTGGCCAGTGCCGCAGGCATTGATGTCGTTACTGGTTGGTGATTCTCTGGGCATGGTACTACAAGGCCAAGACAGTACCGTTCCCGTTACCTTAGAGCACATGTGTTATCACACTGCCGCGGTAAAACAAGGCAATCAGGGCGCATTACTGATGGCTGACATGCCTTACATGACATACGCCACAACAGAGCAAGCCATCGACAGTGCTGCTGCGCTCATGCAAGCAGGTGCCGAAATGGTGAAGCTTGAGGGCGGTGCTTGGCTTGTGGATACCGTTTCAGCCATGAGCGAACGCGGCATTCCTGTCTGTGCTCATCTAGGCCTGACGCCTCAATACGTTCACAAGTTTGGCGGTTATAAAGTACAAGGCCGCGAAGAAGCGGTCGCCGAGCAAATGATTCTTGATGCCAAAGCCATGGAAGCCGCAGGAGCCGATGTATTGCTGCTTGAATGTGTCCCAAGCGAGCTTGCTAAACGTCTAACAGAAAGCGTTGGCGTTCCCGTTATTGGTATTGGCGCTGGCAGTGATACCGATGCTCAGGTACTGGTATGTTATGACATGCTGGGTATGAATCCAGGACACATCCCTAAGTTTGTAAAAAATTATATGGTTGAAGGGCGCACAATTTCTGAAGCATTTGCCGCCTACAACGAAGAAGTTAAGCAAGGTGTTTTCCCTGCACCTGAACATGGATTTAAATCATGAAAACCGTTGAAACCATTGCACAGTTACAAGCCGAAGTAAAAGCGGCTCGCGATGCGGGCAAGCGTATTGGTTTTGTGCCGACCATGGGTAACTTGCATGAAGGCCACATGATTTTAGTGGATCAAGCATCTGAAGAATGCGATTTCATTGTCGCCAGTATTTTTATTAACCCACTGCAATTTAATGACATTGATGACCTTGGTCGTTACCCACGTACTTTGGCCGCAGACCAAGAACACTTACGTGACCGTGACTGTGACCTTCTGTTCTTCCCAAGTGTTGATGAGATGTACCCGCACGGCCAAGACGCACAAACCACGGTCAGCGTACCGGTTGTGAGCGAAGGTTTATGTGGTAAATCACGCCCAGGTCACTTTGATGGTGTTGCAACAGTGGTTAGTAAACTGTTTCATATGGTACAGCCAGACGCCGCATTCTTTGGTGAAAAAGATTTCCAGCAATTAGCCGTTATTCGTAAAATGGTCAATGATTTGAATCTTCCATTTGACGTGGTGGGTGTCCCTACTTGTCGCGAGGAAAATGGCCTAGCCATGAGTTCTCGTAATAATTACTTAAGCGCGCAAGAAAAAAAAACCGCTGGCCATATTTATCGTGTTCTTAATGAAATCTCTCATAAGATTCAAGACGGCGCCTCTAATTTCAAAGCCCTCGGTGAGGCTGCAAAAAAAGAATTGACCAAGCTCGGCTTTAAACCCGACTATATCGAAGTACGTGACGCCAACAGTTTACGCCCAGCCACATCAGATGATGCTGAACTGGTCGTGTTGGTCGCTGCCATTTTAGGCAAGGCACGCTTAATCGATAATTTGCGCATCAGCTTAAATAAATAAGACCCCTTTGCATGCCCTAAGCGTGATTGAATCCTAAAAACGCTTCGGGCATACTGCGCCCCGCCATCTAGGCTGTTGGGGGTAAGGACAAGTGACCTTACCCGTCAAGACACACCCGTTTTGAATAAGGTTGTACACATGCAATCCACTATGCTTAAAGCCAAACTGCACCAAGCCCGTGTTACTCACGCCGTTTTGGAATACGAAGGTTCGTGTGCCGTTGATGGTAACCTACTGGATATGGCCGGTATTTTCGAAAACGAACAAATTCAAATTTATAATATTGAGAATGGCCAGCGCTTCACCACTTATGCCATACGCGGCGAAGAAGGCAGCGGTATCATCTCGGTAAATGGCGCAGCCGCACACCTAGCCGAAGTAGGCCAGCGTGTGATTATTTGCGCTTACTCAGGCTATAGCGATGAAGAGCTAAACGCCTACAAGCCTCGCCTAATATACTTAGCTGACGGTAACGAAGTTAGCCACACATCCAATGCCATCCCTATCCAGGTGGCATAAAGTAACAAAAAGTATTGCCAAAACTTTAAAGCCCAGACTTTTGTATGAGTACTGGGCTTTTTCGTATATCAAATATTAGTTTAATTGGGCCATCCGCTTGCCCCTTGTCACATCTTTGGCTAAACCAAATAGGTATCTCACACTATTTTTCGCCAAGGATGCACATGGCAATCTTCTCTAAATTTTCACTCAAATATAAAATCCTCAGCATCACCTTAATTAGTGCATTAGGCTTTGCCAGTTATATCGCCTATCACTTCAAGGCCATACAAACCAATGACCAACGCTTGGAGCGCATTCAAAAAATTAACTACCCTGCCCTAGAGACTGTGGGGGTTATTTGGTTAGAACTATTTGCGGCACGCTCCTCCATGCAAGAAGCCATTTCTGAAGGTGAACTGGGCTCCATTAAAAAAGCCAATCAGCATCAACAAACAATCGAAGAGTTACTTAAAAAAATTGAAACCTTCGCACCTCAATACAAAAGCAAAGCACAATCACTGAAGCAGCAGCTGTCTGATTATATGACAACAGCCACCAGCCTGACGGTGGGCATTATTAATGGCGAAATGCCATTAAGTGACATTCGCGCTCAAGCTAAGAATATGAACCGCGATTATGATGCTTTTAGCAACTCACTCAAAGAGTTTCGTACTGAAGCTCATAAGGACTTTGCTGAACGCCTCGGTCATGCGAAAGAAGAAGGCCGGTTGTCCCTTACTACCGGCATGATCATCGCATTTGTCATTCTTTGCATTATCCTTACAGCCTCATTAATTATTGCCAATAGCATCACCAGTAATCTTTATAAAATCATTAAAGAACTCGAAGGTATGTCGACTGGTAAAGGGGATTTAACTGTTCGCCTTGAAACATCTGCACAAGATGAAATCGGTATGCTTGTTAATCGTTTTAATGCCTTTGCAACTCACTTGCAACTCATGATCAAGGTGCTCGCCAATCTAGCATTAGGCGTCACTAAAGGTACTGAAGACGTACAAAGAATTGCACAGCACACGCGCGAAGGCATCGAAAATCAACAAGGTAAAATCCACCAAGTGGCCACGGCCATTACAGAAATGGCACAAACCTCAATCGAGGTATCCAGCAATGCCGGTCAAGCATCCGAAGCCACACAGCAAGCCAATGCCGAGTCCCAATCTAGCCAGCAAATTGTGCAACACAATATTGAAGGCATTAGTACACTTGCCAGTAACATTGATAATGCGCAGACCGTTATTCAAGCATTGTCGAATGAGGTAGAAAAAATTGCGTCTGCCTCTCAAGACATTGGCAACATTGCCGAACAAACAAATTTATTGGCACTTAACGCCGCGATTGAAGCCGCTCGCGCAGGAGAGCAAGGCCGAGGCTTTGCTGTCGTTGCCGATGAAGTCAGAACACTGGCGGGACGTACCGCCGAAAGCACCTCCGAAATTGGTAATATTGTTCAGAAGTCTATTAGTGAATGCATCACAAGCGGTAGAAGTGATGGAGCAATCTAAAAACCAAGCCGAAGAAGCCGTTAATCAATCTAAAAATACAGGTGAATCACTCAATAGTATTCTGCAATCCATCGCCACCATTAACCAAATGAATGAATTGGTTTCTATATCGGCAGAAGAGCAAAGCAGCGTAGCAGAAGAAGTCA
>NZ_JBREXD010000005.1:0-38574 GCF_052920985.1 Pseudomonas sp. HK3
TAACAAGCCCGCTTTATGAATCAACCGATAATTAAATTTGAACCATTTTTTTGATTTTAACCGCCTTTTCGAAATGGTCTAACTTGTGTGTCATGATCCACCAAGTCGCTGCTTCCATCAACAGCTCAGGGTCGTCATTCTTGTTGGCAAAAAATGCATAAAAAGAAAGACCGACAGTGGGCCCTTTTGATGCTATTTTTTTATCACATACTTCAATTATTTTTTTCTTTAAACTTTCTCTCATGACAAACCCTTACCTGAGAACATATATCCTATTCTCGGCATTCTACCCAACTACTGGATAAACATCCATATATTATCAAGGCGCTCATAATCGTCATCTTTTGGATACCCATCCCTATCTATAAAGCCCATTAAATCTGGGTGGTTATCACAAAATAACACATCCAATGACAACCGATCTTGGCCATACAAGCCTCGATGAATCATATTGGCAGAGAACACAAGCAAATCACCTGCCTTAAGCTCAATAGAAAGCCCCTCACCTAAATTCTCGCTACTCTTATGCCCACACTCTTCTAACCTCACCGCTTGCTCATGGGGGGAATCCCAACGTTTATGCGTGTTCGGAATCAACTCGATACCCGGCTCATTAAACAAAGGAATGCGAAAGTGTACGACTTCTGGGCCTGACAAGGCTGCTTTTTGCTCATCGATTGATAAGTGATATTGCGGGTCTCGATGCCAATAATTTTTTTGGCCATGATTAAACGGATCAAAAAACAATTGAGTATTCATAAATATTGGAGGCTCAATAAAAATCGACCTGACGACATACGCAAACTTGTTACTGGTTAAAAACTGAAAAAGAGCAAACCGATAAGCCTCATCAAGCTCACCTTGTTTCGTGATATAGGCCGAGTTAATGGCTTTTTCTGTATAGAATTTCTCGTATTTCTTTTTCCACGCTGCATGAAAAGATATAAGAATTTCTCTTATACTAGCCAACGTATCATCAGAAAAAAAAGATTCTAATAAAATGTAGCCATTTTTTTCAAATTGATCATTCATAAATATCAGTAAAGCAGTGCTTTATTTGAACACTGCTTTTATATGCGTTATTTCTTAAATATAAGTTCAAAGGTAACTGGCACCGCTAAACTGATGTTCGGTAGTCCCGCTAATTTTTTTAACGTTTCGATACCTTCTGCCAACTTATAATCGCCTGCATTGACAATAACTGGCTTAGCCGAGCTCACTAGCCATTTGTTTTCATTTAGTTTCACAATGGTCACTTCGGCTTGAACTTGTTTATCAACACCATGAAGCGATAGCGTTAAGTTGACTAAATCGGTGTAATAGTCACCATTCTCTAAGCTTGATGCACGAGATATTTCAACATTGCCTGTTAACATGGCATTCGCGTACTTAGAAACATTGAAAAAATTATTTTTTAATCGTTCATCACGAATACCTATTTTTGTATCGACACTAGAGAGGTCAACCGATACTGATAATTTACCTTTTTCATCAATCGAGCCATTAAATTGTTTAAAGTGGCTAATTTCTGCGATTGCATCCTTCTTAATTGATACAAAATTAAGCAGTGATTCTTCAGTTTGCAATGTCCAATCTGCAAAGGCATTAGGTGCCAAGACTAATAAAGCACACATAAATAGCGAATACATTTTCATTTGTTTTCCTTTAAATATATAAAATTTGAGTTTGGTCCTAGCTGAATCACAACTTTCAGCGCTTTTTACAATAAAACAATGAGCATCATACTCGCTCGTTTCATTTTCCGCTCTTTTATATTGCTTCTCTCTCGTCACAATAATCGACAATTTTGGCATTAAGGTCAAACTGATCAAAAATGAAAATAGTGACACAATATCAACCAAATCAAATAACTCATTGTATTTATGCAAATAATGCTGGCACATTTCATTGACACATAGATGCAAGCCCTATTCTAACCATGAAAATCAATTAATGATTAACCTACATAAAGGCACCCACCATTTTAAAGGGTTCAGCTAAATACAGCACATCATAGAATTTGGTGGCATTTAATGACTACTTTATAGCGCCTATTTCATAAAACGCTTCCTTAGTAAATGATTAGCCCTAGATAGAGATAGCACCTATTAGTAACAATTGAGGTTTTTTAACTTTCAATAAAATAAGTACCTTAACTGTGAATTAAACGACAGACATAAAAAAACCGAGCTGATTAAGCTCGGTAAAAAGGCCTACTGCTAATTTTTATTATGTCTTTTTATTATGTGTTTATAACATCTACAATACGTTTTGATACGTAACGTCCTGGCGCAGGCTCAATCACGTCAATTTCGCCTTGCCCCGGAGTACGCGCGGGTACATTGCCTTCTGTTTTGTTTGCAACCCATTCTTGCCAATTCACCCACCAAGAACCTTCGTTACGCTTAGCTTGCTTGAACCACTCTGATGAATTAGCGGCCAATTGATCATTGGTCCAGTACTCATATTTATTGGCACTTGGTGGGTTTACTACACCCGCTATATGGCCGGAACCACCTAATACAAACTTAACATCGCCTTTAAAAAGCTGAGCGCCTTTATAAGTGGTTTGCCATTTTGCAATATGATCCTGAGCTAAAGAGAGAAAGTATGACGGCACATCCACCTGAGAAAGGTCAATCCCTTGTCCATTTAATTGAATTCCATCTTTATCTTTTAGTCTGTTATGCAAATACATATTACGTAAATAAAAGCTGTGCATGGTAGCAGGAAGGTTTGTACCGTCGGTGTTCCAGTATAATAAGTCAAACGCCATTGGGCGCTCACCCTTTAAATAGTTATTAATAAAAAACGACCAGAAAAGATCATTTTCACGTAACAAATTAAAACTAAATGCCATCATACGACCATCGTAATAGCCTAATGCATTCATTTGTTTTTCTAATGCACTGATTGCTGTTTCATTAATAAACACACCAATTTCGCCAGGGTCAGAAAAATCAATGAGGGTTGCTAAATACGTCGCCGATTTAATACGATGATCGTTAGTTTTTTTCATATAGCCTAATGTAGCCGCTAGCAAAGTACCGCCTAAACAATAACCCACTGCGTTTACCTCAGCTTCACCTGTTGCTTGTTTTATAGCGTCTAGTGCTGCTAGTGGTCCTTGTTGCATGTAATCGTTGAATTCTTTGTTTCTAAGGCTAGGACCAGGATTAACCCATGAAATGCAAAATACAGTATGACCTTGATCAACCAGCCATTTTAGTAATGAATTTTTTTCCCGCAAATCTAAAATATAGTATTTATTAATAAAAGGTGGAATAACTAACAACGGAGTTTTGAATGTGCTTTTTGTGGTTGGTGTATATTGAATGAGCTGAATTAAATCATTTTCATAAACAACAGATCCCGGCGTTGTTGCAACATTCTGGCCAACTTTAAATGCACTGCTATCGGACATTGCAATATTTAAACCGCCAAAACTGTCTTTTAAATCATGGGAAAGCTGCTCCATACCTTTCAATAAATTAGCGCCGCCAGTTTCAATGGTTTTGCGAACGACTTCTGGATTCGTACCTGCAAAGTTACTAGGTGATAAGGCGTTAACATACTGACGAACAAGAAAGTCTACTTTATTTTTGGTTAATTCGGATAAGTCATCAACACTATCAACCATATTATGGATAGCATCAGCATGCAGCAGGTAGTTTTGCTTCAAGTAATCAAACAGTGGATTTGAGCGCCAGTCATCGTCTTTAAACCGGCGATCTGAAGAGTCAGGTTCAATGACGGGTTCAGAATCTTGCCCCATGAATTTTAATGCGGTATGTTGCCATAACGCCATCTGTTTATTCATTAGCTGCATTTGTTGACCGACAATAGCAGCGGGGTTTTGCATCAACTTATCACTAAACTCAGAAAATGCCTCATTAAAATCAGACATTACGGTAGCAGCAGGATCATCTTCTGATGTTTTTCGAGACGTTAAACTTTCTAAAATATCAGAGAACTGCTCACTTGCTTTCACTGACATACCGATGAAATCATTAACGGTTTCTTCAATATTCAGACTTTCCTGTGACATACCCTATCCTTGATTTAATTAAAAAAGCCACATCAAAGATGTGGCTTGATTTGCTTTACGCTGTTTTTGTTGCTTTTTTCTCAGCCGGCTTTGAAGCAGGACGCGCTTCTTGCCAAACGGCTTCAACTTGAGATTTAAAATCATTCGCTAAATCTGACAATGATTTTGCATCTTCCATGATTTTTTTATTAACGGTAGCCGCTGCTTCCGTTTGAGATGTAGAAAAAGAGCGTAATGATTCAGCATCTTTTACATCAACCGCTTTTTTCATTTGTGACATCGTAATGTCAGCATATGATTTAATTGACTCCAATTGGAACTCCGTCATTTTCTCCATATTCTCAACCATCAAAGCACTCAGCTTATTAAGTGGTGAATAGAAGCTTTTTGCTTGCTCTGTGAACGCATTCATGATGTTTTCTTGCATTTTCCTCTCCTTGAGGTTGGTTTTTAGAATAGTCCTAATTGCTTAAATTGATCTCCCTAAGACAGTCCTTTGTTTTAGTAAAACAAGATCAATTTAAATTCATTTACTTTCGTGCTTAGAGGTCATATTAAATAGTGTGTCAAAAAATCCTTTTTGTGCACTTTCCATTGTTTGCATACTGGTATTTAAATAAGGCTTCAGCAATGAAAAAGCATCGTATCCGTCTTCAGCATTTTTCATTTTTTCAACAATGGTACTGATGATCTCTTCGTGCAATCCCTGCACATCTGGCAACCCCATTGCTTGACGAAACTCATCTGGTGTTAAATCAAATTCAACATTTATTTTCATGCAATTTCGCTCAATACTGGCCCACCAATAGTAATTTTTGGCAACTCAGGTTTGGCTATAATTATTTTTTTAGTGGGGGCAATTACTTTGGCCTCCCCTTCTAATACACGCTTGCCATCTTGATTTACAACTTCACAATTAAATACAACCGTATGCTTTTCATCATTTTTTTGTTGGGCTGTTAACTTTACCGACAAGGTATCGCCTAATTTTACTGGGCGAAGGAAATTCAAAGATTGATTCAAATAAATAGTACCAGGCCCCGGCATAACCGTTGCCAAAGTAGCGGACACCAATGAGCCCGACCACATACCATGTGCAATACGCTCCTTAAACACAGAGTTTCGTGCAAACTCTTCATCAAGGTGTACTGGATTAACATCACCAGAGACCACAGCAAACAAAATTAAATCGGCTTCGGTTAATGTTTTTTTATAAACACACTGATCACCCAGTGCAATTTCATCGTAGGTTTTGTTCTCTAATGCTTCCATATATCACCTTTGTTGAAATATCCGTTCTTAATATGACAGCCATATAATTATTAAAAAATAAACGCAGCTCATCAAACTGTTTTAGATAGTTATCGAATCATTTTAATAAATCAAAGACTGCTTTAGAGTTAAAGCACCAGACTCATTTTAGGTCTAAGCCGTTTAAACTAGACGGTTAAAGTCATAAAAAATAACTAGAAAAAGCTAAAAATAATAATTATTGAGTAATATCAAAAACTTACAAATAATATAAGTTGATCCAGTAAAAATAAGGCTACGAAAAATATCGCTACAGGCGTGATGATCGGTATGAGAATGCATGACAAACATTGTAACAACCCCTGATCTAAGTCATTACTTTTTCGCTTCAGTAAATTAATATTTTTCTGACCGTTTCGTCAAATTCCATATATTAACAGCCAAAAAAAAGCCCGCACAGCGGGCTTAAATATTTTAAGTTGTCAGCGGCCTAATGTTATTCAGGCACATAAATGTAAAATAATATTACTCAGTTAGCTCTTCGTCTGTGAACTCTAAAATATCCCCTGGCTGGCATTCAAGATATTTACAAATTGCATCCAGTGTTGTGATTCGGATCGCTTTCGCTTTCTCTCTTTTCAAGATTGATAGGTTTTGCTCAGAAATACCAATCAACTTTGCGAGCTCATTGGACTTCATTTTTCGCTTAACAAGCATAAGGTCTAAATTAATTCTAATCGTCATAATTAGCTCACGTTATATTGTCATCTGGTTTTCTTCAGCCAACACACGACCTTCATTCATTACCCAGGCAATCACGTAGATAAACACAGAAACCAATATTACGGTTATTTCTTCAGAGCCAAAAGTGACCGTCAACATACGCTCCCCTACTGGGTTACCTAATGAAAACAATACGCTCTTAACCGTTTCATATATAACGGTTAGAAGAACCCAGATTGCTAAATACTTGGCTATTTTTTTAAATAAGACCACGTGCTCAAATGAAAAAATTATGCCTTCTTTATAGGATGAGAATATTTTTCTTAAATAAAACAACACACACATAAGAATAATCATAGGAAATAAGCTTGAGAAGAAACCCGCCATTTGTAATTGAAGTGGCAATTCATAAGAGCCAACCGCAGCCGGGTTTGAGGTATCAAGCACGAAAGAGCGGGTATCGTGACCGACCAAAAACCAATAAAAGATATAATACACAGGTGTCATCACAAAACTTGCCGATAATGCCCTGTGTATCCATAAGCTAAATCTTTTAACGCTGGATCTATTATTCATATGCCTTTCGCCTTAGTCATGCTTGAGAGTAGGTGAAGATTGGCACATTAGACATTAAAAAACAATCAATTATTATCGAATTAAGATAAAAATTGATTGTTATTTACAGTTTTATGCCCTAAAACCATATAAAATGCGTTATCGCACACTTAACATCAGGCAAAAAAAAGCCCGCTTAGCGGGCTTTAATCAAGTCGATTTTGTTTCTATCTTTCTCTTTAAGCGGTATGCATGGTTAAGCGCTTTATGATAGACGCATAACACAAAGAACTTACTTACCCTGGAAGTGTGCTTTACGGCGTTCTAAAAATGAACGAACACCTTCGCTGGCATCTTCGCTTTGCATCACCTTCGGCATGTCATCAAACACCGAATGTAACGCAATGTTTTGGTCTTGCGTGCGTGCTAGCTTTGATGAACGCAGCGCTGCTTGTACACCAAGAGGCGCTGCATCGGCTATTTTTGTCGCTAATTCGCGAGCGCGAATATGCAACTGATCTCGATCAACAATCTCTTGTAGCATTCCCCATTGCAAAGCTTGCTCTGCAAAAAACTCATCACCTGTTAATAAATAACGCTGAGCATTGGCCCAGCCAATTTCTTCAGGTAAGCGAATCGTACCGCCGCCGCAGGGATAAATACCACGCTGCACTTCAAGTTGAGCAAAGCGCGCATCTTTTGTCGCAATGCGGATATCCGTATTCAGTAATAGCTCTAAACCCGATGTATAACACAACCCTTGTGCCGCCAAAACAACCGGCTTGGTTAATTGTTCACCTTGAATACCATAAGGGTCTATGTGCTCTGGCGGTAACTTAGGCGCCTCCCCTTTTGCAAAAATAGGCACCCATTTATCAAGCTCTAACCCCGATGTAAAATGATCGCCGTTGGCTTGAATGATACCCACACGCAAATCATCATCCGTTTGTAATTGGTACAATGCTTTGGCCAGAATATGATAACTCTCTGGGTCTAGTGCATTGTATTTTTCTGGTCGGTTAAACGTAATGGTTAATATATGATCACGACTTTCAACAATTATTTTGTCACTCATAACAACCTCTCCTTTAAAACCAATTTTCTTGCATATCTAAACATGTTGAATCAAAACCACTTAACAATGCTGCCAAATGTTCTATCTCTGGCAATTCCCATTTAATAAAATACTGTGCGGCTTGAAGCTTACCGGCTAGAAAAGCGTGATCGGACTCATCGTTCGAATCGGTATACGCCTCGATCGCTTTATCTGCCATTTCTAACCATAACCACGAAATAACTATTTTCCCCATCATATCTAAATACAATGCAGAGTTTGCCAATCCTTTTTTTACATCGCCGCTTTGTAAGACTTTACCCAATGTCATCGTGGTTTGCACAAATGTATTCAAGTGCTGTTGAAAAATGAGCACTAGCGCTTTTAATTGCGGCTTATTACCGGCACCTTTTAATGTGGTTTGCACTTTAGCCATTAATAATTGCTGCCCTTTGCCATTGGCCTGCCACAATTTACGCCCAAGCAAATCAAGCGACTGAATACCATATGTACCTTCGTGTATAGGATTCAAACGGTTGTCGCGATAACACTGCTCAACCGGATATTCACGGGTGTAACCTGCACCCGCTAATACTTGAATTGCTAAATCGTTTGCTTTTAATCCATAAGAAGAAGGGAACGATTTCACTACAGGCGTTAATAAATCCAGTAACAAGCCACTGTCTTCATTGCCCATCGCCTCTTGCTCATCAACTAACCTTGCGGCTAATAAACACAAAGCGAGTGACCCTTCAACGTAACTTTTTTGCGCAAGCAACATGCGTTTAACGTCGGCATGTTCAATAATATTAAGCGGTTTGCTTTGCGAATTTTTTTCATCTGGCGCACGGCCTTGCGGGCGATTTTTTGCGTAGTCTAATGATTCAAGATACCCGCGGTAACCAATCATGGCGGCACCTGTACCCACGCCAATTCGCGCTTCGTTCATCATTTTGAACATGTACATCAGGCCTTTATTGGCTTCACCAATTAAATAGCCATGACAATTATCTTTTTCGCCAAAATTCAAAACAGTTGATGTGGTACCGCGGTAACCCATTTTATGTAATAGGCCTGCAAGATTAACGTCATTACGTTGGGCTAATGTGCCATCCGCTTCGGTTAAAAATTTCGGTACTAAAAATAACGAAATGCCTTTTACGCCTTTTGGCGCCCCATCAATACGTGCTAACACTAAATGCACAATATTCTCGGTGATATCTTGATCACCACCTGAGATATACATTTTTTGGCCTTTAATGCGGTAGCTGCCGTCAGCCTGCGCAAGTGCTTTCGTATTTAAGTCGCCCAACGACGAACCCACATCCGGCTCGGTTAATGCCATGGTGCCAGCGAAGCGTCCGCTAAACATATGCGGCAGGTACGTTTGCTTTTGTGTTTGATCGCCAAATGCATGAATTAAATTAGCCGCCGCACTGGTTAAAAATGGATAGCCTGCCGTCGATGGATTCGCCGACATAAAATAGGCATTACATGCCGCATGAATTAACGCGGGTAACTGCATGCCGCCGTCTTCATATTGATGGCGGGCGGACAACAAACCGGATTGTGCAAAGTGCTGCCATGCCGTTTTAACTTCTGGAATGGTGGTCACTTTTTCACCGTCAAACTGAGGTTCTTGGCTATCGGCTTTTGCGTTGTGGGGCAAAAAGTGCTCTTCCGCAATACGTGCTGAGGTTTTTAACACTTCATCAAACGTGGTTTTATCATGGTCTTGAAAGCGATCGGCTTGCGTTAACCCCTGCGCGTCAAATACGTTATACAGCAGAAAATCCATGTCTTTAGGGTTCATTAAATTGGCCACGGTGGCTCCTTAGCGGGCTTTGTATCATTAAGCTTCAGTATCAGCCTTGTAACTTAGCGCGGTAATTGTCAATATAGCCACAAATAAAGCTATTTATGCCAAACATGAAAAATATCTACATACTCGGTTTTGATCAGGCCTTAGCATCCGCCATCACAGGTGTATTAGATCTTTTTGCGTTAGCGGGCGTCACTTGGAACCGCATTCAAGGTAGCGAGCCCACCCCAATATTCGATGTCAAAATAGCCAGTGCAAATGGCGAACCGATACGCTGCATAAACGGCATCAACCTAGGTGCTCATGTTAGCTTTGCAGAAATACAAAACGCAGATGCTCTTATCATCCCCACTATTGGTGGCCCCATTGAACAGGTATTGGCGAGTAATCCTGACTTAATCAATGCAATTCAAGCCGCCGATCGCCAGCGCTGCATTATTGCAGGCAACTGCACGGGAAATTTTTTACTGGCCCAAGCGGGTATTTTAAATGGGCGGCAAGCCACGACCCACTGGGGATTCAAAGATCAATTCAAACAGCACTACCCTAACGTCAACCTAACCGCTGAATTCATGCTGACCCGCGATGAGCATATTTATTGCGCAGGGGGTGGTCTTGCTTGGTTTGATTTAGGCCTACATATGATCGAACGCTTTGTGGGGTTTGAAACCGCCATTCAAACCGCAAAAGCATTTGTTATTGATTACCGCAGAGACAGCCAGCTTTCCTACTCACTGATGGGCCTAGCAAAGCCCCATAAAGACACCCTGATTAAAGAGGTTCAGCAATGGCTGACACAAAACTACGCAACCAGTATTGCGATTGACGACTTAGCTCAACGTTTCAGCGTATCAAAGCGCACTTTAATAAGACGGTTTAACCAAGCGCTTGATATGCCACCGAATGTGTATATTCAAGGCTTAAGAGTTGAAGGGGCACAAAAGCTATTAGAAGAAAGTGACATGCACATTGATACCATAATGAACACCGTAGGGTATGAAGACGCTAGCTCTTTTAGGCGGCTATTTAAAAGTAAAACAGGCGTGACCCCCCAGTGATTATCGCAGTCGCTTTCGTCGTCGATAGTACTTAAAAACCCATCAACTAGCGTAAAATAAATTTTTTTAGGCGCGATTAAGCACTTTTTAAAGGTTAGGCTAGACTTTTAATATAACGAAATTTTGAGTGCTCACGCCATGCTTTCACGGTTCAAGATATCAACACGGCTTATCGCTACGTCTTTTTTCCCTATTATCGTTCTTATTTTAGTGGTTACCAGTGCTGTTAGTATCTTTGGTAACATTCAAAATGGCGTAGACAGCCTATACAAAGACCGAGTTGTTCCGCTGCGTGATTTAAAAATCATTGCTGATGATTACGCCGTATTGATTATTGATACCATTAATAAAACCAACACAGGTCGTATGACGGTTGAGCAAGCCCAAAAAAATCTAATATCCGCACAAGATAGAATCGCCAAAACGTGGAAAGAGTATCTGGCAACGACACTTACAACAGAAGAAGCAAGATTAGCGCGTGAAGCTGAACCCCTTTTTACGGAAGCCAATAACGCTATTCATAAAGTAGAGGATTTTCTTAAAGGTAAGACCGGGAAAATTCAGTACAAGCTTAACCATATTAATGGGACCCTTTATGATCAAATTGACCCCATTAGCGACAAAATAACCGAACTTATTAACTTACAACTTGAAGTTGCAAAGCAAGTCAGCATTGATGTTCATGATCAAACTGACGCCTTAACAGCGGCATATATTTTAGGTACGTTACTGGCGACGACATTATTAATCATCGCGAGTGTTCTTGTCACTAGGTCTATCACCACGCCGCTCAATCAAATGAGCCTAACCATGAACAGTATTGAAAAAGATTCAGATGTCACACAAAAGATATCGATAAAAGGTGAAGATGAATTAGCTCAAACCACCGCTGTATTTAATACAATGATGTCACGCATCAATATGCTAATGGGCGAAGTCAATGGCAGCAGCAAACAACTGTCAGATGCATCAAAAGGCTTGGCAAACATATCAGACTTAGCCAACAAAAATACATTAAAGCAGCAAAATGAAACAGACCAGGTGGCAACCGCCATGAACGAGATGACCGCCTCTATTCAAGAGATTGCTCAGTCAACCAACGATGCCCAAGAAGCCGCCAAGCAAGCTACAACACGCAGTAAAGATGGCCGAAGCATTGGCCAGCGCAGTTCATCACTGTTAAATAGCTTTATGGAAGAAATCGAGAATACGGCTGATATCCTCACTAACCTTGAAGGCGAAAGCCAAAACATCGGCTCAGTGGTTGATGTGATAAATGGCATTGCAGAACAAACCAATTTACTTGCTTTAAACGCTGCAATTGAAGCCGCCCGTGCAGGCGAACAAGGCAGAGGCTTTGCGGTAGTGGCCGATGAAGTGCGCACACTTGCACAACGTACACAGACATCGACACAAGAAATTCGCGACCTAGTTGAGCGTTTACAAAAAGGCACTCAGAATTCCGTTGTTGCCATGAAAAATGGACAAACCAAAGCGGATGAATGCCGTAAGGTCGTAGAAGAAGGCCAGTCTTCATTGGAGCTTATTGAGCAGTCAGTTCAAAGTATTTTTGATATGAATATCCACATTGCAACCGCACTAGAAGAACAAAGTGCGGTTGCAAATGATATCAATCGCAGTGTAACCAGTATCAGTGACATTGCCGTAGAGTCAGCGGACTCAGCGCAACACGTTTCAAAAGCAAGCAATCAACTGTCTGAACTAGCAAACAGCATGGGCAAGCAAGTTGGTCGATTCATCATTAGCAAATGATACGAATCAGTCACATTAAAAACTAAAACATTAAAGCGCATTTTTTGCGCTTTTTTTTGTAATATACATCATCAATTAGATTCGCTATTACGGTTAACATTATTGAGAAAAATATGATCAATAATGTTAACCGTATGAATGACAACACCCTGCTCACGCCCAAATAGGTGCCAAACTGGCCAGTTCTTGTTGCATGGTAATCTCTAAGCTTTTTGTTCTTGGTAGAATACGCGCAAAGTAAAATTCCGCTATTTGCACTTTAGACTGTAAAAACTGCGTATGAATACCCAACTCAGGATACTCAACATTGTCATTCAATAACTGTTTCGCCTCTATGGCCATGATTAAATGGAAATACGCCAACACCACATAACCTGAGTACATTAAAAAATCGACACTGGCACCACCCACTTCGTCATGGTTTTTCATCGCCTTCATACCGATTTTCATACTGAGCTCACCCCACTGCTTTGCATACGGACTAAGCTGCTGGGCTAAATGAGATAATTCAGGGTTGTCTTTGTGTTTAGCACTCACAACATGAATTAACTTTGTCATGGCTTTTAAACTTTTGCCTTGATTCGCCAATACTTTTCGGCCCAATAAATCCAGCGCTTGAATGCCCGTTGTGCCTTCATACAAGGTACCAATACGACCGTCACGATAGAGTTGCTCGGCCCCGTGTTCGCGCACAAAACCATGACCACCAAATACCTGTATGCCTAAACTTGCGCTTTCTAAACCGGTTTCGGTACAAAAGCCTTTTGCGATGGGCGTTAACAAGTCTAACAAATCTTGAGCGTCTTTATCGTCTTGCCCATGGGTTGTATCTAATAATTGCGCACAAAAATAAGCCAACGCTCGCCCACCATCAGCAAACGCTTTTTGTGTTAATAACATGCGGCGTACATCTGGGTGTTCGATAATATAATCAGCGTCTTGATCCGGTTGTTTTTTACCCGATAAACTGCGCATTTGAGTGCGCTCACGGGCATAGGCCAAACTTTTTTGATAAGCCCGCTCACTTAAACCCACACCTTGTAAACACGTACCCAATCGCATTTCATTCATCATCGTGAACATGGCTTGAATACCGCCATTAATTTCACCCACTAAGCAACCTGTTGATTGCTCAAAATTTAACGAACACGTTGGGCTGGCGTGTATGCCCATTTTATCTTCAATGCCGATACACGTAACGTGATTGTTCACCACCCACTGCGCCTGACTGTCTTCTAATTTTTTAGGCACCAAAAATAAAGACAAACCTTTAATTCCCGCCGGGGATTGCGGCAAGCGTGCCAATACTAAATGAATAATATTTTCGCTCGCGTCATGCTCACCCGATGATATAAATATTTTATTGCCGCTGATTAAATATCCACCGTCATGTTCAACCGCTTTGGTGCGAATCAAACCTAAATCGCTACCGCAATGGGCTTCTGTCATGCACATAGTGCCTGTCCATTTGCCTGCGATCATGTTGGGCAAATAAATATCTTGTAAGGTTTTTGAGCCATGGCTAATCAATGCACGACAGGCTGAGATCGTCAGCGCGGGTTTCATGCTAAATGCATGATTTGATGAGGTCAGCATTTCACCAATACTGGCGGCTAATGTTTCCGTTTGTGCTTGACCGCCCCACTGATCAGGCATGGCCACACCCATCCAACCCGCACTTGCATACGTTTAAAAAGCGGCTTTCATCGCAACCGGTAATTGCACTTGGCCATCAACAAATTGGCAGCCTTGTTCGTCACATTCTCGATTAATCGGCGCAAGCACGTCTTCAGCAAACTTAGCCGCTTGTTGCAGTACAAAGTAGTCATTTTGTAATTGAGAATCGTTTAATGCACTTGGCTGTAAACCCAGCCTTAAAAAGGCCATATCGGCGAGCGGTGCTGTGTATTCCAATGTTGACGATGACATATTTATGGCTCTTTATTATTTTTTTGCATTATTGAGCAAATATACCCCTCCCTCCTTAACAAATGATAAGGACGGGTATTTAAACAACATAGATACTAAGGGTATTATCCAATCACTATCTGGAGTCAAACATGAACACACATTTTCCTAATTTATTTCAGCCCCTTGATCTGGGCTTCACAACATTAAAAAACCGCGTATTAATGGGTTCAATGCACACCGGTCTTGAAGAAGACAAAAATGGGTTAGACCGCATGGCGGCGTTTTTTGCCGAACGCGCCAAAGGCGGTGTTGGCTTAATCGTGACTGGTGGCTTTGGGCCAAATGCCCATGCGGCCACGCACCCACACACCAACCTAATTACAAGTAATGAAGATGCTTTAACCCATAAAGTCATTACCGATGCGGTACACGCAGAAGACGGTAAAATTTGCATGCAAATTTTACACACCGGCCGTTATGCCTTTAACCCAGAATCGGTTGCACCCTCAGCGATTCAAGCGCCGATTAATCCGTTTAAACCAAAAGAGCTTGATGACGACGGCATTGAAAGTGAAATTAACGACATTGTGCAAATGGCTAGGTACGCACAAGTAGGCGGCTATGACGGTGTCGAAATCATGGGCTCTGAAGGCTACTTCATTAACCAGTTTTTATCACAACGCACCAACCAACGTGATGACAAATGGGGCGGTACTTATGAAAACCGCATGCGTGTGGCAGTTGAAGTAGTTCGTCGTACTCGTGAAGCGGTTGGTGAAAAGTTCATCATTATTTATCGCCTATCGATGCTCGATTTAGTCGAAGGCGGCAGCACTTATGATGAAGTATTAAAACTGGGTAAGGCCATCGAAAAAGCAGGCGCAACGATTATAAACACCGGCATCGGCTGGCATGAGGCTCGCGTACCCACCATTGCCACCAAAGTCCCCCGCGCAGCGTTCACTTGGGTGACGGCTAAATTCAAAAAAGAACTCAATATCCCGTTAATCACTTCAAACCGTATTAACACCCCAGAAGTGGCTGAAGCAGTATTAGAGCGCGGCGATGCCGATATGATTTCAATGGCTCGCCCATTTTTAGCCGACGGTTTTTTCATGAGCAAAGCTGCCGAAGGTAAAAGCGATGAGATCAACACCTGCATCGGTTGTAACCAAGCCTGCTTAGATCATGTATTCAGCGGTAAAATGACCAGTTGCTTGGTGAATCCACGTGCTTGTCACGAAACCGAATTAGTCATTAAAGAAAGCACTACAAAGAAAAAATACGCCGTCATTGGTGCAGGCCCAGCGGGTTTATCGTTTGCAACCACCGCCGCGCAATGTGGCCATGAGGTGACCTTGTTTGACAGTGAAAGCGAAACTGGCGGCCAATTTAACACGGCCAAACAAGTACCCGGTAAAGAAGAATTTTATGAAACCATTCGTTACTTTAACAAGCAACTTGAATTAAATAATGTAAACATCAAACTCAACACCCGTGTTGATGCTCAACAATTAAACGAGTCTGATTTTGATGACGTTATTATTGCAACCGGTATCGCCCCTCGCTTACCTGAGATCGAAGGCATCGAACACAGCAAAGTATTAAGTTACCTTGATGTGCTTAAATACAAAAAGCCTGTTGGTAAAAAAGTGGCCGTCATTGGTGCAGGTGGTATTGGTTTTGATGTAAGCGAATACCTTGTGCATCAGGGCACCGCCACCAGCCAAAACATCGAAGCCTTCATGAAAGAATGGGGGGTAGATATGACACTTAACGCACGCGGCGGCATTGAAGGCGTTGAAGCAGACGTTACGCCAGCGGCACGCGAAGTGTATTTGCTGCAACGTAAAGCGTCAAAAGTGGGCGGCAAGCTAGGCAAAACAACCGGTTGGATTCATCGCAGCGGCTTGAAAAATAAAGGCGTGAATATGATTCCGGGTTGTGAGTATTTAAAAATCGACGACGAAGGCCTGCACATTAAAGTTAAAGACAATGCTCAAGATAGTGTACAAGTATTAAACGTCGATAACGTCATTGTATGCGCCGGACAAGACCCACTGCGCGAGTTAACAGAAGGCCTAACCAAGCCATACCATCTAATTGGTGGCGCTGATGTAGCCGCAGAACTCGACGCTAAGCGCGCCATTGACCAAGGTTTGCGTTTAGCACTTTCACTATAAAGCAAAAAGCCCAGCTAATATTAGCTGGGCTTTTTTACGTGTATTAGATTTGATTTATTATTTAACCATACCCACTAACTCAATAAGTTAACTTGATATCTTCTTACGCAATCGCGACAGTGACACTGGGGTAATCCCTAAAAACGACGCAATGTGATATTGCGGTAAACGGGTGGCCAGCTCAGCGTATTCTTTTAAAAACCATTTATAACGCTGCTCACCATTACCTAGCAATAATTTGGCTTCACGCTTCACCGTTTTTAAAAATACCGTTTTCACTATTTTGTTTTCTAAGCGCAACCATTCTATGTCTTGGTTGCCCAATTTAAACAGTTCATCACTATCGGCTAATAACACCACACTGCCCTCTAATGCTTGCACATAGTATTGGCATGGCTCGTTACTCATCATCACACTAATGGGCGCCAGCACTTCTTCGGCTTGATAAAAATGCTGGTTCACTTCGTTACCGGCTTGATCAATGTAATAAATACGCAAAAGGCCCGACACAATAAAGCACATTTGCTTGGTGACATCGCCTGCGCGAATCCAGTGCTCATCTTGCGCAAGTTCACGCAAGTGAAAGCAGTCTGAAAATGCATGCCAATTGGTTAAGCTAGCTTGATAATGCCGATTAAAAACCCTTTCAAGCTGCTCACGAGCCGCGGCTTCATCTAAGGCTGTCATGGTTATTACTCACCAATAAAGCCGCCGGTTTGGTGCGCCCAAAGCTGGCTGTAAATGCCGCCGCTATTCACCAGTTCTTGGTGGGTGCCCTGCTCGACAATTCGGCCTTCATCTAGGATCACTAAACGATCCATTGCAGCAATGGTCGATAACCGGTGGGCAATGGCAATAACGGTTTTATCTTCCATTAATATATTCAAGCTGTGTTGAATCGCGGCTTCTACTTCACTGTCTAAAGCAGAGGTTGCTTCATCTAAAATTAAAATCGGTGCATTTTTTAACAACACACGGGCAATGGCGATACGTTGACGTTGACCACCGCTTAATTTCACACCACGCTCACCCACTTGTGCATCAAAGCCTTTATTACCAAATGGGTCTGTTAGCTGCTGAATAAAACCATATGCTTCGGCTTTTTTAGCTGCGGCGATCACATCTTCATGGGTAGCCGATGGGTGGCCATATAAAATATTGTCGCGCACACTGCGGTGCAGCAATGAGGTGTCTTGCGTTACCATACCAATTTTAGCGCGTAAGGTTTCTTGTTGAACAGTTGAGATATTTTGCCCGTCAACGCAAATTTCACCACCTTGCACATCATAAAAACGCAGCAGCAAGTTAACTAAGGTCGATTTACCTGCACCACTGCGCCCCACTAAACCCACTTTTTCGCCGGGTTTAACATTCAGCTGCAATTGTTCAAACACTTTACGCTGGCTGACGCCTTTCTCATGTTTTTCATCATAGAAAAACGCCACGTTATTAAAATCAATGGCGCCTTTTTTAACATCCAATGCTTCGGCTTTTTTAACATCTTGCACATCTTGTGGTTTTGACAATGTTTGCATGCCATCAACCACGGTACCGATGTTTTCAAACAAGCTACTCACTTCCCACATAATCCATTGCGCCATGCCATTCAAACGTAACGCTAAGCTGATGCCAACCGCAATAGCACCCACGGTAATTTGCCCTTGGCCCCACAAATACAAGCCCAGTGCACCAATACCAAACACTAATAAATAGTTAATGGCGTGCACGCTCACGTTTAAACCAACCGCTAAACGCATTTGGCTGTAAACCGTTTGTAAAAAACCATCCATGCCTTCTCTTGCGTAATCACTTTCACGCTTTGAATGGCTAAATAATTTAACCGTGCTGATATTGGTATAACTATCAACAATACGCCCCGTCATATCACTACGAGCGTTCGCTTGATCGGTAGCAACGTTTTTTAATTTAGGAATAAAGACTAATTGCGCAATAATATATAAAACCAACCAGACCAATACAGGTAAAATTAAACGCCAATCTGCTTGCGCAATCACGGCAAGCATCGAAATAAAGTACACTAATATGTACACCATAACGTTGAGCATTTTCATCACACTTTCACGTACCGCTAACGAGGTTTGCATCACTTTAGTGGCAATACGTCCGGCAAATTCGTCTTGGTAAAAACTCATACTTTGTTTTAAAAGATAACGGTGCGCCATCCAACGGATCGACATGGGAAAGTTACCCATTAACGCTTGATGAATCACCAGCGAGTGCAATGCGACTAATAAGGGCATACCCACCAGCAACATAAACGCTAAAAAATACAGCGTGGTGCTTTCTTCTTGCCATAGGGTTTGTGGGTCTTTGTCGATGAGCCAATCAACCAATTGCCCCATAAAGCCAAATAGATAAACTTCAAACATGGCTAAGACAGCCGTCAGCACTGCCATGGCAATTAAGGGCAACGCCATGCCTTGCGTATAATGTCGGCAAAACGCCCATAATGTATTGGGGGGTTGCTGCGGATCTTCCGGAGGAAAGGGATTAATAAGCTTTTCGAAAAATGAAAACATAATGGCAACTTACAAATGTATAAAGGCCAGTATTGTACGCTAACTATCATGGAAAATCGTGTTTAGTTAACTGAGTTTGATGCAAGTGTCTGTTGCAACATATGGCCAATCGCTCAAGCCAAGTATGAGCTTGAGCGATTAAATTTAGACCTAAACAGACACACGCACGTTACGCTTTAATGTCTGAATACTGCTCACGTAATTGCTTAGCCGCGCTCACCATAAGCGTGAGCGCTTCGCGGGTTTCTGGCCATGCACGGGTTTTTAAGCCGCAATCTGGGTTCACCCATAACTGCTCAGCCGGAATCGCTTGCGCGGCTTTTTGTAAAAGCTGCTCCATCCATTGCTGGGTCGGCACAATGGGGCTGTGAATGTCATACACACCAGGGCCAATGTCATTGGGGTAATTGAAGTCTTCAAACGCTTGCAGCAACTCCATGTTAGAGCGGCTGGTTTCAATGGTAATCACATCAGCATCGAGTTCCGCAATGGCCTGAATGATGTCGTTAAATTCGGCATAACACATGTGCGTATGAATTTGAGTACTGTCTTGTACCTTTGCTACCGACAAACGGAATGCGTCCACTGCCCAGCGCAAATACGCCTGCCAGTCACGTTGACGCAGCGGTAAACCTTCACGCAGGGCTGGCTCATCCACTTGAATCATATTAATGCCGGCTTTTTCTAAATCCAATACCTCTTCAGATAACGCCAATGCCAATTGAAATGCTTGCTCTTTAAGTGAAATATCTTCACGGGTAAACGACCAACACAACATGGTGATGGGCCCTGTGAGCATGCCTTTCATGGGTTTGGTTGTCAGAGACTGCGCGTACTGGCTCCAACGCACGGTCATGGGCTCTGGGCGATACACATCTGCTGCGATAATCGGCGGCTTAACACAGCGCGAACCATAACTTTGCACCCAGCCAAAATCGGTAAACACATAGCCTTCAAGTTGCTGACCAAAGTATTCCACCATGTCGTTACGCTCGGCTTCACCGTGTACCAATACATCTAAACCAATGCTCTCTTGCTCTGTCACCGCCCGCCGAATCTCTTCAGACATGACCGACTCATAATTCGCCTGCGAGAGACTGCCTTGCTTAAAGCCTAAACGGGCTTGGCGAATCTCTTTGGTTTGAGGGAAAGACCCAATGGTCGTGGTCGAAAACAATGGTAAGTTAAAGTGTTTTTTCTGCTCCACTTTACGCGCAAGAAATTCGCTATGACGCTTAAATGACTGCGGCGTTAATTCAGCAATGTGTTGTTTTAACTCCGTGCCAATCACGTCTAGTGTTGTATTAACACGCTCGGTTTGTGTTTCATTAATACGGTGTTTGTTATTTCTCAGTTGTGCCGCTAACTGCTCTGTCAACCGAGAAACTTCACTGCATTTTTGCTTAGCAAACGCGAACTGCGCTTTTATGGGGGCTACTAAATTGGTTTCTTGGTCTAAGTCTTCTGGCACATGTAATAACGAGCAACTGCTTGCAAGCCACAAGCGATCACCTAATACCGAATAAAAATCTTTAATAACCGGCAAAATCGATTCAACATTGGCTTTCCATATATTGCGGCCATTAATTAAACCTAACGATAAAACTTTATACGGTGGCAAACGATCAAGTACCTTTGGCAAATCTTGCTTGCCCTTTATGCCATCAATATGCAAACCCGCCACAGGCAGTTGGCAAGCCAAGGTTAAGTTATCATCTAATTCAGAAAAATAAGTGGCAACCAACAACTTAAGTGATGTGCTTTTTAATTGGTTGTAGGCAATCTCGAACCCTTGCTTCCAGTTTTGTGGCAAATCTAAACCTAAAATGGGTTCATCTAACTGCAACCACTCAATGCCCAGCTCGCTTAATTTATGTAATAGTTCAGCGTATGCATTCAATAATTGCGGCAGCAGTTCAATGGCATCAAAGTCTTGCTGGGGTTTACCCAACCAAAGGTACGTGAGCGGGCCAATTAATACAGCTTTCACATTAGGGCTTAACGCTTGTGCTTGTTTGATTTCGTCTAACCAAACATCTGCGTTTAAGTTAAATGCTTGTTGTTCAGTAAACTCTGGGACTAAATAGTGATAATTGGTATCAAACCATTTGGTCATTTCGCACGCGGCGCAATCATCCCCTTGAGTACTGCGGCCACGGGCCATACGAAAGTAAGTATCCCACTGCCAGCCGGACTCGTTCGCAGCAAAACGCTCAGGCACAACACCAAACAAGTATGAATGATTCAGCACATGGTCATACAGGGCAAAATCCCCCGCTGTGATGAAATCTAAGCCGGCATCCAGCTGAATTTGCCAATGGGATTGACGAATATCAGCTGCTTCATTTAAAAGCTGTTCTTGCGTGAGCTGGCCTTTCCAATAATCCTCAAGCGCCCATTTTAGCTGGCGCTGAGCACCCATGCGCGGATAACCCAGCACATGAGATGTAAGATTAGGTCCTGACTCTTTATTAGTTAAATTCACGTTAATTATCCTTTGGGTGAAATCTACTAATACACAATGCACACAAATTCAAATTGAATCAAACTCATTATTTTCAAATAAATGTTGAATATTTTTAATAATGATACTTTAATTAGCACCTCATATAATTAGCTGAAGGTCTAACGTGAATATTGAGCTTCGACACTTACGCACCCTAATGGCACTTGATCAAACTGGCAGTTTGGTTGAGGCAGCTGCGCAAATACACCTGACCCAGTCTGCCCTGTCCCATCAGCTTAAAGAGCTTGAAGGGCGCTTGGATCAGCCGCTGTTTTATCGTAAAACCAAGCCTGTGCGCTTTACCCCTGCTGGCCAACGTTTATTAGAATTAGCGCAGTCTGTGTTGCCACAAATTGAAGCCAGCGAACGGGATCTTTCACGTATTCGTCAAGGGCGCAAAGGTCGTCTAAATATCACCATCGAATGCCACAGCTGTTATGACTGGTTGATGCCAACATTGAATGAGTTCCGTGGCCATTGGCCAGAAGTAGAGTTAGACATGCTTGGTGGTTTTCATTTTGACTCCATCGCCAAGCTTAAAAATGGCGAGCTGGACTTAGTGGTGACATCCGACCCTAAAAACGATGAAAACGTACAATACCTACCCTTGTTTAAATACCAAGCTATGCTTGTATTAGCACCGGATCATGCCTTAACTCAAAAGCCCGTAATTGAGCCGCATGACCTAAGCAAAGAAACACTCATTACCTACCCTGTTGATTGCTCAAGCTTGGATATTTTTCAATGCTTCTTAACACCAGCGGGAATTGAGCCAGGTAGTGTTCGCCAAGTAGAGCTCACCATGATGATGGTGCAACTCGTGGCAAGCGGTCGGGGGATTAGCTGTCTGCCTAATTGGGCGATTCATGATTACGTGAAACAAGGTTTTGTTGTCGACAAACCACTTGGGCGTCACGGCGTGTGGCGCACACTGTATGCGGCAGTACGTGCGGAGCAATCAGAGAATGCATTCATACAAGACTTTAAAAACATCGCACAACGTGTGTGCCATCAACACTTGGAAGGCATCAAACACGCGTAGTGAAATAAGACAGAAAACGCCTACTTTAATTAAAACGTGCATGGCTTACAAAAACTTACAATTTCTATTTAACTTATATATTAAGAGTGCGTACTATCGCGCCTGATTTTACATCAATACGATAAACAGCCTGAATTTAACAAAAGAGCGCTAACGATTAATATGTTGACCAGAATATTTCTTTTAACCATAGCACTGTCATTTCAGACACACGCTAATGAGCAATGCAACAACGTCAAACTCGGCATTGTCGACTGGAGCGATGTTCGCGTTACAACAGCCGTAGCAGAGGTACTGCTGAAAGAGTTAGATTACAAGGTGGATATCAGCACGCATTCAGTAGATGAGATCTACACTAAATTATCTAAGGGCAACCTCGATGCCTTTTTGGGTAACTGGATGCCCACAATGGCGCCTATCATTGAACCTTTTGTTGCTAACAAAACAGTCGAAACAATTGGTATGAATTTAAGCGATGCCAAATATACCCTCGCGGTGCCCGCCTACGTGTATGACGCTGGGGTGAAATCATTTTCTGACTTAGTGAAATTCAAAAAAGAGTTTGCCAACAGAATTTACGGCCTAGAAAAAGGCAATGATGGCAACTTAATCATTCAACAAATGATTGATAAAAACGAATCAGGCCTAGGCGCATTCAACCTGCTTGCTACCTCTGAGCGCATCATGCTGGCCCAGCTAAAAAAACGCGTACGTGAAAACCAATGGATTGTGTTTTTAGCCTGGACACCCCACCCAATGAATAACAAATTTGATATCCGCTATTTAGACGGCGGCGACAAATACTTTGGCCCAAACTATGGTGGCTCAACGGTTCACACCAATGTACGCGCAGGCTTCACACAAGACTGCCCTAACATCAACAAGCTGCTGAAAAATCTTGTCTTTGACGTTGAGATGGAAGCCACCATGATGGACAAAGTACTCAACGAATTTGCACCCGCTGACCGTGCCGCTCGCTACTGGATGCATAAAAATCCTAAGCAAGTGACAAAATGGCTCAATGGCGTTAATACTCGCGAAGGCAAACCGGCAAACGTTGAAAAAATCATCAGCAACCTCGAACTCACCTTCGGCAAGTAACCGTCTTAATGGGTATGCATAACAATCTGTGCATACCCTTCTTGTTACCAAGCAACGCTATTATCATTCAATCGAGGTTGCTTAGTTCGTAAGCAGTCTCACGTTTGATTATTACCCCCTGCACACACCTTATGCTTACGAAACGCTCCGTTTAAAACCCAAACAGCACCGTTTTATTAAATATCATTATTAATCCTGAGCGACAGTTCACATGTTGCCTAATAGCGCCCTTTTAGCTGTGGGCCAAATCACACCAATTTATTCAGTGAGCTATTAAACTGGCGCAAATTCATTCGGTGTAATCATTTATATGAAACAGTCCAATTATCTTTGCTGCCTTACGGCCCTTAGTTTTATGTTACTCCTTAGTGCTTGTGGCAGTGGCAGTAGCTCTACAGATACAACCCCAGAAATAGATAACAACACCGACCATTCAACCGCCGATTGTGACATCACTCAAGATGAGCAAGAAATGTTGAATCAAGTAAACCAAGCACGAGCCAGCAGCCGCACATGCGGTAGTGATGCCATGCCAGCAGTTGCGCAACTCACCTGGAGCTGCCAGTTACGAAATGCCGCTAGAAATCACTCTACCGATATGGCCAATAATAATTTTTTCGACCACACAGGCTCAGACGGCTTAAGCGTCGGCAATCGTGTAACCGCTAGCGGTTATACGTGGCGCAGCGTCGGTGAGAACATTGCCGCAGGGCAAACAAGCATTACTCAAGTTATGACAGGTTGGCTAAACAGTGCGGGGCATTGCCGAAACATAATGTCCGCAAGCTCAACTGAATTTGGCTCGGCTTTAATCAGCAGCTCTCAATCTGATTACACCCGCTATTGGACTCAGGTTTTTGCCCGCCCCCGTTAATGGTTTTTGCCAACGTGTTTAAAAACAATTATTTAGTATGGCTAAACTAAATAAGCCGTGATGAATCAATTTAATCACGGCTTTTATGAGATACTTAGCATCACACAAACGTTAAAAATTCATTTGAATTGATATAAATAGACAGGCGACTGATATACGTCATCTAATAAAATGGTATTAACGGGTTTGTGCGATGGCAATGCAAAATTATTACTAATCAAGTACTCAAGCGCCCCGCACTCCGCGCTTAACTTACCCTCGACTCTATTCATTCCCGCAGGAAACAAATAACACATCATCACCGAAGCATTGTTCAGCTCTGCATGTAAAAAGTTTTTTCGGTGTACTTGCACATTACGTAACCCTAGCCCTTTAATGAGCACAAAACTCACTAGCCACGGTAAAATCGATAACTCATAGCCGACGATTTTGCGTTGTGGGTATTGTTTACCAAGGGCAATCAGTAAATTGCCCCAACCGCTGCCCAATTCAACAATGGGGCCGTCGCCCGCTTGATCAACCGCTTCATCACACAATTGCATCATAACGAGCCGTGCCTTGCGCGAACTGGGCATAGGGGAAATACCCAAGCGCAGCGTGCTCCAAACAATCGACAACAATACAAAAATGGTGATGGCTACTAATGCCATTTCAAAAATAGACAAAGGCTCTCCGTTTATATAATAAGCAACATGACTCAGGCTTTTTTCACAAACTTAGCGGTGACCATCATGTCACCCGTACCGTCCACTTTACAATCAAGTTGGTGATCTTTGCCCTCTACAGTGCGCTTTATCACCGCTTTGGTGCCGATTTTAAGCACTTGCGAACTGCCTTTCACTTTGAGGTCTTTTATAAACGTAACCTTATCACCCTCTTTTAACAACGTGCCGTTGGCATCTTTCATTTCAATAACATTCGCATCGGGCTCGTCTGGATTCCATTCATGGGCACATTCTGGGCAAATCAAATGGTTTTGATCTTGATAGACAAATTCCGATTGGCATTTAGGGCAAGCTGGTAGTGACATAGGTTTAACGTTTCAAATGAGTATTAAGTGCATGGTAATGAATCGATGGGAGATTGGCGAGTTTGATTTTGGTGTTAGCCTGTCACCTTTATTATTTTAAGGTGACAATATTATTGGGGGAAGTTCAGCGCTAGGCCTCAAATTTGAGGCTGTAGATAAATCTGTGTAACTGCTTATCATCAAAGCCAGAAATGGCTAAGGATAGGCAGCAATGAACAAAGAAGCACTAGAAGCCTTTGCCCGCGAAGCGGCAAAGGGTATTAAAACAGAACAAGACCTTAATGAATTTCGTCAGATGCTCACTAAAGTGACAGTTGAGCGGGCTTTAAATACTGAGCTTGATGAGCACCTTGGTTATGAACGGAATGAAGAATCCTCTAACTCCAATAGCCGCAATGGCACCACCAGTAAAACTTTACGCACCGAAGATGGCCAGTTTCAACTAGATACCCCTAGGGATCGCGAAGGCTCTTTTAATCCTAAATTAGTAAAGAAAAATCAGACTCGGTTTACCTCGATGGACGATAAAATTTTATTTTTATACGCCCAAGGCATGACCACACGAGAAATCGTTAAAACGTTTAAAGAACTGTATAACGCAGATGCCTCTCCAAGCCTAATTTCAAAAGTCACTGATGCGGTCATTGAAGAAGTGATTGAATGGCAATCTCGTGAATTAGATGCGGTGTATCCCATTGTTTATCTTGATTGCATCGTGCTTAAAATTCGTCAGGACAAACAGGTGATCAATAAATCAGTTTACCTTGCCTTAGGCGTCAACATGGAAGGCCACAAGGAGTTATTGGGCATGTGGCTATCTGAAAACGAAGGGGCTAAGTTCTGGCTAAATGTTCTGACTGAGCTGCAGAATCGTGGTGTGAAAGACATTCTCATTGCTTGCGTGGATGGCCTGAAGGGCTTTCCAGATGCTATCAATGCCGTCTATCCAGAAACGCAAATTCAGCTGTGCATCGTGCACATGGTGCGTAACTCAGTGAAGTACGTTCCTTGGAAAGATTACAAAGCCGTCACCGCTGATTTAAAGAAAATTTACCAGGCCGCGACTGAGGAAAGTGCCTTGCAATCACTGTCTGATTTTAGTGAGAAGTGGGATGGTCAATATCCACAAATCAGCCGATCTTGGCGTAATCACTGGGAGAATTTAAATACGCTTTTTAACTATCCTGCTGATATCAGAAAAGCCATTTACACAACCAATGCCATTGAATCTCTGAACAGCGTTATTCGAAAAGCGACGAAAAAACGAAAAGTATTTCCAACAGAAGAGTCGGCTAAAAAAGTGGTTTACCTTGCGGTACGACAAGCTTCGGAAAAGTGGACTATGCCGATAAGAAACTGGAAAACGGCCTTGAACCGATTTATGATCATGTTCGAAGACCGTTTGAAAGATTACATTTAAAACTGGCGGTTACACAGAATGGCTTACATCCTCTCAAATTTAGCTATTTTTTTATCCTAATATCGCCATTCTCTTTGAGGACTAGAGAAATTCTTGTTGTTTCTTTTTTTAGAAATGACCTTATAAAAGTAATATACAAAGACCTACCGCCTATTACCTTGTAACCAGCCTCATAAGAAATTGACAAACCATTCACATAGATATTACCCAAATCACCTATAATTCCAGCTGGAACAGTATATGTTTTACCAAATGCTTCAACTTCCAAAAACGATATATGATCTCCATCACTTCTCCCTGTGATAACAATTGGACCAGATCCATCTAACCCCTTAGATTCAACTACAAAATTTGTTAAAGGCAGAATTCCTTCCTTAGATGCAAAGACAGGAAGAGATAGCATTAAAATAAATATTAGCAAAACTTTCATATTTTCTATTCTCATTGACTTATAACGCTTTGCTAAGGGCCAATTGACTATTGGCTAAACTTGCGCGAAGCGCCAAGCCAACTGTTAATTGTCCCAGTGAGTTTACGAACGAACTTAAGCAACTTGTTATACGATACCTAATTCGTTACGCATTTCTAAGAATATTTTATTTTGTAAATCAATAAGTTTCTTTCCTTCCCCATTTAACTCTGTGGCCATATACTCTTGGGAAATTCTATTAGTCTCTTCAGGGTCGGTAATGAACTTTGTTGCATTGGCGTTCATCCATTGCAGGAATTCAACCGTTTTTTCTTGGGTTATCTCTAAAGAAACAACATATTCATTTAGTAGCTTTAGGAGCTTTAGGAGCTTTAGGAGCTTTAGGAGCTTTAGGAGCTTTAGGAGCTTTTCTCCAGCCTCAAGTCTTAACCCATTAATTTCATTTTTAAAAGTGAGAAATATCTCTGATACATCACCTTGAAGTGCAAGCATATTCCGAATGTAATCGGCGGTATTACCATCCGATGGATCATTTAGAACATCAATGATTCCCGTTTGAAAGCCATCAAAGAGTGCTTTACGTGAATTAGCAGTATAAGAATCCATCAAAGTATAATATTTCTTATAAATAGATAATTTACCTTCGTATAGCTTCTTTTGTTTATCTAAATCGAATTCAAGTTCACTTTTTAGCTTTGCTAAATCTTGATCGTATTCATGCTTGATTGATTGCTTCAATCGTTCTTTGATCCAAAAAACGCCAATAACATTGATTACAGCAGTAACAAGAGCTGAAGTGCTAATTATTGCGACTAAATCCATTTGGAACACCTATTCGTATAACGCCCTATATAAACCGCGCGAAGCGTCGGGTGGCCGCAGGGCGCGAATTTAATATTCTTGTTACGTTGTGAAGCCAAAGCTATTCCAGCCATCCCTTTTCTCTTTCACAAAGTCTATCCCATTCATTTCTACTAACGACAGCAATATTATCACTATGTGTTCCGACTAGTAGATACTTTAAATCCCACGATAAAACCTCATCATGATCTTTTGGTCTGTTACCACCAAAATTTGGGAGCAAGCCCTTATTAAAGGACCAGATTTCACCTTTTATTAGGTCATATAACTCTTTGACTGATTTGGGCTCATTTTCTAAGAAAGGTGTGCTTACCAACTTCTCAGAAATAAATTCAATATCATTAGATTCATCATCTATGCACCAGCCACCCGTTTCATACCATAGATAAGCACCAAACCCATTTTGCTTTATATGTAAGACTTTATCTGAAATATTCGGGTCAAGTTGGTAAAAGCCTAAACTAATTAATTTATTCGAATTAATTGTTTCAATTTCTACAGATTTAGCTAAAGAAAATAAAGAATTAACTTGAGAGTAAATTACTCCCAACTCATATATAACTACGTCTAAGTTCGAAGTAGAACAAAGAAGCGCCCCTATCTCTTTCTTAATTTTTATTTGCAGATCACACATCTTCATATTATTGCAACGTAACATTTTAATCATGCGCACACTCGTTTTTGCATTTCACATAAGCCTCTTAAAACGAAAATAAACCCTTTTAAAATAAGAAGCTATGAGCTTTCAGGTATCTATCTAGCCTGTAAAAAACGAGCATGCCGCTTTTCATCCAAATAACGGGGTCTCGTTATTTCGGCATTGGTTTTCGTAAGCATATAAATTTAATCTATTTTATTGATGTTAACTAGGTGAATAAGCACTTTTCGAGCTTATCTATGCTTTAAGCACACCACTCTCCCAGCACATCAGAAGAAGAAAAACCATGCATCATGATATTATCAGCAACACGACCAAAGCCAAGTGAAAACTCATTTTCACCCCCACGAAACCATTAAAAATACAAAATAATTATTTCAAATAAGAAGCTATGGATTTTCAAAAAACGTATAAAATATGCGTTGATGGAATCCATCACATAACACCCTCACAAGAGCCGAGCGCTAACAAATACGATTACCTTCTTTTGTTAAATCCCATAATCACGCTCAACTTTTGAAACCCTAAGTTTAAAGCTAACATACCATTTTTCGCGGCCCAAACGCCGAGCTTCTTGATGCTCTGCATGTAACTTCCAATTTTTTATAGACTCAATATCTGACCAATAGGATACTGTAATGCCCAAATCCTCTCTAGCTGACTCTTGTAGTGGTACAGTGATTTTGGCCACCTAAATAGAGGTGATATCATCACCTCATAAGTATCTTAGGTGACATATGAGTAAGCAAGGTAGAAAGCATTTTACACCCGAATTTCGTTTAGAAGTTGCACAACTAATCGTTGATAAAAATTATTCTGTACGCGAAGCTGCTGAGTTAATGAATGTCGGTAAATCCACCGTCGATAAGTGGGCAAGACAGCTCAAACTTGAACGTGATGGTGGCATACCAGCAGCATCCCCAATGACCCCTGATCAAATCAAAATTCGTGAGCTGGAAAAGAGAATTAAAGACATTGAAGAAGAGAAAGAAATCCTAAAAAAGGCTACCGCTCTCTTGATGTCGGACTCGATGAGAGGTTCTCGTTAGTCCAGAAGCTGAAAGAGAGCTACGCCGTTACGAAGCTATGCAATGTATTTGAAGTGTATCGCAGTAGTTTTAAATATTGGTTAAGTCACCCAGAAAAACTTACCTCTAAAACGATTGAGTTGCATAGTAGAATTCGGGAAATGTTCAGGCTAAGTAACGGCTCTGCGGGCGCTAGAACAATCAGTACGATGGTGACTCAATCAGGTATTAAATTAAGCCGCTACAGGGCAAGAAAAGCCATGCAGTACTTGGATTTAATTAGCAAACAACCTTTTGCGCCGAAGTACAAGAAAGCAAATAACGAGCACCTTGCAGTGCCCAATTTACTTAATCGCCAGTTTAATGTGGCCGCACCTAATCAAGTTTGGTGTGGTGATGTCACTTATGTTTGGATCGGGAAAAGATGGGCTTATTTAGCTGTGGTAATGGATTTATACGCCCGCAAGCTAATTGGCTGGGCGCTCTCATTATCGCCAGATAGTCAGTTAACCAGTAAAGCTTTACAACATGCCTATGAAAGCCGAGGGCAACCTAAAGGAGTGATGTTCCATTCCGATCAAGGTATGCATTACACCAGTAGAAAGTTTAGGCAAACACTATGGCGCTGCCAGATAAAACAAAGCATGAGTCGTCGAGGTAATTGCTGGGATAATGCACCAATGGAGCGATTTTTTAGAAGCTTAAAAACAGAATGGATGCCGAAATATGGGTATAGCAATTTTGCTGAGGCTGAATATTCGATAACAAATTATATCGCAGGTTATTATTCTCAGTTGAGACCACACCAGCATAATAATGGGAAGACTCCAAATGAGGCAGAAGGATTATTCTTTCAAGCCTCTTAAACTGTGGCCAGATTTACTTGACCACTACATCTACACCTAAAAATCCCGGTTGTGTAGCAGCAAGCTTTACCATTTTATCTGCAGTTTCCCCATAACCATCAATATCCTCTGAAAGTAAAGATGTAAAGATAACTGCGTAATATGGTGGTTTCGGCGTTTTAGCAATTCGACTCATTTATTCTCTCCAGAAACCTAACGCTTTATTGTTGAGCGAAGTGTAAACATTCAAGTACCACGGGTGCGTACTCCAACTTTTTGTTAGACGTTTTTTTCGCGCATTTACTCTTGTATATGTATTAAAGCCATTTCTACCTTTAACCTCTATAGTGTTCTTATCTAGAATCCGATAATCAGAGTCCCCAACAATTGCGCTATTAGGACGATAAGTTCCTTTTTCGAAGCACCCACTTGGCCCGCAAAAGGATATAAAATATAACCCTCTTGGAGCTTTTCCAATAGCAAGGCCGTGATCATTTTTTAGATCTCTTTTCCAAAATCCACCAAGTGGATGTGTCTTACTTGGCTTCCCCTGCTTTTCAATATGCCAATTTTTATCAGGGGGATTCTTAACCATTTCAATTATTCTTTTAATTTTTTCAAACATACCAAGTGCCTAAAGGTTTTGAAAATACGTCTATTTTTACAAAAGATGACGCCGGAAATTTGTCCGATGCAGATGATTATTGTAGCTTTCAGCGTGCTAGTAACCGGTCTATTTGTTTCACGACACTGCCACGCACATTTTGTTTCTTAAATGTAGTGGGGATATGCAAAAGAAAACTAGACCACTTATGATCCGTTGTTTTCCTCTCGTTAGAAGCAATATAATCTCTTAAATCAGCAGCAGACTCACGATTAAAGGCCCACAAAACCTCACCTTTAATAGGAAGTGAAAAGTAAGCATCACTAGGCCATTGTAAGTTATAAGGCTTTCTCAAATGGCATTTGATACATGAAACAGCGCCTAAGTCGGTACCATGACTTCTATATAGGTACTTTGAATGGCTCCAGTTCTCAGGTTTATAGCCTTCAGGCAGATTTTGAATAGCGTCAGTAGAACCACCATGAAGATTTGCATAGTATATCGCTCCATGCCATTTATGCCCGCATGAATCTTTAAACATTTTATATTCAAAAAGAACACTTTTCTCGAAGAAAGGCACATCTGTCTTAAGTGAAATTTTGACAATCTCTGCAAATTCAAAAACTGCATATTCAGCACAAGATGGGCATCTAATATCTACCTTGTGCGGCATCGGGTTCCAATCATATGTACCAGTCATTTCAACCTCAATGGCCTATAACGAGACTGTAGGAAAACCCACAGCTTAAATTTACGAATAAAAATAAGGTAAAAATCACTGTAAAAATGTGCCTCAGTTTCAATTCTGAATAGGTTTTACCACGAAATATTCTTTAAATTTAACGTAGATTTAGTTTATTTTTTCACATTGAGGTTTTTCTACAGCCTCAACGCCTCAAACAACGGCTTGGTAAAGTTGGCGGCCTTTTTTGCCTATGCAAAAAAGCTAACAGCTTTACCAAGTACGCTTGCTTTGACTTGTTAAGTATTCAAAGTTATGGACACTTAGACGACCAAATAGCATTGGCGGCTAGAGTTAGTTTGCATTGATCTTCTGCTTTAAAGACACCAGGGATTTCCCTACCACAAAATCGCTCATATTTTATGGCAGTATCTGAATGGTAATATAAACGGCAAGATGAAGATTCAGACGATTGTCTAACAGCGACCGAAGCGATGCAATCTGCATCAGCTGCACAGAGGTCCTGGCACCCGCCATTAACTGATTCAAATATAGACATAGTTCCTGATTTAGCGATATATCCTCCCTCTAGCTCAAACCACCCTTCCTTAACGGTAACGCCATCTGAGTTTACGTAGTCTCGTAGGCTTATGCTGAGTAATCCATTGCTTGGGCTATCGCCACAGCTTAGAAGTCTATTGCCTGTACCATCATCAAAAAAGCTTGTAGATATCATTCTTGTCAATGTGCCGGTGGGGACTGTATGAGTATTGGATGGGCAGCCTACTGGATATATAGCGTTTGCCGCTAAGGCCTCGCACATATGCTGATGATTCAGTTCTACTGTCTGGTTTTGTGACAGATCAGAATTGAAACCACAATCATATGCATCCCATAATCCATCATGATTGGTGTCTTCATCTCTATCATTAGTTCCATTACCATTTAGATCCCAGCAATTAATGCCTGCAACTCCAGCCGCCCCTTGCGGTCCTGTCGATCCATTATCACCTTCTAGGGGGCAACCTGTAAGAAGAAGTGTTAAAAGGAATATGGTTATTAGTTTAAATTTCATTTTAAAAATCCTCGGTTTATTGAATTAATACGTGCTATAGAAAATATTAGATTACTTAACAATTTAATCATGCGCACGCTCGTTTTTGCATTTCACATAAACCTCTTAAAACGGAAATAAACCCTTTTAAAATAAGAAGTTATGACCTTTCAAGTTTATATCTAACCTGTAAAAACGAGCATGCCGCTTTTCATCGAAATAACGGGGTCTCGTTATTTCGGCATTGGTTTTCGTAAGTATTTGAATTTAATCTATTTTACTGATGTTAACTAGGTAAAAGTGAGCATTTTTCTCAGACTTTTCGAGCCACGCTCTGCTGATTACTCATATATTCAAAAATACGCTGTTGATCAATACAGCATATTTACTGCAAGGGGTGGTCACTAGTGCGATTCTAAATATTTTTAAACCAGCAGAGAAATGACAGGCACTTAAAGATAGGTAAATATGCTTAGTTTGAATATTTATCAAACAACCCATAAATTTTTAGGAATAGCATTAATAGTCATACTACTTATGCTTGTGGCAAGAATATCTAGCTTAAAATACAACGGGTGATATACATTAAAATGCAAATATACAAGGCATCCATACTGATGAAATATTATTCAAGTCATTTTTAAATATGTTTATCATATGTCACTTCATATGATTCGAATCCAAATTTACGGTATAACGATTTAGCTGCACGATTATCTGCAAGAAATGAAATTTTTATTCGATTAAGATTACGTAATTTACAATGCTGCTCTGCTTTTTCAAGCAGTGCGACGGCAACACCTTGATTCCTAAATTCATCAAACACAGCTAAATCAGAAATAACACCATAGGTTTTATATTGCTCAAGTAAATGGCTGTCACCGTCATCTTCTTTTTCAATATAAACACAGACAAAACCAAAAACAGTCAGGCCATCAACTGCAACATATATTTCACCGTCATTTTCTTTGCATTCTTTCAAGATATAATTAACATAGTTTATTGCCACGTCAACACCACAAGCTCGGTCATCACTGAGTGTCTTTTCGTAGTCTTGTAAAATCGCCAATAATTGGACTAAAGTGTCGAAATGAGATGTTTCATATGGAATTATTTTCATATTATTCTAGAGTAAAGGTATTCATTTATATTTATATCCAACGATAATTACATAGGTTTAACTTTTTTAAGCCTTGAGTGTATGGTAATAAATCGACAAATAAAAATATCAGCGTCATTATGACGCTAGTCTTATGGTTGGCTGTGTAGTGGTCAAGTAAATCTGGCCACAGTTTAAGAGGCTTGAAAGAATAATCCTTCTGCCTCATTTGGAGTCTTCCCATTATTATGCTGGTGTGGTCTCAACTGAGAATAATAACCTGCGATATAATTTGTTATCGAATATTCAGCCTCAGCAAAATTGCTATACCCATATTTCGGCATCCATTCTGTTTTTAAGCTTCTAAAAAATCGCTCCATTGGTGCATTATCCCAGCAATTACCTCGACGACTCATGCTTTGTTTTATCTGGCAGCGCCATAGTGTTTGCCTAAACTTTCTACTGGTGTAATGCATACCTTGATCGGAATGGAACATCACTCCTTTAGGTTGCCCTCGGCTTTCATAGGCATGTTGTAAAGCTTTACTGGTTAACTGACTATCTGGCGATAATGAGAGCGCCCAGCCAATTAGCTTGCGGGCGTATAAATCCATTACCACAGCTAAATAAGCCCATCTTTTCCCGATCCAAACATAAGTGACATCACCACACCAAACTTGATTAGGTGCGGCCACATTAAACTGGCGATTAAGTAAATTGGGCACTGCAAGGTGCTCGTTATTTGCTTTCTTGTACTTCGGCGCAAAAGGTTGTTTGCTAATTAAATCCAAGTACTGCATGGCTTTTCTTGCCCTGTAGCGGCTTAATTTAATACCTGATTGAGTCACCATCGTACTGATTGTTCTAGCGCCCGCAGAGCCGTTACTTAGCCTGAACATTTCCCGAATTCTACTATGCAACTCAATCGTTTTAGAGGTAAGTTTTTCTGGGTGACTTAACCAATATTTAAAACTACTGCGATACACTTCAAATACATTGCATAGCTTCGTAACGGCGTAGCTCTCTTTCAGCTTCTGGACTAACGAGAACCTCTCATCGAGTCCGACATCAAGAGAGCGGTAGCCTTTTTTAGGATTTCTTTCTCTTCTTCAATGTCTTTAATTCTCTTTTCCAGCTCACGAATTTTGATTTGATCAGGGGTCATTGGGGATGCTGCTGGTATGCCACCATCACGTTCAAGTTTGAGCTGTCTTGCCCACTTATCGACGGTGGATTTACCGACATTCATTAACTCAGCAGCTTCGCGTACAGAATAATTTTTATCAACGATTAGTTGTGCAACTTCTAAACGAAATTCGGGTGTAAAATGCTTTCTACCTTGCTTACTCATATGTCACCTAAGATACTTATGAGGTGATGATATCACCTCTATTTAGGTGGCCAAAATCACTGTACCACTACAAGAGTCAGCTAGAGAGGATTTGGGCATTACAGTATCCTATTGGTCAGATATTGAGTCTATAAAAAATTGGAAGTTACATGCAGAGCATCAAGAAGCTCGGCGTTTGGGCCGCGAAAAATGGTATGTTAGCTTTAAACTTAGGGTTTCAAAAGTTGAGCGTGATTATGGGATTTAACAAAAGAAGGTAATCGTATTTGTTAGCGCTCGGCTCTTGTGAGGGTGTTATGTGATGGATTCCATCAACGCATATTTTATACGTTTTTTGAAAATCCATAGCTTCTTATTTGAAATAATTATTTTGTATTTTTAATGGTTTCGTGGGGGTGAAAATGAGTTTTCACTTGGCTTTGGTCGTGTTGCTGATAATATCATGATGCATGGTTTTTCTTCTTCTGATGTGCTGGGAGAGTGGTGTGCTTAAAGCATAGATAAGCTCGAAAAGTGCTTATTCACCTAGTTAACATCAATAAAATAGATTAAATTTATATGCTTACGAAAACCAATGCCGAAATAACGAGACCCCGTTATTTGGATGAAAAGCGGCATGCTCGTTTTTTACAGGCTAGATAGATACCTGAAAGCTCATAGCTTCTTATTTTAAAAGGGTTTATTTTCGTTTTAAGAGGCTTATGTGAAATGCAAAAACGAGTGTGCGCATGATTAAAATGTTACGTTGCAATAATATGAAGATGTGTGATCTGCAAATAAAAATTAAGAAAGAGATAGGGGCGCTTCTTTGTTCTACTTCGAACTTAGACGTAGTTATATATGAGTTGGGAGTAATTTACTCTCAAGTTAATTCTTTATTTTCTTTAGCTAAATCTGTAGAAATTGAAACAATTAATTCGAATAAATTAATTAGTTTAGGCTTTTACCAACTTGACCCGAATATTTCAGATAAAGTCTTACATATAAAGCAAAATGGGTTTGGTGCTTATCTATGGTATGAAACGGGTGGCTGGTGCATAGATGATGAATCTAATGATATTGAATTTATTTCTGAGAAGTTGGTAAGCACACCTTTCTTAGAAAATGAGCCCAAATCAGTCAAAGAGTTATATGACCTAATAAAAGGTGAAATCTGGTCCTTTAATAAGGGCTTGCTCCCAAATTTTGGTGGTAACAGACCAAAAGATCATGATGAGGTTTTATCGTGGGATTTAAAGTATCTACTAGTCGGAACACATAGTGATAATATTGCTGTCGTTAGTAGAAATGAATGGGATAGACTTTGTGAAAGAGAAAAGGGATGGCTGGAATAGCTTTGGCTTCACAACGTAACAAGAATATTAAATTCGCGCCCTGCGGCCACCCGACGCTTCGCGCGGTTTATATAGGGCGTTATACGAATAGGTGTTCCAAATGGATTTAGTCGCAATAATTAGCACTTCAGCTCTTGTTACTGCTGTAATCAATGTTATTGGCGTTTTTTGGATCAAAGAACGATTGAAGCAATCAATCAAGCATGAATACGATCAAGATTTAGCAAAGCTAAAAAGTGAACTTGAATTCGATTTAGATAAACAAAAGAAGCTATACGAAGGTAAATTATCTATTTATAAGAAATATTATACTTTGATGGATTCTTATACTGCTAATTCACGTAAAGCACTCTTTGATGGCTTTCAAACGGGAATCATTGATGTTCTAAATGATCCATCGGATGGTAATACCGCCGATTACATTCGGAATATGCTTGCACTTCAAGGTGATGTATCAGAGATATTTCTCACTTTTAAAAATGAAATTAATGGGTTAAGACTTGAGGCTGGAGAAAAGCTCCTAAAGCTCCTAAAGCTCCTAAAGCTCCTAAAGCTCCTAAAGCTCCTAAAGCTACTAAATGAATATGTTGTTTCTTTAGAGATAACCCAAGAAAAAACGGTTGAATTCCTGCAATGGATGAACGCCAATGCAACAAAGTTCATTACCGACCCTGAAGAGACTAATAGAATTTCCCAAGAGTATATGGCCACAGAGTTAAATGGGGAAGGAAAGAAACTTATTGATTTACAAAATAAAATATTCTTAGAAATGCGTAACGAATTAGGTATCGTATAACAAGTTGCTTAAGTTCGTTCGTAAACTCACTGGGACAATTAACAGTTGGCTTGGCGCTTCGCGCAAGTTTAGCCAATAGTCAATTGGCCCTTAGCAAAGCGTTATAAGTCAATGAGAATAGAAAATATGAAAGTTTTGCTAATATTTATTTTAATGCTATCTCTTCCTGTCTTTGCATCTAAGGAAGGAATTCTGCCTTTAACAAATTTTGTAGTTGAATCTAAGGGGTTAGATGGATCTGGTCCAATTGTTATCACAGGGAGAAGTGATGGAGATCATATATCGTTTTTGGAAGTTGAAGCATTTGGTAAAACATATACTGTTCCAGCTGGAATTATAGGTGATTTGGGTAATATCTATGTGAATGGTTTGTCAATTTCTTATGAGGCTGGTTACAAGGTAATAGGCGGTAGGTCTTTGTATATTACTTTTATAAGGTCATTTCTAAAAAAAGAAACAACAAGAATTTCTCTAGTCCTCAAAGAGAATGGCGATATTAGGATAAAAAAATAGCTAAATTTGAGAGGATGTAAGCCATTCTGTGTAACCGCCAGTTTTAAATGTAATCTTTCAAACGGTCTTCGAACATGATCATAAATCGGTTCAAGGCCGTTTTCCAGTTTCTTATCGGCATAGTCCACTTTTCCGAAGCTTGTCGTACCGCAAGGTAAACCACTTTTTTAGCCGACTCTTCTGTTGGAAATACTTTTCGTTTTTTCGTCGCTTTTCGAATAACGCTGTTCAGAGATTCAATGGCATTGGTTGTGTAAATGGCTTTTCTGATATCAGCAGGATAGTTAAAAAGCGTATTTAAATTCTCCCAGTGATTACGCCAAGATCGGCTGATTTGTGGATATTGACCATCCCACTTCTCACTAAAATCAGACAGTGATTGCAAGGCACTTTCCTCAGTCGCGGCCTGGTAAATTTTCTTTAAATCA
>NZ_JBREXD010000006.1:0-25726 GCF_052920985.1 Pseudomonas sp. HK3
CTTGTAAGCTTACTTGTCGCGTCAAGGTATGGCGCATATCAGCTTGCTCTTGCTCAAGGTGTTCAGCCGCTGAGCGTGTAATCGGCAAGCCTAGAATGGTGCTGGCTAAAATGGAAATTAATAACGCAATAAATAATGCCCGAATACTTAAAGGCCAATTTTTTTCTAATAATGTCATTGCAGTGGCAAATATAATGAAAACAGAGGCCAATAGTATCGGTAATTCAGGTGTGCGCCTACAGCGTGATTCACTATAATGATAAAAAACAAAAATTGTTTTTGTTTCACGCACAAAGGCTAAATGGTTTATCATAGCGGCCTTTTTGAGCAGGCTATCAGCCCCGATTTTACATTCGATGCATAAAAGGTGTACACCATGAGCGATACTAAAAAGCTTCTAGAAGAGAAAACAGCCCAACTAGAAAAAGGCCTGTTCTTTATGAGTAAAGATCGTGCCCGCGCACTGTCTAACCATGAAACTGAAGATTTAGTCGATGAGCTACGTGCTGCGGTTGCCGAGTTAAAAGCACACGCTAACCAGCTGTAATTCCTCTGATACACAGGTGCCCAAGTGAAAGAAGTTGTACTGATTAAGGTCAGCGGTGAAGATAAACCGGGTGTGACCGCTCATATTACCGGTATTTTGGCCCAATATGGTGTGAACATATTAGATATAGGCCAAGCGGAAATCCATGACAATCTTTCCTTGGGGATACTGGCTGAAATGCCCGGTACCGCCGAGTCGGCTGCCGTATTAAAAGATGTGTTGTTTCGTAGTCATGAATTGGGTATGTCGGTGCGCTTTACGCCGGTATCGACTGAAAAGTATGAAAGCTGGGTCGCAGCTCAAGGCAAGCCTCGCCATATTATTACGTTGTTAGCTCGTAAGCTAACAGCCGAACACATAGCTCGTGTGACCGAAGTCGTCGCGCGTTATGAGCTAAACATTGACAATATTTCCCGCTTGTCAGGTCGTATCCCATTAGAAGACGATGAGAGCCAAGGGCCAAACAAGGCCAGTGTTGAATTCTCAGTGCGTGGTCATGCTGATCAAGCCGCTATGCGTGCTGAGTTCTTACAAGTGTCTAGCGATTTAGGTGTGGACATCGCCATGCAGGCGGATAGCCCGTTCCGTCGTAATCGTCGCTTAGTGGCGTTCGATATGGACAGCACGCTTATCGAAGCCGAAGTCATCGACGAGCTGGCCATCGAAGCGGGTGTGGGCGATGAAGTCATTGCCATTACCGAAAGCGCCATGCGCGGCGAGATCGATTTTAATGAAAGCTTCCAGCGTCGCGTTGCATTGTTAAAAGGGCTAGACGAATCTGTTTTAGCACAAGTGGCAGCACGTTTGCCCATTACCGAAGGTGCAGAGCGTTTAGTTTCAACCCTTAAAAAACTGGGTTATAAAACCGCTATTTTATCCGGCGGCTTTCAATACTTTGGTCAGTTTTTGCAAAAGAAGTTAGGCATCGATTATGTGCACGCTAACGAATTAGAAATCGTTGATGGGAAGGTTACAGGTAACGTAACCGGCACCATCGTTAACGGTGAACGCAAAGCGTTTTTACTAGAAGAAATCGCTAAAAATGAAGGCATTTCACTTGAGCAAACCATCGCGGTGGGTGACGGTGCAAACGACTTACCTATGTTAAGCAAAGCAGGTTTAGGTATAGCGTTTCGTGCCAAGCCTTTGGTTCGCCAAAATGCAGAACAAGCCATTTCAACCCTAGGCTTAGATGGCGTGTTGTACTTATTGGGTATTCGCGATCGCGACGATATTTAAGTTATCGCTTACGTATAAGAGCTAAATAAAAAAAGGGTTCGTGCTGAAAAGTAGGAACCCTTTTTTGTTTTATTTTTTACACTATTTTTTGTCGACAGTATCAGTCGTCGTTGAACTCATAATTCATTTGCGTGGTTGGGCCACTTAAGTAGAAGCCTTGAATAAAGTTCACACCGCTTGTCCATAATTGTGCCACGATGTTGGCATTTTCGACAAATGGGACAATAGATGATTTACCATGTTCACTGATACCACTTAACAATTGTTTCAAGCTCTCCATGCCTTGTTCGGTATTTAATTCTTGCGTGAACGAGCCATCGACTTTTACAAAGTCACTGTGGATATGTTCAAACAATTTGTATGGGTCGATGGCGGAGCCAAAACGACTAATAGCGACTTTACAGCCTAGCTTATTCAATGACTTAGTCATGAATTGCGCTTGTTTCAAGTGGTTGATGGCATCGGCTTCGGTGAATTGAAAAATCAATGCATGGCTGGGTAATTTTGATGCTTGCAGCAATTTATGCAGCCACGGCAGTAATGTTTCGTCTGTCAGTGATTCATTTGTTAGGTTGATGAACAACCGTGTATCAAGGCCTTGAACTCGCTGCTGGGCTAAACGCTTACCTGTATTGAGAATCACCCAGCGGTCAATTTTACGTTTTAACTCTGGGCTAATATCGGCCAAGAAGTTTTGTGGCGAAATATCGGTCTCATCACTATCAACTAAACGCAATAGCGACTCGTAGTGCTCACCCGCTTCGTCACGTAAATTAATAATTGGCTGAAACAATAATTTAAGTGTGTTGTTTTTGATGGCGTCTTGAATTTTAGCTTCTAGACGTTCGCTATCGGTATTGGCTAATTGCGCTGGGTTGTATAGGTAAACGCCATTACCTTTCTCGGAGCCTTCTATTTTGCGTACGTGATAGCTTGCTTCGTGAGCATGTTGCAATACGTCTTTAGGTGAGCGAGAGCTTTCATTAATTAACGACACACCAATGCTACAGGTTACTTGAATGGTACGTTGATCAACGGCCACTAAGTGCTCTTGGATCGCCTTGCGAATATGGTCCGCAAAACCTTGAGCTTGTTCGGCTTTGCTGTCGTGTAGCAATATACCAAATACATCTTCCCCAATGCGGGCGACTAAATCTTCTTCGCGACACTTGCTGCGAATTAAGTGGCCCACATCACAGATGACCATGTCAGCGCCTTCAATACCCACACTGGCTTTGCATTTACCAAAGCTGTCGATGTTCACGTAGGCGATCGCCCCATTGGAGCCGCTAATAACCGCTTGGTCAACCGCGTCGCCTAATTTCTCGTTGAAGTATTGTTTGTTATAAAGGCCGGTTAATAGATCTTGCGAACTAATGAGTTTGAGTTTGCTTTCAAGGTCGGCACTGCCTGTATTGGAACGTATCATCACTTGTATGCAAGGCTCATCATCGTAAGTCGCGCGAGCAAACATCATGCGGCTATTCACTTCTTTGCCTGTTATATCAAGCATCTTGCATTGAAATTCAGCGTTACGGGTTTTGCCGGAGTTAAAGTCTTTTAAGAATATTTTAAATCGACCTTGGTCTTTGCTGTAAACCATATCCATTAATGGAATGGTGAGCAGGTCGTCAGAATCGTCGTAACCAAAAACAGAGGCGTAACTGTCGTTTGCAAACAAGTGCATGCCATCTTGAATGTAAGCAATGGCATCTTGTGCGCTTTCTAATAGAACTTGGCAGCGTTTTTCCGCCTCACGTAATAACGCTTCGGCTTCACGCAGTTCACGGCGCAACTTAAGGTTTTTTATTTCTCTTAATACCACTTGCAGTATGTGGTTGTACTCACCGGAGGGAACAAGGTCAACCGCACCACTTTTGATGGCTTTTTCTGCCATAACGCTATCAATTTCATCGTGAAAGTAAATGGTAGGAATGTCTTTACCTTGACGCTGAATTTCATTTAATACGTCTTTACCATTTAGTTGGCTCATTTCCATGTAGCACAGGCAAACATCCCAAACTTGATCGTTGAGCTTAGTCTTAAGCGTGGCCATATCTTGAGCGATATGCGCTCGAGTGGCGTGTCCAGCGTTACGCAACAGACTGGTGACTGTTTCAGCTTCGTGCTGAGATTCTGAACAAATCAGCAATCGAATCGCTTCTTTAGCCTGCATATAATTAAGCTCGCTGCCGTTCTTATAAATAGTGGGTGTTCTGGCGATTATAACGGGTTGTGTCGTTTGCTTTAAGTACTACGGATGGCTTTTAGTGTGAAAAAGTACCGTTTATCAGGTAATTATAGCCGCTTGTATTGAATTGAAGAGACGCCAAGGCCGTTTGAGACGAGCCCTTTGCTAAAGCTTGTCCCAGATCGATGCAAATTCATCGTCAGTATTGCTATCTTTGCTTTTCTTGGGCGGCTCGGTAAGCACTTGAGTTAAAGACTGGTAGTGGTACTGAACAAAGCTTCTTGATGTTGACTGACGTTTGATCAGTTGAATGCGTTGTTGCATGTTGCCATCAACTAATTCGGCTTTACTGCCCACTTTGAATGGCAGTATCGGTAGCAATAATGTTTCTTCTTGGCCCGCCGCGGGTAGTGCAGGTAAGCGAATGCCGCGTAAGTACTCGCCATTTTCTCCTGTTTTATTGAGTATACGCACAGCTACGGGTTCCGCTTTTGGAGCCAGTAATTCAATGCCGAGTTGTGCCGGCATATTTTGACGTGAACGGATCCAGCGAATCGAACCGACGGACCAGTTATTGATTCTAGGCTCTCTGATAATCACCAGCTCACCGGTTTGCACGGTGGCAGGAGGATCAGATAAAAATATGCCATAGCCGCCTGGACTCGTATTTTCTATTTGGGCTGTTAGCTCTTTGCCTTTTGGCCCTGTATCTTCATCGTCATTTTCACTGGTGTTTTTGCTGATAAACGCAATGCTATCGAATGCAATATTCTCGGCATCATGAGAAAAACTATTGCCAGCATCAAAGCTGTTGTCCCACACATCGCCGCCCCGCTTGTTTTTGGGTTTGTTTTCGGCTAATTCTACATTCCATTTTTTTAACAAGTACGGGAAGCTTTTCTCACGTGCACAAAAAAAGTGAGAAGACACTAACCCAATGCCAATCTGTATGTCGCCAGAATTCTGGGTGCGTCTAAAACTGCGTTCCTTCATTCCGCCCCAAGCGTGCAGTAAGTGGCTGAGTAAAGATTCAGATATATTGCCAGGCACGGTAATGATATTCGCTTCTTTATTCAGGTGTTTTTGAAGTGCTTGGACTAACGCACCTGGGTTAAAAGTACGTACCGAACCGGATAATGTGGTTTTCACTAATGAACGATAAACTGGCGCACTATCACCAGTGGCCATGAATACGAATTGTGCTTGGCTGTCTGTGTTTGATGCTAACTTGGTTAAGTTGCTCCACAGTTCGGTTGCGGCATATAGGTTTGCCTGTTCAGACTGACGCAACTGATTGGGTTTGCTACAACCCAGTAATAGAATACGCACATAACTATCAAAAATAGTGGTACTTGCTCGAAAAACGCCTTGGCTGTCTTTTACATCGTACAGTTGGATTTGTTTGCTCTCGGCTAATATATAAAGCTGATGCAGCTCTAACCATGCGTTTTTAGGGGACTGATTGTACAGCTGAAACGCTCGTAATATGGTTTGACTTAAGTCGCTAATCGCACGATGAATAGCAAACGTAAGCAGCTTTGGGGTGTCATTTTTTTTAACCGGCGCATCGGCAATATTAAGAATGATGTGTTTGTAGCCGATGGCCAGCTGGTTTTGTAGGGTTTGCGCGAGCATCACAATTTTAAGATCGTTGTCGTTTAAGACAACCGATTGGTTTAAGAAACGCTTACCGAGCAATTCGCATATGCTGTAAATTTGGCTGCGAATAATTTCGAGCATTTTATAACGCATTATGGGGTTGATCTGGGTAAGGTTTAATTCTCGGCTGGCTTGGTACAATAGTTTGGCTGCGGCACCCACATTGGCCATAGGTAGTTTTTTGCTCCAAGCTTCAAAACCACTTACGCTGCCATCGCAAAAGCTGAGGCTGCTTTGTTGTATGTCTGGGACAGAAATACGCATGTTACCATTAAGCCCTTCCATGATATTTCTCTCGTCAATTTCAGCCAGCAATTGAAATTCCTCTTTGAATTTTTAAGGGGCTGAGCATTGTGAAATGCTACAAATCCATTCTTCCTTGAACGGTAATAAGTTAAATACTAATTACTAACGTCATTATTCGCCAACATTTATGCTTAATTCACATGCTAAAAGCTCAAAAATGGCGAGATTGGCGTCAATATTAGCGTATTTAGGTGTATTACCTAGCATTTTTTAAGCCTAATTAAGAAAAATAACACGATGAAAAATGAGGGAGAGAATAGGGTGATCATATGGATACTGACGGTGATAAGTATATGCAGGATGATATTTTGCTCAGTGCAAATGAATTACACTGACGGCTAATTACCCACGGCTGTATGAATGGTATGAAACAACATCGTTACCAAATTTTAGCTGCAACCCTCAAAGAAGAAATACAATCTGGGCTGTGGTTGCCAGGGCAGAAAATGCCCTCTATCAAAGCGCTGTGTGAGGCAAATCAACTCTCTAAATCAACGGTCATAACGGCTTATGGGTTACTCGAAGCCGAACGCTATATTGAGTCTAGGCCGCGTTCTGGTTTTATCGTGTCGGATAGCGTAATGCCTCATGCCAAAATGATAAACCTACCGTTAAGTAACCCAGCGGTGATTCCAGCGCGTGTTTCTACTCATCAAGTGGTGGTTGATATTATGGAAAAAGGAGCCGCGTTTGATTTGTTGCCAAGCTCGGCTAAAGATCAAGATAACCCTAATCTGCGTCGCAGTTTTTCTAGAGCCTATCGTAAAGCCTTTAGTTATGAACAAAATTATTACGATACGCCGTTGGGCTCACCAACCTTGCGTGCACAGATTGTCAATCGGCTGCATGCAGGTGGCTCACACTTAATAGCCGATGACATTGTTATTACCAGTGGCTGCCAACATGCTTTGCAGTTGGCATTGATGGCGACAACTCAGCCAGGTGCGGTTGTGGCGATTGAGTCACCTGGGTTTTATGGAGCGATTCAATTAATTGAAGCATTAGGCTTACAGATATTAGAGTTACCAAGCTCTCCTATATCGGGTATTTCAATTGATGCGATGACAAGCGCGTTTGAGCAATGGGAGGTTAGCGCATTGATTATTTCGCCTAACTATTCAACACCAACCGGTGCTGCTCTGAGCGAGGATGATAAACAGTCGGTCTTGCGAATATGCCAGCATCATGATGTTGTCATTATTGAAGACGATATATACAGCGAACTTTTTTTTGGTTTGCAACGTCCTCGAACGATTCATTCATATGATGATTCAAATACAGTACTGCTTTGCTCATCTTTTTCGAAGTGTTTATCCCGTGATATTCGTGTTGGTTGGATAGCGGCGGGTGATTTTGTTGAACAAATTAAACGTTTAAAAATCGTGACGACGTTATCGGTGAGTACCAGTGTGCAACAAGGTTTGTCGGACTACATTCAGCGAGGTCATTTTGATCAATATTTACGAAACAAGCGCACACGCTTAGCCAGTCAATGTCTTCAGCTACAACATCTTTTACCTGACTACTTACCCTCAGCGATTCGTTGGAGTAAACCCAAAGGTGGGTTAAGTTTATGGGTTGAGTTAGATGCGAATATTGATACAGCATTGCTGTATGGGCGAGCACAGCATAAAGGCATTACCATTACGCCTGGCATCTTGTTTTCAGCTCAACCCAATTATCGTCATTGCTTACGTTTAAGTTTTGCGCATGAATGGACCGCTCAAAGAATGGCGGCATTAAGGTCGTTAGGCCGTTTAATTGAGGACAATCAATAGAAGAATAAAAACGCCGCTTGTCATCTGTACCCCTATATTTTTCAGAATCTAACCCTATTGCGTGCTGCTTTATCGATATAGACTTCTTCTTTGCAAATAGAGGCACGGCTAATGCGAAAAACGCCAAGAGATTTTGTACATGTTGATGACCTGTGGGAGGCGGACGGTAAGTGGCCTTACTATTTTATCGCACAAAAAGTATGGGTTTATGTTGATGAGTATCGAGCTGAATTGGCTGGTGATCAGGACTATAGTCGAATCATTATCCATTCAACATCAGAACAAGGTTGGATGTATAAACGCCCTTTGAAAGACAAAGTGATTGTGGAGGGTGTACTGAATAAAATTAAGCGTCCTGTCTCAGAAGAACAGCTTGCTGATTTGGGGTTTATTGAATGGACAGGCACCAGTATTAACGGTTAAACAATGCGTTGTTGTTACATCGATTATGCAAACCTAGCGAAAGCAATACGTATGAATGGGTGGCGCTTACGATAAGATAGCACCTGCCAATTCATACGTGAGTATTATCTAAAAAGTAAATTTTGTGCCCACATGAAACGACAGTGGTTTGCCTGGGCGATAGCCATAAGGCTTGGCTGATACAACATATTCATGATCGAATACGTTATCTATTGAGCTATAAAGTTTGATGTTGTGCTTTAACTCATAGCTTGCCGATACATCCACCACTGTGTGCTCATCTATTTTATCCGTCACGGGAATAGCACCTGAACTTGGAATATTACGCATATCACTTTGGTAAAGCACAGAGATATTCGCCTGCCATTTTTCTTGGCCGATACCCGCTTGAAGATTTAGGCGGTGCTCAGGTAAATAACCAATTTCAAATCCATCTTCGATAACAAGATCTTTTTCTCCAAACGCACCGCTGACATCTTTAAAGGATTCGCCAAACTCACCATGACTATAAGTATAGGTTGCGCTCAGCGGCAGTTTGAAATGGTCTAATTGCTTTTCATGTTTCCAGCTTGCTTCAATACCGTAGACTTGTGCGTTTCCTGCATTGGTTTGCTCACCAACGGCGCCGTTTGAGCAGGAGCCCTGAGCAAAACTACAGGTGCCACTGAATTGGGTGTAATCATTTAAAAAGGCGATGACTTCAGCATGACCTAAACCAAAATACCGAAACCCCATCTCATAATTAATGCTTTCTTCTGGTTTGATGTCACCGCTGCCACCGGGTGTGGCAGCTGTAAAGCCTTTATGAATACCGGCTAAGACACCAAAGCGTTGGTTGAGCTGCGAATAGATACCAATACCGGGTAAGGTGACCGACTGCTCTAATTTATCTTCTTGCTCAGCAATACCCGTAAACTGGCCATAAGTGGTCTTGGTCGAAATAATTTCTTCGTGGCGAATCCCCGCGGTGATAGTAGTGTCACCAAAGTGCATTTGATCTTTCGCATAAATAGCCAAGGCTTGCGCATCGTTTTTATTGAGCGTGGTTGTACGCAGGGAATCAGTCACCACTTGCAGTGAGCCATCGGCTAAAGTAGCGAAGTATTGTTCGCTATGGTTACGTTTGATTTCGTCTTCATGATAACGAATGCCTATTTCAATTTCGTGATTCAAACCAAACATGTTTGCTGGCATATTAATGCGAGTTTGAATCCCTTGTGAAACAAAGATGCGACCATTATTACCAATGCGCAAATACTCATCGCTATTGCTGCTGGCGGCTTGACCGCTTAAGACTTGGTAATAGGTTTGATAGGTGATTGGGTCGGCCAATACATCCTGAATGGAAACATTAGCATCGCCATTATCTTTTAATGCTTTGAAACCATTGACCTTAAACCAATCTCGATCAAAATTGTTGCGGTAAACATCGGATGTGATTTTTACGTCCTGTACATCCATTTGATGAGTCAGCTGGAATTGTTCATGGGTCCATTCCATTTCATCTAACGACGAAGCGTTGTAACGACGGTAAGGGTTGGCATCTAAATCATCACGGGTTAAGCCCAAATAGGTTTCATTTGAAAGCTCATCGGCATAGCCCAGTTTTAAAACAAATGAGTGATTATATTGACCAAATGTCTGCCAGCTGGTTTTAACATTAATATCGTTGCGTTCAAAACCCGTATCACCGCCTTTATCTAAATCTTTAAAGCCATCGGCACTAACACGCAGCCCTTCAATTAAATAACCAAAGTCACCCACTTGCTGACCTTGGTATACATTTAAACGTTGAAAATTATCACTGCCGTATTGTAAATCTAATTCACCTTGAGAGTTGTAAGGGATTGGTCGGCTGACCATGTTAATGGCACCGCCTACCGTAGCAGGGCCATATTGAATCGTGGCTGGGCCTTTGAATACCTCAACTGCACTCATGCGCGAAATATTCGGGAAATAATAAGCGGCGGGTGCGGCATAAGGAGCCGGGCCAGAAAGTACGCCGTCTTCCATAATGGTGATTTTTTTACTGCGTTCAGGTGATGTGCCGCGTAAGCCAATATTTGGGCGTAGGCCATAGCCGTCTTCTTCTTGCAGATTAACGCCGGGCACTGCATTTAATACTCGGTGAATATCGGTGTACTCAAACTTTTCGAGTGCAACATCGTCAATTAAGGTGGCAGAGCCTGGTTGGCGAAGAATATCGTCTGCGCCACCTGTGATGTACATTTTTTCTAAGGCTGTCGCTTGTTCATCAGCGAAGACTGGCAACGTAAGGACAAAACTTGTGATAAAGGTGATGGCAATTGGTTTTTTAAAATAAAACACAACAGACTCCGCTGGGAAATTGTGTAGAGAAATAAATATTAGAAAAAAGAAAGGCCCCGCAGGGCCTTTATAAATATGTTACAGGCCGCAACGTGTTACTTTTTGTGTATCAAGTAGGTGCTCGTACTTGGCATCGGTTAAGCTCATAAAAAAGCATACCATGGCCTCAATATTCTCAGGCGTAAGGTTTTTATCATTTTTACTTAAGATATCATGTTCAATGTTGTCCGTTACCTCGGGTGCCGCCCAAGCAATACCTGTTTCTGGATTTAAACTTGCGTCTGGACGGTTTAAGCCGCGTAATTTTGCATGTTCATAAAATTTTAAAACAGTTTCTAATTCGTTAAATACACCGTTATGCATATAGGGTGCAGTTAAGGCAATATTACGCAATGTAGGTACTTTAAATTTACCTTTATGATTTGCTGCGTCTGACTTTTCATTCACGATAGGATTATTAAATAAGCCTAAGTCAGGAACGGTTACCCCATTAATAGCACGTAGGGCGGTGTTTTCAGGCACGCCGATGTTATGGTATTCAAAGCTTGTGAAAATTTCCCCCGCCACACCGATTTCACGCAATTGATGACAGGCAGCACAGGTGAAATCAGAAGAGAAAAATAAGGTTTTACCAAGAGCTGCTTTGCTATTTGGGTCGTAAACATAGTCACCGCTCAAAGATGCATCGTATTTCGAATTGAGAGGGAAAAACGTTTCGCGATTCTTAAATTCAAAATCGCCAATAACCTCTGTCATTGCGTCGTAAGCGGTATCAACATCATTAAAAATATCACTCGAGAATAATCGCTCGAATGTTTCCACATATTCTGTATTTTCTTTGATGCGCTCGATGACGGCTGCTTTGCTTGGCATGTTCATTTCACCAGGATTAAGTGGCGGGCCACCAGCTTGTGCGGCTAAATCTTTTGCACGGCCATCCCAAAATTGTCCGCCGATAAAACCTGTGTAATGACCAATTGTTGATTTTTGATTTTTTACGCGAGTGCGAGAATCGTATTTAAAGTCAGGGCTAAATGCGGCGTAAGCTGCAGTAGGCGCATTGCGATCACCAATGGATACTCCGTTATCGCCGAGCGACCCCGCTGAAACGTGTGATGCGTGATAAGTTGCGTTAATGCGATTATCCACAAAACCGTGCTCAAGGCTGTGGCAAGTGGCACAGGATTGGGTACGGTCGAACGATAGGTTTTGATCAGAAAAGAGCTTTTCACCAAGTGCTTCTTTTGTACTGATAGCGGGATCATTGCTAGAGCTACCACAGCCTATGAGGGCAAATAAAAAAGAGCTGATGATGAAACTGAGCTTAATGGGGGCGTTAATCTTGATCATGTAATGCAAACCACAGGTATAAGGCCTTACTGCCAGCGAGGATATTACTATAAAGATGGAGGAATTAAAATGATAAGTGTTCTCATACTCCTTAGTTATTGCTAATCATTTTCATTTGTATTACTGTGCGGCTCATATTTAACCTCATTCTACTAAAAAAGCATCAGGGACTCGTATGAAACTTAATCAATTGGCCGCTTGCGTAGCAGCAGTATCTTTTCTAACGGCTTGTGGCAGCTCAAGCGACAGTGATTCGGCCCCCGCTATCAACATGGAAAAAGCAGAAGCAGTACTCAGCACCAATGCAGACATTGCATTGGCGGCTTACACCGATTCGGTTGAGACGGCTAAAGCATTGAAAACGGCATTGGCTACTTTCAAAACTACACCTGATGCAACCAACCTAGAAGCCGCCAAAAAAGCGTGGTTGGTTTCGCGTGAACCTTACGGCCAAACAGAAGTATATCGTTTCCGTAATAGCCCAATTGATTCAACTGACTACTCAAGTGAAGACGGGCCAGAAGGTGACCTAAATGCATGGCCACTAGGTGAAGCACTAATCGATTATGTTCAAACTAATGCAACAGACTTCACGGCTAGCCAGGTCGGTGTGACGGCCAATAGCGCTGAGATTAACTCTAACGGCGTAGTAGATGGAACGGTTGCTAATCAAAATATCATTCAATCTGATATTACGATTAACGCTGCTTTACTTGCAAACACAGCAACGGCCAGCGATGAGCATGATGTTATTGCCGGTTACCATGCCATTGAATTTTTGCTTTGGGGCCAAGATCTAAACGGTAATAACGGAACAACAAATGGAACGGATCGTCATACGGCTGTAAACACGGGTGTTGCTGGTGGACAACGTCTTTTAACAGACTTCACTATAGATGTTGCAAACCCAGCTTCTGATGCTGCTCGTCGTCATGCCTATTTAGAAGTTGCGGTTGATAAATTAATCGCTGACTTAGAAAGCGTACGTGACGGTTGGAAAGCGGGTGCCGATTACCGTACTGCTTTCACAACCATCGCTAACGAAAGCCAAGCTAAGCAAAAACTAACAGAAATCCTAACGGGTATGGGTACTTTGTCTGAAGGTGAGTTGGCTGGCGAGCGTATGCAAATTGCGTATTCTTCTAACTCTCAAGAAGACGAGCATTCTTGTTTCTCTGATAATACTCACCGTGATGTTTGGCTAAACGCTGAAGGCGTATCAAACAGCTTTTATGGTCAATATGCGGGTTATGATAGTGATCAAAATGGTACGGATGACGTTATCACAAATAAAGTAAATGGTTACGGCATCAATGATTACTTGCGTGATGTGGGTTTAGATTCTTTAGCGGACGAAGCGGCAGCTAAGTTTGCTGTTACAGAAACGAATTACAAAGCAATTGATACAAAAGCGGGCGAAGGTTTCCCATTTGATGTATTAATCATGGATGAAAACCGTAACGCGACGAACCCTGTTGCATTAACGATAATTGCTTTGAATAAACAGTCAAATGCGATTCAAGATATTGCCACTGAGTTAGGTTTAGGTGATGTAGTCGATGATGATGCTTCTTCATGTGACACAACAACACCTGGCGTAACGTGTGACTAAGCGTCACGGTTAGTTTGAGTGTTTTTTAAAGCCGGGCATTGCCCGGCTTTCTGCGGTTTGAAATCTGCATTTTGTTGTTCAGGTAGTACGCGTTATGAAAAGAATTTTAGCTTTAACATGCTGGTTGTTGAGTGGCTGTGATGTGTATTCGCCGGCATTGGATTATCGTGCCACGCAAGCGCCGCCGTATAATGAATCTGAGTTATTACCGGGGGGAGAAACGTCGGTTTCTATCAAGCCCTTTGCTAGCTTAGAAAAGCCAGCGGCTAACATGACAAGTGAATTGAAGCCGAACTTTCATGCTGGTAAAGCATTGGCAAATCAGCCTTGGATTAAAGCGCCGACGACCACTACGGCCCGTGATGGCTTGGGCCCTGTTTATAATGCTCGAACGTGTTTGGCGTGCCATATTAAAGGTGGCAAGGGGACTATTCCAGATAACAGCGAAACACCGCTTTCTACAACGTTGGTGCGTGTGGGTAAATCACACAACGACCCAAGTGCAACCGCCCAGCTGTTGCAGCAACAAGGTTTGGTTCCGCACCCTGTGTATGGCGACCAAATTCAACATCAATCTACCTCGCTCTCTCATCAATTACGCCATATAGAAAGTGCAAAAAATATCCCTCATGATGTTGCGCCTGAAGCTTATATGCATGTGCAGTGGCAGGAATCAAAATTTGTATTCCCTGATGGCCGTGAAGTCATGTTGCGCAAACCCACTATTGATTTTCGCTATTTGGGTTATGGTCCTTTAGGTGACGATACCTTGTTGAGTATTCGTGTGGCACCCTCTATTCATGGTATGGGCTTGCTTGAATTGATTGAGCAACAAGATATTAATGCCTTAGCGGATGAGGCGGATAAAAATCAAGACGGAATATCTGGTCGAGTAAATCAGGTATGGGATGTAAAGTCGCAAACGGTGAAACCTGGCCGTTTTGGTTTAAAAAGCAATAAACCCACATTAGAAATGATAGTTGCCGCTGCCTTTACCAATGATATTGGTATTACCAATTATTTATTTCCAAACCAGCCTTGCACAGCTAAACAGGAAAACTGTGTGAGACAAATAACAGGCAATGATGACGAAGGTGTCGAGTTGCCTAAGCATTTACTCGAACTAGTGGTGGACTTTAATCGTAACCTTGCTCCGCTCAAGCGGCAAAACCCTCAAACTAAAGCAGTGTTGAAAGGGCGGGAGCTGTTTTACCAATCGGGTTGTAACCAGTGCCATCAACCGCGATTTGTGACTGGCAAAAGTGAACGGTTTACACATTTATCCAAGCAAGAGATTTGGCCATATACGGACTTGTTGCTGCATGACATGGGGCCAGAGCTAGCGGATAATCGCCCTGAATTTTTAGCCAGTGGCCAAGAATGGCGTACGGCACCTTTGTGGAATTTAGGTGATCAGCCTGGTGTCAGTGGCAGCCATGTTTTGCTGCATGATGGCCGCGCGCGCAATGTAGAAGAAGCGATCTTGTGGCACGGTGGTGAAGCCGAAAATGCGAAAGACAAGTTTATTCATTTGCCTGTTTTGCAACGTGAAGCCTTAATGGAATTTGTATATTCATTGTGATGTTATGAGTCAAAAATTAATTAATAAGCCCATTACTCGTCGACGTTTTGTTCAGTCTATATTAGCGCTGGGCGTTACGGCACCTGTGGCGGGTGTTTTGTTTTCACAGTTTAGTCAAGCTCGTGCCAGTGAGATCTGGTTGTCAGCACAAGGGCGTGATGACGAACATTTTAGTTTAGGTTGGGTAGACCCAAATGCGCAGCAAAGCCATGGTGCATTGTCCGGTTTTCGTGGCCATGGTATGTGTCAAAACCCGACGAAGCCTGAAGAAATTATGATGTTTAGCCGTCGCCCTGGTACGTTAGCAGTAAGGGTAAATACCCTAAGTGGCGAAGTGGATCACGTTTTTCACAGTGAGCCAAACCATCATATGCATGGGCATGGTTGTTACAGTGCTGATGGTACGCAACTTTTTTATACTGAATCTAATTATGTGACTGGTGAAGGTAAGGTCACGGTACGTGATGCCAACACGTTAGCGTTTAAGGGCTGTTTTAGTAGTTACGGCATTGGCCCCCATGAAATGGCATTGATGCCAGATGATAAAACGTTAGTCGTGGCCAATGGTGGTTTACGTACGCATCCGGATAGTGGGCGTACAGTATTAAATTATGAATCCATGCGTTCAACGCTTGCTTACATTAATAGTGAGAATGGTCAGTTAATTAGCGAGCATGTATTGGCCGAGCCAAAGGCGAGTATTCGTCATTTGGATGTGGCAGCTGATGGCACCGTTGCCATTGCGTTACAAGTACAGCGCGCCGCCATGAGTGACGATCATCTCGTGCCATTAGCGGCGGTGCATAAAGATGGGCATGACATTGAAGTATTAAATGCACCAACGGGTTTAATCAGTAAACTCAATGATTATATGGGCAGTGTTAAGGTTCATAGTCAGAATCGTTTGGCGGCTTTTACGAGCCCCAAGGGCAATATGGTGATGTTTTGGCATCTGGATGATTTAAGCTTGCAGGGTTATCACTTATTCCATGATGTGTGCGGTTTAACGCTCAGCGCGGATGAACGTTATTTTGTGCTATCTAATTCAGCTGGTAAGATTCGCCAAATCAGCAGTGATACCTTAAAAGAAGATAAAGCTAAGCGGTTGTACTTTGCAGATAAAAGCTGGGACAACCACATGATGACGGTCACGCTACCGGTATAGATAAATTAGTCAGGTGACGTATTAAACACCTGTATTTGGATATTATATGTTTATGAATGTTCGCACTGTAAAAACCGTCATTTTGGCTTTAGCCTACAGCTTTGTGTTAACAGGCTGTGGCAGTGAAAGCTCTACCTCATCAAAAAAACTTGGCAGTGAGGTCGATGTAGCCGCCATTCAAGTGGCTGATAATACAATTATCCCCACTGTGAATAACCTTCAAAGCCAAGCTCAATTACTGGATAACAGCGCAGAACTGTTTTGTGCTGCGGGAAACACCAACGAAGCGAACTTGCTGAGCCTTCAACAGCAATGGAAAGAAACCAATAAAGCGTGGTATCAAGTATTACCGTTTAAATTTGGGCCAGTAGAAGGCGGCTTGGATATTAATATTGTTGAACCTATTTACGCGTACATTGATTATTTTCGCTTTAATAAAGGCAATGACCAAACGTTAACGGTGCGCAACAAGATCAAAGAATGGGTCGACGGCCCAACACCTACGACTATTACCGACTCTTTTATTGCACAGAAAAGCTCGAGCCTTGTGGGCTTTTTACCTCTAGAGGTCACTATTTTTGAAACAACGGATACGCAATCTGGTGTTGTATCGGATGTGCTGAATGAATTTTCTACTCAGGCCCGCAAGTGCCAAGTATTAACGGCGTTATCGAGTCAATTGCTTGTGAAAATCAATGAGATTCAAGAAGGCTGGGTGAGTAACTACGCTGAAAAAGGTAAAAGCTTTCGTGATATGTTAGCGAATGATGAATTAAAAGATGCAGATGTGAATGACTCGGGTGATTCAGCTATTTCAAAAATCACTGTGTCGGTACAAGATTATTTTGATTACTTAAAAAATAGAGATGTAACGGAAAGCACGAGCCAAATTTCGGGTTCTATTTGGCAAAGTGTTGAAGCCTCCATACTGTCAGTGGATGAAGTATTAGCGGGCACGAATAAAAGTTCGGTCAGCCTAAATGCCATTATGAAAAATAAGGGTTTGACGGGTACGGTGGCGTATCTTAAAGAAAACATTGCCACACTACGTACTGCAATTACCGCTGAAAATTCGATAGATTTTAAAGCCGCCGCCGGTACATTAGATGGCAACTTTAAACGTGAACTTCCAGACGCCCTTGATGTTAGTTTAGGGTTTAATTTTACTGATGGTGATTAATATATAATAAGCCATGATGAAAAGGGCGAAAGCCCTTTTTTTGTATCTGCTGTTTAGTCTAAATAGGAATCAAGGTTTTAGACGCCCGCCCATCCACCTCACGCACAAGCTTAGGCACAAGAAAACCCGGCAGTGTTTTTTGGATCTGTAAAATTAACTGTGTGGCGATAGGCTCACTTACATCAAAATGATGAGCGCCCACAACCGGATCAAGTAAGTGAAGATAATAAGGCAGAGCATCAAATTCAAATAAGCGCTCACTTAAGTCAATGAGACTTTGCGCGTTATCGTTCACCCCTTTTAATAACACGCTTTGATTTAAAACATGAATGCCAGCGTGTTTGAGCGTTTGCAGTGCGTGACCCACATGTTCATCAATTTCGTTAGCGTGATTGGCATGCACCACCATAATGCTTTTCAATCGGCTTTGCTGTAGACGTTTAACAACGTCATCGTTAATACGATCCGGAATCACAATGGGCAAGCGACTATGAATACGTAGGCGAATTACATGGGGAATCGCTTCAATCGCGTCGATTAAATCAAATAAACGTTTGTCTGAACTGGATAGTGGGTCACCGCCACTTAAAATCACTTCATTAATTTCTGGGCGCTGTTTTATGTATTCGAGTGTATCAAGCCACTGCTGGCGGCTTAAGCGGTTATCGTCATAAGGAAAATGACGACGAAAACAATAACGACAATGAATGGCGCAACTGCCATTCACAATTAATAACACACGATTTTTGTATTTATGCACAATACCAGGTGTTGTGTTGCTGCTGGCTTCACCTAATGGGTCAAGCACAAAGCCGGTTGGTGGTGTTTGCGTTTCTTCAAGCAATGGCCAAATTTGGCGGAGCAGCGGGTCGTGTACATTGCCTTTTTCGATGCGATTTATATACGCCATTGGTGCACGAATCGGAAAATCATTAGCCCCTTCAATACCCGCCGGTAGCAACGATTTTGGCAACTCAAGATAGGTTAGCAACTCATGGGCGCTATAAGAGATATTGGCGAGTTGCTGCTGCCATGATGGACTTTCATCGCCACTGGCAGTGATAGAGTGAATATTGATGTGTGGTGTATTCATGACAAACGCGGCAACCAAAGACGGCTTTAAACCGTTTATATAGAGCAAATAGTGTATTTTGGGCTATTTTGCGTCATTTGCACATGGCTTTGTGCGATATAGCGAATTTCTAGCTACTGCCTAAAGCCTTTGATATGGGGTATTATAGCGCCCTTAATTTTTTGATACTCCAAGCTAATCGGTGACTTTCCATGGCGAACTATTCAACTAACGAGTTTAAATCCGGCCTTAAAGTGATGTTAGATGGCGACCCATGCTCCATCTTAGAGAACGAATTTGTTAAGCCAGGCAAAGGCCAAGCCTTTAATCGTGTGAAAATGCGTAACCTGAAAACCGGTCGTGTTTGGGAACGTACGTTTAAGTCTGGTGAAAAACTAGACGGTGCAGACGTAATGGATTACGACATGGAATATCTATACACCGACGGTGAGTTCTACCACTTCATGGCCACAGATGGCTCATTTGAGCAGTATCCCGCTCACCCAGATGCAGTAGGCGACACCAAAAACTGGCTAAAAGAGCAAGAGAAGTACGAAGTTACTTTGTACAACGGCGCGCCAATTTCTGTAACCCCACCAAATTTTGTTGAACTTGAAGTGGTTGAGACAGATCCAGGTCTGAAAGGCGATACTGCTCAAGGTGGTTCTAAGCCAGCTTACTTGACCACAGGCGCCATGGTGCGTGTGCCATTGTTCATCAACATCGGTGAGGTTCTGCGTATCGATACACGTACTGGTGATTATGTTTCTCGCGCTAAAGGCGAGTAAGTTTTAGAAAACCAAAGCGACGCTTGCGATCAATCTGTCGGGCAATGCCCGACTTATTTATTTACTGTATTACACCTCAGTGAGCGATAAGCCTATTAAATGGTAGGGTGGCCCACCTTTTTTACACCTGACAATATTCAACCTACAAACATAATGACACTGGATAACACCGTGACGTGTTTTCTGTTTGAGCGTCGCTTGTCCAGTGTAATGAGCACTTTACATAAAGGGACTTAATAATGCCTTGGCAACCTTCCGCTTCTATTGAATCACTCCAACAACGTGCAAAGTTAAACGCGTATGTGCGCGAGTTTTTTCGTTTGCGCGATGTGATGGAAGTGGAAACCCCTGTGTTGTCAAAAGCCGCAGTTGATGATGCCAATTTGCAGCCTGTTATCGCACAAGCTTGCGATCAACCTATGTATTTACACACCTCCCCAGAATACCCAATGAAGCGTTTGCTAGCAGCGGGCAGCGGCGATATTTATCAAATTTGTAAAGTTTTTCGCGATGGCGAGGTGGGGCGCAGGCATAACCCTGAATTCACCATGCTGGAATACTATCGCTTGGCGTTTGATTTAAAAACATTAATGGACGAAGTGGCCCAGTTAGTGGGTGACTTTTTATATCTTCAGCGTCGTATTGATTTAAGTTATGCACAAGCGCTTAAGCAATATGCGAATTTAGATGTATTTAATGCTGACGATATTGAGCTGAGAGATCGTGTAACCGAGTTTGTAGGTCAGGATTTAACGCTCAGTCGTGATGAGTGTTTAGATATCATTATGAGCCATGTGGTCGAGCCGAGTTTACCGCAAGGTGTTATGGTGTTTATTTTTAATTACCCTGCCAGTCAAGCGGCGCTAGCCCGAACGTTCGAAGACAATGACAGTAACCCATTGGCAAAACGGTTTGAGTTATATGTGAACGGCTTAGAACTTGCGAATGGTTACCACGAATTGGTGGACTTATCTGAGCAGAAAAATCGATTTAAAACACAGGCTGAACGTTATGGCAGTACCCGAGTATTAGATGAGCATTTTTTGGCAGCACTTGAACAAGGTTTACCCGATTGCAGCGGCGTTGCAATTGGGTTAGATCGTATTTTAATGCTTAAGCAAAATAGCTCATCTATAAAAGACGTATTAAGCTTTGATTTTAATCGTGCTTAACTGAGTCGATATGCTTATGGGGTTGATTGCGTAAAAATAACACCATCGCCAGTAAAAAGGTTAAACCTTCTGCTATGGGCAGTGCCCACAAGAAAGGAATGCTTGGGGCATAGTAATAGAGTATAAATATCAATAAACTTGGCAGAATAAGCCCTCTAGATAATGCGATGGTGGCAGATTCTTTTGCCGCATGAAGGGCGGTTAGGTAGGCCGAAATACAAATAGTAAAACCATTCACTAAAAAGATTGGCCATAAGATGTCTACGTAATCAATGGCTAGCTTAGCCGCGTCCTCGCTATCATCGTTTAAGAACATAGAAACCATTTGTTCTGTGAAGCCAAGTAACAACAAGATGAAAACAAAGCTGGTAATCGCGCAGGCGATTGCAGTGATTATCGTGTATTGTTTGATGCGTTCAATGTTACCCGCTCCAAAATTTTGACTGACAAATACCTGGCAAGCTTCAGAGATTGAATACACCACCATAATGCCGATGAATAATAAATAGTTAATGATAGTAATGGCCGCGACACCGTTCGTACCGGCCGTTGTAATCAGTAGCCAATTCAAAATAAACGCAATGATACTGCCACTCACCTCGTTGATGAATTCAGATAAACCATTAAAGCTGGCATGCATCACCTCTAGCCAATTTTGTTGCTTAAATCTAAAATATAGCTTTCGTTTTTTAGACATGAAATAAGTGGTAAAAAACACAAAAGCCGATATTTGTGCAAAGCCTGTGGCCCATGCCGCACCGGCTAGTCCCCACTCAAGTTCTACTACAAAAAAATAGTCCAAAATAATATTAATGATCGACGACATTAAAATCCCAATGGCCGAGAAATTCGCGTAACCATCAATGCGCACAAAGTAATACATTACAATGATAAACATTTCGGCAATCATGAATGGAAAGCGTATACGAAAATATTCACTCATTAATGGCATTAATTCTGGTGTGGCACCTAATGCTCGAAAGAGGCCTTCTTCAAAATACAGACCTAGAGATACTGTGATTAAAGACATAGATATGCAAATAATCAGTATTTTACTAAAGACCGATGACGCTCGATTAAAGTGTCCTTGGCCTATATATTTACCACCGCGCACCGAGCCACCAACCGCTAACATGTAGCCGATGCCAAATACGATGGTCAGAAACGGAATCAAAAGATTAATGGCGGCTAATGCGGTTGCACCGACAAAGTTACCAATGTAAATACCGTCGATTAATGATGCAGAAGAGAATGCCAGCAAGCCAATAATCGATGGAATAAACAACGCAAAAAAATTGCTCACAATTGAGCCGCTTAAAATCGGGTTTTTTTGAGACTCTAACGAACTATTGGATGACACGGCAGGTCCACATTATAATTTTCAACCCTATATTATCAGCAGACTAATAAGATATATCTATATCTCTTATTAGGTAGTTTAAAATACAAAGACAAAATCGGTGATATAAAATATTCGTTTTTTTGTTAATAACACAGTGTGTCATTATATATCATAGTGAGCTTATTCAATGAAAAATTATACTCTTAAGATTTAAGCATTCACTTTATGTACCTTTGGCTAAACTAATCGGGTCAGCGCAAGTGATCATTGTGCGAGAGAACGTGTTCAATTTTAGAATAGGGTGAGTCAGTTTCAGCGACGTTACAATAGGATTAGCTTGCCTTCGAATATACAAACAACCCCATGTGTTATTGGTAAAGTCTGAATTTTATTTTTTAAACGCTGAACCACATAGCTAAGGCTGCTTGGTTTGCGTTAAATTAAGGGCTTTATCGAGTTTTTTTTGTGGCCATTTACGAGGGGATAAAGGCGGCATATTCGGTTTTAGCGTCGTGCCTTCGCCAGCTTGAGTTAATACGACTTTACCAAATTCATTGCTAATTTCTAATGTGTGATCACTCTCTAGTAATACCACATCAATGCTTTGATCATCTTGTAAATTACCGCTCCAAAAATCAGTGCCTCTAATGCCAATCGTGCCGATGGGTGTGTTGACGGTAAAGTTGGGTGAGGCTGCTTTTGTTATAGCCCCAGTGACAATTCGAAATGCACCTTTAATGAACTCAAAACTAGCCTGTTTTTTATTCGGGTTAAAAATAAAGTCATCAATATGCATGGTCGTATCACTGCTTAGCGTCAGTACCGTGCTGTCGCTAAAGCGGATAATTGCTCGTGCGTTTTGCTGAGTATGAATTGTATCGAGTCGAAAAATATCATCCCCTCGCTGCGCGAGTTTGGTTATCCCCTTATCTGATTCAATCATCATCTTGGGTTTAATAAATACGACTTTTGCCACGGGCTCAGCCTTTGCGTAAGTGGCAAAGGCGGTCAGCATAATAATGACGTATGCGATTAAACGATTACCAGAACGCATCATCTTGTACATCGGGCGGTGCTTGATCATATTGTTTTGTATCCTTGCTGCGTTCTTGAAGTTCTTGCAATATGCTACCGGTTTTACTGACGGCTTCGTCGCGCTCTTCATCGACCTCGCCAACATCACCTTCCGCATCTTGTGCGTCTTTATCAGCGTTGTAACCACCCGCACGGGAGGCTATCGCTTTATCAGTGCGTTTGTTTAGCACCACAATGGCAATGCGTCGATTAATGGGGTCGGTTGGGTCTTCAATATTAAAATGCGCTTTATCCCCCATGCCGACCACCTGTGCAATTTTAACTTCTGGCAGCCCCGCATCACCCAGTGCGCGGCGAGCGGCATTGGCTCGACTAGCGGAAAGCTCCCAGTTACCTGCGTCCCAAACATTGGAGTTGCCGCTGCTATCGGTGTGACCAGTAATCGACACGCGGTTGGGCACAGAACCTAGAATAGGGGCTAACTCGTACAAAATATCTTCGGCATAATATTTTAAGCGCGATGAACCTGGGTCAAACATGGGGCGGTTGGTTTTATCCACAATTTGAATACGCAACCCTTCGCTGGTGATATCCACCTTCACTTGATCTTTGTAGGGGCTCAGCGTGGCGCTGTCATTGATTTTTTCTTGGAACTCCGCCTCCATTGATTCTAGGCGTGCTTGTTCAATAGCCTCGGCGGCACTTTCAATTTCTTCTGCTTGCAACACTTGTGTTGGGTCGACGGTTTGGCTGGTGGCCACATTATTTTGTACCGAGGGGCTACCGCCTAAATCAATGACCCATTTACTGGGGACCCTTTTCCCATCTTCATAGGCGGCTGGGTCATTAAAGTAGCCGGCGACAGCGGCGATTTCTTCTTCGTTAGATGAGTTGATTAACCATAGAATTAAAAACAGCGCCATCATAGCCATGGCAAAGTCAGCAAGCGCCACTTTCCATGCGCCACCATGGTGAGCATGGGCGCCTTTTTTTACGCGTTTGATGATGATGTTCTGTTGGTCAAACTTATCCATGTTATGACCTCAAATCACGCGGGGGTGTTTATCATTAACGGCCTCTTACTTTTGATTCGAGCTCGTTAAAGGTTGGCCGACCATGAGAGAAGAGTACTTTACGGCCAAACTCGACGGCCAGCTGTGGAGGCAAGCCATTCACTGATGCAACTATGGTCGCTTTGGCCGATTCATAGAGCTTTATTTCTTCGTGGGCATTGTGTTCCATTTTACTGGCGATGGGGCCAAAGAAACCGTAACCAAACAGGATGCCAGAGAAGGTGCCGACTAATGCGGCGGCGATGTGACGGCCTAATTCTTCCATGGGGCCATCAATGGCGCCCATGGTTATCACGATCCCCAATACTGCGGCTACGATTCCGAAGCCGGGCATGGCGTCTGCGATTTTTTGCATGGCAGTAGCAGGCCCAGTTAACTCGTGCAGCCGAGCGTCGATCTCCATATCCATTAGTGCGTCTAATTCGTGGGCTTGCATGTTACCGGCTGCAATTAAACGAAAGTAATCAGCAATGAAATCGGCTAAAGCATGGTTGTTTTGAATCGCAGGGTATTTTGAAAACACACCACTTTGTTGTGGGTTTTCTACGTCGCTTTCGATAGACATCATGCCTTCTTTGCGACTTTTATTAAGAATGTCGTAAATTAAACTTAAGCAATCCATGTACATGGCTTTATTGGCTTTGCCACCGGTAACCACCTGCGGCAATACTCTAAAGGTATCCATGTGTATGGGGCCGGGGTTGCTAATAATATGAGCGCCAATGCCGGCACCTAATATGATCAAGAACTCATAGGGCTGCCAAAGCGCAGCGAGTACACCATGGCTTCCAATGTAGCCGTAGACCACACTGAAGCACACAACAAATAAACCAACTATGAATAACATTCCTGTTGTCCCTCTAAGCCCGTTTGTCTTTAAAAAATTAAAGGACAAATCCGTGGGCCAGTTTGCTCAAAGTCCGACTATAGTTAATTAAAGTTTAGAAAAGGGCTTTCCTCAAATCGAATGGAAGTAAAAACCACGAAAGGGGCGCGAGCTTGGCTTGAATTGGCCACATCAGCTCAATTGCCCATCTTAAAAGTCTCAGCCCAGCTGCTTACTAAGCAAATTAAATCGGGGGCGTCTCTTGCTGATATGGCCCACACCATTGAGCGAGACCCTGCTTTGTGCCTGCATTTATTCTTAGCGGCTAATCGCGAAAAGTGCCAATTCTGATACAGCCATTTTGAACTTGAATCATGTGATGACCATGTTGGGCATGCAGGGCGTGATTCATTACATTAAACAAGCACCCAAAATGACGCTTCATAAAAGTGATGCGCAGCAAAAAGGCTACCTACAAGCCCAAGCGGTGAGTACTTTGGCTGGTACGCTTGTGGATCATTGGGCGCAGCAAACCCATAGCGGTTCTGGTGAAAAGTTAAAATGGGCGACTATTTTAGCGGGGGCACCTACGTGGTACATGTGGCATGTGGGTTATGGCAAAATGAGTGAATGGCAATATCGAGTGCAACATGATTTTGAAGGCAGCGCGAATGTAGAAAAATCAATATTTGGCTGCTTGCTTGAAGATGTATACCGCATGATTGGTCGTCAGATCCAGCTACCCGAGTTATCCCAACAAATGTTAGAGCGTGCACAATGGCCTAGCCTAAGGCAATGGTCTCAAATGTTGAGCGATCAACACATGCGCTTTAGTGATGACGACCATGTACTGCGACATTTAAAAAGCAAACCGACAACCATTATGTTGTTGCTTAATCACCTTGCACAACAGGTGCAAAGAGGCTGGATGTGCCACAGAGTACTACGAAGTGAGCGGGTATTGTCGCACTTAAGTGGCGTCGATCTTGGGCATGTGACAGCGCAGAACCATCAGCTAGCCATTAAAATGAGCCGACAATTAATGGTCGAACAAGTAT
>NZ_JBREXD010000007.1:0-84136 GCF_052920985.1 Pseudomonas sp. HK3
CGATTGAAGCGATTCCCCATGTAATTCGCCTACGTATTCATAGTCGCTTGCCCATTGTGATTCCGGATCGTATTAACGATGACGTTGTTAAACGTCTACAGCAAAGCCGATTGAAAAGCATTATGGTGGTGCATGCCAATCACGCTAACGAAATTGATGAACATGTGGGTCACGCACTGCAAACGCTCAAACACGCTGGCATTCATGTTTTAAATCAAAGCGTGTTATTAAAAGGGGTGAACGATAACGCGCAAAGTCTCATTGACTTAAGTGAGCGCTTATTTGAATTTGATGCTCTGCCTTATTATCTTCACTTACTTGATCCGGTTGTGGGCGCTCATCATTTTGATGTAAGTGAGCCTATCGCCACACAGTTAATTTTACAGATCCAAAAAACACTGCCGGGTTTTCTTGTGCCTAAGCTTGTGCGTGAGGTGGATGGGCGGGCGTCTAAAACCTTGATTCCTATTTAGACTAAACAGCAGATACAAAAAAAGGGCTTTCGCCCTTTTCATCATGGCTTATTATATATTAATCACCATCAGTAAAATTAAACCCTAAACTAACATCAAGGGCGTCTGGAAGTTCACGTTTAAAGTTGCCATCTAATGTACCGGCGGCGGCTTTAAAATCTATCGAATTTTCAGCGGTAATTGCAGTACGTAGTGTGGCAATGTTTTCTTTAAGATACGCCACCGTACCCGTCAAACCCTTATTTTTCATAATGGCATTTAGGCTGACCGAACTTTTATTCGTGCCCGCTAATACTTCATCCACTGACAGTATGGAGGCTTCAACACTTTGCCAAATAGAACCCGAAATTTGGCTCGTGCTTTCCGTTACATCTCTATTTTTTAAGTAATCAAAATAATCTTGTACCGACACAGTGATTTTTGAAATAGCTGAATCACCCGAGTCATTCACATCTGCATCTTTTAATTCATCATTCGCTAACATATCACGAAAGCTTTTACCTTTTTCAGCGTAGTTACTCACCCAGCCTTCTTGAATCTCATTGATTTTCACAAGCAATTGACTCGATAACGCCGTTAATACTTGGCACTTGCGGGCCTGAGTAGAAAATTCATTCAGCACATCCGATACAACACCAGATTGCGTATCCGTTGTTTCAAAAATAGTGACCTCTAGAGGTAAAAAGCCCACAAGGCTCGAGCTTTTCTGTGCAATAAAAGAGTCGGTAATAGTCGTAGGTGTTGGGCCGTCGACCCATTCTTTGATCTTGTTGCGCACCGTTAACGTTTGGTCATTGCCTTTATTAAAGCGAAAATAATCAATGTACGCGTAAATAGGTTCAACAATATTAATATCCAAGCCGCCTTCTACTGGCCCAAATTTAAACGGTAATACTTGATACCACGCTTTATTGGTTTCTTTCCATTGCTGTTGAAGGCTCAGCAAGTTCGCTTCGTTGGTGTTTCCCGCAGCACAAAACAGTTCTGCGCTGTTATCCAGTAATTGAGCTTGGCTTTGAAGGTTATTCACAGTGGGGATAATTGTATTATCAGCCACTTGAATGGCGGCTACATCGACCTCACTGCCAAGTTTTTTTGATGAGGTAGAGCTTTCACTGCCACAGCCTGTTAACACAAAGCTGTAGGCTAAAGCCAAAATGACGGTTTTTACAGTGCGAACATTCATAAACATATAATATCCAAATACAGGTGTTTAATACGTCACCTGACTAATTTATCTATACCGGTAGCGTGACCGTCATCATGTGGTTGTCCCAGCTTTTATCTGCAAAGTACAACCGCTTAGCTTTATCTTCTTTTAAGGTATCACTGCTGATTTGGCGAATCTTACCAGCTGAATTAGATAGCACAAAATAACGTTCATCCGCGCTGAGCGTTAAACCGCACACATCATGGAATAAGTGATAACCCTGCAAGCTTAAATCATCCAGATGCCAAAACATCACCATATTGCCCTTGGGGCTCGTAAAAGCCGCCAAACGATTCTGACTATGAACCTTAACACTGCCCATATAATCATTGAGTTTACTGATTAAACCCGTTGGTGCATTTAATACTTCAATGTCATGCCCATCTTTATGCACCGCCGCTAATGGCACGAGATGATCGTCACTCATGGCGGCGCGCTGTACTTGTAACGCAATGGCAACGGTGCCATCAGCTGCCACATCCAAATGACGAATACTCGCCTTTGGCTCGGCCAATACATGCTCGCTAATTAACTGACCATTCTCACTATTAATGTAAGCAAGCGTTGAACGCATGGATTCATAATTTAATACTGTACGCCCACTATCCGGATGCGTACGTAAACCACCATTGGCCACGACTAACGTTTTATCATCTGGCATCAATGCCATTTCATGGGGGCCAATGCCGTAACTACTAAAACAGCCCTTAAACGCTAACGTGTTGGCATCACGTACCGTGACCTTACCTTCACCAGTCACATAATTAGATTCAGTATAAAAAAGTTGCGTACCATCAGCACTGTAACAACCATGCCCATGCATATGATGGTTTGGCTCACTGTGAAAAACGTGATCCACTTCGCCACTTAGGGTATTTACCCTTACTGCTAACGTACCAGGGCGACGGCTAAACATCATAATTTCTTCAGGCTTCGTCGGGTTTTGACACATACCATGGCCACGAAAACCGGACAATGCACCATGGCTTTGCTGCGCATTTGGGTCTACCCAACCTAAACTAAAATGTTCGTCATCACGCCCTTGTGCTGACAACCAGATCTCACTGGCACGAGCTTGACTAAACTGTGAAAACAAAACACCCGCCACAGGTGCCGTAACGCCCAGCGCTAATATAGACTGAACAAAACGTCGACGAGTAATGGGCTTATTAATTAATTTTTGACTCATAACATCACAATGAATATACAAATTCCATTAAGGCTTCACGTTGCAAAACAGGCAAATGAATAAACTTGTCTTTCGCATTTTCGGCTTCACCACCGTGCCACAAGATCGCTTCTTCTACATTGCGCGCGCGGCCATCATGCAGCAAAACATGGCTGCCACTGACACCAGGCTGATCACCTAAATTCCACAAAGGTGCCGTACGCCATTCTTGGCCACTGGCTAAAAATTCAGGGCGATTATCCGCTAGCTCTGGCCCCATGTCATGCAGCAACAAGTCCGTATATGGCCAAATCTCTTGCTTGGATAAATGTGTAAACCGTTCACTTTTGCCAGTCACAAATCGCGGTTGATGGCACTGGTTACAACCCGATTGGTAAAACAGCTCCCGCCCTTTCAACACTGCTTTAGTTTGAGGGTTTTGCCGCTTGAGCGGAGCAAGGTTACGATTAAAGTCCACCACTAGTTCGAGTAAATGCTTAGGCAACTCGACACCTTCGTCATCATTGCCTGTTATTTGTCTCACACAGTTTTCCTGTTTAGCTGTGCAAGGCTGGTTTGGAAATAAATAATTGGTAATACCAATATCATTGGTAAAGGCAGCGGCAACTATCATTTCTAATGTGGGTTTATTGCTTTTTAAACCAAAACGGCCAGGTTTCACCGTTTGCGACTTTACATCCCATACCTGATTTACTCGACCAGATATTCCGTCTTGATTTTTATCCGCCTCATCCGCTAAGGCATTAATATCTTGTTGCTCAATCAATTCAAGCAAGCCCATACCATGAATAGAGGGTGCCACACGAATACTCAACAAGGTATCGTCACCTAAAGGACCATAACCCAAATAGCGAAAATCAATAGTGGGTTTGCGCAACATGACTTCACGGCCATCAGGGAATACAAATTTTGATTCCTGCCACTGCACATGCATATAAGCTTCAGGCGCAACATCATGAGGGATATTTTTTGCACTTTCTATATGGCGTAATTGATGAGAGAGCGAGGTAGATTGATGTTGAATTTGGTCGCCATACACAGGGTGCGGAACCAAACCTTGTTGCTGCAACAGCTGGGCGGTTGCACTTGGGTCGTTGTGTGATTTACCCACACGCACCAACGTTGTAGAAAGCGGTGTTTCGCTGTTATCTGGAATAGTCCCCTTGCCACCTTTAATATGGCACGCCAAACACGTTCGAGCATTATAAACAGGGCCCAAGCCATCACGGGCCGTAGTGGTCGTCGGCGCTTTAATCCAAGGCTGATTTGCCAATGCTTTACCAGCATGAAAGTTCGGCTTCAATTCACTTGTCATGTTAGCCGCTGGCTTTTCTAAGCTAGCAAAGGGCTTGATAGAAACCGACGTTTCTCCCCCCGGTAATAACTCAGATTCATTATACGGCGGCGCTTGCGTGGCACGATAATCCAATGCCGGCGAATACACATCACAGCCACTCAACAACCAGCATGTTAAAGCTAAAATTCTTTTCATAACGCGTACTACCTGAACAACAAAATGCAGATTTCAAACCGCAGAAAGCCGGGCAATGCCCGGCTTTAAAAAACACTCAAACTAACCGTGACGCTTAGTCACACGTTACGCCAGGTGTTGTTGTGTCACATGAAGAAGCATCATCATCGACTACATCACCTAAACCTAACTCAGTGGCAATATCTTGAATCGCATTTGACTGTTTATTCAAAGCAATTATCGTTAATGCAACAGGGTTCGTCGCGTTACGGTTTTCATCCATGATTAATACATCAAATGGGAAACCTTCGCCCGCTTTTGTATCAATTGCTTTGTAATTCGTTTCTGTAACAGCAAACTTAGCTGCCGCTTCGTCCGCTAAAGAATCTAAACCCACATCACGCAAGTAATCATTGATGCCGTAACCATTTACTTTATTTGTGATAACGTCATCCGTACCATTTTGATCACTATCATAACCCGCATATTGACCATAAAAGCTGTTTGATACGCCTTCAGCGTTTAGCCAAACATCACGGTGAGTATTATCAGAGAAACAAGAATGCTCGTCTTCTTGAGAGTTAGAAGAATACGCAATTTGCATACGCTCGCCAGCCAACTCACCTTCAGACAAAGTACCCATACCCGTTAGGATTTCTGTTAGTTTTTGCTTAGCTTGGCTTTCGTTAGCGATGGTTGTGAAAGCAGTACGGTAATCGGCACCCGCTTTCCAACCGTCACGTACGCTTTCTAAGTCAGCGATTAATTTATCAACCGCAACTTCTAAATAGGCATGACGACGAGCAGCATCAGAAGCTGGGTTTGCAACATCTATAGTGAAGTCTGTTAAAAGACGTTGTCCACCAGCAACACCCGTGTTTACAGCCGTATGACGATCCGTTCCATTTGTTGTTCCGTTATTACCGTTTAGATCTTGGCCCCAAAGCAAAAATTCAATGGCATGGTAACCGGCAATAACATCATGCTCATCGCTGGCCGTTGCTGTGTTTGCAAGTAAAGCAGCGTTAATCGTAATATCAGATTGAATGATATTTTGATTAGCAACCGTTCCATCTACTACGCCGTTAGAGTTAATCTCAGCGCTATTGGCCGTCACACCGACCTGGCTAGCCGTGAAGTCTGTTGCATTAGTTTGAACATAATCGATTAGTGCTTCACCTAGTGGCCATGCATTTAGGTCACCTTCTGGCCCGTCTTCACTTGAGTAGTCAGTTGAATCAATTGGGCTATTACGGAAACGATATACTTCTGTTTGGCCGTAAGGTTCACGCGAAACCAACCACGCTTTTTTGGCGGCTTCTAGGTTGGTTGCATCAGGTGTAGTTTTGAAAGTAGCCAATGCCGTTTTCAATGCTTTAGCCGTCTCAACCGAATCGGTGTAAGCCGCCAATGCAATGTCTGCATTGGTGCTGAGTACTGCTTCTGCTTTTTCCATGTTGATAGCGGGGGCCGAATCACTGTCGCTTGAGCTGCCACAAGCCGTTAGAAAAGATACTGCTGCTACGCAAGCGGCCAATTGATTAAGTTTCATACGAGTCCCTGATGCTTTTTTAGTAGAATGAGGTTAAATATGAGCCGCACAGTAATACAAATGAAAATGATTAGCAATAACTAAGGAGTATGAGAACACTTATCATTTTAATTCCTCCATCTTTATAGTAATATCCTCGCTGGCAGTAAGGCCTTATACCTGTGGTTTGCATTACATGATCAAGATTAACGCCCCCATTAAGCTCAGTTTCATCATCAGCTCTTTTTTATTTGCCCTCATAGGCTGTGGTAGCTCTAGCAATGATCCCGCTATCAGTACAAAAGAAGCACTTGGTGAAAAGCTCTTTTCTGATCAAAACCTATCGTTCGACCGTACCCAATCCTGTGCCACTTGCCACAGCCTTGAGCACGGTTTTGTGGATAATCGCATTAACGCAACTTATCACGCATCACACGTTTCAGCGGGGTCGCTCGGCGATAACGGAGTATCCATTGGTGATCGCAATGCGCCTACTGCAGCTTACGCCGCATTTAGCCCTGACTTTAAATACGATTCTCGCACTCGCGTAAAAAATCAAAAATCAACAATTGGTCATTACACAGGTTTTATCGGCGGACAATTTTGGGATGGCCGTGCAAAAGATTTAGCCGCACAAGCTGGTGGCCCGCCACTTAATCCTGGTGAAATGAACATGCCAAGCAAAGCAGCCGTCATCGAGCGCATCAAAGAAAATACAGAATATGTGGAAACATTCGAGCGATTATTCTCGAGTGATATTTTTAATGATGTTGATACCGCTTACGACGCAATGACAGAGGTTATTGGCGATTTTGAATTTAAGAATCGCGAAACGTTTTTCCCTCTCAATTCGAAATACGATGCATCTTTGAGCGGTGACTATGTTTACGACCCAAATAGCAAAGCAGCTCTTGGTAAAACCTTATTTTTCTCTTCTGATTTCACCTGTGCTGCCTGTCATCAATTGCGTGAAATCGGTGTGGCGGGGGAAATTTTCACAAGCTTTGAATACCATAACATCGGCGTGCCTGAAAACACCGCCCTACGTGCTATTAATGGGGTAACCGTTCCTGACTTAGGCTTATTTAATAATCCTATCGTGAATGAAAAGTCAGACGCAGCAAATCATAAAGGTAAATTTAAAGTACCTACATTGCGTAATATTGCCTTAACTGCACCCTATATGCATAACGGTGTATTTAACGAATTAGAAACTGTTTTAAAATTTTATGAACATGCAAAATTACGCGGCTTAAACCGTCCAGACGCAAGTTTAAATCCAGAAACAGGTATTGCTTGGGCGGCACCCGAGGTAACGGACAACATTGAACATGATATCTTAAGTAAAAATGATAAAAACCTTACGCCTGAGAATATTGAGGCCATGGTATGCTTTTTTATGAGCTTAACCGATGCCAAGTACGAGCACCTACTTGATACACAAAAAGTAACACGTTGCGGCCTGTAACATATTTATAAAGGCCCTGCGGGGCCTTTCTTTTTTCTAATATTTATCTCTACACAATTTCCCAGCGGAGTCTGTTGTGTTTTATTTTAAAAAACCAATTGCCATCACCTTTATCACAAGTTTTGTCCTTACGTTGCCAGTCTTCGCTGATGAACAAGCGACAGCCTTAGAAAAAATGTACATCACAGGTGGCGCAGACGATATTCTTCGCCAACCAGGCTCTGCCACCTTAATTGACGATGTTGCACTCGAAAAGTTTGAGTACACCGATATTCACCGAGTATTAAATGCAGTGCCCGGCGTTAATCTGCAAGAAGAAGACGGCTATGGCCTACGCCCAAATATTGGCTTACGCGGCACATCACCTGAACGCAGTAAAAAAATCACCATTATGGAAGACGGCGTACTTTCTGGCCCGGCTCCTTATGCCGCACCCGCCGCTTATTATTTCCCGAATATTTCGCGCATGAGTGCAGTTGAGGTATTCAAAGGCCCAGCCACGATTCAATATGGCCCTGCTACGGTAGGCGGTGCCATTAACATGGTCAGCCGACCAATCCCTTACAACTCTCAAGGTGAATTAGATTTACAATACGGCAGTGATAATTTTCAACGTTTAAATGTATACCAAGGTCAGCAAGTGGGTGACTTTGGTTATTTAATTGAAGGGCTGCGTGTTAGTGCCGATGGCTTTAAAGATTTAGATAAAGGCGGTGATACGGGTTTTGAACGCAACGATATTAATGTTAAAACCAGCTGGCAGACATTTGGTCAATATAATCACTCATTTGTTTTAAAACTGGGCTATGCCGATGAGCTTTCAAATGAAACCTATTTGGGCTTAACCCGTGATGATTTAGATGCCAACCCTTACCGTCGTTACAACGCTTCGTCGTTAGATGAAATGGAATGGACCCATGAACAATTCCAGCTGACTCATCAAATGGATGTACAGGACGTAAAAATCACATCCGATGTTTACCGCAACAATTTTGATCGAGATTGGTTTAAGGTCAATGGTTTCAAAGCATTAAAAGATAATGGCGATGCTAATGTTTCCATTCAGGATGTATTGGCCGACCCAATCACCTATCAAACCTATTACCAAGTCTTAAGCGGTCAAGCCGCCAGCAGCAATAGCGATGAGTATTTGCGCATTGGTAATAATGGTCGCATCTTTGTTTCACAAGGGATTCAAACTCGCATTAATATGCCAGCAAACATGTTTGGTTTGAATCACGAAATTGAAATAGGCATTCGTTATCATGAAGACGAAATCAAACGTAACCATAGCGAACAATACTTCGCTACTTTAGCCGATGGCTCACTGCAAGTGGTGACTGATTCCCTGCGTACAACCACGCTCAATAAAAACGATGCGCAAGCCTTGGCTATTTATGCGAAAGATCAAATGCACTTTGGTGACACTACTATCACCGCGGGGATTCGCCACGAAGAAATTATTTCGACCAAGACCACTTATGGCCAGTTTACGGGTATTGCTGAGCAAGAAGATAAATTAGAGCAGTCGGTCACCTTACCCGGTATTGGTATCTATTCGCAGCTCAACCAACGCTTTGGTGTCTTAGCCGGTATTCATAAAGGCTTTACAGCTGCCACACCCGGTGGCAGCGGTGACATCAAACCAGAAGAAAGCATTAATTATGAGATGGGGTTTCGGTATTTTGGTTTAGGTCATGCTGAAGTCATCGCCTTTTTAAATGATTACACCCAATTCAGTGGCACCTGTAGTTTTGCTCAGGGCTCCTGCTCAAACGGCGCCGTTGGTGAGCAAACCAATGCAGGAAACGCACAAGTCTACGGTATTGAAGCAAGCTGGAAACATGAAAAGCAATTAGACCATTTCAAACTGCCGCTGAGCGCAACCTATACTTATAGTCATGGTGAGTTTGGCGAATCCTTTAAAGATGTCAGCGGTGCGTTTGGAGAAAAAGATCTTGTTATCGAAGATGGATTTGAAATTGGTTATTTACCTGAGCACCGCCTAAATCTTCAAGCGGGTATCGGCCAAGAAAAATGGCAGGCGAATATCTCTGTGCTTTACCAAAGTGATATGCGTAATATTCCAAGTTCAGGTGCTATTCCCGTGACGGATAAAATAGATGAGCACACAGTGGTGGATGTATCGGCAAGCTATGAGTTAAAGCACAACATCAAACTTTATAGCTCAATAGATAACGTATTCGATCATGAATATGTTGTATCAGCCAAGCCTTATGGCTATCGCCCAGGCAAACCACTGTCGTTTCATGTGGGCACAAAATTTACTTTTTAGATAATACTCACGTATGAATTGGCAGGTGCTATCTTATCGTAAGCGCCACCCATTCATACGTATTGCTTTCGCTAGGTTTGCATAATCGATGTAACAACAACGCATTGTTTAACCGTTAATACTGGTGCCTGTCCATTCAATAAACCCCAAATCAGCAAGCTGTTCTTCTGAGACAGGACGCTTAATTTTATTCAGTACACCCTCCACAATCACTTTGTCTTTCAAAGGGCGTTTATACATCCAACCTTGTTCTGATGTTGAATGGATAATGATTCGACTATAGTCCTGATCACCAGCCAATTCAGCTCGATACTCATCAACATAAACCCATACTTTTTGTGCGATAAAATAGTAAGGCCACTTACCGTCCGCCTCCCACAGGTCATCAACATGTACAAAATCTCTTGGCGTTTTTCGCATTAGCCGTGCCTCTATTTGCAAAGAAGAAGTCTATATCGATAAAGCAGCACGCAATAGGGTTAGATTCTGAAAAATATAGGGGTACAGATGACAAGCGGCGTTTTTATTCTTCTATTGATTGTCCTCAATTAAACGGCCTAACGACCTTAATGCCGCCATTCTTTGAGCGGTCCATTCATGCGCAAAACTTAAACGTAAGCAATGACGATAATTGGGTTGAGCTGAAAACAAGATGCCAGGCGTAATGGTAATGCCTTTATGCTGTGCTCGCCCATACAGCAATGCTGTATCAATATTCGCATCTAACTCAACCCATAAACTTAACCCACCTTTGGGTTTACTCCAACGAATCGCTGAGGGTAAGTAGTCAGGTAAAAGATGTTGTAGCTGAAGACATTGACTGGCTAAGCGTGTGCGCTTGTTTCGTAAATATTGATCAAAATGACCTCGCTGAATGTAGTCCGACAAACCTTGTTGCACACTGGTACTCACCGATAACGTCGTCACGATTTTTAAACGTTTAATTTGTTCAACAAAATCACCCGCCGCTATCCAACCAACACGAATATCACGGGATAAACACTTCGAAAAAGATGAGCAAAGCAGTACTGTATTTGAATCATCATATGAATGAATCGTTCGAGGACGTTGCAAACCAAAAAAAAGTTCGCTGTATATATCGTCTTCAATAATGACAACATCATGATGCTGGCATATTCGCAAGACCGACTGTTTATCATCCTCGCTCAGAGCAGCACCGGTTGGTGTTGAATAGTTAGGCGAAATAATCAATGCGCTAACCTCCCATTGCTCAAACGCGCTTGTCATCGCATCAATTGAAATACCCGATATAGGAGAGCTTGGTAACTCTAATATCTGTAAGCCTAATGCTTCAATTAATTGAATCGCTCCATAAAACCCAGGTGACTCAATCGCCACAACCGCACCTGGCTGAGTTGTCGCCATCAATGCCAACTGCAAAGCATGTTGGCAGCCACTGGTAATAACAATGTCATCGGCTATTAAGTGTGAGCCACCTGCATGCAGCCGATTGACAATCTGTGCACGCAAGGTTGGTGAGCCCAACGGCGTATCGTAATAATTTTGTTCATAACTAAAGGCTTTACGATAGGCTCTAGAAAAACTGCGACGCAGATTAGGGTTATCTTGATCTTTAGCCGAGCTTGGCAACAAATCAAACGCGGCTCCTTTTTCCATAATATCAACCACCACTTGATGAGTAGAAACACGCGCTGGAATCACCGCTGGGTTACTTAACGGTAGGTTTATCATTTTGGCATGAGGCATTACGCTATCCGACACGATAAAACCAGAACGCGGCCTAGACTCAATATAGCGTTCGGCTTCGAGTAACCCATAAGCCGTTATGACCGTTGATTTAGAGAGTTGATTTGCCTCACACAGCGCTTTGATAGAGGGCAGTTTTCTGCCCTGGCAACCACAGCCCAGATTGTATTTCTTCTTTGAGGGTTGCAGCTAAAATTTGGTAACGATGTTGTTTCATACCATTCATACAGCCGTGGGTAATTAGCCGTCAGTGTAATTCATTTGCACTGAGCAAAATATCATCCTGCATATACTTATCACCGTCAGTATCCATATGATCACCCTATTCTCTCCCTCATTTTTCATCGTGTTATTTTTCTTAATTAGGCTTAAAAAATGCTAGGTAATACACCTAAATACGCTAATATTGACGCCAATCTCGCCATTTTTGAGCTTTTAGCATGTGAATTAAGCATAAATGTTGGCGAATAATGACGTTAGTAATTAGTATTTAACTTATTACCGTTCAAGGAAGAATGGATTTGTAGCATTTCACAATGCTCAGCCCCTTAAAAATTCAAAGAGGAATTTCAATTGCTGGCTGAAATTGACGAGAGAAATATCATGGAAGGGCTTAATGGTAACATGCGTATTTCTGTCCCAGACATACAACAAAGCAGCCTCAGCTTTTGCGATGGCAGCGTAAGTGGTTTTGAAGCTTGGAGCAAAAAACTACCTATGGCCAATGTGGGTGCCGCAGCCAAACTATTGTACCAAGCCAGCCGAGAATTAAACCTTACCCAGATCAACCCCATAATGCGTTATAAAATGCTCGAAATTATTCGCAGCCAAATTTACAGCATATGCGAATTGCTCGGTAAGCGTTTCTTAAACCAATCGGTTGTCTTAAACGACAACGATCTTAAAATTGTGATGCTCGCGCAAACCCTACAAAACCAGCTGGCCATCGGCTACAAACACATCATTCTTAATATTGCCGATGCGCCGGTTAAAAAAAATGACACCCCAAAGCTGCTTACGTTTGCTATTCATCGTGCGATTAGCGACTTAAGTCAAACCATATTACGAGCGTTTCAGCTGTACAATCAGTCCCCTAAAAACGCATGGTTAGAGCTGCATCAGCTTTATATATTAGCCGAGAGCAAACAAATCCAACTGTACGATGTAAAAGACAGCCAAGGCGTTTTTCGAGCAAGTACCACTATTTTTGATAGTTATGTGCGTATTCTATTACTGGGTTGTAGCAAACCCAATCAGTTGCGTCAGTCTGAACAGGCAAACCTATATGCCGCAACCGAACTGTGGAGCAACTTAACCAAGTTAGCATCAAACACAGACAGCCAAGCACAATTCGTATTCATGGCCACTGGTGATAGTGCGCCAGTTTATCGTTCATTAGTGAAAACCACATTATCCGGTTCGGTACGTACTTTTAACCCAGGTGCGTTAGTCCAAGCACTTCAAAAACACCTGAATAAAGAAGCGAATATCATTACCGTGCCTGGCAATATATCTGAATCTTTACTCAGCCACTTACTGCACGCTTGGGGCGGAATGAAGGAACGCAGTTTTAGACGCACCCAGAATTCTGGCGACATACAGATTGGCATTGGGTTAGTGTCTTCTCACTTTTTTTGTGCACGTGAGAAAAGCTTCCCGTACTTGTTAAAAAAATGGAATGTAGAATTAGCCGAAAACAAACCCAAAAACAAGCGGGGCGGCGATGTGTGGGACAACAGCTTTGATGCTGGCAATAGTTTTTCTCATGATGCCGAGAATATTGCATTCGATAGCATTGCGTTTATCAGCAAAAACACCAGTGAAAATGACGATGAAGATACAGGGCCAAAAGGCAAAGAGCTAACAGCCCAAATAGAAAATACGAGTCCAGGCGGCTATGGCATATTTTTATCTGATCCTCCTGCCACCGTGCAAACCGGTGAGCTGGTGATTATCAGAGAGCCTAGAATCAATAACTGGTCCGTCGGTTCGATTCGCTGGATCCGTTCACGTCAAAATATGCCGGCACAACTCGGCATTGAATTACTGGCTCCAAAAGCGGAACCCGTAGCTGTGCGTATACTCAATAAAACAGGAGAAAATGGCGAGTACTTACGCGGCATTCGCTTACCTGCACTACCCGCGGCGGGCCAAGAAGAAACATTATTGCTACCGATACTGCCATTCAAAGTGGGCAGTAAAGCCGAATTAGTTGATGGCAACATGCAACAACGCATTCAACTGATCAAACGTCAGTCAACATCAAGAAGCTTTGTTCAGTACCACTACCAGTCTTTAACTCAAGTGCTTACCGAGCCGCCCAAGAAAAGCAAAGATAGCAATACTGACGATGAATTTGCATCGATCTGGGACAAGCTTTAGCAAAGGGCTCGTCTCAAACGGCCTTGGCGTCTCTTCAATTCAATACAAGCGGCTATAATTACCTGATAAACGGTACTTTTTCACACTAAAAGCCATCCGTAGTACTTAAAGCAAACGACACAACCCGTTATAATCGCCAGAACACCCACTATTTATAAGAACGGCAGCGAGCTTAATTATATGCAGGCTAAAGAAGCGATTCGATTGCTGATTTGTTCAGAATCTCAGCACGAAGCTGAAACAGTCACCAGTTTTTGTTGCGTAACGCTGGACACGCCACTCGAGCGCATATCGCTCAAGATATGGCCACGCTTAAGACTAAGCTCAACGATCAAGTTTGGGATGTTTGCCTGTGCTACATGGAAATGAGCCAACTAAATGGTAAAGACGTATTAAATGAAATTCAGCGTCAAGGTAAAGACATTCCTACCATTTACTTTCACGATGAAATTGATAGCGTTATGGCAGAAAAAGCCATCAAAAGTGGTGCGGTTGACCTTGTTCCCTCCGGTGAGTACAACCACATACTGCAAGTGGTATTAAGAGAAATAAAAAACCTTAAGTTGCGCCGTGAACTGCGTGAAGCCGAAGCGTTATTACGTGAGGCGGAAAAACGCTGCCAAGTTCTATTAGAAAGCGCACAAGATGCCATTGCTTACATTCAAGATGGCATGCACTTGTTTGCAAACGACAGTTACGCCTCTGTTTTTGGTTACGACGATTCTGACGACCTGCTCACCATTCCATTAATGGATATGGTTTACAGCAAAGACCAAGGTCGATTTAAAATATTCTTAAAAGACTTTAACTCCGGCAAAACCCGTAACGCTGAATTTCAATGCAAGATGCTTGATATAACAGGCAAAGAAGTGAATAGCCGCATGATGTTTGCTCGCGCGACTTACGATGATGAGCCTTGCATACAAGTGATGATACGTTCCAATACAGGCAGTGCCGACCTTGAAAGCAAACTCAAACTCATTAGTTCGCAAGATCTATTAACCGGCCTTTATAACAAACAATACTTCAACGAGAAATTAGGCGACGCGGTTGACCAAGCGGTTATTAGCGGCTCCAATGGGGCGATCGCCTACGTGAACATCGACAGCTTTGGTAAATGCAAAGCCAGTGTGGGTATTGAAGGCGCTGACATGGTCATCTGTGATGTGGGCCACTTAATTCGCAGCAAGTGTCGCGAAGAAGATTTAGTCGCCCGCATTGGGGAAGATGTATTTGGTATATTGCTACACGACAGCAAAGCCGAACAAGCTCAAGGTTTTGCGGACCATATTCGCAAGGCGATCCAAGAGCACTTAGTGGCCGTTGATCAACGTACCATTCAAGTAACCTGTAGCATTGGTGTGTCGTTAATTAATGAAAGCTCTCGCTCACCTAAAGACGTATTGCAACATGCTCACGAAGCAAGCTATCACGTACGCAAAATAGAAGGCTCCGAGAAAGGTAATGGCGTTTACCTATACAACCCAGCGCAATTAGCCAATACCGATAGCGAACGTCTAGAAGCTAAAATTCAAGACGCCATCAAAAACAACACACTTAAATTATTGTTTCAGCCAATTATTAATTTACGTGACGAAGCGGGTGAGCACTACGAGTCGCTATTGCGTTTAGTTGATAGTGATGAGACCGATATTTCGCCACAAAACTTCTTGGCCGATATTAGCCCAGAGTTAAAACGTAAAATTGACCGCTGGGTGATTCTCAATACAGGTAAGCGTTTAGCCCAGCAGCGAGTTCAAGGCCTTGATACACGGTTGTTCATCAACCTAACAAATGAATCACTGACAGACGAAACATTACTGCCGTGGCTGCATAAATTGCTGCAAGCATCAAAATTACCCAGCCATGCATTGATTTTTCAATTCACCGAAGCCGATGCCATCAACCACTTGAAACAAGCGCAATTCATGACTAAGTCATTGAATAAGCTAGGCTGTAAAGTCGCTATTAGTCGTTTTGGCTCCGCCATCGACCCATACAAATTGTTTGAACATATCCACAGTGACTTTGTAAAAGTCGATGGCTCGTTCACGCAAGAATTAAATACCGAACAAGGCATGGAGAGCTTGAAACAATTGTTAAGTGGTATCAGTGAACATGGTAAATCATCTATTGTCCCATTTGTCGAAAATGCCAACATCGTGGCACAATTATGGACAAGCGGTGTGAACTTTATTCAAGGCTTCTACTTAAGTGGCCCAACCACGCAAATGAATTATGAGTTCAACGACGACTGATACTGTCGACAAAAAATAGTGTAAAAAATAAAACAAAAAAGGGTTCCTACTTTTCAGCACGAACCCTTTTTTTATTTAGCTCTTATACGTAAGCGATAACTTAAATATCGTCGCGATCGCGAATACCCAATAAGTACAACACGCCATCTAAGCCTAGGGTTGAAATGGCTTGTTCTGCATTTTGGCGAACCAAAGGCTTGGCACGAAACGCTATACCTAAACCTGCTTTGCTTAACATAGGTAAGTCGTTTGCACCGTCACCCACCGCGATGGTTTGCTCAAGTGAAATGCCTTCATTTTTAGCGATTTCTTCTAGTAAAAACGCTTTGCGTTCACCGTTAACGATGGTGCCGGTTACGTTACCTGTAACCTTCCCATCAACGATTTCTAATTCGTTAGCGTGCACATAATCGATGCCTAACTTCTTTTGCAAAAACTGACCAAAGTATTGAAAGCCGCCGGATAAAATAGCGGTTTTATAACCCAGTTTTTTAAGGGTTGAAACTAAACGCTCTGCACCTTCGGTAATGGGCAAACGTGCTGCCACTTGTGCTAAAACAGATTCGTCTAGCCCTTTTAACAATGCAACGCGACGCTGGAAGCTTTCATTAAAATCGATCTCGCCGCGCATGGCGCTTTCGGTAATGGCAATGACTTCATCGCCCACACCCGCTTCGATGGCCAGCTCGTCGATGACTTCGGCTTCGATAAGCGTGCTGTCCATATCGAACGCCACTAAGCGACGATTACGACGGAACGGGCTATCCGCCTGCATGGCGATGTCCACACCTAAATCGCTAGACACTTGTAAGAACTCAGCACGCATAGCGGCTTGATCAGCATGACCACGCACTGAGAATTCAACACTGGCCTTGTTTGGCCCTTGGCTCTCATCGTCTTCTAATGGGATACGACCTGACAAGCGGGAAATATTGTCAATGTTTAGCTCATAACGCGCGACGACTTCGGTCACACGAGCTATGTGTTCGGCTGTTAGCTTACGAGCTAACAACGTAATAATATGGCGAGGCTTGCCTTGAGCTGCGACCCAGCTTTCATACTTTTCAGTCGATACCGGCGTAAAGCGCACCGACATACCCAATTCATGACTACGAAACAACACATCTTTTAATACGGCAGCCGACTCGGCGGTACCGGGCATTTCAGCCAGTATCCCCAAGGAAAGATTGTCATGGATTTCCGCTTGGCCTATATCTAATATGTTCACACCATATTGGGCCAAAATACCGGTAATATGAGCGGTCACACCCGGTTTATCTTCACCGCTGACCTTAATCAGTACAACTTCTTTCACTTGGGCACCTGTGTATCAGAGGAATTACAGCTGGTTAGCGTGTGCTTTTAACTCGGCAACCGCAGCACGTAGCTCATCGACTAAATCTTCAGTTTCATGGTTAGACAGTGCGCGGGCACGATCTTTACTCATAAAGAACAGGCCTTTTTCTAGTTGGGCTGTTTTCTCTTCTAGAAGCTTTTTAGTATCGCTCATGGTGTACACCTTTTATGCATCGAATGTAAAATCGGGGCTGATAGCCTGCTCAAAAAGGCCGCTATGATAAACCATTTAGCCTTTGTGCGTGAAACAAAAACAATTTTTGTTTTTTATCATTATAGTGAATCACGCTGTAGGCGCACACCTGAATTACCGATACTATTGGCCTCTGTTTTCATTATATTTGCCACTGCAATGACATTATTAGAAAAAAATTGGCCTTTAAGTATTCGGGCATTATTTATTGCGTTATTAATTTCCATTTTAGCCAGCACCATTCTAGGCTTGCCGATTACACGCTCAGCGGCTGAACACCTTGAGCAAGAGCAAGCTGATATGCGCCATACCTTGACGCGACAAGTAAGCTTACAAGCGGCTGAAGCTATTTTTAGCCAAGATTTACTCAGTCTCAATGTGATTCTTTCTACCCTCACAGAGTACCCAAATATTCGCTATGCCGCGGTATATGACCTGAACAACAAAGTGGTAGCCGAACAAGGCAGTGCCGATGACAGCAGCGGCATTCCCATGAGCATTCAGTATCAAAATGAAGTCATTGGCTTATTAGAGATCCGCCTAAACGATGAGCCTCTTAAGCAACGAATTTGGCAGCTTTATGGCTTGTGGCTAATACTCAGCTTATTGTTTACCACACTGTGTGCACTAGCCGCTTGGTTTGTTGGCCACCGTTTAGGCGTTAAATTAGAACAGAGCCGTTATGAGTTAGAGCACTTGGGCGCGATTAAACAAGTCACTCAGCACCAAAGTGGTGAATTCAAAGACTTTAGTGACGCACTGGCAAAACATCATCAACTAAACAATCAGCAAAGGGCCCTGCATCAATCCCTTGGGCAATATATGCAGCCGCAATTATTTCCCATATGGCAAAACCGTGAACTCACCATCGAAAGCGATTACCAAACAGGTGCGGTATTATTTTTTAAACTGGCCAATCTTGAACAAGTGCAACAGCAAATCAATAAGTTCGAATTAGCTGAGCTACTGAATCAACATTATGCCCTCATCAATCAAGCGGCAAAGCTCTACAACGGCACGGTTGTCAGTTATGAGGGCGACGGTGTCATGGTGCTATTCAACCAAGAACAAAGTGATCAAAAACACTCTTTTCATGGTGTGTGTACAGGTCTGCTCGCGTTGGGGCTCATTGACCTGCTAAATCAAGCGCGCATAAAGAAACAACAATCCGTGGTGGCGTATCAATTAGCGCTGCACTGCGGCGATATACTGACCAGACGCTTCCCCAATACGGCCCAAGCCGATGCGTACCCTTGGCTACCCATGAATAACGATAAAGAAGCCTGTAATGGCGCCGCGTTACTGTGTGAACAAAGTGAAGCTAATAGCTTACTCATGAGTAAAACCTGTTGCGAGCAAGGCCAATTGGCCAGCCAACTTGCACTTAACAAGCACCACAATTTGGTCCAGTTAAACCAGCCCGATGCTGTGGTGTGTTATTGGGTGGATCATCTCACGCCCAATTACCAAGCTTTAATTGAGCGCCAAATTGAACATATCAGTGCTCATTTTCCGAGCGCGGGTTAACATTTATTTTTATCATCATGCCTTTAGCTTAGACTACGTCCTATGTTAGGATGATAAGCATTCTCATATAGGAAGTTGATCAATGCGCAACCTTATTCTCGTAGTCTGCTTAGCAATGACGGCTCAGTTCTCATTAGCTGACAGTGTTAATGTTTATTCTTTTCGTCAGCCGTTCTTAATCGAACCGATTCTTGAACAATTCACTAAAGAAACAGGCATTGAAGCCAAAGTGGTTTTCGCTAAAGACGGTCTTATTCAACGCCTTAAACGCGAAGGAAAACTGAGCCCAGCCGATGTCGTGCTCACATCCAATTTTTCTAAGTTACTTGAAGTAAAAGAAGAAGGCTTAACCCAAGCCTTTAATAGCGACATCATCAATCAGCGTATTCCGGCACAATTTCGTGATAGCGATAAACATTGGGGTGGCACTCACAAAACGTGTGCGCAATATTTATTCGTCAAAAGAGCGTGTGGGTAAAGTTGCCATCAATTACGAAGACCTTGCGAACAAAGAATACAAAGGCCGTATTTGTACCCGCTCAGGTAAACACCCATACAACCTAGGCTTAATTGCTTCTTTAATTGTACACAACGGCGAAGCCGCCACTGAACAGTGGCTGAAAGATGTAAAAGTAAACCTAGCTCGTAAACCTCAAGGCAGTGACCGCGCACAAGTAAAAGCCATCAAAGAAGGCCTATGTGACCTATCACTTGGCAACAGCTACTACTTCGGCAAAATGCTAGAAGACAAAGAGCAAGTTCACTGGGCCAACGCCGTGAACCTTAACTTCCCTAACCAAGCTAATCGCGGTGCACATATCAATGTCAGTGGTGCCGTTATCACAAAATACGCCCCACACAAAACACAGGCCCAAGCGCTTGTGGAATTCCTAAGTTCAGATAAAGCACAATCTATGTATGCTGAACTCAACATGGAATACCCAGTTAAGCCGGATGTTGAACCGTCTAAGCTGGTAAAAAGCTGGGGTGAATTTAAAGCTGACCCGCTTGCGCTTGAAAAAGTCGCCGCTAAACGCAAAGACGCGCTGCGTCTTGTTGATAAGGTTCAGTTCGACCTGTAAATAATATAACTATAAAATAGTGAGCCATCAAAAGATGGCTCTAATACTGGAAGCGTTTTTAGCTTAAAAGTATTGGATTTTTTTCATCATCAGGGATTTCACCAATGAAAAAGAGTCTGTTTTTAGTTACTTGTTTATTTTTTTCAATAGCCGTAAGCGCATACACCAGCCATAGCGGGGGAAAGGTAAATATTCATAGTTTAAGAGCATATAGTGATGATTTTGTACTTTTTAAATCTTCTGGTGCAGATAATAATGATGGTTGCACAGGGAAGGATGGCTGGATTCAAGTAAATCAAAACACTCCCGCTGAAAAACGCATTTTTACGCTTCTTTTAAGTGCCAGAGTGTCAAATCAGCCTGTAACACTGTTCTTTAATGGCTGTTCCGGTAACGGTACATCAGGCTATCGGTTAGTTGAACAAGTAATGCTATAACAAAAATATCAATATATTAGTCCATTATATGCAGATGTTTTCCACTTCTCATCTGCATCCCTTATAATCGCCGCCATGTCCCAATCTAACAAACTCTTACCCGCTATCAGCCTAAGTGTGTCATTGCTGATGTTTATTCCCATACTCGCATTGGTGTATCAGGCGTTTTTTATTGTCGATGGCAATGACCACACCTTTGATAACATTCTCGACAGTGTGTTATGGCAATACATCAAAAACAGCTTATTGGTCGTGGCCACTACGCTTATCTTTGCTTGTTTGTTCGCCATCGCCCCTGCTTGGTGGTGTGCACGCTATGAATTTAAAGGTCGCCGTTTTTTACAATGGGCCATGGTGTTTCCGTTAGCCATACCGGCTTATGTCAGCGCTTATATTTATACAAAGGTGCTCGATTACCCAGGGCCCGTACAAAGTACGTTACGCCAATGGTTTGATTGGCAAAGTCCCAATGATTATTGGTTTTTTGATATGCGCTCTATTATCGGCGGCAGCCTCATGCTGGCGCTGGCGCTTTACCCTTATATCTATTTATTACTGCGCTACGGCTTTGCGAAACAAAGCGACCACCTTGATCATGCTGCGCGTTTGTTAGGCGCTAGCCCAAGACATGTATTCTTTAAAATACGTTTGGCCATGGCGCGTCCTGCTTTGGCGATTGGTTGTACGTTGGTTGCAATGGAGTCACTTGCCGATTTTGGTACCATGCACTTGTTTGCCATCAGTACCTTAACCACAGCAATTTATGACAGCTGGCTGGTGTATGGCAGTTTATCCACAGCTGCGAAATTATCCTGTTTGTTATTGTTGTTTATCGTGACACTGTCGTTATTAGAGCGCCAACAACGCAAGGCCCAAAAACAATACGAATCCCGTGGTCAGCAGTTATTGCAACGCAAAACCATTAGTGCGCGTAAAACCATTGGCATTTGGTTCGCATGTGGCGTTGTTTTAACATTAGGGTTTGTGATTCCCGTTGCCTATTTACTTGATTACACCATCACCTATTTACAGCAAAACTGGCAACCTCAATTATTACAGCACAGCTTGCATACTTTTTTATTAGCCAGCATTGCAGCGACTATTTGTATGGTCATTGCCATGATGCTTAACGGCCAATTGCGGTTTCACCCAAACCGATTTAATCAAAGTCAGCTAAGCTTGGCATCATTGGGGTATGCCATTCCGGGTACGGTGTTAGCCATTGCCGTTTTAATTCCCCTTGGTGCATTAGATGTGGCCATTCACGATGCCATGATGTGGGCCAATATGGACAGCTTGGGCCTAATTTTCTCTGGCACCAGCGTGGCGCTCTTATTTGCGTTTGTATTACGCTTTGTGGCCATTGCTAATGGCAGTATTCACAGCGGTTATCAACAAATAAGCCCCAACTTAGATTTAGCCGGTGCCAGTTTAGGTAAAAATAAAACCGGTATTTTTCGGTTGATTCATTTACCATTAATTCGCCCAATGGCCTTAAGTGCTTTTCTACTGGTGTTTATTGAATGTGTAAAAGAGTTACCCGCCGCGATTTTATTGCGCCCCTTCGATTTTGAAACCTTATCGACCTATGTTTATCAACATGCCAGTGATGATCAACTCGAACATGGCGCGTTGGCAGCCTTGTTAATTATTATCGTAAGCTTGCTGCCGATTATATTATTAAGCCGCACCCAGAGGATGTCATGAGTCAACCTGCATTACACATTGAAGATCTCGCGGTTCACCTGCAACAAAAAACCATATTAGAAGATTTTTCGTTATCGCTAAACGAAGGGGATATCCTGTGTTTGCTTGGCCCAAGTGGTTGCGGTAAAACCACGGCGTTAAAAGCCATTGCCGGTTTAATGGATACACAACACGGCACCATTCGTTTATTTGATGAACTGCTAAAAAAGAATAGCTATGAACGTGCGCCTGAAAAACGTGACATCGGGTTTATCTTTCAAGATTACGCACTGTTCCCTCATATGACGGTGGCACAAAATATTGGCTTTTCCCTAACCTCGTTAAGTAAAGAAGCTAAGCATGCGCAAATCGAAAACAGCTTAAACCTCGTGCATTTACATGGCTTAGGTGAACGTTATCCACACGAACTCAGTGGTGGGCAACAGCAACGCACCGCCGTTGCCCGTGCACTCGCTAAACGACCAAAGCTGTTGTTAATGGATGAGCCATTTTCAAACATCGACAGCCAAGTGAAGTACAAGCTCATGGATGAATTACGAGGCTTGCTCAAACAACACAACATTACATGTATTTTTGTCACCCACAGCAAACAAGAAGCCTTTAGTTTTGCCGATAAAACCGCCGTGTTAAATAACGGCAAGATAGAACAGCTGGATCATACGCAGGTCATATTTGAACAGCCTATTAATCCGTTTGTAGCGGAGTTTATGGAGTCTGGTAATCTTATTCCGGTGAAGCAAGTCCCAAGCGAATTATTCACTTACCCTATGGACTTTGCGAGTGACATGCACTGGCTTTTGCTGCGTGAAAACGGTTTCACTGAAACCCATGAATCTGGGCTAAAAGGGTTAATCGTAGACAGCCTGTATATGGGCTATCGCTATCGTAACCGCATCCAGTTTGATGATTTTTCGGTGTGGGTTGAAACACAAAAAGCGCTAACACCCCATGAACATATCTATTTACAATATGCCCACGAGCCATTAACGCTTAAATAAAATACGCTTAGGGATCAAATTAAAATGATCCGCTAACCCATATTAGGCAGGTTCAGCGACTAACAGAGCCAGTAATTTATCTTTTAAATTCAAACGCTGAACTTTCAGTTTATCCAGATATTCATCAGACGTTGCCTCAGCACCACTTTCAAAATGATGAATCGCTTTATCAACATCATGATATTCATTAAACAAGCGATGAAAATGCATGTTACTTGATTTCAAATCATGAATGCGTTCTTTATGCTCTGGGAATTCATTGGCTAGGCTGTGGTTTTCAATGGGCATTTTACGTCCTTATTTCCTGTGAGGTCTAAGTTCATTTTAGAACCCAAGGCAATAGCCCCCTTGATTTGCATCAAGGAAGCAGCCAATTGCTATCCGAACATTTCATTGCTGTTCATAAAAAACAAACAACATTGAGCCGAATCACTATTAGAACGCGTAAGTCACCCCTAAATTAATATTTCGTCCCATCACAGGACTAAACTCTTTTAAGTAACTCACATGATTGCGCCCAAATTCATCCGTTAGGTTGTGGGCTTTAAGATAAACCTGCACAGACGAATCTGGTAACGGCTTGGTATAAGCAGCGTATAGATTAATCACATGATAATCGGATGTTTGTGTTTCGTTGTTTGCGACATCGGTTTGCTCAGCATAATATTTTACGTCCGAGGTGACTTGCCAATTACCGGTATACCATTTTAGCCCACTGGTTAATGTCAGTGGTGGTGTGCGGGGCAGATTTTTATTCACGCCGTCTTTTAAACGTGCTTGCACAAAATCAGCCCGAGTAAACCACTGCCAATTCGCACTCACGTCATAATCAAGTTGCCATTCTGCACCGGTGAACCAAGCATCTTTTTGCTCATTACGGTAAACAGGGTTGCGATGAAACGGGTCAACCATGTCTTTCAGATCATTATAGATATAACCATCAAAGTCATAATAATAAACCGCACCTTGCAGCTGATAATTTAAGCCATAATACACCCATGTGATATCAAGGCTGTAAGCCGTTTCAATATCTAAGTCCGGATTATCCAACTGGAAACTAAACGTCGCATGATGGTCACCATTCCAATACAACTCATCGGCGGCAGGTGCTCGCTGTGAGCGCGACACACTTAAGCCAAGCTTTTGTTTTTCAAAACGCCATGTCATAGCGGCACTCATTGACGCAGAATCAAACGTTTTTATCGGCATAGTAACTTGCAGACTGACGATAAGACGGCAGAATCGAAACGGGGTCGGCTTCAATCACGCGCTGATCAAACCGGGCGCCCAATTCAAGCAACCCCATTGCCCAATCGCGCTCCATGACCCAGAACACACCCAGGTCTTGAGTCTCGGTCAGCGGCATCGGCGTATCATGCGCAAACGCATTACCGTCAATCACATCATTGTTCAAGTTACTGCCCTCCTCACCATTCCAGCTTAAGTTGCTGTAATTAGGAATGTCAGGGCAGCCACTGTGATCATGACACAGTTGCAAGTCTTGCTTGGACAATTGAACCCCCAAACTAGATTGCCAACCAGCGATATTGGACCAACTTAACGTCGTTTTAAATTCACTGGATGTTTTATCAAATAAACCCACAACAGTATCGTCGAAGTTTTCGCCATGTTCGTAATCAATATGGGTGAATTGTGTTTTTATTTTCTCAACACCCGGCAAAGAATAAACGATACTTTGCGCATCGAATCGTAGCTGACTCGGATCAACCGTAGCTCGCTTATTTTCAGGGTTTGGCACGCCATATTCGTAATCCAAAACAGACACCGCGATACCATGCGCGTTGCCATTTTGCTGAATATAATTCAAACCTGCATTGGCACCTTGGCTATCACTGGCTGTATTACCAATGGTTTCACCATTACCAGCCTCGAAGTTTTCACTGCTGCGGCTAAAACCATCAAGGTGCATCACCCATTGGCCATTGCCCACATCGGTGCTCGCACTGATATTAGTGCCTTCATTCGCGCTACTGACAGAGCTGTGCACGCGGCCTTCCCATCCGTGTAACGGGATTTCGTGAAAGCGAGAGTCCGACATGTTAACCACACCGCCCATAGCGCCACTGCCAAAACGCAATGTATTGGGCCCGTAAATCACTTCAAGTTGATTGGCGTTAGCCGCATCGACCATAGGTGCATGATCACTGCTCATGGCCGAAACATCGGCGCTGTCCGTGCCATTAATCGCCATCTTTACACGGTTACCGCCTAAGCCACGAATAACCGGACGGCCCACACCCGCGCCAAAGCTGGCATTCGAAATGCCAGGTAGGCTTGATAACAGCTCACCAATGGTATCGCCATTTTGCGCTTGTATTTCTTCTTTGCTAAACACTCGAATAGGTTGCGCGACGTCATCCAACAATTGCCCAGAGGCCGTCACACGCACTTCGTCTAACATAACATCACTGCTGGCACTGCTGCTAAACCCCACAGCCAGCACAAAGCTGGCAGTGGTCAGTGTCATGTTTTTAATGGTCATGGTTATGATCGTCTTCGTCTTTTTCATGGAAAATAACCATATCGCTAATATCACTCACACCTAGGTTGAAGCGTTCATGAACGTGATAACCATTTGGGTTTGTTGTTGGTTCGTCCACATCAATTTCATACCCTTTTTGGGCACGATTATCCAAAACCAATGCGGTTTTCGATGCAGACGCCATGACAAAGTCATCGCAATCAGATGCCGCTGACTCATCGAGAGTAATGGCTTTTAATTTCTCGCCCTCATGATTTAACACAGTGAAGTTGCCTGCAGCACTCACCGCTAGAATATCTTGCGATTCGCTATCAAGTTTTACCTCACAAATATTTTGAGTAAAGGCAAACGTAGACGCATCTGATCCTTTAACCACAACCAGATTCTCGCTGTCATCCAGTTCTATAACCGCATAGTTTTTTGTGTTGGGTTCAAACCCCACCACAACATGCCCTTGAGCACGCCAAACATAGTTTGTTGCGGTTCCGTCTAGGGTAAGGGCTGAATCTGTAAAGGTATGTTCACCCGTTGTTTCATTTTCTTCGATGATTAACGCCGAGGCTTGGTTACCACAAGAGACTACGATCAACTCCGAGGTTTGACCGTGATGAGTAGGCGTTGCACACGCAAAGCTGTGCTCTTGTGTCGCCCCTTCATAAGCCACAGCATTAGTGCCGTTGAATAGCAGTTTAAGGTCGTGCTCTTCTTCTAGAATAAGAGCTGGGTAAGTCTCAACGACTGATAGGCTAAAAGAGCTTTCTGTTTCAGGGGTTTCTTTTTCAAGTTCATCATAAGCGACAAAAGTCGTGCTGCCCGCATCTAAAACTGCAAAATGACCATTCGTGGTTATGACTTTACTTGCGATTAAAGAGAAGTCCAAAACATGTGCTTCTTCATGGGCTTCATCGCCTTCTTCTTCATGGGCTTCATCTTCCTCTTCGTGTAAACCATGCACAAAGTTAACGGTTGTGTTGCTTAATACCGCCGCATAAGCGCCTGTTTCACCGAGCACAAATGATGCACCGTTACCGGCTGCCGAATCATCTAGTGATTCAAGCTCGCCTTCTTCTAGTAGTGAAAGGGTATCCGTCGTGCTTTGTGAAACGAGAATCGAATGCTCATGTTCGTGGTCATGATCATCAGTATCCGCTTGTTTGCTGTCATTGCTGCTACTGCTACCACAACCCGCCAAAGGCCAACGTTGCGATACTTACCCAGATTAAATTTTGATTAGATTGCTTCATTTTTTAACTCTATATAACTTTTCGTTTTAATAACGCAACGCCCCGCTGACAACAGCGGATAAAATACACGACGCTACAACACGGTCCACATTTATGGCCGCACACAAATAATTAAGCTCAGCTTAAGCTGTGCCTTGATTAAATTTTGGTAATTAAACGTTAGATAGAGTTGGGGGGTGCACGTGCTTGTTGTTTCTCAAGCTGAGAAAGCACTAAGGCAATGGGGTGGAAAGTTTGTTCCTCTAATGCTTGCTTAGCATTGATACAGTCAGAGCTGACTTCAGGAACCGCTGCACTGCCGTCCAACACGAACATAGGGCAGTCAACGGTATGGTGGTGATCAACCAGTTGATCATGCACTAGCTGCAAGCTGCCACTGATCAGTATGATCAATGCCAACATAGAGGCAATTAAGCCATTATGTTTACGCAAGCGCGAATGCTGGATAAATTTCATGGCGACCATCATACGATTTGTTGCAAGGGGCTTCAATCGTAAATGCATTTTATATTCAAATGTGTGTGGCTGGTACCGAGCTATGACCAAAAGCCATAACCACTGGTAACAGATCTAAACAATCGTGATTCGCATGGACCCCGATAATTCATATGCCATTATATCGAAACGATCTAACTGCCTAATACGATGCAATAGTCTGTCTCATGTTATGGGCTCACAGCCATAATGAAATTATGTTTTACTCACTGTCCCCCGTTTTCATCTACGCTTGTTTAATACCCTTGAGTTTCTTATGTCCAATCCTACCTTACAAATTAGCCGCTTAGAGTTCATCGCTTTAATGGCCGCCCTTATGTCGATGGTCGCGTTATCGATCGACGCTATGCTGCCCGCTTTGAGTATCATTGGCCAAGATTTAAATATTGCAAACCCAAATGATAGCCAGCTCATTATTTCAAGTGTGTTCTTAGGCATGGCATTTGGGCTCATTATTTATGGGCCAATTTCTGATTCATTTGGTCGCAAGAAAGCCATTTACCTTGGCCTTGTGATTTTTCTCGTGGGTTGTTTAATTTCCATTTTTGCACAAGATTTTAATCAAATGTTACTGGGCAGAGTGCTACAAGGTTTTGGTGCGGCCGCTTGTCGTGTGGTCACCATTGCTATGATGCGAGACAAGTATGATGGCAAAGAAATGGCGAAGATTATGTCGCTCATTATGATGGTCTTCATCATGGTACCCGCACTAGCCCCTTCGGTTGGCCAAATCGTTTTACTGTTCGCTAACTGGCATTACATTTTTGTCGTATTATTTGTCTTTGCCATTATCAGTGTACTTTGGTTGCATATACGTCAACCTGAAACCCTAAGTGAAGAAAATCGTATTGGCTTTTCATTAACGAACATTAAGCAGGGTATGATTGAAACGATCAAACACCCTGAAGCACGAACTTACACATTATGTGCTGGCATTATGTTTGGTGCGTTTGTTGGGTATTTAAGCTCGTCGCAACAAATTTTACAGGTGCAATATGGCACAGGGGATTTATTCTCTATTTACTTTGGCGTGTTAGCGTTGGCTATTGGTTTTTCTTCGTTTGCAAATTCTAAATTGGTGATGAAAATTCCAATGCAAACTCTTTGCATTGCTGCATTATGGGTTGTACTAATAACATCTGTTTTATTTTTTGGTTATGCTGAGCTAGTTGATGAGAAACCCGGTTTACTGAGTTTCATGGCTTACATGATGTGCACCTTTTTCTGCTTTGGTATTTTATTTGGTAACTTCAACGCCTTGGCAGTGCACCCTCTTGGTCATATCGCAGGTGTGGCAACGTCGGTAATTAGTACAGTGCAAACGCTTATTTCTGTTGTGGTTGGCACATATGTAGGTCAGCATTATAATGGCACCGTGATTCCTTTGGTGGTTGGCTTTATTATTTGCAGCGGCATTACCTTAGTTTTAATTGCATTGTTACGCCATCGCGTAAAGCTAATGACACAAGACGTTAATATTTAACACTCGATTTTAAAAAGAACAAATATGTCGAACATTGATATCTTTTACCTAGAAATGAACAGTCCAGCCCAAGTCAAAGGCAAGCCATCGATTGATGGCTTGGACGTACAATACTGCGCAATAAAGCAATGGCCGCTGAATAAATTTTTATACAGTTATGTCGGTTCGCCTTATAGCTGGACAGACAAACTCAGCGAATCCGATGCACAATGGCAAACTTATGTAGACGACCCAAACCTTCACACCTGGGTTGCCCACTATAAAGGTGCCATAGCGGGTTACGTTGAAATGCAGCAGCAAGCGCAAGGTGACGTAGAAATTGCCTATTTTGGCTTAACACCTGAATTTGTTGGCAAAGGCATGGGCGGCTATTTTCTAACATCTGCACTTGAACAAGCCTGGTCTTTACCAAATACCAAGCGAGTTTGGCTACATACTTGCTCGCTTGATCACCCAAGCGCAAAAACAAACTATGAAGCACGAGGCTTTATGCATTATAAAACCGAACAAGACGCGTCGGACCCATAGTTTAATCGTTATTCCGCAGACACAAAAAAGCCGATCACTAGATCGGCTTTTTATATTTGCAGGTATGAATCACTCAGGCTCTTGGGAGTCTAAAACAAATTTTTGAAATGCCTTTTGAAACGCCTCGGTAACATCTTCTTGTGTTGGCACTTGATCACTTTTTACTAAAATAATTAAGCTTTGCGCATAGACACGCACATCACCTCGTGGATGCACAGTGATATCACCATCTTTGTTAATAAATGCCATCGGCGTGCCCACACCCGCTTTTAACATAGCGGTTACCACATCGGCCCAGCTTTCTCCCTCTAGCCAAATACTATAGCGCTCAGGGTGATCGTCCTTGCGGGTAAACATATCTTCAATTACAACTTCACTACCAGGTGCATCCATGGCACGAACCAATATTTCAGGGTAAGAACGAATGGGCCTTAATATGGAGCTAACATCAAGATCAAGCATTCTTCCTCGGTTAGCATCTATCACACACTCCACCAATGTTAAGTGGGCCAAGCGCAAATTCGCTAAGCGATGAACGATATCAAAGCTGATGCTGTCGCTATCGGCATGGTATTCGTCTCGGGCTAATACAAATATGTGTTTTGCTAATTTAGCCTCTGCACGCGCTAGGTCATCGTCATTGTTGCCATTACCCAGAATATGCCGCACACCCAAATCTTTTAATTGGGCCGACAAGCCATCACCAAACTCGGTGTTAAGCAGTAGGATATCGATGTCTTTGTTTTCTTCATCCTCACGAATTTGTGTCACTAAGCGCTGGAAGAATTGATCGGCATTATATTTTGGTGCGTTAATAATTAAAATGTGGTCTTTCATATTCCAATCCCATAAACCAGAGCGAATGCGTTCATTTCGCGCGACGCGATAATCAATATAATCACGTACTAAAAATGTGACCATGGTAATGGCCGTTATAAAAATCAATAAAATAGTGGCGGCTTGCCCGGGCATTGTTTTAGCGCTTAAGTCACCATAACCGACCGTTGTGATCGTGGTCAGAGTCATCCAAATCGCCTGCCAAGGCGAAAATGACTCAAACACGATCATGGCTATCACGTGCAGCACCATTAAGCTGAAAATCATAAAAATGGTGCGCTTAATCTTTGATAAAATTCGCGCATCAGAGCCCAGCATGGCTTGACTGAGTATGGGCTCCTTACTCTCTCTTGACGGTAAAATTTTCATATAATGTCATAACAAAAATAAGCCTGCACTATGGCATAAAGGCTACTGCACCCTCAAGTGGCAAGCGTAATATATTAGCTATCAGCAGCATCATAACTGCTTTTTATCGCCTTTAGTGATGGCAAGCTCACCAGAAACATCAAGACGCTGTCACCATTTGGGGCTACAATTATTCACTTAGCTGGCATTAATATAAACAAACAAGGAATACCAAAATGTGGTCTCAGGTCCCTGCGTGTCTTACTGAATTTTCTGCAAAGCGTCGCGACCTATTAACCGCTCTTATTAATAGCCATAGTGAACTAGCTAACATTAATAAAAGTGAAGCATTACTAAAAACACTCACTTTAAGTGACTATGTGTTTAACAGCATTCAATCATGTCCCACTATTGCGCAGAAAATGCTCGCCGATGACTTTCTTGGGCAGCCCTTAAATCAAACCGCGATTGAAAATGAGCTGAGCCAAAAACTTGAGCAATGCACAGACGATACAGAGCTTTATCAGCAATTAAGAGAATTCCGTCGTCTACACCAAATGCGCATGATTCATCGCGATCTTAATCGAGCATCGTCACTACAAGATACTCTGACCGAACTGTCCTTTTTAGCCGACACCAATATTCGCTGTACCTTAGCTTGGCTAGATAAAAAATTACAGCTGCGTTATGGCCAACCCATGGCCAAAAAAAGTGGTGAACCGCAGTCATTAATTGTGATTGCTATGGGCAAACAAGGGGCTGGCGAATTAAACCTATCGAGTGATATTGATTTAATTTTTGCATTCAGTGAAAACGGCGATACACATGCAAGTGATGGTCAAAAAAGTATTTCGAATCAAGAGTATTTTACGAAGCTTGGCCAAGCGTTAATCCAAAGTTTAGATAAAGTCACACAAGATGGTTTTGTTTATCGCGTTGATATGCGCTTGCGCCCGTATGGGCAGTCAGGCCCTTTGGCCATGAATTTTGCCGCCCTTGAAAATTATTACCACGATCAAGGGCGTGACTGGGAACGCTATGCCATGATCAAAGCGCGAGCCGTCACGGGTAATGCTCAACATATCCAAGAACTCATGAAAATTTTGCGGCCGTTCAGCTATCGTAAATATGTGGACTTCAGCGCATTTGAATCATTACGTGAAATGAAAGCCCGTATTCGCCAAGAAACCATCCGTCGAAACCTAGGCAATAACGTTAAACTCGGCAGCGGAGGCATACGTGAAATTGAATTTATCGCACAGGCGTTTCAATTAATCCGTGGCGGTAAAGAAATAGAGCTGCAACAGCCGAATATATTTAAAGTATTTAATTACCTTAAAGAACACGAATACCTGCCCTTTAACGCGGTTAAAGAGCTGCTGGCTGCGTATCATTTTTTACGCGATGCTGAGCACGCCATTCAAGGGATTAATGACGAACAAAGCCAAACACTCCCCACTGATGGCTTTAATCAGGCACGCATTGCCTGCTATATGGGGTTTGAGGACTGGGCAACATTTGCTACCCACTTAGATGAACACCGAGACAATGTCATTTTGCACTTTAAAAACATTGTCGCCGACGATAGCGAGCAAGAAAAACAAGAAGATTTAGAGCCTTGGCAAATCATCTGGTTTCACCAACAAGATGATGAGCACCCGGGCGATCAAAGCAGTGATCCTATTAACACCATTGAGCTACAGCAAACACTCCAAAAATTACGTGATCTAGCCGACCATAAAATGCAGGCCATTGGTAAGCAGCGTCTAGATAAAGTCATGCCATTACTGCTTAAAGCCTTATGGCAGTGTGACAAACCACAACAAACTCTTGAGCGCTTGGTGCCCTTACTTGAAGCCATACTGCGCAGAACCGCTTATCTAGTACTGCTTAGTGAAAACCCTTCAGCATTGCAGCAGCTGGTGCGCTTATGCGGCGCCAGTCCTTGGATTGCTAAAAGCATCGCAGAAACGCCGCTGTTACTGGATGAGCTATTACACCCCGCTCATCTCTATAACCCCAACGATAAAGCCGGCATGATTGCCGACCTAGACCAACGCTTGCTCCGCATAGAACCACTAGACCTAGAAGAACAAATGGATGCCCTACGTCACTATGCTAGCGCCAACAAACTGCAAATTGCCGCCAGCGATATCACAGGTGCACTGCCTCTAATGAAAGTGAGTGATCACCTAACGTGGTTGGCCGAAACGGTATTAGAGCGCGCGTTATGGATGTCATGGGAACAAATGGTCGATAAGTACGGCCACCCTAGCAATGCACAAGGGGATGCCGTCACTGAGCCTGAGTTTTTAATTTTAGGGTATGGCAAGCTTGGCGGCATAGAGCTCAGTTATGGCTCCGACCTAGACATGGTGTTTCTACACAGTGGTACCGTTAATAAATACACCAAAGGCGAACGTGAATTAGAAAACGGCGTATTTTATACCCGCATGGGTCAGCGCTTAATTCATATCCTTAATACCACCACTCGTGCAGGGCAGTTATATGAGGCTGACATGCGACTGCGCCCCAGTGGCTCAAGCGGCATGATCGTCGCGTCACTGAACGCATTCGAAAAATACCAGCAACAAGAAGCGTGGACATGGGAGCACCAAGCGCTCATTCGAGCCCGCGTCATCACAGGTGATGACGCCGTTGCGCAAAAATATACCCAAATTCGAACAGAAATCCTCACAAAAGACAGGGATCCCAAGCAACTACAGCAAGAAGTGCGAGAAATGCGCGAAAAAATGCGCGATAATCTTGGCTCCCAAAGTGTGGGCAAAACCGAATTTCAGCTTAAGCAGGATGCTGGCGGCATAGTGGATATTGAGTTCATGGTGCAGTACCTCGTACTGGCACAGTGTAAACAGCATCCACAATTACTGTCTTGGACAGATAATATCCGTCTACTGGAAACCTTAGCGTCTCATAACATCATCGACACTGAGCAAAGTGACGCCCTCAAACAGGCTTATATTGCCTACCGCTCATTGGCACACCGTCGGGCCTTACAGAACCAAAAGTTACTGTCAGACCCCAATGAGCTCGACCAAGCTGGGTTAACACCCCACATCGACACGGTTAAAGCACTTTGGCAACAGATTATGAATTCTGCCCAGTAAACGGCTAATTGGCCTTGCTGCGACAGCGCATTCAACTGCATCACAATGATTGAGTCGGCAAGCCACTATTAGGGCTTGCGCGCACACACTTAGGAATAGGTAATGGCCGCATTTGGAACCGTTTTCATGCCGAAAATGGCATTAGCAACATACGAAAACAATGCTTGGACTGCTTCAAGCATTGTTGCATCCAACAAACTAGAGCTGCACCCTGGCGCGCATGTCTTGCATTATTCAAGCACCTGCTTTGAAGGCTTAAAAGCGTTTAAGCACGACGATGGCAGCGTGAATATTTTCCGCATGGATGCCAACATCCAACGCATGGCACAAAGCACTGACTTATTGTTTTTACCTGAAATCAATAAAGAACAACTTGCGCAAATGATCCAAGAAACCGTAGCTATGTATGTTGACGACGTGCCTGCGGCACCGGGTTCCATGTACATTCGCCCAACGCACATCGGTACTGAGCCGAGTATTGGTAAAGCCGCCGTTTCTTCTGAAACTTCATTGCTGTACGTACTGCTATCACCAGTAGGAGATTATTTTGCAGGTGGTGCAAAACCGTTACGTTTATTACTTGAAGAAGACGGTATGCGCTGCGCGCCGCATATGGGAATGATTAAAAGCGGCGGCAACTACGCCAGCGCACTGGGCCCAATTGCACGCGCACGTAAGCAAAACAACGCAGACCAAGTTTTGTTTTGCCCTAATGGCGACGTACAAGAAACGGGTGCTGCTAACTTCATTTTGATTGATGGTAATGAAATCATCACCAAAGCATTAGACACCTCGTTTTTACACGGCATTACCCGTGATTCGATTTTGACCATCGCCCGTGACTTAGGCATGACCGTAACCGAACGCGACTTCACCGTCAGCGAATTAATTGAACGCGCACAAAAGCCAGGCACAGAAGCCGCCCTTTCTGGCACGGCAGCTGTATTAACACCAGTGGGGACGTTCATTCACAACGGCGAAGAGATTACCGTGGGTTCTGGCGAACCAGGCGCAACCACATTAAAGCTGCGTCAAGCATTGAACGATATTCAATGGGGTAAAGCAGAAGATAAGTTTGGTTGGTTAACTAAGGTTTAGGAAGTTGCCATTTCGACACGCTCGTTCCTCGCTACTCAGGATGAACGGGCTATAAGTAATCAAGCAATAACCGCTTATGAATTTGTTAATGTAGCTCGCAGCGAAAAATAAATTCTAGCCACTGCAAAAAATAGACCTCAAGCTCTATCAACGTATATTGTATAGACTTAATAATCCATATTAAAAAACATAATAACAACGCCACCATAGCATTTAATTGTTAGATATTTAACTATACATGCGTCTAATTAACGCACACCATTAATTGAAATATCTTATTTTTTAATCATAAATCAAACATATTAATTTATTAAAAGGACAAATACTTGTTCATATTAAAACCTATAATAATTACAACATTATTATTTTTGTCAGGCTGCTCAACGAATAAAGTTGTCTTTTCCGTTCAAAGCTCACCGTCAAACGCCCAGATTGATGTAAATGGAAAAGAAAAGGGCGTAACTCCCACAAAAATATCATTAGAATGTTCAAAGGAGTGGGTTGGTATAATGGTAACACCTACAGGGTGGCTTCGAACCTCTGATCTTTATGAGATAAAAGTGCACCCACCATTAGGGCATCATGGGCAATCTCAATCTCAGTTCATTGATCCCTGTAAATGGTCTGGCAAATACCAACCAACATTAAATTATGAATTTAGCATTATCACTAGTAAAGATAATTTAACTGAATCCATACGCTCATTAAAAATACTTAGGGATCAAAATATACTGACTGAAAAAGAATATAAACAAAAATTACTTCAATTAGTTGAATAGCTTGTTTGTAGAAACCACATAAGCCTGTGTGTCTCAAGTTTCATAGTTTTATCACAACACCTCGGTAACTTTGATATACCTCAATAGTATTTGAATGGTATTAATTAGAAGATCAATTTCACTTCCGAACTAGACGCTAAAAATATAAACCGCTTGTGGAAACACAAACGGTTTTTTTAATCTCTAAATAAAGTATTCTTTCACCTAATCAATTGTAAGCCACAAAAATGTGCCTTTAGCCAACGGGCCTTTCTATTTTCAAATCCATGAGGCATTGATGCTTCGAACTTTATTCCTTGCCCTTATTTCATTTCAATTTTTTTTAGACGCAAGAATAACCGTAAGCTCACTTTTTTCGAGCCAGATATATTTTGTGGTGCCGGAATCAGGTTTTTTTGAAAAAATAATTATTCCATAAAAAGAATTAATCCAGACACCCATGATAAGAAAATGTTAATTGATCACACCCAAATCTAATTCAATAATTTGAATTTGATCATCTGTCATACTCGGATCTGGACGTCGCTTGACTTCAATACTTATATCTTTTCCAACCATATCACTAGTCAAATAAATATCTGCATCACCCGTTGGGCCATAACAAATTCGATCAGTAATAAAAATTATTGGTTGAGATACACCATCAAGGCTCCAAGTAATTTCATCGCCTATTTTGCACGTTTCGAATATTAATCTGTTATTTTGCTCTACTTTACCAGAAACACTATCTCTCAATTTACTATTATGATGAATCGATATTTCCGTCCCGTTCGTATTTTCAGCACCAAAGCAATCAACTAACTTGCCAAGATAAGAAAATGTACAACCAATTTTAACGATACCGCCCGTTTGCTGGGGGATGCGTATGGAAAAATTATTATCTGCATCATTCTGCGTTACGAGATCAAAATCAACGTCTTCTGTCAGCAGCATATCTTGATAGATTATTCTCATGGTTGAAAAATCGACTTTTTCTGCACTACGAAACTTTCCGGAAAAAACCCAAGGAGCCCCTTCTGCATATAAATTATCAATAATGTCAAAAATAGTAGTGACAGGATTAGCTTGTTCATTGATTACCGTTTCGAAGCATACCTCTTCAGAGGGCGTCGAATTACTGTCTTTAAAATTTGCATAATTCTGAGTAACACATATTTTTATATTTTCTGAAAAATAATCCTTTAATAATATTAATTTTTCATTGGTTGATATTTCAACATTATTTAAAAACCATTTATATTCACTCGAAACATGTCGAGTGTAATTGTAAGAACTTCTCACATTGGGTCTAATTTCTCCGTCAAGGGAAAATATACCTGTTAAACCTAAAATACTGACATCAGGCACTTTGGCATTTGGCACAACTACCGTAGAGGAATATTTCACACATTGCTTCGTCACTAATTCATAAACACAAAACTTAACTTTGTCCAAGTTTGAATTTTGAAATTGAAACTGATCAGCTGTTGAGTGATAAATATCATTGTCATCAAACCAGCGCACCTCCCAAGTATTGATATCGGGCATTGAGCTCCACTGAATAGCTGACTCAAAGTAATCTCCTTTATCAAACGCATCTAGGCTAATGATTTTACTGGCGAGTGTTGGAATCGCTTTTATAACAATTGGTTCAGAGCAAAATGCTGAGCCTTTACGACCATCAGTTAGTGCAGGAGCGACACAAGCTTTAATAAAACCAATATGTGTATTCAACAAATCAATATTGGCGCCTTCTTGAATCTCTTGATCGTCTTGGCTCAACCAATAGCTACGCGAGGCATCTATCATATGCATATCATTATCGACAAATGAATGACGAACTATAAGGGTGGTCCCCTCAAAGGCATAACGTGAACTGTCATCTCCTTGCAAATTTTCAATAATTAAAAATGAGATATTAGGAATTTGTTTTTCCAATTGTACAGGTGGCACAGAATTAGAGCCGCCACCGCCACAAGCGGTGACTACAAACATTAAAGACATATAAATCAGAGGTTTCATTTTTACACCCACACAATAAGCTGACTAAATGGTCAGCATTATGCATGTTTCATAACCTCCCACAATATATATTTTGTAAAGATACTGGCTAGGTTGTTAACATACGGGGATAAAGCATTATTTATCAATGACTTATAAGGATCAGTTCGTCACTACATTGGTAATTTTCTACAATGGAGTACCTTAGAGATAGCAACAATTTTAATTAAGGAACGCTCTCAACGACCAATAGCTTGACTAATGGCGGAATATTTCGCCATGCCATCTCATGCATTGCAATAACGGTCTTACTCGACACGGCCTGATCAAAATAGCTTGCCTTAGCCGCCAAATATTCAGTGCACGAGAAAAATTCGTCCATTATTTTTTTGCTTGGAAACTCAATAGTAAAAACACGGTTTATAGAATCTGTTGTTTTTGAGATCAGCACTTCAGATACTTTAAAATCAAAACCGAACGCGCCACCATAGGAATGTAAAATAGGCGTCATAACCTCACGGTAACGCTGATACACTGCATCATCATTCACATTCATGCCCATTACAATTTGAAACGCCATACATCACTCCTTTTTAGCAGCATTGTAAATTTTAACTTTTTGAGCGTAAATAATTCGAGGGAAAAATAATATTGCTCTGTTTATCAATGTGAACAATAGCGTCGGCAATAACATTACCAACGCCATAGTAGCTAGATCATTTATATATATTCTGGGATTGGCTATTTATAAACAATATAGCCAAGATCAATACTTCCAACCTTGCGCCCACAAATTTTGGTCGCTTAAGTCATGCCAATTGATCGCCTGTTCTCGTTTTGTCATGACCGCTTCTATTGTACACAAGGTAACATTACCCTCTTCGTCATATTCAACATCTGTGACCATAAAGTGCTTTTCTTTATTGCTAGGGTTTAACGCTGTCCACTTACTATGCAATAATTTTTTACTGCTGACTTTATTCATATCCAACCCTTGAGCATGTGTAAGAATACACATTAAGTACGAAGGCTCCCTCTAAATAGATTACATATAATATTGTGAGTTCACATTTTCGAATCTAAAAGCGAGGGTATATTTACTCGGGAAACCCATCAAATTTTGTTGCGCATAAACCTGACTTAAGCCAAGATGCTTCTTCAACTGAAAAGATATTCGCTTGTGGTACGAGATCGAACGCATCATTAAGTGAGCCTGCTGGTATAATTAATGACGTTTTCGTCTTATTAACACAAGGTAAAGCGGACCCACACGCCTGACAAAATGCTTTCGAGAACGCCCTAGAAGGATGTTCATAATTAATAATATTGTTTTCACCTGTTAACCATTCAATATTATCAACATTCGTAAATATATTGGATGAAAACGCAGATCCCGTGAGTTGCTTACACTGTTTACAATGACACTGATAAAACACTTTAACGTGATTAACCAAAGTAAAGGTAACTTCTCCACATAAACACCCACCCGTTAATTCATTTTTCATTTAAAATGCCTTTTTATCGTCGATATTAGACCTAACAATAACAGTACAATAAAAAAACCGCTTGCTCTAATTAAAGAACAAACGGTTTCTCACACGTTAACAATCCAGTAGCGGTTAAGCGCGACGCTTTCTAAACGCATAAATACCAGCGCTTAATACCGTTTTAAATACAACGCCTTTGGCACTCAAACTGGGGTTGGGGTCTTTGCCTTTTGCCATGCGCCACATTTGGTGCTCATACCAAGTAATACTTAGCATACCCATGGTATCCAGCCCTTTATTACCTGTGGTTAGATTTTCAAGTGGCATACTGTATTGGTCATCCGCCATTAGCTTATTAGGGAAGCCTGCATCCACCGCGGTTGTGCGAGCAATACCAATAAAATCAGTGGCACCACTTTGTAATGCCTCGGTCATGGCTTGCGCACTACGAAAGCCACCAGTCACAACTAATGGTGTATCCACCAGCTTGCGTACTTTGTCCATGTAATCTAAAAAGTAAGCTTCACGTTTGACCGTGCTTTCTTTTACGTGTTTTTTAGAGGCTGCTCCCATCATGGATGGGCTTTCATAAGTGCCCCCAGAAATTTCAATTAAGTCCATGCCTTCACTAGCAAGCGTCTGTACCACTTGCATGGAGTCTTCTTCGCTAAAACCGCCTTTCATAAAATCTGCGCTATTTAACTTAATACCAATCGGAAAACCTGTGCCGACTTGCTTACGAATAGCACGGTAAACCGACACCACAAAACGCATGCGGTTTTCTAAACGGCCACCCCATTGGTCATCACGCTGATTGTGGCGCGGCGATAAAAACTGGCTGACTAAATAACCATGCGCACCATGAATTTGCACACCAGTAAAGCCAGCTTGCTTAGACAGTTTTGCGGCGGTGGCAAATTTTTGAATAATCACTTCGATTTCAGGCTCAGTTAACGCACGTGGCTTATTAAAGCCTTTTTCTAAACCGCGACCTAATGAGATAGCCGACGGTGCAACGGGTTCACTCACAATAAAACTTGGTATTTGCTTACCCGGGTGATTAAGCTGTGGCCAAATATGTGCGCCATTTTTTTTACCTGCTTGTGCCCATGCTTTGAAAAGCTCAAGATTAGAGTGCTCATCCAACACCACATTCTTAGGTTCCCCCAATGCGCCACGATCCACCATGACATTGCCCGTCATGGCGATACCAATGCCACCTTCTGCCCAGCGCCCATATAGCTTAGCCAGCCCCGGTTGTGGATTGCACTGCTTATCACCTAACTGCTCGCTCATGGCCGATTTAAATAATCGATTTTTAATGACTTGGCCATTTTTCAAAGTAAAGCTGTCGGCTAATTTTAAAGATTCTGCATTACTTACTTGCGGTACGAGTTGAGCGTCTTGGTGCGTCATATAGTTCTCCACGTTATTCATTTCCCACCAATTAGACCGATCGTCTTTTAATGAGATATTAAAAAATGCAGGCACGCTGCATCTATATATTTTTGCTTTCGATTTATGCGACTGGGGCCATGAGCATATTGAGCATTAAGTTCATGCTGTCCTTGGCAGGCTGTACGCGGTTGTGCATATTCATTTTAATTAGAGCCCCTTCCCACGTCGCCCAGTACACGCTGGCTAATTCTTTGGCGGGTATATCTTGGCGAAACTCGCCTGCCGCTTGCCCCTCACGGATACGGTCAATAAAAAACGCCGTCCACTTACGAGTAGCTGTTTTTAGTTGTTCTCGGCATTCTAGGCTTTCAGATGCTATCTCGCTGGACATAGCACCAATTAAACAACCTTGTTTAAACTCGCTCTTAGCCACCTTATTTAAGCTAAATTCATAGATGGCTTGCAGCTGTGCTCTTGGACTTAATGATTGACCTGGCCCGTTTATAAACGTATTAAGCTGCAGCAATAAGTCGTGGCTGTATGCTGCAATAACCTCAGCTACGAAGGCTTCTTTGCTGGCAAAGAAGTTATAGAACGACCCTTTAGGGACATTCACTACATCTAATATTTGTTTGATGCCGGTACCGTGATAACCATGGGTTGAGATTTGTTCAATCCCCGCTTGTATCAAAGCGTCACGTACGTGCTCACTGCGTCTTGGTCTACTCATTCGAACACCATATGACCGATCGTCTTGGAATGAAAGCGTTGATCACCAAAAGAGCAGAAAAACACGGTTGCATAGATAGAACAATGAATCCGACTTTATTAACAAGCGCTTTCATCATTCCTTAACAAAGTCCCTCTAGGCTGTTCGTGGTTTTTCAATCCTTATGAGTAGTACCAATGAAAACATCAATTTCTCGCCGTGATTTTTTAATTTTAACGGCAAAAGGTGTCGGCGCAGCGGTCATTTCGTCCGGCCTTGTGGGTTGTAACCTGTTAGAAGGTGATTCCGATGTCACAGTGAGCTTTAATCATGGTGTCGCCAGTGGGGATCCTACTCAAGGTGCCATTATTTTGTGGACTCGCGTCACCCCAGACGAAAGCGCAACCATCAAAGTTATCTGGGAGATTGCAACTGATGCAGATTTCGCCAACGTCATTAGTAATGGTGAAATGCTCACCACACAAGCACGTGACTACACCGTAAAAGTGGATGCGATTAACTTAACCCCTGGCACCTCTTATTTTTATCGCTTTATCGCCAACGGCAAAACATCAATGGTGGGTAACACTAAAACCTTACCGCAAGGCAGCGTAGATTCAGCAAAATTGGCGGTACTGTCGTGTGCTAACTACCCTGCAGGTCACTTTAACGTATACAACTTAGCCAGCACCATGACAGATATTGATGCGGTATTGCACTTGGGAGATTACATTTATGAATACCCTCGTGGCGGCTACGCCAGCGATAATGCAACAGCGCTCAACCGCGAAGTACTGCCCGTCGGCGAATTATTTACTCTAGACGACTACCGCACTCGTTATGCTCAGTACCGAACCGATGCAGACTTGCAAGCCCTGCATGCAGGCGTGCCGTTTATCACAGTGTGGGACGACCATGAGGTTTGCAACGATACCTACAAAGACGGCGCAGAGAATCACAACGAGGGAGAAGGTGATTTCGAAGAGCGTAAATTAGGCGCGCTACAAGCCTATTTTGAATGGCTGCCTATTCGCCCAATTGCACAAGATAACGAGCTTGAAATTTATCGCAGCTTTAAGTTTGGCGATTTGGTGGATTTACACATGCTCGATACCCGCGTACTTGGCCGAGACATTCAATTAGATTACAAAAACTATATGGACGCCACAGGTGCCTTTAACAGTGCCTTATTTGCGCAAGATATTACCGACGCTAATCGTACAATGTTAGGGGCCGAACAATTACAGTGGCTGCAAACGCAACTGGGTAACAGTACTGGCACTTGGCAGTTACTTGGCCAGCAGGTATTAATGGGCAGTATGTATTTACCCGCCGCCATCGGGCTCTCTTTGATGACATTAGAGCAATACAGTGAACTGGGCGCACTTGCGCAACTTGCCGGCAGAATGCAAGCCAGTGACCCGACCCTAACCAACGCTGAAAAAGCCTACCTAAGCGCCAACCAGAGCAAACTCACCGATGAGGTACTGGCTCAGCTGCAATTACCAGCCGTGCCTTATAACCTTGATGCATGGGATGGCTATGCCGTTGAACGTGAAACGATTTTGCAAACCGCAAAAGCGTACGGTAAAAACTTGGTCGTTATTGCCGGTGATACCCACAATAGCTGGGCCAGTGATATTAAAAACACCAATGGCGATAACGTTGGTGTTGAGTTCGCAACGTCTTCTGTCTCGTCACCGGGCATCGAATATTATCTCAATATTCCGGCTGCATCAGCACCAACTTATGAAGCTGGCATCACAGGCCTCATTGAAAACCTAAAATACTGTAACTTGCGTGATCGTGGCTTAATGACTGTGACCTTTACTCAAGATCAAGCCAAAGCACAATGGCATTATGTGGATACTATTTTGTCCCCTTCTTTCCAAGAAGTGACATCACGTGCAGCAACCGCCATTGTGAATGTGGGTGAAAATACTCTAACCGTATCTTAGAGTGGTGACGGTTTTCATAAAACGGCTGTTCTGCACAGCCGATTTATGAAGACTTTTTATCGGTATGAATTCGCTTCGCTTTAATCCTATAATTCCTCTAATAGCACTAATTATACAACACTGGCATACTGATCAAATCATCAGGACAGTGCGCATATGTTTAACATTAAACAATCATTAACCGATCTATGGTTAAAAGTGAAAGACCACTGGTTTAAAGCCAAGGAAGATTTAACGGTTCCTTTAGATCAAGTCAGCCGTTTTTATCAATCTGAGTTCTACCAGTCACTAGACGATGACTTAAAAAGCGCCTTTTATGATGGGCCGTTAGGTGGCCTCGACTCGCGCATCATTGAATGCAAAGATATTGATTTTTTAATGGATTGTTATTGCCTTTGGGAAAGCGGGCGCAATGTCAGTTGTGGTATATACGGCGAAAAAGGAACCGGTTTATCAACATTGCTCAATATATTCACCACTCAACTGAAGCAAAAAAACCAATCTTATAAACAACTCGATATTCAGCACCGCCTTTGTGATCAACAGGACATCATCACCGAATTAAGTAAACTCTTTGCGATTGAGCCAAAATCATATGCACTGGATGACTTCATCGAAGTTGTAAAAGAGCTGCCTAAAAGCGTCATTATTATTGATAACATCCACTTTCTGGTTCAACGCACCTTAACGGCACAAATAATAGTCGATGCCTTAAGCGCGATTATCCTCGCAAGCCGTGGTCATCACTTATGGGTGATTGCCGGTGAAGAACAGTCTTGGCGACGCCTTAGCTACGGCTATAATTTTGATAATTTATTTTCGCATCAACAACACATCGCTAATTTTAATGAAAGCCAAATGCGCGAGTTATTAGTGAAGCGTTTTTCGTATGCTGGCTTTCATACCATTAATGATATTGCGATTGATAAATTAAAAGATGAAAAGAGCCCTTTAAATGAAATAGCAAAGCGCAGTAAAGGCTGCGTAGAGCTTAGTCTATTCTATGCGTTGAATAAAATAGCGTATGGCATTGAACAAAAAAGTCTTTTAATTTCGCCACCACAAGAAATTGACATGACATCCATAAAGAAATTATCTCGAATTGAACTCTTTACCCTAGCGGAAATAAGTGCACATGGTCAGCTATCCATAAAAGAACATCACTTATTATTTAGAATCAGTTTGAGTGATAGCAAAATGGTACTTGAGCACTTACGCGTTATTGGCATACTCGATAAAAACGAAGCAATAACGTACGTGGATACTTACGGCTTAAAATTAATTATTTCGGCTGTCGTTATTCGCTACTTAATTTCCATGAATTACTTATATTAGGCCGCCCATGGATAAGAATGTTTTTCAGCAGTTGATTGATCTTTTTTCATATACAACATTAGCATCAATCTTTGGCACATTACTGACAACTTGGTTGTTACTGCTCGGTATTCGCTGGGGGATTGATGCTCTGGTTAATTACAAACCTAAATATCGAATTCAGCTAGCACAGGCCTACCCTGTTTTACGCGTATTGATTTGGTTCATTGCCATCTTATACATTGTTATCGTGATTATTCAGCCGCCACAATCTGTTATTTATGCGTCACTGGGTTCACTTGGCTTAGCCTTGGGTTTAGCCTCACAAGATGCTATTCGTAATTTAGTCGCGGGGATTATGATGGCGATGTCACCACGGTTTAAAATTGGTGACATGGTAAGAGTAGAGGATCACTACGGTGAGGTGATTAGTCTAGACTTAAGCACAACAAAGCTACACACATTTAATGACGATGTGATCACCGTTCCCAATGCCGACATTCTTAAAACCCCTATATCAAACTCAAATAACGGTGAATTAAATGAATTAGTGCCTATTGAGCTTCATTTGCCTGTCAGCATTCCGATAGCGCAACTAAAATCCATTGCGCTGAACGCAGCAAAATGCAGCCATTATGTCTATTTGAAAAAACCGCTTATGGCGACGGTCTTTCCTGTTTTTTCAGAGAATTTTTATTATAAACTCACGGTTAAAGCGTATGTTTTGGATGTTCGATTTGAACGAGCCATGGCAACGGATATATCCGAACGTATCATTGAAGCACTGCACGCTAAAAATCTATTCGATGGCAGCCCGTTTTATAAAGAGGCAGTAGCCGATTTACCACTGCATGCAACGCCACATGAAACCATATAACATTAGTGTTCTAATTTTTTAATTCGCATCAACGTATACTGAAAAACATCATAACGAACGGCCCAGCGTAAAAATAGGGCCGTGCCGACATACTTACCCCATGCAATATTTACCAATCGAGAAGCGTCTTTATTTTCTTGCCTCAGTGCTTTTATTTCTTTTTTATAGCGCAACACCCAATTCGAAAAAGGCACCATAACCGCTTTGGATACATCCTGACTTTCTATTAAACATAAACCAGATTGATTAAGTTCACGCTCATAATCATCAAGGTTTTTTAAGTTCTTAAACGGAATATGGCTAAACTTACAAATTACAGCCAATATACGGCGCTGAAAAAAACCAAGTGATGAGCGTGACAAAACTAAGTCACTTACAACAAGCTCGCAGGTATGCATGCTTAAATTCAAACCGCCATTCACTGATGTCAAACGGGACGCACACAGCCGATAAAAATCAGGCCTATTTGAGAAGTGATAAACACAGTCTAAAGCGACGATACGATCAAACGAAATAGGCAATGCATCCCAAATAATATGGTCACAGACATTACCTTGATACAGCGTTGCACCACAAGAAAAGGCATTTAGTTTTGTCTGTGCATATTCAGTTTGAATGATTGATACATTCACGCCCCATATATCATTAACCCCAAACGCCTGTTGCCAATAAATCAGTTGATCGCCACAACCAAAGCCCACATCTAATACATGATGCGATGGCTGTAATTGAGTAAATACCGCTAACTGATGGGCCAGTTGTTGCGCCGCCTCACTATAGTTTTGAATGGTTGATCCGTCTGGCCGCAACCAATACCCTAAATTGCCCCAGCTACCCAGTAATGCACCTGATTGCACATCAATATTAAGCGCTAACTCTTGTAGATCATGAAATTCTCGCCCAAGGTTTTCAGGCCAATCATATTCTATTGCTGTATTCATGAAGAAAGTACGGCTGAAGCCACACTTACCTCATTTTTAATATCCGTGTGTGTCGCCATGCCTTTTTCCTCCCATGGAATACGAACCCCCATATCACGTGCCAGTGTCACACTAGACTCCACCGCTGCATCCAATAGCGGAAATCGGTTGGCCATGTACGAACCACAAATTTTAATAGGGCTTTGATCGTTCAATAATTGCAATTGCCTGATGGCTGTACGGCTATTTAGTGTGACTAACGGGCGAGAAAACTGTGCTTGGCAAATGACTTTATCGGCGGCGGGTAATTTAATAGGGTGCCAGGTTTGAAAAACAGGCTGCTGCTTCTTATATGTACTAAATGCTTTTGTTAAGTCCACAGTGGTCGCGGCTCTCGATTCATTTTTAGCCACTAAATAACTCACAGGGCTGACACTCTTATTACCTGATATAAGACTGTCATCGGTATGCAATACCATAGTGGATACTTCGAGTGGGATAGATTGCAGTAACGCCACTTGTTGCTTTTGAATAACACTATCACTGGCTGATAGTATTTTTGCTGCGATATCGACCTGGCAAGCGACGATGACGCTATCAAAGGACTGCTCAATTACTTGGGACGTGCTCAGATCTTTAACCGTCAAACTGACATGATCTTTATTGTATTCAATAGCGGTAACGTCATGAGCGCATTTAACATCATAACCTTGCGTAATTTTTGGCACGATGCCATCAACGCCTTTTTTCGCCCGTACAATGCCTTGTTGCATAATGCCACAGGTTAAATATTCTAATATTAAGTCTGCTGGGTAATTACCAACCGAATCAAAATCACAGGTTAACGTAACCGCTAATGCAGGCATCAACATATGATCAACAAATTGTGCTGAAAATTGGTGCCGAGTAAGATATTGCGTGAATGTCATCTGAGTAAAGTCAGATTTTTTTTCTTTAACGTCTTTTGTGATCGTTTTAAAAAAACGCCATTGTTGGTACGCCAACATAAAGCCGGTTTTCGTTAAGCTATTACGGTTTAAGTAACTGACCTTAAACCCTAAGCATGTTCGATTATGGTATTGGAAAAACGGCTTTATGGATTGATTACTGGCTAAGTATTGAAATACAGAAGCGTGATCACTCGACTCCATTTCAATCTCTAAATATTGGTACAACGCAAATAAACTGGGGTAGTAATTTGGCGTAAATATTCGCAAAGGAATATCAATTCGGGTACTTAAACCGTTTGAATGATAATCCGCTGTGAAGACACCCATACCTGCGCTTTCGTGACGCTCATACAATGTGACAGAATACTGCTTACTTAATAACCACGCTGCGGATAATCCAGCAAGGCCAGCACCAATCACCGCTAACTTGGGTTTAGCCTGCATAGACTCATTACTCACTGCCATACCTCACCCACTCAGATCTGAGCAAAGATACTAAATGCCACATTCAATCAGAACAAGGGTAATCTCGAACAGATTATTGACCTTAAAAGACACTCTCGCCTTAAGATGTGCAAACTGCTAGTGCCGTACGTGCGAGACTGGCATACTTAGCGCAAATAAGAAGTTGGTAAGGACACACTATGTTAATGGACATTCTGGGCATTTTAATTGGTTTTATTGCCATTATGTTACTGTTTAGTTTGCTTGTAACTGCGTTAGTTCATGGTGCTCAAGCGGCGTTAAATTTACGTTTTAAAAATCTAAAAGTCGTCTTAACTCAGTTTTTTCATAACATGGACTTTGTTGAGCACAAGATTACCCGTTCTATTTTGGCTCAGATCGAAAATCAATTTCCCAATGGCCTGTATGCCACGGCCTTACCATTAAACATTCCTGGCAACCGCTTAAAGCTCACCAGCATCGGTCAACAAGAACTGATTACCATTATTAATAATATCCGTGATGTCAGTATTGAAGAAAAAGAACAATTGAAAAAGAAGGTGCAAGATCACTTTCAAACCCTTGAAGAAATCATGAGCCAACGCTTTAAACAATGGATGCATCAAATTAGCATTATATTGGCGTTTGTTATTTGTTTTGCTTTTCAACTTAACTGCTTTTCATTACTAAATGATCTCAACAAAGATAGCCTGTTTCGCCAACAAACATTGCTTATGGCCGATCAACTGGCGACACACAGTACGTCCGTCGAAGTTAACCATGACGCATTGCAATCACAGATGATGACTCTGCAATTCGATATCACGCCGAATCAATGGCCACAATACTATTTCTCATTGCAAATGAGTACATTAAGTCATTGGTTAGGCATCATCTTTAGCAGTATATTGATTTCATTAGGGGCACCATTTTGGTTTAATCGCCTAAAAGATATGGCGAGCCTTCGCGATAATTTATCGAAAGCAAAATCTTAGTTATTAAGGGAAGGATAATATGCAAAAACCGACGCCCAGTGATGCCACCATATTCAGCAAAATTATTGATAAAGAAGTCCCTGCTGATATCGTTTATGAAGACGAATACTGCTTAGCCTTTAAAGACATAATGCCTTGCGCACCTGTGCATATATTAGTGATCCCCAAAAAACCGATACCTCGCCTATGTGATGCCACTGATGACGACAAAATATTATTAGGCCACTTAAACCTTGTGGCCAATCAAGTTGCAGCAGATGCTGGCATTGGTGATGCGTTTCGTTTAGTCGTCAACAATGGTGAAGGGGCTTGTCAGAGCGTATTTCATTTACACTACCATGTGATTGGTGGTCGTGGTTTACAGTGGCCGCCGGGGTAATCTGGCTTTACATTTCATTACTTATTTTTGAACACAAATCTCTTTTCTCAATTGCCCATTACGTTAAAATGGGCTTTTCTCATTGGCATATACAAATATGACACGTCTAAAAGCAATATTACTTATTACGCCTCTCACCTTATTCTTATTAGGCTGCGCGGCAGAAGATGAAGATGCAACGGTTCTTCAAGGGACATGGCAGTCTGAAGAATTCACCACTGAAGGTAATACAGGTGATATTACCTATAACTTTAACGGTGATAACTTTAAAGTGTTTACATCATTAAAAGTCAGCCCTGACACCTATACTAATATTGAGTCTACTGGTGATTTTAAGATTCTAGATACCATCACAACTGACTCAGGCCTTGAAGCATATCAAGTTAATTTCACATATAAACGAGATAAAGGCGCTTTAGAAAAGAAAATTATTTATATTGATGGGCGTAAGCTCTACTTAGGTAATTCAACTAAATCTGAAGCATGTGAAGGCGACACTTACACTCTTATTGAATCCATTACTCAAGTCGTGAACGAATCTATTATCACAAACGAAGTTTCAACCTGTTATATACGGCCTACTTCTCTTAACCTTAGTTTCACTTATAATAAAAAAGATTAACAACTGCAGCAGTTCTACATACGATAGAGCTAAAAATAATTTTAGCTCTATCGTGATCTTATACTCTCAACCGGCATTCTATTAATAGTGGATTCATATATAATCAGCATGGCTATAATTAATAAATGATGACCCAACCCTATTGATTTCAGGCAATGCAAACATAAAAACATTCGGCTACCCCAATCGTCAAAGTCAGCACTCAAAAATAATATAAGAATTCTCATACAGTAAAATATCAACAGCCAAAGCCTTTATACCCTTCTTAGTCATGCAAAATAACAAATAACTTAATCAGCAAGCACTACAACTAACTGTCCTGCACATATCCATTTACACCATCATGATACATGCAATAATACGCAATAAATAAAATATGGATTTGACTCTTAAGGGACTCTTTATGAATAAATTTTCTAGCGTTATATTGATCCTCACGCTATCAGGCTGTGGGAGTGATGATACAGATACTCCTACGCCTGTTCAGCCGCTTCCTGGTAATCAGCTTAACCTTCAGTCAATCACATCTTCTGACGGTATCTTCAGTAGTAATTTAGGGGGTATTACCTCTCTTGAAAAAATACAGTTACTTGCGGATGGTCAACTTTTACTGTTAGGTGAAACGTCAACTAAAGCTGAATATGGCCAGTATCAAGGCTTTTCAGCCTTCACAAATAGTGAAGGTAAAACAGACGCCATACAAAAAAGCGAAACAGGTTTTGCCGATGCTTGTGTACACCCTTCTGGGGAGTATTCAGTCGCTGCATTTATGCCTTCTGAGAGTCAATATAACCAAATTGAAATTCAGCGGTTCTCTAAAGCGCACCAGCTACTATATTCTGCACCCATGGCCGCGACCACTTTAGAACCTGAATATGATATTAACTTTGATCACGATGAATGGTTAAACGATCCGTTTGAAATAGTCGATAACCCACATGAAAATATAGACGAGAAATACAGTCAGCATTCTATATCTTGGGGGCGATTTGGCTTAATTTCATTAAATTGTGACCAAGAAGAGCTACTCACTGCCTTTAACAATGGCGGTCAAAAACTCGCAAAATACAGCACCGATTTAACATTCCAGTGGGAGAAGGTACTTTCTATCTATTACTGGGGAAATAGCGAACGTAAATCAAAATCCACCAAAATCGCACACGCCGATAATGGTGACATTTATGTAATTGATACGTTAACCAGTAACGCCATCCCTGCTTATAACGATCGCTTTAACAGTCATTTAGCGTTAGCTGAAAACACGCGACATACAACCAATCACATTTTATTTAAACACCTGAATGCTCAAGGGGAACTCATATACGAAGAACTATTTCCCAGTATCCACTCTCAATTTTTAAAAGATATTGCCCTGTATAATGATCATTTATTTGTGGGTAGCATTAGTGCTTTAGTAAAATCAGATGCTTACAATAACACTGTAGAACTGGACATCAGCATCCTTAACATCAACATTGGAAATCGCACTCACACGCAAAAATTTTATAACATTGAGAATGAAGACTGGTTGAACGGTATGACACTCTATGGCGACAGCCTCTATTTGTTTGGTCATATTGGTGGTAATCAAGTAGATTCAAATAGCTGGACTAGCCATACTAAGGCGTTTTATGCACGTTTCGATATAGCTCAAAATACACTAGAAGCCGCCACAACTATTCAACATGAGCGTTCAAGTGAAATAAAAGATCTTGTGATTTCTGATAATAAAATTATCGCTGTGGGAGTAACAAGCGCACCTTTAACCCACTCAGACGACATAAGTCGTCAAGGCCTTTTTGTTTCACAATAATCGTGCAAGAGCAATAAAATACGCTTAGATGAACTCAATATATTGCTTCATCTAAGCGATATTTTTAAGCGTTATAATTGATTCACGAGGAATAAAAACAAAAAATATGGGTGAATTTTAGAACCCGTCTAAACAAATTCAATCACTAACCCGCATCATTCACTCGCTGCTAAAGCACCCACATCCAGACTGCTAACCCAGCCACAGGCCAACATAAGACAGGGCTAAACAGGATTTTAGCTACTATATTATAAGGCTGAAAGCCTATTCCATGCACAAAACAACCACACATAGCCAGCATGACCAGACTTAATATACCGTGATCTAACTCGGTTAGATCACGAGCAATATGCTGCGGAAACAACAAAATAAATACCGACAAGCCAATAGCAAATATAAACGATAATAAACGGGCCAGCGGATGATTCAGCCAAGCCAACACGTTGGTTAATGCATTATCGTTTTTCATACCCTGCTGATTCATATTTATCTCTTCTTTCTTTGGTTAAAGCTAGCATTACTCTTTTACGTCTGGCTCACGATCAAAATTCTCGTTCACTTCAAGCCAAAGCGCATTTAAAATACCAAAACTGCACGCCAGTAATACGCCTAACATCCATGCAAAGTACCACATATTATTTACCTCAATTTTTTATATCTTGTTGCGTATCTTATAAAAACAATGCACTAATTTTAGTAGCGCATTGCCTAAATATCTTAATACGTACCATATTTGTTCTTTTCAATATGATCCGTACTGATTCTTCCCCACATTTTGTAATAACCCCAAGAGGTATACATTAGGATAATTGGGACAAAAATCATCGCGACTACAAACATAACATTCAATGTTTTCTCACTGGATACCACATCCCATACCGTCAGACTAACCTGTGGATTAATACTCGATGGCATAATAAATGGGTACAAACTAAAGCCCGCCGTACAAATAATACTGCTCACTGCAGTGGCGCTTGCAATAAACGTCAGCGTGCTTTTATTCATTAATGTGAATAACATTGTCAGTAACAGGCCTGAGAACGCTAAAACAGGAGCGATAATCGTAATAGGGTAAAGTGTATAATTATTTAACCAAGCACCCTTCATAGTGACGACTGTTTTCGCCATTGGTGTCATGGCTTCGCCGGTGGCTTTTACCATATCGGTAATAACGTAGCCGTCTACCCATAACATTAAGCACACACCAGCAAACATAAACGCGAACAGCGTAACCAGTGCCATGATTACTGTTACCTTACGGCTACGCTCATGCAGCTCATCTTGTGTACGCATTTGTAAATACGCTCCACCATGCATGATAAGCATTGCTAAGCTCACGATCCCGACTAATAATGGGAAAGGAGTTAACAATCCAAAAAAGCCACCGTCATAAAAACTGCGCATGGTGTCATCTAAGGTAAATGGCAACCCTAAAAATAAATTGCCAAATGCCACGCCAAACACAAGTGATGGCACTGCACCCCCGATGGTTAATAACCAATCCCAGTTTTTGCGCCATTTTATTTTTTCTATTTTTGAGCGATATTCAAATCCCACTGGGCGAAAGAACATCGCAAATAAAACCAACAGCAAAGCAAAGTACAACCCACTAAACGCAGTAGCGTACACCACAGGCCAAGCAGCAAAGATAGCGCCGCCTGCTGTAATAAACCACACTTGGTTTCCATCCCAATGAGGGCCAACGGTATTGAGCATCACGCGGCGCTCGTTATCGGTTTTACCGATTACTTTTAATAAACTTAATACGCCCATATCAAAGCCATCAGTAACGGCCCAGCCAATCAGCAATACACCAATGAGTACCCACCAAATTAGTTTTAACGTTTCGTAATCCATGATGGCTCCTTACACTAAATCTTGACGTGATTGTTGTGCCACAGCGGTTTCAATACCCCCGGACGCTTCTTGTTCCCAGAAATAACGTCCGGTATGCAAAGCACTTGGGCCTAAACGTGCAAACTTGAACATCAAGTACATTTCAACAATTAATAAACCGGTATAAAACACAATGAAACCACCTAAGCTTAACCACAGATCAGACGCACTACGTGATGAAACTGAAAGTGCCGTTGGTAAAATCTCACCAATTGACCATGGCTGGCGACCAAATTCAGCCACGAACCAACCCATTTCACAGGCAATCCAAGGGGCTGGTAAGCAAATTAATAACGCTTTTAATAACCAGCGCTGATGCTCAACAGTATGTTTGGCGGAGTAATAAAATGAGGCCGTAATTAAAAACAACATGATAAAGCCTAAGCCCACCATAATACGAAAAGTAAAGAACATGGGTACAACACGAGGAATCGTATCCTGGGCGGCCATTTTAATTTGCTCTTCAGAAGCATCGACGACGTTATCTGTATAACGCTTAAGTAATAAGCCGTACCCTAAATCTTTTTTCACGTCGTTAAAGGCCGCGATATTTTCATCTGTATCATGACCGGCTTTAAGATCCTGCAATATGCCATAAGCTCCCATGCCTGACCGTATACGCACTTCATGTTCGCTAATGAGGTCTTTGATACCCGTTACTTCTTTATCTAATGAACGCGTAGCAATTAAGCCTAATGCATAAGGAATCTTAATGGCGTAATCAGTATGTTGTGTTTCTTCGTTTGGCCAACCAATCAAGGTAAATGCGGCTGGGGCCTCATGGGTGTCCCACTCGGCTTCAATGGCCGCTAATTTAGTGCGCTGCACATCCCCTAACTCATAACCGGATTCATCACCCAATACGATTACTGACAAAATAGACGCCAAACCAAAACTTGCCGCAATCGCAAACGAGCGACGCGCAAACGGTAAATCACGTTTTTTTAGCATGAAATACGCACTGATCGCCAATACAAACATCGCACCGGTCACGTAACCGGCTGATACCGTATGAACAAATTTAACTTGAGCCACAGGGTTAAAAATTAATTCTGAAAAGCTGGTCATTTCCATGCGCATGGTTTCAAAATTAAACTCGGCACCCACTGGATTCTGCATCCAAGCATTGGCTATTAAAATCCATAACGCCGATAAATTCGAGCCAATGGCCACCAGCCACGTCACCATAAGATGTTGGTATTTGGTTAAGCGGTCCCAACCAAAAAAGAATAATCCAATAAAAGTCGATTCTAAGAAAAACGCCATTAACCCTTCAATGGCCAAAGGTGCGCCGAACACATCCCCCACATAATGGGAATAGTAAGCCCAGTTAGTACCAAACTGAAATTCCATGGTTAAACCTGTGGTCACGCCTAGCGCAAAGTTAATACCAAATAACTTGCCCCAGTATTTCACCATGTCTTTGTAAACTTGTTTGCCTGTCATCACGTAAACACTTTCCATGATGGCCAAAATAAACGCCAATCCGATTGTCAGGGGTACAAATAAAAAGTGATAAAACGCCGTGATGGCAAACTGCAACCTCGATAGATCAACAACTGTATCATCCATCGTTTTTCTCCGTGTATTTAATAATAGGAAGGGTGTGTGTATTTGAAACCGGCAAACCCATTTGGGCCTCAACGCTGTTGCTAGCCTGCGTTAAATCAACTGGGTCCGAAAAGAATTGCCACTTTATAGCAAAAATAACCGCTAGCTTTATCAACAACACCACGGTGATTTCGCGTACTAACGGTATTTTAAATATGGATTTGGGTTGTTCGTTTTGCACAGTGCACCCCAGCGTTTAATCTTGGTTTTTTTTGCCCATGATTTTGTCTTTCATGTCTAACAGTTTGCTAATGCCGGAGCCTAATTTCATAAGGCTCTCTAATTTCTCTGGGCTTAGGGTATTTAAGTGATCACCCCATTGCGTCAGCAGCTCTAATAAATCATGGATTTCTTCGATGCGCTGTTGCGCGTATTCTTCATCTTCGTTTTGTGCATCTTCTAATAAATTGGCGCGCAGTAATGACAATGTTGGATCTATCTCACGCTTGCGACGCTCTTCAAATACCGTTTTGGCCATATCCCAAATCGTGCCTGCGGTAATAAAGTAATCCTTACGATCACCGGCCACATGTTGCAACTGGATCAAACGCCACGACTGTAATTCTTTTAAGCCCATACTCACATTGCCGCGACTGATACTCAGCGTTTGGGCAATTTGATCTGCATTTAAGGCCTTGGGGTGAATCACCAATAAGGCTAATATTTGCCCAACCGTACGATTAAAGCCCCAGCGACTGCCCATCTCTCCAAAGTGAAAGACGAATACTTTTGCTTTTTCAGGTAATTCCATAACTTTCTAAACTTTCAGTAATTTCTGAAAATTATGAACCCAAGCTGATTTATGTCAAGAAAAAGGTGCCTTTCTAACCAGATACCCATTAATTACCTCCAGTGAGGCAGCATAATTAGACAAATCTACCCCACAAGGAGAGCAAACCCATTGAGCTATATCAGTAAATACTAATATATTAATTACACATCGAACTTAGCCCTCACCACAAAGGTTCCCTAGTTACCGGCTTACAGGTAGAATTTGGGCCTTTAGAAATGAACGAGAGCACAAAATGGGTCGCGCCTATCAAAACCGTAAAGAGTCCATGGCAAAAACATCCGATGCAAAAGCAAGGGTGTACAGTAAATACGGCCGTGAAATTTATGTTGTAGCTAAAAAAGGCGGCTTTGATCCTGACGGAAACCTCGCCCTGCGCAGCCTGATTGACCGCGCAAAGAAAGACCAAGTGCCGGGTCATGTTATCGATAAAGCCATTGATAAAGCCAAAGGCGGCGGCGGTGAAGATTTTGATACCGCACGTTACGAAGGTTTTGGCCCTGGTGGCATCATGGTGATTGTGGATTGTTTAACCGACAACCCAAATCGCACCTTTGGTGATGTACGCCAAGCATTTACAAAAACAAAATGTAAAATTGGTGCGCAAGGCAGCGCCGCTCACATGTTTGATCACAGTGCTATTTTTGTGTTCAAAGGTGAAGACGAAGAAGCCGTACTAGAAGCTCTAATGATGGATGATGTGGATGTCACTGACATCGAGTGTGAAGACGGCATGATCACTGTTTTTGCACCCCACACTGAATTCTTTAAAGCAAAAACAGCATTACAAGCTGCGTTCGATAGCATCGACTTTGATGTAGAGGAAATTCAATTTATTCCTCAAACGACACAAGCCATCAACGAAGATGACATGCCCATGTTTGAAAAATTCATGGACATGCTGGGCGACCTAGATGACGTACAAAACATTTATCACAATGGCGAAACGCCAGAGTAAAGGTCCGTATCACAAGCATAAAAAAGGTGCTGTTAGCGCCTTTTTTATGGGCCTATATTAATCATCTTTCAATCGTTCAATGCCCAACGCTTTTAATGTGTACTTTTCATAAATGGGTTCACTGGTTCCTGTTTTCATTTTACGCATGAAGTATTTTTCGAACGCCACTTTTGCATAATGCACCCATTTTCCTTTTTTAAACCACGTGACATTACGCGGTGGGATCTGTGGTATCGCAACGAATGCCGCACCTGTATCGCCCATATCGGCTAAACAAATCGCATTCCATGTGCCTTGCTTTGACGGCGGTTCGCCTTTTAGAACATGCACTAAGTTTGCAGTGATCGCCGTCATCATTGATTCAATCATATACCCTGTTTTTGGTGTGCCGGTTGGCACGGGTGTTTCTTCAACTGGTGGTATGGCAATACACACGCCCGCCGCAAAAATATTATGATATTTAGGGCTACGCTGAAACTCATCCACGATCACAAAGCCTTTGGGATTACACAGTGATTTCACATTGGCCACAGCCGGCACGCCTCTGAATGCAGGAATTAACATGCTGTGTTGAAAAGGCAGCACATGCTGCTTAATCACCTGTTTTTGCTCATTGTATTCATCCACATACATCGTGCCTTGCTCTACTTTGGTGACACTGGCATTACAAATCCATTTAATACTGTGCGCGCGTAAATCACTTTCCAGCATGCCGTTTGAATCACCCACACCGCCTAAGCCAAGGTGTCCAATATAAGGCTCGCTGGTCACAAATGTCATGGGGACTTTATCGCGCACTTTTGCATCACGAAGGGCCTTTTCTAAAATAAAAGCATATTCATAAGCGGGCCCAAAACAGCTTGCGCCTTGAAAAGCCCCCACTATCACAGGTCCTGGTGAGCCCATTAGTGTTTCTACATCATCACGACACGTTTTTGCATGATGCAAATTACAAACAGACTGAGTAAATTCTTCAGGACCCGCCCCTTCGATCTGATCAAAAGCGAGATCAGGGCCCGTGGCAATAATTAAGTAATCGTATTGCACACTTGCACCCGTAGATAAAATCAGCTGATTATCATCCGGTTTAATTTCATCCACACGGGCGGCAATAAAATCGATGCCTTTTTTAGTCACATACTTTTTAATGGGAATCGTCACCTCTGCACTGTCTCGCCAACCCACCGCGACCCAGTGGTTAGAAGGGACAAACTGAAATTCCTCGCGCTCATTAATCAATGTCACCTGATGCTCTTTTTTGCTCAGCGCTTCTCGTATTTCATAAGCACCCGCCATGCCGCCTGTGCCCGCCCCCAAGACTACGATATGTGCCATATCCAACCCCTAAGATTTATTAGTCGAATATTAGTAATACCTTATATAATATTTTTATACAAACAGACTTTAGTCGAATACCGTTACAAATTGATCCTTATCCGTAATATCGGTACCCTTCAGAGACTCACAATGGGCCTCACCATGAATACATTAGAACTGCTATTACCACCGCTGCCGTTAACCGCTTTTGTTGCTGTTTTAATGGGACTGCTAAATATGGCTTTTCCTATTGGGGTGCATTTTATTGGCCAAAATATCATGGCCACAGTGCTTTTAGTATTAGGCCTATCTTTCGTTTTGCCTGCGGCGATTAGCTTTTTCAAAGCAAAAACAACCGTCGATCCAAGAACACCTGAAAAAAGTAAAAAACTGGTCATAAGTGGCCTATATAAAATCAGCCGTAACCCAATGTACTTAGGTATGACCTTTTGCTTATTTGCCATCAGTTCGGCACAAGGCAATGTTATCAGTCTATTACTGAGTATCGGGTTTGCTGTGTACTTGAACCGCTTTCAGATACATCCTGAAGAGCGTTTTTTATCTATAAAGTTTGGCGAGTCATACACTCAATACTGCAAAAATGTTCGTCGTTGGTTATAAGTGAATAAATATGAATATTAAGTTAAATCCTCAACAAATTAGTGCCATCACCGACAAGTTAAAAAAATATTTTGATGACGAATTACACCAAGATATTGGTCAATTTGAAGCGGAGTTTTTATTGGATTTTTTCGCTAAAGAAGTCGGCGTTTATTATTATAATAAAGGTATTCAAGATGCCAGCACATTAATGAATGAAAAACTCGAAGACCTGCAACATGGCATGTTTGAAATCGAACAACCAGAACCTTACTAACCACATGACAGCCATCTAAGCTCCACTTTTTAAGCGACGTTTTATGATCCAATTAAGCCATTTAAAAGCATCACTTGGTGACTTTTTACAATTAGACATTGATGAATTAAGTATTTCACCCCATCACAGTTGGGCGTTTATAGGCAGTAATGGCAGCGGTAAAAGTGCTCTTGCTCAACTATTAACTGGCTCACTTGAAATAACCCAAGGAACACTAACAGGGATTGACTTTGATCAAGTAAGTGCGGTCAGTTTTGAAACACAACAGCAACTCATTACGCGAGAGCAAGAACGTGATGAAAGCGATATTACAAATGTAGTGTGGCAAGGCACGCCTGTACGCGAGCTTTTATCTGAGGTTAGCAACGATCAAAACTGTATTAATCAATGGGTAAAAACCTTTAATATCGAGCATGTATTAGATGAAGGTTTTCGTAAGCTTAGCACGGGTGAAAGCCGTAAAATCATTTTAATTAGAGCACTGCTAAATACAAACACACTGTTGGTATTAGACGAACCCTTCGATGGCCTCGATGCAAACAGCCAAATAGTACTAAACGATATTTTAACTCAACAGCAAGCGGCTGGCCGATCTATTATTTTTATTTTAAACCGTTTAGATGAAGTCCCATCTTGGGTCACGCACCTTGGTTTTTTACATAATTTAACGTTACTTGCTCACGGGACTAAACACACGGTACTGGCCCATGAAGCAGTCAACGCATTTTTAACATTCAATAATCAAACACTCACCTTACCTAAGCGTGATACATGTTGCCCACCGCTAAATGAAGATATCAATCCGCTGGTAAACTTAGTAAACGGGAAAGTGGCCTACAGTGATCGTTTAATTTTTGAGAACCTTAATTGGAAAATTGGTCGCGGTGAACATTGGGCCGTACTGGGACCAAACGGTTGCGGCAAAAGCACACTACTGAATTTAATTAGCGGTGATCACCCACAATGCTATGCCAATGACCTCACTGTATTTGGTATCAAACGTGGCAGTGGCGAAAGTATTTGGGATATAAAACAACACATTGGATTAATGAGTGTCGCACTTCAGTGGAACTACAAAGCCAGTACCAATGTAGTAAGTGCTGTCATAAGTGGGCTATTTGATAGCATCGGTTTATATAACCAAGTAGAAGATCATCAAAAGCAACTGGCTATTGATTGGTTAACACAAGTCAAGCTTGAACATAAAGCCAACGATCCCCTGCACCATCTAAGCTATGGCGAACAACGCTTGGTCCTCATATGCCGCGCCATGATCAAACAACCTGCTCTGCTTATTCTAGATGAACCTTGCCAAGGGTTAGACGATGCTAACCGCCAGTTGGTACTCGGCTTTATCGAGTTACTAGCACAACAAAAGAGGCTGTTCAAAATTCTGTGTCAGTTAAATTTTCTACAGGTCGATGTGTTCATCCAGTCGACCTTCAAAATGAATCGCCAGCTGCGACAGCGTAAGATTCCAATTTTGCACGGGATGCGTCCAGCGCTCCGAGACTTTTAAAATACCCGCGTACAATAATTTCAGCAAGCTGTTTTCGTTGGCAAAACCGCCTTTGGTTTTTGTCAGTTTTCTAAATTGCCGATGTACCGCTTCAACGGCATTGGTGGTATAGATGGCTTTGCGCACGTAATCAGGGTATTTAAAATACGTTGTAAGGGTATCCCACTTGGTTCGCCAAGACTTAATCACCATAGGGTATCGATCGCCCCACTTAGCTTCTAGCTCGTCGAGAGCGCTTTCTGCAGCATCCAGGTTAGTCGCCTTATAAACGAACTTTAAATCCGCCATGAACGCTTTCTGATTTTTACTGGCAACGTATTTAATTGAGTTGCGGATTTGATGAATAATACAGTGCTGGATTTCAGTGTTGGGGTAGATGGTCGTAATCGCTTCAGGGAAGCCTTTTAAGCCATCAATACAGCAGATTAAAATATCTTTAACACCGCGATTGTTTAAATCGGTTAACACACTTAGCCAGTGATGAGCGCCTTCAGAGTCCGATAAATACAGGCCAAGCAGCTCTTTTTTGCCTTCAATATTCACCGCCAAAATGGTGTAAATAGCTTTACTCACGTAACGGCCATTGTCTTTTATTTTATAGTGAATAGCGTCAAGCCAAACAATGGGGTACACCGCATCTAACTCACGCGTACGCCATGCCTGAAGCTCTGGCAGGAGTTTATCGGTAACGGCATTGAGAGTGCCATTGGAGAGGTTTACACCGTACAAATCTTCGATGTGTGAGCGGATATCTTGATAGCTATTGCCCAGTGCAAACAAAGCCAATACTTTACGCTCGAGCTCATCCGTAAGCTGTGTCTGATTTTTCTTAACGATTTGAGGCTCAAAGGTTCCGGCGCGGTCACGAGGGGTTTCTAGCTCGAATTTGCCTGCGGGAGATTTCATGGTTTTTTGGGTTTTGCCATTTTTACGATTATGATTGGGATCATTAGCAAGGTGATCTTCGAGCTCAGCTTGCAAGGCGGCTTCAGTGAGTTGCTTGATTAGAGGGGTAAGAATACCGTCTTTTCCAGTGAGGTCTTGACCTTCACGTAGGGCTTTAAGGGCGGCTTCCATATCGAATGTTGGTTTGGTCATATGTCATCTCTTTTTTAGTGATTTTAAAGAAATGACACAGAATTTTGAACACTACCCAACAAAATGACACAACGTTACTCTATGTCACCCATCATCAAGGGGACATACTGCCGTGCTTTGATAAACGCTTAGTGTGTATCAATGTAAACGAGGTAACTGGCAGCCATTGGCAAGTTCAGGTGTAACCGCCTGTTTACCTATTTTAGTCTAGTCTTAAGTGAAGAAATTCATCAGTAGGCATTCCTATGGGCTTTGCTATAAGACTGTGTATGATTTGCATGATATTGAGCCACACTGCTTTTAGCATGGAAGTCTTGCTGGATGAACGTGAGCGCATCCAGCTACGCCAGCCTTTACCAACTATAATTAACCAGAAAAACGCCGACCATCCACCTCAATATTGGCTTAAGCAAGCCTATTCTTTAGAGTCTTTTCTTCCATCGACTCAACCTAGCCCTTTAACAAGCTGGCACAAATTTACGGTGAAGGGTCACTTTAATGGCCAAAACAGTCAACAGCGTATTATTAATATTGAAACCCATATTTTACGTCATTTACGTGTGTATTTATTCGATGGCGATCAGCTCATCAAACAAAACGATTTAGGATTACTTGATCGCACATTTGACTCTAAAAAAACATTTACAGGTAACCAGCTCAAATTTTTTATTCATAACAATCAAACACTCACCTTACTCATTGAAAAACAAAATGACGGCCCTGCCATTTTACCTATGAGCATTTATAACGAAGCAGGTTTTAACCAATTAGTCCGTTTTCAAGATACGTTTTGGGCCAGTATTATTTCCGTTTTGATTGCTATGGCCATATATAATGTTCTGGTCTATGCCATGCACCCTAACTCATCTTATCTTTGGTATTTAGCATTTCATACAACCGCCTTTTGTTATTTTTCAGCGCTAAATGGTTTTGGCAACCTATTTTGGCCTCAAACTATTCATATATGGCTTGCACAAAACATAATGTTTTTAAATTTTATATTGATATTTTTTGTGATCAATTTTGCTAATACTTTTCTCGAAGCTAAAGACAACGCCCCTTGGCATTATAAATACATCCAGCATTTTAGATTCATTACAGCACTGGGTGCCATTTTTAGTTTATATGCGACCGAATACACCATGATTCCGCTTTTTATTGTCTTCCAATTTTTAGCTACATTGTATGGTATTAGTATGGGCGTTATAGCACTTAAAAATGGCTATACACCTGCTAAATATTTTTTAATTTCTTGGATATTCACACTGAGTGGCGGTGCAATCGGCATGGCGACGGTTATAAACGTTATGACCATTAATTTTTTCACATTGCATGGTTTTTTATTCGGCACACTATTAGAGCTTTTTTTATTATCAGTGGCTTTAGCCAGTCGTATGAAACACATGGAGAAAAGCTTACTCAATCAATTGTATTACTACCCTGATACACGTATTGCGAACCTCAATTATTTAAAATATAAACTGCCTGAAAACATAACCAATATTAAATTACAATTTACTAACCCTGTATTTATTATTGCCGATATACAAGGGTTTCGTGAAGTGGTTAGCCTGTATGGGCCCAATGTATTAACCGATGCATACCAAAAACACACTGACCACATGACCCGATACTTAGCGAGCCAGTCTTGGGCGATTCCTTTGCCCATGCCGTTTGGTGAAGCCGTTTATGTCATGGCCTTACCAGCCGAGCAAATTTTATTGTTAGTTGACTTACCCGTTGTGAATACCGAGTCATCACTTGAAAGTATTATTGAAGATATCGTTCGAGAATCAGAACAAGCATCCAATAATAAACAGCACACAAGTCGAATTCAGTTCACATTAGGCTGTGCTATTTTGGCCAATAGTGACGTCCAAGAAACGTTTCGCCAAGCGCAAGTTGCACTGCTTAGTAGCCTTAAAGCCAATAATAAATGGATGCTCTACGACACCGAGCAAGATCAAGCCATTAGCCAACGTATTACGATGGTGAATGACTTACAAATGGCGATTAACCAAAATGATTTGGACGTCTATATTCAGCCACAAGTAGCGCTCTGTGACGAGGCAATCTGCGGAGGTGAAATGTTATTGCGCTGGAATCACCCTAAAAAAGGCCCGATCTCACCTTCGCGTTTTATTCCGCTTGCAGAGCAAAGTGGACTGGTTTTTCAAATTACACAATTGGTATTTATTAGAAGTTGCCGTTGGCTTTCACAATTAAAAGACAATGATTTACTGCCCAATAATTTTACAATTTCGATCAACTTATCCGTACTGGATATGGCCGAACCAAAACTCATTTCATTTCTTAAAAAAACACTTGATCAGTTTCAGCTTGATTCAAAGCATTTCATTTTAGAGGTAACGGAATCCGCCGCCATGGAAAACATCGACTTATTCATCAACACCATTAATGAAATGAAAGCCATGGGGTTCAAAATATCAATTGATGATTTTGGCACGGGTTATAGCTCTATGATGTATTTACAAAACATTGATCCCAATGAAATAAAAATCGATATGGTCTTTATTCGCGATATTCATTTACACCCTAAAAAGCAGCATATCGTCAAAGCCATCGTACAACTAGCCCACAGTAATCACGCCATGATCGTAGCGGAAGGCGTTGAAAATGAGCATGAATTTACTTGTATCACTAGCCTGCAATGCGATTACGCACAAGGTTATCACTGGTGCCCCGCCGTACCTTTACTCGATTTTGAGCTGCAATATCTCAGAAAGCCCGCTTCTCGGGACCCTAGGTGAGACCTTCAGCAATAGGCTCAATTACGGCTAGGCCATATACCAAGATGCCACAGAAGCAGCCAAATTAAAGATATAACGGTCGGATTGTTTGACAATCCTATCAAGAAGGCGATAATCTCAAGTTGTACCAACAAAGAACAACAATAGGTCGCAGAGCCTAAACCGAGGAGAGCCCCATGCTACTGGACAAACTTAAACCCGAAACGGCGCTAACCATGAAGAAATATGGTTACTTTATTTATCTAATGCCCCTTTTTTTGCCCGCCCTTAGTTTTTATTTGGCCCATAAAACCGGCCTGCACACGCTTTTTGCCTTCTTCCCGCTATTGGTCGTGTATGTCATTGTGCCGATTGTCGATGTCATTTTGGGCAAAGACCCAGTAAACCCAGAAGAAAACCAAGTGCCAGGGATGAACCAAGAAGCGTTTTATCGCTGGTTGACACTCTCATGCTTACCTCTGTATTTCATCTGCATCTTCAGTAGCGGCTATTTATTATTAAACTGGCCAGAACTGTCGCTGCTGGGGCAAATTGGTTATGTTTTATCATTAGGGGTTGTAGGCGGGATTATCGCGATTAACGTAGGCCATGAGCTGATCCATAAAAACACCAAACTGGAACAAATTAGCGGTGGCTTGCTGTTATCATTGGTCAGCTACGCAGGCTTCAAAATTGAACATCTCTATGGGCATCATGTGCATGTATCTACACCAGAAGACGCAAGCTCTTCTCGCTTCAATCAAACACTTTATCAATTTTTACCGAATGCCTACGTTCATAATTTTTTGAACGCGTGGTCATTACAAAAAACTCGCTTAGCTAAAAAAGGCAAAACCCTTTTAAGTAAAGACAACGAATTAATTTGGTATTACTTACATTCTGTTTTAGTCAGTGCATTACTGGGTGGTTTTTTTGAGTTATTAGGCAGCCATTTCTGGTTAGGCGTCGGCGTATTTTTCTTACAAAGCTTTGTCGCGTTCACATTATTAGAGATCATTAACTATATTGAACACTACGGCTTACACCGTCGTAAAATGGGCAATGGCAAATATGAGCGCGTCACACCAGAGCACAGTTGGAACAGTAATTTCTTTTTGACCAATATGTTTTTGTTTCAACTACAACGCCATAGTGATCATCATGCTTATGCCGCTAGACGCTATCAAGTACTGCGTCATTATGATCAAAGCCCACAATTACCCTTTGGTTACGCCACCATGTTTGTAATCGCACTCTTCCCGCCACTTTGGAAAGCCATTATGAATCCAAGAGTCGAAGCGTATTACCAAGATGAAGGCCAGCATCTCGCCAGCCAATAGCGCCAATCCTGTGTTCTCCACTTTGCCGGTCTTGTACCGGTTTTTTTGTGCATAGTACAAACAAAATTGATTATGAACTTGCGACTGATTTAACCTTCTAATAGCCTAAAACTATCAAATAAAGAGTAAGAATTAATTATCATAATAGGGTCCACCACCCTATATTCGTTGCTGTCTTCACCGTAACTCATAAACCGAAGGCGTATTAGTATAAGTGAGTTATCAGCCCAAGAGGTCACAGCATGAATATCATTAAACGCTTTATCAAACGTCACATCCCATATGCCTCGCAACAATGTAATTATGCGAACAATTATTATGGTGATCAAATCTGTACTGCTATAAAAAAGCAAAAAAACGAGGCTAAGTCATGAGCATTCAAGAGCTATTTATATTTTTCAGTGAGCCTTGTGCCACCTATTACAACGAATAATACTTAGACATAGCGATGAATTTTTTAGGTCGCTATGTCTAAGTGATAAGTATTTTCTGGGCCTTACTCTTTATACTCAAAATCATAGACACGCTCCAATACACAAAAGAATAATCTAAAAAAGCACCTGAAGCGTACTATGCTTTATACAGTATAGTGATTAGGTCTTTTATGAATATTCTTATCAGCGGTGCATCTGGTCTTATTGGCTCAGCGTTACGGCCTTATCTTGAACACAAAGGTCATCAGGTTTATATTCTTCACCGTGGGCGCGATAGCGGCAGCTTTTTTTGGCAACCTGAAAACAACCTCATTCACCTTGATAAGGACATTCATCTTGATGCCGTCATTAACCTCAGTGGCGTCAACATTGGCGATAAACCCTGGAGCGAACAACGTAAACAAGACATCATCAACAGCCGAGTCACTTGCACACATTTATTATGCGAAGCCATCGCAGATCGCGTTACACCACCGAGTGTATTTATTAATGCCAGTGCCATTGGTTTTTATGGTGATACGGGCACAACCGAGGTTAATGAGTCATCACCTGCTGGCCATAATTTTTTAACCGATATTGTCCAGCAATGGGAATCAGCAGCACAGCCAGTATTAGATGCAGATATTCGCACGGCCTTTATTCGTAGCGGTGTCGTGTTGACTCAAAAAGGCGGTGCGATTAAAAAAATGTTACTGCCTTTTAAATTCGGCTTAGGCGGAAAAATTGGCAACGGCCAACAATTCATGAGCTGGATAAGCCTCACAGATGAATTAAGAGCCATCGACTTTATCTTAAACCAAGAGAGTATTCGTGGCCCTGTAAATTTAACCGCCCCCATGCCAGCCACCAATTATGAATTCACAAAAGCCTTAGGCAGCGCACTCAAGCGACCAACGTTATTACCCATGCCAGCCTTTATGGTAAAAGCACTATTTGGTGAAATGGGCGACTTATTATTACTAGGCAGTAACAGGGTTGTACCGAACGTCTTACTTAACGAAGGGTTTAAGTTTATGCACCCTGATATTAAAAGTGCCTTAGACTTTGAACTGAAACCTGATTAACAAAAAAAGTCATCATACCCTCTAGACGAGGGTAAAAAAAAGATTACTATACAGGCTCTATTACCCACCAAAGAGGAACATGTTGATGATTGTATGTAAAACCCTTATGGAGAAACTTGGCGCTTAAGCCATTGTTTTTTCCGGTTTACCGGGGATTTAGCCCCTTACTAAAATGTTTAACGAGTAACTATAGGTTACTTGGGGTTTATACATGTCTGCATGTTTTACGTTGCCACAACTTGGCTGGCGCGGATTTTTTCAAACACAATTAAGTTTTGAAGAACTTGAATCGTTTTATCCTGTTCGCATTAGCGAACACCACAGAAACCAATATCATTACCTTTCACAAAGCGGCGAAGGCATTCTTGTCATTCACCCTGCCATGCCTCCCATGACGGTGGGGGATTGGGTATTGCTGAATGAACAAGGGCAATTTGAACGCCTACTGGAGCGCCAAAGTCACTTCTCGCGCAAAGCCAGTGGCAGCAAGGTGCATGAGCAAAGCATTGCCAGTAACGTTGATACTGTGTTTATCTTGGCGTCATTGAATAATGACTTCAATCTAAACCGCATTGAGCGTTACCTTGCCATAACACATGAGGCGCAAAGTGATCCGGTTGTGGTACTCACAAAAGCCGATTTATGCAGCGACATTGATGCCTACCTTGAACCACTACGAAAACTCGATCGTCATTTGATGATTGAAGTGGTTAACGCACTCGATAGTGATAGCTTAAAAGGCTTACAGGCTTGGTGTAAAAGCGGAAAGACCATCGCGCTCTTGGGTTCGTCCGGTGTGGGAAAATCCACCTTGGTGAACACATTAAAAGGGCTAAGTGCCGATGATACAACCGCAAGCGTCACCCAGGGCATTCGTGAAGACGATAGCAAGGGACGGCACACAACCACGTCTCGTCAATTACATTTCTTGCCGCAAGGTGGCCTGTTTTTAGATACGCCTGGCATGCGAGAATTACAAATTGCTGATTGTGAAGACGGTATTCAGCATACCTTCGCTGATATCGCAGAGCTAGCAAAAGGCTGTCGCTTTACAAATTGCCAGCATCAGGGGGAACCCGATTGCGCGGTGAACGCCGCCATTGATGACGGGGATTTGGAATTACGCCGCTTGCAAAGTTATCAAAAACTTATGCGAGAACAGGCGTTGAATACGGCAACCCTTGCGCAAAAACGTGCATCCGATAGAAACCAAACCAAGTTTTATCGTAATGTACAAAGTGATATGAGAGCGCTAAAGAATCGCTAGATTCAATAACCGCGGTTTTTAATCTCAAACCAATAAAAAACCCCGCTTGTATATACAAGCGGGGTTTTTAGATTTTGATCAAAAATAAACAGGCAAGAAACGCAGAGCGCACTCTTTAAATAAAAACATACCGCTGTACCACTGCCTAACTTGCTTTTAGTTTTTTATACGTCTCACGTAACAGCATGACATCATTCGCCGCACGATGCATTTCTAAACCCAGCTGTTTAACCATGGCGTCTTTGGTGTCGCTCCAAACGGACATATCGTCTTCTGATAATAAACGAGTGAGGGTATCCAATTTGAAACGCTGAATAATTTCAGCTTCATCGAATAAACGACCTAACCAAGAGCTATCAAAACTCCAAGCGTCACTGTACAAAGTCAGTCCGCCACATAAGTCATTTAAGAACATGGCCACCTCACGTGGGGGTTTACCATGTTCATTTAAATAATCGCGACTAAGACCGTGTATTGCTTCGGCTTTTTCGTCCCAATGGTCCCAACCTTCGGCGGGCTTAATAAGCAGTGCATGGACAGAGCCATCTGCTAAGGCAATACCCACTTCGATTGGGTAACTGCCGCGTCCAAATCCGGACGCTTCTAAATCAATAATGGCCGGCATTTCCATTATGTTTTACCTTTTTTTATGGCATCAAGCGCGCTTGATGCGGAATCCGGGCGTAATAGCAGCGACGTGCGAACAGTCCTTTGGTTAACCCATTTCATTTGGGGTGACTCGCAGTACTTCTTCTATTGTGGTGAGTCCTGCTGCTACTTTTTGCGCGCCACTTAAACGTAAGTTGCGCATGCCGTCTTTCATGGCTTGGCGTCTTAATTGCGCCATGTCTGTTTGTACTTGGATAAGTCCTGCCAATGTATCACTCATGGACATAACTTCATAGAGCCCTGCTCGCCCCATGTAACCTGTGTTTCGGCACTCAAGACAGCCCACGGGCTCGTAGATGAATTCAGGCGCTTTGGCGCTCCACGGCTGAACCAGCTCATTCCACTGTTTAATATCCGTGGCTTGCTTTTGCTTGCAGTGCGGACAAAGTGTACGCACCAAACGTTGTGCCATCACGCCAGACACAGCACTTTTAATCAAATAATGAGGGACCCCAATATGTTGTAAACGGGCAATCGCACTAGGAGCATCGTTTGTGTGCAATGTTGATAACACCAAGTGACCGGTTAATGCCGCTTGTATGGCCATTTCGGCGGTTTCACTGTCACGAATCTCACCCACCATGATGATGTCTGGGTCTTGTCGCATTAATGTACGAATACCCGATGCGAAGTTTAAATCAATGGTGGGATTCACCTGCATTTGGTTAAACGTGGACTCGACCATCTCAATGGGGTCTTCTACCGTACACACGTTCACTTCTTCAGTGGCTAACTGTTTTAAGGTGCTATACAAGGTGGTGGTTTTACCAGAACCAGTCGGCCCAGTTACCAGCACAATACCGGAGGTTTGATGCACCATAGAATCCCACAATGCGTAATCTTCTTTGCTAAAACCCAGCTCACTGAAGTTACGCAGTAATACGTCTGGATCAAATATTCGCATCACCAGTTTTTCGCCAAAGGCGGTGGGCATGGTGCTTAAACGCAGCTCCACTTCATGGCCATTAGGCGTACGAGTTTTCAAGCGGCTGTCTTGTGGTTTACGCTTTTCAGCGATGTTCATCCGCCCTAAACTTTTTATACGTGATGTCACCGCATTCGAGACAGTAGATGGGAATTCATAAACCGGATGCAATACACCGTCAATACGGAAACGCACTTTTGAGATATCGCGACGCGGCTCAATGTGTATATCACTGGCACGCTGTTCAAAGGCATATTGGAATAACCAATCCACAATATTAACGATATGTTCGTCATTGGCATCAGGGTTACCTTTACTGCCAAGCTCCACTAACGACTCTAAGTTACTGCCCTGTGTTTGATGCAACGCACTGGCACCGCTTACCGATGCCGCCAATGAAAAGAATTCTACTTGGTAACGTTGAATATCCGATGGCTTCGCCAGCACGATATGCACCTGACGACGATTGATGTGTTCTATATCCGCAATCCAGCGGCGATCAAATGGTTCGGCGGTGGCAACCGTGACTACGTCCGTGGTTAACCCCACTGGCAATAACCCATGACGTTTAGCAAAGGCAAACGACATGGTCGGTGTCACTTTACTGGCTTTAACTTTTAGCGGGTCAATGGTGAAATATTCAAGCTTGGATTCTTTTGCCAATAAACCCATGATGAATTCTTCATCCAGCTTAATATCTTGCATAACCGCACTTTTGAACTGATAGCTTTGAATCGCGGTTACTGGGTGCGCTTTGCCGTTCATGCCTTTTTGCTTCAGGTCGGCTAAATGCTCAGGGCTCAAATGACCATCTTGCTTAAGCAAATTAGTAATGGCCACAAAGGATAGTTTTAAATCTTGTACCTGACTCATATCGGTTTCCACCACTCGCAAAACAAGCGAGTGTCTTTGGCAAAATAGTATGTATTAGCTTGAGCAGAGCGCCGTTAACGCTTGCTTAGCATCTAATAAGTTTCGTTTTTCAACGGTCATTCGACGCTGCCAACTGGCCAACTTAGCTCGGCTGGTTTCATCTGTCATTGCGCTTTGAATATCTTGCGCAGCGATCATGGCGTCTACCACCAACTGACAGCGAATCACTTCATTCACGCCTTGATAACGATCATCACCACAGCGCAATAGGATATAGGCTAACGCTTGTAATGAGGTTTCATTCACTTCGTGCCCATGCGCAACACGGGTTAATAAATCCACAACCCAGGATGCGCCATTTATCTCAGCTTGCTCACTTTGCGCGTATAAGTATTCACCTAACTCTAACATCGCCATGCCTAAACCATTATTGGCGATCCAGCTTTCAAGGCCTGCGCTTAATTGTGGCGCACAAACCGTTAATAAACGTTGACTCAATCCACGACTATGACTGCTGCTGTCCACATACAAGCCAATAACGACGGCCGCAGGCTGCAATATTTTTTGTAAATCCAACTGCAATACTAACCAGCGACCACGAATATGATCAGGGCAATGGGGGAGTTCATTAAGCAATAAACACATGGCACTTACTTGTCGGCTCATGACCAGTAACGACCACCAGTTTTCTTGCTGCGAAAATGTATCCCAATGACGATTTAAACGCGTTAACGTTTCTTGCAGCAATGCAAACACAGGTAATTCTTGCTTTGACCATGTGTCTGTAAAATTTTGGGGCGTAAAAAAACTAAGCTTAGGAAAAAGCAAACCGTAACCACGTTCCGCCTTATTGATATCACAAGGCACTAACGGGTGTTGCTGCGCTAATTGCTTTGCAAACTCAAATAAGTCTTCAACGCGCCCGGACTTTAGCTCTAATTCTATTTCGCATAAGTTGATACTTTTACTGGTTTCAAGATTCTCATTACGTTCGCAATGGTTATGTATCAAACCTTCGTCTAGTACCAGTTCTATTTCGCTTTCACCAAATTGTTTTATCCACACATGGCGGCTAAAGTCAGTTTTAAAAATAGGCTGGATACGCTCGCGTAGGCTTTCATCTAACTGAATATCATTTGCAAATAAGGCCCAATCAAGATTGGGCGAAGCAATATCGTACTCCCACTCACCACGCTCATGTAAACCGGCAATGGATTGGCCTTTATTTTTCAGGGTTTGTTTATAACCATGCTGTGATTTACGGACGCGTAAAGCCGCATGCGCTTTATTTAACGCTAAATCAGAGGTATCGAAATACTGGTTATCCAGCTCTAGCGGAGCACCTTGGGAGAGTCCTAGATTCATATCTTGCATAAAACTGGCCACTGCTTGGCTAGGTAATGAGAGCTTGAGTTCGACTTCTTTGGCCATGGCCTTCCACTTCTTATTTTTTATACGCCCAGCTTAGCAGAAAGGGGCAAAAGACTCAGTAGCTATCATAGAAACCCCAAGACATTTTTAACTGCTTTGATACACTGATGATACTCCTTATTACAGGTTTAGGGCATGAAGCACTTACCGAATATAAAACAACAGCTCACCACACTATTGTCGTTACCCAGTATTTCTAGCTCGTTGCCAGAATACGACATGAGCAACAAAGGCGTTATTGATCAGCTGGCCAGCTGGTGCGAAACCCTTGGCTTTAAAGTCGATATACAATGTATCGATGAAACGCGCAAAAAATACAACTTGCTTGCGACTCTGGGCAGTGGGCCTGGCGGATTAATTCTATCCGGGCACACCGATACCGTGCCCTGCAATATTGAAAAGTGGAAAAGCGATCCGTTTACCTTAACCGATAAAGACAATCGTTTTTACGGCTTAGGTTCGTGCGATATGAAAGGCTTTTTTGCCTTGGCCCTCGCCGCAGTTGAAAAAGTCGACGCCAAACAATTAAAAGCGCCTATTTTCATACTTGCCACCGCCGATGAAGAAACCAGCATGAGCGGCGCACGAGCCTTAGCCACGCTGGGTTTACCCAAAGCGCGGGCTGCCATTATTGGCGAACCAACCGGTTTAAAGCCCATTAACATGCACAAAGGCATATTAATGGAGGGCATCAAAATTACTGGGCAAGCGGGTCATAGCTCGGACCCAAGTCTGGGTAACAACGCAATGGATGCCATGCACACCGTCATTGGTGAACTCAAGACATTCCGCGATGAACTCAAACAAGAATATAAACACACCGCCTTTAGCGTCCCCAGCCCAACGTTAAATTTAGGCTGTATTCATGGCGGCGATAACCCAAACCGTATTTGTGGGCAGTGCGAACTGCATTTTGACTTGCGCATGATTCCGGGTATGAAAACCGATCAGCTGCGCCAAAAAATTCAAGCGCGCCTCGACCTTGTTGCAAAGCAAACCCAGACTCAAATTGACTTTTATCGATTATTTGATGGCGTTGACGCGTTTGCAAGTGACAAAAACAGCGAGCTGGTTGCGCTGGCTGAAAAACTATCAGGTCACGGTGCAGAGGCCGTTGCCTTTGCAACTGAAGCGCCTTTTTTTGCAGCCGCGAATATCGATACTGTCGTCATGGGCGCGGGTTCAATTGATCAAGCCCATCAGCCCGATGAATACATGGCCCATGATCAAATTGAGCCGATGGTAAAATACATCAAGCAATTTATTAAACATTATTGTTTGTAATAGGCAAAAGCCATTACACTCAACCGGATTAACACACAAAAGATAAAACACAGTGACTGATTCAATCGACCAACACGTCAACTGGTTTAGACAAAGCTCTCCCTATATTAATGCACACAGGGGTAAAACCTTTGTCATTATGCTAGGGGGTGACACACTTGCCCACGACCAGTTTCAACATATTATTCATGACATTGCCTTGCTTAATAGCTTAGGTGTGCGATTGGTATTGGTTCATGGTGCCCGACCACAAATCGATGAGCTGTGTGAACTAAAAAAACAAGCCGCCACATTTTCAGATAACAAGCGCATCACAGACAAAGCCATGCTGGTTACCGTTCAGCAAGCTGTGGGGCAACTGCGCTCTCAAATTGAAGCCATACTCACCACCGGCACGAGCAATAGCCCAATGCACGGGGCGGATATTCGTGTTGTCGGTGGTAACTTTGTGATCGCTAAGCCCATTGGCGTAATTGACGGTGTCGATTTTGCCCATACAGGAGAAGTGAGAAAAATTGATATACGGGCGATTAATAAAGCCCTCGATAACAACGCCATCGCCCTACTCAATTGCTTAGGCTATAGCCGCACTGGCGAAACCTTTAATCTATCCGTCGAAGATGTCGCCACTGAAGCCGCCATCGCATTACAAGCGGACAAACTGATTTTATTTGGTGAGAATAATTGCATTAAACACAAAGGCCAGCTCGTAAAAGAAGTGGTCACCAGTGCCATTCCTCAACTCTTAACGCGAGGCTTAAACACAGAACAAACCGTGCAACTCAATGCAGCAAGCCTTGCCGTTAACAGCGGTGTAAAGCGTTGTCAGTTAATTCAACACAGTCAAGATGGCGCGCTGTTAACTGAATTATTCACGCTAGATGGTTGCGGCACATTAGTTAGCCAGCATCACCAAGAACAACTGCGTACCGCACGCATGGAAGATGTCATGGGCATTCTCGATTTACTCAGCCCGCTGGAAGAAAAAGGTATTTTAGTACGCCGCTCACGCAAAGTACTGGAGACCGAAATTGATCGTTTTCGTGTATTAGTAAAAGACGGAATGGTATTAGGCTGCGCCGCACTTTATCCGTACGACAAAGATATGGCAGAGCTAGCCTGTGTGGCGATTCACGATGAGTATCGTCGTGGCCAACGCGGCGACCGCTTATTAAATACATTAGTGAGCGAAGCAAAAAATAAAGGTATTAAAAATTTGTTTGTGCTCACCACACGTACTGCACAATGGTTTGAAGAGCGTGGTTTTAAAGCGGCAGATATTGATGACTTACCCCCGCAGAAAAAAGAACTGTATAACTACCAGCGTAATAGTAAAGTATTTATCAAGGCCTTGTAGGGTGTGCCCTTTAGATATTATTTACTGAGCATCTTGAGCTGCGTCATTCGACAGGCTCAAGATGAGCAGATTAGTCACTTAATATAGTCAGAACGTGGGCAGAATAAATTTATGAGCTTTGGATCTCAACATTAAAAAAAATTCAAAAGAACCCAAATAAAGAAGTGTACAAGGCTAGAATTAACGTCCCATAAATTCATTAATCAGACTGGTAAAGGTTTCAACTAAATACCCTTCAAGCTCATCAAGGTTTTTCCCAAATACCGCTAAATATTTTTCAGCTTGGGCATGGTTCAGTCGCTTATCTGAAATATTATATTGCATTTCAGGCGCTGCCTTATTTTTTCTGGGTATGATTTGCCAAATAATACAATCGGAACCTAATGATTCAAATCGCGGTTGTGCAAATGTACAAAATACATCCACAAGATTAGCCCCTTCTGGGCCAAGACAACCGGGTTCTACTCGATAAATAACCGTGAGTTTTTGGTTTTCTGGCAAAGCGGTTTTCATGTAGATCATCCCAAGATTACAATATTTGACACTAAATGAGTAAATTATTACGCCGCTTTAAGCGGCATTAACCAGTGACCGAATGCAGCCAAACCAGTAATGCCCTGCATGTTCTTATGATTAAAACACTTTGATACTTGATATTACTATCACATGCATCGAATTAATCATCAAAATATATTTCATTATTAACCGATGTTTTTAAGGTATCAAATGTCGTTTTTAAATCTGATTGTATTAACGTTTCACTCAACTCGCCATGGGCCACTAATAAATCAGATTCATACAATATAGCACAATGCTCGCCATACACCTGCCAATAGAACCATTTAACCCAGTATTCATCACCTTCTTGAGTTTGATGGATCTCAGCGATTGGCCTGATGCTGATTGTCACTTGAGCGACGGTATCGCCTAACTCTAATACCTTACTTTTAATAATGTGCATTAAACCTGATTGGCTGTTATACATACTACCTCTGTTGATATACGCGAGCATTGGTTATTGCCGCTTTCATTATTTCAAATTCGATTATATCCTCATGCTTTTGACCAGAGTAAGCAATGTAAACAATATCATCGTTTGTGAGCGCAACCTTTACATTTGGCTTGGTTTTTGACCCTCGCCTAGTAAAAACCATAACTCGATCAACAACTTTACCTTTTATAAACTGGCTGGTGGGAACAAGGGAATTTAAATTAGAAAATGCAAATAATGCTAGCAATATAAAACTGACAAAAATAAAACCAATCGCAGCATGATTTTTTCCTTTTTTTACGATACTGCTATTCTTAAATTTTAAGGTTTTTACTAACGCCCGCTTCTTTGCCGTTTTATTCTTTTTATTCCATTTTTTAGATCGTTTATTAGAGTGCAAAATGACTCCTTTATACGTCTACTAATCCAATATATTTTTATATATCGATTGATTATAATTATATTAACATAATCGATATCCCTCATGACCTTAAGATATACCTACTAGTCAAACAACCTAAGCGCTTTAGTTAATTAAACGAAAAAAGCCGCTAGTGAGTACAACAAGCGGCCTTAAGGTATTTTAACCAATGTATTGATTCATATTTATCAATTATGCATTTTTTAATACGGTAAAGCTCTGAATATCAGGCTCGACCACCAACATGCTACCTAGAGTATCGAAGTCGCCTATGTCTTTACGCCAATTTAAATAGTGATCAAAGTCTTCTTTGCTTTTCCAATATTCAATAAGTACCACTTTTGTTTCATCTTCTGCACAATACGCTATTTTTGCGCCTTCGTTACCAGAGAAGTCTCGTGTCCCTTGTAAAATACGTTCAAAAAACTGTTTAAATTCTGCAACTTTATTGCTTTGCACGCTCATTTCAAACTTAACCATAATACTCATAATATATTCTCGCTTATTTTTATAAATTCATTAGTTATTAACTAAAACTGCTCTTCTACCGTAAAGTCATCGTAAGATAACAACCAAAGATTATCTTCTTTAACCCAGAGCTCTTCCGATATAACTCCTTGGCCCACATTCATCGACCAACTAGCGGATAACTTCGCGGTGTTCTCATCAATAAACTCAATATTTACATTGGTATACGTTAAATCTGTTGCCTTTGTTGAGTTAACAAAACCGCTCCAAAATTCGTAAATAGCTTCACGCCCGTCATATCGCCCCATGGGCCTTGCATCCATCACAGCACGACTTGTGTATGTCTGTGCACATGCTGTTATATCTCCCTGATTAAAGGCCTTAATCCACTGTTTACTTGCTTCACTCACCTGAAGCTCAACTAACTCTTTATGTTTCATGGGTTTCTCTCTTATTTATTGCCTATGCCGAGCATATTACTGTTAATATAAAAAGCATAAACCCACAAATTGATAAATCACTGTTTATGAAAACTGAACAAAAGAATGTGTTTTTATGGTTAATGGTCTTTTATGAGGTTGTTGAACAAGGAAGCTTTACAGCAGCGGCAGATAAACTAGACCTAACGAAGTCAGGTGTCAGCCAGCATATTAGCCGGCTTGAGCAGCACCTTGGCGTACAGCTTTTAACACGTTCCACTCGCAGTTTGAATTTAACCAATATCGGTGAGCAGCTCTTTAAACGCAGTGGTGAACTAAAAACCCTATTAAATTTGACCATAGATGAAGTCAGTAACAGCACTCAGCAAGTTGCTGGTCTTTTGAGCATCACGGCACCCCAAGCTTTAGTACAGTCCGCAGTGCTGCCCGCTATTGAGCAACTCGTTAAGCAATTCCCTAATATCAAACCTCGCTTAATAGCAGATGACACGAACCAAAACATCATCAAAAAAGGGATTGATATCGCCATTCGTGTCGGAGAACAAGCAGATAGTGAACTTAAAGGAGCCAAGATAGGCGCTCATCGTGAAATTATTGTCGCCTCAAGCGCTTACCTTTCCGCTACTAAGCATTCCATTTCGCTGCAAAATATTTATACGCATCCATTTATCGCAACTAGCTGGCAAACAACAAATCTCACCCATCAATTTTTGGATGATAAAAATAAAGTACACGAACTATTGCTACAACCACAGTTCGAAATGAATAGTGCAAATTCGGTAATGGAGTCCGTATTGATGGGCTTAGGTATCGCGCTGTTACCTGATGTTTATGCAAACAAATACATCAGAGAAGGCAAAATACAACACGTATTACCTAACCTGAAGACTAAAGAAAACAATATTTATTATGTACATGCCTATAAAGGCAATATGCCTTTAATTATGAAGTGGTTTATTGAATTCTTAAAAAAACAACTGAAAAATTGATTAGCTATAAATTCTAGCCCAGAAAATAATGACATGAATAACGTCAGATTTTATTGATTGAATATTTTATGATTGATATAAAAAATAATTCATCACATCATGAATTGACTTTTTTAGTGGCCGTTTTATTTTTCAAGTAATTGTTTTTAATAAGAATCATGTCACCAATAACGATTACCGAAATTATATTTTTTTGATAAATATTCGAAAATATTAAAAAGGCAGATTCAGTGCTTATAAATATTTATAAGCACTGCATCTGATCTTAGGCATTATTAATTTACAACCAAATAGGATTGTTCTTTGTCGAAGCACCAAGGCGCGGTTAGGTTAAACTCCACCTCTGCTCGATTCACCTGATAGGCTTTATTTAATAGCCCACCTTTCATGAACAGTAACACATTGTATGAATCACTTGATTCAATCCCTGTGCCCGAAACATCACGCACATCTAGACCCGTTAGTTCTGCGGCCTGCATGGGTGTTGTATAGGGTGTCAATATGCATACATTATCCCAGTTCCCTTCAACCTGCTGCGCTAAGTCCACATGATTATTTTTTACCACCAACTCTAATGGCGGTAGTGACTGTGAACACCCAGTTAGTAGCAGCATTACGAAACTAATACGTTTGATCATGGCTCGCCTTATTTTGACTAAAGTAAGAGTAATGAGCAGCCTAACGCTGAGGCGGCCTATTTTCTTTGCTTTATACCTCAGAATTCCAATTATGCCTATACATTGTAAGGTTATAACCTGCACTGAAACTGTGTCGTTTTTATACTACCGGCGGTTTTCCTTTGCTATACTGCTAGCACTTTTTTGTTAGCCAACCTTTTTTGAAGAGAGCAAACATGCCTGAATATCGCAGTAAAACCTCCACTGCTGGCCGTAATATGGCCGGTGCACGCGCCCTTTGGCGAGCCACTGGAATGAAAGACGATGATTTCTCTAAGCCGATCATCGCCGTTGCCAACAGTTTTACTCAATTTGTACCAGGCCATGTGCATCTTAAAGACATGGGTCAATTGGTTGCCCGTGAAATCGAAAAAGCCGGTGGCGTCGCCAAAGAATTCAATACCATCGCGGTTGATGATGGTATCGCAATGGGCCATGACGGCATGCTGTATAGCTTGCCTAGCCGTGAGCTGATCGCGGATTCTGTTGAATACATGGTTAATGCACACTGTGCAGATGCCATTGTATGTATCTCTAACTGCGACAAAATAACACCGGGAATGCTGCTTGCTTCTTTACGTTTAAATATTCCGGTTATTTTTGTTTCTGGCGGTCCAATGGAAGCCGGTAAAACCAAGCTTTCTGAGCACAAGTTAGATCTAGTAGACGCCATGGTGATTGCAGCCGACGATACCGCCAGTGATGAAAAAGTCGCCGAATACGAACGCAGCGCCTGCCCAACTTGTGGTTCGTGCTCTGGCATGTTCACCGCTAACTCAATGAACTGTTTAATGGAGGCGCTCGGTTTAGCGCTACCAGGTAACGGCTCGGTATTAGCCACTCACAGTGACCGTGAACAGCTTTTCTTAAAAGCGGGTCGTACCATCGTTAAAAACGCGAAAAAATATTACGAAGAAGATGACGATTCAGTATTACCACGCTCAATCGCTAACTTTAAAGCCATTTGAAAATGCCATGTCTCTCGACATCGTAATGGGTGGCTCTACCAATACGATTCTTCATCTATTGGGCGCCGCTCAAGAAGCCGAGTTAGATTTTGATTTAAAAGATATCGACCGTCTTTCTCGTATTGTTCCTCAGTTATGCAAAGTCGCGCCTAACTCGCCCCTTTATCACATGGAAGACGTTCACCGTGCCGGTGGCATCATGGGTATCTTGGGCGAAATTGATCGTGCAGGTTTGTTACATAATGAACTGCCAACGGTTCACAGTGCCACCATGAAAGAAGCCCTAGATAAGTGGGACATCATGCGTAACCCAAGCGATGAGGTTATGAAGTTTTATCGCGCAGGCCCAGCAGGTATTCCGACGCAAACGGCATTTAGCCAAAGCACTCGTTATCCAACCGTCGATGGCGACCGTGAAAACGGTTGTATCCGTAACCTTGAAAATGCGTATTCACTAGAAGGCGGCCTTGCAGTGTTATACGGCAACATCGCGGTTAGATGGCTGTGTGGTTAAAACAGCGGGTGTTGACGAAAGCATTCATGTTTTCCAAGGTAAGGCTAAAATATTTGAATCACAAGACGACGCGGTTAAGGGCATATTGGCTGACGAAGTAGTGGCTGGCGACATCGTAATCATCCGCTATGAAGGCCCGAAAGGCGGCCCTGGTATGCAAGAGATGCTGTACCCGACGTCTTATCTTAAATCGAAAGGTTTAGGTAAAGAATGTGCGCTATTAACCGATGGCCGTTTCTCTGGCGGTACCTCTGGTCTATCAATTGGTCACTGCTCACCGGAAGCCGCTTCTGGTGGTGCGATTGGTTTACTGCAAACTGGCGATATCATCAATATTGATATTCCAAACCGCTCAATCAATGTTGATCTAAGCACTGAAGAGCTGTCTCATCGTCGTCATGAGCAAGATAAAAAAGGCTGGAAGCCAGTAGCGGACCGCCCACGTAAAGTCAGCCGAGCATTGAAAGTGTATGCGAAGTTTGCAACCAGTGCAGATAAAGGCGCGGTACGTGACAATGCATTGATTGATGCCGAATAGTTAAAAGTAATATGACCTTTTAAACGGGTTCGAAATAAACCGTTTGTCCTATAAAGGGACAAACGGTTTTTTTATGTTTGCTATCAATAGGTTTTTTCTTTAATTTAAAGCGTCTCTTTTATCAGCCAAGGATTAGGTGGTTCAGATGAAGCTATTTATAGCAGGGTTTTCTTTATCATTGCTGATATCGGCCAGCATTGTGTATTTCAACAACATTCCTTTATGCGCGATTAATCCACTTAGTCGCTGTGACTTCATGACCTCAGCCGATCACAAAAAAGAACAAGCCCGTTTAGCAGGCTTACTCGCTAAAGCCGGTATTGAAGGCGATACATTAGAGCAACGCATTCAAACAATTATCAAACAAGGACAATCCAATCTTACATCGTTAACAGCGACGGTGAATAAAATGGAAAGCGCATTAAATTCTCAACCCATCTACGATAGCAATGTTGCATTAGCCGCCGCGAATCAAAAATTATTAATGTTAAAAGGGAAAGTAAATGAACTTAAACACATACTTTGTAGCCATTCTAATATGCCTGCCAATCAAAGCGATTGCTCAATGTAGTGACGATGAGTTAAACGCCTACATCACACAAAAGGTTATTGAACCGGGTATTTTACCAGCAGGCACACAATTAGATGACACAATCTATAACGCATATCGTGGTAATTGCGCGATGGAGCAACAAATTAACAATCAAAAACGCTTAATTACGACACTCAATACTCAAATTGCCACGCAAATTACCATGAGTACACAACTCGACAACCACCTTGAGGATTACAAAGAGGTTTTTGGTGACATACAAAAGATTGGTAATAAACAAAACAATTTAATTAAAGAAATAGTAGATGATTTTGATTTTTATAAAAGAAAGCAAATCACACAGTATCTTTTACCAGCACTTGTTGGTTTAAAAATCGGTTATGACAAATGGCAAAATGATGATTCATCCTCCGACCTTGATGCTCTTGCATATGGCATGGCGGGTTTTGGTATTTCGTTAACGATTGATCAAAATACGGGATTAAATGTAGCCGGCTTTTTTGCCAAACTCAGCGAATAAAACCGATTGCAGTATTAAACTGCAACCGGTTGTCTAGTATCACCTGCTTTAACGCAAACCCATGCAATTCGCATAATAGGTTACGGTGGCAGGCCAGTCAGAAAACACACCAATGACGCCTACATCTTTTGCAAGTACATCTAATACTTCATACACGTCACCATCGGTACTGATAACATCTTCACCACCAAGGTCACCGTTCAAGCTTTGATAGTACCAGCCGCCATTATTTTTTAGTAAACCGGAGCGCTCTAAAGTCCATGTTATTAACTTAAAACCGGCTTGCTTAGCATTAAGCGCATATTGGGACGGCACGATTTCACCATAGCTATTTACATCCAATAACATCCACATAGGTGGCGCCAGTACATTCATACCTTGTGCGCGCCAATCTAGCATGGTTTCTAAGCTGATATTAGTATCGTATACACCATCAAGATAAACCGCTTGGCGCGCTAAACGTGGGTATTCATTAATCCAATGTAATACATCTTGCTGATCAAACGACTGTGGCCAAATACGTTTAGGGTGGATACCAGCCTGACGATATTCTTCAATCATTTGGTTAGCATAGTCTTGCTGGCTATATGTGCCTTCAAATGGCATCTCAACGGATGGTGATTTTAGCTCTGGAGTAAAATCCACACCTAACTCATTAAGTAATGTGATGCTTTCAGCATGGGTTAACAGCGTGCCATTACTGGCATACAAATCCGTGCGCCAGTCTGCTGTCGCATTCATATATCCTGCAATACTGGTAGCATTAACATCAGCAGCATCCATTTTGCCACTTAAAGATTTAAACTCCGCAACCGTGATGTCACTGGTACAGCACTTAATTGCGCTGCCATTGATTAAACGCCCTTCACTATCAAATTTCCGGCGGCACTGAACACTGAGAAGCTAAAGGTGTGGCCAAAATATTCGTCGTAGTGTGCAAGTCACACTGTGAATGACGACAAACCAACTCTTTATCCTTTGTAAACGTTACATCGCACTCCACAATGCCGGCTCCCATTTTAGCAGCCGCAACGTAAGACTCTTTTGTATGCTCAGGAAACTGCATAGAGGCACCGCGGTGGCCAATGGAGAACTTGCTGGATTTAAATGGCCCTTTGTCACAGCGCTGCAGTTTTTTCTTGAGTGGGCTTTGCGCCATATCATTTACCAAGAACTGAGGACGAGGTCCTAATTGCGCCTTTTCATAACGCTTATGCCAGTGTTTAAAAAAGTCATGAATTGAGGACTGATATTCCTGATCACGAGCTTGCTCGCCATAAGCATGAGTCAAAGACAATGCCGATAATAATATTAATAACGTAAGCTGTATTCTGCGGTAAGCACGCATTTTATATTCTCCAATGATTCGTTTTATGGTCTACCACACAATGACCAAGCACAGACTATAAGAGAAATATGACAACTCAATGGCCTTGGGTAACTTTATTTAATCAAACCATGACAACACAGCCCCTTTGTACCTTTCATTTTCAGCAAAGCTATTTACACTGATAAATAGAACCATTTAATGGGGAGTGATCATGTTCCGCTACGAAGTGCGTCGCAGCACAACAATCAAGGCACCATGCGCGGATATCATCGAATACCTGTCTGACTTTACAAACTGGCCGACTTGGTCCCCCTGGCTCATTTTAGAGCCAAGCTGCCCCGTAGAATACTATGGCGAGCAAAAGCAAATAGGCGCGGGTTATAGCTGGAATGGCGACATGATCGGAGCTGGCTCCATGCTTCTCATCGATAGAGATACCGTCAGCCTAGACATGGCCTTAGAAATTTTACGCCCCTTCCCCTCAAAAGCACGAGTGCGTTTCGAAATACTGCAAAGTGGCAACAGCAGTGTGCTGACATGGATTATGACAAGTCAATTGCCCTGGTACTTGATATTCATGAAAAGCATGATAAAAAACTGGATTACCATGGATTACGATCGCGGCTTGCTCATGCTTCAAAGCCAATTGGAAACCGGATCCGTGCTAAGCAC
>NZ_JBREXD010000008.1:0-30974 GCF_052920985.1 Pseudomonas sp. HK3
CTATATTCGTTGCTGTCTTCACCGTAACTCATAAACCGAAGGCGTATTAGTATAAGTGAGTTATCAGCCCAAGAGGTCACAGCATGAATATCATTAAACGCTTTATCAAACGTCACATCCCATATGCCTCGCAACAATGTAATTATGCGAACAATTATTATGGTGATCAAATCTGTACTGCTATAAAAAAGCAAAAAAACGAGGCTAAGTCATGAGCATTCAAGAGCTATTTATATTTTTCAGTGAGCCTTGTGCCACCTATTACAACGAATAATACTTAGACATAGCGATGAATTTTTTAGGTCGCTATGTCTAAGTGATAAGTATTTTCTGGGCCTTACTCTTTATACTCAAAATCATAGACACGCTCCAATACACAAAAGAATAATCTAAAAAAGCACCTGAAGCGTACTATGCTTTATACAGTATAGTGATTAGGTCTTTTATGAATATTCTTATCAGCGGTGCATCTGGTCTTATTGGCTCAGCGTTACGGCCTTATCTTGAACACAAAGGTCATCAGGTTTATATTCTTCACCGTGGGCGCGATAGCGGCAGCTTTTTTTGGCAACCTGAAAACAACCTCATTCACCTTGATAAGGACATTCATCTTGATGCCGTCATTAACCTCAGTGGCGTCAACATTGGCGATAAACCCTGGAGCGAACAACGTAAACAAGACATCATCAACAGCCGAGTCACTTGCACACATTTATTATGCGAAGCCATCGCAGATCGCGTTACACCACCGAGTGTATTTATTAATGCCAGTGCCATTGGTTTTTATGGTGATACGGGCACAACCGAGGTTAATGAGTCATCACCTGCTGGCCATAATTTTTTAACCGATATTGTCCAGCAATGGGAATCAGCAGCACAGCCAGTATTAGATGCAGATATTCGCACGGCCTTTATTCGTAGCGGTGTCGTGTTGACTCAAAAAGGCGGTGCGATTAAAAAAATGTTACTGCCTTTTAAATTCGGCTTAGGCGGAAAAATTGGCAACGGCCAACAATTCATGAGCTGGATAAGCCTCACAGATGAATTAAGAGCCATCGACTTTATCTTAAACCAAGAGAGTATTCGTGGCCCTGTAAATTTAACCGCCCCCATGCCAGCCACCAATTATGAATTCACAAAAGCCTTAGGCAGCGCACTCAAGCGACCAACGTTATTACCCATGCCAGCCTTTATGGTAAAAGCACTATTTGGTGAAATGGGCGACTTATTATTACTAGGCAGTAACAGGGTTGTACCGAACGTCTTACTTAACGAAGGGTTTAAGTTTATGCACCCTGATATTAAAAGTGCCTTAGACTTTGAACTGAAACCTGATTAACAAAAAAAGTCATCATACCCTCTAGACGAGGGTAAAAAAAAGATTACTATACAGGCTCTATTACCCACCAAAGAGGAACATGTTGATGATTGTATGTAAAACCCTTATGGAGAAACTTGGCGCTTAAGCCATTGTTTTTTCCGGTTTACCGGGGATTTAGCCCCTTACTAAAATGTTTAACGAGTAACTATAGGTTACTTGGGGTTTATACATGTCTGCATGTTTTACGTTGCCACAACTTGGCTGGCGCGGATTTTTTCAAACACAATTAAGTTTTGAAGAACTTGAATCGTTTTATCCTGTTCGCATTAGCGAACACCACAGAAACCAATATCATTACCTTTCACAAAGCGGCGAAGGCATTCTTGTCATTCACCCTGCCATGCCTCCCATGACGGTGGGGGATTGGGTATTGCTGAATGAACAAGGGCAATTTGAACGCCTACTGGAGCGCCAAAGTCACTTCTCGCGCAAAGCCAGTGGCAGCAAGGTGCATGAGCAAAGCATTGCCAGTAACGTTGATACTGTGTTTATCTTGGCGTCATTGAATAATGACTTCAATCTAAACCGCATTGAGCGTTACCTTGCCATAACACATGAGGCGCAAAGTGATCCGGTTGTGGTACTCACAAAAGCCGATTTATGCAGCGACATTGATGCCTACCTTGAACCACTACGAAAACTCGATCGTCATTTGATGATTGAAGTGGTTAACGCACTCGATAGTGATAGCTTAAAAGGCTTACAGGCTTGGTGTAAAAGCGGAAAGACCATCGCGCTCTTGGGTTCGTCCGGTGTGGGAAAATCCACCTTGGTGAACACATTAAAAGGGCTAAGTGCCGATGATACAACCGCAAGCGTCACCCAGGGCATTCGTGAAGACGATAGCAAGGGACGGCACACAACCACGTCTCGTCAATTACATTTCTTGCCGCAAGGTGGCCTGTTTTTAGATACGCCTGGCATGCGAGAATTACAAATTGCTGATTGTGAAGACGGTATTCAGCATACCTTCGCTGATATCGCAGAGCTAGCAAAAGGCTGTCGCTTTACAAATTGCCAGCATCAGGGGGAACCCGATTGCGCGGTGAACGCCGCCATTGATGACGGGGATTTGGAATTACGCCGCTTGCAAAGTTATCAAAAACTTATGCGAGAACAGGCGTTGAATACGGCAACCCTTGCGCAAAAACGTGCATCCGATAGAAACCAAACCAAGTTTTATCGTAATGTACAAAGTGATATGAGAGCGCTAAAGAATCGCTAGATTCAATAACCGCGGTTTTTAATCTCAAACCAATAAAAAACCCCGCTTGTATATACAAGCGGGGTTTTTAGATTTTGATCAAAAATAAACAGGCAAGAAACGCAGAGCGCACTCTTTAAATAAAAACATACCGCTGTACCACTGCCTAACTTGCTTTTAGTTTTTTATACGTCTCACGTAACAGCATGACATCATTCGCCGCACGATGCATTTCTAAACCCAGCTGTTTAACCATGGCGTCTTTGGTGTCGCTCCAAACGGACATATCGTCTTCTGATAATAAACGAGTGAGGGTATCCAATTTGAAACGCTGAATAATTTCAGCTTCATCGAATAAACGACCTAACCAAGAGCTATCAAAACTCCAAGCGTCACTGTACAAAGTCAGTCCGCCACATAAGTCATTTAAGAACATGGCCACCTCACGTGGGGGTTTACCATGTTCATTTAAATAATCGCGACTAAGACCGTGTATTGCTTCGGCTTTTTCGTCCCAATGGTCCCAACCTTCGGCGGGCTTAATAAGCAGTGCATGGACAGAGCCATCTGCTAAGGCAATACCCACTTCGATTGGGTAACTGCCGCGTCCAAATCCGGACGCTTCTAAATCAATAATGGCCGGCATTTCCATTATGTTTTACCTTTTTTTATGGCATCAAGCGCGCTTGATGCGGAATCCGGGCGTAATAGCAGCGACGTGCGAACAGTCCTTTGGTTAACCCATTTCATTTGGGGTGACTCGCAGTACTTCTTCTATTGTGGTGAGTCCTGCTGCTACTTTTTGCGCGCCACTTAAACGTAAGTTGCGCATGCCGTCTTTCATGGCTTGGCGTCTTAATTGCGCCATGTCTGTTTGTACTTGGATAAGTCCTGCCAATGTATCACTCATGGACATAACTTCATAGAGCCCTGCTCGCCCCATGTAACCTGTGTTTCGGCACTCAAGACAGCCCACGGGCTCGTAGATGAATTCAGGCGCTTTGGCGCTCCACGGCTGAACCAGCTCATTCCACTGTTTAATATCCGTGGCTTGCTTTTGCTTGCAGTGCGGACAAAGTGTACGCACCAAACGTTGTGCCATCACGCCAGACACAGCACTTTTAATCAAATAATGAGGGACCCCAATATGTTGTAAACGGGCAATCGCACTAGGAGCATCGTTTGTGTGCAATGTTGATAACACCAAGTGACCGGTTAATGCCGCTTGTATGGCCATTTCGGCGGTTTCACTGTCACGAATCTCACCCACCATGATGATGTCTGGGTCTTGTCGCATTAATGTACGAATACCCGATGCGAAGTTTAAATCAATGGTGGGATTCACCTGCATTTGGTTAAACGTGGACTCGACCATCTCAATGGGGTCTTCTACCGTACACACGTTCACTTCTTCAGTGGCTAACTGTTTTAAGGTGCTATACAAGGTGGTGGTTTTACCAGAACCAGTCGGCCCAGTTACCAGCACAATACCGGAGGTTTGATGCACCATAGAATCCCACAATGCGTAATCTTCTTTGCTAAAACCCAGCTCACTGAAGTTACGCAGTAATACGTCTGGATCAAATATTCGCATCACCAGTTTTTCGCCAAAGGCGGTGGGCATGGTGCTTAAACGCAGCTCCACTTCATGGCCATTAGGCGTACGAGTTTTCAAGCGGCTGTCTTGTGGTTTACGCTTTTCAGCGATGTTCATCCGCCCTAAACTTTTTATACGTGATGTCACCGCATTCGAGACAGTAGATGGGAATTCATAAACCGGATGCAATACACCGTCAATACGGAAACGCACTTTTGAGATATCGCGACGCGGCTCAATGTGTATATCACTGGCACGCTGTTCAAAGGCATATTGGAATAACCAATCCACAATATTAACGATATGTTCGTCATTGGCATCAGGGTTACCTTTACTGCCAAGCTCCACTAACGACTCTAAGTTACTGCCCTGTGTTTGATGCAACGCACTGGCACCGCTTACCGATGCCGCCAATGAAAAGAATTCTACTTGGTAACGTTGAATATCCGATGGCTTCGCCAGCACGATATGCACCTGACGACGATTGATGTGTTCTATATCCGCAATCCAGCGGCGATCAAATGGTTCGGCGGTGGCAACCGTGACTACGTCCGTGGTTAACCCCACTGGCAATAACCCATGACGTTTAGCAAAGGCAAACGACATGGTCGGTGTCACTTTACTGGCTTTAACTTTTAGCGGGTCAATGGTGAAATATTCAAGCTTGGATTCTTTTGCCAATAAACCCATGATGAATTCTTCATCCAGCTTAATATCTTGCATAACCGCACTTTTGAACTGATAGCTTTGAATCGCGGTTACTGGGTGCGCTTTGCCGTTCATGCCTTTTTGCTTCAGGTCGGCTAAATGCTCAGGGCTCAAATGACCATCTTGCTTAAGCAAATTAGTAATGGCCACAAAGGATAGTTTTAAATCTTGTACCTGACTCATATCGGTTTCCACCACTCGCAAAACAAGCGAGTGTCTTTGGCAAAATAGTATGTATTAGCTTGAGCAGAGCGCCGTTAACGCTTGCTTAGCATCTAATAAGTTTCGTTTTTCAACGGTCATTCGACGCTGCCAACTGGCCAACTTAGCTCGGCTGGTTTCATCTGTCATTGCGCTTTGAATATCTTGCGCAGCGATCATGGCGTCTACCACCAACTGACAGCGAATCACTTCATTCACGCCTTGATAACGATCATCACCACAGCGCAATAGGATATAGGCTAACGCTTGTAATGAGGTTTCATTCACTTCGTGCCCATGCGCAACACGGGTTAATAAATCCACAACCCAGGATGCGCCATTTATCTCAGCTTGCTCACTTTGCGCGTATAAGTATTCACCTAACTCTAACATCGCCATGCCTAAACCATTATTGGCGATCCAGCTTTCAAGGCCTGCGCTTAATTGTGGCGCACAAACCGTTAATAAACGTTGACTCAATCCACGACTATGACTGCTGCTGTCCACATACAAGCCAATAACGACGGCCGCAGGCTGCAATATTTTTTGTAAATCCAACTGCAATACTAACCAGCGACCACGAATATGATCAGGGCAATGGGGGAGTTCATTAAGCAATAAACACATGGCACTTACTTGTCGGCTCATGACCAGTAACGACCACCAGTTTTCTTGCTGCGAAAATGTATCCCAATGACGATTTAAACGCGTTAACGTTTCTTGCAGCAATGCAAACACAGGTAATTCTTGCTTTGACCATGTGTCTGTAAAATTTTGGGGCGTAAAAAAACTAAGCTTAGGAAAAAGCAAACCGTAACCACGTTCCGCCTTATTGATATCACAAGGCACTAACGGGTGTTGCTGCGCTAATTGCTTTGCAAACTCAAATAAGTCTTCAACGCGCCCGGACTTTAGCTCTAATTCTATTTCGCATAAGTTGATACTTTTACTGGTTTCAAGATTCTCATTACGTTCGCAATGGTTATGTATCAAACCTTCGTCTAGTACCAGTTCTATTTCGCTTTCACCAAATTGTTTTATCCACACATGGCGGCTAAAGTCAGTTTTAAAAATAGGCTGGATACGCTCGCGTAGGCTTTCATCTAACTGAATATCATTTGCAAATAAGGCCCAATCAAGATTGGGCGAAGCAATATCGTACTCCCACTCACCACGCTCATGTAAACCGGCAATGGATTGGCCTTTATTTTTCAGGGTTTGTTTATAACCATGCTGTGATTTACGGACGCGTAAAGCCGCATGCGCTTTATTTAACGCTAAATCAGAGGTATCGAAATACTGGTTATCCAGCTCTAGCGGAGCACCTTGGGAGAGTCCTAGATTCATATCTTGCATAAAACTGGCCACTGCTTGGCTAGGTAATGAGAGCTTGAGTTCGACTTCTTTGGCCATGGCCTTCCACTTCTTATTTTTTATACGCCCAGCTTAGCAGAAAGGGGCAAAAGACTCAGTAGCTATCATAGAAACCCCAAGACATTTTTAACTGCTTTGATACACTGATGATACTCCTTATTACAGGTTTAGGGCATGAAGCACTTACCGAATATAAAACAACAGCTCACCACACTATTGTCGTTACCCAGTATTTCTAGCTCGTTGCCAGAATACGACATGAGCAACAAAGGCGTTATTGATCAGCTGGCCAGCTGGTGCGAAACCCTTGGCTTTAAAGTCGATATACAATGTATCGATGAAACGCGCAAAAAATACAACTTGCTTGCGACTCTGGGCAGTGGGCCTGGCGGATTAATTCTATCCGGGCACACCGATACCGTGCCCTGCAATATTGAAAAGTGGAAAAGCGATCCGTTTACCTTAACCGATAAAGACAATCGTTTTTACGGCTTAGGTTCGTGCGATATGAAAGGCTTTTTTGCCTTGGCCCTCGCCCGCAGTTGAAAAAGTCGACGCCAAACAATTAAAAGCGCCTATTTTCATACTTGCCACCGCCGATGAAGAAACCAGCATGAGCGGCGCACGAGCCTTAGCCACGCTGGGTTTACCCAAAGCGCGGGCTGCCATTATTGGCGAACCAACCGGTTTAAAGCCCATTAACATGCACAAAGGCATATTAATGGAGGGCATCAAAATTACTGGGCAAGCGGGTCATAGCTCGGACCCAAGTCTGGGTAACAACGCAATGGATGCCATGCACACCGTCATTGGTGAACTCAAGACATTCCGCGATGAACTCAAACAAGAATATAAACACACCGCCTTTAGCGTCCCCAGCCCAACGTTAAATTTAGGCTGTATTCATGGCGGCGATAACCCAAACCGTATTTGTGGGCAGTGCGAACTGCATTTTGACTTGCGCATGATTCCGGGTATGAAAACCGATCAGCTGCGCCAAAAAATTCAAGCGCGCCTCGACCTTGTTGCAAAGCAAACCCAGACTCAAATTGACTTTTATCGATTATTTGATGGCGTTGACGCGTTTGCAAGTGACAAAAACAGCGAGCTGGTTGCGCTGGCTGAAAAACTATCAGGTCACGGTGCAGAGGCCGTTGCCTTTGCAACTGAAGCGCCTTTTTTTGCAGCCGCGAATATCGATACTGTCGTCATGGGCGCGGGTTCAATTGATCAAGCCCATCAGCCCGATGAATACATGGCCCATGATCAAATTGAGCCGATGGTAAAATACATCAAGCAATTTATTAAACATTATTGTTTGTAATAGGCAAAAGCCATTACACTCAACCGGATTAACACACAAAAGATAAAACACAGTGACTGATTCAATCGACCAACACGTCAACTGGTTTAGACAAAGCTCTCCCTATATTAATGCACACAGGGGTAAAACCTTTGTCATTATGCTAGGGGGTGACACACTTGCCCACGACCAGTTTCAACATATTATTCATGACATTGCCTTGCTTAATAGCTTAGGTGTGCGATTGGTATTGGTTCATGGTGCCCGACCACAAATCGATGAGCTGTGTGAACTAAAAAAACAAGCCGCCACATTTTCAGATAACAAGCGCATCACAGACAAAGCCATGCTGGTTACCGTTCAGCAAGCTGTGGGGCAACTGCGCTCTCAAATTGAAGCCATACTCACCACCGGCACGAGCAATAGCCCAATGCACGGGGCGGATATTCGTGTTGTCGGTGGTAACTTTGTGATCGCTAAGCCCATTGGCGTAATTGACGGTGTCGATTTTGCCCATACAGGAGAAGTGAGAAAAATTGATATACGGGCGATTAATAAAGCCCTCGATAACAACGCCATCGCCCTACTCAATTGCTTAGGCTATAGCCGCACTGGCGAAACCTTTAATCTATCCGTCGAAGATGTCGCCACTGAAGCCGCCATCGCATTACAAGCGGACAAACTGATTTTATTTGGTGAGAATAATTGCATTAAACACAAAGGCCAGCTCGTAAAAGAAGTGGTCACCAGTGCCATTCCTCAACTCTTAACGCGAGGCTTAAACACAGAACAAACCGTGCAACTCAATGCAGCAAGCCTTGCCGTTAACAGCGGTGTAAAGCGTTGTCAGTTAATTCAACACAGTCAAGATGGCGCGCTGTTAACTGAATTATTCACGCTAGATGGTTGCGGCACATTAGTTAGCCAGCATCACCAAGAACAACTGCGTACCGCACGCATGGAAGATGTCATGGGCATTCTCGATTTACTCAGCCCGCTGGAAGAAAAAGGTATTTTAGTACGCCGCTCACGCAAAGTACTGGAGACCGAAATTGATCGTTTTCGTGTATTAGTAAAAGACGGAATGGTATTAGGCTGCGCCGCACTTTATCCGTACGACAAAGATATGGCAGAGCTAGCCTGTGTGGCGATTCACGATGAGTATCGTCGTGGCCAACGCGGCGACCGCTTATTAAATACATTAGTGAGCGAAGCAAAAAATAAAGGTATTAAAAATTTGTTTGTGCTCACCACACGTACTGCACAATGGTTTGAAGAGCGTGGTTTTAAAGCGGCAGATATTGATGACTTACCCCCGCAGAAAAAAGAACTGTATAACTACCAGCGTAATAGTAAAGTATTTATCAAGGCCTTGTAGGGTGTGCCCTTTAGATATTATTTACTGAGCATCTTGAGCTGCGTCATTCGACAGGCTCAAGATGAGCAGATTAGTCACTTAATATAGTCAGAACGTGGGCAGAATAAATTTATGAGCTTTGGATCTCAACATTAAAAAAAATTCAAAAGAACCCAAATAAAGAAGTGTACAAGGCTAGAATTAACGTCCCATAAATTCATTAATCAGACTGGTAAAGGTTTCAACTAAATACCCTTCAAGCTCATCAAGGTTTTTCCCAAATACCGCTAAATATTTTTCAGCTTGGGCATGGTTCAGTCGCTTATCTGAAATATTATATTGCATTTCAGGCGCTGCCTTATTTTTTCTGGGTATGATTTGCCAAATAATACAATCGGAACCTAATGATTCAAATCGCGGTTGTGCAAATGTACAAAATACATCCACAAGATTAGCCCCTTCTGGGCCAAGACAACCGGGTTCTACTCGATAAATAACCGTGAGTTTTTGGTTTTCTGGCAAAGCGGTTTTCATGTAGATCATCCCAAGATTACAATATTTGACACTAAATGAGTAAATTATTACGCCGCTTTAAGCGGCATTAACCAGTGACCGAATGCAGCCAAACCAGTAATGCCCTGCATGTTCTTATGATTAAAACACTTTGATACTTGATATTACTATCACATGCATCGAATTAATCATCAAAATATATTTCATTATTAACCGATGTTTTTAAGGTATCAAATGTCGTTTTTAAATCTGATTGTATTAACGTTTCACTCAACTCGCCATGGGCCACTAATAAATCAGATTCATACAATATAGCACAATGCTCGCCATACACCTGCCAATAGAACCATTTAACCCAGTATTCATCACCTTCTTGAGTTTGATGGATCTCAGCGATTGGCCTGATGCTGATTGTCACTTGAGCGACGGTATCGCCTAACTCTAATACCTTACTTTTAATAATGTGCATTAAACCTGATTGGCTGTTATACATACTACCTCTGTTGATATACGCGAGCATTGGTTATTGCCGCTTTCATTATTTCAAATTCGATTATATCCTCATGCTTTTGACCAGAGTAAGCAATGTAAACAATATCATCGTTTGTGAGCGCAACCTTTACATTTGGCTTGGTTTTTGACCCTCGCCTAGTAAAAACCATAACTCGATCAACAACTTTACCTTTTATAAACTGGCTGGTGGGAACAAGGGAATTTAAATTAGAAAATGCAAATAATGCTAGCAATATAAAACTGACAAAAATAAAACCAATCGCAGCATGATTTTTTCCTTTTTTTACGATACTGCTATTCTTAAATTTTAAGGTTTTTACTAACGCCCGCTTCTTTGCCGTTTTATTCTTTTTATTCCATTTTTTAGATCGTTTATTAGAGTGCAAAATGACTCCTTTATACGTCTACTAATCCAATATATTTTTATATATCGATTGATTATAATTATATTAACATAATCGATATCCCTCATGACCTTAAGATATACCTACTAGTCAAACAACCTAAGCGCTTTAGTTAATTAAACGAAAAAAGCCGCTAGTGAGTACAACAAGCGGCCTTAAGGTATTTTAACCAATGTATTGATTCATATTTATCAATTATGCATTTTTTAATACGGTAAAGCTCTGAATATCAGGCTCGACCACCAACATGCTACCTAGAGTATCGAAGTCGCCTATGTCTTTACGCCAATTTAAATAGTGATCAAAGTCTTCTTTGCTTTTCCAATATTCAATAAGTACCACTTTTGTTTCATCTTCTGCACAATACGCTATTTTTGCGCCTTCGTTACCAGAGAAGTCTCGTGTCCCTTGTAAAATACGTTCAAAAAACTGTTTAAATTCTGCAACTTTATTGCTTTGCACGCTCATTTCAAACTTAACCATAATACTCATAATATATTCTCGCTTATTTTTATAAATTCATTAGTTATTAACTAAAACTGCTCTTCTACCGTAAAGTCATCGTAAGATAACAACCAAAGATTATCTTCTTTAACCCAGAGCTCTTCCGATATAACTCCTTGGCCCACATTCATCGACCAACTAGCGGATAACTTCGCGGTGTTCTCATCAATAAACTCAATATTTACATTGGTATACGTTAAATCTGTTGCCTTTGTTGAGTTAACAAAACCGCTCCAAAATTCGTAAATAGCTTCACGCCCGTCATATCGCCCCATGGGCCTTGCATCCATCACAGCACGACTTGTGTATGTCTGTGCACATGCTGTTATATCTCCCTGATTAAAGGCCTTAATCCACTGTTTACTTGCTTCACTCACCTGAAGCTCAACTAACTCTTTATGTTTCATGGGTTTCTCTCTTATTTATTGCCTATGCCGAGCATATTACTGTTAATATAAAAAGCATAAACCCACAAATTGATAAATCACTGTTTATGAAAACTGAACAAAAGAATGTGTTTTTATGGTTAATGGTCTTTTATGAGGTTGTTGAACAAGGAAGCTTTACAGCAGCGGCAGATAAACTAGACCTAACGAAGTCAGGTGTCAGCCAGCATATTAGCCGGCTTGAGCAGCACCTTGGCGTACAGCTTTTAACACGTTCCACTCGCAGTTTGAATTTAACCAATATCGGTGAGCAGCTCTTTAAACGCAGTGGTGAACTAAAAACCCTATTAAATTTGACCATAGATGAAGTCAGTAACAGCACTCAGCAAGTTGCTGGTCTTTTGAGCATCACGGCACCCCAAGCTTTAGTACAGTCCGCAGTGCTGCCCGCTATTGAGCAACTCGTTAAGCAATTCCCTAATATCAAACCTCGCTTAATAGCAGATGACACGAACCAAAACATCATCAAAAAAGGGATTGATATCGCCATTCGTGTCGGAGAACAAGCAGATAGTGAACTTAAAGGAGCCAAGATAGGCGCTCATCGTGAAATTATTGTCGCCTCAAGCGCTTACCTTTCCGCTACTAAGCATTCCATTTCGCTGCAAAATATTTATACGCATCCATTTATCGCAACTAGCTGGCAAACAACAAATCTCACCCATCAATTTTTGGATGATAAAAATAAAGTACACGAACTATTGCTACAACCACAGTTCGAAATGAATAGTGCAAATTCGGTAATGGAGTCCGTATTGATGGGCTTAGGTATCGCGCTGTTACCTGATGTTTATGCAAACAAATACATCAGAGAAGGCAAAATACAACACGTATTACCTAACCTGAAGACTAAAGAAAACAATATTTATTATGTACATGCCTATAAAGGCAATATGCCTTTAATTATGAAGTGGTTTATTGAATTCTTAAAAAAACAACTGAAAAATTGATTAGCTATAAATTCTAGCCCAGAAAATAATGACATGAATAACGTCAGATTTTATTGATTGAATATTTTATGATTGATATAAAAAATAATTCATCACATCATGAATTGACTTTTTTAGTGGCCGTTTTATTTTTCAATAATTGTTTTTAATAAGAATCATGTCACCAATAACGATTACCGAAATTATATTTTTTTGATAAATATTCGAAAATATTAAAAAGGCAGATTCAGTGCTTATAAATATTTATAAGCACTGCATCTGATCTTAGGCATTATTAATTTACAACCAAATAGGATTGTTCTTTGTCGAAGCACCAAGGCGCGGTTAGGTTAAACTCCACCTCTGCTCGATTCACCTGATAGGCTTTATTTAATAGCCCACCTTTCATGAACAGTAACACATTGTATGAATCACTTGATTCAATCCCTGTGCCCGAAACATCACGCACATCTAGACCCGTTAGTTCTGCGGCCTGCATGGGTGTTGTATAGGGTGTCAATATGCATACATTATCCCAGTTCCCTTCAACCTGCTGCGCTAAGTCCACATGATTATTTTTTACCACCAACTCTAATGGCGGTAGTGACTGTGAACACCCAGTTAGTAGCAGCATTACGAAACTAATACGTTTGATCATGGCTCGCCTTATTTTGACTAAAGTAAGAGTAATGAGCAGCCTAACGCTGAGGCGGCCTATTTTCTTTGCTTTATACCTCAGAATTCCAATTATGCCTATACATTGTAAGGTTATAACCTGCACTGAAACTGTGTCGTTTTTATACTACCGGCGGTTTTCCTTTGCTATACTGCTAGCACTTTTTTGTTAGCCAACCTTTTTTGAAGAGAGCAAACATGCCTGAATATCGCAGTAAAACCTCCACTGCTGGCCGTAATATGGCCGGTGCACGCGCCCTTTGGCGAGCCACTGGAATGAAAGACGATGATTTCTCTAAGCCGATCATCGCCGTTGCCAACAGTTTTACTCAATTTGTACCAGGCCATGTGCATCTTAAAGACATGGGTCAATTGGTTGCCCGTGAAATCGAAAAAGCCGGTGGCGTCGCCAAAGAATTCAATACCATCGCGGTTGATGATGGTATCGCAATGGGCCATGACGGCATGCTGTATAGCTTGCCTAGCCGTGAGCTGATCGCGGATTCTGTTGAATACATGGTTAATGCACACTGTGCAGATGCCATTGTATGTATCTCTAACTGCGACAAAATAACACCGGGAATGCTGCTTGCTTCTTTACGTTTAAATATTCCGGTTATTTTTGTTTCTGGCGGTCCAATGGAAGCCGGTAAAACCAAGCTTTCTGAGCACAAGTTAGATCTAGTAGACGCCATGGTGATTGCAGCCGACGATACCGCCAGTGATGAAAAAGTCGCCGAATACGAACGCAGCGCCTGCCCAACTTGTGGTTCGTGCTCTGGCATGTTCACCGCTAACTCAATGAACTGTTTAATGGAGGCGCTCGGTTTAGCGCTACCAGGTAACGGCTCGGTATTAGCCACTCACAGTGACCGTGAACAGCTTTTCTTAAAAGCGGGTCGTACCATCGTTAAAAACGCGAAAAAATATTACGAAGAAGATGACGATTCAGTATTACCACGCTCAATCGCTAACTTTAAAGCATTTGAAAATGCCATGTCTCTCGACATCGTAATGGGTGGCTCTACCAATACGATTCTTCATCTATTGGGCGCCGCTCAAGAAGCCGAGTTAGATTTTGATTTAAAAGATATCGACCGTCTTTCTCGTATTGTTCCTCAGTTATGCAAAGTCGCGCCTAACTCGCCCCTTTATCACATGGAAGACGTTCACCGTGCCGGTGGCATCATGGGTATCTTGGGCGAAATTGATCGTGCAGGTTTGTTACATAATGAACTGCCAACGGTTCACAGTGCCACCATGAAAGAAGCCCTAGATAAGTGGGACATCATGCGTAACCCAAGCGATGAGGTTATGAAGTTTTATCGCGCAGGCCCAGCAGGTATTCCGACGCAAACGGCATTTAGCCAAAGCACTCGTTATCCAACCGTCGATGGCGACCGTGAAAACGGTTGTATCCGTAACCTTGAAAATGCGTATTCACTAGAAGGCGGCCTTGCAGTGTTATACGGCAACATCGCGTTAGATGGCTGTGTGGTTAAAACAGCGGGTGTTGACGAAAGCATTCATGTTTTCCAAGGTAAGGCTAAAATATTTGAATCACAAGACGACGCGGTTAAGGGCATATTGGCTGACGAAGTAGTGGCTGGCGACATCGTAATCATCCGCTATGAAGGCCCGAAAGGCGGCCCTGGTATGCAAGAGATGCTGTACCCGACGTCTTATCTTAAATCGAAAGGTTTAGGTAAAGAATGTGCGCTATTAACCGATGGCCGTTTCTCTGGCGGTACCTCTGGTCTATCAATTGGTCACTGCTCACCGGAAGCCGCTTCTGGTGGTGCGATTGGTTTACTGCAAACTGGCGATATCATCAATATTGATATTCCAAACCGCTCAATCAATGTTGATCTAAGCACTGAAGAGCTGTCTCATCGTCGTCATGAGCAAGATAAAAAAGGCTGGAAGCCAGTAGCGGACCGCCCACGTAAAGTCAGCCGAGCATTGAAAGTGTATGCGAAGTTTGCAACCAGTGCAGATAAAGGCGCGGTACGTGACAATGCATTGATTGATGCCGAATAGTTAAAAGTAATATGACCTTTTAAACGGGTTCGAAATAAACCGTTTGTCCTATAAAGGGACAAACGGTTTTTTTATGTTTGCTATCAATAGGTTTTTTCTTTAATTTAAAGCGTCTCTTTTATCAGCCAAGGATTAGGTGGTTCAGATGAAGCTATTTATAGCAGGGTTTTCTTTATCATTGCTGATATCGGCCAGCATTGTGTATTTCAACAACATTCCTTTATGCGCGATTAATCCACTTAGTCGCTGTGACTTCATGACCTCAGCCGATCACAAAAAAGAACAAGCCCGTTTAGCAGGCTTACTCGCTAAAGCCGGTATTGAAGGCGATACATTAGAGCAACGCATTCAAACAATTATCAAACAAGGACAATCCAATCTTACATCGTTAACAGCGACGGTGAATAAAATGGAAAGCGCATTAAATTCTCAACCCATCTACGATAGCAATGTTGCATTAGCCGCCGCGAATCAAAAATTATTAATGTTAAAAGGGAAAGTAAATGAACTTAAACACATACTTTGTAGCCATTCTAATATGCCTGCCAATCAAAGCGATTGCTCAATGTAGTGACGATGAGTTAAACGCCTACATCACACAAAAGGTTATTGAACCGGGTATTTTACCAGCAGGCACACAATTAGATGACACAATCTATAACGCATATCGTGGTAATTGCGCGATGGAGCAACAAATTAACAATCAAAAACGCTTAATTACGACACTCAATACTCAAATTGCCACGCAAATTACCATGAGTACACAACTCGACAACCACCTTGAGGATTACAAAGAGGTTTTTGGTGACATACAAAAGATTGGTAATAAACAAAACAATTTAATTAAAGAAATAGTAGATGATTTTGATTTTTATAAAAGAAAGCAAATCACACAGTATCTTTTACCAGCACTTGTTGGTTTAAAAATCGGTTATGACAAATGGCAAAATGATGATTCATCCTCCGACCTTGATGCTCTTGCATATGGCATGGCGGGTTTTGGTATTTCGTTAACGATTGATCAAAATACGGGATTAAATGTAGCCGGCTTTTTTGCCAAACTCAGCGAATAAAACCGATTGCAGTATTAAACTGCAACCGGTTGTCTAGTATCACCTGCTTTAACGCAAACCCATGCAATTCGCATAATAGGTTACGGTGGCAGGCCAGTCAGAAAACACACCAATGACGCCTACATCTTTTGCAAGTACATCTAATACTTCATACACGTCACCATCGGTACTGATAACATCTTCACCACCAAGGTCACCGTTCAAGCTTTGATAGTACCAGCCGCCATTATTTTTTAGTAAACCGGAGCGCTCTAAAGTCCATGTTATTAACTTAAAACCGGCTTGCTTAGCATTAAGCGCATATTGGGACGGCACGATTTCACCATAGCTATTTACATCCAATAACATCCACATAGGTGGCGCCAGTACATTCATACCTTGTGCGCGCCAATCTAGCATGGTTTCTAAGCTGATATTAGTATCGTATACACCATCAAGATAAACCGCTTGGCGCGCTAAACGTGGGTATTCATTAATCCAATGTAATACATCTTGCTGATCAAACGACTGTGGCCAAATACGTTTAGGGTGGATACCAGCCTGACGATATTCTTCAATCATTTGGTTAGCATAGTCTTGCTGGCTATATGTGCCTTCAAATGGCATCTCAACGGATGGTGATTTTAGCTCTGGAGTAAAATCCACACCTAACTCATTAAGTAATGTGATGCTTTCAGCATGGGTTAACAGCGTGCCATTACTGGCATACAAATCCGTGCGCCAGTCTGCTGTCGCATTCATATATCCTGCAATACTGGTAGCATTAACATCAGCAGCATCCATTTTGCCACTTAAAGATTTAAACTCCGCAACCGTGATGTCACTGGTACAGCACTTAATTGCGCTGCCATTGATTAAACGCCCTTCACTATCAAATTCCGGCGGCACTGAACACTGAGAAGCTAAAGGTGTGGCCAAAATATTCGTCGTAGTGTGCAAGTCACACTGTGAATGACGACAAACCAACTCTTTATCCTTTGTAAACGTTACATCGCACTCCACAATGCCGGCTCCCATTTTAGCAGCCGCAACGTAAGACTCTTTTGTATGCTCAGGAAACTGCATAGAGGCACCGCGGTGGCCAATGGAGAACTTGCTGGATTTAAATGGCCCTTTGTCACAGCGCTGCAGTTTTTTCTTGAGTGGGCTTTGCGCCATATCATTTACCAAGAACTGAGGACGAGGTCCTAATTGCGCCTTTTCATAACGCTTATGCCAGTGTTTAAAAAAGTCATGAATTGAGGACTGATATTCCTGATCACGAGCTTGCTCGCCATAAGCATGAGTCAAAGACAATGCCGATAATAATATTAATAACGTAAGCTGTATTCTGCGGTAAGCACGCATTTTATATTCTCCAATGATTCGTTTTATGGTCTACCACACAATGACCAAGCACAGACTATAAGAGAAATATGACAACTCAATGGCCTTGGGTAACTTTATTTAATCAAACCATGACAACACAGCCCCTTTGTACCTTTCATTTTCAGCAAAGCTATTTACACTGATAAATAGAACCATTTAATGGGGAGTGATCATGTTCCGCTACGAAGTGCGTCGCAGCACAACAATCAAGGCACCATGCGCGGATATCATCGAATACCTGTCTGACTTTACAAACTGGCCGACTTGGTCCCCCTGGCTCATTTTAGAGCCAAGCTGCCCCGTAGAATACTATGGCGAGCAAAAGCAAATAGGCGCGGGTTATAGCTGGAATGGCGACATGATCGGAGCTGGCTCCATGCTTCTCATCGATAGAGATACCGTCAGCCTAGACATGGCCTTAGAAATTTTACGCCCCTTCCCCTCAAAAGCACGAGTGCGTTTCGAAATACTGCAAAGTGGCAACAGCAGTGTGCTGACATGGATTATGACAAGTCAATTGCCCTGGTACTTGATATTCATGAAAAGCATGATAAAAAACTGGATTACCATGGATTACGATCGCGGCTTGCTCATGCTTCAAAGCCAATTGGAAACCGGATCCGTGCTAAGCACCCCTTCAATAATTGGCGAACACCATCAGCCTAAAGTGCATTACATTGCATTAAAAGGACGCGCCACTATTCCAAAAATTGGACAGGCTATGCAAAGCCACATGGCAAGATTAAATGCTTACTTTGAGGCCAACCGTTTATCCATCGATGGCCCACTTTTTTGCCTATATGAGTATATGGATAAAAGCACAACTGAATCTGAATTTTTTACCTGCTTTCCTGTGGCACATTCTATTGATATAGAGCCTCCTTTTGTTTGCGACACACTTGAAGCGTGCGACACATTTGTGGTGCAACACAAAGGTGCCTATCGCTTCATGGGCAATGCATGGGCTTTAGCCATTACAGCCAGCCGACATCAGAAAATGAAAATTCAAAACAAACCCATGGGCATTGAACGTTACTGGAATCACCCAGGTGACCATCCTGAAACCGATTTACTGACTGACGTGATACTATTTAAAAAATGACATTATTTAGATTCTTTCAATCGTGCCTTTTCACTGCTGTCGTATTAACGTCTTTATCTTCTTGGGCGAATGATTCGCAAGATTTCAGCTTTTTCTTTCAAGGTATCTTCAGTGATAAAGTAACCTTAGAACGCGTAAAAACAATCTTTCATGACTTTTCATCGAATATCAATCAACCCGTTAATTTTAGCGGCGGACCAACAATAGAAGATATCGAACAAGCCATTGATGATAACCCTTTCGACTTATTGCTTTGGGGGTATTCAGACGAAGTTAATCGTCATTTAGTTCGTCATGGCTATAAGCAATTAGTTTCCAGCCTCTTAACCATCAACATGTATCAGTTTAACGACAACCCTATTCCCAAAAACTCACCCAATAAAATCGCAGTACTGCGTCATTCTGCTGCTCATTATTCAGTTAAACATTTTTTTTCAGAACAGTCTGACACTATGAATATTTCAACATTTGATAATTATTTTTTAATTGTTGAAGCCTGTTTTAGAAAAGAGATTAATACGGTTATTGGAGCCAAGCCTTTTTTAACATTACAACCGGGCGCAGTGAAAAAACGCTTTTCATTCGTTAAGTCGCTACCTGAACATGCCAGAATCGCTATCTGGGTTAAATCAGATATGTCCAATATCCTAAAAGAAAATATTACCCAATATTTTATTGATAGAGAAGTAAAGTTTAGCCAAATATTTGGCAGTAAAAAATTTAAAATAATAAACTAAGCATAAAATATTATTCCAGTGTTGGATTATAAATTTATCTGCGAACCGCCTCACATTTTTATAAATTCCCTCAAGATTTATTCATCAAAATAAGCCCTTAAAAATACCCTGTCGTATCCAGACCAGACCATATGGATGATATCTCGCATCCAATACTTGGCATAACATCTTATTCTGTTTTTACAGTGTAAAAACACATGGCTCATATATAAAAATAAAAAGTGGAGAAAAAAATGCGTGCAATCACCTTTGGGCTAAGTGCCTTTTTATTGGTGTTATTCTCTCATTCCAGCTTGGCCTGGTGGGGATATACCAAAACAAAACATCCAATCATGTTAGTTCATGGTGTTACCGGCTGGGACAGCCTAGGTAACATTGTCGATTATTTTTACAACATACCTTACAACCTGACAAAAGACGGTGCAAAAGTATGCGTCACGGCGGTTAGTAGTTTTGCTTCTAGCTTTGATCGTGCAGCAACACTAGCCCCACAAGTAAAAAGCTGTGCTCAAAAATACGGCAGTGGAAAAGTCAATATTATGGCCCACTCACAAGGGTCGCCTACCTCGCGTATTTTATTAAACTATGGGGATTCACGTAATTATATTGCATCCATCACATCGATTAATGGGGTAAACAAAGGCTCAAAAGTCGCCGACTTTTTACGTGGTGCAATACCTGCGAGTTCAGTTACAGAAACCACCGTTGCCACCGTTGCTAATGCTGTAGGTAGTATCATTGATGCTATTTCATCGAATGGTCAAAACCTGAGCCAAAATTCAGTGGCGGCACTCGAAACATTAACCACGGCTGGCACAACTGAAATTAATAATTACAGTCCTTGGGGAATTAACACATCCAGCTATTGTGCTAAAAGCTCCGAAACACACAATGTGCATGGCCAGAGTATCAAACTATTTTCGTGGACAGGTAATGATGCCACTACTAACTTATTAGATATTTCTGATCCATTTTTATATCTAACATCAAAAGTATTTGGTAATGAAAAAAGTGATGGTTTAGTTGGTGTATGTGCCACTTACTTTGGTCAAGTTATTGGTGATAGTTACCATATGAACCATGTCGATGCGATTAATCATGTATTAGGAGCAAATGGCTGGACAAACCCAGTATCGCTTTATACCAAGCATGCAAACCGTTTGAAAGGCAAAGGCCTTTAATCTTTACAATATAAGCGACGCACAAGGATGTGCAAACGTCGTATTGAAAATAACAATAAAGGTCAGACTTATGAAATATGTTGTCGGTATAAGTACAGCTTTTCTGCTAATCGTTGCATATGCATTCCATAATGACATTACATTGCATTCGCAAAATGATATCACACATAACCAAAACCCCTTACGAGGGGCTCAAACCATTTTAGAAAACATGCATGAAGAACCGCTTGATTTTAGTCACTTACAAACGCCCTTTTCACAAGACAGTAAAGATACCCAAATTGCCGGACTCATTCGAGTAAATGAACAAGGTAATTTAATTATCGATACCGAACTGAAAGCTTTCATGGATTATTTTTTAAGCAGTGTGGGACAAGTGACACCTGAGCAAGCATTACAACGGATACGCTTACATCTTTATCATGCATTACCAGCGTCAGCGGCGCACCAAGCAATGGATATACTTAAAAACTATCTAGCATTTAAAGAAGCCAATTTTGATGAGCTAGCACAACCCATCAACGCTGAACGCTCACAATACGATGCTCATTATCGTTATGAAAAATTAGAACAAGGCCTGCAAACATTATATAACTTACGCCGCGTCCATCTAGGTGAAGAGATAGCACACGCATTATTTGTCGATGATGAAGCCTACGCACAATACACACTCGCTAACATGAAAAGCGATTTAGATGAGACTTTAAGTGATGAAGAACGCCAGCAAATTAAAGATTTAGCAAAATCACAACTACCAGAAGAAATGGCCAGCATCCTGAATCATCAAGAAAAACAAGCCAAGGCAATGCAGGCTTATAGTGATTTATTATCTCAAGAGCCAAGCATTGAAGCGCTCAGTCAATTTGCATTTGAACATTTCGACAGCGAACACGCACAGGCAATCGTCAGTGACTACGAACGCCAATATGCTATCAAACGAAAGTACAATCATTTTGCTCAAGAGAAACAACGTATCGTAAGCCAAGGTTTCGATAAGCAAACACAGCAGCACGAAATCGACTCACTCGCCTTGCAAGTCTTTACAGCCGAGGAATACAGCATGATTCAAGCATGGCAACTGGCTGAACAACACAAATAGATAAAGCTTTACTTGAGAGATGGTTTTTTCATAGGCAAAATTCAACTATGGATAAACTATCAATGATAAAAAGCACCATCGCCAAGGGTTTCCCTTGGCTTATTTTTCCTCCTGCACTTGAACATGAATTTAGGGGATTCATTCGTCAACGTATTTTAAATCGCGTACTGCCTATCGGTATTTCGGCCGCCATATTCATTATTGTATTTACTATATTAGACTGGTTTACCCTTAGCCCTGATGTTGCGCTACATACGTCTATCATTCGTCTATTTATTGTACTGCCAATTATAATAACCACAACGCTTTGGCTATATTTTAAACCACCTAAATATTATTTATGGGTCTATTGCACAACATTAATAATATCAAGTTTAAGTGTTATCTATATTATTTGGTTATCACATACTCAGGGTATTAATCTGCCTTACGAAGGTTTGATGATTATTATGATGTATGCTTTTTTTATAATGGCAATGCCCTTCTATGTGGCTTTTAGTATCAATATATTCATGGTTTTTATGTATGCGATCACAGAGCCTTTTCTTTATTTAAACTTTAACGAATATATAAATAATGTTTTGTTTTTAAGTATTGTTTTCATATCGGCCGCCATTGGCGCTTATGTAACAGAACATAATCAACGGGCTAATTTTTTACGTAAACGCATACTAGACATTCATCATAATGATACGTTAAAGTCCATCAAACAGCGGAATAAATATTTAGCATCTGCTAGCCATGACATTCGCCAGCCATTACAAGGCTTGACACTCATCGCACAAAATTTACAACAGCAGAAACCCAATGACATATATATTAAAAATTTGAATCACAGCGCAGATATACTGAATGCCATGTTCACTCAAATGATGGATATTTCAAAAATAAATCTAAATCTTATTCAACCAAAAATAAGCGTCAGTTCATTAGTAAACTTACTCACTCAAAACACACAAGCTTTCATACCTCGATTAAAACAGCATAATATCAATCTAAACCTAGACATACACGCTTGTCATATAAAAAGCGATATAACACTATTAAGCCGTATTATTCATAATTTAATTGAAAATATTATCCAGCATAGTGATGCAAGTAACATTGATATCAAAAGTAATCTTGAAGATAACTGTGTCACTTTAAGTATTACCGACAATGGAAAGGGCATTCCAGAGACAACACAAAAGAATATGTATCGTGAATTTATAAAAGGAGAAGAATCCAAAAATGGATTAGGGTTAGGCTTAGCCATTGTATATCAGTTTTGTCAAAAACTAGGGCTCTCATTACAATTCAATAGCCACCTAAATCATACTGAATTTACAATGACGATACCATTGAGCGATGTAATCTCAAAAAATAACATAGAGCATGAAAATCCATTATCGAACGCTATTTTGTTAGTTGATGATAATCCTGATGTATTAGAAGACATAAAGAAATCATTAATAAACTGGGGCCATAACGTCATATGCGCTAATGGTTTACAGCACGCTATGAGCATCATAGAGAAGCAACAATGGCATTGTGTCATTACTGACTGGGATTTATCAGATGGCTGCGGAGAGACGATTATTGGTCATACTCATCAGCATAATATAAATAGTATTTTGATTTCGTCACGTAGTAATGAAGATCTTATTCGTTTCTGCCAAAATAACAAAAGCCATTATTTGCCAAAACCCGTTTCATTATCACGCTTAAGGTCCATATTACTTAAGTTTAAATAAGGTTTTCATCTCGTGCTACGTTGACACACTGTGTACGAGTATGGACATCAAAAATATTAAATAATGCCCGAAGATGCGTTTTAACCGTCGCTTCACTTAATTTCAATTGATTACAAATTGTTTTATTAGGATAGCCTTGCGCCAGTAGATTCAATACATCTTGCTGCCTTGGGGTTAAAGCAATATACGGTATGATTTCAGGGAACACACAATTACCCTGTAATAAGGCTTGTATATCAGAAATGAGTTTATCTTTTTCACAAGCCTTATTTAAAAAGCCCAAAAGACCTAATTTCTTAGCTTGAATAATATCTTTTTGATTTTCTGATGCCGACAAGATCGCAATGGCTTGATTCTTATATAAATCAAGTTCACATAAGTCAAAACCACTCATTTTGTTAAGTTGAATATCCAACAGGATCAAATCTAACTGAACGCCTGCATTCAACAATGCGTTAGCTTCATCTAGGTTACGAGCTTTAAGCACTTTAGTGGCATTTAGTGTATGCGATAATAGCATCTCAAGACCATCCAAATAGATCGGATGATCATCAATGATCAATATGTATGATTCAAACAATTTGACTCTATTCATAGCGCCCATACTACAGTAAGTACACTGCAAGATTTTCGACGATTTCAGCCATTAAAATCCCATCTTAATTTGAGTTTTTTCATCAATCTTAGGCTGACAAAGCACAATGCGCCCAGCAAGCTCGGGGTCTTGCTTAACAATATAACGCTTAATTTTATTGGCCTTATCTAACGCAGGGGCATACCAGTCTTCATTGTCGGCATCCTTCTGACTCACTTGTGCACACACTCTTAGTTGCAAGGTGCTTTTCTCTAGCATTAAGCCTGCTACCTTATTTAGGTATTTACTTTGTTCATCATCAAACTCTTCACCATTATATTCTAGTGGCGTTAATGAAATAGCAAATAGCTCATCACCTACATAGCCTGCCACACTCACTAATAATCCATAAGGAAAAATGGCTTGCTTCACATAATGCAATGTCGCGGCTGTTAATGCTTTTCTACTAATTTGAGCAACCAGATCATCTACACCAAAATCAGGGGCATTCATATCACCTGTAATAGGAATACTCATTTCTATATTATTACTATCGTCTTTAATTAAAGATAGTGCGGTCTCAATGGGCATGGATATTTGCTTACTAATTTTATTCATCGTGGCTTGATCTGAAGGCTGCAAGTTACTATTAAGGATCTTTAACTTACCGTCACCTGCTAATTTTCCTTTATTAATATTCAAGCCCATGAGTAACGTTAATTGACCTTGGTTAACATGATAGCCAATTGCTTTTTCAACGTACCCACTTAATGAAATCAAATCAAACTGACGGATATTCAACGACACATCACCACTTAGGCTAGAATCGAATGCCGCTTTTGCATCTAGACTGACTCGGCTATATTCATCGGTTTGGCTTAGAAAATGAATATTCATCGGTTGGTTTTGATTATTAATATCACTGACAAAAAATTCATTAATTTTAAACATGATATTTAAATTCGGATTAACATGCTTGTTAATAGCATGCACCGTACTCACATCGTTATCCGCCTGTTCAATTTTTAATATTGCCAACTCAAATTCATTCGCGTGGTCTAGCGTATCTTGAGTAGCTACATCTTCTGTTTCTATTTTTTCTGCGTTTTGACTCGTATCTGTATTACCAGCGTTGGCTGATGGAAGCGTTAATCCTGCAATATTACCTTGCTCATCCAAATTAATAATTGACGCTAGGCCTGCCCATTCATGCAAGCCTGTCATCAGTTTGTTTTTTTCAAATGATAGGTCGTTGATTTTATATTGCTTTAATTTAAGTAACTGCTTACCTACAACCAACCCGGTTAATTCCAATGTCTCAAGCGACTGCTGTGACAATGAGACATCTAAGCCAGATAATGCTAATTGGTCAAACCCAGCAGGAGAGACCCAAGGCGTATTGAACTTAGCCGCGCTAAGCTGTAAATCACCTTTAAATTTCGCCTGTGAAAATGGATCAATCAACTCACCCTTTAATTTTAATACGAGTGGCTGTGCTAGCTCAATTTTTTGGTCGCTTAATGACAAGGTTTGTAATGATACTTGGCTATCGATCATCAAATTATGAGAACCTACTTTACCTGTTATATTGATGTCATTGATTTCAAGCGATATATTCACATCAGGTTGTGCAAACCCAATACGATGATTTATTAATTCAATGTTTTGAATTTCAATATCCCAAATTTCCGATGCTTGCTCTGAATGACTCTCAATACTTTTTTCTTGGTTATCCTCATTTGTTTCAGCAGTATCCCTCATCAATGAATCTGACGATAGGCCAACAGCGCTAAACCCTTTTTTTCCATTATTTATATTTAACTGTAAGCCATCAAAATAGAGTGTTTCTATGGTTACTTTACGTTGCAATAAGTCCATGACCCCAACATTTATCTTAAGCTCTTTAATAACAGATAACGTTTCACCAGAGCGAAATTTCACTTTTCCTAAGCTGATAAACCCCTGCCAAGGAACAAATGACCACTCGCCCACTGTCAGCTCATAGTCATCACCTTGTTCGGCATACCATTTTTTTACAAAATGAATACCAATGGCAGGAATAATCCATTGCACCGCAAGTATTACAATCAACAAGGGCAATAAGAACTTAACTGTGACTGAAGATAATCGTTTGTTTAACTTCAAAATGGTCACCCGTAAAATATATAAATATTGATAATTGTATCATTGATTAGTTTTAGCCATGCACATGTTAATAAAAATACAGTAAAGTGTTCGCCATACCCGTGTTAGGTATTTATTTACGCTTATTAAAGGATCTCTCATGAAGCTCGAATCGTTAGCGCTACACCATGGCTATACATCTGAAGCCACCACTAAATCGGCCGCTGTGCCTATATACCAAACAACATCTTATACCTTTGATGATACCCAGCATGGTGCTGATTTATTTGATTTAAAAGTGCCAGGTAATATCTATACCCGCATTATGAACCCAACAACGGATGTTTTAGAGCAGCGCATTGCAGCAATGGAAGGTGGTATCGGCGCATTGGCTGTTGCATCTGGTATGGCGGCCATTACTTATGCCATCCAATGCTTGTGTAAAACGGGTGATAATATTGTGAGCACTAGCCAACTATACGGTGGCACTTATAATTTATTCGCCCACTCACTTCCAAACCAAGGTATTGATGTACGCTTAATCTCACATGACGATTATGCCGGCTTCGAAAGTGCCATTGATGATAATACCCGCGCTATTTTTTGCGAGTCCATTGGTAACCCGGCTGGTAATGTTGTCGACATCACCAAATTAGCTGAGATTGCACATAAACATGGCGTGCCTGTCATTGTCGACAACACCGTCGCAACCCCAGTGCTATGTCGCCCATTTGAGCTAGGGGCTGATATCGTCGTACATTCATTAACCAAATACATTGGTGGCCATGGCACCTCTATTGGTGGTGCTATTGTTGATTCTGGCAAGTTTGATTGGGTGGCCAATAAGAAGCGCTTCCCTGTATTTAATGAGCCTGATCCGTCATATCATGGTGTGGTTTACACCGAAGCGTTAGGCCCTGCTGCGTTTATTGGTCGCTGCCGCGTTGTGCCACTGCGTAACACAGGTGCTGCCATATCCCCATTAAATTCTTTTCAGATTCTACAAGGCTTAGAAACCCTATGCTTACGCATGGAGCGCCACTGCGAAAACGCAGAGAAATTGGCTGCTTATCTAAACAAGCATGAAAAAATAAGCTGGGTAAATTATGCGGCGCTAGAAAACAGCCCGTATTTTGATACGTGCAAAAAAATCACTCAAGGTAAGGCCAGTGGTATTTTAAGCTTTGGCATTAAGGGTGGCTTAGTTTCAGGCACTCAGTTCATTGATGCCCTGCAAATGATTCTACGCTTAGTTAACATTGGTGATGCAAAATCGCTTGCCTGTCACCCTGCCTCTACTACTCACCGCCAGTTGAATGAAGAAGAACTCGCAAAAGCGGGCGTTAGTACTGACCTTGTACGCATCTCGGTGGGTATTGAAAATATTGATGACATTATCGCAGATGTTAGCCAAGCACTGGATGCTGTTACCATTTAATATTTTGTACCATCAAGCATAAACCATCGCCGTACTACTCGGCGGTGGCTGAGGCTCAACTATTTTTAACTCATTCGATCTCTATGGCTCTGATACACATCACCTACCGAGGATAAATCATGGCTGACCAAAACAAACTTAAACTTTCGTTACTGTTACTAAGGCTCACTGTTTTCTTGTTATATTTATGTGGACAGTGGATAAGTTTATTAACCCCGGCCATGCCGCAAAGGTCTTTTCACACTTTTACTTTTTAGAAGGCATCGAATTTAACATCATGTATGTCATTGGTGCGATTGAGATGGCAATACTATTACTATTCTTAAGCGGCTATAAAAAAACATTTACCTATGGTTTTGTACTGATTATTCATAGCGTTTCTACATTTTCAGCATTTGCTAAATACCTCGACCCATTTAATGGAAGTTTATTATTCTTTGCCGCTTGGCCAATGTGGGCAGCGTGTGCCGCACTGTTTTTATTACGAGAGAAAGACACGATGTTCAATTTATTTAATCGCCAGCGCGGCTAAAGTATCTGTAACAAGTAAAAAATAGCCAAGTTTAATACTTGGCTATTTAATGAGTACACTTAAAAAATGATAAAAATCTCTGCTCAGTACATGCGTCAGATGGCGCATTAAGACTTGCACAGCTTATCGATATACGACTACTTTTATATAATACGAACGCTAATATTGAACAATCATCCTCTGCTCACTAAATACAACAACGCCGCAAAAATAACAAAACGTTATTTAAAGATAACTATCAAATAACTATTCGCTATTACAAATGGACAAATACGTCTTTAATCCTAATTAATCCACTCTACCAGACGCAAAAGTCGATAAAAAAAGTTTAGTTATCTATACTGGTAATCATTCCTATCAAACTGGCACAGCCCATGACCGCCAAGATTGGATTCACGTTTGCGATCCTAACTTGCCTCCTATTGCATCCACTATATCTACAAGCCTCAGATGAGGTTGATCTACAGCTGCGCTGGTATAACCAATTTCAATTTGCTGGTTACTATATGGCATTAGAAAAAGGGTTTTATAAGGACCAAAACATACAAGTTAACATCAAGCCTGGTGGTAAAGGTGCACCTAACTCGGTTACAGAGGTCATTCAAGGTAATGCTCATTTTGGTATTAGTAATTCGTCTGTGATCATAAATTTTATCCAAGGTGACCCTGTTGTCGCATTAGCAGCCATTAGCCAAGTCTCTCCCTTGGTCTGGATCACACTAAAATCAAATAATATACGCATAGTTCAAGATTTCCCTGGCCGCACATTAATGACATTGCCCAAGCCTGCCAATGCTGAATTGCTAGCGCTACTCAAACAAGAAAGTATTCCCATCGATAGTGTGAACATTAAACCTACTAGCTTTAATATCGAAGATTTAATCAGCGGTAAAATAGATGCATACAATGGCTATATCTCTAATGAGCCTTACCTATTAAAACAAAGAAACATTGATTTTCATCTTATTAAACCTAGGGATTATGGCATTAACTTTTATAGTGATGTACTCATCACCCATAAAGAAATTGCTAAGCACAACCCAGGTCTTGTTAAACGATTCAAACAAGCAAGCTTACAGGGTTGGCAATATGCCTTAAATAATATTGAAGAATCTGTTGATATTATTGCCAAAAAGTATGCGCCAAATAAAAGTAAGGAGCATCTTTTATACGAAGCCAATTTAGTTAGAAAAGCAGTGCTACCTGATCTTGTGCAAACAGGGCATATGAACCCTGGTCGCTGGCAACATATAGCAAGCCTTTATCAGGAACTTGGAATGGTTGATGGGGATACAAACATTCAAGGGTTTTTATTTAAACATACAGAAAAATTTAATTATTCTTTTATTATCATAATTATCGCAATTTGTTTTTTTGTTTTAGCCATATTTAAGTGTCATTATTTATCACTTTAGAAAGCTCTCCCTTGCGCTTAAACTCAGCAATCAAGAACTGGCCAGCCTAGCCATTAGTGACCCTTTAACGGGAATAATGAATCGTCGAGGCTTTATCGAAAATGCAGAGCGATTAATTAGTCTTGAAGATAGGCAGAAAAAGAAAATTTGTTTGATGATTTTAGATATCGACTTTTTTAAAAAAATAAATGATAAATACGGCCATCAAGTTGGTGATTTTTGTTTAATAGAATTTACCGAGATAATCCAATCTTGTTGTCGCATGCATGATCTTGTCGCTCGTATTGGCGGTGAAGAATTTATCATTTTATTAGGTGACTGCAACACAGATCAAGCAAGAGAAAAAGCCAGCTACATTATACAGCGAGTGCGAGAGCATCTTTTCAAACCTAATGGTATAGACAATAAAATCAGCCTAACGGTTAGCATTGGTGTGGCCGAAGTAAAATCGGTACTCACTTTGGCTTGGCAACAAGGCTGACGAAGCATTGTATGCAGTCAAAAATAGCGGCCGAGATGGCCTGCAAATTTATATGCCGCTCACTTAGGCTCATGATTGCAAATGCATATATTATAGGCTATTTAAAAATAATATTTTTCAATAGCGTCTAGTAATATACGCATCATGGTATGGGGTTTGATCATTTATACAGATTGACTCAATTTCACTTTATCCACTAAAAATGCCTCTACTACAGCCATCATATTAAGCGCCATTTTTGTACAATATCAGCACGCTTTCTTATTGATAACACCAAGGGAGTCGATAATAACTTAATGAAAGATAGCGTACTAGCAACGACATTCGACATCTTATTGTTTGACGTATCAGGCCATTGATCTAGCCTATAAGGAGGGAATAAACGGGTCAAACATGCTTAGTTTTGTAGCTTCCATTGTCATGCTGCTCACTGTTATGTCAGTGAATGCTAGCCCGTTAATCTTAGCAAATGATGGCAATTATCGTGTGGCACCTCATATTGAGTACCTACAAGAAGATGACGATGTCATCGGAATCGAACAAATACAGTCCCCTTCTCAAAATTGGACTAAGAACAAAGATGACGAGATTAACTTTGGCTTTACCAACCATGCCTATTGGTTAAAATTTCAGGTAGAAAACCACAATGTACTCAACCAAGAGTGGGCACTAGAAATCGCGTATCCCATTCTTGATAATGTCGATATCTACGTAATCAATAACAATCAGCAAGTTATATCCTACTTTTATGGTGGCGACAAAGTTGCCGTAGATGATAAATTTATTTCACACCCAAATATTGTTTTTCCCATTGACCTTTTTCCCTATGAACTCACGACGGTATACGCTCGTATAGAAAGCGAAGGCGCAATTCAAGTGCCTATTGTTTTTTGGGAGTGGGACGACTTCAATTTTCATACGTTGGTACATTTTCTATTTCAAGGTTTCTTTTATGGCATGGTATCAAT